>NZ_AKKV01000022.1 GCF_000269865.1 Fictibacillus macauensis ZFHKF-1
CGCCATCTGTGCCCGCGCCCACATCTCGCCTCCGCCCGCGCCCCACGCCATCTGTGCTCGCCCCCACATCTCGGTCCCGCCTCCGCCCACCCCACAAAAAAAACCCACACACCGTGTGGGTTTAAAGCTAGTTAAAAAATGTTCCCCATAACAAGTAAACGTTCAATACGAGGATGAGGAGGGCGACGAACCAAGCGAGCCATTTGGTAATAGGCTTATTGACGAATGGGCCCATTTTATTTTTATCACTTGTGAATTTAACAAGTGGAATCACAGCAAAGGAGAGCTGTAGGGATAAAATGACTTGGCTTAGGATGAGTAGCTGTCCGGTTCCTTTTTCGCCATAGAGAAGCGTGACGATGACGGCTGGGATAATGGCGATCATGCGTGTAATGAGACGGCGAATCCACGGTTTCAGGCGAATGCGTAGAAAGCCTTCCATCACGATTTGCCCAGCGAGCGTGCCTGTTAGTGTTGAGTTTTGTCCGGAGGCGAGTAGCGCCACACCGAACATGATGCCAGCGATGCCTGAGCCGAGTAGCGGATCAAGTAGATGGTAAGCATCTTGAATTTCCGCCACTTCGGTATGACCGGATGTGTGAAAAGCAGCGGCTGACAAAATTAAGATGGCTGCATTAATAAAGAGCGCGAGCATGAGCGCGACGGTTGAATCGATGGTCGCAAAGCGAATCGCAGAACGTTTTCCTTCAAGAGAGCGGTCGTATTCCCGCGTTTGCACGATGGAGGAGTGAAGGTATAAGTTATGTGGCATAACTGTTGCTCCTAAGATCCCTAATGCAATGTAAAGCATTTGTGGATTGCTGACGATTTCCGTGCTTGGAAGAAAACCTTGTACGACCCCACCGATTTCCGGTTTGGATAAAAAGAGCTCAATGCCAAAACAAACGGCAATGGTGGCAATAAGCGCAATGACGAACGCTTCGATATAGCGAAAGCCTTTGTTTTGTAACAGTAAAATTAACAATACATCAAAGGCGGTAATGCACACACCATAGACGAGTGGAATATCAAATAATAAGTTTAAGGCGATGGCGGCTCCGATGACTTCGGCTAAGTCGCAAGCGGCAATCGCAAGCTCACATAAGATCCAAAGCATAAATGATACCGGCTTGCTATAGTGATCGCGACAAGCTTGCGCTAAATCTCTGCCAGAAACAATCCCTAATTTCGCCGATAATGCTTGCAGTAAAATTGCCATGAGATTGGAGATTAAGATAACCGAAAGCAGCGTATAGCCGAACTGTGAACCACCAGCAATGGACGTGGCCCAGTTTCCAGGGTCCATATAACCAACAGCGACTAAATAGCCGGGTCCGATAAAGCCAAGAAGGCGGCGAAAAAAACTACCGTCTTTTTTAATAGCGATGCTCCGATTGACTTCTTGTAAACTCGCCATTTCTTGCTCTTGTTTCCAGCCGTTGTTTTCTTTTTCTTTAGCTGGTCTAGCTTTTTGCATAAGTCGTTCCTCCTCACGTGCGCCGTTCTTATGAAGTCCTTTTTCAAAGGTAACGATTCAACGTTCGTATAGTCTTCCTTTGTAGTATATTGTAGCGAACATAAATGTTTCCATCAAGCAATAGGATTTTATTTATAAAAAAAAGTTGCCCAACGGAAAAAGTAAGAAAAATATATTTCTGAATATTGACTTTTTTGAAGTTTCTCACATACTATGGAGATAAAGTTTCCTCCATGCAAAATTCAAAAAAATAAGTGTATCACCTCGGAAGGTTGTCCGAAAGCTGCCAAGTAAATGGCAGCTTTTCTGCATTTTTAAAGGTAATGAAATTGATTCTAATTCTCAGTAAGGAGGAGTGTCAATGGATATGAATGCAGTCGTCCCCAAAAATGAACCATCGAAAAGGTTCCTAAGACATTCGTTGTTTCAGCATAGCGAGCTCATGTGCGCGCTAATTAGTGGTGTGCTTATTATTACCGGCTGGTTGCTTCAACGAAACGATTTTACGTATGCCTCTATTTTCTCCTATTGTATTGCATTTATGATTGGTGGCTTTGCGAAGGCAAAAGAGGGGCTTCAAGAGACGATTACAGAGCGGACCTTAAATGTAGAATTGTTGATGGTGTTGGCGGCGATTGGATCCATGATCATCGGCTATTGGGCAGAGGGCGCCATCTTAATTTTTATTTTTGCGATGAGTGGTGCGCTTGAAACGTATACGTTAAATAAAAGCAATCAGGAAATTGCCTCATTAATGGAGTTACAGCCCGAAGAAGCATTATTACTTACTTCTGACAAACAGCAGTATGTTCATGTTTCTTCGTTACAAATAGGTGATTTGATTCTTGTCAAGGCTGGAGAGCGTATTGGCATTGACGGGGTCATTGAAAAAGGACTGACGACGATCGATGAATCGTCCATTACCGGTGAACCGCTGCCGGTGACAAAAGAAGTAACAGGAGAAGTATTTGCAGGCACGATGAACATTAGCGGCTCTATAGTTGTCCGTGTGACGAAGCGATCAACGGAAACACTTTTTCAAAAAATCATTCATCTCGTTCAGCAAGCGCAACAAGAAAAGTCGCCTTCTCAGCAATTTATCGAGTCATTTGAAGGCAAGTATGTAAAGGGCGTGCTCCTTTTTGTAGCTCTTATGATGGTGGTGCCTCACTATCTCCTAGAGTGGAGTTGGGAGACGACGTTTTACCATGCGATTGTTTTGCTTGTTGTGGCTTCTCCTTGTGCCGTTGTAGCCTCTATTATGCCGGCTACCTTGTCTGCTATTTCGAATTGTGCTCGCAGTGGCATTTTATTTAAAGGGGGCGTTCATCTCGAAAATCTGGGTAAAATTCAAGCGATCGTTTTTGATAAAACAGGCACACTGACGGCTGGAAAGTTAACGGTGACGGATTTTGTTGTTGTAGAGGGATACGATGAACAAGACGTTCGACGGTCGGTTAGCAGTATTGAGCAACATTCCAATCACCCATTGGCAAAGGCTATTGTGCAGTATATTGGCGATGCACAAGCAGCTTATGGACTACATCACTTTCAAGATGTGCCGGGTGCTGGGGTGCGAGCACAGATTGGGGCCGACGTATGGAAAATTGGCAAAGCTGCTTTTGTTGGTGAAGCTGCGCTTGACGAACGGTTTGGTGAGGTGCTTACTTCACGTAGAAATGAAGGGAAAACGTTAATTTTCTTTCAAGTGAATGAGGAAATCGTCGGTTATTGTGCGTTGTTAGATACGATTCGTCATGATGCCCACGACGCCCTTCATTCTTTAAAAACAATCGGCATCCATTCTATTATGTTAACGGGCGATCATGAAAAAACGGCGCAACGGCTGACGGCGGCCTTGCAGATGGAAGCGTACATTGCGGAGTGTTTACCAGAAACGAAAGGACAGCATATTCAAAAATTAAAAGAACAGTATGAGAGCGTGGCGATGGTTGGAGATGGCATTAACGATGCCCCCGCGCTAGCCACTGCAAATGTAGGGATTGCGATGGGAGAAGGAACCGATGTGGCGATTGATACGGCAGACGTTATTTTAATGAAAAATGAGCTGCAAAAACTCCCGAAAGCGGTCTTGCTTTCAAAACGAATGAATACAATTATTAAGCAAAATTTATGGTTTTCAAGCGCGGTCATCGTAGGCTTAATAATAGCTACACTAACGCAACAAATGAACTTGCCACTTGGTGTAATCGGCCATGAAGGCAGTACCATTCTTGTGATTATGAATGGCCTGCGCTTGCTAAAAGGCTAGGTTATGAAAAAATTGTCTAAATTTCTCAGTGTAAACCGAACGTATATTCGCATATAATAGAACAAGGATGGTGATGCGAATGCTTCGGGATCGTGGCAAGCTTAAATGGCAAGGTATGTTCTTACCAGAGCATATCCAAGCGCTAAAAGAACTGAATTGGAATCAAAGTCAAAAAAAACAACCAGAGCTTGATGAACAACAATTACAACGGATGGAGGAAACCATTCATGAAGCGATGGCGTACAATGTACCGATTTGTTTCACGTACTATCAGAAAGGGGACTTTCATCTGTTAATTGGGCGTGTTCATTATGCAGATACGCAGCAACAGGCGCTAAGAATTGTTGATTTTCATGGCGACAGACATACGTTAAAGCTTACTGACATTATTGACGTTGCGCCACATGAATAATCAAAAACGCCAGGTGCCTTCATAAAAGGGCAACCTGGCGTTTTGTTGTTGTGTTAAACTTTGCGATTTTTTTGAGAGAAGAAGGTAAAAGCATCCCATAAGAGATAAACTGCGGAATAGAGCGCAAGTAAAACGAGCGTGGCACTTACCATCGGCAATAGCGATTCTAGTTCCAAAAAGCTAAAGCCTTCGTTCACGTCAGTTAGAAAAACAAAGTATAAAGCACAACCAATGACTGCAATGAGTCTTAACGTAATAGAAAGCATAGAGTCACCTCTTTAACTTTTCCCCAAGAATCATGCTCTAGCAACAGAGTGAAGGGGCGTTCTCTTTCTAAAGAATAGCTTTTTTTCTGACTTTTAACAAGACTGCATGTTATGGCAAACAACACCAGGTGCCTTCACATAAAAAAGCAAGCTAACGTTTTGTGTTAGACTTTGCGATTTTTTTGAGAGAAGAAGGTAAAAGCATCCCATAGAAGGTACACTGCGGAATAGAGCGCAAGTAAAACGAGCGTAGCACTTACCATCGGCAATAGCGTTTCTAGTTGTAATAAGCTAAAACCTTCGTTCACGTCCGTTAAAAAGACGAAGTATAAAATACAACCAATAACGGCAACAAGCCTTAAAATAATAGAAAGCATAGAGTCACCTCTTTAACTTTTACAGGAATTATTCTCTAGTAGTGTAAGGAAAAATGTGGTTTTTATACAGTGCAAAATGAGGGACGTTCTCTTTCTAAAGAATAGCTTCTTTTCTAACTTTTAACAAGACGTGCCATGTTACAGGTTGTTTACAGTTGAAAGTGAGCGTTGTTTCTGTAATAACATAAAGGCTAATAATGCTGAAAAACTAATGAAAATAGAGGCAATGACATACACGCTACGAATACCATAGTGATCGGCAATAAAACCGAACAATGGAATAGAGCTTGCTGACGTTAATGATAGGAGAACGCTGCGCGCACCATAGACGTTCGGTAACTGTTCTGCATGAACACTGCTCTGAAACGCCGTTTCCTGTGAAACATCGCGGAGCTGATAGCTTGGTCCCATCAACACACAAAGCACAAGGGAGAGCAACGGCATCGTACTGAGTCCATACAAAAGCGTAAGTAAACTAAAGCAAGCCGAGCCGACTATCATAGCGAGTACAAGATGTCGTTTGACGAAGGAAGCAAGCGCTAACGTTAAAAAGCCGCCCACAATCGTTCCAATGTAATAACTGCCATTAATATATCCCCACCATTGCGGTGATTCATGGAGTGCCTCTGTTACATACACAAGTGTTAATGCGCCAATCCAAATCGTGCCCGCCATGCCTTCAATAACATCCATAAGGGTAACGAGACGTAAGGTCGGTTGCCGCCATAACGTTACCCAGCCGGCTTTCATCGTTGTTACTGGAGAGGCTTTTTCGGTTGTCGTTTCGGGTATATGAGGAAGCGTAAAGAAGAGCGTTAGCACGCCGCTCCATAATAAGGCAACGGTAATAAGCAGAGGAATTGTATTTCCCATTGCGATCACAAGAAAACCTGTTAGCGAATAACCAGCAATTTGCACGGTTTGCGAGCTAAGAGATAATAGACTATTGGCTTTAAGAAGCGATGGTTGTGGCACGAGATGAATAATGGTTGTGCGCAATAAAGGATTGCCCCAACCTTCTGCCAACGACACAATGAGTAAAATGAAAAGCAAATAACTGTACTGAGAAGAAAAATACGAAAAGCCAAACGTGAAAATGGTAATGGCACTTGCTTTCACGATTTGTAATAGCAGCAATAGCTGACGAAAGGAAGCAAAGCGCCGAATGACGCTAATTGTCATCCCAGCGACAAAGCTTGTGAGCGCATTAACGAGGGGAAGAATAGCCGCTTGGAGAGCAGAACCGGTTTGTTCGTATAAAAAAGTGGTGAGAACCATGATGTACATAACATCAGCAAGTGAAAGACTTGTTGAACTATACCAATACAAAAAAAAGGGCCGTTTCATAGTCATTCTCCTTCATATGTAACGTAAGCGGTTGACCGAGGCCAACCGCTTCGCTTAAGCAGCTTCTGATGCTTTTTTCTCTTTTGTAATGAGGGAAAAGGTCGTTAGGCAACCAACGATCGCAAGCCCGACGAGGATATAAAAAATCTGATGTAGACTGTTTGCTAGGGCGGTACCTGCTAATTCACTGCTTAACCATAAACCTGAAACAGCAATACCGACTGCTTGCCCGAGGTTGCGCATTAAATTGTTAGAACCCATCGCCGCGCCTCGTAAGTTCCAACCAACCGCCGATTGAACGGCAACCGTAAAGGTCGTGAGCGATAAGCCGAAGCCGAGCCCAAGAATCGACGTAGCGATCATCATCCAAAGAAGTGACGTACTTGCTTGAAAGAACACGGTCGGTAGTAGCCCGATAAAAATAATCGCAATCCCAACGAGGGATAGGCGTCCCGCGGAACTTTTTGGTAACCATTTTCCTGATAACACAGCACCGGTAGGCCAGGTGAGAGACATTGGCAGCATCGCAATGCCGGAATATGTAGCATTCGAATGGTTCACGCCTTGAATCCATAATGGAATGTAAAACGTAATGGCGACAAGAATGAAACCAAGTAGAAAGCCGGCAATATTGGCTACCGTAATCGCGCGAATACGAAAAAGCTGAAGCGGCAGCATCGGTTCGGACGTTTTCCGTTCAATGCGTAAAAAGACCATCACCCCAATGAAGGCAAGCAAAAACCATCCGACAATGCTACCAGATAGTGATTTTGTTTCTTTTAGGAGCGTGAGCGCATATAAAAAGGCACTCATGCTAATGGCAAACGTCACAATGCCACCATAATCGATTTTTTGTTTTTTCTTTTCAACGTGCTCATGAAGGCTGGTCCATAAAATAAAGAGAGCGACAATGCCAAAAGGTAAATTCATAAAAAAGACCCAATGCCATGAAATTTGATCAACAATAAAGCCGCCAGCTAGCGGACCAATGATGCCGGCAATTCCCCACACACTACTAATATAGCCTTGCACTTTGGCGCGTTGTTCATAGGTGAAGATATCACCAATAATTGTAAATGGAATGGTGGTGAGCGCCCCAGCACCAATTCCTTGAATTAAACGAAAAAGTACAAGCTGTCCCATCGTGGCTGCAAAGCCTGATAGAAGACTACCGATTAAAAAAATGATCACACCGCTAGCAAACATTTTTTTCCGTCCATATAAATCAGCTAACTTTCCAAAAATCGGCGTACTAATGACGGTTGCAAGCAAATAGACAGAAATAACCCACGTATATAACTGACTGCCTCCAAGGTCTCCCACAATTTTCGGCATAGCGGTCGATACAATCGTACCCTCAATCGCCGTTAAAAACGTCGCGATCAGTAAGGCAATTGCCACAATTTTAGGTCGTGTTGCAGAATCATTCATCCAACTGCACCTTCCTTTCTATTCTTCACCAACTTATTATACATAAAAGTTTAATAAGTTTAAAGGGATTTCTTTCCTTACTTTCCTTTTTCCTTGGATTTTGTGACTAGTAGGTATGAGACGAGAGGTTACTATGCAACGATGATGGCTAAGGGTGATAAGTGATGGTTTACAACTGAAAAAAGGAGTAAATATAGCACACGATCTGTGTATACTTACCCCAACCTTGGCTTTTAAAATCATTCTCTCTTTTTGACGAGCATCTATTGGTCTTGCTCCGTCGGTGGAAGATTCGGATTGAACGTAAAGCCCGGATATTTCACGACGGGACTATCTTCTTTGCGTAAGGAATCGACAAAGGCGGATCCAACATTTAAATTGCTTTCTACTAATGCTTTCGGGGTGAGTGCGAGCCATTGAGCAAGAGAAACATCTTCAAATCGATTGCTTTTAAACATTTCTAAAAAGCGCAATGTTTCAGTGCCGGTATTTTGGATATAATGGCCTGTAGCAAACGGAACGTAACCAACATCGCCAGCGCGATAATCGAAGGTACGCGCTGTACCGTTACCGAGAAAGACGGTCATTCGGCCTTGACCGGTCATGTAATATTGCCATTCATCGTTATTCGGATGCCAGTGCAGTTCGCGCATGCCACCAGGCTCTACTTCAACGAGCGCCCCGGCAATCGTTTTGGACGCTGGAAAATTGGTCGAGTCAACGATCCGAACAGTACCGCCGGACGTTCGAATCGGTGGTTGTTTGAGGAGCTCGTATTTAAAGCTTTCTGGAACGACGCCGTAGGGAGAGGAAACGGCTTGTGTGGCGATTGGGCCAGGAACGGTGCTTTGATAAATGTACAGCTGCTCTTGCGGAATGTTCGCAAATTCACTGACCGGCACACCGAAGTTTGCCGAAAGAACATCCTTAGGTGTACGAGAAAACCAATCAGACAGTGATAGCGTAGATTGATCTGAGAAATCACCGTTATCAAAAATAAGCAGAAATTCACAATGCTCTAATCCTTGAATCGAGTGCGGAATGCCAGGTGGGAAATACCAGAGATCACCGGGATTAATATCGGCAATGAAATTTTGGCCATTTTGATTCACAGAAGTAATACGGGCGCGCCCTAACAATAAAAAAGCCCATTCTGCTTCTTTATGCCAATGCAACTCGCGTACGCCGCCAGCTGTTAAACACATATTAACACCAGCAAGCGTTGTAGCTACTGGTAGCTCGCGAATGGTAATTTCCCGTGACCACCCGCCAGGCTTTAAAATCATCGAGGTGTTAGAAAAAGAAAATTTTAAATTCGGAACAATCCCAGCATCGGTAACAGGAGGAACGAGAAGATCTGGGTTTTGCCGATCAATCATGACGTCGCGTGGCCCAAAGTCATACGTACCAGCAATGATTTTCCCTTCAGCATTGCGACGAATGGGTTGCGGGATTCCTTCAGGTGCATTCCATGTTCTCATGTGACACCTCACGATCGTGTTTTTTCCATCACACATTATGTATGCAAAAAAGAGAAAGAAAATGAGTTTTAATGAATTTTTAACTTGCGTTAGAGCGCACACTAAGTTTTACGATAAGAGGGTAGAAAGGAGCGGCATATGAAGAATTTCACTCTCATTACAGGAGCTAGCTCAGGAATAGGTTATGAAGCAGCGCATGCATTTGCTGAGCGTGGTGACCATCTCATTTTAGTAGCGCGAAGACTAGACAAGCTAGAAGCGCTGCAACAAGAACTTCGAAGCAAGTACGCTGTTGAGGTGGATATTCACACGTATGACTTAGCCGACATCGCGCAATGTTATGCCCTATATGAAGCCGTGAAGGATCGCTCTATTAAAACGTGGATCAATAACGCAGGAATGGGCCATGTTGGGGCGATTGAAACGCAAGATTTGCAAAAAGTGGAACAGATGATGCGTTTGAATGTTGAAGCGGTAACGATTCTCTCTACTCTATACGCGCGAGACTATGCGAATACACAAGGAGCACAGCTCATTAATGTCTCATCTGGAGGCGGATATCTACTCGTTGATCAGGTTGTTACGTATTGTGCGACGAAGTTTTATGTGAGTGCCTTTACAGAAGGATTAGCGCATGAATTAAAAGCAAAAGGTGCAGCACTACAAGCAAAAGTGCTAGCTCCGGCTACAACACAATCAGAATTTTTACAGCATTCCCTAGGAGTGGACGCCTTTTCTTATGAAAAAAACATTCCAAAGTATCATACAGCAAAGGAAATGGCCCACTTTCTAGTCCAACTATATGATTCATCACAAACAGTCGGTTTTGTGAACGGTGCGACGTTTGAATTTGAATTAAAAGCACCTATTTTTCCACATGCTAGCCGACCGGTAAACAACTAAAGGAGCGTAATACACAATGACAAATTTCCAACACACAAAAGATACACATATGGCCCTTGCCCAATATCATCGCTGGTATCAAGCGTATGAAGTAGAAATGAATGATGCACGCATTGCCAATCAATTAGATATTCTAGATCCTGAAGTAGAGATTACTTCTGGTCATCTTGGCACAACAAAAGGTACAGACGGCATCGGAGAGCGTCTTCTCCAGTTTAAAGGATGGCGCAATGCACATCATGTACAACGTGCAAACGTAGAGCGTCTAAATGACACAACGCTTAAACTACAAGCAGATATCCATTATCAAAATATCCGTCCGGATGAAAGCCGCTATAGCTATGCGATTACGTACACAACAGAGCTAGCTCTTCAACAAGACGGGCTTCCGAAGTTTACAGTAGTGAACATTCAACCAACGGGCGAACTTGGCGAATTTGAGTTTCAAGATGCGTATGCTGACAACCGCGGGCGCTCCTTTATGCACTATTGGCTGTATTTAATGGAAACAGCAAGTACGCATCAGGAAGCATTCAAAGAATTGCTAGCACCAAGCTTTAAACTGAACCTAAGCACGTCAGCACCTGTTACGACGTGGGAGGCGTTCCAAGCTTGGCTTACAACAACAGCAAGCTCTGTCAAAGATAGCGCTCATACTGTGAAAAATTTCAGTGCTGAACAAGCAGCAGACGGCACTATTACGGTTTCTGTTGACTTTGATTGGGAAGGCCTAACGCAAGCTGGCGAAAAAATGATCGCCGAAACACACCACGAATGGGTACTAGAAAACAACCTAGATGAGCGTTTTGCACGTATGAAAAAAATGAATGTAACGCAAACCGTTCCCTTTCAAGTCGTAAAATAAAGACAAAATCCCCGTCAGCTGTGATGGGGATTTTTTTTAGATAGGTGTAGCGTATACTTCGTCACCGTGCGAGCATGTGCGTCGTCAAGGAACACAAGATCAATCACATGGTTGCTAGCTGTTACTCTTTTTTTCGGTAAGGAAAAATCCACAACGCCCTCATAGGTGATGCCTGGTTTTAACATACCGATTACGTGATTACCGTCACGCGGCATCATGCCTTCTACTTGGTTAGGACCTTGTCCAGGTGGATTAATATAAAAGGTCTCAAAGGAACTCAGAGGTTGTTTGGTATTATTTTTGATGCGTAGTTTTACATGATACACGATTTCGTCATTCGCCTCTTCTGTCACCGTATACGATTGCAGCGTAAACGTTAGTTTCGGCGTGGTGATTTGTTGATGAAAGGAGAACGTTTTTTCATGAATGGTAAAGGGTGTACTGTTCACGTGATGGTATCGAAAACTACAGGCGATGATCACGATGACACCTATAAAAAGAAAATGAATTTTTCTCATGATGTGAGTGTCCCTTCATGAATTGTAAAGATCTGATCGCTCATACGCTGTAAAAAGGCTTTATCATGACTTGCGATGCATAACGTAGCACCCGCTCTTTTATAAGCATGTAACAAATTTTCTAACGCAGTAAGGCTGTTTTCGTCTAATGCATTGGTCGGTTCATCTAGCACAATAAATTCCGGGGAGCCTAACAATGCTTGCGCAATGCCAAGTTTTTGTTTCATGCCTAATGAATATTTTTTTACTTTGCGAGGATCATCTGGTTGTAAACCAACTTCTTGTAGCAGAGATGTAATGTCAGCGTTGCTTGTATCTTTTTGTAAGGAGGCGAGTAGTTGTAGGTTTTTCCTGCCCGTAAATTCTTTAATAAAGCCTGGATTTTCAAGAAGTACACCCGCGCGTACGGGAAATGGCTTTGAGCGCTGCAGTCGTTCGCCCTTTATGTATATAGCTCCTTCATTCACCTGAATTAAACCTAAGAGCGCTCGAAATAACATCGTTTTTCCGGAGCCGTTAATTCCTTGAAACCCATATATTTTGCCCTTTTCTAAAGACAATGAAATGTGCTGTAAAACCGTATTTTTTCGAAACCGTTTCGTAATGGTACGTGCTTCAATAAACTTCATTCAGAATTCTCCTTTTGACTGATGATCTCTTTATTTTTAAAAATGATCGATCCTGCTAGTGCTAAGAGGATCGACAATGCAAGTAGTGCGATGACATGAAGAGCTGGGGTAGCCACCAAGCGATTCGTCAGACTCAGATTAAACGGATTATACGGAACATTGAGAAGCGCTGTCATCGATAGCCATACAATCATAATGAGAAACGAAAATACGGCAGGAAGTACGAGATTACACACGACATACAGTACATGTAGGACAAATGTAACCAGTAACTGAATGCTATAGATTAAGAGAAAGACACGCACATCAACGAATGAGAGTGCAGGAACGCTCGGAATCAATGAAGTGAAAATTAGGATCAGTCCAAAGTAAGTACTCGTAAAAAGAAAGGTCGAAAAGCCAATCAACAGTAGCTTACTACACCAAACCTCCCATCTAGCGTAGCCATTCATAAAACGTGTCGTTGAGCCCCATAGTAAGTCTCGGCGCCACTGATTGCTAACAATCAAAGAACTTGCCAGATGAAAGCTCAGCCAGTAGATGGGAAAGGTATAGTGAGACTCTCTCGAAAAGCCTCGAAATACGGCTTGAACAAGTGCAAGCGCGCTGTCATGCGGACGTACCGTATGTTGGAAAAATACGAGTAACAATAAGCAACATACTGTTACACTGAACCTTTTATAGCAAGTCGCCGTGAATAAATAGACATCTCGTTTCAATAATAACCAAACCTTCATGATACATAATCCTTTCGAGTAAACAGTTCATAGCATAAAGCGAGTAAACATCCATCTATTCCTATGATTAGAAAAAAGGAGAACCATCGTTCCTCTAGCGACACGGTAAACGTGTGAAGAGAAAAAATGGGGCAAACCGTTAAGTCAACTACGGTGATGCTAAAGGCTAGAATAAATGCAAGAATCCTAGAATTTGTTGCAACCCATATGGCAAGCCACACAAGGTACACAGTTAGAAAGCCAAAGAAGATAAAAAGAGATAAAGGCAGCAATCTACTAAAGTCATACGCGTCGTTCATATAAGGATCCGAGAGTATATACACCACACTCCAGACAAAGATGAGATTCATCATAATGATGAAGCACCCTTGGAGAAGTCCGGCGAGTAAGCCGTAATTTCTTTTTTGCCACGCAACGATTTCTGAGGTAGTTGGCATCCTATACGTACTAAAGTGCAGTAAGGCTAACGGCACCCACATGAACAAATAGAAGTAGCGATTTTGTACAATATTCATAAGTTCCATTGTGTGAAATACTTCAGCGTGCTTACGTTCGAACTGCACTAAGTAGTGAAGGTAGATTCCAAGTAAGGCACAACAAATCAACATCACTTTCCAATGAAGTAGCAGCATCTGAAGCTGATTGAGCAATACGTTCTTACATCGTTTCATGTCTGCGTGCTCCGGTGTAATAGAGTAAGCATGCTCCTAAGAACATGGCGCTGCCGACCCATACTACAAGACTACCGTTGACTTGAAAGAACAACGAATGGACGGGTAAAAAATTCAGTGGTGTTATGTCAATCCCAGGAAAGAATACGATATTCACGCTATACAGAAGAACTTGCAAAAGAAAGCCTCCTGTCACGACCAAAAACGTATTTTTTACCCAAAAAGAGACACTTAACGAAAACACAGCATAAAGGCCAGCAAAGACGGAACAAAGTACAATATTGAGCAACATATGTACGAAAGGGTGTGAATAAAAAAGAGAAGAGAAAAGAGCAAATCCTTCATAAATACCCACATTACGATTAATCATTTCATCAGGTGGGGTGTTCGGTAAAAATAAGAAAAAGCCGAACGCGTTGAGAAGTAACGGAAGACCAACTACGATCATTCCAGTCAGGAAGGTAGTGAAAAATAGGTGGGAAAAATACGTCCTTCTCCGTAACGTTACAAATAGAGAAGAGAGTAAACCATTCTTTGAGTCCTCCTGAAAAAGGGTAGCGGCTGGAATACTTGCTAACAATGGCAAGACTAAGAAAAACACAAGTGTAATAGGAGTGCTATCGATGGATAACCATGATGTATACGGTGTGAAAATAATATCATCGTACGTGTTTATTTCTCCTACTTTCATGATCAACTGAAAGACTGCTAATGCTGTCCCGATGAGTAAGGCGTAATAACAAGAACGACGTTGTAACCGTAACGTCCAGAAGTGCATCATAAAGCTTTCGTCCTTTCTGATGTTTGTGTGTACTAAATCGACTAGTACACATATAATACCAATGTTTGTCATCCTTAGCAATATTATTGTGAAATGATAAAAAGTGTGTAGGAGAAGGAAGAACGCGACAGCTAAGCATGCACAAAAAAACCTCCCAATCCGTCCTACGCTTCAATCGTTGGGCGGATCCAGAGGCTCGACAAGTCGATGTAGCCAAATTGAGTAGGCTGTATGTTCATCAAATCAGAGGATAGCTGTGTTTGTTTGCGATCGTAATAGAGAGGGATGAGGTGGGAAGCGTGAATAAGGCTTGCTTCCATTTCTTGATTGAGCATAGGCCACTCCTCAAATGGTGTGGATGGATAACGCAGAAGTATGGTGCGCCACTTTTCATCTTCTAGCATTGTTGAAAACGGCGAGAGCCCATTCCTTAAAAAGTAAAAAAAGGCAAACTGCTCATTCATCTCAAACACTTCGCCATGAATTAACACATCATAGCACTGTTCTTGTTTTCGATAGACCGTTTCATCAAAAGAGAGGTAGTGAAGCTCGTAAGGAATGTTATGCTGATCAAGTAAGGCTGTTAGCCATTGAACGATGTGTTCTGTATAACGCTGCACAACAATGGATAAAGGTTTCATCGTTTGTGGTAAAGAAACCGATGCTGGCGGTGGAATAACCGGATGATGTAAACAGCCGTGCTCGTTCGGCGTAAGATTGATGCTTTCGAGACTATGCCGATGATCGACGACAAGGCGATGAATGTAATGTCGCAATGCTTCTGGAACGGCATTCGATAAAATAAGAATGCCAAAGCCGAAGCTATAGTCAACTTGATGAGGGACAGCGGTTGTGTCAACTGGCTGTACCGTTGATTGATAGATTCTAGGGAAATCGGACGGGACTTTAATAAACTCTACCGCATCTAACAATGGGCGCTCGCGAAAATGGTCTTTAAAGGCGAGTAAGCTCGTTTTTTGTTCATCGTTTTGTTGAAGCATAAAGGCGCCCGTACCATGAAGGCTGTGTGCGGTTTCTTTATAAATACTCGCCGTCACCATACTAAGCAAATGCAAACTATAGCTACACTGATCTCGATAGAGAAGATCGACGACAAGCGGTGCTGGTGACGTTACGGCTTGAATGGGTTGCCATACTTGCTGACAATACGGATGATGTAGGAGCTTTTGCAGGCAATACACGACATCATCGGCGGTGAGACAGGAGCCGTCATGAAAGGTAATATCTTTTCGTATAAAAAGACGCAAGCGATCATGTAAAAGGTCCCAGCTGTGGGCAAGTTCCGGTGTAAACACGCCTGCTGCCGAAAGTGAAACGAGCCGATTGTATACGTTCGCCACGAGCATTGCGCTCTTCGCATCTGCGGCTATAATCGGATGCGTGGCTAAAAACGGATTTCGGCGTGGCACGATCACTTTATCGCGTGTTTGTTGCTGATCACCAAACGTTGCTTGCAAAGCTTTCATCAGTTGCTGTTTATAAGGCGGCGACCAATTGTAGGATAAATATTTACTGCTCACTTCAAGTGGCTCAGTATCCATTTCCTCTAGCACGAACTCCACATATGTTTGCTCGACATGTTTTTGCCAATGAAGCTGCGATAGCACACCGCGACCACGACCGCTCACATACGTTAACCAGCCGTCCTGCTCCCATTTGCGAAGAGAGCGAGTCAGCTGTTTCGTACTAAGAGCTAGGATATCTGCTAATTCATCAATACGAACAGGACCGCTCGGTGTGTTTTGAAAAAGCTGTAACAGCTTAGGATCCATGCTGATCGTGCTCCTTATGTGCTGGTGCTGTGATGCGAAAGCGGCAATGATCACCGTTATCCGCACGACATGTTGTCCGCGTTACGTGAGGTGTATCGAGCACATGTTGAAACATTTCTGTCTCACAATGACACGCCTTTTTATACTGATTCGCGACGGCAAAGATGGGGCAATTGTATTCAATTAGTTCGTATGTATGTTCATCTTCTTCCCGCAGTTCTGTCATATAGCCTCTAGCATCCTGTAGGGAGGCTAATTTTTCTACTCTCTCTGCAAAGGATAACGAGGCAAGTTCCCGACTATAGCTGTCCTTTTGGCGCGCACTGCGCTGTTGCAATAAATAGTGAATCGTATCTTGGCCATGTAATGCTTCGAGGTCGTTAAGCAATTCGGTTGTTAACGTTTCATAGTTGTTCGGAAACTGTGCTTTGCCTTTGGCGCTGAGTGAAAACACGGCAATGGGTCGCCCCATCGGTTGTTTCATTTCTTGAACCTGCAGTAAACCATCGCGATCAAGAACGTTTAAATGCTTGCGTACCGCCATTTCAGTAATACCCATGTGCTTAGCAAGCAGAGCGACAGTTGACTGTTGTTCTTTTTTTAGTAGTTGTAATAATTTTTCCTTCGTAGATGTTCGAGTACTCAAACATCTCACCCTCTTTCTGTTCCGTCAATGATTACCATTAGTTTATCATAGAAGGGCTTGCTGCAAGAGGCTTTTCATCATAAAAAGGAGACATGGGATGTAAAAAGTGTCTCTTTTTTCCTTTTCGTGTCTCGTTTATGATGGAGCATACAAAAGGAGGGTGAGGAAATGGGATGGACACACTATCCAATCAATATTAAAGTACGGCTCTTATCATCGTTTTTCAATCGTATGGTGACATCGGCAGTCATGCCGTTTATGGCCCTCTATTTCGCACATGAATTAAGTAAAGTGTGGGCGGGATTGTTCTTAATGGCGACTGTGTTTCTAGGCTTTCTTATGAATTTAATTGGCGGCTACATATCGGATCGTTTTCATCGTAAAAAGGTGCTCATCCTGACGTCTTTTTCATCAGCAGTTATGTTTATCCTTATGACGCTGTCACTAATACCACGTAACAATCTCATTGTTTTGTTTGCACTGTCTTACGTCGGATTATCAGTGGCAAGCAGTATCGGCCGACCATCGATGAATGCACTCATTATTGATTCGACAACGAAAGAAAATCGCAAAGAAATTTATGCGCTTGATTATTGGCTGACCAATTTATCGCTGGCCATTGGAGCGGCGCTTGGTGGCTTGTTGTATAGCGAGCATAAGCTTTTGCTTTTTACGGTCTTAAGTGCAACCTCTACGGCCATTCCGATTGCGTATCTCATTTGGCTACAAGATTCCACACAAGGCTTATTGAAAAAAGTACATAACAATGTGGTGCGCGACGTCGTTGCCAATTATTCAAAAGCGTTACGCGATTCTGATTTTGTTAAAGTCGTTGGAGGATCGCTCTGCATTTTTGCGGCGGAATTTTCAATGAATAGTTACATTGGCGTCCGGCTCGCTGACACGTTTACACCGATAATGCTCGGGGATTTTAGGATTGATGGTGTGCGAATGTTAAGTTTCTTGAACATTGAAAATATGCTGCTCGTTGTATGCCTAGCCTTTGTCGCCAATCGCTTGAGCAATCGCTGGCCGCCGAAAAACGTGCTCATCATCGGTCTTCTGTTGTATGGCATCGGATATAGTACGATAACGTTTGCGAATTCTTTTATTCTCTTAATTACCTTTAGTTTTTTAGCAACAATCGGAGAATTACTGTATTCGCCGATTCGTAATGCCGAGCAAGCCAATATGATTCCGGACGATAAGCGAGGCTCCTATTCTGCGCTTGCCAATGTATCGTTTAGTGGCGCCGACCTCGTTGCACGTTTTAGTATCGTCCTTGGTGCCTTTCTCCTACCAGCATTCATGTCGCTTTATATTGGTATCATTATTATGAGCGGTGCCTTGCTGTTATACAGTGGCTTGTATGTACGAACAACAGAAAGTGAACGTCTTAAAAAAGTAGCAATTAAATAGAAGAACAGCCTTAAAAGCTATGAAACATTGTATATTCATACTATAATATGATTATTTACAAAGCTTGAAAGGGTGGACCGCCATGAATCCAGTGTCTTTTTTTCCAGAAAACATTAAGAAAGCGTTAGGTAAGCCAGCACCTGGTGCGTGGATGCCAACTATACCGCCAGCGTGTATTCGCCTAAGTTCAGGATATCCTGAACCTAGTCTTATTCCAGTTGGCCCATTGCAACAAGCAACAGAGCAACTATTAGTCGAAGAAAAAGATTTACCGCTTCACTACATAGGGAGTCCACGCACAGAGAGACTTTATACCTTTATTCAAGAACGAATGGCGCAGCGAGGAATGACTGCTTCTCGTCACGAGCTACTCATAACGGCTGGAGCTAGCCAAGCGCTCGACTTAATTGCTCGTATTCTTTTGGATGAGGAAGCGCTCGTTGTAATGGAGGCACCTACGTACATGGAAGCTATTGAGATTTTCCGTAATTATACGGATCAACTGCTTAGTGTTCCGATCGATGGCGAAGGCTTACAAACAGAAGTGCTAGAAGCATTGCTGCAGAAGCGAAGTCGTGAGGGCAAGCCATTACCGCAGCTTCTGTATTTGATTCCTACGTTTCAAAATCCAACAGGTACGTCAATGAGCACAAAGCGTCGTCATCACGTCTTGCAGTTAGCTCTTACCTATAACTTTTTAATTTTAGAAGATGATGCCTATGGAGAGCTTGCTTTTGGGGCGCGTCCGACGTCGTTAAAGGCAATGGACACTGAAAACCGGGTGCTCTACGTTGGTTCATTATCAAAAGTAATTGCCCCTGGTTTGCGCATTGGCTGGATGGCAGGAGATGCGGCCTTTATTAAAGCGGCTGCTTGGTTTAAGAAAGATTTAGAGCATCCGTACAGTCAGGCACTGATCATGACGCTATTAGAAAATGTTTCCTATGAGGCGCACTTGAAGAAGCTGCAGAACCGATACGAGCAGAAATGCCGTGTGCTACAAACGGCCTTGCAGGAGGCGTTCGGTGAGCAAGCTTCCTGGTACGTTCCAGGTGGTGGCTACTTTTTATGGTTACACGTTCCAGGGATTGATGCGCAAGCAAAACTTGCTGATGCGTTGAAAGCTGGGGTGTCCTATATTCCTGGTGAGCATTTTTTCTTACGTCAGGAAGAGGGTAAGGAGTATGTGCGCCTGTCGTTTAGTATGGAAGACGAAGCGGCCATTGTGACAGGAGTACAGCGATTGAAGAGCGTTTTGTTAGATTGAAAAAACCGCACTCTTGTTGGGAGAGTGCGGCAATGGAGTTGGATTCTCAAGACGTTCATCTTAAGGGAATTTGGATATGCTTTTATTGTAATGTAGAAACGTGTCGAAAACCATTAAATAACTCTTAAATCTAGGGAGAGGCTGTTATGAATAGAATTTCATAACGTCTCTTTTTTATTGTTCCGCATATAAAAAACGTTACGAGGGAGTGGCACTGTTTTGCCTAACGTGCTGACAACACCCTGAACGGGAAGCTTAAAAAATTAGTCAGATAGCTTTTTCCATAGCGTGTTAATACAAAGTGTAGAAAAGCCGTCATCCATCATATTTTGATGCGTAATCGAACCAAATTCAACATCGGTATAGAGTGCAGTAATGCCTTTTTGATGGGCTACATTCATGCGATGATGCAACAATGCTTTTTGCACATCATAGCCCCAATATAGAGGAAACGTAAAATCATTGGCAATGTAGCCTTCTGTACCAGCAATAAATAATGAACCAATGCCAGCGGGCTTGCCATCATAGTAGGCAATGTAATTTGGAAAATGCTCGTCGTAATAAAAGTGAGCTTTCTCTTTGCGACGCTGCGCATCAATTTTGCGACCGCTCGATTGTTCAATTAAATCGAGAAAATCTTGAACATTTTCTTCGGTGACAGGAATGATGGAAATACCTTGACGACGTTCAATGGTTTCGAGTGGCTTCGCCGTTACATACGTTTTTTGATCCGTACAAACAAAGCCTTTGCTCGCAAGGGCTTTAGCAACATCTTTCGTGAGTACGCCCGGAGTAAGTTCAAAAGCAGGTGAAATGTTTTGTGCTTCGTACCAATCGAGAATCTCATCTAAAAACGGAATAGAATCAACGCCAAAGCCCTTAACGACATTATACGTGTGGGAGTTTGGGACGTGTTCATCTGCCATAATGTGCGAGGAACCAATCACATGCGTTTTTAACTGGGTTTTTTCTAAAAAAAGCGCGCGTTTAGAGTTAAAAGCGGTCAAAGCGACTTCTAAATTTTCGAGTTTCTCCATTTCTGCTGCCATAATGTGCGTGGCTGCTTTTAACATAGTAATCCCATCCTTTATCATGTGGTACAATATATGTAAGTTATTGTAAGTTATTGTAGCATACATTATAATAAAAGGCTTTCGTAAAGCCTTTT
Source organism: Fictibacillus macauensis ZFHKF-1 (assembly GCF_000269865.1). Classification (GTDB taxonomy): domain Bacteria; phylum Bacillota; class Bacilli; order Bacillales; family Fictibacillaceae; genus Fictibacillus_C; species Fictibacillus_C macauensis. The sequence continues at coordinate 20,461 of NZ_AKKV01000022.1, forward strand.
ATTAAGTGTACCAAAAACAATTGTGAAATGGGGAGACTAAATATGGCGTTGTACCAGGATGTCTGACCATGAGGGTTCAAGACCGGCTAAATAAGCATCTGTTGTTCTTTGTTTCACATCTTCTGATCCGCATGAAGCAAAGTAATAGGGTGAAAAGGAGACAGCTTCTATCCCTTTGTTACTTTGACGCATCGTCATATGAAAGGGGCTATTGGAAGCCTGCAGCATAAGAGAAAAAGCAGATAGGTAAGCAGAGAGTTCTTCTTGAATCGCAGAAAGAGAAAACGAGGGACTCTTCGTAATAATTGATAAGGGAATCGGTTCACCTTCACGTTTAAAATAACCGTTTACTATATATTCTGGGCCCTCTTGCCATTGTTCAATGACAATCGCTTCGTTCTCAGAGCGCCAGGAAATTTCATGTTCGACAGCTGTAAAAAGATCATCTATTAATGATTCAATCGCTAAATGCCATTCCCCACGATGCGTAACGAGCTTTGGAGGGACGCCCTTAATCGTTCGATTGGTTTTTAAAATGACCGGATAGGGTACATCAGTTGGATTCACATCTTGCAATAATGGAAGTGGGAGGGTCCAATAAAAAAAATGCGCATTTCGTGTTGAGAGTAAATCGCGAAAGGCTGCATGATTGTTAGCTAGACTAGCTAATGTCCATCGAGGAACAAGCGGTTGATCTATATGATTATGTTCTTTGTTAGTTGTAATATAACGTGTTTGTTCTGGTTGCTTCACAGTCGGTACAGGGAAGGCTTGTATAGAATCAAACGTGTACGATGTTGACTGTGATTGGTATAAATTTGGCATGTATAATATAACCACCCTTCTTTAATGTAAGTATCGGCTAATAAGCGCTAAATGTTAAGAAGTTTTTTTAAAAAATTATGATCGGGGAGATGTCATAGAAACCATCTCCCTGTTATTTTCAGTTTAATCCACAATAATACCACTCGTCATATTAAGTACCGTGCCTGTCATTGCGTTGGCAGCATCACTCGCCAGAAAGACGGCTGTGTCGGCTATTTGCGCTAAAGTAGGCAAATGTCCTGTTAATGTATGGGTTGCTGCTTTTAGCAAGCATCGTTTCAAGCGTCATGTCAGCGAGCGTTGCATTACGGGAGAAGACCGCACGACTATGCGACCCAAGTTCTGTCGTCTCGGGAATCATATGGGAGCGGATGCAAATCGTGCGTATGCGGTAGGTGCTAAGCTCACCGGCGAGATGGCGATTCATCGCTTCGATACTGCTACAAGCGACACAATGACCGAGAAAGCCGGGACCGGTCATTTTGGAAACGGGCGTAGAAAGGGAGAGAATGAGACTATTAGAACGATGTTTCATGAAAGGAATAGCACCACGAGAAATGGTATAGTGGATTTGTATATCGTATTCGACGGGGAAAAGAACGCAGCATACGATAGCTCAAGAAAAGGAGTTCCATTCCAATGGCATTCACGAGCACATCAATACCACCTGCTTCTTCTGCAATCTGTTGGGTGATGGCTTGTACACGTTCTTCGTCGCGGGCATCCACAACGACCGTTGTTGCGTGCCTTCCATTTTTTTTTGATATGATGGGCGACTTCTTCTAGTGGCGCTTGCGTTCGCCCTCCTACATATTCGCTGGCACCTGCTTTTGCGACAGCCAGTGCGATCGAACGACCAATAGCACCACTTCCACCATAAATGAGCACCACTTTGTCTTGTAACAACATACGAATCACTCCTTTATGCGTCATGTGCTGTGGTAGAAGACCGCAACGAGCGACAAGGAGAAAAAAGAAAAATGATACACAGCGTACTTTTAGCATAAAGGAAAAAGGTTCAAAGGGGAAATAATATTTTAAATTTTCTGATTTTTATTGAGTGGTGGCGGACTTCGTTTTAATAAATTATACGTATCAAGAGAATTATCGACGGTGCATTGATAGGCAGGTAGCGTCCGCTCTTGATACGGAAGTGATACTTCCATATAAAGTTTTTCCTGCGTATCATTCCCAACGCCTTGCTGAGCCAAATCAAATCGGGTAGCGGCGAAATAAATCGCAGGAATATTAGCCCAGTAGCTCGCAGAATAGCACATTGCACACGGTTCGGCATTGGCATACAATTCACAACGAGAAGTGGCACCTTGTTGTGGAAGCTTGGCGGCTCCTTTCGGGATGTTAGAAAGAGACAGCACCCCTAGATCTTGACAGGCTCTGCGAATCGCTAACAGTTCAGCATGCGCTGTAATATCACTAGTAGCTGTTACTTGATTTCGTTGCAACCAATAGCGGAGAATTGTATTCGTTTCATTATCAATTTGCACAATGACGGCAGCATAAGGATACAACGTGCGATAAATCGCCGCTTGGCATGCGAGACGCAACCATTTATTGCCGATTAATTCAAGCCCTGTATAGACGCCATATGGTTTAATATTTGAAGTTTGCGAGGGAAAGTACTTGCATTGACTCAGTGGAACACGTGTACATGTTGGGTTATAACCACTCCACGGTTGAATGTATGTTTGTGGGTTTGGAATGATTAAGGGAATGTTTGGCGGTTCGTAATATTCATTATTACCTTCGTATAAGCCGTCTGGCATCGTTTGACCGTTTGGCATGCTACGCCCCTCCTTCCTAAAAGACAATACTAACTGTATGTGATAAACTGGAAAAAAATGAATGTATTTTTCGGAAAAATGTCGCAACTTTCATAATATGAAATCCTAACATTGAACATAGTAAGCGCTTTCAATTATAGTTTGGACAAGCTATTGAATTGAAGGAGGTTTTTAGGTGGGAATTCGTACTGGAGCTCAATATATCGAAGGTTTACAGGCACGCAGTCCTGAAATATGGCTCGGTGGCCGGCGCATTACGGATGTTGTTCATGAACCAGTCTTTCGGCAGCCGATGTTAGAGATTGCCCGCTTGTATGACCTACAGCATGATCCGCTGTATCAGCATCGCATTACGCACGTATGTGAAGAAACGCAAGAACGTGTGTCCAATGCCTTTATCGTTCCTCGCAGTGCAGAAGATGTACAAGCTCGGCGCTCTTTATTTGAAGTGTATGCCGAGGCGACGTATGGCTTAATGGGGCGCACGCCCGATTTTCTAAATGTAGTCGTAACCGGTATGGCAAGCAACGCCTGGTTTCTTAATGCGTATCATCCTGACTGGGCAACCAATATTCAAAACTATTTCCGCTATATTCGTGATCAAGACCTCTTTTTAACCCACGCTATTATTAACCCGCAAAATGATCGTAGTAAAACTTCTCATGAACAACAAGATCCTTACACACACTTAGGTGCAGTTGAAGAACGACCGGACGGCCTGCTCGTACGCGGTGCAAAAATGCTCGCGACGCTGGCACCGATTACCGATGAGGTCATTATTTATTCGTTTCCCGGATTTCAGCCAGGTGACGAACGCTATGCACTTGCCTTTGCATTACCACTTGATACGCCAGGCTTACGCATTATTTGTCGTGAACCGGCACAAGATGGGACGCGCTCCTTATTTGATCATCCACTTGCCTCGCGCTTTGAAGAGATGGACGCTTTGCTTGTTTTTCACGATGTGCTCGTTCCGTGGGATCGCGTATTTCTTTATAACAATGTAGAGGCGGCTAATTTATTGTATCCAAAAACAGGTATTGCTCAGCAGCCAGCTCATCAGTCGGGTGTCCGTGGCTTAACGAAGCTTTCGTTTGCCGTTGATGTAGCGTGTCGCCTTGCTGATGCTATTGGAGTAGACGGGTATTTACACGTCCAAAATCAATTAGGTGAACTCGTTCAAAGTGTAGAAACGATTCGCGCGCTTTTACGGCAATCTGAACAAGAGGCGGAGCAATTACCTTCTGGCGAATGGATGCCTGCTTATGCGCCGCTTGAAACAATTCGTGGGCTACTGCCAGTTTTTTATCCACGAGCAATTGAAGTCATTCAAATCATTGGTGCAGGTGGGCTGCTCATGTCGCCAACAGAAGCCGATTTTAATCAGCCAGAGTTGCAGGAAGATATGGAGCGCTATTATGTAGGACGCGAGGGGGTATCTGCTACAGAACGCGTGCGCTTATTCAAGCTTGCTTGGGATTTGTGTGGCGAAGCATTTGGACAGCGCGCGCTGCAATACGAACGCTATTATACGGGTGACCCCATCCGAAAGCGTGCCATTTTTTATGCTAACTATAAAAAGCAGACGCATTTTACTCGCGTGGATCAAGTGTTTGCTGAAGCCGATCACATCATGAAGTCTTCACAGCAAACGGAAACCTTACAATAGCACGTTCTTTTTGAAGGAGGCGGCACTGTGATTGGTTCTGTTCATAAAATCGCGAATATTTTAAATTGCTTTTCCGAAGAAGAGCCTGTACTTGGAAATATGGAAATTGCTCAGAAACTCGGTATGAAACCAAGTACTACGCATCATTTGCTGCATACACTCGTCGTCGAAGGAATGCTGATTAAAGATAGCAGCAAGCACTATCGTTTAGGGTGGAAATTACTTGAGTGGGGACAGCGCGTCATGCATCAGCGAGAGGTGCTTTCAGAAGCATTTCCACGTATTGAAGGCTTGAATCGCCGCTTTAATGGCACTGTTCATATTGGCATGCTTGATGGTGCGGAAGTTGTTTTCGTCCTAAAGTCAGCTCCAAAAGAAACGCCGGCCATTCCAACGTATGTAGGTTCACGCAAGCCTGCGTACTGTACAAGCTCTGGAAAACTATTACTCTCTGCGCGTTCCGATTATGCATTTACGTATGAACTGAAGCAGCGAGCACCGAACACGATTACATGTGCTAGAAAGCTAGAACAGGAATTTCAGCGTATTAACAAAGAAGGCTATTCTACGAGTGATAATGAAAACGAACTCGGATTATATGGAATTGCATATCCTATTACTTCGTATGAAGGCCAAACAATTGCTGCTTTAAATCTTGTGGGAGAAGGCTGTTATATGAAGGGGAGAGATCAGATGGGCATTCGCGAACATCTTAAAGCGACGGCCGCTTGTTTATCGAAAGAGCTTGGGTATATTGGTGTCTAAAATAGGATGTGGAGGGTTTTATAATGACGGTAACGCATGATCGTTTATATTCTATGAATCTCTTACAGTGGATACAAGACAATAAAGAGGCGCTACAGCCACCGGTTAATAATAAAGTGCTTTGGCAAGATTCTGAGTTTATTTGCATGATGATTGGTGGTCCGAACCGTCGCCGTGATTTTCACGTCGATCCGTCGGATGAGTTTTTTTATCAAGTAAAAGGTGATTGTTATGTGGAATGCATTACAGAAGATGGCAGTCGCAAAGTGGTGACGGTAAAAGAGGGCGAAGTGTTTATGCTACCGGCGTTTGTTCCGCATTCACCACATCGGGTAGCCGATTCATACGGTCTCGTTATTGAGCGAAAACGTAAAAAGGGCGAGCTTGAAGATTTTGTATGGTTTTGTGATCACTGTAATGAAGAAATGCACCGGGTGACGGTGCAATTGACGGATATTGAAGTACAAGTGAAGGAGGCTATTCATAGCTTTAATAGCGATGAGAATGTACGGCGCTGTAAGTCGTGTGGCCATATGATGTCAGCAGAGGTAGGAGAGTGGACATGGTAATAGATTTTCATACGCATATCATCTCAGAAGACTTTCCTGATTTTACCGAAAAATATGGCGGTGAACGCTGGCCCGTGCTGCAACGAAACTGTGCTTGCGGCGCATCCATCATGGTTGGTGGTAAGAACTTTCGCGATGTGACGGATCAAGTATGGTGTCCGGAAAAACGCATACAAGATATGGATCGAGAAGGCGTAGACGTACAAGTGCTTTCGCCAATTCCAGTGACCTTTTCGTACTGGGCAGACGCTCATGCTGCGCGTGATATGGCGCGCTTACAAAATGAGTACATTGCCGAGGTCGTTTCCGAGCATCCGGATCGTTTCGTTGGCTTAGGAACGGTGCCGATGCAAGATGCGGAAGTGGCGATTGCGGAAATGGATCATTGTATCCATGAGTTAGGGCTCGTCGGCATTGAAATCGGTACGAATGTCAACGGCAAAAATTTAGACGATCCAAGCTTTCTATCGTTTTTTGAAATGGCAGAAAGATGGGACGTGCCGCTCTTTATTCATCCGTGGGAAACGTTAGGACGCGAGCGTATGCCACGCCACAATCTGATGTATACAATCGGCATGCCAAGTGAAACGGCCCTTGCTGCTGCGTCGCTCGTCTGGAGCGGCATGATGGAAAAGTATCCACGGTTGAAAATTTGTTTGGCGCATGGCGGTGGTTCGTTTCCTTATTTGTTACCACGCCTGGATCAAGGCTTTGACGTCTGGCCGCATTTACGTCTAACATCACATCCACCAAGCTATTATGCGAAGCAGTTTTACTACGATTCGCTGACGTACGATGCCCAAAATGTACGCTACATGATGGAGCGTGTTGGCGTTGACAAAATTGTCATGGGATCGGACTATCCGTTTTTATTACGAGAAATGGATCCAGGAAAGGTGATTGTAACCGAAGAGAGCTTTACAGCGGAAGAGCGCCAGCTGTTGTTAGGTGACAATGCGGCTCGCTTTTTGAATCTATCACTTGCGAAACGGGGTGTAGCACTTGCAAACGATCCAAACGCCAGAAGTTAGACTTGCGGCCTTAGGCTTACAGCTTCCACCGTTGCGAGCGCCGCATGGCAATTACGTACCAGGCTTACGTGTAGGCAATCTCTTTTTTACATCAGGTCAAGGTGTGGATGGCTGTTATGGAAAAATTGGTGGAGAGCGCTCGTTACAAGAAGGCTACGAAGCGGCTCAGCAGGCAGCGCTCAATCTATTAAGTGTGCTAAAAGCAGAGTTCGGTGAGCTGTCGCGGGTTACCCGCATCGTTAAAATGCTCGCAATGATCAATTGCACGGAAGATTTTACACAGTTACCGCAAGTGGCAGATGGCGCTTCTGACTTATTGCGTGAAGTGTTTGGAGACCAAGGGAAACACGCGCGCTCAGCTGTCGGAATGGCTCAATTGCCAAGCGGCACAATCATTGAAATCGAATTAATCGTAGAAGTCGAGTAGGGAGGCGAATCGTGTGATTCAGAAGGTGGCAATGAAAGATGCGCAGTTATTTATTAATGGTGAGTATGTGGAAGCAGAAGGAGGCAGAACGTTTGCCTCTATCAATCCAGCGAGTAATCAAGAGTTAGCGCGTGTGGCGTTAGGCTCGCCTCATGATGCGCACCGAGCCATCGAAGCCGCACAGGCCGCTTTTACGAATGGGTGCTGGAGTAGACGTCCGGTAGAAGAACGCTCGCGTATTTTATGCAAAATGGCGGACCTCATCGAAGAGCGGTGCGAGGAGCTTGCGCTGATTGAAACGCTCGATGTTGGGAAGCCGATTAAGGAAAGCCGCGGTTTTGATATTCCCCGTGCTGCCGCTAATTTTCGTTTTTTTGCCGAGATGGCGAAATACATGGTGCATGAACATTATGAGCAGCATCACATCATGTCGTATAGCAAATATGCCCCCGCTGGCGTCACGAGCCTGATCATTCCGTGGAACTTGCCTTTTATGCAATTAACGTGGAAAGCATCGGCGGCGCTCGCAGCAGGCAATACCGTCGTCGTTAAACCGGCTTCTTATACACCACTAAGCGCGGTTATGCTTGGTGAGATTGCGAATGAGGCCGGCTTACCTCCGGGTGTGCTGAACATTGTCACCGGCCCAGGGCAGACGATGGGTGCCGCCTTAACGATGAATCCACTCGTGCGGCGCATTTCGTTTGTTGGAGAATCAGCTACTGGCAAAACGGTGATGAGCAATGCTGCCAAGCACTTGATTCCGGTATCACTTGAGCTTGGTGGAAAGTCAGCGAACATCGTATTTGAAGATGCTGATCTTGATGAAGCACTACAAGGCACGCTAGATGCCATTTATCGCAATCAAGGAGAAATATGCTTAGCAGGCTCACGCCTGTTGCTGCAAGAAAGTATCTATGATCTGTTTTTAGAAAAATTAGTGCATGCCGTTCAAGCAATTAAAGTAGGCAATCCGCTCGATGAAACGACCGATATGGGAGCGATCGTATCCGCCTCTCATTTAGAAAGCATTCATCGCTACGTCGAGTTAGGAATCGCGCAAGGTGCGAAGCTTGGTCATGGCGGACGTCGCGTCGAAGGACTAGCGCACGGCAATTACTATGAGCCGACCGTTTTGTATGACGTGGACAATGCGATGACGGTTGCCCAAGAAGAGATCTTCGGACCGGTTTTAACCGTTATTCCGTTTAAAACAGAAGAAGATGCGATTGTGATTGCAAATGATTCAAAGTACGGGCTAGCCGGTGTCGTCTGGACGAATGATGTGCGCCGTGCACAGCGCGTCACAGCGCGTGTGGATGCGGGGCTATTATGGGTGAATTGCTGGTATATTCGCGATTTGCGCACACCATTTGGTGGCTCAAAAGCGAGCGGCATTGGGCGCGAAGGCGGACGACATAGCTTTGAATTTTATAGCGAGGTTAAGACCGTAACGATGAAATTATAAGGAGTGTGGCACATGGAGTGGAGCGATGTTGCGGATGCGTTATGGGAAGCGGAACGAAGAGGAAATCCGATTTCGCCCTTAACGCAACAATTGCAGGAAATGAGTGTTGAAGATGCCTATTACGTACAGCAATTAGTGGCGCAAAAAAAACAAGGACTCGGTCAACGCATGATCGGTCGTAAAGTAGGATTAACAAGCGTTGCCATGCAACACATGTTGGGCGTGAACGAGCCGGACTACGGTTTGTTATTTGATGCAATGGTGATTCGTAATGGGGGTAGCGTCTCTCTTGATGCGCTCATTGCACCGAAAATAGAGGCGGAAATCGGCTTCGTATTAAAAGAACCGTTAGCGCATCGCAATGTGACATTTACCGATGTGCTACAAGCAACCGATTATGTCGTACCAACGCTTGAAATCATTGATAGTCGCATTGAGAATTGGGACATTACATTAGCAGATACGGTAGCAGATAACGGCTCAAGTGCGCTCGTTGTTCTTGGTGAGCAGAAAACGAGCATTGCGGGCATTGATTTTCGCAGTTCGCCGATGATTTTATCGCGAAATGAAAAGATGATCGCCACAGGAGCTGGCGCAGCGGCGCTCGGCCATCCAGCACAAGCGATTGCCTGGCTTGCCAATACACTCTATGAACGTGGCATGCCACTACAAGCGGGCGAACTCATTTTACCAGGAGCGCTTGCTGCCGCTGAAACGGTGCTAGCGGGCGATCAATTCACAGCGCAGTTCGGGGTGCTCGGTGACGTTTGCGTTTCGTTCGTATAGGGAGGGATTGTTATGAAAGTAGCACTTCTCGGATCAGGTAATATTGGCACCGATTTGATGTATAAACTGTTGCAAAGCGATACGCTACAGCTCGTCGCGATGATCGGCATTGACGAAACGTCAGAAGGGTTGCGACGAGCAGCAGAGGCTGGGGTACAAACGTATCATAACGGCATAGACGCACTTGTCGCGAACCCCGACATGGCACAGCTTATTTTTGATGCGACGTCGGCACAAACACATAGAGAACACGCGCCTATTTTACAGTCGTTACAAAAACGCGTCATCGATCTAACACCAGCAGCGCTCGGTCCATTCGTCTGCCCAGCCGTTTCTTCAAAAGAGGTGTACAACGAACCGAGTGTCAACATGATGACGTGTGGAGGACAAGCAACGATTCCAATCATAGCGGCAATTGGGGCTGTAACACCTGTTTCGTACGCGGAAATTGTGGCGACGATTGCGAGCAGAAGTGCGGGACCCGGCACGCGTGCCAATATTGATGAATTTACCGTAACGACGAAAAAAGGCATTGAAGAAGTAGGTGGTGCTGCAGTAGGTAAAGCGATTATTTTATTAAATCCTGCCGAGCCGCCGATTTTCATGCGCAACACTGTTTATTGTGAGTTGGATCGTGAGGTAGACGCTAAGGTGGTGGTGGCTGCCATTCATGATGTTGTCGAGCGGGTACAACGGTACGTTCCTGGTTATCGCTTACGACAAGAGCCTCTTTTTGATGAAAACAGAGTGACCATCTTACTAGAAGTAGAAGGCGCCGGTCATTATTTTCCGCCGTATGCAGGAAATTTAGACATTATGACGGCTGCTGCCACGATGGTTGGCGAGCAGATGGCACGCGTGCAAGGAGGAAAGCATTATGAATCGTCCCATCACGCTTACTGAAGTATGTTTGCGCGACGGCAGTCATGTAATGAATCATCAGTTTACGGTGCAACAGGTGAAACATATTGCCGCTGCATTGGATCATGCGGGTGTTCATTACATTGAAGTGAGTCATGGTGACGGACTTGGCGGCTCAACGTTACAATATGGTCGTTCGCTCGTTAGTGAACTGACGCTCATTGAAGAGGCTGTTTCTGTTTGTCGCAACGCCAAAATCGCTGTTTTACTCATTCCCGGCATCGGAACGGTACGGGATTTAAAAGCCGCACGTGACGTAGGTGCGTCGCTTGTTCGAGTCGCGTCCCATGTGACAGAAGCGGACGTAACCGCCGAACATATACGTGTAGCTCGTGAACTAGGTATGGAAACGTGTGGTTTTCTAATGATGGCGCATATGGCATCTGTTGAAGAGACGGTAATACAAGCGCTGAAAATGGAGCGCTATGGAGCGCAAGCTGTGTATGTCACTGATTCAGCCGGAGCGATGTTACCACATGAAGTAAAGGCGGTCATCACCGCCTTACGCGAAGCTTTGACTATTGAAATTGGCTTTCATGGTCATAACAATTTATCGCTCGCGGTTGCGAATACGCTCGTCGCCGTTGAAGCAGGGGCAACGCGCATCGATGGGAGTGTACGCTGTCTAGGCGCAGGCGCGGGCAATGCTCAGACAGAAGTGCTGGTTGCGGTGTTAGATCGGCTTGGAATGCAGCTTGGTATCAATTTGTATGAACTGCAAGATCTTGCTGAGCACACAATCGCTAAGCTACTGCCACATTCGCAAGAAATTACGACCGATTCACTCATTATGGGCTACGCGGGCGTGTATTCAAGCTTTTTGCTACATGCGCAACGAGCGGCTACGCGCTTTGGTTTGGAAAGCCGTGATGTGTTAGTTGAAGTGGGGAAACGAAAAGCAGTCGGCGGCCAAGAAGATCTCATTATGGACGTAGCCGCTGAGATGGCTAAGAAAAAGGAGGCGTTGTTATGACCGTCGTGCGAGAGCAGTTTTTAGAAATGATTGATGTGTTAGCGAGCGCAGAACGAACGTGTCGCGAAGTGCCGCGCTTAACCGAGCAACATCCCGCTTTAACAATCCAAGACGCGTACGCCATGCAATCGCAATGGATTCAACAAAAAATTCAACAAGGCGCCCGCCGCCTCGGCGTAAAGCTCGGCTTAACGAGTCAAGCAAAGCAACAGATGATGGGCATTCACGAAGCCATCTACGGCTATTTAGTTTCCGACATGCTTGCCTTAGAGTGGGAGCCGGTGTCCCGCTCCACACTTATTCATCCAAAAATTGAACCAGAAATCGCTTTTATGATGAAAGAAGACTTGGCAGGCGCAAGCGTTACAGCAGAAGACGTCATACGGGCGACGAGCTATGTTGCACCAGCACTTGAAATCATCGATAGTCGCTATCAAGATTTTAAATTTACCCACGTCGACGTTGTCGCTGATAACTGTTCTTCCGCTCGCTTTCTCATTGGCAGCACATGGATCGAACCTAGCACTGTCGATTTAAAAAGCATCGGCATGGTCATGAGTAAGAACGGAGCCGTTGCCACCACCGGCGCAGGTGCCGCCGTCCTCGGCGATCCTGCCGAAGCCGTCGCCTGGTGCGTGCGCAAACTAGCTCAGCAAAATGAGGGCTTAAAAAAAGGCGATATCGTCCTAAGCGGCGCCTTATCCGAAGCCATTCCACTAAATGCAGGCGATACCATTCAAGCTAGCTTTGGCATACTTGGGACGGTTTCATGTCATTGTGGGGAATAAGAGAGGAACGATCCGCACAGCACAGGCAAGGAGTTGTGCGGGTTTTCATGTTGTAAAGATTCGTTTACTTATGGAGGCGATAGATCAATGAGACGAGTAGTTGCGCTTTTTCTTGTCATTTTTGTCGTGTTAGGTGGTGTATACGACGTTACAGCAGCCGAAAAGGTTGATAGTAAATCTAGTAGAATGGCATTTACGGTGACGGATGCGAAAGGGAAAGGCTATAAAATATTGATTAAAGATCCTAAAGATCAGCATAAAAGAGGTGCTTATGATCACTGCTCTTGGAACTGTGCTTGGGCAGGAATTAGTAAGGGAGACCATCTTTATAAAGGCAACTATAAAATATATCTACAAACAGGAGCGAACAAACCACTCAATACAAACTATAAAAAAAGTAACTATGTGTATAACAAAACGAGAAAAATGATGTATTATATTCCCTCTACATTTAAAGGCCAACCAGACCTATTTGGTTTTGCTGAAACAGAAAGTTCAAACTTAGAGTCCATCCATTTTTACTATGTAAACAAAGGAAAAGTAGTTAAAGTAAAGAAAGAACTATTGTATTCAATAAGACCTCATTTAATAGGGAAAAACCTGTTCGAAACAGCCTCTTATGATAATACTACATTTAAGTGGTTAATCACTACGTATACTTTTTCACCTGTAAAAGGTTCTTTTAACATTAAAAAGGAGAAATATTATAGCTTTTCTAAAGGAAAGGCAATTATAAAGAAATGGAAACCGAGCTGGCGGGGATAAGGATGATCGACAACAAAACGAGAGCGTGATTGCTCTCGTTTTGTTGGGTTGTATATGAAGTTTAAAATTGGAAAAATAGATTTTGTTTAGCCCTAAACGATTAGTTTTGTATTTCACTGTTAGAAAGAATAGTAGCGATCGAAGACTAAAAATATCTTTAAGTTGTTTTGATAGCTTTACTAATAATGTAATATATTAGTAAAAAAAGAAGATGAAAACGCCATATAGTACAGTAAGTTTCTACAGCTTTTTCTTCAGCGGCTTACATCTGTCTTATTGCTTATTAAATGACTATATCTTGTGCAAACGTAGGTATTTCTTCTATATTAATCTTTAAAATAATCATCAATAACTTTTTCATCACTACAGCCTACAATTAATTCACAACTATCGGGTGTCAGAAAAACCCCTAATGTTTGAACCATCATTTCTTTGCTTGCTGGATCTATGTGGTGATGCTTACCTTCTTTGTAATTATGAGCTAACCTTATCAACTCAGTTCCTAAACCTATTAGGGCATTTTTGCTCAAAAATAAGGATACTTTTGATGATTTAGTTATTTCGTTTCCATTGCTATCAAAAACTTGTAACACACCTACATTATCTGCCAATCTTTCAAAGTCATCATTTTCATCGTTCTCTAGATCAATCAAATAGTTCATAACATTTATCCACCTTCCTAAAATCTATCAATAATTTTTCCGCTTTTATCCACTATAATGTGATATGACTCTCTAGATTTCCACTTACCAGCAGAGTTTTTAGTTTGTATTTCTACATTGTAATGGTCGACTGCATTAGGATACTTCGGCCTTATATATGATATAACAGCTGCAGAAAAAATGGATAGTACATCAAGCAAAACGGCATTTACTGTGACGGATGCGACAGGAAAAGGCTATTAACTTTTGATTACTGTTAGGGAAGAGTCAGCATAAATAGCTTTACCTTAAGTATGGTGCCCAATTTAATTTTTCAAATGACTTGATGTGCTTAAATAATGAGAAATAATCGACAACTCTGAGACCAACACTTGATTCCATATCGGCAGTATGACGTAAGTTTTTTTATTCATGAGTTGCGGATTTTATAAAGTATGTAAGCAACATGGAGACGGAAAACGATCTAGTGCTTCCTTATAGTGAAAGTTTCAAAAGTCTTTTGGAGTGCTGTTTCTGAAGAAGGTTTTCATTGACACGGATGTCGCGGTATTCTTAGCAATTTAGAAAATATGTAACGAGCGCTAACTTCAATTTTAGGCGCTCGTTGTTCGTGACAATCATAGAATAGCCGCAATTGTTAGACGATTAGAGATATCATGAATAGGTTTAAAACCTACCATCTAGACCGATGTAATTTCGCGAAAGTGCATTCCTGTTAATTCATTTTTTCAATTACAGTTTTAAATCGTTCTGACACGAAAATAGGTATTTCCTGTCTATCACCTAATTTGAAAATATCGCTATTTTCTACTTTACTTTCATAGATTGCATATTTTCGTACATTGTATATAGTTCCGGCACTTTTTGTTTGCATTTCATGGTAATCTGATTCTTCTAGACATAGTGCATGAACGACTTTGAGTATATTGGCAATATAATATCCTTCTACACGTTCACCGCTTTGTATTTCTACAACATCAACTGGAAAATACTCAATTTTTGTATGTAATGTCTCCATAATCGTTTTCAATCTACTAGAGACAACAAACCATCCCATATCATTGTCAAGATAATCTGTAGGTACTTCCCCTTCATGGTGATCATATTGAAATATAAAGCGTTCATCCCAACGATTAAAGGACTTCCCCGCATTTAATTTGTATTGGTGAATACCTAAATCATTCTTATAATAACAAATGATGTCATTTTTGCGTGTGGCATCTATGCTTAGCTTATAAAAATTCATCTGAATCCCCTACCTTTTATTTTTTAAATGAAATCTGAGGTAATTAAAGTAGCATGATTTGGATTCATATCTCCAGAATTTCAGATATCGACATATTAGTAGGGTAACTAGAATAGAAATGGAACACAAAAAATGTAACGATTTATTTACAAAAAGTAACTATAGTGTTACGATTAATGTAAATAAGCCATTACATTGGAGGTGTTTGTTTTGATTAAAAATCGAATTAAGATTTTAAGGGCTGAAAGAAATTGGACACAGGAAGCCTTGGCAGAAAAAGTTGGTATTTCAAGACAAGCTGTAATATCAATAGAAAAGTATAAATACACACCTTCTCTTGAACTTGCATTTAAAATGGCAAAAGCATTGGATGTAAGCATAGTAGATGTATTTTTATTTGAGGAGGAAGAACAATGACTATTAATTTTTTTGGTTTAGCTGTAATTACTATTTTAGGTTTTTTCATATGGAAAAATGATCAGATAAGAAGAAATCTTCAAACGTCTTATAAAAATGATGAAAGATGGCAATTAATTTTGATTAAAGTGAATAATGTTACTCTCAAATTCTATAATTTACTTTCGTTGTTAGTTTTGTTAGGCTTTTTTCTTGGAACAGTAGTTGACATGACTATTGAAGTTGCATTATCTAATATTTTCCTCGTCATGGCTGTGTTTATAATGTCACGGAATATAGTAGAGTATTCTGCTCTAAAGTATTACGACAAGAAAATGTAGTTTATTGTGGGGGAGAAGGAATGAACAAATTCAACATTTATAAAAAAGATATTTTGTTTTTCCTAATCTGGATAATGGGTATTTTTATCGTTTTTCACGCGTGTTGATTATCTAAAATATTCCAAAAAATGTTGTAAAAAAAGAGAGTCCTCTCGTAAAATGTAAGGTGCGAACCAACACATTAAACAAAACGAGGAACTCTCATGACCAAGCCATACCACTACACACGCGTTGATTCAAAACTTTCTATCAGAAGAAGAACTCCAAGACATTCTAGCAGCCTTTCACTTTAAAGAAACCGCCCGAAAATGCACCGTGTCGATGTTACTTGCGTACTTAGTAGAGGCCTCCATTCTCACGCCGCGGATGTTGGACCGAGCGTTGGCCTCACTGCGGTGGATCATTCCTCTTTATCCAAACACATAAAGAAGCTTGATTATGCCATCATGAAACGGATCTTTCAAGTCCTTGTTGGAAAGTTAAATCGGGCCAGACGGCGGGCTTTACGCCTACCAAAAACCCTTCTATCCATGGACTCCACCACGATTACGGTCGGAAAATCCAGGTTGCCTTGGGCCCTTTATCACGGCCATCGCTCCGGCATCAAACTCCATGTGAGCTTTACGAACGAAACCGAGATGCCTCTTCAAATCATAGAAACCACAGGTCTGAAACACGATGGACCCATCGGAAAAGAACTCGAAGACACGCGCTTCATTTTAGTTGGTGACCGAGCGTACTTTTCCATCGATAAAGTGAATCGCTATGTTTCAAAAGAACAAAAACAATCGTTTGTCCTTCGCCTAAAAGACAATATCCAGTTGAATCGAAAGAAATCCCTACAAAGAAGCCGTCCGCAAGGCTCGAATGTCACGGCCGATTTCACTTGCACCATGGGAACGCCGCAAAAACAAACGAAAAAACGACACCGTGTCGTCGAGTTTACCGACTATGAAGGCAAAGCCACCCGTGTCGTCACCGATTTAATGAACGTTGCCGCTGAAGAGATTGCGGAAATGTATAAATCACGCTGGGCCATCGAATCTTTTTTTCGTTGGATTAAACAACATCTAAATGTGCGGTTCTTTACGGTACAACACCCAACGCTGTGTTCAATCAGTTATTCGCGGCCATGATGGCGTACGTTTTACTCAAGTTTCTTCAGACGAGAGGGTGCAAACAAAACGACCTATAACCATTGATGTTCGTAGGCTTCACATGCCTGCTTCCTTGTCATACACTGCACCTGAAATGGCGAATCTACCTCAAAAGATCACTCGGTTTTTATCGGTTATTCACCCAATGATATACTGTATAATTATGGTTAATCAACGCACCTTGTTTATAGTATATTATTTTTGTAACTTTAAACTAACAATTAACTCATCTAAACTGTCCGAAAGATCTTCGAATGAACCTCGTTCAAAATCCTCCAATTCTATCTTTCCACTTACATTATCTAAAACAACTAACAAACCGTTCCCCTCTACACCTATTGGAGTCTTATCAACCTTATTATGATTGTTTTTATACCCTTCTAAATTACTTTCGAAGGAGTCCAATTCAATATTTGGTAATACAGGTTCCAGCCTAATGTAATGATGATCAATAAATCCATCTAAATCAGCAAACCAAAAAGAATTAAAATAATCATTAATCGAACTGTGCAGTTTAATTTCAAATCTTTCCTCAATCTTCGTTAAATCATTTTTATTATTTTTTTCAATAGGTTTCCATGAAATTTCTTCTTCATCATCCATTTCACCCTGATAGATTAATGAATCAACTTCTTCGTTATAGGGCATTTTAAATAAAAAATCTAACCCTTTATCAAAATATTCTTTTCTTAAATTAAAATAGTTGCTCATAGCATCCTTCATTACCAAAATAATCACCCTTACTTTTCTAAGAATTTTTCTAATAGGTCAGCATATTTTTGATCATTTCCCCAAACTCCTGAGCTTTTCTCAGCATTATGAATCCCTCCTAAACCTGGATGTAGCTTTGAGGGAACAGCCACAGCTTGACCTCCACCACCAATGTGATGATGAATTAAAGTGTCATTATATAATTCTTTTAAATCATATTGGGGAAAATGTTTTCTAAACTTTGTATTGTTTATAGGTGAGAATCCTAATTCTATTTTTTGTCTATTTGACTTACTAAATGCTTCTGGGTACTTCTTTAACATCTCTTTCCAATAAAAATCTTTATCGCGTAACCAACCCTCTGCATTTGTATTTTTTTGCCCTTTACCAACATAGGGCATCTCAACAGTTAACCGTGGATCTGCAGTATATTTAGCCTCTAGCTTAACTAAATCAGCACCACGATATGTTCTAATAGGATCATTAATATCACCTATATTCTTAACCATTTCACCCGTACCTCTACCCCTGAAAAACATTAATTGTCCTAAAGGATTATTCAATGTATTAAAGGGCAGAGATAGACCCTCAGGTGTTGTCACAATGTGTACTTTTGGTATTGATTTTGTTACTTTGGAGGTCGCATTAGAGGCGGCTTTAGCCTTACTAGCTAGACTTACAGCCCTACTACCACCAAGTACTTCTCCTCCGAATAAAAAGGTTGCTAGATTTAATGCACCTTCTGTAAAAAAACGAGTTCGTGATTCAGCATCCCCGTTGACCACATCTCGTTCATAAGCTTGTTCTATGCTTCTTCGGACATGCTCTGCCCAATCAATAACTTTGTTTCTAATTTTCTCAGGATGGTAAATTACATTCTCAATAAATCCCACTGTTTTTTTTGCCAAATAGCCCCGGTCTAGACCTAGTTCATATAGAACGTGGACTACTCCTTCTCCTAATCCAAGGGCACCTTCTCCAATGCCTTTAACAGTGTTTAATACACCATCTTTAAACCCCTTATTAATTTTATATCCTAATAGGAATAATTCAGCATAAAATACTGGGTTTTTTACGATAGCGGCATTTCCCTGCCATATAGTAACTGCTTTGTCTTTTGTATAGTCGACTACAGCACTGGCTTTGTCCCAAATTGCGTGACCCCATCCTTTAACAGTGTCAAGCACGTCTTCTTCCGTGTCTTCATTGTTCATCTCAGGAAGCTCGGTCACCCATTCGTATTCAGTTATACCACCTTTGCGTGTAACTTTTACAATGGTTCCATCTGGGAACACTTGATAATCATTGCCGTTGAGGTGGAGTGTTTTTACAGGTTTAGTCGTACCTTTTTGAAAAAGTTCGCCTGTTAAGCGTCGATAAGCCCCTTCTTTGGCTAAAGATTCAGGTTTGAATCTGGTAAATAGGTCTTTATTCCCGGCGAGAGAACCCAGTACTTCATCGCTATTCTTATTATAAGCATTGCTCATTTTCTGTAGATAGTTTGTTAATGTAGTAAGCTCATGTTCAATCGTTTTTAGTGCTTTTTCGGACGTTTGATCAAATTCGGTTACATCGGTTAGCGTAGTTAAAATGGCTTGTTTCGCCTGGCTAATAGCATCAGAGATGTGTACTTCATTTAACTTCCTTACGTCCACGATATGGCTTACATTGCTCAGAGCATTGTTTACATTGTCTATTAATGAGTGGGCATCTAATTGCGAACGGCTGAGACCTTGAAGAAGATCATGTTGTAAAAAAGAAGTTCTAATATGACCTTGAGGATTGGTCTCTACGTGCTGTAAGGATTTCGTAATAGTAGTTAATGTTTTCTTATACGTAGTTAGTGTGTGATGCAAGTAAGTGAGAAAGGGGTCGTGCACGGTTTTAAAGTATGTTCGAATGCCATTTCCAGTTTGACCTTTCAACTCATTTTGTAAGCTAGTAAGATGTTTAATAGAGAGTTGAAGGGCTTTTAATTGCTCGTCAATGGGACTAATGGCTTGTTCAATGGCTTTGGTTCCTGCCTGAAATGACTGGACGTCTACAACCTTCATTTTACCACCTACCTGTGTTATTTCATAAGAAATTGTTCCCCCGCTTGTTGATCGACTTTTTTCATACGATCGACGGACTTTTTAGCCATATCTTGATTTTCGAGAATAAAGCTATGATAGTTTTCTAATAGTGTTTGTAGCTGTTTGCTTATTTTATTGATTTGTTCAACCGTAGCTAATGTATTACCATGACCGATGGTATGAGGAATGGCGGTTTTTACCGATTCTGCTTTTTTACGCATGTCAGCTAATGCTTGCTCGACTGCTTGAAACTGAATTGCAATTTCCATATTCATGAATACCACTCCTTATTTCTTTATTTCTTAAGTGCTTGTTGATGTTGAACAAGCTCAGTTTTTATTGTTTTTTCTAACTGAGAACTCGATGTTTGTAACGCACTAATTTTGTTTTGAATTATTGTTATCGCTCCAGAGAGTTGTTTCATTAGTTCTTTGTAGCCGGTATAAAGGGTAGCACGTTTTTTATCGAATTGATCGGCTTTACTCCCAGACCATTCGTTTTTGTGCAATTTAGGCTCAGTACACTTACTTTCACCTTGAGTGAAATGTTCTTGTAACGACTCTAATTTTTTTTGACAGCGTTGTAAGTCAAGAATATCTTCCTTATTCCTGCTTAACTGACTGTTTAAAGGAGAGAGATCAAGCAAGTCAACACCACCAATCCTTCACTGTTTTAATATAAAAAATTTAATCTTCTGCATAATACTCCTTAGGATAAATTATCCAATTAAATTATGTGTGATTCAATAGGCGGAAATACGTAATCATCTATAGTAGATTTATCCTAGTTTGCTGATCGTTAACTTTATCGAGGTCAGATTAATGCTGCAGGCTGATGCTATATTTCATTAAGGAAATTAAAAATAACACAACGCAGATACAGGGAAGGACACATTTGCAACGGTTTCATGTCATTGTGGGGAATAAGGAAGGAGCAATCCGCACAACATCTTCAAGGAGTTGTGCGGGTCTTAATGTTATGAAAATACGTTTATTTGCGGAGAAAATATATCAATGAGCGAGTATTTGTGCTTTTTGTCGTATTTATATTGTTAGGTGGCGAATATGACGTTACAGCTGGAGAAAAAATGAATAGTAAATCTAGCAAAATGGCATTTACTGTGATGTATGCGACAGGGAAAAGTTATAAACTATTCTAAGGGTAGTGAATTATAAAGAAGTAGATTGCTCTCGTTTGCTTTATACGGTTTAGTTTTTTTTTGCTTTCCATTGCTCTATATGATTAGCTGAATAATACCATCTCTCAACTCAATAAATTTAAATAGATGATTCCAGAACAATACCGGAATCACCTTTTAACTGTTAAAACCAAATCAAGATTGCTATCTACTTTAAAATGTAGAAACAAAGGACTAAGTTAAAAAAACAATTAATATTTAACATTATCAAAGACACCTTCGTATTCAAGCTTCGAAGATGTCCTTATGATTATAAAACATAAATTAAGTATTCTTTAAATGTTTAATCTAATGAGATTGGTCTATTAGACACTCGGTTAGATTTCCAGGTTTTAATCCAAGAATAGATTAGTATACCAGTTGGAATACTTGAAATAGCAATAAAAATTAATGCATCCCAAAATGCAATAGAGAGTATATTACTATGCAAAGCTTTCATTATTGCGATAGATAAAAATTTTAATAAAGCAGGTATAGACACTATAATAAATATACCTATAGCCCAAATTACACCTAATAAATAAAACCATACGTATTTTTGCATGATTTTTTTTTCGTATTGATCAATGTTTTGAAGTTCTATAGTTTGCTCTTTAGATATTCTTTTAGTTAACTTTCTTATATACAATCTTGTATTATGCAAAAGATTATTGCATTTAAAATAAGTAGTAAAAACATAATACATATCAGTCTCTAAATAAAACATAAATTGAAAAGCAATAGCTAGTACACAATGTAAATTTATTAATTTTATTATGTTTAATAATACGATATTCATTTCTATACCTATTGTATTGAGTAAAAGAAATACTACTCCTATACCGAATAATGCGCCATCCCATGCCATACCTGCAAGTAAAGCTCTATATCTTTTGTTATGTGGTAGAAGTACTATGTTAGACATATCAGTTTCCACTACTGGAAAAACAAGTCGGTGTCCTAAACCAATTCGACTGTTTATACCTAATGATTTAGCTGCCATTAAATGTGCAAATTCATGCTTAAATATTAAGATCCAACCTAGTAAAGTTGCAAAAATAATAGATGAGGAGATTGAATCAAATACAAAAATATCTTGATATGTAGGAATAAAAGTAGTATTTGAAATACATATACACATACCTACCAATAAAAATAAGATATAAATAAAATAAGCAAAATTACTAAATAAGAGCCTTGAAACAGTAGGACTTAAATTTTTGAAGTGACTTTTATCCTCTACAACATCATTTATAATGACACCATCTACTTTATATACAAATTGTAAATCGTTTACTAAATTTTCTGCAAAATCTAAAACGTCGACTTCTATGCCACGTTCTTGCATGATTTTAGAAATGTCACTAGTTGTTAATTGTTGGTCATATAAATCTATTATTTCAATAGCTATATTCGGTAAGATTACAAAGTTACTTTCATCAGTTCTACCAATTAAATATTCTTCTGAATTCTCTTTACGTCTTTGAAGATTATGCATTGTAAGAAAGGATGATTCATTTACCAAGACAAGTCACCTCTATCGTTTTACTACGCCTTTATTGAAATCATAATATTGGTCAAATAACTCAAATAGAGTTTCATTTTGAGGTTTATCACCACAGGTTGGACAGGAAACTTCTTTATCCCATTTGGTTAGTTCAGTTAACTCAAAATTCATAAAATCTATCATTAATAATTTCCCGGAAGATTCAGGTGCTTGTATATCACTTAATAGCTTGAAAATTTCAGAACAGATTATACCAGTAATAATCATAATATTTGGAGAAGTGGCCATGTTAGAGGGAATAAAATTCAATTCTAGAAAATTTTTTATGATTGTATAGTAATTCTCTATTTCTCTTATATTTTTTGTGTACATACAATCTATACAACCTGTAATATTAGGTATTATAGTTTGAAACTGTCCTAAATGTATGTTTATTCCTCCTGAAATAAAAGGTATATTTTTATTTACACATACCTCATTAATCCATCTTGGAAGTAATAAGTATGGTTGGTCTGCAGCTAAAACTACTAAATCTGTATTTTCTATACATGAATCAGCAGTGTGTAAACTGTCAATTTCCATATTACAAGTTTCAATAATCATATCTGAATAATATTTATCCATAAATTCTTTAGCGACATCAATTTTGAATCTCCCAATATCATTCTCTTTAAATAACATTTGTCGATTAAAATTACTTAAACTTACGGTATCGAAATCTATAATTTTAACATTTTTTATACCAAGTCCTGCAAGATTAAATAGAATACTACATCCAAAAGCCCCCATGCCAATGATTGTAATTCTTTTTTTAGAAAGAATATCTTGGTATTTACATGGATCTTCGTTTGGAGCGGTGAAGTGTGAAAAATAATTAATATTACCTTTAAATCTTTCTTTTTCTTTAATAGATAGAGAGTGTTGAGATGGGTCAGTATGCAATAAAAAACCAAGATCTTTTAATGATAAAATGGCTTCATTAACTTCTTCTAGAGTAATACACGGAAAATCTTGATTCAGGAGATGAAAAATTGTTTTTGCATTATGGGAACCATCTAGTAAAGTTATAAGACGATAGATAGAACCAGTAGGATCTTCTATATCGTATACTTTATCTGCAGTTACACCCAATCTAAGATGTCCAGAGAGTAAGTGGTGGAAAGGATACAATGGATTAAATTTAGGTCTACTGTACACATTTAAACCCCCTTATGGAATGAAAGGAATATTGTGGGAAACCCTACAATATTCCTTTTTATAATTAGCAACTACCTAAGCCAGGGCATAATTCAGCGTCCATAGTAGCTTTTACCTTTTCAACCTTTTTTGCGACGATTTTCATAGTTACACCTCCCAGTGTTTTTTTTATTAGGGCTTAGCAACTACCTAAGCCAGGGCATAACTCAGCATCCATAGTAGCTTTCACTTTTTCAACTTTTTTTGCGACAATTTTCAACATATTCACCCCCTTTAATATAATTCTATTTATTCTGTATTTTCTGTTAATAACCTCCTTTGGTTTGTGTTTTTTTACTAAAAAATACATAAATGGTACTAAAAAACTAGAATAAGATTATAGATGTCGTGAAGCAAGCGAGGGTATGTTTCAATAATTATGTGAAGCAGTCACTTCGGGATGAGTACCTGTGACATTTAAATTAGATGGCCGTCTTTTTGCTAGTGGGCGCGTTGCTAGTATTTCCGTCACAACGAGGCTGTATAATACCTATTAAACTGCTATATGGCATGTTTATTGCCGCATATAGTTATATGATTATTCGTTTTATGGAAGAAACAAAAGCAGGTCAGAAAGAATCATTCCACTCATAAGCTATAGCAACGGCTGCTGTAAAAAAGAGAAAAGGAATATGCCACTTTTTGCCGAAATTTGTATAAGAGACAAAGAAATAGTGTGAAGGGGAATGTGTGATGCAAAAAGGTGATGTTTTTTCGTATTCTCGATCTTTTACAGTAGAAGAAGTGCTTCATTTCGGCGAATTATCTGGCGATCAAGGGCGCCATCATGTGGAGCTAGACGACAAAGGACGCTTGATGGTACAAGGCTTATTAACGGCAAGTTTAGGAACGAAAATTGGCGGTGATATGCACTATATCGCACGCCAAATGAATAGTGAATTTGTGCGTCCTGTCTTTACGGGCGATGTGATTACATGTGAGGTAACATTGATGAATGTCGAGCCGAGCGACGGCTATGTGAAAGTGAGCATTGAATCGGTTACGCGCAATCAACAGGGTAAAGAAGTGTTGCTGGCAACGAGTCATGGCATTATTCGAAAGGATGAGGCCTAGTATGGGCGGGAGCGGATTTTATCAAAAGCTAAGTAGCTATAGTGAAACGTTTCAGCAGGTAAGGGAAGCGCATCGATGGTCGAGTTTGCCGAAACAATCGATGATGATGATTGCTGCCCTCTATACGATTCACCAAAAGCCGTTTCAAAAAGATCAGTTTAATGATCTCACGCTTTATATAAAAGAACATGCGGGTCGCTTTAGTCCCTTAAAATCGGTGTACCGTTATTCAATGGCTGCCATTATGGACGTTCAATTCGATTATCCAGAAGAGGCGTTTCAACAGCTTGTGTCTCTTTATAATCGCCTGGTGGCGGCGCGTTTTAAGCGAGGAATCTTTACGTATATGGCGGCTGAAATTATGCTAAGTCATGCGCAAGAAGTATTAGATGAAGACATTGCAAGAACGATGGCCATCTACCGGGGAATGGCTAAGCATCATGCGTTTCTAACGTCAGAAAGTGATTATCCGCTGGCTGCTTTATTGGCAGGTCGCAACGAATCGGTAGAGCTACTGTTAGAAAAAATGGAGATTTTTTATAGCGCACTCGTGAAAGGGTCGTTTACACGTGGCAATGATCTGCAGTTTTTAAGTCATATTTTATCGTTAGGAAATAGCGATGAACAGCTGCTTATTGAACGTGCTGAATCTGTGTATCGTACATTCAAAAATGAAGGACAGCGTCCAAAAGGGATGTTTTACCCAATCATCGGCATGCTTGCACTTTTAAAAGATGGTGAACAGGCGGTTAAAACGATCCTACAAGGTGCACAGGAAATGGGTTATTCCAAACATTTTCGCTGGTCAAAGGACATTAATATCATGATGTCAGCACAGCTCTATTTAAGTGATCATATGGATGATGCGTCGTTCTTAAAAACCGGGTTAGTCGCATCGATTGAAGCCATTATGCAAGCCCAACAAGCAGCTGTCATGGCAGCGGTGGCTGTATCGGTATCAACGAGCTCGACATCATCGTACTGAATAGAATGAAAAGAGATCCTTTCACCGTGATAAGAATCTCTTTTCATTGCTTCTAAATGGAAGGTGTAGGTGTGGGCTTTCCCTGCTTCTTTTCATAAGTAGTATCGATTTTTTTTCTAATCTCCTTCACAGATTTTCCGTTTTTATAGTCCATGATAGACTGAGCCGCGATTTCTAAACAAACTCCGCATTTTGTTCCGTGATCATCCCAAACAATCGCCCCATTTTGCTTATTTTCATGAACAAAACAATCATAATTATTTTTATGATGAACACTATCACCACAGCCACAGTAGCAAGGAATCTTCTCTAATAATTTCTTATGCTGTGCTACGGCTTGATAAAGTACTTGCATTTCTTCTGGTTTCTTTTGTAAAAATGATGGTAACGTAGCTACTCCAGTTGTTTCTTGCCGGAGATCAGCTGCTCCGTGCTCTGCAGACGGCTGATGCTGTGTTTTTGATTCAGCCGTTGTATTTGTTTTTTGATTTGAACACGCGATGAGAGAAGATAATGCTATGAGTAATACGAGTGTTTTTCCTGTTTTCATAAATGTCTCAACAACTCCCTTTGTTCGATAGATATCTTTTATAGCATAAAATCTGGTAGTCATAGTGTATCATGCAAAAGAAGATGGACGTGCAGTTTTTGTAGAAAGTTTTTATAAAATAGGACCTGTTAACTTTTTGTAAAAGCAGTATACTATAGGGAGTAATTGGAATTTAAAGGGGGAACACCGTTGCCGATATGGCAGCTGAAAAGATGCGTAAAATAGTAACTTTGATTGCCTTATCATCCATGATGCTTGCTGGATGTACGACTAGCTCTGCCTTGTCACAAAAAGAAGAACCATCGTATGTAACGCACTATGCGCAAAATCATACGGAGACGAGTGTTGTTGTGACGAGAAATGGTAAAACGCTTGTTTCGTATCAAGCACATAAGCCACGTGTGTTAGCAAGCACAATGAAAGTACTCGTTGCCCTTGAATATGCGCGCCAAGCAGCAAAAGGTAAGCTCCAGCCAACAGAACGTATTCCGCTCGCTGACTTAGCTCGCTATTATGTGAAGGGAACCGATGGCGGTGCTCATGAGAATTGGCTTCACGTGATGAAAGAACGCAAGGAAATTGTGAACGAAACGGTAGCGCTTGAAAGTGTTGCCAAAGGAATGATTCAATTTAGCTCGAATGCGAATACAGAGTACATGATGCATCGCCTTGGCATGCAGGCAGTAAATAATGTACGAAAATGGATGAACATGCCTCACCAAGAACCACTGTATCCCTTTAGCTCCGCTGTACTCATTCCAACCTATTATAAAGAAAAGCATCCTAAGCTTTCCGAGCGTGCGCTTTATGAACACGTAAAACGATTACCACCAAGACAATACCGGAGCTTAAGTGAGAAGCTATTTAAGCAAATAGGAAAAGGCAAGACGTTTACTCATCATGTATGGAATAAACAGTTCGATGCCTTATGGGGAGATCGCTTACCGAAAGGCACGGCCGCAGAGTATGCTGCCTTAATGCGACGTCTAAATGCAAAAAAAGAATTTTCAAAAGCCATGCAAACACGGCTAGATGCGGTGATGGAAGGTGTAATGGATCATCCTCGCAATCAAAAATGGCTGCGCTATGCAGGTCAAAAAGGTGGCTCTACAACGACAGTAGCCACCAATGTCGTGTATGCGACCGATAAGCACGGCAACCATACGGAAATCGTCTATTTCGCAGAACACGTTCCCGAGCGCTCATATGAAAAATTAACCCGAAATATGAATCCATGGGTAGTTGCGATTCTGCGTGATGAAGCATTTCGAAAAAAAGTACAATCGATACAAACAGGGAAGAAGTCCGAGTAAGGGCTTCTTTTTTTATGGAAGGAAAAAAGGCGTGTAAAGGCGAAAGTTAGAGAAACGAAAGCGAGGTGAAACTGCTACTACGAGTCTATATTTTTAGTAGCAGGAAGAAATGATCATTCGAGAAGCAACAATCGCTGACGCCGAGTCGCTAGTAGCCATTCAACAAGATGTCATCGCAGAAGAGCTTTTTTTACTCACTACACTTGCTGAATGGAATCAAACGATCTCACAACAAAGAGAATGCAGCGAATTTTAGCGAACGATCTTGAAACGATTCTTGTAGCACAAGATGGGGAGCGGGTAATCGGATGGATCGTCTTTCAATCGTCTTCGCGGCAACGCTTGCGACATACAGGATCATTTGGCATGATGCTCAGAAAAGAAGCGCGCAATAAAGGTATTGGGACGCTTCTGTTACAAGCCCTGCTAGAGTGGGCCGAGCATCATCCGGTCATTGAAAAGGTTTGTTTAGGTGTATTAGCAACGAATACGGCTGCCATCGCGCTCTATACGAAGCTTGGTTTTCAAGAAGAAGGGCGAAAAATTAATGAAGTGAAGATGCGTAGTGGTGACTATGTGGATGATGTGTTGATGTATCGATTTGTAAAAAATTTGTAGCGATGGCGAGTTTCTGTTATACTCTAAATAAGAACATATGTTCTAAAAAACTAAATGAGGTGCTCTGCATGGTGACGAAGCTTTTTCCGTATTTCGTAATGAATGGTAATGGACAGGAAGCTGTAGCGTTCTATAAGGAAGCGTTAGGCGCAACGGTTGTGAGCTTACAAACGTTTGGTGATTTACCGGAAGATCAAGAACGACCTTTGCCAGCTGAAGTGAAAAATCGTATCATGAACGCTCATTTAACGATTGGTGAAGCGGAGTTTATGCTGTCGGATACCTTTCCAGGTCAAGGACATGACGTAGGCTCGCATGTAACAGCGGCGCTTACGTTCTCCGATCAGCCAACAACAGAAGCCGTATTCTCACGGTTAAAAGAAGGTGGCACGGTTACGATGGAACTACAGCCTACATTTTGGAGCCCCGCGTACGGTCAAGTAACCGATCGGTTCGGAGTGATGTGGCAAGTGTCAGCTGAGGCAGTAGAATAAGCAACAGAGGATGGGACAAACTCATAAAAAATGGCTTCATCATCGTTTTTGGATGCTGAAGCCATTTTTTTGTGACGCTTGTTCTTTTTCATTTTAGATCGGCTTGCGCTCAAGTTTTCTGTCGTGAACGCAACGTCTCATTTTTGTTCTTACCTGTAGTAGGTCCAATGCAAAAGCATGTCAGAGAGGGTAGAACTCTCTATAAATAATATTGAATGATCTTGGAAAAAGTGAATTGCACGCGGGGGCGCTTAGTTCGCGCGCAAGGGAACCCGATTCGCGCGCAGAGGCACTTGGTTCGCGCGCCGGAGCATCCGATTCGCGCGCAGGGACGCTCGTTTCGCGCGCAAACAAGTCAAATCCTCTTTCCGAGCATGTGCAAGGGACCAAAAAGAGAGAAAATCAAGAGCTAAGCTTGTAAATGCACCCAAAAACGAGTGAAAAAGCATGTAAGCCATGTGATGATCTCGAAAAGATCGATTCGCGCGCAGGGACCCTCAAATCGCGCGCAGGGATGCTCGGTTCGCGCGCAGAGACCCTCAAATCGCGCGCAGGAGCACTTGTTTCGCGCGCAGGGACCTTTGATTCGCGCGCAGGAGCACTCAATTCACGCGCAAACAAGTCAAATCCTCTCTCCGACCATGTGCAAGGGACCAAAAAGAGAGCAAATTAGTCACAAAACTGTGGATATGGTGTGTCCGAAGTCCTTTTTGTATTAGTTACGATTCAGTTTTGAAAGAAAACGCAGAATTTCAAGGTACAGCCAAACGAGTGTCAGAATGAGGGAAAAGCCCGCATACCATTCCATATATTTTGGCGCTTGTTGGTGAGCACCTGACTCAATAAAGTTAAAGTCAAGAATTAGATTCAAGGCTGCAATTCCGATAATGATTAAAGAAATGCCAATCCCAATCCAGCCCGTTTCATGTAGAAACGGTACATTCATAGAAAAAAGACGCAGAACAAAATCAAATAAATAAACGAGCAACACGCCAAATGACGCGGCGATGACACCACTGCGAAACTTCGCGGTCACCTTGATCCATCCTAATCGATAAACAAGGAGCATCGCTAGTAATATACTAAAGGTTAGAAGCAGTGCTTGTGTCGTAATCCCGCTATATTGCATGGAATAATAGGCGCTAATGCCGCCGAGTGCCAGTCCTTCTAACATCGCGTATAGTGGCCCGAGGTAAGGCGATGCTTGTGGAGCAAACGTTAAGATAAAAGCTGTAATAAAAGCACCAATGGCTCCGGCAATGATGAGTGATGAAACGTCGATTCCTTGATAGGCTTGATACCATGTGTACAGCGCGGTAGCTGCAAGGAATACAAGGAGAATCAATGTTTTGTTAATGGTTCCTGAAATTGTCATAGGCGCATCGCCGCCGAGTCCTCGCAATTGTCGGAACGTTTTTTCTCGTAAACTTGGATTTGAACTACGCATGTAAAAACCTCCTCTTTTCTTCATATACCTCAAACTATACCAGATATTAACTGATTATTTATTTTTTACACAATACATATGAAAAATGGTAGTTTAGTCATTGTGAAAACTAGGAAATTAGCAATGAATCTAAGGGTGGTAAATAAAGGATTGTGTCAACTTTTGTAGAAATTCTGTTGTGTAGGTTATTTGAGAAGGGGGGGTTACGTATGATTCAAGGAATACAAACAGAATTACGTCCCATTTCAATGGATGATTTTAAGCGAACGTATGAATGGCGCAATGATGAAGAAATTGCGCGACTAGAGGCAGCGGATTGGTTGTATCGTCATAGCCATGTGCCATTAGCGCGCATTGAAAAGGCGTATGAGGAAATTTTAAAGCTCGATGCGCGGGAAATGGGCGAGTTTGCCATTTATACGAAGGAAGAAACACCAGTACATATTGGGATGATCGGCTATCGCGATGTGCATCTTGTTTCCCGTAAATGTGCGGTCGGTATTGGGATTGGCGACAAGCGATATTGGGGTAATGGCTACGGAACCGATGCCATGAAAGCATTGCTGCATTATTTATTTCAAACGATGAATATGCACCGCGTTCAACTCGATACGTTTAGCGGGAATGAACGGGCCGTGCAATCGTATAAAAAATGCGGTTTTGTAGAAGAAGGGCGTCGTCGTGAAGATGTGTATTGTGACGGTATGTATTATGATACGGTCATGATGGGCGTTCTGCGCAAAGACTTTGTGGCGCTTGATTATACTCCGCAAAAAGCAATAACTACTGTGTAAAAACCGTCAATTGGCGGTTTTTTTCATGTGTAACGTAAGAGATTTGGTATAATAAGACAACAGAAATAGGAAAGGAATGATGATGTTGTCTCATATTCGTGTGCGTGCAGGCGCACTAATCATGCAAGATGAAGCGCTATTAATGGTGAAATATGATCATCCGACGCGCGGTGTGTTTTATGATTTTCCCGCCGGTGGAGCTGAGCCCGGTGAATCGCTAAGCGAAACGGTTTTACGCGAAGCAAAAGAAGAGGCGAATGCCGACGTGATCGTAGGCCCTATCGCGGTTGTGTATGAGTATGTACCGCAACATAATCAGAAAAAGTATGGCAGTCAGCATACACTCGTCATGTTATTTGACTGCAAGCTACAAGCATCCTCAGTACCCTCTTTACCTGCTACACCCGATCCGTATGAAGTCGATGTAGTTTGGTTGCCGCTTTCACAGATGCATGAGGTCGAGCTTTATGCAAATATCGCACCTCAGCTTTTAGACTATGTAAAGCAACAACGTTCCATTGAATTAATTGAAGAACATACGTTATAACAGCGAGGAGCGATTTTGGTGAAAATTGTAGAGCAGTGGAACGACCAAGATAGTGAGTATATTCGTCTCAAAGTAATTGAACATAATCTTCGGTGTCTCGGGCCTCGTCAAATAACGCCCACGAAAAAACAAAGCTATATCATTCGCGACGAGCATGACAAAATTGTTGGCGGTATTACCGGAACGATGTATTGGCAACATCTATATATCGATTTTTTATGGGTAGATGAGTCGTTACGTGGTCAAGACTATGGCTCACAGCTGATCGATTCCATGGAGCAATATGCGCGGGATGAGCAGTGCCGCTTGATCGTCGTTGATACCTTTAGTTTTCAAGCACCCGCTTTTTACGAGAAAAAAGGCTTCGTACAAGTGGGTGTAATTGAAGATTTTCCAGCATCGCATGCTAAATACTTTTATGAAAAACGATTGTGTCAACAGGAATAGTGATGTTAATATATGTTAAATCAACCTATTTTACAAGGGGATATAATGTGAAAAGACTAGCTGGCTTATTATCGGTTCTGTGTTCACTGGCTGCTGTATTGTTTTTTTATTGGATAGCGATTGATGCTGATTACATAGGTGATTCTTCCGATTTCTGGTTTGTATTCATGCTTGCTCTTGCCATCATTTTTCTGCTGCTCACCGAAAAAGGGAAGTGGCGCCTAATGGCGACCAGTGTCCTGCTTGGCATGGGTGCGCTCGGCGTCCTTTATACAGCGTTTTTAATGATTTCTAGCAAGTTTGGATGGATGTAAGTGCAGATTGCTCGTCATTAGAGTGCTTTTTCTTCGGGTAAAGAAGAGAAAGTGCTTTTTTTGTACCAATAGTATAAAAAAATTTTCATATTTGTGCTGTAGCTGTTAAAAACGGTGTACTATAAAGCTAGTACACTAGTTCAATTACTTCAGCATTGTTCCGATACTAGGTATGTACAAATGACTAGAATGACATTCGTTGCGCTTAGGCATGGTGTTGGAACGACGACGAAAAAGATAATAATTTGTCAGTTTAGGTAATATTTGATACGATTATTGTGTAGAATCACGCTGGAGTGATTTCGCGACTAACAAAAAAAGGTGGTAATATTTTGGCAATCACATTACAAAAAGGACAAAAGGTTGATTTAACCAAAGGTAAAGCAGGTCTAACGTCCTTAATGGTCGGATTAGGCTGGGATCCTGTGCAACCGAAGAAAGCCGGTTTTTTCGCTTCATTAAAGCCTAGCGCGAATATTGATTGCGATGCATCCGTGCTTATGTTGGACGAACAGGGGAAAGTGGCGAATAATAAAGACGTTATTTATTTTGGAAACCAACAAAGTCTTTGCAAAAGTGTGAAGCACATGGGCGATAACCTCACGGGCGAAGGCGAAGGTGATGATGAACAAGTATTTGTTGACCTGAGCCGTATTCCTCAAAACATTCACCGTCTTGTGTTTGTCGTGAACATCTATAGTTGTGTGAGCAGAAAACAAGATTTTGGAATGATTGAGAATGCGTATATTCGCGTCTTAAATTCTTCATCAAATGAGTCACTACTTCATTTTAATTTATCCGATCATTACGGCGGTCTTACTTCTCTCGTCGCTGGCGAAATCTATCGTTACAACGGAGAGTGGAAATTTAATGCGATTGGTGATGGGACAAAAGATACCTCCCTTGAAGAAATCGTACGCCGCTATCGTTAAGAAACACTAATAAACTATAAAACTAAAAGGTAGGGATCCACATGGGTATTTCATTAGCTAAAGGACAAAAAGTAGATTTAACAAAAGGAAATCCTGGTTTAACGTCTGTTGTAATCGGACTTGGTTGGGATACGAACAAGTATGACGGCGGTTCTGATTTTGACCTTGACTCATCAGCGTTCTTATTAACAAACACAGGTAAAGTAGGCAACGAAAAAGATTTTGTATTCTTTAACAACCTACAAGGTGGTAATGGTTCTGTCGTACATACAGGCGATAACTTAACAGGTGCTGGAGACGGAGACGATGAGCAAATTAAAATCGATCTTGCGAAGATTCCAGCTGAAATCGATAAGGTTGCTTTTACAATTACGATTCACGATGCAGAGGCGCGCAGCCAAAACTTCGGTCAAGTATCAAATTCGTTCGTTCGTGTTATTAACGAGCAAAGCGGCGAAGAATTAATTCGCTATGACCTAGGAGAAGACTTCTCTATTGAAACAGCGATCGTCGTTGCTGAGCTTTACCGTCATAATGGCGAGTGGAAATTCAACGCAATCGGCAGTGGCTTCCAAGGTGGACTAGCTGCACTTGCAACAAATTTCGGATTACAAGTTAACTAATTTACGAGAGAACAAACGAAGGGAGCCGGCACAGTGATTCAACTATCAAAAGGACAACGCATTGATTTAACGAAGACAAACCCAGGTTTGACCCGAGTGATTGCAGGACTTGGTTGGGACACGAATAACTATTCAGGTGGCTATGATTTTGACTTGGATGCTTCGGCTTTTCTGGCAGATGAAGCGGGTAAAGTCACGAACGAGCGTGAATTTATCTTCTATAACAATTTACAAGATCCGAGCGAAGCGGTTGTTCATACAGGGGATAATCGCACGGGTGAAGGTGAAGGCGATGATGAGCAAATCAAAATCGACTTTAGCAAAGTGCCAGCGCACGTCCATCGCATTGCGATTACCGTAACGATTCATGATGCCCTGGCGCGCTCGCAAAACTTCGGTCAAGTATCAAATGCCTTCGTACGACTTGTAGATGAAGATACGAATCGAGAAGTGCTTCGTTATGATTTAGGAGAAGACTTTTCCATTGAGACAGCGATCGTCGTCGCGGAACTATATCGTCATAATGGTGAATGGAAATTCAATGCCATTGGAAGCGGGTTTCAAGGTGGACTAGCAGCGCTTTGTCAAAATTATGGACTAAGCGTGTAAGTGAGGGAGAAGGGTGCACATGCACCCTTTCGCTATTGAAAAAAAAGGTTGCTTTAAGCAAAGGGGTCATTAAACTACATGGATTTTTTTAGACAATTAGTTGAAACGTACGGATCATTCTTTTCGCTGGATGCTTTGCAACAAGTATTCACAAATCCTGCTGCGTGGGGTGTCATTGGGACGCTTGTTATTTTAGAAGGATTGCTGTCGGCGGATAATGCGCTTGTGTTAGCCGTTATGGTTCGTCACTTACCAAAAGATCAGCAAAAGAAAGCCTTGTTCTATGGTATTATTGGTGCTTATGTTTTCCGTTTTCTTGCCATTGGTATCGGGGTATTCCTCGTTAAATTTACAGCCATTAAAATTATCGGTGGTCTGTACTTACTCTGGTTAGCTTATTCTAACTTGAAAAATGGTGAAGAGGAAGGCGAAACAAAAAACAAAGGGCAAGGTTTCTGGAAAACGGTTATTGCTGTTGAAATTATGGACATCGCATTTAGTTTAGATAGCGTCATTGCAGCGTTTGGTGTCTCAAACCAAGTGTGGGTATTGTTCCTTGGTGGACTTCTTGGCGTACTGATGATGCGTGGTGTCGCTCAATTGTTCTTAAAATTAATTGAGAAAGTACCAGAGCTTGAGAAAACAGCCTTCATTTTAATTGCCATTATTGGGGTGAAAATGATTGCGGGTGCCTTTGGCTTCCACGTACCAGAACTATTGTTCTTTGGTATTTTACTAGCGATCTTTGGAGCAACATTTATCGTTCATGCTGTGCGCAAACCAAAAGAAACGCATTAATAATAGAAAGTAAAGGCAATCACTGCAATCAGTGCTTTGCCTTTCTTTTTACTCAATTTAAGAAAGAAAGGAGGATTTGCTTGCGACATTTTCAATATTTAAGTCAGGAGCTAGAGCAGCGCCTCTTTTACCAGCTTCCCCAATCCTTTTCGAAAAACAGTGATAAGGCATGGATTGCTCATGGCTTAGGGGCCGCTTTATATATGCCGGCAACACGAGCGCGTATTGCGCAAGATATTGTAACGAAAAAGCACCGAGGTCTTATGACGATGATTCTGTGCTTAGAAGATAGCATTGAAGATGAGCGCGTTCCAGAAGCAGAACACAATATCATTCAAGAACTAACAACACTAGCACGGTACGTAGCAAATGGAGTGCTAGAGGAAGAAGCACTGCCTTTTCTTTTTATCCGTGTGCGGAACGAGGAGCAGATGGAGCGGCTTGCGCGTGGATTAGATCAATCCTTGCGACTCGTAACCGGGTTTGTGTTTCCAAAGTTCACATCAGAAAATGGGCCGCGTTATTTGGCAGTATTAGCACAGCTCAATGGTCGTTATCGCACGATGCTTTATGGCATGCCCATTTTAGAATCACCGGTCATCATGTATAAAGAAAGTCGCCTGAACGAATTGCAAGCGCTATTAAAACTCTTTCTGCTCTATGAGGAATGGATTTTAAATATCCGTATAGGAGCGACTGATTTTTCCGGATTGTTCGGTTTGCGACGTCGTCCGGATGAGACGATTTATGATGTCGGTGTGATTGCAGATTGCTTCGCCGATCTTGTGAATACCTTTCGTCGGGAGCCCTATCCCTTCGTACTTTCTGGTCCTGTTTGGGAATATTTCGAATCGCAACCATCTCTACAATCGTTTACAGGACTTTTAAAAGAAGTGCGGCTCGATCAATTAAATGGTTTCATCGGGAAAACGATTATTCATCCAACGCATATTATACCGGTGCAGGCCATGTATACCGTCTCGCATGAAGAATATTGTGATGCCAAAAGCATTCTCGAACGAGGTGCGGGTGGCGTGATGAAAAGCACGTATAGCAATAAAATGAATGAAGCCAAGCCACATTATGCTTGGGCAAAAAACGTTATGCAACAATCAAAGATATATGGAGTGTTACGACATGACAAAACAAGCATCGACTTACTGTCCCATTACAAAGAAGTACCACATCTTGGATTCTATCGAAGTTGATGTGCGTGTGACCGAAAATACGTATGATCTGGCGCTATCGCAATTGTTTACGATGGCGGCACGAAAAAATAAAAAACGGAGCTTTTTATTCGTAAGTAATGTGCTTGGAAAGCATATTTCCGTCGTACCTGCTGTCTCTCTTTTATACGGTCGAGCGTTGGCAGCTACGTATGTAAATATGCAGCAGCTCGCACCATTGTCGTATGAACCAACGCTAAAAGAAGTGTTGAAACAAGGAGAAGAACAGGCGGCGATTGCCTTCTATGAAACCATTCGTAACGATCGCTATCGTCTCCAAGAACAGACGCTATTTATCGGTTTTGCGGAAACGGCAACGGCCCTTGGACATGCTGTGTTTGAAGCGTTTGAAAACGGTATGTACGTTCATACGACCCGCGAACAGCTTCTGCATCAGCCCGAGACGCTTACCTTTGAAGAGGAGCATTCGCATGCGACGGCTCAGCGCTGTTATGTACAAGAAAATTGGCTGCAACATGACGGACCCGTCGTTCTTGTTGATGATGAAATTACGACAGGGAAAACAGCACTCAACATTATTGAAGATCTTCATGCGCGCTATCCACGAAAAGCCTATACCGTTCTTTCACTATTAGATTGGCGAACGAGTGAGCATGTAGCAGCCTGTCGAGCCGTAGAGCAAGCACTTGGCATTACAATTACGTTCTGTTCCTTATTGCGAGGCGACATAGAAGTAAAGGGTTCACCGCTTGCTCAAGAAAAACCGTATGAATATCACGCTTTACAAGACAGTCCAGCGCCAACAATTAAGCATCATGCGCTAGGGCAAAACGTATCTGCATCCGCCCTTTATAGCGCTGGAACCGAACAAAATGATTCGCCGTACCTTGTCTATACGGGACGATTTGGCTTACAAGCAGAGCAGCAAGCAGCAGTAGATACGTATTGTTCCGAAGTAGCTCGCTCTTTACAGCCATTCGTCATCTCGCCCGAACGGACGCTATGTCTAGGCACAGGGGAATTTATGTACATTCCTATGAAAATAGCAGGACATCTTGGGGTTACGGCCTACCATTCCACAACTCGCAGTCCTGTGCATCGCGAAGAGCGCCCACACTATGGGGTGCAAAACGGTATTAGCTTTACAAGTTTGGAAGAGAAGTCACTGCTAAATTACGTGTATAACATTCCGTATGGAGCGTATGATGACCTGTTTTTATTCATCGAACGTCATCATTCACAGGAGGCGTTACAGTCGATCCTTGCTTCACTTAGTAAAACAGGGGTTCAGAGAATTCATCTCGTTACACATACCCCGGCACACGTAGGAAAGGAAACAACATGAAATCAATCGGTAGTTATCCTCAGGAAGACGTTACGTTTCTTGTAAAAGATTTAAGTGATATTGAGATGGAGAGAGGAACAAAAGAGCGTGAAGCCGCCATTCAATCGGGTACCCATTATTCAGAAATGTTACCGATTGAATATGAGCCAACTGCAGAATATATGGCGCTATATCATGAATCGCTTACACGCAATGCAAGCAAGCTAGCGCTTTGTACAGGCGTTGTTAGTACGCGCATGTATCATAAATTTAACGACCAACCCTTTGTACTCGTTTCCCTTGCGCGCGCCGGAACTCCTGTAGGGATTTTAATAAAGCGGTATTTAGAAACGCAATTTCAGTGTCATGTGCCGCACTATAGCATTTCCATTATTCGCGATCGCGGCATTGATGAAGTGGCGCTGCGTTATATTTTAGATCGTCATCCCGGTTGCCAGTTACAATTTGTAGATGGTTGGACAGGAAAAGGGGCGATTACGAAAGAATTAACCGCATCCTGTCAGCGTTACTATGAAAAATATGGCGTCTCGTTGGATGACGAACTGGCCGTGCTAGCAGATCCAGGGTATTGCTCGTCTCTTTTTGGTACGCGTGAGGATTTCTTGATTCCAAGTGCATGCTTAAATTCAACGGTTTCAGGGCTTGTTAGTCGCACGGTGTTAAATAGGCAGTGGATTGGTGAGGGTGATTTTCATGGTGCGAAATATTATAAGCACTTAGAAGAAAAAGACGTTTCTGTTGCGTTTATTGAAGAAGTGGCTCGTCATTTTAAAGACGTTCATGAAGAAGCAGTGCGTCGTGGCGCGAAAAAGGAAGATACGACGCTCACATGGCGTGGGCTTGCTGATCTCCAATCCATTCAAGAAGATTTTCACATTGAAAATATGAATTTCATTAAGCCTGGTGTTGGCGAAACAACGCGTGTGCTTCTGCGCAGAGTTCCGTGGAAAATCTTAGTGAAAGATAAGCAGGATCAGCGCATTCAACATATTTTATTGCTTGCTCGTGATCGGGGCGTAACCGTGGAACAGTATGAAAAAATGACGTATACGTGCTGCGGTCTCATCCAACCGCTTACAGGAGGGGTAGAATGATTTTTGCAAGTGATTTAGATCGAACGTTACTCTATTCGAAGGCATCGGCAGCGCGCGATTGTGAGGACATGATCGTCATGGAGATGTTAGAACAACAGCCCATTTCTTATATGACAAAAGAGGCACTCGCACAGTTGCAGCAGCTTCATTCTGAAATGCTATTTATTCCGGTAACCACACGCACGGTGGAGCAGTATGAGCGCATTTCGTTCTTGCAAGCAAGCGGAATAGCACCGAAATATGCGGTGACGAGCAATGGTGGAAACATTATAATAGATGGTAAAATAGATAGAGAATGGAAACGTCATATAGCGCAAAAAATGCAGACAACATGTATAACGATCATGGATGTACGCAAAAAATTCCAAGAAATTTCCGGAGACTGGATTCTTAAAGAACGAACCGCCGATGAATTATTTTTTTATTGTGTGATTGATCGATCCAAGTTACCGCAGGAAGATGTGGAGACGTTCTGTAGCTGGGCGAAAGAGCAAGGTTGGGAAAGTTCACTTCAAGGAAGAAAGCTGTATTTCGTGCCATCAGCTGTTAATAAGTATGAGCCAATCGCGTACATTCAAACGTTAGAAAACGAACCGCAGTACATGGCGGCAGGAGATTCTCAGCTTGATTACTGCTTACTAGCCCAGGCCACACACGCCTTCGTGCCAGCACACGGTGAATTAGCTGACAACCCTCATCCGTTCCTAGAAACAACGCAACGAGGAGCGGCGGCGGCTTACGAAATCCTGCAACGCGTAAGAGCGCTTTCTCCTATGAAGGTTGCTTTTTCGTAAATGAGATAACGAACAAAAGAAACAGAAGAGCAACTGTACCAAGCGAAGCAATCAGTGTGCGCGTTATGTCGTGGAGTTGAAAGTAGAGAAAGAAAGACAAGAAGCATTGCACAACGCACACATCTACAATATTCATTGCGCGCGATGAAACAACTTCTTTATAGGATGAGAGCGCAGTCATGACCTCTTCGTCTTTCTTTCGCGATACATAATGTCTCATAGGGCGATCTCCTTTTTTTATAGTCTCTAGAATATAAGTATGCGAACAATGCGCGTAATATAAACAATCACTACGAAACAAAAGCAAGAGGAGCTTTGAAAGCAATGATTAACTTAGAAAAAAGCGAACCGGATTTAATGACTTATAAAATTATGGAATCTAGTAAAGCGTGCGAAGAATGGGGCATTCATACATCTACGTTACGCAAGCGAATTCAAGATTTCCCAAAAGGAACGATCCGAAAAATCGGCAACAGCTATGCGGTTACACGTAGAGGAATGTTCTCAGTGTTCGGCGTTCCGAAAGAGAATTATTATAATGAACGGAGTGGATCTTAAATGAGCGTACGGTTAAAAAAGGGACAAAAAGTAGACTTAACGAAAAGTAACCCGGGGTTATTTAAACTATCAGTTGGCTTAGGTTGGGATGTAAACGAACAGGGTGGCCCAAGCTATGACTTAGATGCTTCAGCTTTTTTACTGCAAGAGACAGGAAAAGTTCGCTCTGAGCAAGATTTTATTTTTTATAACAATCCCATTGGTGCAAACTCTTCTGTGGTGTATGAAGGTGATAACCGCACAGGTGTTGGTAACCATGATGATGAGGTCATTCGCATAGACTTAATTCAAGTCCCTACGCACATTCAACGCATTGCCTTTACGATTACGATTCATGATGCGGCGCAAAAAGGACAAAGCTTCGGACACATTCGTAATGCCTACGTGCGCATTTTTGATGATCAAACGGGGCGAGAGCTTATTCGCTATGATTTAGGGCATGAATTTTCTGTAGAAACGGCGGTCGTCGCAGCTGAACTATATCGCCATAATGGCGAGTGGAAGTTCAACGCGATTGGAAGCGGTTTTCAAGGAGGTCTAGCGGCTTTATGTAGCAACTTTGGCATTGATGTAGAAGACGAGCCTGCTTCACCAGCTAGTGGCTACTCTAGCATGCCAAGCCAGTCGCAGAACTATCAGCAAAATGGAATGGCAGGTCAGCCTGGAGGCTACGGTCAAAGCGGAGCCAGCGGTCAAATGAGCGGCTATGGTCAAAGTGGAGCCAGCGGTCAAATGAGTGGTTACGGTCAGCCTGGAAGCTATCATCAAGCAAGCATGCCAGCTCATACGGGCGGCGGTGTACCAACATATGGCCAAGGTGTGCAAGGTAATCAATCTACGATGAATGCGTGTCCACGCTGTCACTCCCAAAACATTAGCACAGGGAAAAAGGGCTTTGGCATCGGAAAAGCAGCGATCGGTGGTCTCATTCTTGGACCCGTCGGTTTGCTCGGCGGCTTTATCGGTGGAAACAAAGTGAAATTTACGTGTAATTCTTGCGGCAACAAGTGGTCTCCGGATCAAAAAGATTGGTCTGCATGGGCTAATGAACAGAAGCATAAAACGCAAGAGCTCTTTAACCGTTTTAAAAGTCAAGATGTGTTAGATGCGGTCGTCGCATGTTTTGCGCTCGTTAGTATGGCGGATGGCTCTCTTTCTGAAATTGAGCGTCAAAAAGTGAATGAATTTATTCATAATAGTGAAGAATTACGCGTATTTGAAACGCATAAAGTGCAGCAGCGCTTTCAAGATTTTGTTAGCATGCTGCAACGAAACTTCATGGTCGGACGCAATGATGCTCTTAAAGCCATTAACCGCATTCGTCAAAAGCCGGAAATTGCTCGTACGGTCGTACATTATGGTGTGGCAATCGGCTTTGCTGATGGGGTATTTGAGCAAAGTGAGAAAAATGCGATCATTGATATTTGTCGTGAATTATCGTTAAATTCAGCAGAGTTTCTATCATAAGAAAAAGGGGCGCTTCGGCGCTCTCTTTTTTTGTTTACAAAAAATACCTGTAGTGCTATACTATTCGAAATTTATGGAAGGGGTTAGAAGTATGGAGGAGAATGGAGTACAGATGCCACAAGAAGTAGAGACGGAGCGCTTACTAATGCGCCTACCTTGTCGTGAAGATGGGGTGGCAGTAAATGCCGCTATTGTCGCATCGTTTGCAGAGCTTCAGCCGTGGTTACCTTTTGCACAAAGCATTCCACCTGTGTTAGAAACGACAGAAAATCTTATGAGCGCGCGAGAGAAATTTTTAGCAGGAAATTCATTTCGCTATCTACTATTTTTAAAAGAAAGTGGCGCGTTTGTTGGAACTGCGAGTATACAAGGAGTAGATTGGGAGCTTCCGAAGTGTGAGATTGGGTATTGGTTACATAGTGAGCATAGCGGACATGGGTATATGCGCGAAGCGGTTCAAAAGCTAGTTGAACTTGGCCTGCAACAAGCGCAGTTTAAACGAATGGAAATCCGTTGTGAGACAGAGAATATAAAAAGTCGTGCTATTGCAGAAGCACTCGGCTTTGAACTAGAAGGCATTTTACGCAATGACGATTGGTCAGCCGATGGTTTACGCCTAACCGATACGTGCATTTATGCAGTCATTGCCTAAGGATTGAGCAGAGATGGAGATTAGAAGAATGCAAGAAAAAGAGCGTTATTTTCTCGGAGTTTTTGAGGGAGATGTTCGTAGGGTTTAGCCAAAGAGATTACACTAGAATTCTTTGACTTATTGATGAGGGCACCGTATTTGTTGCTCGAAAAGCATACTTGATAACGAATCACGTGCTGCAGGCGATAGAAGCAGTCGTAGTACGATAAGGGATCACTCACTATGGTCTGCATGGT
The DNA here is from genome assembly GCF_000269865.1 of Fictibacillus macauensis ZFHKF-1. GTDB lineage: Bacteria > Bacillota > Bacilli > Bacillales > Fictibacillaceae > Fictibacillus_C > Fictibacillus_C macauensis. Next base: position 62,636 of record NZ_AKKV01000022.1, read on the forward strand.
GGCTATCCTCGGGCACACGTTTCTTAAGCGCAACTTTTTGGTGAGGTGACTTGATTGGAGCGCGATATGTCCCGCTGCACCAGGTAAAAAAAAACAAATAAAGGTGCTATAAACCACTACTTCCTCTCTTTTTTGTCATATTAGAGGGCTTGTCTCTTGACTTGTTCTCTTTTTCTGCTCTTTCGCATGTCCTGAGGGGATTTTGTCTTGCTTATGCGCGATTCAAGTGTTTCTGCGCGTCAAACTCATCTGCACGCAACTCAATACTTTGACCTTGTTTAAGTTCTTTTTTTCATAATCTTGCTCTTTTTACACGTAATTCTGGTGTTTGTCGTTAATTTAGCACTGTTTTCATGTGAATCTAGTACTTTATGCACGTAATTTTGTTGTTTTTAAGCATGATTCCTCTTCTTGCGCGCGAACGCCACTCCTCTGCGCGCGAACGAAGCCTCTCTGCGCGCGAACGGGGCCTCTCTGCGCGCGAACGGAGTACCTCTGCGCGCGAACGAAGCCTCTCAGCGCGCGACCGAAGCCTCTTTGCGCGCGACCACCATCCCTCTGCGCGCAAACCCCTCTTTTTGCCATTACTAAAGAGCTTGCCTCCCCTTACATGCTTCTCATCTCACGTGCCTACAAGCGATATAAAAAATGGCACTCATCACCTTAACTCGATGATGAAAGCCATTTTTTAAGTCCCAGCCTCTTTATTTGTTTAAAGAATACCTTGTCCCGTAAAGCGAGCAGTTGCAATTGGAGTTGTAACGGCTACGAAGTCAAGACGCACGCCAAGCTTTGTAAAGACTGGTCTTAAAATATTGTAAAAGTAACGGCTTGTTTGTTCTAAGCTTGGTGAAAAAGGTACAAACGCTGGTGGATATTTTATTTCTGGTGGTACTGGTTCGCCTTCTTGGACGAGTGTGCGCCGATCATACCGTGAACGAATGAGACGATTGAAGACGTCTTGTACCGTTAAGGCATCGATAATGAATCCGGGTTCAGGAAAAATCGGTTTTGTGTTACTAACACCGATTGTGACATTAATAATCGGATACTTTGGAACGTATCCATAATCGGTTAACACACGATCGATATACACTTTATTTTGGACAGCTAGTGTAGTAGCAGAAATGGGTCCATTGGTAGAAGCCATACGTTTTTCCTCCTGTTATAGAATGCCTTGTCCCGTAAAACGAGCTGTCGCAATGGGGCTCATTACGGCTACAAAATCTAAACGCACGCCAAGTTTTGTAAAGACGGGCCGCAATATACTAAAAAAGTAGCGACTCGTTTCTTCTAAACTAGGTGAAAAAGGGACGTACGCGACTGGACGTGTAATTTCCGGTGGATAAGGCTGTCCTTCTTGCACGAGTGTTTTATTGTTATAACGTGAACGAATGAGCCGATTAAAGACGTCTTGTACCGTTAAGGCATCAATGATAAAGCCTGGTTCAGGGAAAATTGGTTTTATATTGCTCACGCCAATTGTGACATTAATAATGGGTAGTTTTGGAACGAAACCATAATCGGTAATCACACGGTCGATATATACTTTATTTTGAACCGCGAGCGTTGTGGCAGAAATCGGTCCATTATTGTTAGTAGCCATTGTACAATTGTTCCTCCTAGTAATTTGAAATGGAGAGCAAAAGCGCTCTTGTATGTTAGCATATGTTTCATTACCACACGGTGAAACGGCACTTGTCTATGTTAGGCGTTCATATTTCGACCGAAGCGAGCCGTTGCGAGTGGAGAAATAACCGCCACATAATCAAGTGTAATGTTAAGTTTCTTTATTTCTGGAAGTAAGAGCGTGTAGAAATAGCGAGCAGTGGCTTCAAGACTCGGAGAAAAAGGAACTGGAGCAGGTGGTAGTGTGGCTTCTGGTGGTAGTGTAACCCCTTTTTGAACAATTGTTCGCTCATTATAGCGCGCATAAATCGTTCGTTTGAATAATTCTTGAATGGTTGTTTCACGAACGATAAAGCCGGGTTCTTGATTGTTAATGACGGGTTTACTCACTCCAATTGCCACGTTTACAATGGGGAAGTTTGGGTCGTAGAGATAATCTGTTACATAGCGTTGCGTTAAAATTTTGTTGTAAACGATCAGTTCTGTTGCCAACAGGTAACCTCCTAAGAGTAAAATTTTTTTGTTTGCTACTATAGTATGTAAAAGAAGCAAAGGGGACAGCGGTAAATGTCTATCCTTAGGCAGGAAAATTAATTGATCCATGCGAATGTGTAGAGAAGGGGGGATTAATTATGTTAACTAAAATGGCAGATGGCTTTTCAAGAGGAGTTCGGCGTTATTTACCGGATGCCTTTGTTATTGCGGTCGTTATGACACTTGTGGTGCTGATGATTGCAATTGGGATGAACCCTACGAAACCACTTGCGATGTTTAAAGCATGGGGCGATGGCTTTTGGGTGTATCTTGTGTTTACGTTGCAAATGGTGCTGTTGTTAATGACGGGCATGACGCTTGCGGCGGTACCGTTTATTGCACGCGGCTTGCAAAGGCTTGCAGGACTTGCGAATACGGCTACGAAAGCGTACGTCCTAACCTTTTTAGTCACATCTTTTGCGTATTATATTAACTGGGGACTCGCTGTAATTATTGGCGCCATCATTACGAAAGAAATCGGCCTTCGCAATAAGCAAGTTCATTTTCCGTTGCTTGTAGCGACAGCCTATGCACCGACTGCGCTTTATTCGGCAGGATTATCAAGCTCGATTGGCTTAACCGTCGCGACGAAAGGGCACTTTTTAGAAAAAGTAATGGGTGTGATTCCTACGTCCGAAACGATTTTTAGTTTGCCGACGATTACGATCTTTCTAGCACTGCTAATCACGATGCCTATTTTCATCGTCAAAATGGCACCGAAAAAAAACGTGATCTCGTATGAGCCACTCGCCGCAGAAGAACAAGCAGTCAGCGTGGCGCCGAGTGAGCTAACACCTGCTGAAAAGCTAGAACATACACCGGTGCTTGGAATCGTGATGGGCGCAGTCGGCTTAGTTTATGTAATCTATGAGTTTGCGACCGGACGTGGGCTCGATTTGAACATTATTAATCTCTTCTTTTTAGCAGCAGGTCTCGTGCTGCATCGCTCGCTTTTTTCGTTTGCGGAGGCGTTTAAAGAAGCGGCAACATCGATCTCACCAATCATACTGCAGTTTCCGTTTTACGCCGGCATTATCGGCATATTAGGGGCCTCTGGCATGGGGGCGGCAATTATTAATTGGATGACGTCTGTCGCTTCGGCGGACACCTTTCAACTGTTTACATATTGGACAGCAGGTGTTGTGAATATCGTTGCGCCCTCAGGTGGTGGGCAATGGGCCTTACAAGGACCGCTTCAAGTGCCAGCGGGGATCGCGCTTGGCGTAAAGCCTGCTGACATTGCAATGGCTGTCGGTTGGGGCGATGCGTGGACGAACTTAATTCAACCGTTTTGGGCATTGCCGATTCTATCGGTTGTTGGTCTTCATATTCGCGATATTATGGGCTATTGTATTTTACTGAGCGTTTGGGTGGGCATTGTAACGACCGTGCTTATCTACTTTTTATATTAGGGGCATGGTAAAATGAAACCGTAATCATTTGTGAGAAAAGGGGAGTACAATGAAGGAAAAAAACGCCACATCGGAAGAACAGAACATTCATACCGATTTTAAAGAAAATATGACCTATGGTGACTATTTACAGCTTGATAAAATTTTAAATGCGCAGCAACGCCTTTCCGGTCATCACGATGAAGTGTTATTCATTATTATTCACCAAGTCAGTGAGCTATGGATGAAGTTAATATTGCATGAATTACAAGCGGCGGTTACCGCTATTCATGACAATGATTTATCGTCAGCACAGAAAAAATTAGCGCGTGTTTCCAAAACACAATCACAAATTATTCAAGCGTGGGACGTATTAGCGACGATGACACCGTCTGAGTATATGGAATTTCGTGATTCGCTAGGCCAAGCATCTGGCTTTCAATCGTTTCAATATCGCATGATTGAGTTTGCACTCGGCTATAAACTACCACACGTGTTAAAAATCTATGAAAAAGATGCTGCACTGCTTGCGCAATTACAACAAGCGTATGAAGCGCCAAGCATTTATGATGCGGCAATTGCGGCACTGAAGCGCAACGGCTTAGCAATCGATGATTGTGTCAGCCATCGTGACTTCACGAAGTCGTATCAAGAAAATGAGTCAGTGCGTCAGGCATGGATCACTGTCTATCAAAATCCGAAAACGTACTGGGAGCTATACGAGCTTGCAGAGAAGCTTGTGGACATTGAAGATTGGCTACAGCAGTGGCGTTTCCGCCATATGAAAACGGTCGAGCGCATCATCGGCTTTAAAACGGGCACAGGCGGCTCATCTGGAGTGTCTTATTTGAAAAAAGTACTCGATCAACGCTTTTTCCCAGAGCTTTGGGATTTGCGTACAGAGTTATAAGGAGCTACTGATGACGTATCACATTCGCAACATGCACGAAGAGGATCTTGAACACGTGCAAGCAGTAGCTCGTCGAACGTGGCAAGCGACGTACGAAGGGATCATTCCTGCTCACATACAAGAGCGGTTTATCACCGTCGCTTACTGTAAGGAAAGTCTGCAGCAACGATTGCTACGCTCCTCCTTTTTTGTAGCAGAAGTAGAAGGTAACGTTGTCGGGTTTGCGAACTATGCTGCTGGAAAAGAAGAGGGTGTGCTAGCGCTAGTCGCTCTTTATGTGCTGCCTGAGCACCAAGGAACAGGAATCGGTACCGCCTTGTTACAAGTCGGCATGCAGTTGCAAAATGTACACACGATGGAAGTCGATGTGGAACAAGAAAATACAATCGGCATGACCTTTTATGTGGCGAAAGGCTTTACCGTGACCGAAACGTTTCAAGATGACTTTGACGGTCATACGCTAGAGACGGTAAGAATGCGCCGAACCGTATAACATATTCTGAGAAAAAGAGATTCGAATCGGTAGTGATTGGAGTCTCTTTTTTTGCTATTCGCAAAATTTACTTTTTGTGGTATTTTGAAAAAGGAAGGAGCTGGATGGTAATGCGTAAAAACAGTGAGGCATGGATTTATAGAGAAGTACAACGACCAAGACAATTCTTATTTATAGGATTTATCATTCTCCTGGCAGGTCTTTTTTGGTGGGCATGTTTTCAACAAATGATTTTCGGCACTCCATTTGGAGACAAACCAATGTCGGATGCTATGCTCGTTAGTATGTGGATCATTGTCGGGATCCTCATGCCGATTGCAGCGTTTACTGCTAAACTCATTACGGAAGTACGTGAGGATGGTGTGTATGTTAAATTTGTTCCTTTTCATTTTAAATACCATGTGTTTCGCTATGAGCGCATTCAAGACGCGCGCACCGTTACGTTTCGTTCGTTCCGCCGCTTTGGTGGCTGGGGCATTCGGACGAATCTGAAGGGAGAATGTTTGTATAACATTTCAGGTGGGCAAGGACTTGAGCTCAAGCTTACGACGGGAGACAAAGTCATTATCGGCTCAAAAAAAGCGGAGCAGCTGCTGCAGGCAATGTCCCGCTGAGAGGAACCTTTCATATCCTTTACAAGATCAAGACACCGCCCTCATAGTAGCTTTACATAGCCGTGTTATCGTTAAGAGAACACCAAGTATAAATTTACAAAAATAATAGTAATTAGTAAACTGTAGAAGGTCTTTTCATATCATAAAGAAACGGGGGAGCGTTATGAAGCGTTTGTTTCGAACGATGACAGCAGCGGCGGTATTATTTGGGGTTGGCACAGGCGTAATGACATCAGAAGCGGAGGCAGCGAAGCACATGAGTACGTCCCACATTACAAACGTTGCCCATCGTGGGGCATCGGGCTATGCTCCAGAGCATACGATGCTATCGTATGAGCTTGGCGATGTGATGCATGGTGATTATGTAGAAATTGATTTACAGATGACGAAAGATGGTAAATTAATAGCGATGCACGATGAAACGGTGAATCGGACGACGAATGGCAGTGGACGTGTCAAGGATCTCACACTCGCTGACATTAAAAAGCTTGATGCAGGTTCATGGTTTAACAAGCAATATCCAGAACGAGCACGTTCAGTTTATGTGGGCTTACGCGTGCCAACGCTATCAGAAATTTTTAAGAAATTAGGACCAACGAAAAAGTACTATATCGAAACGAAGTCTCCGGATGTGTATCCAGGAATGGAAGAAGAATTGCTTCGTCTTATGAATAAATACCATATTAGTAAGGAGACGACACTCATTCAATCGTTTAGTAAGGAAAGCTTGCTGAAAGTGAAACGTCTCGATCCGGACGTTAAGCTTGTGCAGCTGCTATCGTATAAAAAAACAGCGGTGATGACCGATGAACAGCTCGCTGAGTTAAAAACGTATGCAATGGGGATCGGGCCAAACTTTACGTATTTAACGAAAGAGTATGTGCAAAAAGTACGAACGGCAGGCTTAGCGATTCATCCGTATACGGTGAATGAAGTGGCCGATATGACGAGATTAATAGAGTGGGGCGTTACAGGCATGTTTACTAACTATCCAAATCGCCTGCATAGTGTGCTGCAAGCAAACTAATACGTGAGAGATTAAGAGAGGCGAATCATGCCTCTCTTCTTTTCTGTTTGCACATTTCTTCACAACAGCTGTAAAGGACTAAAGTACTATAAAGTGCAAAAAAGCTAAATTTTTCCTCCTTCTCACCCTTTTTTCTGTCGAGAAGGAAAGAAGAATGAGCGTCTTTATTGGGATAATAAGCCTTTTTCATAAAGTTTTTTGTGATAATGGTTAGGGAGATAGACATTTCTTGTTTACTACGATTTTTAAAAGTAAAGGGACTTTATTCCTTATTAAATGAAAGAAATGTGAAGATGAGAATAAGGAATCATACTCTGTTTAAACGCTTTCATAGTTTGTTAGGATACTAATTAGAGAGCATGATTGCGATTACATAAGCAGTTGTGTAAATATACCTATTCATTCTAATTGGAGTGAAAAAGAGGAGAGGGACTATGAAAAAGTTATTAAGATCGGTAACCATGACAGCAGCTATTCTTGGTATTAGTTCTGCCGTTGCTACGGGCGCAAGCGCAAGCACAAACGCAAACGTAAAAGCTAAAGCTACGCATAAAGTCGTTAATGTAGCACACCGAGGAGCATCTGGTTATGCACCTGAGCATACGATTCAATCGTACAAGCTTGGCGATAAAATGGGTGGTCAATACATCGAGCTTGATTTACAAATGACGAAAGACGGCGAGCTTATTGCTATGCACGATGAGTCGGTAAATCGCACGACGAACGGAAGCGGACAAGTTCGCAACCTAACGTTAAAACAAATTAAAGAATTAGATGCGGGTTCTTGGTTTAACGAAGCAAATCCAATCTATGCGAAAAAATCATACGTTGGCGCTAAAGTACCAACGTTAGAAGAAATTTTCCAAACGATGGGTAGCAATAAAAACTACTATATCGAAACGAAGTCTCCAGAAATTTATCCTGGAATGGAAAAGAAATTATTAAAGCTTGTCAACAAGTATCATATCAATAAAAACACGCTTTTAATTCAATCTTTCAGCAAGCAAAGTCTACTGAAAGTAAAACGCTTGGATCCATCCATTAAATTGATTCAATTGTTAGAGTTCACAGAGCCACACAAACTGACACAAGAAGAACTTGATGAGTACAAGCTCTATGCATACGGCATTGGACCAAACTTCGAAACGTTAAGCGAAAAATTTGTAAAACGTGCTGTGAAAAATGGTTTACAAGTTCACCCATGGACAGTGAATGAAATTAGCGACATGAAACGTCTAATTAAATGGGGCGTAACAGGTATGTTCTCGAACTATCCAGCACGTGTGAAATTTGCGATTCAAGAAGCACGTCAAGAGAAATAATAGGAGTCACATAAAAAGCGAAACAGCCCCCCTAAGCTGTTTCGCTTTTTTTCTTATGAATAATGATGTTTCATATGAGCAATGGTCGCTTCAAGTCCGGTATCGAGCGTAAAGGACGGTTGCCAGTTTAACTGCTGAATCGCTTTCGTACTCGTTAAGCGGCTGTGCATAATCTCTCCAGGGATCGGGGGGTGCTGAGCAGGAAGAGTAGCACTGTGTAGTTTAGTAGCAATGAGCTCATAGAGTGTGCGGATACTCGTTTGTTGATCATACCCAATATTAAATGTTTCATAGTCACCGCTCGTTATGCATAGTACGTTTGCTTTGGCAACATCTTCTACATAGACAAAATCACGTGTTTGCTGACCATCACCGCGGATGAACGGTGTGCGTCCGCTTAAAAGCTCATGAATGAATATGCTAATGACGCCGCCTTCTCCATTGGCTTTTTGGCGAGGTCCAAAGACATTCGCATAGCGTAGAATCGTATAGGGCAAGTTATGAAGCTGACCGAAAAAAGCAATGTAGCGTTCAGCAGTCAGCTTGGAAAGTCCGTAAAAGGAAAGAGGATCAACTGGACTTTGCTCTGTAATCGGAAGGCTTGCATCGCCGTAAACCGCACTCGTTGAAGAAAAGATAAATTTCTTTACGTGATAAAGCTTACAGCAGTGAAGTAAGTGCAGCGTTCCAAAAATGTTAGCTGCCGCGTCTTGCAGGGGATCTTCAAGCGAGTGGCTAACATTTGCTTGAGCCGCTAGGTGAATAACGATTTCCGGCTGCTCTTGTTGAAATAATTGTTCTAGCTTTGGGGAAAGAAGATCCCATGCATATAGCGGGATGTGAGGTGGTAGATTACTGGCTACGCCGTTTGATAAATTATCGACTACAATAGGGGTATGTCCTGCTAAGAGTAGCTTGTCTACGACGTGGGAGCCGATAAAGCCAGCTCCTCCTGTTACAAGTACTTTCATCGTAAATCCTTTTTCACTGTCATTAAAAAAACTCCTTCGCCGTTTCCGGCCCATTCTTTCTCATCGCCATCCAATACAGGTTCTCAATCTCCTGCACCATGTTCGCTTGTGTCAAATGCTTCTGAGCAAAGGCAGCGGCGTTCGTTCCTAATCGCGTTCGTAAAGAAGCGTCAGAAAGCAGGGATATGAGCGCCTCGCTTAACGCTTGCGTGTGACCAGAGGTGACGAGTAAGCCTGTTTCCTCATGTGTAATCATCTCTGGAATGCCGCCGCAACCTGTCGTAACAATTGGTTTTCCGGCAAACATCGCTTCAATGACCGAAAGCGGGAAATTATCATTATGGGTCGATAAGACGTAAATGTCGGAGGCGGCCAAAAGTTCTGGAACATCTTCCCGCCTCCCGAAAAATGTTACTTGATTGAGTTGTAACGCTTTCACCTTTGCTTCTAAATGACGTCTCATGACCCCATCACCAACAATCCATACGGCTGTATTTTGTAAGTGCTCCCTACATAAGGCGAGTGCGTCTATAAACGTCTCATGCCCTTTTCTCGGAGCTAAGCGGGAAATGAAGGTAATGGTGAGAGAGGATGAGGGGGGTGGTGGAGCCACATATGGAAAATCAATGCCAGTATGCACCGTTTGCAGCTGTTCACTTCGGGCGCCATCTGACCGTAAAGCAGGATGAAAGGATGACGCGATCGTAATGATTTTATGCGCGGCGGCAATGCCAACGTGTTCAATCGCTGAAAAATAACGGTGAATGAGACTGTTTTCTGTCATTTTGTTAAACGCAATTCGACTGCGTGTAAAATGACCGTGTGGTGTGAAAAATAGCGGCTTGCGCATCGTTTTATTCAGTTCGGCGAGTAAAAAGGCGGCAAATAAATCTTGTGTGTGTATGATGTCATACGTGTTTAGTGCTTGTTGTTTTAAATAATGATAGTACACATACAAGTAGCTGGCATTTTTAACAATGGTATCAGGAGCCGTCCCAAAGTGTGTTTGCAAATACGCACGCGCATGCGTTGCAATGCGAGGTACGTCATGCTCGTGAACATGGGGAGGCATTTGTACTGGAGATAGCACATGAACGTCATGACCAGCCTTTTCGAACCCTTGCTTTAACGAAGTAATGTAGTTGGAAAGCCCTCCGTAATTCGGATAGCGTAAGAAGGTAACATATAAGATTCGTAACGGTTTTTTACGGACAAAGGTTGCCAAGGGAGGAAGCGGAGCCGGCAATAGGCTTGCTTTCGGCTTTGTAAGCGGACGATCCATTGCTTGCAGCAAAAAGGGATGAAACGGTTCGGTTTCCTTCGTAAAAGGCTGCATGATCATTCTCCTTTGTTAAGTGAGACCTAACTCCTTGCACCAGAGCGTAACTTTTTCTAAATGATAGGGTAACAATTCGCCACCACGCTGTTCAAAATAGCGGCGAAGTTGGGTATGCAAGCCTCGCTCTAAGGTGCGTTGACAATAGGCCATCTTATAAAGCTTCAGTGCATCTCCTTTAAAGCGGATGCCATAGCGTGCCATTTCCTTCGTGTAGACATCTACTGCGCGGCGACGAATGCTTTCGCCTTGCGCATGCCAGTCTTTGCGAAAGGCAATTAAGATTTCAACGAGAATCACAAGATCAAACCAAACAGGTCCATATTTTGCCGATTCCCAATCAATCCATTGAATGTCCCAGGCTGTTGATTTTGTTGCATCATGTGTACAGATGTTTTGCATATGAAGATCAGAGTGCGTAATGGCTGAGCCAGAGCGCAGCAATTCTGGGAAAAAGTCAGGTCCTTTTGCTAACATGCTCATTAAAGAAGTGTAGTACGGTGAGATGACGGGTTCTAAAGCCGCATCGTCTTTGGCGCGTTGTAGAAGCTCTATCGTTTTCTTTACTTGCTTTTGGCGCTCTTGCGTCATCATTGATGAATGATAGAGAGGAAGCCACGGAGAAAAGTACTTTTCCCTTTTTGTAAACCGACTTTCAAACGTGGAGGCATGAAGCTTAGCGAGGGATGGGATAATATAGTCAAAATGTTGTGGAGTAAACGTGACTTGGCCGCGTACTTGGCGCACATATTCCATGAACACCCACGTATCGTTTCCGTGCGCTTCCATATGATAGACGGTTGGTAAAAAGGACTTCATCACTTTATACGCGCGCTTATACATGTTAATCTCCACGTCGTTTTTATGCTTGCCAGCGCTAAAGATTTTAAAAACGATGGGAAGTGTGCCTTGCTTGGTTGCAAGAGACAGCTGATAGATGGCACTGCGATCGGTCGCTTTTAATGACGTAATGGAAGTAGGGTCGATGGTAACAGGTTCGCCAAGTGCTTTTGACAGTTTGTCATTTGCTTTTATGCGTTTGAATTGTTCATACAGCTGATCGGTTGTATACAAACTAGTTCTCCTTTCTGCGTTTCCAGGCATTTTTTAAATGAGACCAAGTGCTGCGAATAAATGGCATCAGATCATCCCAAGCAAAGAGAGCGTATTCTTTTTTACCACGAAAACCTCTCCAAAAATCGCGTGCTGTCATTTCGCCGGCTTTCTTTTTTTGGCGATAGGTTAAATAGTAGCGAACGAGGTAAATCCATTTCACGCCGTTCGTTTGTTGTAGCTGTGGTTTCACATGTTGTCCTGTTAAGTGAAGGTAGTATAAATACGCAAAATCAATACCAGATGCTCCAGTTAAGCTATGAGTAAGCCAAAAGCGCGGGTTGATTTCAATAAATTTATACACGCCATCACGCGGATCTTTTTTAAATTCAGCCATGCCAATGCCAGTTAAGTGTAACTCTTTAAAGAAAGGTAAGCAGAGCTCCGTTAGTTCTGGCGTTTCGCGACTAACAATATGGGCTCCCGTCCCAAATTCAGGAGGAAACTGGTGGTTTTTTTGGAGTGTAAAAAGTGCAAGTAGCCGCATGTTCTCATCATAAAAGGTTGCCACTTTATAAAAGCAGTGGTTATCACCTGGTATGAGTTCTTGCAAGATTAACTCTCCGTGCGCACGGTACGTATCGTACGCAGCACGGAGTTCTTCTTCTGAGTGGATGGCAAAGGCTTTTTTATTGATCGTTTTACGAAATTCATGACCGCGAACGGGCTTTAATAAGCAAGGATACGTTAGTTCTGGAATCACTTGAAGCAGCGCTTCTTCAGAGGGGATTTTCACTGTTTTTGGGACAGGGATTTGATGACGAAGAGCGAGCTGGTATGTTTTTTCTTTATCGATGAGCGTTTCGATGAGTTCGTCGCTTGGCAAAATAAACAAATAGTAGTGAAGCAACTCTTGCCGGAATTTAGCCATAAACGTGACATAGTCGTCAGCGCCTGTATACAGCACAGGCTTATGCTCTTTCGATTTTGCAAGTGTAATTAAAAAGTCAAGCAACGCCTGCTCTTCGGTTAAGGGACTTGGACATATGCCGCAAGTAGCTAAGCGAGAACGCCCGATTTTATAAGGTTTCTCTGTATCGAAGGCATAGACAGTAATGCCTTTACGAGCGAGACTGCGAATAATGCCAATGCCATTGGCGCTAAGATCTAGTACAACAGCTGCATGATTATGATGCATAGGAAGCCCTCTTATTCAAGTGATGGTGATATAACTTTTCAATCGAAGCAATCATGCCTTGTTTTGTAAAACGAGCTTGCGCATACTCTTTGGCATGACGACTTAACGTTTTGCGGGCGGCGTGGTTGCTTAACAGCAAACGAAGCGCATGAGCTAATTGATCGACATCATTCGGTTCCACGATGAGACCTGTTTTCTTATGCAAAACAAGCTCCGGAATGCCGCCAACGTTCGTAGAGATAATCGCTGCACCACTGTGCATCGCCTCAATAATTGCTATCGGTAAACTATCATTTAAAGTAGGGAGGACAAACACGTCTGTAGCTTGCAGAAGAGTAGGTACGTCATCGCGATTGCCGAGCATTTTTACATATGGAAGGTTCAGTTTCTGTATTTGTTTGTGCAGCATCTCTTTTCGTTCGCCATCGCCAGCAATTAAGACGGTAAGCTGCTTCGTTAAGGAAGGATCAAGCTTTGCTAGCGCTTGGAAAAGGATATCATGACCTTTACGCGGGCCAAGGCGCGCGACGCACGTAACGACGAGAGGCTCGTGTGCTTCTTTTTGCCGTTTAAAGTGTGTTGGCGCATCAATGCCTGTGTAGACGGTTATCATCTGTTCAGGACGGGCCCCAAGCTCCATAAGCGGTTTGCGAAACGTATGACTTAAAATAATAAGCTGATCGCTGTATTGAATCGCCTGTTCCTCTAGTGTGCGATAATAGACTTCTTCAAGTGAACCGGATTTGAAAATGCCAAACTTTAAGCGGTTAAATGTATACATGCCATGTGGTGTGAAAAAGAGGGGACGGTTGTAATGCTCATTAAAGCGACCAAGAATATTAGCAGTAAATAAATCTTGCGCATGGAACACATCGTATTTGCTAAGATCCATTTTTTCTAGCATCTTTTCATAAACATACATGTTACGGTTATTTTTGAGAATAAGCGAATCGGTTGTACCATACCGTTTTATGAAGAAATCTTTTAATTTTGGAATGATTCGCTTGCGGTAGGCGCTCACTTCTGTGGAAGAGAATTGATTGGGCGAGATGACGTCTACATGATGCCCTTGTTGGCGAAGTCCTTCACATAGTGAGGTAATATAGTTGGAAAGGCCACCGGTATGAGGATAATCCCAAAACGTCGCGACGAGAATGGATAGTTTTCTTTTTGGTTGAGGAGGGGAAAGGGGCGGGAGACGCTCACTTTTTTTCTTAGTAGATGCGCTACCGTAGGACTTGGTCACATGATAATAGCGATCCATGATGGAGATGAGCGACGGATAAGGAAAGGTTAGTTTCATTTCCATACCCTCCGAATCACTTCGAACGCTTCAGCATAAGGAACGCCGATTGTCATCCCGCGAACGCTAGCTAGATTCCGGACACCTTCGTAAGAACGAGGATGAGGTGGTGGGCGCATTTCTACATCATAATGCTTTAACGCCTCGATTTTAACGTCTATTTCGTTTGTAATATCCACAAAGTAGTTTGGTTTAAAGAGTTTATCTGACGTGGATGCGCTCCATTCACTAGAGGAGACGGTTTCAAATGTAATGAATTCAATGGGGCGTTGCCCAGGTAACGGTCGAACCGCTGTTAGGACAGCTTCATAGGTGACGAGGTGATCGCGATTCACATCGCCATAATGGTGTGTAAATACGGTAGATGGTTTGTATTGCGCAATAATCTTTTCAATATCTTTCGTTAATTGATGACGAGGCATCATTTCTAATTCCAAATTAGGGTGTTGTAAAAAGATGACGGTTTCAATGCCGATGGCTTTATTTGCGCGCCGAATGGTTTCTTCCATATGGTGCGCTTCTTCTTTTCGTCCCATTGCAGTAATGACGGAAATAACGTCATGTCCAGCAGCAATTAAGCGCTTGAGGGTGCCGGCTGATCCTAAGAGCTCATCATCTGGATGAGCGCCGATCACTAAAATACTCTCTTTCATTAGATTTTCACTCCTTGTATAACTAGTGTATGAAACGTGTGAGGTAATAGAAACCGTCATGTGCGGAGTTATACGGAGAAACTATGACATGTTTCTTGGTTGAAGCTGCTCTTTATAATACGTTGACCAATCAGGATACAGAGCAGGATTTAATTTTTTTACATGCGTTAAGAAATCGGTGACGCCACCCAACTTGTCCAAATCATTCATCAGCTTTATGGGCATACGGCGTGTTTTTCCGAAGGCGCGCTTATGATCGACAATCTTTAAGCCACCTGTTTTTTCGCAGATTAACACGTGACGAGCGTCAGTATCCCAACGTGTAAAGCCAATGCGTTGAAATTCCTTTAAGACAAATAGAATCTTTTTTGTTAACGCTTCATCAATTTTATAGCCGCGTTTTAAATAGCGCGCTAATGAAATGCCCTCAATATATTCAGAGACGATATAGTTGTCGCCATATTCATAAAGTTTTGGAAGAGCAAGTGAACTTTTACCAGCTTTTAAGCCTCGAAGTTCGAGTTTACACGTTTCCTCTTTAAAAAAGAGCTTTACACATTTCTTAGAGGAAATTTGATAGACAATGCCATCGCTTCCATCTCCAATTACCGAATACTTAGCGACATCTTTCTCGGTGATTGTTTTTTTCTTAAATAATTTTTTTGGCATCATGTCGCTCCTTTTATGGTCATGATTGTTATAGTCTATGAAAGAGAGGGAAAACGGGGAACGGGTCAGGTTGTCTATTTTGGAGCCCCAGCACGCAGGAAAAAGCATCCGTTGCGATCTGCCAACGCATGCTTTTCATAAAGAAATAATCTTATAAAAAATAGGTAACGCTCGATAACAGCAGAGAGGTGATCAGTAGTGCGAGTAGCGGGCGCAAGGCACGTTGCTTTATGGCTGCTAAGCTTACATTTAATCCGAGACCGGTCATGGCCATCGTTAGTAGAAAGGTAGTGATGATTGAAAGACCTTCTAGTAGAGTAGCTGGCAACGTGATGACATAGCTTGCGACGACGCTCGTTGCCATAAAGCCTACGAGAAACCATGGAAACGGTACAGAAGAAGTGCTCGCTGTTTTTGGTGCGCGTTTCTTTTGAATATAGATGAGGATCAAGCAAAAAGGAACGAGTAAAAAGACGCGACAAAGTTTAGCAAGTAAAGCAAGAGCAAGCGCATTAGAGCCGGCCGGTGCCCCGGCTAAGGCAACGTGAGCTAGTTCATGCAACGATAAGCCAGACCAGATGCCATAAGCGGTTGGTGATAAAGGTAAGAATGGAAAGACAATCGTATAGGCGACGGAAAAAATGGTCCCCATCAAGGCAATCATGCCTACGGATAAGGCTGTATCTTCTTCCTTTGCAGACACAATCGGAGAAACAGCCGCAATGGCGGCAGCACCACAAATCCCGGTACCAATCGCTACTAAAAAAGAGACTTGACGATCGGCCTTTAGCAGACGAGCCATGACGTAGGTGATCAGCAGTGAAAAAACAATCGTCCCTGCACCGCGAGCTAGCAGTGGCAATCCTTCAGAAAAGACGATGGCCATATTGAGCTTAAAACCGTATAAAATAATGGCAAAACGCAATAGTTTTTTGCCGGAAAACTCAATGCCAGTGCGCAAGGTTTCCGGATAGCCTGCAAATTGGCGATATAGAACGGCAAGTAAAATCGCAAGTGCGAGCGCGCCGATTTTACCAATGTACGGCACGTAGCTTAGTGCCATGCCAAGTAGGGCAATACAAAAGGTAAAGAATACACCGGAGATGAGCCGTGGTTTAGGGGCGGGAGCTTGTTTAGCAGAAGCTGTGTTAGGATTCATAAGAAGCCTCCTTCTTATTTCATCATAGGTGTTGGCTAATAATAAGTAAAATTACTTTTTTGTATGCTTGTTATAACAAAAGTGTTATGAAAGGAAGGTAGGAATGAAGTCTGAACTTGCTATATTCGTAGCGGTTGTTGAGAAAGCACACTTCTCAGAAGCAGCCAAGCTCCTCCATCTTACGCAACCCGCGGTCAGTCGATCGATTAAACAGTTAGAACAGAAAATGAACGCGAAGCTTCTTTATCGAACGACGAAAGAAGTAGCGCTGACGAAGGCGGGAAAGATTGTATACGATCATGCAAAAGAAATTCTCGGGCTCTATGAACGGATGGAGGTACGCGTCAATGATACGATGAATCAGCCGGCAGGTCCTCTGAAAATCGCCGCAAGCTATACGTTCGGTGAGTATGTGCTACCGCATATCGTTGCACGCGTTCGTTCACGCTATGAGGACATTGTTCCGTCCATTACGATTGGCAATACGCGCGAAGTAGTAACACTCGTTGCCGAACAGCGAATGGATCTTGGAATTATAGAAGGAAATGTGGCGGATGATACGGTAGTAAAAGAGACGTTTGCGTCAGATTCACTCGTCGTTGTAGCCAGCCGGCAACATCCTTTAGTGAGAAAAGATGGGATTACAATGAGTGACTTGGTTCAGGAAACATGGATTGTTCGGGAAGAAGGATCGGGAACGCGAGAAGCAACAGAGCATATGTTTGAAGAGCATGCCTTTTCTCCTGCTTCGTCTATGGAATTTGGAAGTACGCAAAGTATTAAAGAAGCAGTAGAGGCGGGGCTTGGTATTGCCTTTTTATCATCATGGGCCATTCGCAAGGAGCTTTCCTTAGGTACGCTAGCGGTGCTACCACTAGATTCTTTTCCAATAGAACGTTATTTTACATTAGTGACGCGAGCAACAGACGATTGGACAAAAGCGATGCAAGTTTTTATCGAGTGTCTTCTTGCGCATCCGTTTTGTAATAGGTCAAAGGATTGATTGTAGCGCGTTTATAGCTTGAATCGAATTTTCTACGATTGAAGTGAGAATGCTCTTTCGGTATAATCTGATAGAAAAAGACTGTCAAAAATGGAAGGAGGACACCTTTTTGCACAAGTATGTAGTAGGCGTTGATTTCGGAACAGAATCAGGCCGCGCCCTGCTCGTTGAAGCAGATACAGGAAAAGAACTGGCTACACATGTTACACCTTATGAACACGGCGTCCTTACAACCGCCCTTCCAAGTGGAACGAAACTTCCGCAAGATTGGGCGTTGCAGCATCCACACGATTATTTACACGTGCTTAAAACAGCGGTACCAGCCGTATTAGAACGTGCTTCTGTTGTGAAGGAAGACGTCATTGGCATCGGCATTGCTTTTACATCATCGACGGTTTTACCACTTGCTTCAAACGGTGAACCGCTTTGCTTTTTAGATGACTATAAAGAAGAACCACATAGCTGGGTAAAGCTTTGGAAACATCATGCTGCCCAAGCTGAAGCTGACGAAATAACAGCGCTTGCGCAAGCGCGTCGGGAACCATTTTTACAACGATACGGCGGGAAAATTTCCTCTGAATGGTTAGTGCCAAAAGTACTACAAGTTCTGAGAGAAGCACCACACATTTATGAAGCAACCGATCTATTTATAGAAGCAGGTGATTGGATCGTCTCGCGCTTAACAGGATCATTGCTTCGTTCTAGCAATCTAGCTGGCTATAAAGCACTTTGGAGCAAAGATGAAGGTTATCCTTCACAAGCCTTTTTTACGGCACTTGATCCAGCGATGGAATCCATTCTTTCTACGAAAATGAGAGGAGAAGTGCTTCCCATTGGCGAAAAAGCAGGAGAGCTAACAGAAGAAGCGGCTCAATGGCTTGGACTTGCGCAAGGAACAGCAGTTGCCGTCGCAGTCATTGATGCGCATGCTGGCGTAGCTGCGGCTGGGGCCGTCCATCCTGGTCAACTCGTCCTGGCGATGGGGACATCGACGTGTCATATGCTACTAGCAGAACACCCGGAACCTGTCGTGGGGGTCTGTGGCATGGTTGATGATGGCATTATTCCTGGCTATGTAAGCTACGAAACGGGACAAGCGGCTGTTGGCGACTTGTTCGGTTGGTACGTCGAGCAGGCAGCCTCTCATGAAGTTCGTGACGAAGCAGAGAAAGAAGGCAAAAGCCTACACGAATGGTTGTCAGAAAAGGCAGCGGTCTATTTGCCCGGCGAAACAGGGCTAGTTGCGTTAGACTGGTGGAATGGCAATCGCTCCGTGTTAGTGGATGCGTCTTTAACAGGTGCGCTAATTGGCTTAACGTTAGCTACAAAGCCTGAGGAAATCTATCGCGCGTTACTAGAGGCAACGGCTTTTGGTACGAAACGAATTATCGATAGTTTCACCGACGCGGGTATTGCCGTCGATGAATTGTATGCGGTTGGTGGCTTACCGGAGCGAAACGAGTTACTCATGCAAATTTATGCAGATGTAACGAATCGTGAAATTTTTATTTCACATGCCAAGCAAACGACGGCGCTCGGTGCAGCACTGTATGGAGCCGTTGCAGCTGGTGGCGAACGAGGCGGCTATGATTCTATTTTTGCCGCGGCTCATAACATGGTTAGCAGCACGCGCACATCGTATAAACCGCAACCTGACCACGTCGCACGCTATGAAGAACTCTACTTGTATTATCTCGAACTTCATGACTTTTTTGGCAAAGAACGCCCAAGTTTGATGCACGGCTTAAAGGAAATGAAATCGTAAAAGCAGGAAAGGGTGAAAGCAGGATGAAACGTTTTGTTTTTATACTTGTAACGTGTAGTCTCTTATTCTCTTGTTATGTAGGAGCAGCGGACACAGCACAAGCGGCTCGTAAGACAAGCTATCTACCGAGCGCGAAGTATACGTATTCCTACGAATCACTGTTTGGTGATTATACGCTACGTAACGATCATCGTCGTCTTAAAGGCTGGAATGTATGGCGCTCCATTTCTCGCGGTAAAAAAACCGAGTTTTACTTTGTAAAAGAAACGCGCAAAGGCCTTTTCAGCTTGCAAGCCAATGCGGATGACGAAAGCTTAGAATTACAGTATCCCGTGAAAAAGGGCAAAAAGTGGAAAGCCTTTACGATGTTCGGTAGTAAGATTACCTACACCATCATTGCAACGAACAAAACCGTCAAAACAAAAGCCGGCACCTTTCATCATGTCGTCCAAACCCGGTCCAGCGAAGGCTACACGACAAGCTTCGCTCCAAACATCGGTCCTATTAAAATTACGAAAAAAGGTTACACCTATTTAGAGCTTGTTAAACGAAAGCGTTGAACAGCACCTCCAAAATACACCATCTAAATTTTGGAGGTGTTTTTTTTAAAAAGTAACGTGGTGAAGGCTTTTTACGTCTGTCTTTAGCTAGTAAACGAATGTGAGGGTAAGATGAGAGCTTCATTAAATTCACATCGTAGTACCATCAATTTCCTACGTAAGGCATAAAAAAAGCCATTCCTTTATGGAACGACTTCGTTTCTTAGTTCGTTAAAGCCCCTTTTCTTCTATAAGAAACTTTTAATTGATACAGATAAGAGCATTATAGATAAAACTATATTTAGCCAGCCGGACCCTTTTTGTCCCTTTTGAAAGTCCCTTAATCCCATTACCAACATCGTAAAAAATAAAAACATCATCAAGTATAGTTGAAATCTAAAGTCATCAGTAACAAATTCATACCCAACAAGTGCAATAACTATGATTGATAAAATAATCTGCAAAATCTTCAACAAATTACCACCCCTTTAACTGAATGAGTCTCTGTTTGTATAATACCATAAAAAGTAAAATCGTTCTTGTTATGTTCAAAAGCAACAATCTTTACGAAAAGAGTTTTTTATTAGATGAGAAACAGGAAATGAGTAACGCACAGAGAATTGCTTGAAGCAAGGAGGAAGATGCGATGATCTATAAAAAACGAAGTCAGTCTGTTTTAATGAAAAAGCTAGAAGTGCTAGTAGCAAGACTGCCGCTCAATCATGATCGACGTCAAGAAATAGAAGCGTATTTGGCGCGACATACCGCGGGCTATCAAGGTGAAGTGACAACGGATTATTATTTTCAATTTTTAAATGAACGTAGTTACATTTTGCTGCATGATATTCGATTGCCTTTTAAAGACACCTATTTTCAAATGGATACCCTCATTCTCACCGCAACCTTTATCCTCATTATTGAAGTAAAAAACATCGCAGGATCCCTAACGTTTGATCATGAACACAATCAAGTTATTCGTACTTGTGGTCTAAAAGAAGACGTTTTTCACGACCCTGTGCTCCAAGTTGAACGACAAAAAAGACAGCTTCATGACTGGTTAGAAAAGATGAAATTTCCCACACCGCCCATTCATACCCTCGTCGTCTTATCCAGAGAAAAAATGATTATCAAAAATGATTTCAAACAGCGTCTCTCCAAAAAAGTCATTCGCGCCGCATTACTGCCAACAAAAATAGAAGAACTTATGAAAAAAGAAACACAGCCCTTTTGTACGGAATCTGATCTTAAGAAACTAGCTCGTAAATTTGTTAAAGAGCACGTCCCCTATTGCCCCGATGTTCTTCGAATGTTTACAATTGCTCCTCATGAAATTCTACCCGGTGTTAGCTGCCTTGCTTGTTCCGCAAAGCCAATGATTCGCCTTCACGCCCGTTGGCAGTGCACCGCCTGTGGCATAAAGTCCCATACCGCTCATAGTAAAGCCTTATATGAATACACCCTGCTTTTTGGAAAGTGGATCGATAATAAAAGCGCGCGCAACTTTCTAAAAATTGAAAGTCGTGACGCAACCCGACGAATTCTACAAAAATATAGTCAAACGCAAAAAGGTAGTGGTAATTTTATAGAATATGAATTATCACATTTAGAAAGCTAAAGAGTTAAAAAGGCAAGGTGTGCGCCATTCATAGGATGGATGCACATCTTGCCTTTACTTGTGTGCTGATAAATAAGGAGATGCGTGCAAAACTTGACTGAGGATTACCTAGTTCGTAGTAGCAATTAAGGAGAGAAGAAGAAGGTGGATTTAGCACATAATGTGGGTAAGGGGTAAGGGGTGCTGCGCGCCTCTGCGCGCGAACCGCCTTGTTTCGCCCAAAATTAGAGTGTTGTACGTGTAAGATTTCAAAAATAATGATCAAATATGAGTTAAGAGCATTCAAACTGCCAACTTTCGGATGAAAGGAGGGTCCTGGCAAGCCAAAAAGCACGGCCTGCGCGCGAACCGAGGTCCTCTGCGCGCGAATCGGAGGTCTCTGCGCGCGAACTGAGGGTCTCTGCACGCGAATCAAGTGTCTCTGAGCGCGAATCGAAGGCTCCTGCGCGCAAACCGCCTTTTTGCGTCAAAATTAGAGCGTTGTTCGTGTAAGATTTCAAAAATAATGATCAAATATGAGTTAAGTGCATTCAAAATGCCAACTTCCGGATAAAAGGAGGGTCCTGGCAAGCCAAAAAGCACGGCCTGCGCGCGAACCGAGGTCCTCTGCGCGCGAATCGGAGGTCTCTGCGCGCGAATCAAGTGTCTCTGCGCGCGAATCGAGGATCCCTGCGCGCGAATCGAAGACTCCTGCCCACGACCCGCGCGCTCCACACCCTAGCCCTACGCTCCACCTCCCTGCCCTGCTCTCACTTCTTCATATCGCTCAGGCTGAATCCATAGCTTCTTAAAATCGGCCCAGCCATAGTCGTTAAGGCGGATGCCGGCAAGGGGGGAAGGATAGTACCATTGTCGTGCGCCGTGATAGAGATGAAGAATGAGCTTTTCGCGATTAATATAGTGTTCGATCTCTATGGTAATACGTTCTCTACGCTCTTCATCATTCGTACGTAAAAATGGTTCGAGTAAAGTATCAATCGTTTCGATGTGTTGAGGGAGCATGAGCGCACGCATCGTTTGTTGGCTTTTTAAAAAGGTAAGAAAGCCGTAGTGCGCATCGCGTTCGAGTATTTCACCTTTTAAAAATAGGTGAGCGTCCATCGTCGCAAATTGACTTGGTGCACAAGGTACGATTGTGAGCGGAATTTTATAACGTCGCAATTCTGCTTGTAACCAACGGGCTTCTCGTAAATTTTCCGTATGCTGCGCACAACAAAGAATAAGTGGTTCACCGTTATACTGACTTTGTTCAAGTAGCTGGGCAATGGCTTCAGGGGAGACCATCGCAAATTCATGCTCCATACTGCGCGCTTGCCAAAAGCTATTGCCTGGTAGACGGCGACGTCCACCTAGATCATCCACGAGTTTTTTGCGATTTATAATGGCGTGCAGAGCCTCGCGTAGGTAGCGATCATGATGTGGACCGTCCACTTGAAAGTTAAAGATTAGATAATGGGAGCCGTTATGATCAATACGAACGTGACGCTTGTTTTGAGTCTCTCTACCAGGAAGTTCGTAGTGAAAAACGCGCTCTGGATTTACATTCATAAACCATGCTTCGACCCGATCGAGCAGGGGGCGTCCCATAAAGTGATCATGAAAAGCTTCTAATGCGAGCACGCGCTCATTGTGGGTTTTTACATAAAAAGCACCTGTGCCGATGAGAGATTTGTCTGGCGCAATCGGTACATCGTAAGGCAAAATGGGTGCATGATAAGAACTTAAATAATGTAGGAAAAAAGCATTAGGCGATGAGAGCTTAACATAGACAGCCGTGTCATGAAAGGCTTCAATACTTTCAATAATCGAAAATAAATCACGATAGGGTGAATTGACGTTCTCATCGCATAGACGATTGAGCGTGTACACAACATCTTTCGCACAAAGCGTGCGACCGTGGTGGAAGCGAACGCCTTTCCGTAAATAAAACGTCCATTCCGTAAACGTTTCATTAATGGTCCAGTGGTGAGCAAGATGAGGCTCGAACTGCTTCGTTACGGGATTATGGATAATGAGTGTATCAAATACTTGGCGAACAAAATGCGCTTCTGTTGCTGTAAATGAAAAAGCCGGATCTAGCGTACTAATCACACTGCGAACCGGTATTTTAAGCAGATCTAGAGATTCTGCGACCGTTTCTTTTACTTGAAAGCCAAAATTACTTTGAATTTTTTTCTGTAGTTGTTTAGCGATATGCTTTGGAAGCGGACGTGTTAAAAAGTCAGCAGCTTCACTCATTTGGTTGCGCTGTAGCAGCTTTGAGAAATGAGTATGAGCAGCTTCTTCTAGTGGATAATGGAATTCTACTGTGGAGCGATTTCCACGTCCTCGTCCTGGTGTCCACGTAATCCATTCTTCCTCGCTCATGCGTCTTAATAATAGGTTCACATTGCGTTTTGTACAAAAGAACAGAGACTCAAGCTCTGCAACAGTGACGCTCGTTTGGTCAGCAGAGAAATGCATGCGAAGTGTAAGATAATGGTCAAGAATCTCCATAAAACGACTCCTTTTAAAAAGATGAAATTCTTTTTTGAATTTTACACTTTTTCTGCATCTTTTTCTAGTGGAAAATAACACAATAGACAAATATAGGGAAAAAGGAGGTAGGAAGATGCTACGTTCGTTGCATCCGAATATCAAAATTCGCCTCTTCACGTCCTTTTTAATGAGAGCTGTCGGAACGATGATTTTCCCATTTATGGCGATTTATTTATCATCAGAGCTCGGACAAGCGCTAGCAGGGGCGATTATGCTCATTAACGTATTTGCCTCCATTATTGTAGGGTTTTATGGTGGTTACATAGCAGATCGAATCGGTAGAAGACGGGTTTTGATTATGGGAGAGTGGTTATCGCTCGCAGCCTTTATCGTTATGCTCGTTGTCAATTCTCCGTGGTTCAACTCACCTTGGATCACAGCGGCAATGATGTTTGTACACGGCATTAGCAGTGGTTTAGTAGGTCCAGCAGCCGAAGCGATGCTCATTGATGCAAGTACGAAGGATAATCGTAAACTCATGTATAGCGTGAGTTATTGGGCAACGAATTTATCATTAGCGCTCGGTTCATTACTTGGTGGACTCTTCTTTAAAGAATATCGCTTTGAGCTGTTTATCGGTTTAGCAGTCGTAAATGTCATTTCCTTATGGTTATCGATTACAAAAATTACAGAAACGCACATTAGTAAGCAAAGCAAGCGTTCTGTAAATGTATTTAGAGATATGGCGAATAGTTATAAAGTCGTCATGACGGATAAGCTTTTTTTATGGTTATGTTTAGCATCTACCTTGATCATTGGGCTGGAATTTCAGCTGGCGAATTATGTTTCGGTACGATTAAATAAAGAATTTATAGAACAAATGATTTCTGTTGGACAGTGGTTTACATATGCATTAGATGGATTGCGCATGGCTAGTATTTTAATGATGACGAATACTGTGCTTGTCGTCGTTGGTTCTTTTTTCGTAACAAAGTGGATGAAGCGTTACCGCGATCAATATGTATTGTATGGTGGGCTTTTGTTATTTTTTATCGGCTATACAATCATCGGTTATAGCAACAATCTCTGGTTATTACTGGCGTGCATGACGTTCGCTACGCTTGGTGAAATTATGTATATCCCGATTAAACAATCGATTATGGCTGATATCATTCACGAAGATGCACGAAGCTCTTATTTGGCCATTAACGGTTTAACGTTTCAGGTCGCTAAAGTACTCGGGGCGCTCGGAATTACAATTGGTGCTTTTGTTCCATCATGGGGCATGGCGGTTATTTATGGGCTAGCAAGTATACTTGCCATTGTGAGCTTCATGAAAGTAACGAGCGCAGTTTCTTTGGAAAAGAAAGACTCTGTTTCAGCCATCTCATAAGATGACGCCGGCTAATGCTGGCGTTTTTTTTATGAAAATCGCACATTTTAGCAAAGTATATAAGAATATACGAAAATTTGTCGCATATTTCATCAGGCAACCTTGTCTATTTTAAGGTAAAATAAGAGTACAAATGAATGCAGGTGATGTAATATGTTAAAAAAATTGATTCGGCATCTGGATTACAGCCTCATTTTTGTCGTAATCGCGTTAGGTGTTTTTGGAGTGATGATGATTTATAGCAGTAGCTATCCCGTTGCGCTCCGCTTTAATCTATCAATTGATTTCTTTTTTAAACGACAGCTCATTTTTTTACTGGTAGGATGCGTGCTTTTTCTGTTCGCTGTCCTTTTTCCGTACAAGGCATACATGAATTTGACGAAGATGCTCGTGCTCTTAACCTTTATCCTCCTTGTCATCGTCTTTCTTGCCGGTAAAACGACGAACAATGCACAATCTTGGTTAAGCATCGGTGGCTTTAATATTCAGCCTTCTGAGCTTGCGAAGTTAGCTGTGATCGTTTACTTGTCGTCTGTGTTAGCGAAAAAGCAATCGTATATCGGAAACTTCGGTAAAGCTGTCTTTCCGCCACTCGTATTAGTCGGTTTTATGGCTGGTTTGATTTTAATTCAGCCTGACTTCGGATCGATGATTATCCTCGTAGCTGCCGCAGCATGTATTATTTACAGTGCGAAATTACGAGCGAAACACGTGCTTTTACTTACCGTTATTGGCTCAATTGGCTTGGCAATTTTCTTTACGTTTATGGCGAGTGATAATCAAATTGGTCGCTTTAAAGGTGCGTATTCTCCGTTTGAGAACCCAAAAGAAGGCTGGCAGCTCGTTAATTCGTACATAGCGATTGCCAACGGAAGTATTAGTGGTGTAGGTCTTGGTAATGGTACGTCGAAATATGGCTATTTACCAGAAGTCCAAACAGACTTTATTATTGCTAACGTCTCTGAAGAACTTGGTTTTGTTGGTGTGCTCGTCACGCTCATTGCGCTGTTTTATATTGTCATCAAAGGCTTTATTATCGGCTTACGCTGTAAAGATACTTTCGGGCGGCTGATGGCAATTGGGATTTCGAGTTGGATTGGCATACAAGCGTTTATTAATTTAGGCGCAGCGTCAGGGTTATTGCCGGTTACCGGCGTGCCGCTTCCGTTTTTAAGCTATGGGGGGTCCTCGATGCTCGTTCTCATGCTCTCTACGGGCATTCTTGTGAACATCTCTGGCTTTGTGAATATGAGACGGAAAAACAAAGAAGCCTCCGCGCTACACGAACAAGAAGAAGAGGTTGTTAAACCAACATTGCGCGTTGTTAAATAGTTGTATGAAAAGCGGCTGGGACATAAACGGCCTTAACACATAAAAAATGGCTTCATCATCGATTTCGGTGATGAAGCCATTTTTTTATTAGTTTGTCTTACGTATGTAAGTAGCCGTCGAATGCACTACAAAATGGAGTAGGGTGCAAGCTCTTCTATAATTGCGCGCAGGAGCCCTTGATTCGCGCGCAGACCAGGTCCGTTCGCGCGCAGGAGCCCTCGATTCGCGCGCAGACCAAGTCCGTTCGCGCGCAGGAGCCTCGATTCGTGCGCAGACCAAGTTCGTTCGCGCACAGGAGCCTCGATTCGCGCGCAGACCAAGTCCGTTCGCGCGCAGGAGCCCTCGGTTCGCGCGCAGACCAAGTCCGTTCGCGCGCAGACCAGATAAATCGCCTCCAGCAACGGTGTAAGAGATGAAAAATAGAGCAAATGAAGAGAGCATCTCGTAAATGCGCTCAAAAAGAAGAAGAAATAGCGTCAAAGCTCTTAAATAACTAGGAAAAGAGTGATGTGCAAAAGAGATGCTAGTTTGCGCGCAGCAGATCGACTCAAACGCAATCCAAGTCAATTCCTCCACATGCCCCATTATACAGAGGAAGTATTTCATGGAAACTTTAAGCTTCTTTTAAGGTTGATATTATTCACTTGTAATATCGGTGCGCTATACTAAGAAGCGTAACATCCAGAAGGAGTGAAAGTTAGTGATTGTACAAGCGCGAAATGTTTCGAAAACATATGGGTCAAACGGCCATTTAAATAAAGCATTAGATAATATTACGATGACGATTCTTGAAGGCGAATTCGTTGGCTTGATGGGACCATCTGGAGCAGGGAAAACCTCCTTGCTCAATATTTTTTCAACGATTGATACGGCTTCTTCTGGCGAAATTAAAATCATGGGTAAAGATATTAATGCCATGAAAGAAGCGGAACTAGCCAATTTTCGCCGTCATGAGCTAGGCTTTGTTTTTCAAGACTATCACTTATTAGATACATTAAGTGTGAAAGATAATATTGTGTTGCCATTAGCTTTGTCCGGTGTGCCAGTACATGAAATTGAAAAACGAGCACAAGAAATCGCGCATAAGCTTGATTTAGTGGACGTGCTAAGTCAGTTTCCCTATCAAATTTCAGGTGGGCAAAAACAACGCGCAGCGGTTGCACGCGCGATGATTGCTAAGCCCCGCTTAGTATTAGCAGATGAACCGACCGGTGCGCTTGATTCGAAGGCGGCAACTGACGTTCTTGAGCGATTGCAAACGTTAAATCAAACCGATCGTGCAACCATTTTGTTAGTAACACATGATGCGTATGCGGCTAGCTTTTGTCAGCGCATTATTTTTATGAAGGACGGCCGTTTTGATCAAGAGCTTGATCGCCGCGGCCGTTCACGGGTGGAATTTTTTCATGTCATTCTTGACATGTTAGCCACACTTGGAGGGAACGCGTAGTATGACACTTTTGCAAATGGCGTGGAAAAATATTCTGCATAACCTTTCCATGTATGTGCTTTATGTTTTCACGATGATTCTAGCGATCATCACGTTCTTAACATTCAGTGTAATCGCCCGTGAAGTACCATCTGAAGTTGCGTCTGGAGGGTTCCTAGATCTGTCTGCCTTCTTTACAGGTGCTTCTGTCATTTTACTACTTTTTATTACGCTATTTAGTTGGTGCTGTCACGCCTTTTTTTTAAAGAAACGTAAACAAGAAATGAAGCTATATTCGATGCTTGGAATGGCGAAAAAACAAATAGGGCGCATGCTTTTTTATGAGCATCTATTATTGGGAGTAGGGACGCTTGTCATTGGCTGTCTCATCGGAAGTGCACTTCTACGCCTATTTGTAATGCTACTAATGTCGTTCATGGGCTATGAGGGCTCAGTTTCTGTGTCCTTTCCAGCAAGCAGTGACCTAGGTTACACGGTTATCATTTTCCTCGGTATAACGCTGCTTACAAGCGTTCAAAGCTATCATTTCAGCTATCGATTAAAGCTTTCGGAATTGTTTCAGGTAGAGGGAGAAAAGGTGGAGCCAACATCATCATGGCTTCTCGTTGTTCTTGCTTTTCTTTGTATTGGCGTAGGCTATCGTCTCGCCTTGGAAAATATTTTAACGTCACACATATGGAAACTGTTAGGGTTACTTTTGTCGCCCATGGTGATCGTTGGACTTGTCATCATTGGAACTTTTTTATTGTTTCATACCGTCATTGTTTTGTTGTTTAAAATTGTAAAGAAGCATAAAGCGACGTATTGGAACGGTTTAAATATGGTAGGTGCTTCTCAACTGCTACACCGTGTGAAAGACAATGCGGTCATGTTAACAGCCGTTGCCATCATCAGCGCTGTTACGTTAACCGTTGTGGGGACGACATACGCCTCTTATTCGATCAATAAAGAATATACAGCTGTTTCTAATCCAAACAGCATGATGTTTATAAATCATAATGCACAAGCGGTTAAGCAAATAAATCAGCTGATTGCTAAAGACACAGAGCGTCCGCTAGCGTATCATGCGTCTGTCCAAGCGTTGCTGACCCGAGCAGACATCAGTACGCTTGAGAACCCTTTTCTTGGCCAAGAACAAGAAGTAGCGCTTATTTCGCAGTCTATGTTTAATAAGCTTACTTCTCTCCAAAGAAAAGATGAAAAACTTACGTTACAAGGAAGGGAAGCTGTCGTTTTAACGATTGATTATAGTGAGCCGTTCGGCGCCAACTATGAAGGAGCGTCCATTCCACTACAAGTGAAAGGGAAAAACGTCGAGCTACAAGTAAAAGAACACATTCATGATTCCGTCTTTAATTCAGGAACGGCGAGCACGACGGTTGTTCTTAGTAACGATTTATTTCACAAGCTTCTTCAGAAAAAGAAAGCCGAGCGCATTCGCTATGAGCTTTATCAATTTAAAGATGAAGCGCACGTTAAAGGGTTAACAGAAGAAATTGAAAAGAGATTAACCGATCAAGATTTATTTTCTAGCTATTATCAAGAGTATACAGAAGGCTTGGGCATTTTCGGGCTACTGCTTTTTATTAGTTCTTTTTTCGGTCTAGTGTTCGTCAGTGCAGTTGGTACGTTACTATACGGTAAATTAAGAATAGAAGCAGAAAATAATCGCGATCGCTATCAGCTTCTCATCAAGATGGGTGTAACGAAAAAAGAAATTACTGCGTCTATTTTTAGGCAGCTCTGTATCCTATTTAGCTTGCCACTCCTCATTGGCATCGTTCATAGTCTCGTCGCTATGATGGCTTTTTCTAAGCTGTTTACGATTTCTTTAAAAGGACCGATGACGGTCTGCGTCATCCTCTATAGTGGCATTTATTGTCTGTTTTTTATCGCTACCCTTCGTCGGTATTACAAAACAGTATTAAGCTAAAAAAAGAAAACAATAAAGTGAAACATGAAGGTTGGATGAGAAGTAATCTCGTTGTTATTATTTTAGTAGATGGTGCGATTATTTAATTTCCATCATTGGAATGCGGATGAGAGTTGGAGCAGGTAAAGAGCTTATTATGAAGGCATCAGATGGTGAACACTATACGCGCTATGAATTTAAGACGAAAGCGTACGAGGCGCTTTGATACGGAAAAACGCTTAAAGCAAGATCACTATTTGAGATTGTATGTAGCCAAAAATAGCCATGACGTTAAATCATACGAAGAAGTGATGGTTTCTGAGCTACCAGAGAAAGTAAAGGCACGTCTTGTCAAATAAATGATAGTGAGGCATACTACCCTCGAGACGTGTTTTATAAAAAAGGGGAATGATCATGATTGCGAAAAAGGTGTTAGTCGTTGATGATGAGATGGATATTTTGCGTCTAATTGAAACGGTCCTAAAAAAAGAAGGCATTAAAGACGTCATAACGGCAGCAACTGCCCAAGAGGCATGGACTGCTTTTCAACGAGAACAGCCAGACCTTGTTTTGCTTGACATCATGCTTCCCGATGGTGAAGGGTACGAGGTTTGTAAACAAATTCGAGCAATTTCAACAGTGCCAATCCTATTTTTATCTGCTAAATCAGAAGAAATTGACCGGATCTTAGGGTTTGCGATGGGTGGCGATGATTATATTACGAAGCCATTTAGCCCCAAAGAAGTTGCTTATCGTGTAAAAGCACAGCTGCGGCGTGCAAGCTATGTAACGAAAGAAGATGAGAAAGAAGCTGTGATCAAGGTTGGCCCATTTGAACTGAATGAAACCGAACTGCAATTTTATCGAAATAAAGAGCATGTGGAGTTAAATCGCAAAGAACTGGGCTTGATGACGTATTTTATGAAACATCAAAATAAAGTGATTAGTAAAGAAAGCTTATATGAAGCAGTATGGGGCGAGGATATGTACGGCTATGATAATACAATTATGGTTCATATCCGCCGTCTGCGCGAGAAAATTGAAAACAATCCATCGAAACCTCAATATCTTTTAACGGTAAAAGGTTTAGGGTATAAGTTGGTTGTAAAAGATGAATAAATCAATGCAGTGGCGGCTAACGGGGCGATTTTTAACCTCCATTGTAATCGTCGTCGTTCTCGTTATTATATTAAATATCGTTGCGGTTTTTTCTGTGTTTCTTATGCAAAATCAAACACATGGTCAACCTATAAAGGAAAAGCATAAATGGTCTGCAGAGATGTTTACGCGGAACTTTTATCGCTATATAAAAGGGGAAGAAGGCCATGTGTACATTACGCAAAAAGGAAAAAAAGAGTTAGCGAAGGAACATGCCTGGATTCAAATATTAGATGAGAACGGCCAGCAAGTATACGGCTATCATTTGCCCAAAAAGGTGAAAAAGAAATATCGACCGATTGAGATTATCAATCGCTATAAATATAAAGAAAAAGGTATTAACGCCATTCTCTTTGTAAGTGACAAGAAGTTTGGCGATACGGATTATAGTTACTTTATCGGCTTTAAAAATCCGAAATTAGCACGGTGGACGGCGACCTTTAATACAGAGCGCTTCTTTCAAAAGTTTCGCGTTATGACCATTGTCCTCGTTATTATTGATAGCATTGTCGCCCTCGTCATTGGTTATGCGTTTGCTAAGCGGCTCACGCGTCCGATCAATCATATTATTGAGGGCATTAAACGATTAGCAGATAAAGATTACAAGGTGCATTATCCACCGAAAGGTCTTTATAAAGACGTGTATTATAACGTCAACCACTTATCAAACGAGCTCACAGCACTTGAGCGCGAACGAAAACAACTGGATCGGATGAAAGAGGAATGGATCGCGAATATTTCTCACGATATTAAGACGCCGCTTGCGTCCGTTCAAGGGTATGCAGAAATGATGAAAGACCCAAATTATGAATTTACGGTTGAAGAAATGCGGGAATATGCGCAAATCATTGAAAGCAAAGCAATCTATATGAAAGATGTATTTGAGGATTTGCACTTAACGACACGACTTCGTAATCAAGGATTACCGCTTGAACGAAATCCGATTAATTTAGTAAAGTTTTTACGAAATATTGTCATTGACTTGTTAAATGATCCTCGTTATGAAGAGCGAGATATTACGTTTTATACGGAAGAGGATATTATTCCTTTTAAAGCAGACGAGACGTTGTTACGAAGAGCGATGAATAACTTAATTTATAATGCGGTTGTTCACAACGATGCGAACGTATCCATTGTTGTGAAAGTAATGTCTCCAGGGAAAATAACGATTGAAGACAATGGACGAGGCATTCCGAAAGAAGAGTTGGATCGCATATTTGATCGCTATTATCGCGGCACAAATACAGGCGAAACCCATAAAGGATCTGGTCTTGGGATGGCCATCGCACATGATACCATTAAAGCACACGGCGGCAATATAACGATTGAAAGCATTGTTGGTCGTGGAACGATTATTGACATTGAATTTACGAATGAAACCCCTCTGCATGGAAAGGAGTAATTTTCATTGCTACGGGGTTTTTTCCTATTTAGGCATGATGATAGGAAATTGTCACGGCAGGGTCTTGATCGTTCAGATGATAAATACGATCACAGACATCGGCAATATCGCTCACATTGTGGCTTACAATGACAGCGCTTGTTCCGTAGTGACGCGCTTGCTCCAAAAGAGTCTTTACCACTTCACGACTATTCGCAGTTAACGTTTCCATAGGTTCATGAAGCAAGAGGAGCTTCGGCTGATCGATAAACGCCTGCACGAGGCCAAGACGTTGCAGTTTATCTTTTGTATACGTTTTCACAGGACGGCAACAATGTGGATCGAGCCCGAACATCGCCATCAACTCTTGAATTTCTTCAACGGTGCTGCCTGCTGATTCGATATTATCAAAGCCTGATAAACGTTCAACGAAGTGCGGCTTATCAATTAAAAAACCAACATCATCCCATTGTACTTCGGCAAAAACCGTTTCATCTTGCTTCGGGTACATTAAACGCGCGAGCAATTGTAAAATCATTGTTTTTCCTGAACCATTGTGATCTACGACGCCAATAATCTCTTGCGGACAAAGGACTAGCGGTAATTCTCTTAACACTCTTTTTTCTTGAGAAGTCAAAGGCCAACACTCCTTTAAATCAATATGTAAAAAGAATGGGTTCACAAACCCTTTCCCTTATTTCTTGTGGAAGAAACCTTACAATATACAGTTTACCGTGTAAATCTTAAAGAATAGTGAAGAGAAATCTTAAGGTTTTCTTAAGATTACAAAACAAGACAGAAGACCCACGCTAAGAAGATGTTTCTAGTGGTAAAATTTAGATAATTGAGGTGATGATAATGAATACGAAACGAAACGAAGAATCGACCAGTGTGGGACGACTGAAGCATCATGTTGAAGCATTTTATAAAGAACATCAGCCCAACCATTGTGAACCCGCTAAAGCCTATTATTTTAACCCTGGTGATCCATTAGAAATGATGGCTGCGTATGAAAGTCATGAGCCAATGCCACATTGGCATTACGTATCCTATGGACTCTCTAAACACAACCTTACAAACGAGAAAGAGAGCACCATTCATTTCGAATTGACCATTCGCTTAAAAAAGGTCCCAGGCGTAACAGAGCCTCCGAATTGGGTCCCAGCCGTTTTTCATAGTATTGCAGAATACGTGTTAGTATTGGGCCGCCCTTTGAAGCATGGTACGTGGATAAGTGATATTGATGCGACTTTTGATGCATTAGATAGCAATTTAGTTGGATTAGTTTGTAATGAGGATCCTGATCTCGGTCGAGTTCAAACCGAACACGGCGTGACTACTTTTCTTCAACTTACGGGCATTACAGCTGACGAGATGGAAGCGATGCAGGCTTACGATACGCTAGCCGTTCTTGACATCGCCCGAGAGATGAATCTGCTTCAAAAAGGCATGACGGACCTAGACAGAGCCTCTTTTTTGCAAAATGAAGCCTTCACATCGGCAGTAGCGCTAGGAACGGAGCGCGATGGCTCGTCAACAGGTTATCTCTTTGTTGAGAATATGTCCTTCACACTAAAGAAATCATTCTTTGGACGCATGAAATATTACTTGAGAATTCCAGTAAATCAAGCAGCGCAACTAGGCCGTCTTTTTAAGGGACGTTTAACGAAAAACAGAAACTTAGCGCTGGATTCGGGACAAAGGAAACTTATGTTTTTACCGAGTCAAAAAGAGGAAGGTTTTGAGATCGACGACCGTCAACTTGAAGGAGAAGTGCTCATGCTTTCGAATGAAACGATCTTAGAGTTAGTAGCAATTTTTCAACCAAAAGCAGGTACATATAAATTAATAACGGTGCAAGGTATGACGGTGGAAATTGTATAAGGAGAGGTGTAAAGATGAGTGATGTAACAGAAGAAAAAGCAATCGGTTGGGATGCGATTGATGCCCAACTTCAGAAGGTTTATGGCGATCAAAAACCAAAGCATTACGGCTCGCTTATTTCGTATCGCCTAGGTGGGGATCATCCACTTGATGGGGTCAGTGTCTATGAAAACGATGAGCCTATTCCGCATTGGCATTATGTATCATATGGGCTGACGGAATTGTATGAAAAAGAATCGGAAAATAAGGAACTCAGTGGTTATGGATTTGAATTAACGTTTCGTTTAAAAAAAGAAACAGGCGAAACAGAGCCACCTATGTGGGTGATAAGCTTGCTACAAAATCTTGCTCGCTATGTGATGTCAACGGGCAATGTATTTAGAAATGGTGATTATATGAATGCTAATGGGCCCATTTGTGAAGGCGCTGATACTGAATTGAAAGCGCTATCCTTCACAGAAGATGAACAATTGCAAACCATCTCTACAGCACATGGAGAAGTAATGTTCCTGCAAGTAATAGGGATCACAGAAGATGAACTTGAAGCCATGCAATGCTGGAATACGAGCGGTGTCTGGCAGACAGCGCAGGAAATGAATCTTTTACCGAATGGTATGACGGATTTAAGTCGTGCTTCACTTTTGCAAAATGAAGCTTTTAATCGAAGGATAACAGAAGGGGCGGAGCGAGAAGGTTCTTCAACAGGCTTTCTTTATGTTGATCAACTAGACTTTACTCTTTCCAAGAAACTTTTTCGTAGCGCCAGTTATACCTTAACGATTGGTGCGCAGCAAACAAAAATGCTAGGTCTTATATTAAAAGGACGGTTGTTAAAAGGAGAAAGTTTAACCCTTGCTGCGAAGGGATTTGTCATTGTATTTACGCTAAGCCACGTGTTTGAAGTGAAACCTACTGAAGCGGGCTATATTCTTATGCTAACAGAAGAGAATATAGAAGAACTCGTCGGGCTGTGGAAGCCGAAAGCGGGCACGTATCCGTTGCAATCCGCAAAAGGCATGTCCATGCTCATCGCTCCCACCCACTTGCGAGATTCCAGCGGAAACGTCGTTGAAGTGATCGGTTAAGCAGTAGAATAGAAAAAAGAAGGTTCTGTTGATCAAAGATCAAGAACCTTCTTTTTTATGTGCTTATTTTTGTTTTACGCGGATTGGCGATACGCTCCAACGTTTGCATTTTGGGCAACGAACAGGAGAGAAGCCCATAATTTCAAATGTAAAAAGCTCTTGAACAGTCGATAAGGAGAATGTCTCTCCGCATTTTGGACATTTGTATTCGAATTTTTTAGTTGTTAATTTGGCAAGAACAATAAGAATGACTGCAATACCTACGAGTAAAAGAATTAATCCTAACATGTGTTTGTTCCTCTTTTCAATTTTTTTATTTATTACATAAGACGGTGCATCAGTTTTTGAGCATTCACCTTAAGATAAAGTAATAGCAGTACGATCAATACGAGATAGACGATGAATATACTAACAAAGGCAGTCAGCGGCATGACCGTTACTTTTAGGAAAAGTAACATGAAGGAACCTGAAAGTAAGGAAAGCGCTAAATTGGTTAATATTTTTAAACCAGGCCGGACAGCGGTATATTCATTATCCCAATCAAGAGACGGAGAATGAAGATCGAGAATCAACCCCGTTAAACTACTGAAAATAATAACTAAACTACATAAAATGATGCCTTCTATCATGAGCAGGAGTGGCATTTTAAACAGCCATGCTATGATTGTGACAGCGAGTATATTCAAACTATTAAAAAGCACCGTTGGTAGTACTTTTGCAAATAGTTGCTTCGTATAACTAACGGGAATGTATTTCATAAACATGGCGTTTTTTCCTTCGCGCGTCAATGGCGTAGTCCCCATCGTATTTACCGTTCCCATAAAGATGACAGCAAATACAAAAGCACTTAGAAGTAAACTTTGGTACGCGAGCGGAACGTCTTGTAGGGAAAATTCATTACCCTCCATAATCAGACCATAGTTCATAATCACTGAACCAACAGCAATGGCTGGAACGAGTAAGCTTCGTCCGACCCCATAGAGTAAAAAAGGCGTGGTGCGCAAAAGGATGCGCATGTCCTTTACGAAATAAGAGCGAATAATCGAACGCTGCTGAAGCGTTGAAGTTAGTTCATTTTTATTTAACGTTTTTCTCGTCGCCCCTGTGTTTTGTAACCCGAGTAAGCCTTTAAAGTACAACCGATCGGCAACAAAGAAAGCGAGAACGGCAAAGGCAATCGAGATTGCTACGAAAAGGAATAGATAAAGCCACCCTTTTAGTGTGCCTGCCTCTTGTAACGCAGCATCTCCAAATCGCAAGGAAACGATAAAAGAAGAAAGCTTTGCGAACAGAGAGGATTGCAACGCCAAGCCACTGTTTGATAAGTACGAAGCGCCTGGCAAATAATCAAACAGATTTTTCATGAGATAAGCTGAAGCTAAGCCGAAAATTCCAACGATCAAGCGAATTCTTTCTTTGTTCTTTCCAATGTTAATAAAACGCATGAGTAGCATCGTCACCAGTAAAGAAATAACGAGCGGAACCATCGGTAAAAGAATAAAGAGGATGAGAACCGTTACATAATAACTACTACCAAGGTGAGCAGCCACACCATAATTTATTAATACAGGCAAAAGAATCAATGCTTCGACGGCATATTGCATGATGATGACCGTTATAAGTTTGGCTGCGACAATTTGCCGCGGCAAAATGGGTAGTGGTAATAAGATTTCAACATCTGAAGAAAAGTAAAAATACATGATCACCGTTAAAATCCCAAAGACGAGGGTAACCAACGTCATAATGGATAAGATGGATAACGTCAAAAGTCCTTCTTGTCCCATTGCTTTTAGAAAAGGATACGTTGTATAAACACCTTTACTAATAAAGTAAAGAAGTGGTAACCCACCAATGGTAATGAGAAAAAACATGGCAGTGAGACGTGATCTTCTGTTCGCTTTTTTGCCGGAGCCCTCACTTGTGCCGTTTTTCAAAAAAAGTTTGGTTAACAGCCATGTGTTACTCATTTTTTGTAATCTCCAAGAAGAGTTTTTCAAGCGAATCATCTTGATGGAAATTGCCTTTAATTTCGTCCATCGTACCGGTTAACACGATTTGCCCTTTATTAATAATAGCGACGCGATCACAAAGCTTTTCAACAACATCTAATCCATGTGTAGAGAAGAAGACTGTTTTTCCTTTGTTGGCATGGTCGCGCATCATTTTTTTAAGCTCAAATGCCGCTTTTGGATCAAGTCCGGTCAATGGTTCATCAAGAATCCAAACATCGGGATCATGGAGGAGTGCCCCCATGACCATCACTTTTTGGCGCATACCGTGCGAATAACTTTGAATGTGATCACCAAGCGCGCTTTCTAAATCAAAGGCAGAAGCGAGCGACGAGATTCGTTCTTGACGTAGGCTCTTAGGCACTTTGTAAATATCGCCCATAAAGTTTAGATATTCTAAGCCTTTTAAGCGAAGAAACATATCAGGGCTATCGGGTACGTACCCGAAGCTTCGTTTCGCTTTCATCGAATCAGAGGTGATATTGTAACCGTTAATTTCAATAGAACCTTCATCTATATCGGTAATGCCAGTTAACATTTTAATAGTTGTTGTTTTCCCTGCACCGTTCGGACCGAGAAAGCCAAACACTTCACCACCATTGACAGTTAAATGCAAATCATCAACAGCTTTTCTTTTGCCATTATAACTTTTTGTGACATGAGAAAATGTTATCATTGAAGTTTCCTTTCTTTCGTACGGTACGTGTAGTTTGCCTAGTACTTAGAGATGTTATAAGATTTTTACGGATAATACAATTAAAAATCCATTAATTTTATCATTTTTTAAGGTACCATCCTTGTTTTAAAGGATTAGTTAAGGATGAAAAGTTTTAAGAAGCAACTAGGGACTTTAGATGGAAAATCATGCAATCGTATTTAAGATATTTTCCAGAAGAGATTGATTTATGGTAATCTTTAAATTATTCTACAATAAAAATAAGCAGGTGGGGAAATGAGCAAAAAGTGGTTGATTGTTTTACTTATTATAATCGTTGCAGTTGGGGGCTTTATCTATTACTTACCCTATTCAAAAACGTTTACTCGTTCAACGGATTTGTCGCATGAAGCAACAGATGGCGTGACGCTTCATGACAACATACATAGTCATTCATTTGTGAAGCGGTTCGGTAAACCGATCGAACAAATTAGCAATGAGAACTATGATTATTTTGATTGGAAAAATGGATTAGAAACAGCAAGTGTAACAGAGGGGAAACATAAGGGCGACATTATGCGAATCATTATTACAGGTTCAGAAGGAGATCCGTATGGCAATGCCTTACAGACAAAAAAAGGCATAAAGCTCGGAGATACGTTACAACAGGTAATTCAGCGCTATGGTGATCGTTATTATAAAGGGAAAGAATCCGGACTCACTTCAATCGGCTACATTGATCGTGATAGTGGACGTACGATTGAATTTCGTTGTGAAGAGGGAGAGCGCATTACTGAAATTCGTCTAGATGATGAGAATTTATAGAAAAGATGGCAGCATGCAGGGTGTTTCATTCTCTGTATGCTGCTATTTTTTTAAATTATAAAAAAATTTACACAAAAAATGTTGCGTAAAAGAAACTTTTTGATATAGTAATAGTATTATGAAAATATTATTTTAAAGGGGGATCATTACTGTATGAATGCTTTGAAAAAAGTTAGTGTGTTTTTCGTTGTATTCGCTTTCATTCTATCGGCTTTTTCCATAACGAGCCATGCAGAGGAAGCGCAACCACAGCCGTCAAATCTACAAATGTTAACGTTTAGTAGCCTTTCTTATTATGATATGGAAGCAGCAAGTGCCCAAACGACATTATCGGTAGGAGAATTTTTAAGTAGTACGAAGCAACCTTATGCAAAAATAACAAAAGAATTTAAGGACGAACTGAAAAGCCAGAACGTATCTGTAGAAGATGTGATTACGAAAGCGCAGTTAAACGACTGGAAAGTGTACAAAACAATGGACAAATGGGACATTGGCTTTTACGGCGTTATTTTCAAAAATGTGAAAACAGATCAATATGTGCTAACGTATCGCGGAACAAACGGTGGATTCGATTACATAACAGATCTTCTGCTCGCAACGAAAAACTATGAAATCTCACAAACAGGCTTCGCTAAATTGCTCGTAAGCGAATTACCAGAAGGTGTGAATAAAGACCATGTATTTGCTACGGGCCATTCTCTTGGTGGTTATCTTGGTGCGCGAGTAGGAGCAGAGAAAGGGTTTAAAACGGTTGTTTTTAACGCGCCTGGCTTTCAAAAAGATTACTTAAAGAGCTTGCGCGATACGCACGTTTTTAAATACGAAAACTACGTAACCAATCAAGATATTAAATACGACCTCGTAAGCAACTGGGGCCACTTGATCGGCGAACGTGTCGTTTACAAAGGCTATAAACATGGCGTGAAAAACTTCTACGCATACATTCGATAAGGACAAAAAACTCTGGAGACGACATCTTCAGAGTTTTTTTAGATAGGTGTAATGTTCGTGGGCCAGCGACGGGAGTAGAAAGTCACGACGCT
This sequence comes from Fictibacillus macauensis ZFHKF-1, assembly GCF_000269865.1. Lineage (GTDB taxonomy): Bacteria > Bacillota > Bacilli > Bacillales > Fictibacillaceae > Fictibacillus_C > Fictibacillus_C macauensis. The sequence goes on from NZ_AKKV01000022.1 coordinate 102,425, forward strand.
CAATGGCCGCGATAAGAGAGGAAGCCGTTTCACGAGCGAGCGAAACATCCTCAAAGCGTAACCCTTGAGTACGCGCTTCTTCTAGCTCGTCTTCATCGAGCAGAAAGCAAGAGCCATCAGGCAATAAGACAAGATCTAAATACAAGTCATCCCAATAGAGACGATGATCAGACGTCATCCCATGAGCACGGGCAATATCAATGTAATGCTGCACAACCTCACCCTTTTCATTAAACATTGTCGTCATCGTATAATGCTGGTGAGACGGAAAATGTTGCAGCCACGTATACTGATTGCTAGCAATACAATGAGAAATGGAGTCGTATGTACGATAGGCAGGTTCACTCACTTTTTCAATGTAAAGAAAAGAGAGGTGCCCTGTGAAGTTACTAGATTGCAAGGTGTGTTGCGTGTATGTTCGTTTGAGAAGTCGAGCCCAGTTTCGGCGGTCACTGTATTTTCGTTGCAGCATGGAAATCTCTCCTTTCCTTCATATTACCATTATCCAGTAAGAAACATGGTATACTTTTTTTAGGAGGTGACCGCTATGCAGGCTATATCGCTTGTGATCATGGTCGTACTGATTCTTTATGTGTTCTTACTGCTACAAAAAACAAAAAAATTAGAGCAACAGAATTGGAAACTGCTACAAGAATCAACCGCAGGATTAGAATTGCAAGAAGCGGTTCGTCATCGCCTCTCCTATTCTACAGAAATTGAGACCATTAAATTTTTGCGCCTAGAAGTGGGCATGAATCTTCTGCAGGCTAAACAATTTGTTGAAAAAGTAAAGAATGCCTAACAAACTGCCGCTTCATGCCCTCTAGGGATGTAGGCGGTTTTTTTGTCTTAGAGGAACTTCTCAATCATCCGTGCAAGTGGCTCGCGAAAAATGCGGCCCATAAGCGGGCGTTGTTTCAAATCTTGAAGCGTAAACGGTTCAGAGCGATGGAGATCTTCTTCAATGGTCGCTTTCACCTTTCGAATAAAGCTAGGTGTCGTAATAAAGCAGTTCATCTCGTCATTTAAATAAAAGCTACGCTTATTGAAGTTACCAGAACCAATATCACAAATAGTATCGTCGACGATTATTACTTTGCCGTGACAAAAGCCTTCGTAGAAGCGGTATACGTTTAGCCCGGCTGGTAGCAGTTCTTTTAAGTAGCGAAAGGACGCATCTTGAACGAGTTGATAGTCCGCTTTCATAGGAAGTAGCAGCGATACCCTCACGCCACGAGCTAGCGCAGCTTTAAGTGAGTCTGTTAGCTCTTTACCTGGAATAAAGTATGGTGAGCAGATCACTAATTCCTTTTGAGCTTGGCGGATGAGGGAGGCAAAGGCATCGTGAAGATGAGCGCCGTTCGTACTTTCTAGTCTCATGGCATAGCCAGCACTTAATGCAGGAGCAACAGGCGTAAAGATTGTTTTGTCAGGATGATGGCTCTGCCAATCGCGGTAAAAACGATGGCGTAAATCATTAACTGCTTGACCGGTTATTCGCAAATGATAATCGCGCCAATAGCCGAGCTTTGGGCTATGCCCGAGGCACTCTTCGCCAAGGTTAAAGCCACCAACATAGCCGATGACACCATCAATGACCGTAATTTTCCGGTGATTTCTTGTGAGCGCTGTAAATAATACATACGGCCATGTGGGTCTGTTAGAAAAAGCAACTAGCACGCCGTGTGCTTGTAAATCGGCAACAACAGCAGCTGTTACTTTTTTAGCGCCATACCAGTCGAGCAGAAGACGCACGGCAACACCCTCTGCTGCTTTTCCCTTGATCAGCTCATAAAATTCCATGCAAATACGATCAGTACAGGCGCTAAAAAATTGTACTTCAATCGTTGCGGTTGCCTCTTTTAAATCATGAAACAGCCGTTCATATAGCTCATAGCCATCGTTAAATAGCTGAAGTGTTCCCGTACGTTTCGGATAGCGATACCAATGTTGGTGCTGCAAATGGAGACGATAGCCTTGCTGATAAGAAACGAACAGCCACCATAAGCAAAGCAACAGAAGTATTCCGATGATTCCTACAATCCACAGCACCATGTGTACGCCTCCTTCTTTCTATTTAGTTTGACCCAATATTGTGCATTAATGCTACAATATCGGTAGAAAGATAGGTGAAGACATGAAGCGTTTCCTGTATAACTGGCTGCCGGTGTTGCTTGTCGCAGGCGGTATTTTTTACTCTTCAGCGACGCCGTACAAAGAACAAGATTTGCGGCCACGATTGTCGACTTTTTTACCAGAAGACATCATTACAGCGTTGTTTTCCTGGGTGCATTTTACGTATGCAGGCAGTGAGGTCAGCATTGAGCGCTTAGGGGCACCGGGATTTATTGAATTTTTCATTCGCAAGCTAAGTCATTTTTCTGTGTATTTTCTGCTAGCCATCTTACTTTATCGTGCCTTAGCGCCACATTGTAAGCGACTTGGATGGCGTTTTTTCTTTGCATGGGTGGTAACGATTGCCTATGCAGCTTCTGATGAACTTCATCAGCACTTTACGCCAGGACGCTCGATGCATGCAGAAGACGTGATGCTCGATTCTTTTGGTGGACTTGTAGGTTTACTACTCGCCCTTGCTTTTACAAGCTGGCGACGAAAAAGGAGGAGAAGACGATGAGGCACGTACATGTTGTACCGTATAACGAAGAGTGGCTACAGGCTTTTCAGCAAGAAAAAGCGCGGCTAGAAGCGGTGTTTGGTTCGCTGTTAGTCGACGTTCACCATATCGGTAGCACGTCCATTCCAGCGATGGCGGCAAAACCCATCATTGATCTCTTACCGGTCGTTCACGATATAACAGAAGTGGACCAATACACGACACAGATGGCAGCGATCGGTTATGAAGGGCGAGGTGAACTTGGTCTTCCTGGGCGCCGTTTTTTTCGCAAAGGTGGCGATGAGCGCACGCATCACGTGCATGTGTATGAAGCGGGGCATGAGGACATTGCTCGGCATCTTGCCTTTCGAGATTATTTACGAAGTCATCAAGAAGAAGCAAGAACGTATGCAGAACTGAAACAGCAGCTAGCGGCGCAATTTCCGCATGATATCGAACAGTACATGGATGGCAAGGATGACTGGATCAAAACAACAGAACAGATAGCATTGCGTTGGTATCAGCAGCAATCATAAGAAAACGGACGAGGTGCACATGCACGCTCGTCCGTTTTTCATTTCGTATTAAATGGCTTTTCGTCTTTTCTTTGCAAGGAGTGCGCCTAAGAACGTCACAACGGCTGAGAAAAGTAAGCTAAGGAAGAAGGTACTCCATAGCGAGAAGCCTAATGACATTTCAGGTGATTCATCAGAAACTTTTAACATAGAGATCATACTGCCATCTAACGTAGCGGTAATGCGTGTAATTGAAGCGAAAATCGTCATGAGTACAGCATACGTTACACTATAAATCGCTAATGTGAGATAGAAATTGTGTTTCGATTGATAGAGCTTCCAACCGGCGTATAAAAATAAGCCAATTGGAATGAGAATGCCAGCGTACATAAAGATGTATAAGACCACATCACTGTTATTCGTACTAGCGAACCCAGAGTCACCGTTGAAATTGGTGATTCCTGTGAACAAAGAAAGCGAGCTTTCTTCTGATTTTTTCCCCATATGAAACGTTAGCGAAAAACTAGATAAGTTTTCTAGATTCCAATAATAAAACGCACATTGAATAAGTAGAACGACCATGGAGAAAACCACTATGATAATAGAAGATCCATCCGTTGGGCCACCATCTGAACTAGAAGATGAATCTGAGAACACTCTTGATAGTACGACTAGCAAGATCGTCATCGGAATCATAATTAATGTTCCGCGAACCAATGTGGCACTTGCTTGGTGAATCGCAATACCAAATGGCATACGCGAAACAAGATGCTTCGTAATACGCGTTAAGCCGAAGCCAAGCAACATTCCGATAAAGCTAAGGAAAATCCCCATTACGAACGCATGAGAAAAGGCTGTCCAATGGGAGTAAAGCATCTCCACCTTCATGGTTACTTTACTAAATGAGAACGTTAACGAATAGCCTGTGAAGAAACTTGTAATGAACACGGTAATTCCATAAATCAAACCGATGACAACGGAAGCGGCAAAGCGCTGACCGAGCGTATCATTACGATTAAAGCGAGCGTAAAGATAGCCGCCAACGACTAATGCGAGGAATGGAATGAAAAGAAATAACAAAAGACCTGCATCCGCATAGATGTTAATATCAAACAATTTTGAGATTCCTGCTTTGCTCGTATCAATGCTATATGAATAGTTTAAACTCGTAAAATGCTCCGCCATAATCCAATCCGTTAATCCTAATAAACGTTCAGGAAGATCTGATGTATCAACTGTATCACCGAACTGTTGGCTTAATTTTTCAATACTTTTTTTCGCATTCAGATCTGCAAATTTAGGATCCTGACTAAGATTATCAAGAACTTGTCCCATCACGCCATTTACAATAAACGAAAGCAGGAACATAATGACGATCGCTGAAGCTGCTGAAATCAAAATATACTTTAGCTTTTTCCAGCTCGTCACCGTTTCGAGTAGCGTACCAATGACCGGAAGCTTGCCAGAATGCTCACGCGGCGTGCGTTCGGTATGTTTAACAACACTTAATTTGCGATCTAATACAGGTTTATAAAGACTTGCTGCACACGAAGAGCAGTAATTCAAGTGTTGCTTATTCTCATGACCACACGATGGGCAGAATTTCGAATCGCTTGCGACAAACGTCCCGAGTGAGTCTTTTGCGGTAGGCTGAAGTGCCGCACCATCGTGTCTACAATAGTTCATGCCGGGCTCGTTTTTCTGCCCGCAGCTATTACAATACACAAAAAACACCTCCTTACACTTGGATTTTATGACCGCAGCATCCGCAATAAGCAGAGCCGGATGGAATCATTTCTGTACACGTTGGACATTGCAACGTAAAGGCTTGTTCTGTTGTTGCATCTGGAATCTGTACTTTTTGCCCACAGCTACCACAGAACTTATCAGTCGGTTGTAATGGTGCCCCACATTGACATTTGGACGTATCGGCAGGCTTTGCATTCATGGCTGCCAACGTTTGATTGACTTCATAGATGACACGATCGTGTGCTTGAATCCCTTCTACGTGTCCCGTCAGCGTTGGTAGCAGAATTTCGCCTTTACGCATCAAGTTATACACTTCTTCTCCAAGAGCAACGATGCTTTCCATCCGTTTCGCTGCCGCCTCACTACTTCTTTTACGAAGCTGCCCCATTTCTTGAGCGGTTTGTAGCTTTTGCTTCCCTGTTTGAAGACTCCCTTGAATCTTCGTCAGACCGTCCCCAACTTTTGACTGTAAATCTGACATACCCATTCACTCCTTTGTCATAGAAAAACGTCCAATATGGTACGATATTCCTATTATGTATAAAAACATTTAACGAATTAAGTATATCAATTTGCTCAGCAAAAAAATACCGAAATTTGTTATATTTTGCTGTGAAAGGAAGTAGTCCATTCGATGGATTTTTTTCTATTAAAAAAAAGCCACTGTAGTAAGAAAGTGGCTTTATGATATAAACGTAACGGTAATCACAAGCAGTTCAGAGCGACTTCCAATACGAATAGGCGGTCCCCAAAACCCGAAGCCTGAGGAGACGAAGGCATGCAGTTGTTGTTTTTGCTTATAGCCCCAATCTAGCTCGAACATTCTGCGCGTCACAAGCTGATTCGGTGCCATTTGCCCGCGATGCGTATGGCCTGATAAGGAAAGATCAATGCCATTTTTCATTGCCTCTTCTAACGCATGAGGCTGATGATCGAGTAAAATGAGCGGCTTACCATGATCTAAAGAGGATACTAAAGCTTCGATCGACTGCCTTTTTTTATCCGTATAATCGTTGCGTCCAATAATATAGAAGGAATCATCGATGAGGCGGACTTCATCACGTAAAATAGGAATGCCGATTTCTTCCATTAGTTGCGTATAGGCGTCTATTTCGCCACCATAATATTCATGGTTGCCTAGTATGCCATATACCCCAAGTGGCGCAGTGGCCTGGGCAAGTAACGTATGCATATCTTTACGGACAAAATGCTTCGTAGTGTCATCAATAATATCGCCAGGATATAAGATGAGATCAGGCTGTTCTCGTTGCAAAAGAGACACAAGGCGCCCGGCATGTGCGCGCCCCGACAATAAGCCGAAATGCATATCAGAGGCCACCGCCATCGTAAGCTTTGACTGCTTGCCACCTGACTTCGGAATCCTAACATCATAACGGCGAACGACCGGCGAATAAGCGTTGCGCGTACCGACGATGAAAATAACAAGAAACGCAAGCAGCGCAGCGATGCCTGTCCAAAGAATGACCGCGTGTTTGTCATAGTAAAGGAGCGCGATGCCACCTATGATATTGGCAACCGGTAACACAAGTAAACTATATTCCAAAAACGCGAACCAATAAGAACCTAGTATTTTTAAAAGCATCGGACCGTTACGCCCACCAAGTAAATAGGCATAGGCGAAGATTAAAAACACAACGCTATACAAAAAAGGTGATAGCGATGGCCACCATTGCGTACTCCAAATCCAGCCGTTATACCCGATGTAGAGAAGCAAGAGATTGTAAATAACAAGAATAAAGACAAAACGACTGTAACGTTTCATGCGCTAAGAAATTCCTCCATCCGTTAGTATCAGTGCTACTTCTACTATACCCTTTCTGCATGACTTTCGTCGTTCTTTTGTCTGTAATTTTTCTTAGTGTAAAAGAAGGACATTGTTTCCATCTGCCGAACTTTAATTGGTATACGTGTAGTGGAGGTGGAGAGTGCTGAATAAAGATACGTTTGAACTGTATTTGGTGGAGGCCGCCACCGAACAAAAGCGACAGCGTGCCGTTTACACGGTGTCGACCGTTCAGGAGGCTTACGAGCGTTTTATGGGGGAAATGAAAGCAAGTCCCGATCAACAAAAGCTAAAAAGCTTAACGATTAAAAGTGGCACCGTTTCATTTGATATTTTTAAATAAGAAGGAGAAGAGTTGCTGGGAGTGCCCCGGTAGCTCTTTTTTTTGTTAATAGGGGGGAGCTGGAACTAAAAAGATCACTAGTTTCCTAGGAAGCGCAAGCGACAATAGAAATAGCGATTGCTCTTACCCATAAAGCAATCGCTATTTCTCTAAAACTGCCATTCTTTTCGTAAGTAATGCTTCGTTCCTAGCAAGAAAGCGGGGTTCTTCTCAGGATCAAGCCACTGCAACACCTTCTTCGCATCGCGCTCACAAACGGCAATGCAACCAGCCGTCGGATCGTGTGGACCAGACCAGACGTGAAAAAAGATGGCACTGCCTGCTCCTTGAACGACAGGTGCAACATTGTAATGAATAACCGCGCCATACGTATACTGCGGCTCTAAATACAGCTTTTCGAAGGAGCGCCAGCGTGTATTTGGATTTCCTTCGAACGTGACCCATGTATTGTAATCAGGAGACGTGACATCATCGATCCAATAGTCATGAAGCGTTGTTTGCCGATAAGGAAGCTTTATGTCTTCGGGTGCTTCCTCTGTTCCGAACGTCTCGGTCACTGCATAGAAGCCAGCAGGTGTTTTGCCATCTCCCTCTTCCTTACACGTCGTAATACCATTTTTCCCAATCACACCGCGCATCGTATCCTCGCGTTTCCATTTTCCCTTTTCATAAGCGTAAAGAAAGAGCACAGCACCAATGGAAGAGGCGAGAGGTGTTTGCACAATAACGAGCTGCTCACAGCCTTTTTGTTGATACGCGTCGTGAAGGAGCCGATTATGAAAGCCGTTCATTTCAGAAAACTCCCTTTTTTTTTAGTAGCAATCTTCTTATAGAAAGCGTATGAGCAAAGTACAAACTTATGAGGTGATAAATGGAAAACCTTCACATTTTTTTCGTTTTTCCGATAAATGAGGTGGGGGGATTATGTAATGAAATCATTAGTAGGTAGAGTTTTGCTGTACATAACAGGTACGCTGCTCATATTAGCGGCAGTTGGGATTGGATTTCAATATTATGCTGTGAAAAAAGCGAGCCTGGAAACAATGCAGGAAGTGAATAGCGGGCATGCCCGGCGCATCGCAACGACACTTAGTACGGAGGAGTACAAACAATTTATACAAACACCGAGTGAAACGCCTTATTATTGGCGAATTCGCAAGCAACTAGATCACATTCGTCAAGAAATTGGCGCGCTTTATGTGTATACGGTTCAAGTTAATGAACAACATGTAGCCAAAATTATGATTGATGGTTTACCGAAGTCATCTTCCATCGCCTCACATATTGGTGATGCACCGACCACATTAAATGACAATACATATTTAGCGGCCGGGGCAAAAAAAGGGGAAACGCCAAGCTCTGGCATTCTAAGCGATGAGAAATACGGTGACTATGTTACGACCGTAGCGCCCATTAAAGGAGCAGATGGCAAAGTAATTGGCATGGTCGGCGTGGATTTACCAGCAAAAGACGTACGAAAAACGATGGAGACGGTCACGATGTCAACCATTCCACTAGCGATCATCATCATCATCGGAACGATGTTTGTTTGTGTACTAAGTCTGCTTCTTTATTTACGATTTCGGATGAAACCGCTAAAGCAAATGACAACGATTGCACATGAAGTGAAAAAAGGACATATTAGGCAGGCAGAAGCGCAATTACAAACGTTAAATGTGACATCTAAGGATGAAATTGGTCAGCTGTATCAAGCATTTAAGGCAATGGTTACGACCCTCGGTAACATGGTGCATTCCATTGCAACAACGTCCGATATGTTAAATCAAACGGCCGCTACCCTTTCAACTACGATGGAAGCGACCGCTACGCGCGCCACCCACTTATTAACCGGCATTAACGAACTTGCAACAGGCTCCGATCACCAACTTTTATCAGCCGAGCAAAGCACGGCAGCGATGACAGAGAATGCGAAAGCCATTATGTATGTAGCAGATACAGCTGGACAAGTAGCAACTTATGCAACAAAAACGACAGAACGAGCCACACAAGGAACGACTAGTATCGAAAAAACGACAGCTCAGCTTCGTGCCATTACATCAGCCGTGCAAACATCCGAGCAATGCATGAGCGTCTTAAATGAACATGCACCACGCATTCATACGATTTTGCAAATGATTACGAATCTCTCAGAGCAAACGCATGTCTTATCGCTCAATGCGACGATCGAAGCGGCGCGCGCAGGAGAGCATGGACGCGGTTTTGCCGTTGTCGCTAGCGAAGTACAACAACTTGCTGAGCAATCCAAATCATTTGTTGCCGAAATAAGCACCTTAATCACAACGATGCAACAAGAAACGATTGCCGCCAGCGAAGCAATGGCAACCGTTTCTACAGAAGTCACCCAAGGCATGAGCGATATGCAGCAAAGTGCGACGCACTTCGTAGCCATTACAGAAGAAATGGCCAACGTATCCTCTCAAGTCCAAGAACTTTCCGCTACGAGTCAACAACTATCTGCTGGCGCTGAAGAAGTAACCGCCATCGTCGCCGAGCTCACAGAAGTTGCTAAGCGCGCAGCCCATCATACGAGTGCCATGTCAGACGACACCACCGAACAATTTACCGCTATGAAAGCTATCGGCGAAACGGTTCGACACTTAGAGAAGACAGCCTATGCGTTAGAAGCAGAGGTAGGTAGGTTTACATAGAAAGAAATAAATTGTGAGTCTTTTAGATTAGTTAAATTCCTTTTATTTCAAGAAAATGTTGTCTTTTTATGGTTCTATTTTAAAAAAATATTAAAAAAATATAAACGAGCTATTAATAAATGGAAAAAGCAACCGATATATAGGAAGAAGGTTGAAAAAAGATAGGACTTTGAAACTATTTAAAACTAGCTTTTACTAACATTATTGTTATTTTTACCTATTATTTGAAAAATAATGTGAAAAAAAGACTGGATTTTTTAAGAATATTGTCCTATCATATGAAATGTATTACAGAGTTGCCTAATTTTTGGTGATATATGAATATAAAGTCTTAGTAATTTACGACTAATTGACTCTGTACAGAATCGCTCATCGGGATACGGGATTTTAATACATAGTGTGTATGTCCATGTCAGACCGCTGTTCGATTTAAACTTTTTTACAATAGAGGAAGGGGATTTACAAATGGATAAGAAAAAAGCATTGAAAATTGTCGCAGCATCTACGGTAGCTGCAAGCGCATTCGTTTCTGCAGCACCTGCATCTCAAGCGGCGGCTGTAACAACTACTTCAGCATCAAAGGCAGTAAAAGTAGCTGAGGGCGAGGCAATCAAACTTCAAAACTTATATAATGCAAAAAAATTAACAACAAAGAAAATTAGCGTAAAAGCAGCGACTGCAGCAGCAGACAAAGCGATGAAAGAAGTTAAGAAACTAGCTAAAGGCAAAGTGAAAACAGGCCTTGAAACACGCTTAAAATCAGTAGCTTCTATGATCGGTTATGCTGAGCGTTTCAACATGGCACTTGATCATGCGGCAACACTAAGCACAGCAACGAAAAAAGCACAAGACGATATGAAAAAATTCGATCTTGTAACAGCTAAAAAAGATGCAGCAGCACTTGCTACATCACTAAAAGCATTTGAAAAATTCGTTGTAAAAGGAAGCATCTACGGCGAAGGCACACGTGCTCAAATGACAGCAATGTTCGCAACACCTGCTAAAAAAGCAGCAAAAGACCTTGCTGACATGATCAAAAAAGAAGAAGACAAAGCAGAAGCAAGTGACGTTCAAAAAGCAACAACTGCTGTAGAAGCACTTGAAAAAGCAGTGAAAGAACTAAAAGACGACGCTTCAGTAGCAACAGCTGAAAAGCTAGCAACAGACGCGAAAGAAGCTTTAAAAGCAGTTGATACGAAAAAAGCAAAAGAAGAGCTTACTACACGTATCGCAACAGCAGAAAAAGCAGTAGCTGACTTCAAAAAAGCATCTGAAGAAGTTATGAAACTTGAAAAAGCAGTCAAAGAACTTAAAGACGAAGCAACTGTAAAAGCAGCGGAAGAACTAGTAGTAGCTGTTAAAAAAGTAGTCGAAGCTGTAAAATCAGAAGACGCTAAAAAAGTGCTTATGGAGCGTGTAGCTAAAGCTGAGAAGATGATTGCTGATAAAAAAGAAGAGTTGTCTGCACCTAAGGTTGAGAAAGTAAGCGCAGTCAATGGGAAGACTATTACTGTAACATTTAGCAAGGCACTTGATGCAAAAACGCTAAAAAATGAAACTGGTGATGTTATCACACTTGTTCCAAATAGTGATGCAGCAAGTCCAGGCACAGTATCTCAAGAATTAAGTGCAGATGGAAAAACTCTAACGTTTAAAGCGAAGAATCATTTCAAAGGGGACTACACTGTAAAAGTACCATTTGAAATGGTAAAGGCTATGAGTGGACAGTATGTCAATCCAGTAAATCAAAAGGTATCTGTTAATGATACAGCAGCTCCGGAACTAAAATCAGTTAAAGCAACAGTAAAATCTGTATCTGATAAAGTTAAAACGATTACATTAACTTTTGATGAAGATGTGAAGTCAATTGATACGGTGAAAATCGGGAATGACAACTATTCTCCTTCAATTGATGGAAATACAGCTACAATTACAGTTGGTGATCTCGATGCAAGTAAAAAATATGATGTAACAGTTGTGAACGCAGCTGATGAAACAGGTAATATGAAGGACATCCAAACAGCTTCATTAATGATTGCTGTAGATAATGTTGCGCCATCTATTACGAATGTAGAACCAGTTGGGGAAAATAAATTTAAAGTAACTGTAGATAAAGCATTAAAGACTCCACTCACTTTGTCTGCTAAAGTTGGAACATTTACTGCAAATATTGTTAGCGATGTAACAAATACTGAAAACCCTAAAGAGTATATTGTTACATTAAATAGCAGTTATCTTTATAAAAATGGTAACACGGAGACTGTAAACCTGACAGTAGCAAAAGATGCATTAGAAGATGCCATTGGAAATAAGAATGCTACTGATATTACTAAAACAGTTACTCTTAATAAAGATGTAACAGCTCCAACCGTAAATAAAGTTGAAACAGTAGCTAGAGATGGTGAAGTAAAATCATTTGTAGTAACGTTCAACGAAGAGGTTACTACAGTAACTACAGATAAGGTGTATGTAGTAGATTCTAAGGGTGAAATTTTATCACTGTCTAAAGTTGCGTCTAATGTTGAATTGAATTCTACAGATAAAAAGAAAGTGGTCTTTACTCTTGCTTCAGGATTAGCATCTGATAAGTATAGTTTTGATCTAGCTGAAGGATTTGTAACCGATACATCTCTTTCTAAGAACAAGAGTGCTAAGTATTCATTTATGGTTGATGTAACTAAGCCTGGTAAACCAGTTGATACGACATTTACAATTAAGGACGCAAAAGCAACTAATAATGTTATTACTGTGGATTTCGATGCTAAAGTAAAAGCTACTGGTACAGGTTCGGCCCTAAATCCTGCTTCTTATTTAGTGAATGGAGTGGCTCTGCCATCTGATTCTGAAATTAAATTTGTCAAAAATGAAGGTGTTACAGATCAAAAGAAGGTCGAAATTCATCTTCCTAAAGGATTTGTAAAAAATAGTGATGCTAAAGCTGTTTTCCGTGTAACAGGAGTGCAAACTTTGGATAACAAAGTAAGTAATCCATTTACAAGTCTGGTTGATATTATTGATAATACTGCTCCAGAAGCTAAATCTTTTGTAGCAACAGATCTAACGGAGCTTACCATTACTTACTCAGAGGCAATTAAGCTAAAAGAAAAAGCTGAGGGTAAAGGCAATGGTATTGAGGATGAGTTACAACTTTTTGATAGTAAAGGAGCTAAAGTAGACTTTGTGAATCCTAAAGTTGAAGGTAATAAGTTAATCCTTAAAGTCTCTGATGCTTCAATGGTTGCTAAATTAAAGACAACGACTCCTACAGTTTCTGATATCTTAGATGTTGCCGGTAATGATCAAGCAGTCGGTATTGTATTAAGTAAATAATTTAATTCTATTAGTAAGTAGATGGCTTCGGAACGTAACCGAAGTCATCTTTTTAATGTATTAAATATCCCTAGATATACCTTGTTTCTAAAAAGCTTCAAGCATGGTGCAAAACCTTGAAGGACATGAACAACTTTGCACACACGACATGAAAGTGAATTACTACATTGTACTCGTATTAGTACATATAAAACAAATTATATATGAGTATATAGAAAGAGGAGCGGTTAAATGGATCTAAATCCATTTTAGTATAGAAAGAACACATAAGAGAAAGTAGCTTCTAAAATTTTTCGCAGGATTATCAATGAATTTTATCATATACCTGATCTATAATCCTTTTGGTAACACCCATTTTCCTTGCAAACCATTCAATAATCTCTTCTTTCTGACGACTAGATGCTAAGAAGTTTAGTAAAGTTTCTTCAAACCATGCATAGACTTCTTCATTTTCTATTTGATAGAAATCAAATTTGGTATCTTCTCCTTCCGAGTGACTTTTCATTTTTTGGGCAAAGTTAATGTCCTTGTCACAGTGAACTTGAACAAAAAGAATAGGGGAAGGATGATCTGTTACACTTTCCATTTCAAATCCAACTTTTACTTCAATGAAACTTTCGTTATAGTTTGTAGTCAACATACAATATTGATTATGAAGAGGGAGTTGCTTTAAATGCCCATATCCACGCTGATGAGGTACACCGAAATTTTTGGTGAAGTCTGGTAACACTAATTCTAACATTTCATCCATCTTACTCATCACAGCTTGTAAGCCTTTCATAACAAGTACATCCTCGATTTGAAAATCTTTTATGCCTGCCATTTTTTCACTCCTTAATAGTTGTAGAAAATTATTAATTACTTCTGTCTCTTCTTGTTTGTATAAAAATTCATAAATTTGTTGCCAACGAAATTGTTTAAATGAACAAGATGATACTGTCTTAGGATCGTATCTTTTTGTGCAGTACCGAAGATGAGTGTCTTTAAACTTGAGTTTGGCTAGTTTAATCAGTACAGCAGCATAGCGTTCTAACTGCCGTTCTCCTTCATCGCTAGCCACCTTGTTTTCTAAAAAGCATATGGTCGTCTCGTTTTCAAAAACGAGATCAATGATACAATTTTTATCACATTCAAGTGTGAAGGGAACTTGTGATTCAACCTTAAAGTTGCTGCCCTCGATATGTAAGACATCATTGACAAAGGAATCGAGTAATTGTTGATTGCTTTGTAAGATACCTGCCAATACCTCTGTAATAAAATCCTCAAGGGGAGTTTTTCCAGTCTTGTTTTTTACTTTGTATAGCTGCAGAAGTCTGCTGAAAATACTAGCCATAACTACATTCCTTTCTGAAAGTTTTGAAGCTGCTGCATAAAAAATCTTTTGCTCCTTCTACATGCTTAGCGGAACGCTATCTTTTACTTTTGCTTCGTTTCTTTCCTCCTAACTCACAGAATAGAGCGCCATATAAAGTATCGGCAGAGATTATTTAAAGTTCATGTAACTTTTTAACTTTGACAACAATTTGGTCAAAAATCACATTAAAACTTAGTAAAATAGTACATTTTACTCCCCACAAACTCTCCAAAAGTAAACAATCATACCCCTCCCACCGATAACACTTTTAAGGACATTGTATTCTACTAAACATAAGCAACATACCGACCTAGAGGTGAAGGACATGAGGATGAAGATGACAGTTGGGAAGAAATTATTTGCTAGCTTTTTTGTGGTGCTTGTATTGCTCGGCGTAGTTTCCAGCATTGGCTACTATAAGTTAGGAGAAGTGGATAAGCGCAATTCAGAGTTGATTGACGATCAGGTGCATAAGATTGTGCTTGTAAAGAATTTGCAGTTGTCGTTAAAAGATGCACGCATTCAGTTGCGCAACTATATGTTGACGGGTGAAGAAGCTATGCTCGCTGAATACCAGAAAGCAGAGGGTGAGTATGACCGGATCTTTAGTGAGTATAAAAAAGTATCTAATTCGAAGGAAAGCAATCAGCTGCTGCAGGAGTTAAAAGGGGCAGAGGCGGCTTTCGATGTGACAGCCACTAAAGTGTTAGAGCTATCTGGTAAGAAAAAGCAAAAAGAAGCGCTCGCTATTCTATATGGATCGGGGAAGCAGCTAGCGATTACATTTAACGATAAGATGGAGGCACTTGTAAAGTATCAGCAGAAGAAGCTTGAAACGGAGAGTATTGTCGTAACCGATTATATGCAAGAGTCTAAAGAGATGGTCTTGTTTTATACGATTGTAGCGTTAGTTATAGCGATTGTACTTGCATATTTTGTTAGCCGCAGCATTTCCACACCTGTCCTGCGTGCTTCTGCTAACTTGAAGCAAATAGCTGGTGGGGATCTTACGGTAGAGAAGCTTACGCTACGCAATACAGATGAAATTGGGGCGATGGCTCATTCGATGAATGAGATGGTGGATCACTTACGCTCCGTTGTAGGAGAAGTGCATCACGCGTCTGATCAAGTAGCGGCCAGCAGTCAGCAGTTGAGTGCAAGTGCTGAGGAAAGTACCGCATCCGCTGAACAAGTGGCAACGATTGCGCAACGAACAGCGCTTGGTGCTGAACAACAGATTACGTGTTTTCAAGATATTGCTTCTGCCGTGGATGACATGGCAACAGGAATTACAACGATTTCCGGAAGTTCTGCGGAAATGCTAGCGACAGCGAAGGAAGCAACGCAACTTTCAGAGCAGGGAACCCAAGCGGTGGGCAGCGTAGTTACGCAAATGAATCATATTAATCACTCTGTAATTGAAGTTTCCAAGTTAATGACATCGCTAGAAACGAGAGCAACAGAGATTAGTAAGATTGTAAGCATTATTACGGGCATTGCCGGGCAAACGAATTTGTTAGCGCTTAATGCAGCCATTGAAGCGGCACAAGCCGGTGAGCATGGCAAAGGCTTTGCTGTCGTTGCTGGTGAAGTACGTAAGCTTGCCGAAGAGTCGAAGCATTCAGCGAACCAAATTACCGATATGATTGCGAAAATTCAGCAGGAAACAAAAGCAGCTGTTCTGGCAATGAGTGACGGGAAGGTTCAAGTAACAGAAGGCTTAAAAGATACAGAAGAAGCGAACCAAGCCTTTATGCGCATCGCTCATACGGTAGCGAATGTAACGAGTAAAGTAGACGATGTGACGCAATCGGTTCAACAGTTAGCGACAGTCAGTGGTGGCATCTCCCATTCATTACAAACAATGCACACCATCTCTGAAGAAAGTGTTGCAGCGACCCAACAAAGCTCAGCTGCGTCTCAAGAGCAACTCGCAACGATGGAAGAAGTAACAGCCTCCGCCGAAGCACTAGCACAGCTGGCAGAAGAGCTACAAGGCACAATGGGGAAATTTAAACTATAACGTAAGAAGACCTAGCGGCAATTGCGGCTAGGTCTTCTTTTTTTAGTTAAAAAATAAATTACAGACAATTACAAATTTACCTTAAAAAATAAAGAATAGGAGCCGATATAACTTATAGAAAGAAGTGTAGGTGAACGAACATGGTTATAAACGAAAACAAACAAAAATTACGAGATTTCATCGCAACCATTATTGGTTTCGGTATATATGGTATAACGCTAACCATTATGCTAGTTTCTATATTTCGAATGATAAAGCAATGGTTCTAAGCGTTCAATTAAGCAGGAGTAGGAACTGGTCCTTGTTGTTCACTGCTTTGTTGCTTTAAGGTTTGCTCGACAGAATGTATGTACTCTAAAAGGAGAGGGCTGTTTTCTAGTATACGTGCGCCGCGGATCATTCCTAATTGGCCATACTGATCCAGCGCCTCAAGAGAGAGCTCATCTGTTAGCTCTGTTTCAAAATTATAAAGAGGAAATAACCGTACCGTGTTCCATGACGAACGTTTACGAACGGCTGTATCTTCTGCATAGTACGCAGAGTCATCAATCCATTGATCCTGCGGAACTTTCTCCATAACGCATAGCGCCTTAAATATAATCTTCCGAACATTTCCTCCCACATAAATATAAACGACGTCGCCCTTCTTAATGAGGTATTTTAATGTGCGATCAATCATTCCTAGCTCTTTAAAAGCTTGTGCTACGTTGTATTCTGGAATTGCTGTTATTAGCCAGTGTTTCATCTATATCCCTCCAAGAAGTCATGCATGGTCATAAACAATGACCATTTTTTTATTATATCGGTAACAAATGTTAAATTTAAAGACAAAACTTGTATATTTAATGATTTTTTAATACTAAACAATTTCAAAAGTAAGTCGATATTACTAGTACCAACGGGGCGCATCCCTTGGTACATAAGGGCTACACATGGATGTATAGCTACTTTTAAAACACATGGAGGTAGAAACAAATGAGAATCAATCACAACATCGCGGCTATGAACACATACCGCCAACTATCAAGTGCAAATGGTGCACAAGGTAAGTCTATGGAGAAATTGTCTTCTGGACTACGTATCAACCGTGCAGGAGATGATGCGGCAGGACTTGCGATCTCTGAAAAAATGCGTGGTCAAGTTCGTGGGTTAGACATGGCTTCTAAAAACGCACAAGACGGTATTTCTTTGATCCAAACAGCAGAGGGTGCTCTTAACGAAACGCATAGCATTCTTCAACGTATGCGTGAACTAGCTGTTCAATCTTCAAGCGACAGCAATACAAATGATGACAGAGCTGAACTTCAAAAAGAAGTAAACCAATTAGCGGAAGAAATCACTAGAATTTCTAATACCACTGAGTTTAACACTAAGAAGTTACTAACAGGTGCTGCTGATTCATCGACATCAGTTACAGGTAAAGAAGCACTGACTTTTCATATAGGTGCTAATAAAGATCAAAAAATTGATTTGGAAATTAAAGCAATGGATGCAACATCTCTTGGTGTAGCAGGAGCAGATGCTGCAAACGCAGCTGCCACAGGTGGTACTCTAGCTGTAACTAAAGATGGACTTGATATTGCATCAAAGGCGGGTGCTAATAGTGCGATTTCTACAATTGAAACAGCGATTGGTACAGTATCTGCAGAGCGTTCTAAACTAGGTGCTACTCAAAACCGTTTAGAACACACAATTAACAACTTAAATACATCTTCTGAGAACCTTTCTGCTGCTGAATCTCGTATTCGTGACGTAGATATGGCGAAAGAAATGATGGAACAAACGAAGAACTCGATCCTTTCTCAAGCTGCTCAAGCTATGCTTGCTCAAGCAAACCAACAACCACAAGGCGTACTTCAACTTCTTCGTTAATCTTTACGAGAGACTCTACTTTATGTAGGGTCTTTTTTTATGGACTATCTAATTTATAGCTATCAAAGAAGGGCTGCAGACTGATACGCAGCCCTTTTCTTTTCTCATTCAAAAACCTTCTTCTATTTACCGATATTAAAAAAGAATGAAAGGGAGGAGATGTAAGCATGAAAAAAAGATTACTGTTCAAAGTTTTTACTGCAGTTCTTCTAGTGGGAAGCTTCGTTTTACCATCGCATGCAATAGTAACGCATGCGGCGACGCCTAGTTATATTGAAGTGAATAATAATGTAGGAATGGCAGATACCGTTGTTTTTAAAGGTGCAGAAGCTCATGATTTAGTAAAGGTGTACAGTAGTGATGGAAGTAAGTTGTTAGGAAGTGCAACAGCGATGCGTGCTGGGAATGTGACGGTGAAATTGAAGGAGCCATTGAAGGAAGCTACTGTCAAAGTAACGTTAACAAAAGTCAATAAGCTTGAAAGTGTAGCAGTTGTCGCGGATGTTCCTAGTGAAAAAGTAACACCAAAGCCAGAGGAAGGCTTGTTTAGCGTGAACAATAATGTTGGAAAGGCTGATACAGTATCTGCCCAAAACGTTGCAGCAAAAGATGTGGTGAGGATTTTTAATGCAAGTAATAAATTGCTTGGTACCGCAATTGCACCAAGATCAGGAATACTTGTTATTCCGCTAAAAGAACAAGTCCTTAAAGATGATAAGCTACAAGTTAAAGTAACACACTATAATAGCGTAGAAAGTGCTGCGATTACGATTACGGTTGGTGAGGAACAAAAGAGTATAGCTATACTTGAGGAAAATCTTAGTGTGCAAAACAATGTTGGAAAGCCAGATACTGTAACCGTTGAACATGTAAAAGCAAAAGCACTAGTAAAAATATACGCTGGCGTTAAAACCATTGGAAGTGCTAGGGCGCAGCGCAATGGAAAGCTAATTGTATCTTTAAAAGAGTCGCTTGCTGAGGGACAAGTTCTAGGGGTTTCAGTGACAGAAGATAATAGTGTTGAAAGTTCTGTAGTAACCATAAAAGCCGGAGCAGAGCGCAATAGCTCACCTTTAATTGCGGGAACCATTTCTGTACAAAATAATGTTGGTTCACCAGATACAGTGACCGTAAAAGGGGTGGCAGTGAACGATATTATAAAAGTATATGATGAGAAAGGAATACTGATTGGTAAAGCACAAGCCTTGAAAAACGGTGACCTCCTCATCTCTTTAAAAATTCAACTTACTGCACGTATGGTTGTTCGAGTTACATTAACCAATGTAAATAGCAAAGAAGGAGATAAAGTTTTAGCACCGGAGGCTCCAGCTGAAGTTATCTCTACAGCATTGGATGCTAAAGTCATTACTGTATTTAACAATGTTCGCATGCCAGATACGGTTGTGGTAGAAGGCGTTCAAAAACGAGATTTGATTAGAGTATATGACGCTAAAAATAATTTGATAGGTACAACATCTGTGCAACAAGCAGGGAAAATAACCGTTTCATTAAAAGTACCACTGAAAGATACAGAGAAAATTTATATTACGATTACCCATCTCAACATGCATGAAAGTCCCAAAGTTGAAATGAGTGTTCGAAGTGAAGAGAGAACTACATTACCGGTATAAAACGGTTTAAGAGTTTAAATGAAGTAATCGATCTGGGTGTTGTGGGATCGGTTTCTTTTTTTTTCTCCTAAGTTATCTAAAAAAAAGAAAAAGATACCCGATAGTATATATAAGCAGAAATGTTTCGTTGGTTCAAGGAATAATGCTGACTAGTATTTTTCACACTTTAAGTACAAGTTGAAAGCTGATGAAACGATGTGCATCAGAAATAACTAGGAAAATATTAGGAGTAAAAAAACGGGGGAACTACTAAAAAAGAACTAGGAATCTTTTATAAATTTATGTAAACTATAGATAGTTTGGTTGATTTTTCTATTATTTTTATATAAGAATCCGGGGTAGTTGGATAGGGATTGAAGGGGAGAAGGATAATTTTGAACAGAAAAGCAACAGTATTTATTGCGTCATCGCTCGTAGCAAGTTCCGTTTTGTCGTTAGGACAAGTCGCTCAGGCTGCGCAGAAGAAAAGTGAAGTGAGTAATCTAAATGTACGAACAACACCTTCATTAAAAGGTAAAGTCCTTACACGTTTACAAAAAGGGGCTGTTGTTTCTGTACTTTCAGTAAAAGGGGCATGGACGTACGTTTCGTTCGGTAAAATGAAAGGCTATGTGTATAGCAAGTATTTAACGTCTGTGACGACTGTTAAGAAGCCGCATAAGTCACATACGAAGCAGGAAGTGAAAGGAACGGTACAAGCTGAGTGGTTAACTGTACGCCAGACAGACTCAGCCTCAGCTAAAGCAATTGATTACTTGAAAAAGGGTAAAATAGTGACGATTGTTGAGAAAGCAGGCAGTTGGTATAAAGTGAAGTACGATCAAAAAACAGGTTATGTGAACGGATCATACATAAAGCTTGTAGGTGTAACAACCCCACCACCGCCTCCGCCAAAGCCAGATGTACCACCAAAGCCAACACCACCGAAGTCACTAGCAGGAAAAATCATCGTCATTGATCCTGGTCACGGTAATCAGCGCCCAGGTTCCATGGGAAATGGCCTTGTGGAGAAAAATTTAAATTGGACAGTATCACAGAAAGTACAAGCCTATTTAAATAGAGAAGGCGCAGAAGTCATTTTAACGCGTGATGGTGACAGTGATTGTGAAGGAAATGGATCACTTGATGCCGATTTACGCTGTCGAGCGGATGTAGCGAAAGATAATCATGCCGATGCTTTTATTAGTATTCATACGAATTCTGCGAGTAGCAATGCAATGGGAGCGGAGTCCTTTTATTATCAAGGAACAAGTAGTTCTTTAGCGGAAGCAGTGTTAAATTCGTACGTGGCTGAAACAGGTCTTATAAAACGAAGAGCGAACTTTGGAAACTTAGCGGTCCTACGCTACAATACAGTGCCAAGCACACTTTTAGAACTTGGCTTTTTATCCAATCCACTTGAGGCGACCACCATGAAAACAGCTGTTTTTCAAGATCAAGCAGCGCGAGGGATTGTAAAAGGGATTCAAGTGTATTTTGGGAAATAAATGATGAAAGCCTCCACTGAACACAATCAGCGGAGGCTTTTTCTTACTTCACAAGCTTCTTATTATATTCCCAATTCGCCACATCAGTATAGATCCCAAAGCGTTTGCCTTTTTCGCTAAAAATAAGCAGCGTACGTTTTGATTTCTTTTTAGAAAGTGGTTGTTTGTTAACGAGGTGCTTTTGTTTCACATAAGTAGCACGATGGCCATTTGCTTTTAAATAAGCAAGGATTTCTTTTTTAGAGAGCTTTAAGTCACCGGAAAGTACTTGTAAATGAATGTCTTGAAGAAGCCATTGTCCTTTTGACTTTGTGAGATCGACTTTTACCGTATAACCTCCGTAGTTCTTCGTTGTATCAGGAACAACATGGGCGACGGTTCCTTCTGTTTTCGAAGCTTGTTTATAGGAAAGTCGGACGCCTTTTGATGGAGAATCTGGCATACACGGGTATTTTTTGCAGAACTTTTCATCATAAGAGAAGGCATAATCCTCCAGGTCACGATCAACGAGCTTGGCAGTTGCCAATTTACGTAGTGCTGGTTTCAATGTGTTATAGCGTTTTTTTGTCATTTTACGCCAATGATTTTTTTTAATCGCGTCGCCAATGGTTTGGTTAATCTTTGCATAAATATAATCAACACGTTCACTTGCTTGCTTTGTTGTTAGCGATTGTGGAGAGGTTGCTTGCGGCGCTTTAGCTTCAGCCATAGAACCTCCGACAAGACTTGTGAAAAATAAGCTAGATGCAACGAAAAGCATTGAGGCTTGCTTTTTCATAAAAAGATCTTCCTCCTTTTGTTGCAAACATATCCGTTTGCACTATCTTATTATAATGTGGTTAATTTTGGCAATCATGATGCTAAAGGCCTATTTCCAACCTGTTTTCTTTTTGCAGTCAATCAATGATATACTCTAGAAAAAGACGAGGTGAAACACATGTCAAATCTATCATTTGCCATTGCGCCGACAGCGTTTCAAGCATTTGACAATGAAGCTCAATATGAAGAAACAGGACGTGCGTGGGGCCTGTTTCAAAAAACACCAAAGCATGAGTTTTGGTATAAAACACGAACAGAGAAATTTCAAGTTACCTTAGAAGGGTATGAGGAACATGACGGCTTTCTTTCGGCGGTTGTTGCGTTTACAGATGGCACACAAACATGCATCCATCCTTCCTACTTAAAAGAAATGCAAAGCCCAAGTTTTGGTAAAGAACAACTCGAACTAACCGAAGTCACTGGAGAGTCAGCGGGTACGGAAGCGAAGCCTGCCCCAGTGAAAAAAGCACCCGAAAAATGCACTAAAAAACCAGCCGCTAGCAAGCAACTTGTCGTCTCCATTCCAGAAGATAAATGCCATTGGCAAGCAACCATTGCCGGCTTTACGACCGTTCCCAATCCATTTTCTGACGATGAAGATGAAATTGTACTACTAAAAGACGTGAAGTTATTAGGCGAAGACGTGGTTCCGTATGGAGAAGCGTGGTGTAGCTATAGTAAAACGTTAAAAAAGCATGAGCTACAAGAAGAAGACGTGTTAACGTTTGACGCGAAAATGGTGAAAAAGAAGCTGACCAATCATGAAAATCGCTTGAAAATTAACAATCCGAGTAAGATAAAAAAGAATGAGAACTAGCATTGAAGCAGCACTTGTCCTACGACAAGCGCTGCTTTTCACATTTTGGGTAAAGATTTTATAAAAGAAACCGATATAAAGGATGGAGAGCAGGAAGAATGTTTTAACGAAGTTCGTCTAAAGTATAGGTAGTATCTGCCAAATCAGAATACACGCCAAATGTGCCTTCTTTATGCTTAAATATGAACATTTTACGATGTTTCTTTCCTTTATATAATCCTTCTTTTGTAGAGACATAGACAACATTTTTATGTGTTTTTTTAAGATATCTCGTAATTTCTTCTTTTGAGATATGTAAATCGGCATCTTTTAGTGTTTTACTAGTGAAGTTAAAGACCTTCCACTTTTCTTCTTCTTTAACAAGGGTAATTGTAGTAAAGTCATTGTCTGTACCCATATCAGAAGCAGGTATGAAATTAGAAAGGGTTATTCTTTGTGCATTTTGTTGAATAACTTTAAGTTGCAAACCTGATTTTGAACTTATTGGAAAAGAAGGACTGTCACAACTAAAACACATGGTTTTCACAATAGCAGGCATCTTTGTTTGTAAGAAATGTTGTGTCATGTAGTTTCTTAAAGCGGGCGTAGCTGTTTTTAGCGTCCCTTTTTGTTGATTGATTTTTTGATCTAATACGTTATAAATGTTTTTAAAGAGTGAATCCGAGATTAATCCAGCTTGTGTTGCCGTTAATAGTGGAGCAACCTGTTTTTTTACGGGTGCAGGAACTGGTTTTGCAATTTTTGCAGGCGTTTTTGGCGCGCTCGTTTCTTGCTTGGTCTCTTGCTTCGTGTCTTTTTGCGTGATTGCCTCTGTTTTTACTTTTTGTGCACTTGCTGTTGTCGGTGTCGAATCATCTTTAGTAAAGATATAGCCTAAGAACGCGCCTAAAGATATAATTAGTACGGCGAATAAAGGTAGTAGTTTTTTAAACATGTTAATTCTCCTTATGAAGTTTGAAAAGAACAGTAGTTATATAGGCCTATGAAAATAGTATACAGTTTTAACCTTTAATTGTAAAATAAAAATAAAAGAGGAAGAGTTTACCTGGTTGTTCAGGAAACTCTTCTTTTTCTTTATGGCCTCCGAATCAATCCATACCCATAACTTGAATCCTTCCCCCGTGCCCCTAAATCAAGAGCATCTTGCTCTACCTGTTTACGTAATTCGCTTGCTGAGAAGAGCGGATGTGCTTGTTTTAATAATGCTAGCGTGCCTGTTACAAACGGAGCGGCCATCGATGTTCCGCTCATGAAGGCATAGGATTGATTCGCATACGTACTATAAATAAAATCCCCTGGGGCAACGACGTCGACTTTGCCACGATTAGAAAAAGAGGAAAGGCGCCTGTTTTCGTCAATGGAGCCGACGGATAGGACTTCTTTAAACTTAGCAGGATAATCATTATGATTGGCTTTGCCATCATTTCCGGCGGCTGCGACTAAAAGAAGCCCTTTTGCCGTCGCTTTTTTTACAATGGCCGTTAGATCGTGAGCCCCTTCGTCTCCTAAACTTAAGTTGATGATGTCCATTTTATGTTGGATGCACCATTCAATGCCGGCGATTACATCGGACTCATAGCCTTCGCCTTCCTCATCTAGTACTTTGACGGCATATAATTGCACGTTCGGTGCGACGCCAATGACACCAAAGGTATTATTTTGCGCGGCAATTATGCCAGCAATATGGGTACCATGACCGTTATCGTCATTATAGGATTTCGAAATAAAGGAGACACCACCGCGTACTTTTAAATCTTTATGATGCCGATCAATGCCGGTATCAAGCACAGCGACTTTAACGCCTTCCCCTGTTAAGCCGTTGTGATAGGACGTAGCAAAGCCCAGTTTTCGGTAGCCCCAGCTTTGCTTTTGAGAGGACTGCGAGAATACTTTTTCTTTAGTGATGGTCTTAACGGCAGGATTAGCTTTGAATCTTTTTGCTTCTCGGGCGGTAAGGTATATGGAAAGGGCAGGGAGATAGGTAAAGACATGGTTCACATTTGCATGGTGTGCAAAGGATTGCTGCGAAGATTTACGGTACAATTCAATGTAATAGCGGTCTTTGCTTTGCGCATGGGTGGAGTGGGTAGGAAGACTAATGAAGATGAGTGTGCTTAAAAGGACAGAAAAACATAGCTTCATGCGAGTGGGCTCCTTTGTATCAATCTAGGTCTATCTACTTATAAAGTGTAGCCCATTACCGCTAATCTGCAAGATTATTCTTCCATAATAGTGAGGGTTATGAGCGAAAGGCTCTGACACTCATTCATAGCTATGCTGCCGCTTCTAACCTCTATAAAAAAGGACAGCCTGTTTGCTGCTGCTTGATGAACACTTGAGCTACTCGATCAAGAACTTCTTCAAAGAGGCGCCTTACTGTCTTCTGATTTTTTTAGAATCACATCCAGAGGGGGAACAGAGATTGCTTGTCACAACGAATTAATTCAGCCACTAACGTTTGATGAGTCCTCGTTATGTAATCTGTTAAGTTTTTCTACACTGCAAGGAATGCAAATCATGGTTTTAGCAAAAGGAGAGAAAGAGCTTGTTCTTGTAGCGGGCGGGTTGCTAGAGGATATGTCGATCCTTTTAGGAGGTGATGGAAGGATTCTGATGTTAGCGTATGTCTTTTTTTTACGCGCGCGTTTAGGTCAACGTACTCCTTATATAGAAGAAACGCATTTCTTACCAGCAAAAGTGGGGGAAGTGCCATCGCTTTGTGGAGGTAAAAGAAGTCATTGCTACAGCGGTGTGTTGTTCACTATACCTACAAGGAACAGCGCGGTGATTTGTAATGAGCAAGCTCGTTTAGTGCTTTAACACACAAATCGTTTGTAACCAAGCTTAAAGGCGGATCCTATTGCCGAACTGATCGTATTCCTAGGGAATTCTTACGAAACATTGTCACGGCTCTTACACAAAAAAGAAGAGACGGGGATACAATATTTCCTCTGTTTCGTGGCGCATGAGGGGAATTGACTTGGCTGCGCGCAATTGACTCTGGTCTGTGCGCCAACCGGGAATCTCTTGTGTGTTTACTCTTTTCACCGTCATTGAAGAGCTTTTACGCTATTTCTTCTCATTTTTGAGCGTATTTGCGATATGATCTCTTCATTTTCTCTATTTTTCATCGAATACCTACGATAATGGAAGCAATTTACCTGGTCTGCGCGCGAATCAAGGCCACCTGCGCGCAAACGGACCTGGTCTGCGCGCGAATCAAAGGCTCCTGCGCGCGAACGGACGGCCCGTGCGCGTTGACAGAAGAGCTTGTTCTCTACCCCAATGTTTAGTGCATTCGATGGCTGCTTCTACACGCAAGACAATCTAAAATCAAACGAGCGACATGAAAAAATGGCTTGATCACCGAAACGGATGATGAAGCCATTTTTTATGTACTAAGGCTGTTTAGGTCCCAGTCTCTTTGACGTTTAGATAAAAAAGGATTTCGGATCTACGTCTACATCTTTAGCGAGATCTTTAATTTCTGATTTGATTGTATCGAAATCTAGTAAAACATTGAGAGATGGATTATTGTTTTTTAAACCTTTTGCATAATCTTCATACAATGTTTGGATTTTTTTGTTTTCCGCTTTTAGCTTCGGATAGGTTAATTCTTTATCAATATCTTTCACGCGCAAGATAATGAGCTTCGTAGCATCCATTTTTTCTTGCATCGCTTCTTTTTTAAATTTCGCCAATGCTTTTGGATCGGTTGCTTTTGTTAAATCCACGGTTTTTATCATGTTTTCTTTACTAATAGATTCCTTGATTTGTGGTAGCCATGTGTGCACGTATTTTTCATATTCTTTTTTGTATTGCTTTTGTTGCGTGTCTTCTTGTGAAGCTTCTTTTTTCTCTGACGAAGAAGAAGATGAAGAAGACTGGCCGCAAGCAGCAAGGCTAACGCTTGTTGTGAGCATAAGTGCGAGTAATCCAAGTTTCGTTGTTTTCATTGTAAAATTCCTTTCTTATTTCCCTGCCAAGAGGACTCTGTAAAATTTAGTTGTATCAATTTGATGTGTGATGGCTAAATCTTTAATGGCGCGATCATACGCATCTGCTGCCACATTATTTTGTGCTTTGTACTTCGCCTTTTCTTTTTGAAACGTTGCAGGGTTAGAAGTATTTGTAAGCTTTTCAGTGCCTTCTCTGTCAATCGTAATGATTTTCACTAAATGCTGATGAGCGGCATTTACGTTCGGCGATTTGTATTTTTTATCTTTTACGAGCTTTTCTAACTTCTTTAACTCTGGAATCAATGTTTTCTTTATATAAGCGACTTGTTCTGTACGATTGTTCGTCTTCTTAATGCTTTTGTTCGCTCTATTTGTAATATCTTGATACTCCTGCACGAAGGCAATAGCTTCGATATTCAAGTAGCTATCGAATTCTTTCTTTTCCTGTGCGGCCTTTTCTACCGCTGGATCCGGTTTGCTTTCACTTTCTGTACTTTTCGGTGCAGCAGTTGCTTTTTTGGTCGTATCGCTACTGCTACAAGCGGATAGGGCCACACTGGATAAGAGTGCGGCCGTAATGAGCCAAGTTTTTTTCATGGATGTATGCTCCTTTTAAGCTTTGTTAAGGGACAACGGTGTCCTTTTAATGTGGTCTTAAAAATTTGATTTTTAGTTCAGTCAGGCCAGAGGTATACTTGTCTCTTTCTTTTTCGCCTTGATCTTTAACTGTTCTCATTTTTTGATATAAGACCTCAGCGGATTTAGCTTTTACGCCTGCTTCAAAGTAGGTTATCGTATGTTCTACATATTTTTTCATATGTTCATGAACGTCTGCTATGTCCTCTGTTTTGAACGTAGCCTGATTGATTTTTTTTAGAAGTGCTCGGAAAGATGGAAATGATTTTTTTTCGCAAACTCTTTCTGTTGTGAAAATGGTGCATTGCGAGTGTCATTAATGGCGGCTTCAATCTTTTCAAATTCTTTTAGATAATTTGGTCCTGTTGTCTTCACATACGTTCGTACCTCTTGCTGTTCCTTTGTTTCACTTGTCTGTTTCGTTGTGCCTTTTGTGTTCGCTGTACTATTACTACTACAAGCTGATAGTGCTACGCTTGATAGAAGGGTTGCAGCAACGAGCCATGTTTTGTTCATATGTTTTCCCCTTTTATGTAAAATCCCTTTTCCATTATGCCATGTCATTTTGTATACTTCCATTTCTTTTCCTCTTTTTCTAGAAAATGTTGACTATAGCACTATAGGAAATCTAAAATAAAAATCCTTATTTTAGGTATATATTCCTGTTATTGGGCCTTTGTTCATAATTATGCTAAACAATTTTCAAGAACTGCCGATGCTAAGAGTAGGGAGAACGATTTAAGAGGAAGATTTAAGAATTTCTCTTTTGAAATACTGGTATTCTATAGTAAAAGTCCTAAATAAGGAATGTTTTCCCTATGCACATAAAGACATATAGGAGAGATTTCACACTGTAATCTCTCCATTTCATAACAGAGTGGTAGCTATTTGGTATTCTTTTCTACAAAATAGTGGAATAGGTAGTGTGCCTAATGGATCGGTACGATAAAGAAAGGATGAAAGAAATGCTTCCGATGAGGACGATCATTGCTGACGAGGATCAGGATGCATTAACAAAATTACAGTCGCAGTTACATCAGGAGAAACGGTTAGATGTTATAGATACAGCACGTAATGGACAGGAGCTGTTCCGAAAAATTACGGAGCTACAACCAGAGCTTGTCATACTAGATATACAACTGTCAGACGTTACGAGTAAGGAAGTCATGCAACGTTGTAAAGAGCTGCTTCCTTCTTTACTCATCGTGATTGTAACGAGTGAGCCAGCTTTTGCCGTTGAGGCATTTCGTCTAGAAGCCGTAGATTATATTGTGAAGCCTCTGCAAAGTGCTAGGCTTCAGGAGGCGGTGAGAAGGGCTGCGTTACGGTTAGATCGCCAACCGGAAGTTTTAGCGATTAAATATGAAGGTTCGTTCTATTATGTACAAAAAAAGGATATCTTTTTTATCGAAAAAGTAGGAAAGAAATGTTTTATTCATACGATGAACTTCACCTATGATGTGTATGAAAATATCGGAGAGTTGTATCAGCAACTTGGTGATCCCTTTTATATGTCACATCGCTCTAACATTATCAATCTAGCGAAGGTATCCCACATTACCCCACGCAATGAAACGTATTTTGTCTATTTTCATCAGTATAAGCAACATGCGCATGTTTCAAAGCTTAAGATTCACGAAGTTCATAAACGTTTACTGATGGTATCTGCTACACAATCTCGCGAACGGTTGAATCCAACGAGCCATTTTATCTGAAACTTTCAGACTATATCGAAATAATATTTTTTTCGTTTTCTAGTTTGAAAGGTAGGACGAACAGGTTTAATTGTAGTAAGATATACCTGTAGGGGGATTTATTCCCTGCTTTCGCAAATCCATTCGTAGGAAAATGAAGAACGTATGATTTTCTGCAAAGGGGCTTAACGTTTCATATGAATAGAGAAGTTGGATATATGTTATTGGCAAGCTTTGTTAGTCGAGATGTTCTAATTGTAGGCTTACTATTACTGTTTATTGGACTGCTTATGTTTCTACTTATAAGTGCGCGCTACGAGCGCAGGAAGTCGGAGCGGGAGGCTTATGGGCATCTGGCCTCTTTAAGCCCTCAATCGATCATCGTTTTAAATGAGCAATTGAGCGTTAAATATATTTCGCAATCGGTGTACGACTATTGTGAGGGAAGAAACCCTAAAGAATTGTTAACAAAAGAGCAACAATTCTGTATGGTAGGTGAGGATTATGACCTATTTGAAAAAATGGCTTACGCTGTCCTGCAAACAGGTGCGTCAAAAGTCATCGTCTGTCGGTTAACCGTTCGTGACCAAGTGTCGACTGTAGAAATTTTTATGAAGCGTTTTTCTCAACCACACAATACAGTAACGCGAGAACTTGTTTGTTCTATTAAAGATATTACCGAGCGCATTGATTACGAAAATGAACTTCGACAGCTGGCGTTTGGTGAACGAGCAGAGGGAGTAGCGGAAGGAAAAGCTGATATTGATTGGGCACTGCGACGAGGCGAGCTTTTTCTCGTGTATCAACCAAAAGTATCGTTACATGATGGCCGGACTATTGGAACAGAAGCATTAATGAGATGGCGTCATCCACAGCGTGGTCTCATCTCACCTAATGAATTTATTCCAGAAGCAGAGCGTCGTGGAGCCATCGAGGAAATGACGTATTGGGCGATTGAGAAAGCGGTTACGGATATGAAGCCGGTTTTACAAGACATGCCACATTTTTATACAGCCGTTAATCTATCAGCCCAAATGTTCAATGATCCTGGCTTGGTCGCTAAAATCCTGTGTATTTTACAGCGTGTGAACTTTCCGCCGGATCGACTCGTCCTAGAAATTACCGAAACAGGTATAATGAACAATCTAGCGCTCTGTCGGGAAATGCTTCAAGAGTTAATGAATCATGGCGTCCGGATTGCTATGGATGATTTCGGTAAAGGCTACTCTTCGCTTGATAGCTTACGGCAATTGCCAGTTGCCATCTTGAAAATTGATAAGAACTTTGTCGATCGCTTAGAAGATGAAAAGGATTTGATTATCGTCAAAGCCGTCATTCGCTTGGCAAAAGAATTAAATATAAAAGTGCTAGCAGAAGGCATTGAAACAAAGAAACAATGGCAGCAGCTAGCAGCGTTACAATGTGACTACGGCCAAGGCTATTATTTTGGAAAGCCACATGCCACGATTTCACTATAACGACAAATGCACCATTCATGAACTCTAGTAGGATGAAGAGCAAGTTGGCGTGAACTTCATTTGATACGAAAGAGAGGTGGAGTGCTGCTAGAATGAATGCTTCTATTTCTAGTAGCGGCTTATGGAGATGGTCCATGTACTCATTTTTCATTCATACGATCCCATTCATATTTTGTTACACGCTCTTATTGAAGAGATGGCACTGCATGATGTTCAGGTTACATCAATAGCGAATGAAGAAGATTACAGCAAATATTTCATAGAAAATAAGCCTCATATTATCATTGTTGATGGAGATACACCAAGTGGGCATAGGCTCGCTTGGTTCGCCTCTTTATCGTCACCCGACACAACCTCTTTTATTGCGTTATCGTTTTATCACGCTGTACATCGTCTAACGAATGTGATTGCGGATGAAGATTACTTGCGCATCCCCTTTGATAACGTTTCGTTTGTGATGTTTTTTCTAAGCCGTGTTAAAGAGCAGCGAATGCGCATAAAGCCTGAGAGTTTAATGGAACCACTGTAAAAAAAGCCGCTTTCACCATGTAAGAGAAGGGTGAAAGCGGCTTTTGCTATTAGTTATTTTTCACAATTTCTTGACCACGTACGTTCCACGTAATGGCGAAGACGATGGCTGCTAATAAACAAGAACTGATTAGAAGGATAAAGCCAGCATTCCATCCGGATTTGCTTACGACAGTTCCCATTACACCATTAGCGGTAACAGAACCGAATATATAACCGAAAAACCCAGTAAGTCCAGCGGCTGTTCCAGCGGCTTTTTTTGGTACAAAATCAAGCGCTTGCAACCCAATTAACATAACTGGCCCATAAATAAGGAACCCAATGGCAATTAGGCAAATCATATCAATGATTGGGTGCCCCGCAGGGTTTAACCAATAAACAAGCACGGCAATTAATACACCAATCATAAAGACAAAGCCAGCGGGCCCTCGGCGCCCTTTAAATACTTTATCGGAAATATAACCACAAAGTAGTGTTCCAGGAATACCAGCCCATTCATAAAGAAAATAAGCTATACTGGATTTATTCATATTGAAGCCTTTTTCTTCGCTTAAATAAGTAGGGGCCCAATCAAGTACACCATAACGGACAAAGTAAACAAAAATGTTAGCTATAGCAATCGCCCAAACCCATTTATTGTTTAAAACATATTTAAAAAGAATCTCTTTAACTGAAAGCTCTCGCTCAATTGTTTCTCTTTTATTACTAGGATAATCGTTACGATATTCCTCAATCGGCGGTAACCCTTTAGATTGCGGTGTATCACGAATAAGTATAAATGCAATAATAGCTACGACAATTGCGACTAGAGCAGGAAGGATAAAAGTACCTTCAAAAGAACCTTTTGAAGTACCATATAATGTAGCAAATAATGTTGCTCCACCTACAGCAATTGGGGCCATTAGACCACCGCCGATGTTATGTGCTACGTTCCAAATGGCCGTTTTATTACCACGTTCATTGACACTAAACCAATGAACAAGAACTCGCCCTGATGGAGGCCAGCCCATTCCTTGAAACCATCCGTTTAAAAAAAGCATAACAAACATAATGTTAATTGTTGAGGTGAAGTAAGGTACAAACCCCATGAATAGACTTGTAATAGCAGAAAGAATGAGACCCGCTGGTAAAAAATATTTTGGGTTACTTCGATCTGATACCATTGCCATTAAAAATTTACTAATCCCATAGGCGATGGATACAGCAGATAGTGCCCAACCAAGTTGTTCTTTCGTAAATCCTTCTTGTTGCAAATAAGGCATCGCTAACGAGAAGTTTTTTCGTAATAAATAGTACCCCGCATAGCCAATAAAAATCCCAATAAAAACTTGTAGCCGCAGTTTTTTATACTCTGCATCAACTTTTTCCGCCGGCAGTCGATCAATGGCCGCTGCTGGTTTAAACAGTTTAAGCATCGTAATCCCCCTTTTATTCGTAGTATCAAGTTGTAGGCGTAGAAAATACTAAAAAAAATCATACGTCAACAGACACTATCATCATATGATAGCGCCTCAAGTGGTATGATTCTCCAGTCTCCATCCAATTAACTTGTTGCTGTCAGTATACAACTGTTTGGAAGCGTTGTCAAAAAAATTCAATAAATAGTGAAAATATTAAACTTTCCTTATAATAGTTTTAAATTCAAAGTAATCGGAAGAAAGATTACACGTTCTACCCAGGAAGGGGGTGTCATGACACCTTTAAAAGGAAACGAAGAGTGCTGTAATCAACTGATACATATTAAGTAACAAGTCAAGCTCTTGACTGATTGTTAGTACCTCGTCGGAATTTAACCCTTTTGTCATTCCCGTCGTAATCAATTCTTCTCTTTTTACTTCGATCAACTCTCTTAGTACGATTTCATATGCAAGCATAATGAAGCTCCACTCCTGCAACTTTACCAGAATTAATTTGTATTAAGCGTACCACATAATCCATAAAATACCAACCTCTAGTTGCACAGTTTGCACAAAAAAATTTAATCTATAAGTAAGCCTATTTGATTATGGCATATTTTTGATGTCTTTTGTGAAAAAAATAGGCGAAAAGGGAAAAATTCCTATAATTTTTTTATGAAAGCTATGTAATAAGGTAGAGGACCGCTACTGTAAACAGGTGAAAGGTTGCATAGTGAGGCTGGGAGACAGAGAAAGAAACAGAACAATGTTACCTTATTGTGTTTATTGTTACATTAATGTTACAAATTAGGTAGACATATGTAATAATTGTAATTATAATGAAGATGATATTTCCTAATATGATGGATGGATGAGGTGTAGTATATGAAAAGAGTCTTACGTTTATTTTCAACACTAGCACTTGGCGGTCTCCTACTTTCAAGTAGTTCTGAAGCATTCGCTGCTTCAAAGCCTACTACCCTTTCAATTGTTCAAAAAGAAATGCAAACCTTGAACTCTCTTCGTCCCGAGGGAGGATATAAAGCAGAGAAGTTTGTCTCTGCTCATCTGACCGGAAAAAAGATCCCAGAAATTACAGCGATTTACGTGCGTAATCATAAGGGTTTCATAGATTCTATGATTCGTATCTATCAATATGATTTGAAAACGAAAAAGTGGAACAAACGGTACGAAGTCATAAAAAAGAACGGTGATCAACCGTATTCTCTACAAACAAAAGGAAAGCTACTCGATCATAAAAAAGAACAGGTTGTCCTCGGCACACATAATGGTACGGGCCGTTTTTTATCAACGCTTGTGCTTGGTTCATTCAATGGAACAACCGTAAAAACGCTGCTCCAACCTTCTCATCAATACTTCGGAGGAAGTGCTACGATTCGTAAACATGCGCTCTTTTTGAAAAATGGTTCTATTGTAGCCGATCGCTATACCTTTAAAAAAAACCGTTTTGTACGTTCTAAAGGAACGGGCGCTGATGACCGCATCGCTGCGGGTAACGTGGATCATTATTTATACTTTGATCATAAAAAAAATGGGGCAACTGTATTTGATCAGCATCATATCCCGTACTTTAATGTTACCCAAACCGCCGCGTTCGTTCGCAAAGATAAGCGCGATAACAAACCTGTAGCGTATCGCTTGTTTGTTGGCAATCGAATCGTTCAATTCAAAGGGTCGAATCTGTATTTTTTAGAGGGTGGCTATGATACATGGGTGATCGAGCCTGAAGCTTATGGAAAGAAAATCAAAGTGAAAATAGAAGTGACAGAGTAAAGTGACTGATGAGCGCATCCTTCTTTTTTTATCGTAGCAGGGTGAAAGTGCAAGTGGAGAATGCTCAGGATAAATAGTACGTGACGGATGGAAATAGAGTTGTTGTAAATCGTGCTGGATAAGGCAAGCATGATGGGTCGGGTCACTTTTTATCGAGGCTAATGCTCGGTTCTATGAATGGCAAAACAATTAAAACGGTGCTACAACCATCACAATGTTATTTTAATGAAACAGCCACCATTCGTAATCGTACGCTCTCTTCAAAATATGGTTCAATGATAGCTGATCATTATAATTATCGCTTTGTTCGTTCGCAAAGATTAACATGATGCGAAGCCAGTAGCCGATCGCTTGTTTGTTAAGACCGATCTTGTTACCTTTAAAGATGTCTCCATTTATTTTAAGAAAAGCGGAAAACAAACATGGAATCTTGAGCCAGAAGTGTATGGTAAAAAACTTATACTCAACATAAACGTTTCCAAAAAAAATTAATAAGTATGACAGCAGGATGTATACGTTCTGCTGTCTTTTTAATGCGTACGTTAAGACAAACATTGGTGAAATTTAAGGAAAAAGAACTACATAACGGGATTTTAAGTGTACCGATTGCGTCCTACCTGTAAAATTTGTTTCTCTAGCTTAACTATTTGTAGGTATATTGCTAGATAAACAGTTACTTTGAAAAAGACAAAATGAAAAAGGTTCATTTTCTAGGCAAAAAAGCTAAGTTTTGAAAAATTTGTCGAATGAGGTAGGATTAAAGGTCAAGAGAATGCTTTTTTAGTAGGGAGTTAAAATCGTGAAGGGAATTATTATGACGGAGAGCGCACAAACGAAGCTAGCTCCGATGACAACGTCAG
Organism: Fictibacillus macauensis ZFHKF-1; assembly: GCF_000269865.1. Taxonomy (GTDB): domain Bacteria; phylum Bacillota; class Bacilli; order Bacillales; family Fictibacillaceae; genus Fictibacillus_C; species Fictibacillus_C macauensis. Next base: position 137,798 of record NZ_AKKV01000022.1, read on the forward strand.
TAGCCAAACAGCTTGTGCCTGTATATGATAAACCGATGGTGTATTATTCATTAGCTGTGTTTTTGTTAGCGGGAATTACAGAAATATTAATCATTGTGAAACCGAAGTATTTATTTCATTATCAATCACTGCTTTCAAATGGGCAGCATCTAGGTATTACGATTTCGTATGCTGTGCAAGCGGAACAGACGTCGTTAGAAGAAAGTATAGTGTTAGCGGAGGAGTTTATTGATCATGAACCAGTAGCGATGCTGCAAGGCATGTCACTGCTATATAGTACTTCCTTTTCTGAAAAAATAGCAGCCTCACTAACAGCAAATAAAGGGGCGTTGCTTTTTGTGAAAGAGGATGCCGTGCATTCGTCGCCTTTAGCAGTTTATGATGAGAAAGCGACCACGCTTGCTCGGCACGTGTTAGCTACTAAAGATACAACGCTTCACGAGCTGTATGCGGCGAAGCATGCACTTCAGATTGTAACGATGAATCAAGCAATGTTAACGTTTGATTTGTCTGCGCCAGCGGGTGTATTACGAGCAAGTCAGTTTATTGAAACCGTGCAACAACAATATGGGTGTTATGTAGCGTGTCTTGAAGAAATCGCCTTTACATTAGGCTATATTACAGAGAAACAATTGCTTAAGCTCGCTCATAACATGGAGAATAGTGCATATAAGACGTATTTGCTAGGGGTATTAACAAGAAGTTCGTAAAGGAATGGAAGCGATGAAAACCTATTTAATTACAGGGGGAGCAGGCTTTATTGGCTCGAATTTTATTCATTACTTACGAAAACAAGAGCCACAGGCGACGATTATTAACGTTGATGCGCTCACGTATGCGGGCAATTTAGAAAACATAGCGTCTATGAACGAGGATCCACGTTATCATTTTGTTCATAAAGACATTTGTGATCCAACGCTACAACAATTGTTTCAGCTCTATGAGATTGATGTGATCGTTCATTTTGCTGCTGAATCTCATGTGGATCGGAGCATAGAGGATTCTCAAGCGTTTGTCACTACCAATGTACTTGGTACAGTGAATTTGTTACGAATGGCGAAGGAAGCATGGCGTACAGCAGATGGGCGATATGCTACGGGCAAGAAGTTCCTTCAGGTATCTACGGATGAAGTGTACGGATCCTTAGGAGCAACAGGGCTTTTTACAGAAACGACGCCACTCGATCCGCATAGTCCTTATGCAGCAAGCAAAGCGAGTGCTGATTTGTTCGTGAAAGCGTATTATGATACCCACCAGTTACCGATGAATATAACGCGGTGCTCAAACAATTACGGACCTTATCAGCATGTAGAAAAATTAATTCCGCTTGTGATTCAAAAAGGGTTACGAAAACAAGCGATTCCGCTGTACGGCGACGGTTTGAATATCCGCGATTGGCTGTACGTGGAGGATCACTGTCAGGCCATTTATACGGTCATTCACCATGGAAAACTCGGTGAAATTTATAATATTGGTGGTCAAAATGAACGCACCAATCGTGAGATTATAAAAACGATTTTGGATGTACTGCAAAGAAACGTAGATGCTACGCTTTCCGAAAGTCTCATTACGTATGTAACCGATCGCAAAGGGCATGATCGGCGCTATGGAATCGATGCGCGGAAAATTCAACAAGAGTTAGGTTGGAAGCCGGCGACGCCTTTTGCAAAAGGAATTGAACAAACCGTTCAGTGGTATATCGAAAATCAAACGTGGTTACAAAACCTGAAGGACTAAAAACGTCTTTCAGGTTTTTTTGTAGCAAAACGTAATAGTACATAGGTTGGAATTTTCAATGATTGTTATTTTTATGTAACGAAGGCAACGTACATACCGTCAAAGTGTATATAGTTTGATTTTCAACCAGAAAGAAGAAGGTGATGGTGTGGGTGTTGTAAAGAAGCAAATACAGCGGATAAAGTACATTTCGCAATTTTTAGCAAAGCCGCTATGGAACTATTGGGGCAATACGACCTATCAACGAACCGTTTCGTATACGAGGAAATTAAAAAAAGCTGCGATCGAACAGCATACAATCTTATATGAATATTTTCATGGGAAAAATATAGGTGATAATCCCTATGCACTGTTTCTGTATTTAGTAAACCATCCTGATTTTAAACACTATACGCATGTGTGGGTGGTAGAATCGCTGAATCATCGCTCTGTTGAGCACTTAAAAGCGTATCGTAATGTTCGCGTTGTTGTGCTTCATAGTAAGCGATATTTACATTATTTAACGAGCGCACAGTATTTAATTAACAACACTACGTTTCCGCCGTATTTTCAGAAAAAACAAGGGCAAATATACATTAATACGTGGCATGGAACGCCGTTAAAAACGTTAGGCAAACATATGAAAGGTCCGCTCGGACAACATAAAAATATTCAGCGTAACTTCTTTCAGGCGGACTATTTATTGCAGCCCAATCAGTATACAGCCGATAAAATCGTGCAATCGCACGATCTTGAAGGCTTATATGAGGGGCTCATTGTGAACGAAGGCTATCCGCGTATGGATCTGTTGCTTCATTCGACGTTTACGAAAGAAGAATTACAGCGCACCATTCCTATAGATCTTACGAAAAAAATCGTGCTATACGCTCCGACGTGGCGAGGAAATGTCAATGATGTAGCATCTACAATGGATGATATCATTGCCTCTCTGCGGGCTATGCAAAACAGTATGCCAAGCGATCAGCAACTCATCTTTAAAGTTCATACGCTTTTGTATAAACAGCTTCAAGACGATGACCGTTTGCGCCAAGTTTGTGTACCAGATTGGATCGATACAAATGAATTATTAGCGGTCGTGGATGTACTCATTACCGATTATTCAAGTTTGCTGTTTGATTTCTTAGCAACTGGTCGACCGCTTCTTTTTTATGTGTATGATTATCTTGAATACGAAGCAACGCGCGGACTGTATTTAAAAATGAAAGAGATGCCAGGGCCGTTATGTTATACGCCGTCTGAAGTGCTCTCACATCTTCATGATTTAGAAAGTGTTCAACGTCACTATCAAGCACGTTATCGCGAGGTGCAAGCAACGTTTTCTGCGTTAGATGATGGGGAAGCGACGAAACGCAATGTGGAGATTATCTTTGGCGGAAAACGAACGGACAACTGTTATACCGTCAATAACGACGGAAAAACAAATATTCTCATGTATTGTGGTGGTTTTTTAAACAATGGTATTACAACCTCAGCCATTAACTTATTAAATAACATTGATTATGCACGCTATAATGTCGCCGTTGTGGATAAAGGCAGCTATGATGCGGTTAGTGATGCTAATTTTCGTAAACTACATCCCAATGTAAAAACATTTTACCGAGTGGGTGCAATGAATACAACGTTACTGGAATCATACGGACATGAGTATGTGGTTCGTAAAGGCTTAATAAACAAGCGTGGTAAACGGATGCTACAGCCTGCTCTCTATGAACGAGAACGAGCGCGCTTGTTTGGAGATACGCACTTTGATGTCGTAATTGATTTTAGTGGTTATGTGCCATTCTGGACGTTGGTGTTTGCCTTCTTTCCTTCGCATCATAAAGCAATTTATCAACATAATGATATGGGTGCTGAATATGAAAAAGTAATTAAAGGAAAACGAAAGCATGTGAAAAGCTTAAATATTATTTTTCCGCTGTATCACTATTTTCATAACGTTGCTTCTGTCGCCGAACATACACGTAATAGAAATGTGCAAAACTTGGCGTGTTTCTTGCGAAAAGAGCAAGCTGTGTATGTGCACAATGCCATTAATCCGCAGAAATTGTTAGAGCAAAAGAGCAATGGCGAAGTGTATTTGCATAGCAATGAACGCTATTTATTAACGCAGTATGAAGCAGAGCAAGGTACTCTTCATCTTGAAGGCGTGACGCTGCCTCATAAAGAACACATCAATTTCGTAACGATGGGACGGCTTTCACCAGAAAAAGATCAAAAAAAGCTACTTCTAGCTTTTAATGAGATCGTCAAAGCCTATGAACACGCGCGACTTTATATTATTGGCGAAGGTGTGTTAGAAAAAGAGTTAAAATCACTCGTTAGACAATTGAATTTACAGTCTCATGTCATCTTTACTGGACAGTTAGCCAATCCTTTTCTTCTGATGAGTCATTGCGATTGCTTTGTGCTCTCTTCAAATCATGAAGGACAGCCGATGGTGTTGCTTGAAGCGCTCGTGCTTGGATTGCCGATTATTGCGACCGATATTGCTGGTTCGCGCAGCATTTTACAAGAGGGCTATGGTACGCTTGTTACGAATGATATCCACGGATTACAAGACGGAATGCGCCAGTTTATTGAGCATCCGCTCACACAGAAACCTTTCCACTATCACGTTTACAATGAAAAGGCGATGAAGATGTTTTATCGTACCATTTGTGGCGTTTCACAACCAAAAGAGCTAGAGCAACAAAAACAGACGCTAGCTTACCAGCGCTAGCTACCGAGTCTCACTCACGCTCATTCGTGAGGAGATTTTTTTTTGTCATTCTACTAATCATTTGGAAAAAGATGCCGATAGTAAGAGTAGAAAAATGAATAGCGCACGTTTTTCATAGCTACTAGCCTAAGTTGGGTATACTACAACATACGCAACCTATTCTCTAAGCATGTCCCTTTTTAGTTTCGTGATAAAATAAAGAAAAGTAGAAGGTGAAGGCTTGGAGTTCTAAAAGATGTTCACTTGAACGAAAGAAGTGGCGATAGCGAATGATCAATGATTTTTTTATAAACAGTACCATTTTAATTTCATTGTTATTTTTATATTGTGAAGTGGGCAAGAATCATCCTCTGAATCAACAATCAACCCTCGTGACGAGAATCCTCGGCGGCCTATATGGCGGCTTACTTGGCAATATTTTAATGATTTATTCCATTCAATTGACCGGTGATATTCGTGTCGATTTGCGACATATTCCTATGATTATTGCGATGCTGTATGGTGGCTGGACGAGCGCACTCGTTACAATGGTGATGGTTGCAGCGGGTCGATTGCTGTATGGCGTTACGACGGTAGCGATCATGACGACGCTTCTTAGCTGTTGTTTGTTTGTTGTTCTATGGTTTGTGCAACGAACGCGCTGGCGCTTTAGCATTAAAGCCTTTGCCATGGCTGTGGTTGTTATTATTAGTACGTCGCTTCTATTAATAGCTGTTCTTGATGAATGGTCGATGAGTGTACGCATTATACCACTTTATACACTAGTGTATAGTTTAGGTACGTGGTTATCCATCACGTTATTTGAACACACCTATCAGCGTCATTCCTTGTTTAAAACGTACGAAGAAGCGTCGTATCGAGATGAACTTACGGGACTCGGCAATGTGCGTTATTTTCGTCAAGTGTATCAAGCATGTCTTGAAAATGCTCGCGGAAAAGATGAGGAACTTTCGTTGCTCTATTTAGATATCGATCATTTTAAGAATATTAATGATACGCACGGTCATGCAGAAGGTGATTATGTGTTAAAAGAAGTAGGAAAAGTCTTGCTAGAACTTACACGCTCCTATGATATTGTTTGTCGAAATGGCGGTGAAGAGTTTAGCGTTCTATTGCCAGATTGTCCGCCAGCCAAGGCGTTCGAAGTAGCTGAGCGCATTCGCGGGCACATTCAACATCATTCCTTTTTACTGCAAAAAGGAACGAAGGTAAGCGTCACAATCTCCATCGGATTGGCCCACTATCCAACTGTCAAGGCAGGTATGCTCATTGAAGTGGCCGATCAAGCATTATATCGCGCAAAGCAAATGGGACGGAATCAAGTACAACAGCTGCCGGCCAAGTAAATAGAGAGTGGGGGAGCCTGTATTGAAACGTTTAATCGGTACGAAGCTTAACTATGATGTGTATTCTGATAAGGATATTTTACTGTTACGAAAAGGGACGATTGTGAGTGAAAAGCATGTGGCTCAATTAGCGAAGTATGAAGTGCACATCGCTCGTGAAGAGGCATCTTCGCAAGAAAATGGCCCGTATGATGAAGCGCTCCAAGCCTTAAAAAAAGCGTATAGAGCTCTTTACGGAAAAACAAAACTGTCAGCAGAAGACGTCCAGCAAATGGAGCAGGCTGTTGCTTTACTAGCAGCCATTCAAAATCTAACACCCGTGTCGTTAAAGGAAAAAATAGCGGGGGATGACGATTTGTATCAGCATAGTGTGAATGTGGGCTTGCTCGCTAAAAATATTGGGGCTTTGCTCGGCTTAGGTAGCGCAGAGCAGCACGTGTTGTTACAGATGGGCATTTATCATGACATTGGGAAATTTCAGTTGGATGACTATTTGCTGAGAAAGTCAGCGTCACTAAGTCGACAGGAACAAGAAACGGTAAAAAAACATCCGGAATTTGGCTTTAATTTATTGCAAAGTGCAGGGCTGCCACATGAGGTGTTACTCGGCGCGTATATGCATCATGAGCGGCTCGATGGTTCAGGTTATCCTCGTGGGATAAAAGAACAGGTTCCTTATCTCGTTCGCATTTTAACCGTAGCGAATAGGTTTGATAAGATTTGTTCGCGCGATCATCAGAAGAAACGCGTATCCTTCTTTGTTGCTGTAGAAGGATTGATGAATGAAGTGAGTGCGGGAGGCCTAGATCGCAGCATAGTTGTTCCGTTTTGCGAAGCGGTGATGAAGGAGCTTATGAAACGACCGATTACATTGCTCAATGGCAAGAAAGCGCAAATCGTGCATGTGTACAATGAATATCCTCATCAGCCTCTACTCCAAGTAGAAGGGCATCTCCCCTTAAATCTTCATCAAAAAGGTTTAACCATACAACAAGTTGCGGTTATAGAGTAATACATACTTAACAAAAAAAGTCCCCGGAATGGGGACTTTTGCTTATTTCTTCGCTTGATCAACGATACGACCTTCGATTTTAGGTTCAACGTCTTTCAGCTTGATCACATAGTCACGTAAGTTTTCCCAGTCAGAAAGACCAAGATCTTTTACAAGACCTGCTTTATAAATTTTTTCAAATACGGTAAAGCCGTCTCCACCTTTAGCTGTGAAAGCATTGGTCGCAACAGTGTACGTTTTGTTAGGATCAATATCCACGAATTTACCTTTAGCTTCTTCCACTTGCATAGAAACAACACGTTGTCCTACTGGTTTCGTACTATCATAGACAAGCTTCATGCCAGCCATGTGAAGGAAGCCACCGTGTTCTTTCGGTTCTTCTTTAATGCTATGCTCCATTGCTTCTTTTAGCTCAGAGCCTTTGATTTTCATCGTTGCAAGAGTATTACCGAATGGAAGCACCGTTAGAATGTCGCCATACGTAATGTCGCCTTTGTCGATTGCTGCACGAATGCCGCCGCCGTTCATAAGGGCGATTGTCGTATCTTTATCGTACTCTTTTGCTTTATCAAGCATGCCGTCAGTAATTAAGTTACCGAGTGCTGTTTCAGTACCACGAACAGTCGGTCCATCCCCATTTGAGCGTGGGCTTGGAAGTTCGTTTACAGCTGTAGCGCCTGTAGATTTTTCTTTCAGTTCTTTAATGCCAGCAGCATAAGGCTTAAGAAGCTCAGCTGCTTCTGGATCTTCTGTTTGGTCGCTTACTTTAATAAGCTTACCTTCATTTTTTACAACAGTTCCTTCTTCATCAAAATCAACATCAAGATCGCCAACGAATTCACCATATTGGAATGCTTGGACGATGACTGTTGGATCTTTTGCTTTGTCGTTTACGTCTTTGTCTACAACAATAGGTTTATCAAGCTTTGTATGACTGTGACCACCGACAATAATGTCAATTCCAGGAACGCGCTTCGCAAGCTCTTGGTCATTATCATAATCAGGGCTATCATCGAAGCCGATATGATTTAATGAAATGATTTTGTTAACGCCTTGTTTTTCAAACGCTTTGACTGCTTTTTTTGCAGAGGCTATATAGTCGTTGTATTTCACATTAACAGGGCTTGAAATGTCTTTTGTTTCGGCTGTCGTTATACCGAAGATTCCAACTTTCTCGCCATTTACTTCTTTTATAATGCCGTTATAAATCGTGCCTTTTTTCGGAGCATCGGTGAAAATGTTTTGTTGCATGCCTTTAATTAGGTTTTCTTTTGAGAAATCCACATTGGCACTAACAAATGGGAAGTCCGCTTTGCTAATAAATTCAGAAAGCGCTTTGTGACCATCTGGGCTTTCGCCTAGATCAAATTCATGGTTACCAAACGTCATTGCATCGTACTTAGCAAGGTTCATGAAAGCAAGTTCAGCTTGTCCTAGATACTTATTAAAGTAAAGAGAGCCTGAGAACACATCCCCTGCATCTAATAAAAGCGCATTAGGTTTTGCTGTACGTGCATTTTTAATGGCTGTAATGCGTTTTGCTACTGTATCTGTATGAGCATGTGTATCGTTTGTGTGTAGGATGGATAGGCGATAGTTCTTCGGTGCCTCTCCCTTTAGATCGTAATTGTATACTTCAAAGCCTTTTTCGTCTGTTTTACCTGTATCGGTAATCTTGCTATCGCTACCTAAGTAGTCTTTAGCAGCAGGAGAAGACGTAAAGGTTACTTGCGCATCACCAACGATTGGCGCAATGGACCAGTTGTTATCAGCTGTTGGTGTAATTTCTTTTTTCTCTGTGATGTAGTCCATGAGGATTTGACGATTCTCCTCTTGAGAGTCTACAACGTATTTTGCGTTTTTAGTGCCTGGGAAGTTTCCACCACCAGATGCGCGGTAGTTATTCGTAACGACGATAAATTCTTGATCAGGATCAATTGGTTTTCCGTCGTATTTTAAGCTTTTAATACGGTTTGAATCTGTTACTTTTAAGCCTTTTTCGTTATAACGAGCGGGCTTTGTTACATCGATTTTGTACGTTACGCCATCAATCACATCAAAGTTATAGACAGGGAACGTATCATTAAGAAGCTTTTGTGCTTCTTTTTTGTTAGGATCAATTGTGTTAAATTTACCGGCAGCCATTTCTAGCCATTCTTTTACGTCAGAGCCTTTTACCTTAATGGCTTTTAGCGTGTTATCGTATAGGTACAAATCACCTGCACTACGAATGGTTAGATTGCCTTTTTTAATATCTGTATATTCTTCAGGACCGTTACGTCCAGCTTTAAATGGTGCACCCGCTGAAAGAATTGGCAAGTCTTTATATTGTGGCTTGTTCTTTTTCACATATTTCTCAACATACCATTTTTGGGCATTGGTTACGACTTGTACGGATGGATCATCTTTTACAAGGGCAAAATAGCTGTAAATGTTATCCGTTGTTTTACCAATCGGCGTATTCACATATTTATCCGTTGCATTCACATCTTTGCGAACGGCATCGACCACTTTAGAATCTTCAGGCGCTTTATAGCCTGTTGCTTTATTGAAAATCGCTTTTGTAGACGCAGAACCGTTGCTTACTGCCCACTTGTTTTTAACCTTTTTCAAAGAAAGGTCGATCATGCTAAGGTTGCTACCGCCAAAGCCAGATTGAATGGCTGGTACGCCATTGATCGTTCCTTTTGCGTTATCTACACCAGGAAGCGCTTTGCCTTCTTTGTCTTTAAAGATGCTATCGAGTGATTGCTCGTCTGCAGCAGGGAAGACTTTATGCGTATGAGAGAATGTCACCGCATCAATGCCTTTTACTTCAGTAAGGGCATAAATTGTATCTTCGCTGTTCTTTTTATCAACGTTAAAGCCAGAGTGTGCCATAGCTACAACGAGATCGGCACCTTCTTTTTTCATTTTTGGCACGAATTTTTTTGCTGTTTCCACAATGCCACGAGCTGTTACTTTTTTCTCAAGATTTGCTTTGTCCCAGTCCATGATTTGTGGCGCAACAAAGCCGATGTAACCAATCTTAAGTGTTGTTTTCTTACCTGTTTCATCAGTGACCGTTTTCTTAATAATTCTGTACGGTGTAAATTCGTTTTTGTCATTGCTTGGGTTCGTGTCGCGATCTTTTTTGTAAACGTTCGCATTAATGTACGGGAAGTTCGCACCTTTAATCGCGTTGTTTAGAAAATCCAAACCATAGTTAAATTCATGATTTCCAAAAGTGGCAACATCATAGCCTAAGAGATTCATGGCTTTATAAACAGGGTGAACTTCACCTTTTTTAAGCGGTTTAATTTTCGCTTTATACGTCGCAAGCGGCGTTCCTTGAATTAGATCACCGTTATCGACAAGCACACTGTTTTTTACTTGTTTACGTGCTTTTTTAATAAGCGATGCTGTTTTCGATAAACCGACTGTATCTGTTGGTGCTGCTTTGTAGTAATCATACGCTACTAAATTCGTATGAATATCGGTTGTTTCCATAATACGAAGCTGTGTTGGTGCATTGGATACTGGAGAAATTAAATCAGTGCCTGGATGATCTTTGTGACCGTTATAATTTTTTACTAACGATACTTTTACCCAGTAATTCGGATTGCTTTTGCTAAAATGCGCGGAGAATTTTGCTTTTTTTGTAATGTTTGACTCGACTGCTGTTTGGGCAATGACGTTGTTACCGTCCATTAGTTGGAAGACAACAGCCTCCTTACCAGGGTTACCAGCAAGCGGATTAACGGTTACCGTTGCATGCGTTTTCTTGCCATACTCTACATACGGAGCTGACATATCAAATGCAGGTTTTTTACTCGGTTTTTTTGCTGCTGCAAGCGTTGGATTCCAAGCTTGTGTTGCAACTAAACCAACCGCCATTGTAGAAGCAAGCACGCGCTTCATGGAGCGTTGAAATGACATAGATTCACAGCCTTTCATTTTTTTTAAACTGCTAGATAAAATATACACGAAATTTCGGGAAATTTGTAGATTTTTTTATATGTGTAAAAATTGACAAACAAAGAGCAAACACTTCTACGTGGAAGCGTTTGCCCTTCTTAGTTAATAACCTTTTGAATAGTCGACCACATTAATGTTCGGACTAGCGTCATTCAAGTAGTTTTGTAGATTAGGTAGAAAAATGTCGTGGACGACGCGTTCATTGTAATGTTCGGTGCTGCCAGCAGTATGTGGCGTAAGAATTACATTCGGCATATTCCAAAAAGGGTGCTCTTGTGGAAGTGGTTCGACAGCAAAAACGTCTAAGCCAGCGCCAAGAATCGTACCGTTTTGCAATGCATGGACGAGGGCACCTTCGTCAATGAGATCGCCACGACCGACATTGATCAAAAAGGCTGACTGCTTCATGAGCGCAAATTCTTTTTCGCCAAAAAGCTGTTGTGTAGCTTCTGTAGAAGGAAGCGCTGCGACAACGTAGTCACACTGCGGCAAGAGCTGATGAAGCTCGTCTGTCGTATACATGTGATCAAAATGGTCCGCACGTTGCCCAGAATGACGGTAACCAAGAACAGTCATGCCAAACGCTTTGGCGATTTTAGCCGTTTCCGATCCAATGGCACCTACTCCAAGCATACCAAGTGTTTTTCCGTGTAACTCTAGCTTTAGATTTCCATGATGCCAGCGTTTTTCCCGTTGTTGAGAAACATAGGTATGGAGATTACGAGTTAAACCGAGCATAAGCGCGAAAATCGTTTCCGAAATCGGATACGCATGGACACCAACAGCATTCGTTAGAATGGTATGGCGCTGCTGCAATGTTGCTAGTGGAAGGGAGTTAACGCCCGCGCTCCATGCTTGAATCCAACGAAGGGTGCTGCCTTCAAGAGCAGCGGATAGCTTCGGATGCCAGCCCGCAATAATTTCGGCGTGAGGCGCTTCTTGCTGCCAAACGTCACGATCGGTGCTTGCAATGATACGCCAATCAGAAAGCAATTGTTGAATGGGCTCTAGTAGTTGCTTTGATAGTTTTTCCGTAATAAGTAATGTTCGCGTCATATTTTTCCTCCTTATCTATAGTTCATAGTGTAACAGATGACAGGACCTGTCGAAAAATAGAGAGAAGCCATTTTTTTACTGGAAAGGTGTGCTATGATGAGGAAAAAAAGAAATGTAAGGGGGAAAAGTCTAAAATGAAAGCGTTATCAAACTTTTTTACGGCGCTCGTGCAACGGTTTTTACCCGATCCGTTCGTCTTTGCGTTGTTATTAACGATTGTTTTGTTTCTGTCAGGTGTAGCATTTATGGATCATACACCGATTGAAATGGTGAACTTTTGGGGCAAAGGATTTTGGAATTTGCTAGCCTTTGCGATGCAAATGAGTCTCGTACTTGTGACGGGACATGCACTTGCAAGTTCACCGCTCATTAAGCGCTGGATGGTGAAAATTGCATCCCTTGCTCAATCGCCAGCGCAAGCAGTCGTGCTTGTCACGTTAGGTTCTGGTATTGCCTGTATGATTAACTGGGGATTCGGACTGATTGTCGGGGCATTGCTTGCAAAAGAAGTCGCGAAGCGCGTACCGGGCACAGACTATCGCTTTTTAATTGCATGTGCGTACATAGGTTTTCTTACGTGGCATGGTGGACTTTCGGGTTCGGTGCCACTTGTTGCAGCGACACCGGGAAATCCACTCGAAAAAACAGCGGGTCTCCTGCCGCTTTCTTCGACTATTTTCACAGGCTATAACTTATTTATAACGCTTGCTTTGTTAGTGGTGTTGCCCATTATGACGCGTTTAATGATGCCTACAGGCAAAGAGGTCATTGGCATTGATCCGAAGTTACTAGCGCAAGAAGAACTAGCATCAGCGGCGGTACCAACACCAATGGTCGAAGGAAAACGAACGTTTGCGACCGCAATGGAACATAGTCGATTGCTTAGCGTGATCATTGCTGCACTCGGCTACGCGTATATTATTTATAGCATTTTGCAAAATGGCTTTAAAGTGGATATTAATACAGTCAATTTATTGTTTTTTACGACCGGTTTATTGTTACACGGAACGCCTATGTCCTATATGAATGCGGTGAGCTCGGCGGCTAAAGGAACCGCAGGTATTCTTATTCAATTTCCTTTTTATGCGGGCATTCAAGGGATGATGGAGCTTTCGGGTCTTGGTGGTGCGATAACTAATGCCTTTATTTCCATTTCCAACGAGGCGACATTTCCGTTTTTAACGTTCCTTAGTTCGGGTGTGGTGAATTTCTTTGTGCCATCCGGCGGTGGTCACTGGGTCGTTCAAGGTCCATTCATTATGCCAGCGGCTTCTCAACTTGGTGTAGATCCAGGCGTTGCGGCCATGGCTATTGCGTACGGCGAAGCATGGATGAACATGGCGCAACCGTTTTGGGCGTTGCCCGCACTTGCGATTGCAGGTCTAGGTGCACGTGATATTATGGGTTATTGTGTGACGACCTTGCTCGTTTCGGGTGTTATTTTTGCGGTTGGTCTGTCGTTTTTTACATAAAAAAGAGCAAGATATGTGAAGAAAAGAAGAGCGGCACTCCTTTAATATAGAGACAAAAGGAGAGGTGAAATGAATCCGTACAAGGCTAAAATTAAAGAAACGATTCAGTATATTGACAGCCATTTAGAGCAACCTTTCTCGCTCGAATTACTAGCGCAACGTGTGCATTTTTCACCCTTTCATTTTCATCGTGTATTTTTAGCGATGACAGGTGTGACGGTGATGGAGTATGTGCGTAAACGGAGGCTAGAGAAAGCGGCTTGGTTATTGCACCATTCCGAGGAGAAGGTAATTGATGTAGCCTTATGTTGTGGCTTTTCTTCACAGCAGGTGTTTCAACGGGCTTTTAAACAACGATTTGGCTTAACTCCACGTCATTTTCGAAACAGGAAGTCATTGGCTGATTCCTTGAACCTTTCTTCTTTTTCATTAAAAGGGGGACTCTACGTGCAACCGAAAATTTTTGTAAAAGAAGCATTTACCGTCATTGGCTATGCCTACACGGTTACCACAAAAAATGAGCAAAATAAGCATGATATACCGCTTCATTGGCAACGGTATTTACAAAGTGATCAGCTACAAGGGGCGATGCCGCCATCGAGGGAAGCGCATGTAGAGCTTGGCATTTGTACCGATTTTCAACATGAGCAAGAAACATTTTCTTATCTCATATGTCGTGAGGTCGATGAGTCTACTGCCGTGCCCGATGGCTTAGTGAAACGAACGTTTCCAGAACAGACGTTTGCGCAATTTTCAACGCCACAAGTAAGTGAAGCAGCGTTTGCTAAAGCCATTCAAGAAACGTGGCAGGCGATCTTTACGCAATGGTTTCCAACCTCAGGCTATGTTCATGGTGGCGAGATGGAGATTGAATGGTATGACGAGCGAAGTGACGGAGAAAAAAAGCAGATGGATTTACTAATTCCTATTCGTAAAAAAGCGTAAAGAAAAAATGGCTTCATCCCCCGTGTTGGAGATGTAGCCATTTTTTTATGCTGTGAAGTTGTGAAACACAAGAGCATGTCAAAGGAATGAATAGATGTAGACAAAGCGTGGAAGCCATTTATTGAAACTGCAAAAAGAGTGAATCGCGCGCAGACCAGGGTGATTCGCGCGCAGGAGCCCCCGATTCGCGCGCAGGCCAAGCTCAATCGCGCGCAGGGGCCTTCGATTCGCGCGCAGACCAGACAAATCAAGCAAAAAAGCATGTGCAAGAGGGGGAAGAAGCGGGCAAATCAGGATCTGAGCCCTCAAACGCAGCTGAAATCGATTGAAATTAGGATGAAAATCATTTAATTTCGGCAAAAAGGTTGATTCGCGCGCAGACCAAGCTCAATCGCGCGCAGGAGCCCCAGATTCGCGCGCAGGAGCCTTCGGTTCGCGCGCAGGCCATGTTCAATCGCGCGCAGGGGCCTTCGATTCGCGCGCAGACCAGACAAATCAAGCAAAAAAGCATGTGCAAGAGGGGGAAGAAGCGGGCAAATCAGAATCTGAGCCCTCAAACGCAGCGGAAATCGATTGAAAATAGAATGAAAATCATTTAATTTCGGCAAAAAGAATGATTCGCGCGCAGACCAAGTTCAATCGCGCGCAGGAGCCTCCGATTCGCGCGCAGACCAAGCTCAATCGCGCGCAGGAGCCTCCGATTCGCGCGCAGAGCAGGTTCAATCGCGCGCAGGGGCCTTCGATTCGCGCGCAGACCAGGTTCAATCGCACTCAAACCAAGATTCAAGTCCTCGAATGCGCCATAAAACAAAGGAAATTCCTAAGTTTTTACTCGTTACGATTGAAATGCAGTTAGCAAGTATGTGAGCCATTGCTGTGTGTGCTGTAAAGAGAAGCTTCGACTGCCATACGTTTCAATGAGTTGCTGGGCGTGAGATAGCTTGTGATTTTGGAGGAGCTGTTGCAATTCAGAAATGAGTTGCTCTTGCATTGCCAGCGTTTCTCCTTCTTTAAAGGAGGCAATGGCTTCTGGGAGTTCTTCTGTTTCGAGACTTTGAAAGCAGTATGCTTCAAGAAAATACGGAAAGACGGTTTCCAAGGCAATCACCTCTTATCGTTGGATCGGATAGGATGTTACAATTTTATAATGAAGCTTGCTTTTTGCGTCACGTTGTAAAACAGTTAACGTGCGCTCTACGTTTTCATAGATTTGTAAGTTTTTACGGACGACTGTTTTGCCAACTGCAAATGAGTGGGTGGCCTTAATAACAAGGCGATTAGGGCCGCTTTGTTCTAGCCATTGCTTAATTTTACGATCATTTTGTTTTAAGCTATCCACAACAGCTTTGTTGGCAACGTCTTTCGTATAATACGTACTTGCCGCTGAGACATGTTCACTTTTTATGCGATTTTTTAATTCGTCATCTGATTTGCCCACATGTTTTTGTATAGTATGACCGTTTTTCGGTGGCCCTTCCATGTCATCGAGAATATGTGTGCTAATGCCTGATGATGACGACTTAGATGGTGCGGATGAATTACATCCGGTGAGAAGTGCAATTGTTAAAAGTAAGGCACTAAATAGGACTGTGATTTTTTTCATTATGTTCACCTCTGTAACAGTATACAAGATGATTGCCCGCTCTAGATAATCTTAGAAAATTGCAAATTGTTAGCCTTCTGCTTGATAAGAATCATAGTGTGAATGGTTGGTTAACCAGCGGTTCGTCGTTTCTATTAATTCATGAAAGTGAGCAATGGAAGAAAACGTATGATTGGCGCCAGCAATCAACTTGCAATGAGCAGAACCGGTGGAACGCGCTTGCGCTGCTTCATAATAATCCTGACAATAGGCGAACGGAATATCGTCATCAGCCGTTCCGTGTATACATAAAATATTGCCACCTAGCTCCTGAACATTTTTAAGCGGATGATAGTGCTGTAGCGATTGTAAAAAAGAAGTGGATAAAGAGTAGCCAAGATGATCGACAGACCCCGTACAGAGGACGCGCTTATATTCTTCTTCGCCGATGATGGCTACAATGTCATGAAACGGCTGGCCAACAGCTGCCCACAGAATAACATCTTTTACGCGCTGATCTTCGTGTGCGGTTTGCACAGCTACGGCACCGCCTAAGCTATGACCTAACAATGTAACGTGGCTAGGATCGACGCCAGGTAACGTTTGTGCAAAAGAAATGGCCGCTTTTGTTTGTGAAATGAAATCTGCAAAACAGAGATCGCCATAAATCCCCTCGCTTTCACCACAACCGGCATAATCAAAGCGTAGAACAGTATAGTTACGAGCGGCAAGTGCTTGGGCACTCTTCACAAAAAGACGATCGATGCCAATGCGATTGCTCGTAAAGCCGTGACAAATAATTAAGAGCGGGGACGGTTCAATGTTGGCAGTTGGATAATGAATCGTTGCTGTTAAGTGATAGTTCCTCCATAGAAAGTGACGGTGTTGTTCCATAATGTTCTCTCCTTTATTAATTCCATTGGTTTAGTTGGTTTTAGGTATAAAAAAAATCTTACGTTCCCTTGAACGTAAGATTCATCATCGTTTGATTGAAAACGAAATCTTATCTTTCAAGCGCAGCGCTTGTTGAAATTGGCACAGTGCTCAATAAAGAGTCTGTTGCCGAGGTTTCATTGGGTCAAGTCCCTCCGCCTCTCTGGATAAGAACCTATTAAGTTGATACATACTTTAAATGACGTTGGTATGATTGTCAATGATAAGAATATGAGTTCATTAGTAAAACCATTTCTATAGTAGATGCTGCGTCGCATGATGAGGTGCAGTCATCGTAATCTTATTTGTCTTTTTTTACGGAAAGAATAAAACGTACCAGCAACGTTTCAAGTTGTTCATCTTTGATGTTTTTCTGATCAAAATGTTGATGGATCCGTTTTTTTAACACTTCAGTGCTCATTGTCCGGTCTCCTTTCATACATGTTTCCTACCTTTTCGTTAAAATTGATGAAAAATCCTGCATTATGTCGAAATAAAGGGTAATTTGTTCGATACACGTCACGGTAACTCCCCTTTTTTTATGTAAAAAGAACTATAAATGTGTATATTTCCGAATTTTCAAAGAATTAAACCTGCTTTCACACACTCTCTTTCATCGTTTGTCATTTTACTATAGAAAAGCGGTGAAGGACAAGAGGGGAATGTCCTTGCTATTCGTAAAAGGTACTACAGTGGTAAACTGTATGTAAGATCCGTAAGAAAGTAGGCTACGATGAACAATTAAAAAGAAACAAGCTTGAGAGGAGACATTCATTTATGAACATACTTGCCGCAGAAGATGATCTGCAGCTAGGAAGACTTATCGTTCATATGTTAAAGAAAAATCAATATCATGTAGAGTGGGTACATAATGGCGAAGATGCCTTGGAGGCTGCACGAGCGTCAGAATTCGATGTGCTCATTTTAGATTGGATGATGCCGGGAAAGACAGGTATTGAAGTTTGCCGCACGCTTCGTGCCGAGGGGTATACGAAAGCGATTCTAATCTTGACAGCGCGTGATTCTGTAGAAGATCGCATTCAAGGATTAGATGCCGGAGCGGATGATTATCTTGTGAAGCCTTTTGAGATTGAGGAATTACTTGCGCGCTTACGTGCACTTTCACGCCGCAATTTTGCGCCAATTGTGGAGGAGAAAGCAGAAGTAGCAGAGCTTATTCTTCATCGCACAAGCAATAAAGTAGCGAATGCAAAGCGAGAAATTCAGCTAACGCCAAGAGAATTTCAACTTTTTGATTTGCTTGTACGCAACAAAGGCCAAGTGTTGCCACGTGAAACGATTCTGGATCGTATTTGGGGATACGATGCGGAGGTTTCTACAAAAACCGTCGATGCTACAGTAAAGTTACTTCGAAAAAAACTATGTAAGTTAACGAAAGCCCAAATGATTGAAAGTGTTCGTGGGGTAGGTTATCGCCTTGAAGATTAATGTGTTTTCCCGCTTTAACTATTTTAAAAAGATGAATTTAATTGATCGCACGCAATGGCGTTTAACGATGATTTATACAGGACTTTTATTATTATTTCTACTATTGTTTATGGCCATTGTGTATACATCGCTCTATGGATTAATTGTTGCCAATCAAGAGCACTCCTTAACGAAGCTCGCAAGTCAGGAAGCAAAAAGTGCGCAAGGGAAAATAAGCAAAGGAAGAACACCGTCTATCCAAAATTTCTTTATGCTTTCGCAAGAGCAGTTTTTTTATTACGTAGTGGATGAAAAGGGCGAGTATCAAGCGGGGGATGAAGTATACCATCAAATGCGCCCTCAAATTTTAAAACGATTAAAAGGCTGGGAACCGAAAGAAGACGAAATTCGGTATGAAAAAATGAATGCCACATATTATGTACCTTGGGTAGAAGATTCAGATAGCAAAAAAGTGGATCTTATGATTACAGGTCAAAAGCTTTATAAAAACGGTAAATACTTAGGTACCTTTTATACGGGAAAAAGTATTACGCATCGAACAGAGCTTTTTAGTTGGCTTTTAAAAATCTTTTTGGTTGTGCTGGCTGTTTTTTCAGTTGTAGCTGTGTATATTAGTTACTTTATGTCCAAGCGCGCGATTAAACCAATTATTCGCTCGTATATGAAGCAGCGTGAATTTACAGCTGATGCTTCTCATGAGTTGCGAACGCCCTTGAGTGTCGTGTTGTCTTCCATTAATGCGCTCGAAATGGAAAAGCCATTAAAAGAGGACGAATTTTCTGCCTCGGTTTTGTCAAACATGAAATATGAAGTGAAGCGAATGATTCAGCTCGTCGGTGATTTATTAACATTGGCACGCTCCGATGCGGATCAAGATGCAATGACGAAAGAAGTATTTGATTTGAAAAAAGAAGCAGAGATCGTTATTCATTCGTTAGAAACGTTAGCGGCCGAAAAAGCCATAACCATTAAGTTAACGCCAGAAGAAGGATTATACGTCTATGGAAATAAGCAACGACTTGATCAACTTCTTTATATTTTGTTAGAAAACGCAATGAAGTATTCTCCAGAATGTAAATGTGTGGAAGTTCACCTTGCTGTTGAACGGCAGGAATTTGGCAAAATATTAGTGATTTCTGTAAAGGATGAAGGAATTGGTATTCATCCAGAAGATCGTGAACGAATTTTTGAACGCTTTTACCGCGTAGATAAATCGCGTTCAAAGCAATTAGGTGGTCACGGATTAGGACTGTCGATTGCTAAATGGATTGTTGCCTCGCATAACGGTACGATTACAGCAGATGGACAAGTAGGGAAGGGAACGACCTTTACAATTAAAATTCCACAATAATAAACGAAAACCGAGGATAACAGGGGTTAATGTGGGCAAAAAAAGATAAACTTTAAATGAAATGTTCTCTTTTCATCATATTTTCACTTTTGCTATTTACAATGAAATAGACTAAAATTTACAGGTGCTTATTTTGCGTGATATGATTTATTAGTTATTTAGTTATTATTTAGTTATTGATGTGCTTAGAAGAGGTGAATGAATATGAAGGGTTTATTGAAAGCCGGCCATAACGCGCTACAGAAATCATTTGGTTTCTTTATATTAGCCGTTATTCTTTTTTGGCTGAAAACGTATTTTGGCTATCAATTTGAATTTAAACTTGGTATTGATAATGGGATGCAAAAGTTCTTGCTGCTCATTAACCCAATTAGCTCTGCCTTATTTATTTTTGGCTTAGCGTTATTTGCAAAAGGAAGAAGAGCGTATATTTGGACGATTATCTTTAACTTTATTCTTTCTTTTATCCTATTTGCAAATATTGTGTACTATCGTTTTTACAACGACTTTATTACGATTCCAACGTTAACACAAACAAATAACTTCGGCAGTCTAGGTGGAAGTGTATGGGAACTTCTTAAGTTCTACGATCCAATTTACTTCCTAGATACGATTATTTTGATTGTGTTAGTAGCAACGAAGGTCGTTAAACCAGCGCCTGTTCGCATGGGCTTAAAGAAAGTACAAATCGTTTTAGCATCTGCTATTGCTCTCTTAATTGTAAACATTGGTTTAGCAGAAACAGATCGCCCGCAATTGTTAACACGTACATTTGATCGTAACTATTTAGTTAAATATTTAGGAACGTACAACTTTATCGTGTATGACGCTGTGCAAAATCTGCGTATTTCTGCGCAAAAAGCATCTGCAAGCTCTAACGACTTAGGCGATATTTTAAACTTTAAAAACGCCAACTATGCAAAACCAGATCCAGTGTATTTTGGTAAAGCAAAAGGGAAGAATGTTATTTATATTCACTTAGAATCTTTCCAAAATTTCTTGATCAACTATAAGCTACATGGAAAAGAAGTTACGCCGTTCTTAAATTCCTTTACGAAAAATAAGAACACAATGTATTTTGATAACTTTTTCCACCAAACAGGACAAGGGAAGACGTCTGATGCTGAGTTCATGTTAGAAAACTCTATTTACGGATTGCCGCAAGGATCAGCATTTACGACAAACTCTACGAATACGTTCCAAGCAGCACCTGCAATTCTTGGTCAAAAAGGCTATTCATCTGCAGTGTTCCATGGAAATAAGAAAACGTTCTGGAACCGTAATGAAGTGTATAAATCATTCGGTTATGACAAGTTCTATGATGCTGGTTTCTTTGATATGAACGATCAAGACGTATTGAATTACGGCTTGAAAGATAAACCATTCTTTAACGAAGCATTACCGCTTATGAAAGATTTAAAAGAACCATTTTATGCGAAATTTATTTCGTTATCGAATCACTTCCCGTATACAACACCGGAAGATCAATCGTCTATTGAGCCTGCTGACACAGGAGATGGTTCCGTTGACCGCTATTTCCAAACTGCTCGCTATTTAGATGAATCGGTTCGAAAGTTTGTCGATTACTTGAAAAAGACAGGCTTATATGATCGCTCGGTAATCGTCATGTACGGCGATCACTATGGGATCTCTGAAAACCATAACGAGGCGATGGCAAAAGTACTTAATAAAGAGGAAATTACGCCATACGACTCAGCTCAATTGCAAAAAGTTCCGTTTATGATTCACGCACCAGGTGTTAAAGGTGGCACGATGCACCAATATGGTGGTCAAATCGACGTAATGCCGACACTGATGCATTTACTCGGTATTGATACGAAGAAATACGTTCAATTTGGTACAGACTTGTTAAGTAAACAACATCAACAAATCGTTCCATTCCGTAACGGAAGCTTTGTAAGTCCATTTGTAACAAGCGTAAATGGTAAATATTATGATTCGCAAACAGGTGAATTGCTAGATGAAGCAGCTGTAGAAAAAGACAAACGCATTAAGAAAGCTCAGAACTTTACTGAGAAAACGTTAGCGATGTCTGATAAGCTAGTATACAAAGATTTATTGCGCTACTACACACCGAAAGGGTTTAAGCCAGTAGATCGCAATGATTACAACTACAACATGACAAAAGCAGAATCTGAAAAAATTCAAGAACGCGCGCAAGAAATTGCGAAAAAGCTGCAAGAATCTGAAGCGAAGCTCATGGAGCAACGCAAGAAAGCTAAAGAAAAGCTGAAACAAAAAGAAGGAAGCACAACTGAAGAGCTTTCGAAATAAAAGACAAGGAGCTTCATGATCACTTAGTGATGATGGAGCTCCTTTTTTGTATGCTTTAACGAGAACCGTATGAAAGAGCGTTAGAGGAAACAATTGTAGACAATGAGGCGAGAAAAAACTCTACTGGCTTATAAAAAGGTAAACTGTTCAAATTATTACAGTAAATGTTTGTTACTGAGTTCGTAATGATTGTAATGTTTGCCTTGAAAAACGTTATAAAAATGTTATTTTTGTTGTACAAAATAGGGCTCTAGAGCCATTTTTATATAATGTCTACCAAATCTTTATTTCTAATGTATAATGAATAGCATTGAAGATTATGCAAGTAGATTAGAAGATTTATAGAAGGTCGTAAGGAGATGGTACTTAAGGAAAAAACGATCTTGTAAACGCATATCATCACATCTTGAAAAAGAGAGAGATAAAGGGGGCTTACTGCATTGAAGAAATTGACTTCATTGGCTCTCGTTTTGACATTTATTGTTTCACTTTTTACTCCGCACGCTTATGCGGCAAAAGAAACAGCTTATACGAAAGCAAAAGTAACAGCCAGTAGTTTAAATGTCAGATCAAAGCCAGATTTGAAAAGTAAAGTAATCGGTAAAGCGAAGAAAAATGAAACCGTTCTGATTGCTTCAGAAATGGGTAAATGGTCAAAAATCATTGTGAAAAAAGGGACAGGTTGGGTATATTCGCAGTATTTAAAGAAAGAAACGACCCCAACACACAAAGTAGGATACATAACTGCTAAAGCAGTAAATGTTCGCAAGAAAGCAACAACATCTAGTGCTGTTAGTATGACACTCAATACAGGTGACAAGGTAACGATTTTACAAACAACAAGTTCTTGGACGAAGATTCAAAAAGGATCAAAAGTAGGCTGGGTTTCTAATCGCTATGTATCCAACAAAGCGCCAACGAAGAAACCTGCAAAAAAAGAATATGCGTATGTAAAAGTATCAGACTATCTTACGTTACGCGCAAAACCTTCGACTCGCTCTAAATCACTGGCGAAATTAAAATCAGGTGTTAAGTTAACCGTCCTTTCCACATCAGGAAAATGGAAATACGTTGAAGTAAACGGAAAAAAAGGCTGGGTTGCTGCCTCGTATCTGAGTGCGAAAAAGCCTGGTAAGAAAACAACACCAAAGCCGAAACCGAAACCAGAAACCATTATCGTATATGTTGGTTCAGGCACACTCAACCTTCGTGATACCGCTTCTACAGCTGGACACGTCGTTTCGAAGCTAAAGGTGGGTGACCCATTAACGGTTTCAAAAGAAAAAGACGGCTGGCTATACGTAACAACAAAGAGTGGAGAATGTGGCTGGGTGAGTAAACGCTACGTCCTTAACACACCACCGAAAACAGATGAAGTAAAGTCGTTAGCTACAAAAACAGGTTATGTAACCGTTAATGACCTCAATGTTCGTTCAAATGCAGGAACAAGCTATAAAGTCGTTACTCAAGTGAATCAAGCGGATAAAGTAACGGTATATTCAAGCAAAAATGGCTGGTTGCATATTAAAACGCCCAAAGGCATTAAAGGCTGGGTAAATAAACATTACATTTCCTATTTGAAAATTCCAAAAGACGATGGCGGTCAGCATCTACCTTCGAATTTTTCACACTTAAAAGGAAAAACGATTATGATTGATCCAGGTCATGGTGGACATGACTCAGGAGCCGTTGGTTATAAATCGGTTGTTTATGAAAAAGACCTAGCACTTTCCACGTCGATTATTTTAGCGCGTAAGTTAAGAGCGGCGGGTGCTAAAGTATTAATGACACGTTCTTCAGATGTATTCATTGAACTAGCTGAGCGTCCACAAATGAGCAATCGTGCCCATGTTGATGCATTCGTTGCTGTTCATTATAATTCAGGTCCAAGTGCAGGACATGGCTTGGAAACGTATTATCAACAAGGCTCAAAATATCGCAATATGGCTTCGTATATTCAGTCGGGTATTGTGAAATATACCGGTTTAACAAACCGTGGAATTGGACCAAACAATTTACAAGTGCTTCGTACGAATACACGTCCATGTGTATTAGTAGAACTAGGCTTTGTATCCAATCCGAAAGAAGTAAGTATTATTAAAACAGCTACGTATCAACAAAAAGCGGCGGCGGGCATTGCTGTCGGATTAAACAAATACTTTAAGTAAGTAAAAAAGGCCGGACATGCTTGAACTGAACCCAAAAAGTTAGACATTAGGATTTT
>NZ_AKKV01000023.1 GCF_000269865.1 Fictibacillus macauensis ZFHKF-1
TCTGCGCGCGAATCGAGGCCTCCTGCGCGCGAACGGACATACTTTGCGCGCGAATCGAGTGCTCCTGCGCGCGAACGGACATGCTTTGCGCGCGAAGCGGGGTCTCCTGCGCGCGATCACTTTCAATAAATAGCTTACACTCTATGTCTACATGCATCTGAGAGCTTCTGGCATGCTCTAGCGTTGCAATAACAAGCAACATAAAAAATGGCTCTTATCATCAAAATCGATGAGGAAGCCATTTTTTATAAGTTACGGCTATTTGTGTCCCGGCCTCTCCTACTGATCTTGCGAATCCATTTCTAGACTCTCAACCATTTGATTTTTTTTCACTTCTAAGCGAACCATTTTTCCTTTTAGCATTGCTTTGTTTGTTTCATCATCATATTCAAAATCTTTTCGTTTCTTATATGATTTCACACCAGTAGGTACTTTCACTGTAATCGTTGTTGGCGTATCTTTTTGTAGCGTTCCAATGACATGAAAGTCACCATCTCTTTCTTTTTCGTACACCCCATTAGCATTGGCTAATGCTTTTGCTGTGAGCTCTATACTTTCTGCTTGCTGTTGTTTAGCATCCACTTCCACTTTAACTTCTTTTCCATCCACTTTTTTCGGTGTTTTCTCTTCACGCTTGAATGATGGTAATTTTGTTACGCTCACTTTTTTCTGATCAATCATTAATGTGATTTCTTTAGCGGTTTCACACTTTTTACTACGCCAACTAAGTCAAAATCTTCATCCGTTTTTTTCGCATCAGGATCTTTAGCGTATTGTTGTAGCTTCCGTTCTGATGTAGATGTTTGTTGCTTTGAAGCGGGTGTTTGTTTCGTTTTCGGGTGACTCTCTTCATTTGAACAACCACTTACGATACTTGTTGTTAATGCAAAAGCCAAGGGAAGTGCAACGATAGTCATTTTTTTAGCCATAACGATATCCTCCTACTGTTGATGCATACACAGTTTGTATTCCCCTTGTCACTTTGTCAAAACTAAAAAAAGAAGCCTCCACAGAGGCCTCCCTTAGTTCGTTACTTTATTGTTTAATTTATCATTTAATTTCGTTAGCATGTCTTGTGTCATCGAATCAAGATCATATTGGGCTTTAAAGCCCCACTCAGCAATGGCCGCAGAGGAATCGATCGCATTTGGCCAGCTTTCGGCAATGCCTTGACGAATTGGATCGACATCATAATCCATTGTAAAGGTTGGCATGACTTTTTTAATGCTAGCAGCAATTTGTTCAGGCTCAAAGCTCATTGCAGAAACGTTAAACGAGTTGCGGTGAATAAGCTTGGCAGGATCTGCTTCCATCAAATCAACGATCGCATTAAGCGCATCCGGCATATACATCATATCCATGTACGTTCCAGCGTCGATAAAGGACGTATAACGACCTTTTTGAACCGCATCATAATAAATTTCAACCGCATAATCCGTCGTACCACCACCTGGAGGTGCTACGTAAGAGATGAGACCTGGGAAACGCAAGCCACGCGTATCTAAGCCGAATTTTTGGAAGTAATAATCACAAAGCAATTCACCAGATACTTTGTTCACACCGTACATCGTTGTTGGACGTTGAATCGTATCTTGTGGTGTTTGATTTTTTGGTGTAGACGGACCGAAAGCACCGATCGAGCTTGGGGTGAAAAATTGACATTGGTTTTCACGCGCTACTTCTAGTGCGTTGACAAGACCGCCCATATTTAAATTCCAAGCTAGCAACGGTTTTGCTTCCGCTGTTGCCGAAAGTAGTGCTGCTAAGTGAATAATCGTGTCTACATTATATTTTTTTGCAAGATCAGCCATTGCTTGTGCATCCGTTACATCTAACGTTTCAAAAGGACCAGAAGTCACAATTGGGCTATCTGTTTTGCGAATATCAGTAGCAATTACATTTTCTGCGCCATATATGTTGCGGGTTTTCTCAGTCAGTTCAGAACCAATCTGACCAAGAGCCCCGGTAATTAAAATCTTTTTCATTGGAAGTTCCTCCACCTACGATACTAGAATATCTTCTACCTTTTACGAAATGATGCCCATTTCTTTGCCGACTTTTTCATACACAGTAAGTGCTTCATCAAGCATCTCTCTCGTATGTGCTGCTGTTGGCATATTACGCACGCGACCTGTGCCACTTGGAACCGTTGGGAATACGATTGATTTCGCATAAACGCCTTCTTCATTCAATCGTTTGCTAAATGCTTGTGTTTTCACTTCATCGCCGATAATAACTGGCGTGATTGGTGTTTCACTGTCTCCCGTATTATAGCCAAGCTTTTTTAAGCCTGCCTTTAGGTAACCAGCATTCTCCCATAAGCGCTCCTGAAGCTCTGTGCTTTCGCTTAGTATTTCAATGGCTTTCGTACATGCCGCCGCATCTCCCGGTGTTAAAGACGTCGAGAATAAAAACGGACGACTTCTTACTTTTAACCAATCAATTAAATCTTTGGAGCCGGCTACATAACCACCAACGACACCGATTGCTTTTGAAAGAGTACCAATTTGGAAATCTACTTGATCGGACAGTCCGAAATGCTTCACTGTTCCTGCGCCTTTACCAAGAACACCTGAACCGTGAGCGTCATCTACGTACGTAAGTAAATCAAATTCTTGTGCAATTTTCACAATCTCAGGAAGCTTTGCAATATCACCGTCCATTGAGAAAACGCCATCTGTAATCACCATTACTTTATTGTAAAGACCAGATTCTGTCGCTTCTTTCGCCTTCGCACGCAAATCTTCCATGTCAGAATGATTGTAACGAATCACTTTAGCACGTGATAAGCGACAACCATCAATGATGGAAGCGTGATTCAGTTCGTCAGAAAGAATGGCATCGTTTTTATCCATAACAGCAGAGATTGCTGCCATATTACAGTTAAAGCCTGATTGATAGGCAATGGCTGCTTCTGTATGTTTAAATTCTGCTAGCTTTTCTTCTAGCTTAATGTGGACGTCAAGCGTACCGTTTATTGTGCGCACAGCCCCTGCACCTACACCATATTCATCGATTGTTGCTTTGGCAGCTTGCTTTAATCGCTCATCTGTAGCAAGTCCTAAATAGTTATTGGAAGAGAGGTTAATCAGCTCTTTTCCACCGACTTTAATGATCGGTCCATTTGCACTTTGCAGAGGATCAATTTCGTTATAAAGACCTTTTTCTTTTAAACTTCCTAAGTTTTCTTGTAAGAAATGGTCCAATACTTTGCTTGTCATACAAACGCCCTCTTTCATGAATAGATTGTTATATAAGACTGCACAAATGTACACGTGGAAAAGACATGAACAGCCTGGTATTCCTATGTTTTCGCTCTATATTCTATCATACTTCGACAGTGTGTACATCATACATTGACAGTTTCTTTTTTGCTAAAAAAGGATGGTGTTTTCCAGATTTCTTCTAGTTTATTTGACAAATATAACCGTAATTAGAGAAACTAGTATGTGGAAGATCTACACTTTAGATGAGGAGTCATGCAATGAACATAGAAAATTATACGTTAAAAGTAAAAGGAAAAACGTTGCTAAAAGAGACCGATCTGGCCTTTTCTACAGGAGTCATTAGTCATATTGTCGGAAAAAACGGAGTAGGTAAATCGCAGTTTGCAAAAGATTTACTACTTAACACTAGTAAGCAGATGCTACCTGATGTTCAGGAAAATGTTTGCTTAATCTCAAGTGCATCCAACATTCCACACGATGTATCCAAAGATTTCTTGTTGCGCTTTTTACGAGATACATTCAATGAACAGATGATTTCCCGTATGGAACAGCTCTTAAATCTGAGTAACATTGATGGAAAGATTCTCATCAAACATTTAAGTGATGGGCAAAAGCAAAAGTTAAAATTGCTTAGTTTCTTATTGGAAGACAAGGCGATTATCGTGCTAGACGAAATTACGAATTCACTTGATAAAAAAACGATTATGGAAATTCATCAATTTTTAAATGAATACATAGAAGAACATCCAGAAAAAATCATTATTAATATTACACATGAATTATCTGATTTGAAGGCAATTGCCGGAGACTATTATTTATTGCATGAGCAGCGAATTGTACCGTTTGCTTCTGCAGAACAATTAATTGATGTATACATACATGAAGCATAAGAAAAGTGGGGGTTCCTTGTGAAGTTAGAAATTAAAAAAAGCTTTAGCAATAAAGTCGTTTGGATTTTAGCGGCTATGGTGATGTTTATGTTTTTAATGGGGTATTTTTTACTTGTTGGTATTGATAAAGTGAACCATGTTACGTATAACATGTTTTTCTTCAGTTCATATACAGTAGCAACCCAATTCGGTTTAATGCTCTTTTCCTTTGTAATTGCTTTCTTTATTAATCGTGAATACTCTAATAAAAATATACTATTTTACAAGTTAATTGGCGAAAGTGTTTACTCGTTCTTCTATAAAAAAATAGGTGTGTTGTTTCTTGAAAGCTTTGTCTGTATTACGATCGGTTCATTATTGTTGTCTATTATGTTTCATAATTTCTCACACTTTTTCTTGATGCTCTTTTTATTTTCAGCTGTGATTTTACAATACATACTAATCATCGGAACAATCAGCATTCTATGCTCAAACATATTGATGAGCATCGGCATTAGCATTGTGTACTGGCTTACTTCTGTCATTCTCGTTGCCGTCGATCCTAAGCTGTTTGGATTTATTGCACCATTTGAAGCGAGCAATTCACTATCACCGCGCCTTGATCACGTATTACAGTCACAGCATGGTTCGTTACCATCTAGCAACTATGCGACCATTTTGCTGTATTTGCTTGCTCTATTGGCCGTCAATTTCATTATTCTTCGCTTCTCAAAAACACGATGGGTAAAGATGGGGTTATAAAAACATGAAAGCGAGCCGTAGCTGTGCTCGCTTTTTTATTGCACCAACGCATGCTTAAACGCATAAATCACGGCTTGCGTACGATCTTGTACATCAAGCTTACTTAGTATGTTAGAAACGTGCACTTTGACTGTCTTTTGTGCGATAAACAAGGCATCGGCAATCTCTTGATTGGATTTTCCTTCTGCAAGTAATAACAACACTTCTAGCTCACGATTTGTCAGTTCTTCATGCGGTAAGTGGGGGGAGCCTGTACGCATCCGCTGCACCATTTTCCCTGTCACTTCCGGTTCGAGCACGGACTGACCTCGGTACGCCGCCCGAACGGCATCGGCAATTTCACTCGCTTTTGACGTTTTTAATAAGTAACTTAACGCGCCTGCTTCAAGCGCTGGGTATACTTTTTCATCGTCAAGAAAGCTTGTAACGATAATAATTTTCGCTTGTGGCCATTGTTGCATGATTTGTTTCGTCGCTTCAATACCGTCCATTTCCTTCATCACTAAATCCATCAAAATGACGTCTGGCTTTAAAGAGTGGGCAAGGGCAATCGCTTGTTGACCATTTTCCGCCTCACCAATCACTTCAATATCAGGCTGCGCGGATAAGTAGGCAGAAATGCCGATGCGCACCATTTCATGATCATCTGCAAACAAGACCGTAATCATTACCTCACTTCCTTTCTCATATATGGTACTTTGACTTCCAACCGCGTTCCTTTGCCTGGAAGGCTCACAACTTTAAAGGTTCCCCCAATTTCTAATGCACGTTCTTGCATCGTATCTAGACCATACGAACTCGTTCGTGCCTCTTCTAGTAAGAACCCTACGCCATTATCTGCGACGCGTAAAATCACAAACCCATCACGTTCAAGCAGCAGCACCTCTACGTAATCTGCTTTCGCATGGCGTAACATATTCGATATGCCTTCTTGAAAAATACGAAACAAGTGATCTTCAATGCCTTTTGATAAAACGATCGGCTCGATTTTTTGCTTGAGCGTAATGGCGCTTTTTTCCACAAATTCAAGCAACAGCTCTTTCATGCCGTCTTGAAGAGATTTACCTTTTAACGCTGCTGGTCGTAAATGCAGCAACAGCGCTCGCATTTCCACTTGTGATTGATGGATCATTTGCTCTACTAGCGCAAGCTGCTGATTCCGCTCTCCTGTCTCATTCACGGCTGATAGCAGCATCGACGCTGCAAACAGCTGTTGACTGACAGAGTCATGCAGCTCACGCGCTAAGCGCTGGCGTTCACGGGACACCATTTCTTGAACAAGCTTTTCTTGATGCTCCGCTTTATCATTCGCTAATTTCTGTGACGCCTTCACTTGCTCTTGCACGTGCAATTGTGCTTGCTTGATCTCTTCCCAGAGCGTTTGAAGCTCCGCTGTTTTCTGTTCTTCAGGAATCACGACCGCTTTCCCTTTTGCGACATCTTGAATGCCAAGCGAGAGTAGACGCGCTTGACGAGCGACCATAGAGCCGAACATCGTGCCAAGAAAGATTGCCATCACAAGACAGGCAAGCAGCAACAGTACGAATAGCGGCAAGCCAAACAGTGAATAGTGCCAATAAGCAATCACGCCATTCTTCCCAAATATCACGTACACGCTCGCAAATAATATGCCGCATAATAACAAAGAAAAACACGTCCAAACAATGATTAAACGCACAGTTAACTTCATACGCGCTTCACCTCTACATCACCGATGAGCATTTTTGTGATCACCTTGATTCGTTGCGGAGAGCGCC
Source organism: Fictibacillus macauensis ZFHKF-1 (assembly GCF_000269865.1). Taxonomy (GTDB): domain Bacteria; phylum Bacillota; class Bacilli; order Bacillales; family Fictibacillaceae; genus Fictibacillus_C; species Fictibacillus_C macauensis. The sequence continues at coordinate 6,616 of NZ_AKKV01000023.1, forward strand.
CATATTCTTGTGTTTCATAGGAAAATGTTGCATTAAAGGCTTGCGATTCGCGCTGTTCAAACACCGTCGTATTGCCAAACATGACTGAATGTTGCAGCGATAGTGACGTTTCATATGGCAACAATAGCTCCACATGACCAATTAAACTAGAAATCATAATAACCGATTCTCCGGTTGGAAGCACCGTGTTACTAAGATCAATTTTATAGTCACCGATTCCACAGTGAATGACGATATCATTCCATTCATAAACCGAAGACGGCGTTTCTTGCCGACCGAACCACCGATTTTTAAAAAGCAGCTCTTTTTTTACGAGAAAATCGTTTTGTTGAGAAGAAGGCTTGCCTTCAAAGACTGGTGTTATGACATGTGGTGCTTTTTTTGATTGATACATTTTTACGAGCCAATACGCAAGCAAGATCACAATAAGCAACCGAACGAGCACTAAGCTTAGCAATGTAAAAACAAGACCAATCACACCAAACCAAAAGAGTAATTTCCCAAAAAAACGATTCCCTTTTCGCCCAAAATAAATACAAATGGCGAAAAACAAAAAAGAAAAGAGGGGGCCACCTCCTTGAAACAATACATCGATCATGAGCAACAGACTACCAATGAGCACAATCCAGCTCGTTTTCATAGCGCTCCCTCCTTTCAAAAACGTTTACGCGTGAAAAAGGCGTACTCACATACGCCTTTAGAATAGCACATTGCGCCTTATGAAAGAGTGTTCTTTTTTTCCTGCTGAAATTCCTTTTTTTCAAGTGCAAGAAAGCGTTCATCAAGCGAATGATCATAACTTTTTGTCGTCGCTTCTCGCTCTAATCTCGCTAAGTAATGTTCCATCTCATCGAATCTTGTATAGGATGCTTCGCGTTCGGATGGCTGTAGGAGCTTATTCATGCCGTGCCGCGCACGAGCGACGTTCTCGCGTCCCATAAATTCCATACGGCGGACGTGCATATCTTTTAGCTTATGCTTCATTTCTTCAAATTTCTCTTGCAGCGTTTCCAGCTCCTGATTCGCCTCTCTCTTCGCTTCGTGCAAGCGCTCTATTCTTGCTTCATAGCGTGTCACTTCGGTTTGAGCAAGCTCGTATAAGGGCATTTCTCCAGCTTCTTGCGCCAATACCGCTTGTTCTTTTCGTTTTTGCATTGCCATTTGTGCTTGCCGCTCCTCACGCGCAAACTCTTCACAAAGAAAAGCTTGTCGTTCTACGAGTGTTCGCACGTGCTCCGTTTCTTTCTCACAACCTCGTAAATAATGATTTAACATGGCTAGCGGATTTTTTTGTTCTTTCTCATCTAGCAAAGCATGAAAATCAGCTGTTACTACTTCCTTCATTCGCGTCCATAATGACATGTATTCTCTCTCCTTTTTTACGTACGTTTTAGTTCTTGCCACTGTCGTTCAAAGTTTGTAAAGGGATCTTGAGAAGCTGCGCAGGATTCTTGCTTTTGCCATTTGCGATAGACAACGTATAAAACATAACCTGCTACAATACCGATGAGCGCTGGGGCATTGACGAGCATCGCAATCAGTGCAATGAGAGCAATGATTCCAGCTGCTAGCTTCTTACCGACTGTCTCTGCTTTAATAAAAATCCGCAGTGCGACAAAGCCAATCGCGAGCGCTATAACCATCCCAACCATCGAACCAAGATGCGCGAGTAATACAATACCGGCAATGATCCCGACGACTACTAAACCAACTTTTTTCATCTGATCACTCCCTCCTTTCATACTCTAAGCTTACCGATTTTGCTTCAGATCTATAATGTCCTCGCGCTGTAATTTCAGCTAAGGCTTTAGGCGTAGGGAAGGTAGGACGAATGTTTGAGTACGGAATAAATGTAAGAGTGGCAAATAAAAGAAACACAAATGGAAAGAGAAGTCTTAAAAAGTACTTGGAGTTTTTCAATGAAGGAATAAAAAAAGGGGACTAGAAAGCGTAGATTTCAACCTTTCAAGTACCATGCTCTATGTTTTTGCTCGATTTAAGTAGAAAAAGGATGACGCTGTCATTAAAGTGTTTCACTTAAAATCCATGTCTCTACAAGGCATTATTGAATAAGTTGACGAGTATATCATGTACTATAATGAAGAAAGGGTACAAGAAAATTAGGCTACAATTCGCCAATGGAAATTGGGCGGAAAGCAACCTAGTAAGGGGGTTCTAAAGCTATAACAGTCTAACAGTTTATTTAATAGGTTTTAGACTGGATGTTAAATTTCTCTATTGTCTTAAACCAGTGCATTCTCTAAAGATGCTTCTTTTAACTTCTGAATATCAATTAATGTATCTTCTAATGAATGAACACCAAAATCGCGCTCTAATAAAAGATATTTAGGATTGCATTTTTTAAGAATTAATTTTAAAGAATCTAAAATTTCTTGATCTAGTCCATTGGCATGAGAATCTCGTAAAAATCCATTTTTTAAACGTGTAAATCCGGATACATGTACACAAATCACATCATCAAATGGATATTCATTGATATAGTCGGTAAAGGAAATATTGTTATTGAAGGATGTTACATAAGCATTTGTGACATCGAACATTAGCTTTATTTCTTTTGAAGTCACGTCCATTAGTGTTTTGAAAAATTGTGCTTCTGTAAGCTCATTATCCGAACTTAATTGATTTTGAGTAATATTTTCAACTAAAATCAAGTCCGGAAAGTATTCTTTAACTGTTTCTAAATTTTTCGCTAAAATTTCTACAGATTTTTTCGAATATGATATTGGAAAAACAGTAGAAAGATATTTACCTTGAAGATGCGAAAATGCTGCATGATCAGAAAAGTATTCAGCATTACAGTAATGATGTTGAAAAAAATATTTATTTAAAGAAGGGGTATGAACTCCCTCTTTTGAACCTAATGAAGACTTTAAACTATGTATTCCTATGCTAACTTTATGATAATTGCTCAATTCCACTAATTTTTTCATTGTTTTAACATCAGTTATATCAGGCATGATTTCAATAAAATCTATATGAGGGAAAATTCCTTCAATCCATTCTTCATGAATAAAATCTCTATAACAAAGTCCGATTTTCATTTATAAAATCCTTTCTATAAACCAAAATAATTATTGCCGCAAGCATATTTAAAATCAAAATTAAATATTGTATTCCATGGAGGTACATTGCTAAAAGCGTAAAACATAATAGTGAAACTGCAGATATTAAATTGAGTATTTGTAAGGATAATTTTGTGTTTATACCTTTATTTATTCGGATAAATGTAGCCCGAACTTCAATACTTATGGAAATACCAATAGCAACAAGTATACTAAACAAAATAACTTGCACAAATAAATAATCCCCATAAATATTTAATATTAAAAATGATAATATTATGAATATGTATAGAATAATTTTCCCCATAAAGCTATTCTTAAATGTTATATTTTGAAAAAACCTCAAATAAAGTACGGAAACAATTCCAGGTAACATAAATACTATACTAGAATATTCAAGTATCCCTTTCTTCTTTAATTCGACTATGAAAAGCGGAATCCAAAAAACTGCAGTAGTACCCAATAAAATCAATATAAATAAATAGATTTTTCCTTTTACTCTACCACTCTTCTTTTCTACTTTTACTTTTTTTGGTTCTGGTTGTAGACTAACAGTGGTAAGAACTAAGAATGATGTAAGTAATATTAAGTTATAATTTTGCAATGATACATTATGTAGAATAGCTCCTACTGAAAAGCCAATAATCTTCGAAATATTTTTGAACAACGTTATACTAATCAATCCCGATTTTGCATTTCCTTTAAATCCAATGATATTTTGCTCAAAAGATAGTAAATGAAGTGAAAAGGATAATGTACAAAAGGTGTATAAGATTATTAGAATAAAAAGTTCTTTTTCACTAGTAAATAAGAAGAAGTTCGATATCAAAAGAAAGATTACTGTTGCTAAACTCAAATATCTTGTAGGTAACTGCGAAAGTTTTTGAAACCACGTTAAATCGAAAAAAACAATAATATCAATTACGGTGCTCATTAGTAGAATTAAAAATGGCGAGGCAAGGTTTGAAGAAATTAATCTTGTTGTCGCATAAGCAAAAAATAAACCTGATGATAGAATAGCTACTAGGTAGAGATAACTTATTTTTTTATAATTTATTGTTTTAGATCTCATAGAATATTGAAGCCTCAGTCTGATTCATTTTAAATTTCTTGTATTCATCTAATGAAGAAAATTCATATACAGCTCCTAGATCATCTAAAGAAAGATATAAATAATAAGTATCCTTAGTAAAAAATAGTATTCCATAATTAAAATCACTGTAGTATGTAACTATAAACTCTGCTACCTCATGGGCTAGAGAAATTTCTCCTTTTTCTTTTAGGAGTTTAATAATATCAATCCACAAATAAAAGTTAAATTCACAATCCTGATTAAAATATGCTTTATATATCTCTGTTTTCACGTCTAAAGAAAGTTCTGTTAAAGACGGAATGTTATGTTCTAATGCTAATATAAACTTGTCTATTTTTTTAAGTATCAATTGGTCAAATATTTCATCGTTAGTTAAATAAGTCATATTGTTTTAGCATGCATAAATAAAAGCATAGATGTTATGACATCTATGCTTTTATTAAACATTTAATCAGTCATAGCAAGTTTCATTTGCGAATTTTTTATTAGACTTTTTAATCGTTCTTACGCGCATGCTATTTACCTCCTCTGATTTTAAATATCCTATGTAATCATCTAAATCAATCGTAGCAAGTTTCATTTGCGAATTTTTTATTAGACTTTTTAATCGTTTTTACGCGCATACTTTTCACCTCATCTCAAGTAGTTTAAGTAACAATAAACATTACAAAAATATACTATCATTGTTTTTTTGTATGTAAATACTTTTTAAGGAAATATTGTAACAATCTATATTTTCTGTTATATTAGTACTGTATTTTTTAAATAATCTCTCACTTCAATCGATTGTTTTTAAAAAAAGGGGGTCATTTCTTTGAAAATACAGAAGTGTGTAAATTGCCAACAGCCGTTTACATGGGGAGAAGTTATGAAAGCATCTAGTGTTTGGCGGCAATTAACGTGTACAACTTGTGGGTGCAAGCACAAAGTAACATCATCATCAAGAATGCTATCAGCGCTAATGATTGCTTTTATCGTTTTTTCTAACATGTATGTACGTAACTTAACTACGATTTCGCTGTCTTTTCGCCAAACGTATTTCACGTGTACTCTAGTAGTATTAATCATTTTTGCGGTTCTTCTTCCGTACATTTTGAAGTTTAAATCCTTAAACGAACACGAACAATCGGCATAAGAAGCTTTCACTGCAATCATCTTACATATCATTTTACATTTTACAAAAAACGCCCCGCATGGAAGCTTGCTACCATGCGGGGCGTTCTGATTATGTCCAAGAATCAATATCGTCTTCGTCAATTTCTTCTTCTGCTGGCTCTTCATAAGCTAAAGATTTACCAGTAGGTGCTGTACTCTCTTCGTAACGGCCTGCTGCTACTTCATCCATAAAGCCACGATCGGACGGGACGTGCTGTTGCAAGTTACGGACACCGTTTGCTTTGATTTCATTTTCGACTAAGAAACGAATCGAATCCATTAAGTTTGATTGCGCATTAATCCAGTCAATAATGGCGGGGGCTTCGTTTTTCTTTGTTTTCAGTGAAATGTTATCACCTGGTTTTTTCTGCTTTTTCATGTATTACACCCCCTCACTATGCTGAATTATTGTTTTACCGGTTGCTTTGCTCGTTCTTTAATCGCGCTATAAATTTTACCACGAACGAATGAATTAAGACCATTCGCATTCATGGCTACTGCAAATTTTGCCGGAATGTACAGCAATTGAATTTCGCGCTCGTCACCAAGTTCTTTTAACATTGGCTCTAAGATCGGACGCATTAAAATGCTACCGCCACCGTACACACAAATCATGTCAATTTCATTTCTTGCTTTCGTTAATTGCTTGCGAATGTTATTAATGATTTGACGTGCTTGTCCTTCTAATGGACGCTTTAGTGTTTTCATCGCGCGCGCATGATATTTATGATTCGGGTTTTTAATCACATCGCTGAAAAATTGACGCGGGCTGTCTGGAAGATGAATCAAACGGTTAAACTCGCTTAACGCTTCTTCGATCGCATAGCCTGCTCCGTGATTTGATCCGTGAACGAACTGACGCAAAAATTTATTGCCTTCTGTAATCGGATACTCTGTTGAGCCATCACCGATATCGGTATGAAGAATCTTCTTATTTTTAAAGAAGCTGCCGTTAAAGTTTTTCGGCATATCATAGGCTTGTACGAAATCATTAAAGATTTCACCTTTTTTCCAATTGCCTTCTTCATCCTTTTGTAGTGAGAACGTAACCGGAGTTGCTTCTGGAATAACTTTTACAAAATCAAAGACCACTTTTACAGCCACGCGTTCTTTACCGACGTGAACAGTGACATGATGAGGACCTTTCATGAAGCGTTGCTCAAATTTTGCTGCTGATTCATCAGAATGCTGTGTAATCGGCAAAGCCGTTGCCATATCAACAGCAACATCAATTGTTTTTGGCAGCTTACCTTCTTGCGCAAAGCCTTTTTGAACAGCTACTGCCGCGATATGAGCCAATGTATTCACGATTGGTAAGTCGATTTCATATTTGTAATCCACACCAACTTGAATATTTTCAATTAATTCGCCACTTTCTAAAGCGAACTTTCCTACATAATACATACCCGCACGTGCAGATGGAGAATCTATCGTTACGATTAAATTATCTTGAAGATTGCGCACGATTGTTTCTGGCGCTTGCTCTTCGCTCCATGGCAGTTGATCAACCGCACAATTCACATTTGGTTGTTGATACAAACGTCCGTCAATGTAAATATCATGCTCGCTGTTTCCATTATCATTACCTACTAAAAATTGAAATTGCATAGGTCTAATTCCTCCTAATATTTTATATGAAGTTACCTGATGACACAAGGTATTACTGAGCCTTACGAAACTATGTATCTTCGTTTGTGTTGCAGTAGCACACTGTTTAGAAAGTTCTACTCTATAGAACTTCGAACACTAACAGCAGAATGCGACACCTCGACTACTATTAATATTTGACAATTTTTGCGGAAACCCTCTTATTATACTGTGAAACTTTACAGAAGCTCGTTGAAATTGACTGGATAAAAAATCCTTCCTTACTTTCTCGCTTTTTTATGGTAAAGTTATAAATTAGTTTATATAAAAGCAAGGAGTGTCACCACTATGTTTAAAATCAAGGAGCGAAATAGCAGTGTTCGCATTGAAGTTCTCGCTGGTATTACGACCTTTTTAACGATGGCTTATATTATTGTTGTCAACCCAATGATCCTTCGCGATGCGGGCGTTCCCTTTAATCAAGGTTTCACCGCTACCATTATCGCAACCGTCATCGGGACGTCATGCATGGCACTATTTGCGAATTATCCGATCGTCATCGGACCTTCCATGGGGTTGAATGCCTATTTCGCCTATTCGGTTATTAGCAATCATCATATTCCGTATGTTATTGGTTTTTCCGCTGTTTTTGTTACTGGTATTATTTTTCTACTACTTTCGCTCACATCTTTTCGAGCTAAACTGATTCAAGCCATTCCTGCTAATTTAAAGCATGCAATTGCCGCTGGTATCGGTTTATTTATTACCTTCATCGGTCTTCGTCTGTCAGGGATTGTCGCTGATCATCCTACAAATTTAGTAACACTTGGTGACTTTAATTCACCAAAAGTAGCGCTCACGCTCGTTGGGATCGTCATTACCATTACACTCATGACGCTAAATGTTCAAGGCGCCTTATTTATCGGCATGATTCTCACAGGCTGCATTGCTTTTTTTACAGGCAAACTTCATTTTCAATCCGGCATTGTATCCATTCCTCGCCTACCAGAAGGCGTGCTCGTTTACAATCCGATTCAATCTGTTGCGGATGTGATCCATTTCGGATTATATAGTGTCGTCTTTTCATTTCTACTCGTTATGTTATTCGATACGACCGGCGCACTACTTGGTATCGTGCGCCAAGCAGGCTTATTAAAAAATGATAAGCTCGACCGCGCTGGCAGTGCCTTTTTCTCCGATTCGATCGGAACGGCCGTTGGGGCCATGTTTGGAACGAGCCCTACAGCTGCAAGTGTTGAATCGTCGGCTGGTGTTGGCTCTGGCGGGAAAACAGGTGTAACGGGACTTATTGTTGTCGTTCTATTTATTGTGGCCGCCTTCTTTAGCCCGCTCGTGAGCGCAGTCTCATCCGTTCCAGCCATCACAGCACCAAGCTTAATTATTGTTGGAAGCTTTATGATTAAAAGCATATCAGAAATTAACTGGAATGACTTCGATGAAGCCTTCCCAGCCTTTCTAGTTATCGTCAGTATGCCGCTCACGTCAAGCATTGCAAACGGCATTGCCCTTGGCTTTATTGCCTATCCAATCATGAAATTCGCTAAAGGAAAAATTCGCGAAGTACATCCGCTCGTCTATATTTTTGCGGCCCTCTTTTTATATCAACTGATTTTTTTAATGAACTAAACCTTCTAATCTAGGAGGTTTTTTTTTATAATCGGGAATACTATAGATCATGAAATGAGGTGATTAGCGTGCTTCATTTAGAAAAAAATCATACGCCCACGAAAAATAGCGCACTACTTGATGAACTATTTACTGCCGAAATAAACATGGCACGCGCTCAAAAAGAAACCGAAGCGCTGTTTGAAACAACGTCACTGCCTGATTTACACAGTATGAAAAGCTTGTTCGCAGCTACCGACGTTCCGCCTCGAGATGTTGTGCATTATAATGGCACGCACATTTTACCTAGTTGGAAACAAACGCTAGATCAAGAATATGACAATCTATGTTGCAAAACAAAGCAAGTGAATGTGCGTGACTATGGAGCTGTTGGGGATGGCAAAACCGATGACACGCTCGCCTTTCAACGCGCAATTGGACGTGGCAACGTATCGGTATACGTTCCGCAAGGCGTTTATATAACAAAAGGTGTGCGCTTACCGTCCTGGACCCGGCTATATGGCGATGGCAAAGGAAAAACAATTCTAAAACTACACGATTTTGCACCAAAGTCCGCATGGGTGATTGCCAATCGTTCTTTTTTTCGCGGCAACGATCATCTTGCTGTGGAACATATGAGTCTCGATTGGAACGTAGAACGTCTTTCTGCAACAGAGAAAACAGCAGCCGGCAATAATCGGTCAAGCGCCCTCACATACGCACACGTAACGTATGGCTGGGTCACAGGTGTGGAAGCAATTAATCCTGGGTTGCATTGCTTTGACGTGTCTAGCCATCGCTATACGTATTGGGGAGACGGTACACGCGCCCGTCGTCGCAGTCGTTACGTTTGGCTTGATCAGTTAACTGGCTACGGCTTTGGTGATGATGGGGCGACTACACATCATAGTGAGTACGTGCTTATTTCCAACTGTCATTTTTCCGACCCAAGCGGACGTGCGCACGATACAGGCTTTTCCAACTCTAACGGTTTTGAAATTGATGACGGCTCGAGCAACGTGATGTTGCTCAATAACTCTTCGGCTCGTTGCTTTGGTGGTGTTGAAATTAAAGCGCACCATCATTGTGCGGCAGCTTCGCATACGATTATAAATGGTCACATTTCAGTGCATGACAATCGCTCTTTCAATTTCCGCCACATCGGTCATCATATTGAAAGTGATCCTGAATCGCTCAGCGCTTATAACATTACGGCGAGTCGTCTCGTTGCCATCGCACCTATTCGCACTCCGCTTTATAAAGACTCTACCCAGCGTGCGCTCGTCGTTTCTGCGTATAGGAATGTCGTCATCAATCACATGATTGCGATTGGCGATGCTCATTACGATTACAAGGAGCAGCCTGTACTCGCTCTGCAATACCGTTCACGTCATATTAAATTGCATAACATCACCATTCGACAGTTTACAAGTGCTTCTGCCGATATACAGCTATTCGGAGGCTCTCACGGCACCGATGATGTCGAGCTGTGCAACGTAACAATTACCGATTCTGCTCCAATCGCCATTCAGGTTGGACCGAACATTACTAAGCTCGCACTGCATCATGTAACTGCTACCCGTAAACAAGGAAACAAAGCACTATTGCTCGACGGTTCCAAGGCGAACATCCATCACTTCAAAGCAGATGGGTACCGATTGCCTGTATCGACTGGTAAAACACACTAAAATAAAGCTGCAGTGGGTTACGCCCAATCTGCAGCTTTCATTCGATACATATACCCAACAGACACAATCGTACAAGTAAGCACTAGCAACAGTGAAGGCACGACGACGGCGTGCTGCCAAATAAAATAAGCATTGCCGTACATCCACGGTGCGTATTCATTCACCTTTGGCAGAAGCGAAGAGCCTAGCAATAGAAACAGCCAAACCGTATAAGCACCTTCCGCCTGTCGTACGCCATCTTGCAAGAGACGTAAGACCATAATGAGCAGACTTAAGCTTACCCATGCATACACATATGAAAAAATGGTACCGAGCGACAAAGAACCGATTGTGAAACTACCAACAGCTGAAATTAGTAGAAAAACCGCACTCCATAGCAGGATGATCTTCCGTTCACGAGCAATCAATGTGGAACGCGATCCCATTCTACCCGTAAATAACGGATACAATACCGTTCGATCCTCCAGACGGCGCATCACAAACAATGCGCCGAAAACCGTAAAACCAATCCATAGAATCGAATCCATAATTGGCACCCTATTCGTAAACGCAATGGCGGCATCAATCGATCCCGCACCTTCATTTTTCCAGATGGAGCCGTCTATCTTTCCTTTTCCGAAAAGCGTCACCGCTCCTAACAGAATCCAGAGCACATCCAATACATACCGCTTCATCCTCGTCCCGTCCTTGGCATGACAAGACTGATTCGGTTAATAATCCCATACAAAACAAAGAGTACAAATATCGTATATACGGCATTAGCGATTAGAATGAGCACAGCCGACGTTCCGGCAAAATAAGGATTTAGCAAAATTCCTTCTCCGGGGAATAAACCTTTAAACCCTAGTCCACCTTTAAAAGCCATTAATAAGAAAAAGGATAAAGCATACGGAATGATAAAAGAAAACACGATATTTTTCGTTAAAAACGCAACAAACAAGCCAATCATAGCAATAAAAAATAAGCCGAAGAAATCAATAACAAAGTGTGTAAACACAAACAGAGAAGGACTGCTTTTCGACGTTAACAACAGATGATGATCCATTGCCGCAAACCCGTTATAACGAACATAGCCGATAATGTAACCCCAAAATACGATACTAACGACAACAAACGTAACTATGCCTAAGATGATCGCAACATATGACCAAAATAACGTGTTCCGTTTCTCTAATTTCGAAAGCGCCGACGTTCCTACATAACTCCAAAGCCATTGCGTCAAATCAAACGTTAAAAGAATTACCATAAGCGGCGCAAAGAAATACATAATAAGCATGGTTCCACTTACTTCAAGCATCCAATCGTTGCTCGACAGCGCCCCTTTGTAATCCATATATGTAGGTCTTGTATTATAGGACGCTAGTGCTGTTGCTAGAAACACGAGCAAGAATCGTTTCCATCGTAATTTAATATTGATTAAAAATAACTGTTTGATCATTGTTTCGTAACTTCCTTTAACGTACCTTCCTCGATTAAATAGACACGATCACACAGTCTAGCAATCTCGTCTTGATGATGTGAAACGATGACTGCACTCGCTCCTTTACTCCGTGCTTCTAGCAGTACTTCTTCAAAACGCGCACGGCTTTTCTCATCCAACGCATTTGTCGGCTCATCGAGCAACAGCAGCTTCGGTTCTTCCATGAATGCTTGCACGAGACCTAGTCGTTGATTCATGCCGAGTGAATACGTTTTAACAGGATCTTTTAAATCTGGATCAAGGAAAAAGTGTTTCATCGTTTCCCGAATGCGTTGTTCATCGATCTTGTTTTGAATACGAGCTAGCATTTTTAAGTTTTCCATCCCAGTTAACCGTTCAATAAAGCGCGGCGTTTCGATTAAAAGTCCAATGTTGCCAGGAAACTCTCCTATGTTAATCTTTTTACCGTGAACTGTCGTTTCTCCTTGATCGGCATACATTAGTCCAGCAAGCATACGAAGAATCGTCGTTTTACCAGAACCGTTACCACCTATGATTCCAACAATCTCGCCTTCTTTAATTTGTAGTGCTACATCCTCCAATACGCGTTTTCCTTTAAAACGTTTTTGTACGTGATCTAGTGTTGCAATCATCGAACAAGCCCCTTTCTTCTTTTTATAGTCATAATGATAAATGTTACAAGCACGATGAGTAGCGATCCGCCGATCCAAGCGGTAAGGTTATCGATAATAGGCTGATTACTTAGGCCTTTATGGACTAATCCAGCAGATATCCTTTGAAATAGATATTTCTCTCCTATAAAGGCAAGCACATAAATGAGCAGAATCGGTGTAATACTAAGGAAGAGAAACGGATAAACAAGGGTTTCCCATCTTCGTTTCGTAATTTGTAAGAATAAAAAAGTGACAGTTGCGTAAAAGATTGCTTGCAGCCATTGAAAGAAAAAAAGAAGAAGCATCGTTAGAATAGGACCGTGGTGACCTCCTAAACCAGGTGCAATCGTATAAGTATCCATTGTCCAAGTGTTTCCAGACACAATCATGAGACCAATTAAGGAAAGTACGTCTGCTACGACAATAAATGCAGTGATCATGACTATTATATTGAGGAAATTTTGTCTGATAAAACGAGCATAACCTCCCCTAACGATGCTCCAAACTTTTATATCACTAAACCACTGCCTTGCTGTGAGGTCAGATACGAGAATAATAATAAATAGAGGTACAATCACACTTAATAGTTCGAAATGTGAAAAAAGAGCAAGAAACAAAAAAGAATTAATACCTGGTTTATAGGGCCCACCGGTCCATATTATCGAATGTTCTATACCAGTCATGGTTGCACCTACTGCAAATAGGATGGCTAATATACTAAATAAAAGAGTGTGTTTTTTAAAATAATAATTCATTTCATCCTCCGCTAAAAAAGACTAAGAAAAGACGGATACCCATAACTTAAATTTACTGAGATTGTCTCCTATCGAAACACTTTTAATAACATACTCACTATTTGTTATGATGAAGCTGTTATCGAACAAGCCCCTTTCTTCGTTGGTATCGCATAACAACCGGGATGAGTAGAGAGAAAAGAAAAGTAAAGCCCCCTATAGTCAATACACTTTTTAGCAGGTAATCCCACTTTGGCTCTCCATAATCACTCACTAAAACACTCCCATATCCCGATAGCGGTTTAACAAATCTGTCAGGAACATCTAGAAATTCTGGCAATAAGTTATAAGCAAGAATTGGAATCACTATTAGAATGATAAAAGGATAAACCACCGTTTCCCATGTGCGTTTTGTAAATAACGAGATTAAAAACGTTCCAGAAGCAAATAAAAGTGCGGTAAATAGTTGCATCAACACAAGAATAACCATTGTGGTGATCGGTCCATAATTTCCATATAATCCTGGTGCAATCGTGAACGAATGAGAAGTCCAGTTGTTTCCAAGCTGAAACATAAGACCTATTAAAGAAAGAAAGTCTCCGGCAAGTTCAAATAAAATAACACCACCAATTACTTTTAAAAAAGTACGTACACAATACTGACGGTAACCTCTGCGAAGTATATTCCATACTTTCATATCACTGTGCCATTCCCGACCCGTTAATTCGGATACGAGCACAATTGTTAGAACATTTCTAAGTACAAAGAAGTATTCTCCATCAAAAAAAATATCGTGAAATAATACTGAATTAATTCCAGGCTTAAAATCAGGGAAATCTATTAATGTCGTGACACCCATATTAAGTTGAATGATACCTGAGACAAAGATCAGTAATAATATAAGAATCGTACGGTTTCTTACCAAAAATCGTTTTATGTCCATTGAGACCATCTCCTAAACTGACATTGAATCATTGCCCCGTCACTTCCTTTAACGTACCTTCTTCAATTAAATAGACGCGATCACACAATCTAGCAATCTCATCTTGATGATGCGAAACGATGACAGCACTTGCTCCTTTACTCCGCGCTTCTAGCAGCACTTCCTCAAACCGCTGACGGCTTTTCTCATCCAACGCATTTGTCGGCTCATCGAGCAACAGGAGCTTCGGTTCTTCCATGAATGCTTGAACGAGGCCAAGTCGTTGATTCATGCCGAGTGAATACGTTTTAACAGGATCTTTTAAATCTGGATCAAGGAAAAAATGTTTCATCGTTTCCCGAATGCGAGGTTCGTCGATTTTGTTTTGAATGCCCGCGAGCATTTTTAAGTTTTCCATACCGGTCAGTCGTTCAATAAAGCGCGGCGTTTCAATTAAAAGTCCGATGTTTCCAGGAAACTCTCCTGTATTAATCTTTTTACCGTGAACTGTCGTTTCTCCTTGATCGGCATACATGAGTCCAGCAAGCATACGAAGAATCGTCGTTTTACCAGATCCATTGCCACCTATGACACCGACAATTTCCCCTTCTTTAATTTGTAGTGCTACATCCTCCAATACGCGTTTTCCTTTAAAACGTTTTTGTACATGATCTAGTGTCGCGATCATCGAACAAGTCCCCTTTCTTATTTTTTATAGTGGTGAACCTGATGAATTTTCTATTCTTTTAAAAAACGATTTAACATAAAAACATTGAGTGTACTATACGATACAGAACACATGTTACTCCATTCTCATCGGTCAATCAACAGTATTTGGTAAATCTTCATTTTTTCTTAAGATTCTTAAGAATTTCATCATAAAAACAAAAAACTCGCGAGAACAAACAGCGTGTTCTGGCGAGTTTTATTACGTATTTCTTTGTAATGCTACACCTTCTTAAATTTGTACATGATCTAGTTTCATAATCATCGAGCAAGCCCCTTTCTACGTTGGTGTCTCATGACAATCGGTATTAGCAGAACGAAAAGAAGCGTAAATCCTCCTATAGTCATTATAATTTCTAGCAAATGTTTCTTCATTGAACCTACCGTTTCATACACTAATTTATTAGTAACGTCTGATGGAGTATGGTAGGTCAATCCAACATTCAGTAGAAGAATTGGAAATTAAATTAGAAGGAAAAAAGGATAAATAATTGTTTCCCAAATGCGTTTTGTAAATAGCGAGATCAATAGTGTACCAAGAGCATAGGTAAGTGAAATAAATAGCTGCATCACTATAAGAATGAGCATAGTTACGATTGGTCCGTGAGCACCATTTAATCCTGGGGCAATTATTAATGAGTCAAACGTCCATTTGTTACCAAGAAGGATTATAAGGCTTATCAAAGAAAGTAAAACGCTCGCGAGCTCGAATAAAATCACTCCACCAATGACTGTTAAAAACGTTTCTGTACAAAACGGTCGATAGCCGCCACGGAGAATACTCCATGTCTTTATATCACTGTGCCATATGCGAGCAATTAATTCAGATACGAGCACAATGATTAGAAGAGCTTTAAGTGTACTAAAATACTCAAAAGAAGAAAAAATATCGTAAAAGAAAATTGAATTAATTCCGGACTTGTAATAAGGATCGTCAGAAATCGTGTGTCCTATATTAATCTGAATGATACCAAGGACAAAAAATAGCAATAATACAATGATTGTACGGTTTCTTACCAAAAAACGTTTTATATCCATTTAAATTGCCCCTATCGATCACATTTTAACAGCATTCATGGTACTTATTTTGATGGTGCTGATCCAATCATCGAACAAGTCCCTTTCTTTTCTTTATCGTTAGAATGACGAAAGTCACAAGCATCATGAGTAACGATCCACCGATCCAAGCGGTAAGATTATCAATAACAGGCTGATTACTTTGGTTTTTTTGGACTAATACAGCAGTAATACTTGGAAATAGATATTTCTCACTCATAAAGTCAAGCACATAAACGAGCAGAATCGGTACAACAATAAGGAATAGAAACGGATAAACAATGGTTTCCCAGATTCGTTTCGTAATGAGTAAGAATACAAAAGTGGCAAATGCATAAAAGATTGCTTGCATCCATTGAAAGAAAAAAAGAAGAAGCATCGTCAGAATAGGACCGTGGTGACCTCCTAAACCAGGTGCAATCGTATAAGAATCCATTGTCCAATTGTTTCCATCTACAATCATGAGACCAATTAAAGAAAGTAAATCTCCTACGACAATAAATGCAGTGATCACAAGTATTATATTGAGGAAATTTTGTCTAATAAAAGGAGCATAGCCACCCCTAATGATGCTCCAAACTTTCATATCACTAAACCAATGCCGAGCCATGAGGTCAGATACGAGAATAATAATAAATAGGGGTATAATCCCACTTAACAGTTCGAAATCTGAAAAAAGAGCAAGAAACAAAAAAGAATTAATGCCCGGTTTATACGGCCCACCTGTCCATAAGAGTGAATGTTCCATTCCAGTTACAGCTGCACAAACAGCATATAAAACAACAAGAAAGCTAAAAACAACACGATGCTTGTTCAAATAATTTTTCATAACAATCCCCCTGAAAAAGCGTACTAAACGATACAGTACACACGTTACTCCATTCCCTCTAACCAATCAACAGCATTTGGTAATTCTTCACTTTTTCTTAAGATATCTTAAGAATTTCATCATAAAAAAGCTCACGAGAACAAATGCTTGTTCTCGTAAGCTTCACTGTTAGTTTATATATTTTATAACGGCCATTTCTTGACCAAATCGATCTCCATTATCCACAAAGCCTAAACTAGCATAAAGCTTATGTGCACCTTTATTTAACGGATGATAACCGACGACAATCTTCTTACAATTCGGTAATTGTTCCATTTGGGCAATCATTAATTTCGTAGCTGCTGTTCCGATTCCTTTGCCTTGAAATTTGTGATCAATCATGATTCTATACACCCAATGACTCTCTAATTCTTCTTGAACCATGTTATACATTACAAAACCAACGATTGTTTGTTCCTCATAGATTGCGTAAGCCTTCAAAGTCGGTTCAAACTTTGACTGAGCGATTGAGATCGCATTAGATTCAATGTATGGCTCTTGCTCTGGCGAAACCGCTAGTTGGCAGCAATCATACCAATTTTCCTTGTTTACTTCTACTAGTGTTACAGTTTTCATACATGTTTCCCCTTTCAAATGTAGGGAAAACGCTTCACACACTGTTTAATTCGGCGTAGTCCCCATCAATGTTTTCATTCTTTTTGCTTTATTTCTCATACTGAACGCCTCCTTTAACATTTTTTGTGCTACTTTCCAATTATATTATTACTATTCCTTCGTTTCTCTATAATTAAAATAGCACTCGAATAAATCATCTTTTTAGACTTCTTTATAAGCATTGTTCAGCCACTCTAAGGCAAAATTCACAGCATCCACTTGTTTAAACAATCTTGCATTGGCATGACCAACATTCGCTTTTACTACAGGACAATGTTGTTCAAAGTCTTTTCCTATTTCATCAAAAGCATCATTCGGATCTAATTCAATATCCTGATAGGTTTGCCATACGCGCCTGCCATTCTCTAGTATGGGTGAGCTTTGAGTAATTGTTGAAGGCTGATCTACCTGATACTCGGCCAAATGAAAAGATGTGTTATTTTCATAAGACACACCTACAAGTAATGAATACGCGTCTAAATCATACATTTTTTGTAACGGCGAATGCACGCCCATTCCGAACGCTAATGCATGGTCACATGTAATATGATGTGCATTTTTCCCCCATGCAGCAAAAGAATATTGCGGATGATTACTTCTAATCACTCCTGGGAATTTAAGAAATTGTTCAGCTACGGTACCAAGTGCATATGTAGGTGTTGTTTGTGAATCAAAGGGCGGCATAGTCTCTCTAATCGTTTCCCACCATTCTTTTGGAACAGACGGCGCGCGCCACGTACTAGGATCGGATAAATCCGTAGAATGACTAGGAAAGATAATTGTACCTTCACTCGTCACAACTTCCATCAATGCTTGAATAAAGGCGATTGCTCCCCCTGAAATCCAACCTATTGATTTTAGAGAAGAATGAACCATAACATTCATTCCCGACTTCAATCCCATATTTCGCAAATCATTTTCTAAACTACCTTGTGTGATTGGCGCTTTCGCAGTAAATAAATCTTCTAAAATAGGCATATTTGATCTAATCCTTTCTATTTTCATTGATTCATAACGTAGCTGTAGCTCTCTACAAGAACATCGCCCACTCTTCTTTCATTATGATTTCGGCGACCTTGGAAAATAAGAAGAATGAACGGATGGTAAACCATCTGCTAAATGTACGAGCTGTTCTTTACTTAAATTCCCAGAAAGCATCACTACTTTACCGGAATCAAAATAAAATAAAAACGGATTGTTAAATGTATCGACTGAAAGATACGCTTCTTGTTTTTTACTTTTCAATACTATTTCCTTTGCCGGGTCTGTTATTGCTCCGGATCGTTTAAACGTAAAGATGGAAACAATGTTGTTTTTTGTATCACCCAATGTCCACAGGTGTGCATCCTTATTTACATCCGCTTCTAACTTATCAAATGTCTTCATCGGTAACTGCAAGCCCTCTTCATTGGAATCCCACATATCTTTAGGACGAGGCCCCATACGTTGTCGAATTATATAGCTAATCTCCCATGTATTCGTTTTTTTCTTTTTCTCATAATAAAAAAAAGCATAGTTATTTTTTCCTTCAGGTGAATGAATGGTAAGTATGCTTTGTCTTCCAATTGTCGCTTCTGAAATGATGTCTGCTTTTGTAGGCTTTTTCTTTTCTCCATTTTTAAAATGAACGATCATTTGATGAATGATGGATTCAGCAGGAGTTTTTGCAGAAGCTGGCGGATCTCGGTATTCTATCGCTTTTACCTCTGGTTCTGGCGCCTCCTTCTTTGTCGTTTTTGTAGGTGTTTGCTTTTCTTTGGCAGTTGGTTCTTTTGTCGTACATCCACCTGTCAGTAGGAGTGCTGTACAACATAGAATGGTTATTCTTTTCATTACCGTCCTTCTCCTCGTCTTAATCTTTTTTTATGCTCTTTTCATTATTCCGCTTCACTAAAAGAAAACCCTTTGTTGGTACTGTTTATAGGGGAACAAGAAAAAGAGAAGCCCTAGCTTCTCTCTACTCCTGCATCATTAACGTTTGTTCCTCTAACAGCTGCTTACACACTTCATAACATTTTTCCACATGAGCATTGCCAAGGTATCTCATCGCTGAAAAACTAATCGAGGCAGCCACTGCTTGCCCGACAAACGGCACGAATTTCGTCACTTGTTTGACAGCTATTTTTTTCGTTGTTTTCTTTAAGAGGGCGGCTAACATCTTTTTCGTCACCACACGTCCTATGTATTCACTCCCAAGCGACGTTGCTAGCACTAATATCCTCCCTTTTACAGCTGAACTGACTCGCTCAAGCTGACTCGGACTTAAGCCGAATTTTTCATTGATTGTTTTCACTAGCTCATACATAATCGTCAAATCCGCACCAACATCTAGTCCTAACACGGGAACTACCGCCGCCGCTGCCGAAGCAGATGCTCGTTTATTTACCATCTGACGGCATTCTACGCGCAGTTCCTCAAGCTCACTCATCGTTTTTGGAATCATAGTTCATCACTCCTTTTTCTTACGTTTCCCTAAAGTGGAAGAAAAGAAGCATACTTAAGCATTCACGGTCCACACGTTCCCACGAAAACAAGCACTGGGGAAAGCATAATCGATATAAACAATACTGGAATTGTTAAGATCTTGGAGCTCTTATTGAAACGCAAGAAACCAGCAAGATAGCCACCCGCTACGACAACGAGTAAAAAGGCAATAAATGAATAGAATGTAAAATACTCATTCAAGTCACTAATCCATACCACTAAAAAGATGATTTGCAGCGCAAGTACCGCAAGAAGAAATGTGTTCTTTATCATGATGTTCATCCTAACTGATGTTTTTGTAGATAAATATTACTACAAAGGATTTTTTTGTCAACTTATTGTATAATGAGACTAAATCACAAATACAACAGAATGGGAGTGTATAGTAGATGTGGGAATTACCGCTTTATCTTATATTTGCTCCAATTTTAACGTTAGGTATATCCTTGCTATTCGGTTTAAAACATAAAAATATGTATCTTGCTCCTTTAATTATTTTCATTGCTCTCAATATACCAACCCTTCTCGTACCGCTCTATCAAAACGTCGGACGTGGCGCGATGTTTGGTTATGCGCTGTTCTTTAGCTTTATATCTTTCTTCATTTCCTTTCTAGCCATTCGTATTAAAACACTGCGAAGTAAACTGTCATAAGCTATTTGCATACAAAAGGAGATCAGGCCTCCCTGATCTCTTTTATCAAAATTAATATTGAGATTTCGTTACAATCAGTCTTTATTTTTTATGCACTTTGACAAAAATTGTTCCGAACAATTTTTGATCGACATATGCGTCTAACTTCCACATGCCAGCGTGAGGTAGTGACATGATCGATGGAATGTGGGCATCTGCCCCATTGTTTGCATCCCCGGTAACATCACGTATAAGCGACACTTCCTCGTCTGTTTTCTGTGATGTGGCAATAACTTTAAATGGTTTATCAGGCAAATCTTTAGAGCCCCACAAATGCCACATATATTTCTGTTCTTCGTTAGGATAAAATCTTACATTTTCGGAATCATCGTATATAAAACCAATTTTCTCTTTTTCACCAATCATCGTATAACTACCAGATTCAAACAACGAGCTTTCTTTCCACTCATCTTGGCTACAAGCAGTTAGAAAAAGGATAAAAAGGGCTACAACGATTTTTTTCATTCAACTAACCTCCTCCTTTTTAATATTTTACCATAAAATACCATAATTTCTCTTGCTCATCATAAAAAAAAAACGCTCAAAATTACTGAGCGTTTTGGAATGTTATTTTTATAGTGTAATGAATGAGTTTCTTTCACACTACATAGACTGTTGCATTTCTCTTTTTGTGTCTATGCCTCTTTATTAATTTGCTTACTTCGAAGTTGTCCGCAAGCGGCATCAATGTCTGAACCGTGTTCTTGGCGAATTTTACAGTTGATACCGTTCTTTTTCAACGTATCATAAAATTCAAGCACGGAGCGTTCTTCGCTGCGCTGATACTGACTATGCTCATCTACAGGATTGTATGGAATGAGATTCACGTATAAGCGTTTTTTCTTATCGTGAAGCAGCTGAGCAAGTTCGAGCGCTTCTTTTTTATGATCATTCACATCTCGAAGCAAAATATACTCGATCGTTAAGCGGCGATTTGTTTTTTCTAGATAATAGTCAACAGCTTCCATGAGTGGTTCAAGTGGAATGGCCTTGTTGATTTTCATGATTTTCGTACGAAGTTCATTATTCGGCGCATGCAGTGATAGCGCAAGGTTCACTTGCAGTCCGCTATCTGCAAATTCACGCATTTTTTTCGCTAAACCACTTGTAGAAACTGTAATTCGACGCGCAGCTACAGCTAATCCTTTATGATCCGTGATGATGTGAATAAAGTTTTTCATATTCTCAAAGTTATCGAACGGCTCACCGATTCCCATCACGACAATATGCGTTACTTTCTCTTGCTCGCCCCGCGCATCTAGCTCGAGCTGTACGCGCATAATTTGTTCAACAACTTCGCCACCTGAAAGATCACGGCTTTTCGCTAACAAGCCACTCGCACAAAAGCTACAGCCGATGTTACAGCCGACTTGTGTTGTTACACAAACTGATAATCCGTATTTATGACGCATTAATACCGTTTCAATTAAATTGCCATCTTGTAGGCGAAAAAGAAACTTAATAGTGCCGTCTTGCGATTCTTGCTTCACGTGCTGTGTCATCGTTTCAATCACAAAATGCTCACTCAACAATTGAATACAGTCTGGATTCACATCTGTCATCAAACTAAAATCAGTTACGCGTGTTCTATATAAATACTCCCAAACTTGCTGCGCACGAAACGGACGATGACCGCGTTCGCCAAGCCAAGCAGTAAGCTGTTGCAATGTTAACCCGTAAATGGATGTTTTCATCGTTGTACCCTCTTTTCAAAAAATACCTTCTGCTATCTTACCATACTCATTATAACCAAATCATCTATAAATAGCGGAAGTTACGCAAAGAGCGTTTCCATTTTATACAGCGGTTAACGGTACCTTCTTCACTTGTCGCTTACTGCACGTATGATCAATGGAATAAGCAGTATAGTCATTCCCTTCAATGACTAAAGCGTGCAGCCAACCACCGTAATGACAGCCTCCATCAATATTAATTTCCTGATTATCATTGTTGAGCCATACGTCGTAATGATCTTTATGTAAAATCACTGTTGGTGTGTGACCGTGGATAATGATTTTCCCCGTTTTTTGCGGCTTCTCCCAAAACGCCGAGCGAATCCAGCGGAAGTCTCGCTTAGACGTTTGACGCCAATCATCAAGCTCCGGATTAATGCCCGCATGAACAAACAAATGCCGCTCATCTTCATAATAAAGCGGTAAATTTTTCAAAAACGTAATCTCATCGCGGTAGTTTTTAAAAATACACTTTTTCGCCTGCACTTTATAAGAAGAGATGCCATACGGCTTACAAAAGCTTTTCACCGTCTTTTTGCCGCCATCGATTTGCAAATAGCGCTTACGATCTTCCATGCGCCATAACCATTTTAAAAATAAGTTTTCATGATTGCCAGCAAGCGCCACTGCATTTTCTGTTTCTACGAGGTTTTTTACCGTCGCGACAACGCGCGCTGCATCGGGACCACGATCGACATAATCACCTAAAAATATAAGCTTGTCGCCACTTCCATATTTCACATCTGACAGTAGGGCCATCAGTGGCTCATAATGACCATGAATATCTGACATAACAATCGTTCTTGACATGGGAAACCCTTCCTTTCTGCTCTCTTACGTAGTATAAGCTATAGAACGCCCATTCTCCATAGAAAGAGGCCATACAAAAGAAGGAGCACAACATACATACTAAGCTTCCTCACTGTAAACTTCACAAGTAGTTCATGAGCTGCCCAGTCTATATAGAGAAGACAAACAACTTCTTATGCTAAGAAAGTCCGTATCTCCGTATATTGAATACCGCAGAATTACTATTAAGTTCTTATTTATGCCATTGTACTATTTATCACATTTATTGCTATATTTTGTTACTCTAGACAAAAAAGCAGCATGCTCCGCTTTAAGCGAAGCATGCTGCTATGATTTTTAGTATACTAAACTACTTTAAGATGGTTACTGTTACGTTATGAATGCGTCCAAGCTTACGAACAGTACGGTCAGATTTATTTACATACAAATCAATAATTCTACCTTTGATGGCTCCACCCGTGTCGTCTGCTCTACGTTTAATTTTCTTTCCGTTCGGGAATTTAATTTCTACCCATGTTCCTAGTTTAATTACACGTGGGTCTACAGCGATTGTTACGCCATCTTTCGTGCGACGTCCACTTGCTGTCAGGCCGCTTTCATTATAATGCGTTACTTGAAATCCTGTCATACGTTTTTTATATGTAGATCGTGCTTCTGCTGGATTGCTCACCATTAACGTGAAGACTTGCAAGAACACTACTAATGCCACTATTAATTTCTTCATAAAGAAAAAGTTCCCCCTTGGTTATATTAAGGAAATATATACTAAAATTACTAACACTAATAAAATACCAGAGAAATGTATCAATCATATTACAACCACATTAAAAAACAGAAACAACCGACATAAAAAATTTCGAAAATTTAATTATTAATTATAGTAACTATCGAACAAAACCTTTTCCCATCAGGCTTTCCTCCCTATATCGCGTCATGTTTTATTAATAAATTTCTAAAAGTTTATCAAAAGAAAATTTATATAAAAATAAAAAACTCGGCAATCCTGCCTTATTCTAAAGGGTACGATTGCCGAGTTTATTTAACTTTGGATTGCACGTTCTGCCTTTAACCATGCATGCCATCGAGCTTCAAACACCTCTTTTTCCAAGCGGGTTGCTTCATACACGGCCTGATCACTGCCTTGTACTACAATTGCTTTTATAAGATCTTGACCATACGTTACATCTAAAAAGCGAACAAGCGTCCATCCCCAAATATAAGAGAGGAGAATACTATTTTCGACCTCTTCTAAACTTGGAAGCTCACGTGTTTGAATCGCCCGCTGTACAGGATCCCGAAACTCTACATCCGTTCGCCACTGATTGGATAAGTAAATAGCTAAGCCTTCTTCAAGCCACCGTGGCGTCATTTCTAAATTACTTGTAAAATGCTCATGATACACATGCGTTAATTCATGACAGAGCAAGCGTTCATACTCTGTTTTTTCATACGTATAAATAGAATGCGAAGGATACGCATCCGGTGAAAGAAGAACAAGCTCTTTACGCTGCATTTGCGCAATTCTACTTTCACGTGATGGCACTTCAATATTAACTTTCAAAACGTCTACTACAAGCTGCTCATACCATCTTCTCGTCGGTACTAAATACACCATCACTTCAACAGGACGAGTCGGCACTCCAAAAAACGCTTCTAGCTTACTTGCTGCTTTCTTTAACCCATCAAGTGTTTCTTCTACATAATTCTCTTTTATATAATATAGCTGGATCTGACCATCACAGCAGCAAGAGAACTCTTTCAATATGCTGCTCATAGGCTCCCTCCTTTTCCTTATACACTATCTTTCGCTTTCTCAGAAAAAAACTCCTTTTTTAGGAGTTATGAGGACACTGCACAGTTTATTCTTCTAATTGCCACTATCAATTATTTCGTTATGTAAATAACAAGTTGAACAAGGATTAATTTTCGATATTTTCTGAAAATTTCGTTGCTTTTTGTATTTTCATAGCTTATGATAAATACAAGTTAACTATTTCAAACAAAAAGGAGATGTTCACATGAACGTAATCCACACACTAATGAATATCGTTAATTTCCTGCTTCACAATCCAGTTACCGATTTCTTAAGACATCTCTTTCATCATTAAACGAACAAGTACAATTCGCACTAACTCATCACACTACTAATCGCACAAGGAGCTGGTCTCATGAATGTCGTCCAAACAGTACTAAATGTCGTTAATCTCTTGCTTCATAATCCAGTTGTAGATGCTTTAAAACAGTTATTCCATCATTGATTAAGGCTACATAAAGTCGCAGTAACTCTTCACACTACTAATTATACAAGGAGCTGGTCTCATGAATGTTATCCAAACAGTACTAAATTTCATTAATTTCTTGCTTCATAATCCCATTGTGGATGCTTTGAGACGATTGTTCCATCATTAAACAAAACAACGTATAGCCGCACTACTTCATCACACTACTAATCACACAAGGAGCTGGTCTCATGAATGTCGTCCAAACAGTACTAAATGTCGTTAATTTCTTGCTTCATAATCCCATTGTGGATGCTTTGAGACGATTGTTCCATCATTAATTTCTGTTAGAAAGGAAAAGATCTCATGACGATTATTGACCGTCTTATTCATCATTTATATAGTATTATTCTAAGTCCTGTCATAGAGATCTTTAAACCTTTTCATTAAGTTTTTTTACAACCTACCAAGAACCTGGCCGGAGATTACATAGCGCACTCCTGCTGGGTTTTTTCTATGATAAGGCAGGCGATTGAAATGTACTAGTCAGCCATCGCTGCCAATTTGCCTCTCCGTTTTTCCCAAGCAATTCAAATAGGTTAGCAACTTTTCCTGTCGCTAGGTCATACAGGGCTTCTTCGCCATACTCTTCTTCTATAAAACGAACAAGCAACGCGCTCCATATACGGTCACTTTTAAAAGATTGCTCAATGTCGCGAATTGTAAGGTGATTTTTTTTATCGATACGATGCACGCGCTCATCGCACACTAAATAAACAGCAAGGCCCTTTTTCAACCAATTCGGTAGTTCCGTTTCTCTGTGCATTGCGCTGTACATAGCAATCATTTCTGAACACATAAGTTCTTGATATCCTTGATCATCATAGGAAGGAAAATAAGCAGCGGGCGAAAGAAGTACAAGCTCTACACCTTGCGCTTGAGCGAATAGGGTAGGAGAAGGGGTTTTTTTTAGAATGTTAGTAACCGTACGCATAAAGGCTTGCCGATGACTTACAAGATATACAGTGAGCTCTATTGGCTTCTTTTGATGAAAAAAAGCACTTACTTTCTGCTGAGCCTTGTGTAACCCATCTAACGTTTCTCTTTTGTAATCGTCCTCTGTATACAATAATCGTACAGAATGTTCCTGAGAAAATAAAAAACGAGTCAATGGTTTCACAACAATACAACTCCTTTTAGAGACAACCATTTTTGTCTCTTGCTAGTAAAAAAGACAGCATCCCTTATAACCTTCTACATCAACGAAAAAAAACCTCTTTTTCCTAAAAGAGTAACCTTTTATTCTACTAAAAATTTGTCAAAAAAAATTTCTTATAAAATTTTTAAACTAATGGTGTTTATTTTTGTAAATTATTGCTCTATAATGGCATTGCAACCAGTAAATTCTTAAATGGAGATGATTTCATGTTAAAGAAATTAATGTCTTTTGGCGTATTACTCGGTATACTTTTATTTTCAATGAACACTGCTCATGCCTCTAGCAATACCTATCATTCTACTTATAGTCTTAAAGGAAGCATGTCGAGCCGCATGGTGTATGTAACTAGCACCCCAACTTTTATGGTAACAACAACACCTACATTAGGTGCAAAAGGATCTGGACTTATTTTATCTCTACACAAACGAACAGCGACGAGTGATGTTGAAGTAGATCGCAAAACCGTTTCATCACAAGGAAAAGAAACAACTGTTTTCTTTAAAAAAGGTAGCGGCGCAGGCAATTACTATTTTGTATTTAAAAATAGTAGCGGCAAGCAAATGAAAGGTGCCGTTGATATTAGCTATAACTGGTAATCTTCTAATGACAGTAAACCATTTCGTTTGCTGTCATTTTCTATAGGGAGGATTTTCTTAGAAAGAATAGAACGGTTTAGAAAAGAGGTGATTGGAGCGATGAAAAAACTAACGCTCAAAAAAAGAACATGATGTACTATGAACGCGCTCAAGGTGCGCTTCTTTATACATCAGAAAAAAGAACAGAAGGCAATCTACGGAGTGATCCAAGCTATAAGTTTATCTATGCAATCGATGGAAATATGGCGTATAAGCTACCCACTTTTGACACAACACTTACTACGCATCAATTTGTAGTGTTAAATCCTTATGACCGCCACCAGCAGCTTGCTGTGGAGCAAAAGAAATTTTTAATTGAGCTTTCACCTAGCTTTTTTCAAGATGTAAGCGAGGCTCTTCCCCAAAGAGATCATAGTCTTCAATTTCCTTGGATCGTGCGCAAGCACCTTCCACTTACACAATGGGTAGCGTTTCTCTCTACGATGTTACACGTATCAAGTGAACAGGAATTTCAGCTATTTCTCGACCATAGCTTTACCCAACTTGCGCTGTTATTGTTACAAACGCAACACCCTGCTCGGGAAATAGAAAGTTATCGTCTGTTTCAGCCCCTCATTATGCAGACGATGGAAGCCATGTATGAGGACGCTCAGCATACTTGGACATTGGATGAACTAAGTAGTCTTATTCATTTAAGTAAATATCAATATGCACACGTTTTTAAGGAATGCAGTGGCATATCTCCCTACTCCTGGCTACAGCTCGCTCGCTTACACCACGCAAAGCAAGCGTTACTGCATTCTAAAGAAACCATTCTTTCCATCGCCTTGCAAGCAGGTTTTCCCTCTGCAGCTGCTTTTACTCAGCTTTTTAAACGTTTATTTGGCATGACACCTAGTGTTTTTCGTGCAAACCG
Organism: Fictibacillus macauensis ZFHKF-1; assembly: GCF_000269865.1. Lineage (GTDB taxonomy): Bacteria > Bacillota > Bacilli > Bacillales > Fictibacillaceae > Fictibacillus_C > Fictibacillus_C macauensis. Next base: position 34,532 of record NZ_AKKV01000023.1, read on the forward strand.
AAGCAACAAATAGCCGGTCGTTACGAGCATGATTAGCCCACAACTTTTCATAAGAGTAGCGACCGATACGTAATAAGAAAGCCAACCAAACAAAGCAAGAGATGCACTATTTGCGATATACAGGAGCACGGCATTAAAGCTAAAGCCACGGCCAAGCTTGTCTTGTGGCAGCCATTGCTGCAATAAATAAACACGTGACAATCCTGCGATCGGCACCCCTATAGCGACGATCACTACACACACAATGTAAAATGACGGCTCAGAAACGAAGCCAAGCAGTACAACCCCACACCCCCATATGAAGGCCCCACTAACATACACAGTCATACTCAGCTTCTTCCATACAAACGGCAATACAATATTAACAGCAATTACAACCCCGCCATAGATTCCCTCTAACATACTAAACCATTCTTTGGGATGCTTGCTGTGTTCAATGAGCGCCAGTAGTAGGCCGACTTGCCATACCCACGTGTGTAAAAAGACGACGATGAAGGTCATCGCATATAAAAGAAGCAGCGCTGATTGGTTTTTTAACCATTGTATATACTGAATCAGCCCCTTAAAAACACTAAGTAATACTTTATCATTCCTAACACTACCTTTAACAGTGGTCAGTGTAATTTTGCTAATACAAAATGCACTAACGATATAGGAACACGCATCAACAAGCAACAAATACACGGTATGGCCCATCGCCAATAGTGCTGTAACAATAAATGGAGAAAGCACTTGAATGCCACGTGTCACACTATCCATTACACTATTAAGCACCATGCGCTTCTCTTCGCTAGCAATCATCGGAAGCAAGGCACGATGAGCTGGATTGAAAAAGCAGCCTAGCGTTTGCAGAAGAAAGCCAATCAGTACTAAATAGCCATACGTTAAGTGACCAAAGCTATACAACACGACAGCGGACGCGACAATAGGCACACGAATGACATCAATTATCACTAGCAGCCTTCTACGGTCAACAAGATCGGCAACTGCTCCACCAATTAATCCAAAAAAAACATAAGGAAGGGCTTGTGCCAACGCAATAAGTGTCGTATACCATGCCGATTGCGTTAAATCGTATGCTAAAAATAGAAAGGCTAACCCGGACATTACATCTCCCAAACTCGAGATCGCTTCACCGGCAATATAAAATAGTAGATTTTTTCTTTCTTTCATCATTCTCACCTCTTTTATAGCGTACAAAAGAAGCGAGAGGTCTTCGATGCTCTTCTTGCTGACTTACTACGCAAGATTTACATCGTCTCTTCAAACATTAAATTGATGGGCGCATCACGAAGTTCTTCTGTTTGCCTTTCAGTAAGAGGAATCTCCTCCGTTACTTCTTCAAACGTTAACGAATCCATCCATACCTGACCACTTCCACTTAATAAAATACCAAAGGCAATAACCTCACTATCTTCCAATACATCTAATACGATATGACAATGTGTCCACTCTGTCGTTCCCGATAACGTACGACCTGCCATATTATCAAACTGTTGCACGACTCCATTCGGTCCATCTATTCTCATCCAGAACCCGCATTCTCCCTCTACCCTTTCTGTTTTTAAAAACCCTGATAGCTTCATGCGCTTCATTTGATAACGATTTGCCTTGAATTGCTGCATCATTGTCGCAAATTGTGTCGGTGATGATGCTTCAATCGACTTCAGCGTTCCAGAAGCCTTCCCTTGATGAAACACATACCGATCAATTCCTACTTCATAGTAGCTAGGATGTGACCCTGACAAAATCCACCCTGTTAACAACTGTTCATTTTTCATCATTACGTCCTCCTTTGCTAGGAACAACTGACCTATTACCCGACGATAGCGTCCCGGCGGTAATTGGTACTGTTTTTTAAATGCTCGCGTAAATGCCTCTTGTGATTCAAAGGAACACAATAACGCAATTTCCAGAATGCTATAACTCGTACGTAACAATAGTGTTGCCCCATAGGCTAAGCGCCGGAAGCGAACATATTCTCCGACTGGTACACCAATTTCTTTTTGAAATAGACGGTGAAAATAAAATTTGGAAACATTTACGTGAGTTGATAGCACTGCAAGTGATAGAGGAGATTGCAAGTGCTGTTCAATATATGCAATCGCTCGTTGAATTAGGGGATGACTGCTCATCTTCTCACCTCTTACGTCAAACTGTATCATGTTTTTCATGCTTATTTTTGATCATCATTGCTTTTTATAGCCGGAGACGCATATTATGAAGATAGTATGAGCACTGTACAGACTTACAATTTTTTACTATTATAAAGAAGTGAAAGTCTATTATTGATTGTTCCATGTGAAACAGAATGAAGTGAAAAGGGGGAAGTTTATGGTTAGTCAAAGTGTCATTACCATGATGATTGTTAGTGGGATTGTAGCTATTCTCGTACCTATAATTCTCGTGATTTTTGGTGTAGTGAAGCTAAAAGTTAAAATGAAACCGGTTACGTTAGGTATTGTTACATTTATCGTATTTGCTGTTATTCTTGAGCAAGTAGTACATGCCTTTGTGACGCGGACGAGCGTGTGGGAATACCCCGCCTTTCGCATCCCCTATTCGGCACTAATGGCCGGTATTTTTGAAGAAGGTGGACGCTTTTTAGTGATGACTTACTTGCTGAAAAAGTTTCGTGATTGGAAAGATGGTTTTGCCTTCGGATTAGGACACGGAGGCATTGAAAGCATCTTAATTCTCGGTTTAAGTAGCTTTTCTAACATCTTTATAGCCTTTCAAATCAACTCTGGTAACTTTGATAAAATGATGACGCCGCAAACGAAAGATGCACTCATGATGACAAAAAAAGCGATATTAAATATTACTGTTTTCGACTTATCGCTCGCTTCTATAGAGCGTCTTTGTGCCTTAGCCCTACAAATAGCGCTGGCGATCTTCGTCATGTACGCGGTGAAAAGCGGTAAGCTTAGCTATTTATTTTATGCGATCGGCATTCATGCACTGTGCGACCTGCCTGCTGCCTTCTATCAAACAGGCTATCTATCACTCGTACCCGTTGAAATCATGCTCATTGTGATTGCTGTCGGTTCTGTGTGGTATATTATTAAATCAAAAAATACATTTAAAAAGACAAGTTCCTTATAAAGAGGGCTAGTTTATAAACAATGACCACATCTTCGAGTTTGATGATGTGGTCATTGATTTGTGTACTTCTTTACATTCACTACCAGGAACGCAAAGCCTCATTCAAAGTATTCAAGAATATATTTTCTATGTAATTTTCCCATAACACTCTCTACTTACAATACGATCTGAAGTTATTTACTAAACTTACGAAAAAATGAACTTAATTTATATACTATAAATGTAGACAATGGCGTAAATATAAAAAATAAAATTGTGAATAAAATTTTGATTCTAAGAGGTTCATTCGTTAAACTCCACACCATAATCATACTTACTGTCAATGCAAAAAACGTGTAGATTATCAGTAATTTTTTCATTAATTTCAAATCCCTCACACCCCTTCACTTAGTTAGGCAATAATTAAATAGTGATCGCTTGATGTCTAATAAAAAGTCACCTCTATTACAAAAAACCATATAAATCCTTTTAGGTAAATGGGGAAAAAGTTTTACAAGTGCCAGGAAATTAGTTTGCGTGTACGAGAAGCTAATACATCATAATTAGTAATATATTCACAATTATGAAAACATAACCTTTAGTACCTGTGCTAAAATCCCCCCATCTTATTTACCCTTTTTTAGGTAAACATTCAATTTTTAGCACTTTATGATAGTGTAGAAGTATGAGTTATTTTTTTAAAAAGGAGGATATATACTAAACCGTACTTCATTAAAAAATAAAGGAGAGTATGTATGAAACATAAAGCGGAATTTATTTTATCTATTATTAATACGGTTTTATCAGGAATTGGATTTCTAGTTCTTCTCTTATTTATCTTCATTCTAAATAACCCAGAATTTATAAAAGCACTAGAAATAGACTCTGCGGAATTTGCACAAGTGGGGTTTCTTTATTTTTCTATATTAATCTTAATTCTTAGCATTATTAGCTTAATTGGCATATTTGTCTACAAAAAAGGCAAGAGTGTAACAGCTATTAGTATTGTCAGCATTGTTTTTGGTGGGCTCTTCCTTTTAATTTCATTTGGGTATTCTTTTCTCCCATCAGCAATGTTAATCACTACAGGTATTCTAGGTCTCGTTCGCCGTAACAAAGCATCTGTTACATTTGAACAATAGTCATCACTTTATTCTGACAATCGCTCGGGCATCAAACGATGTAAGTTTACGAATGAAACTAGTATGCCTCTTTGTTCATTCTAGTTGGTGACCGAGCCTCTCTTGATCATTTCAGTGTTTTGCTAAAAAGAATCATTATCGTTTGCCCTTCAACTAAAAGGAATTCCTTATAAAGAATTCACCCGCAAAACTGAAACAAACGGTCAAGGAATTGGCTATCCCACCCCACAGTGCGACATCTAACGCTGTGTTCAATCAGTTTTATGGTGAAACCTTGCGTCATGCCCTCCTGGTAATGACAGGAAGCAAAAAACGATTCGATTTTTTCCATTGATTATCACACCCTAATTAGTAAAATATTAACAATTAAAGCATGTTTGCTTCAACGTTCTATGCTAAAATCACCCCTTCCTTTTTCCCCTTTTTTCAGGAGAACAATCAATTTTTTGTACTTTATGATAGTGTGAAAACAGGAGTAAATTTTTATAAAAAGGGGGATATATGGAAATGACGAGGAAGCTTAAAGCAACTAGTGGAGAAAAGGTCACACAAGTTGAGACAGTAATGGCAGAACTCGTTCTCAGTTGTTTGCCCGTAAACAGCGCGAAAAAGATAGCAAGTTGCAGCATACAATGATTTAAAGTAGGAGGAATGGCATGAAATTCAAAGTAGAATTTATTCTTTCCATCATTGGCACTGTTTTATTTGGGTTACTATCATTAGGATCGATTGCTTTTGTTTCTTTATTTCGATTATTCCTACATAACGAAATGGACAATCGTTCCTTTAAAACCCCAGAGGATGCTCAACGATTTGATATTGCCAGTCAAACGTTTTTATCGTTAGTGGTGGTTAGCATAATCGCGACCATCATTGGCATTGTATTATGTGTGATGTTAAAAAAAGAAAAAGGAATTATGGCTAGTAGTATCGTGGCCATTGTCATCTCTGGTATTTCATTACTATGGCTCATTTCAGTCATTCCAGCCGCACTATTACTCATTGCTAGTATCATGGCACTTTCTCGTAGAAATAAACAAAGTGACGCGAGGATAGAAGAATCTTTTTAACGAATGATTTTTAAAAAAAGTAGAGGAGCTTACCTATGAAACATAAAGCGGAATTTATTTTATCAATTATTAATGCATCACTATCTGCATTAGGTTTTATCGTTCTGATCTTTACTAGTGTGTTATATAATAATCCTCAGATTAAGGCTCAAGTGGATGCTAACACAGCACAAGGTGTTCAAAATGCAATTATCATTTCTTCCTTATTTATTCTTATCATTTGTATCCTTAGTTTCATTAGTATTTTTATTTATAGAAAAGGAAAGAACGTTACCGCAATCAGTATTATTTCCATTGTTGTAGGCGCCATTACAATCATACTAACTCAGTTCTTATCCATTATTCTATCTGCCATGCTAATTGTAACAGGCATTCTAGGTCTCGTTCGTCGCAAAAAAGTACCAGTGACGTTTGAACAATAATATGTACAAAGTGGAACGATTGTTAACAGAACGAACTCTATTTAATTAATAATATTATGCAAGCCATTATACTCGTTTTGTGTATCTTTATCCTTAAAGATTTAAAAAGCAAAACAAATAGTCGCAGCAGTTGCCTTTTTACTCATCAAGTACCTTGGTTTCGTCTTTTTTGGAGTTGGTTTAATGGTCCGCAGCAAACACAAACAACATCAAAAACACCTCACTCAAGCTATGTAAAATAAAAGAAGAAACCTTAATCCCGTAGGTTTCTTCTTTTTCACTTCATAAAAAAAAACTTAAACAACCGTTTAGGCTTCACTCCCCAAATTAGGAAGGTGAATATGCTTTTTTTCGAATAAAGTAAAAAGATAAGGAGCTAATAATTCCAACAATGATCATCAGGACAAGACTTGGCCAATCCATCTGTTCTGGAGCTTCGTGACCTGAAAGTAACATTGTCAACATGACTCCAAATAATAAACCGAGCATCGCCATGTACAGAAGTTGTTGAAAAATGCGGAGTTCACGGCCTTGGGCACGTCTTAGTGCACTTTCAGCAAGGACACAACCGACAACATGAACAGGTAAGCTATACATCATATAGGAACAGAAATAATGAATCTGTCCATTATCTTTTAGAACCGTTGCTGGATTAATAAGTAGAATGAGTGAAATACATAAAAAGGCTAGAATAGATGTAAGAAAAGCTATAATGATGAATCGATTCATGTAATGTTCTCCTTTTTTGAAATGACGGAGGTCCTAGTCTACATCGCTTCCTCCTATTCAAAAAGACAGTATAACACTTCACAGTGGTAAATTTTCACTTTCTGAAAAAAACGGAATCATCGTACTAGATAAATGCTAGATTATGTCTATAAATAGGACCAAAACCCTCCAATCTCCATCTAAAAAATACAAATTCACGGTAGGATAGTAAGAAACTCTTGTGGTTTTTATCCTATGACAATAGTCCCGAAAAGTAAATAGACAATCAAAAAGCGGGACCCCCTAAATAGGAGATCCCGTTTGTTTTTAGTTTTTTACCATGTCTTCTTTTTTTGTGACTGTTTGCTCTTGATCTTGCCATTTACGTGCTTCTTCTCTTGCCATCCGTATGACTTCTTCTTGATCGATTTCCAGTGGCTCAGCATCAACGATTGCTTCTTGCTTCTTCTTTTTTCGCTTAGAAGCGGCAATCCCTATAACGAGAGCGGGTACGATGATGGCAGTTCCTTTCATCAATTTCCAAACATTCATGACAGCTCATCCATCCTTTCTATACGTGGACATCTATCCAAGATATTACAAAAAGTATAGCGGATGTTTGGCAAAAAGGAAAGCTTCATCCATTGGAAACTCTATACCAAATTTAGATCAACACTATTAAGAGTGCAGTTTTTCATAAATTCCACGCCCCATACGATACACGAGACGATTATTTTTATACTTTTCCCATACGTGTTTTACGAAGTAATTACGCTTTAGCGATTGCCATAAGGAGGCTGACGCGTAAAGCTTACGTTCTTGTTGCTTAATTTCCTGATAAATGCGTGCACTATTATGATGATCAACATAGTTGAAGTAGTGTTCACGTTTTTGTGCAAATATCGGATTCTCAGCAAAATCTTGGACAATATACTGCTCTAAGCGCGAAACTAAATCATCTGACTCGTAAGCAACCTCACCAAACAGCTCATCTTTTAAGTTCATATAAGCCCCTTGATTTTCTTCATACTGATCGACATCAAAATGAAAGAAAAGCACCGGTTTCTTCTGATAATAGGTTTCCCAAGCAACACTTGAATAATCCGTAATTAAAAGGCTACTTCTCATTAACAGTTCATTCACATTTACTTCGCCAAATTGAATAACCGAAATGCGTTCATTCGTACTTGTAAAGCTTTGGACATAAGGCATAAATTTCGGATGAACGTAGAAATTCAGTTTCACATCATATTGCTCTAATAAAGACGTTAATTTCGGTGAAGAAATAAGTTTATTATATTCATGGAAGTAAGAGGATTGTACAAATTGTTCGTCATCTACTTCTTCTAACCAATTTCGCCATGTTGGCATTAAGAAGATTTCCTTTTGCTTCGTCTGTTGACTTTGATCTTCTAATACATCCCATCGTGAAAGCCCCGTTACAATGACGTTTTCTTCCTCATAACCGAAATAGTTCACCACTATATCTTTTTCGAAATCAGAAGAAACAACAAACAAGTTCGCACCATTTGCGGTGCCAACTTTAAAGGTATTCTCCACCTTCTTCAAACCAAGGACACCGTGCTGTAAAAACACAAATCGTTTCTTATTAAGTGTATTGCGAATAGGGCCTTGGGAAACGCGCCAAGCATATCCGTGGCCTTTCGTTTCAGAAGAAACAATAAGCTTAGAGCCTAACAATAGAAATAGATGTTTAATACTCATAAAATAAACAACGCGTCGCTTATAAGGCGTTAAATGGCGCTCATCAGCCGACCCTTTTTTAATGACATAATACACTTTTTGCTTAGGATGCTTCTCATACATATATTTAAAGAAATAAAAGCTATTATCTTGGGCCGTTTCTGAGTATTTCTCATGAACTAACCAGACGGGCTGCCATCGGAAATACCATAGGCATAGAATAGATAGCATATAAGCAATATACTCTCGCATTTTATCACGTAACGTTTCATGCTCACCTACTCGTCGATACGTTAAGCTTACACAGTTGTTAACCGTAATGTATGGATAAATCACATGTTCATCTGTCGTATGAAGGTTATGATTAAATACCGCATTTTTTAATTTACGATACGTTACTAAGCTGCCATTCCGCAAACGAATGAACCGTTTTGTACCATTATGCAACAATACAGAAACGTAGAAATCCCAATAAAATTGCTCTAGGGGCAATCGTTTCACATGGAACACAGCAGAAAGACGACGTTCATTGTCATCTTCTACTACTTCTACTTTACAAGGAATCATTACCGTTTGCTCTTTATTTTGACGATGGCGCAGTACAAGTCCTTCAATAATATATGCTTCATCCATTTTCACGTTTGCACTGAGCGTAATCTCACCTTGTTGAGACATTGTCAGCTTTTGTAATGTCGCTTTTGCTGGATACAGAGAATTTACATATTGCTCGTTCGTACACATATAAAAAGTTAATTCATTTTTTACGGTAAAATAAGGAGACAGTCCTAATGTGTCTGATAACGGTATATAAGGTGGTTCCTCATCTTGGTCAGGTAGACCGCTTAATGCTTTATGATTGCCGATTCTTCGCACTTCACAAATTGCACCATGATACATGCGAATGAATACGTCCCAACGACCACTTTGTTGAATATGCTCCTTTAACGGTTCTACATCAAGCATAATCCGCGTTTGGCCTTGGTAGGTGAGCTTCGTAAAGGCTAAAGGCACCTCATCATCCGATTTTCGCTTTGAAAGAAAAAAATCAAATTCCTCACAGTGTGCCAAATCAGCCGTATTTAAATCAAAAACGATCGAATTGGCAGTAACAAACAAATGTCGAGAAGGAAGCTGACCTTTTACAGTAAAAGGCACTTCGATGCTTTCTATTTCAGCATCTAATGACAAGGGATAGCGTTCAATGAGCTGACCTTTCGTAATTTCCAAAAATACCGTTGCCATTTCTTTTCCTTGCAAATCAACGGTTAACACCTGACGGTTAGCACTCCGTTCATACGGAAGAAAAGAAATGTCGCGTTCATTTTTGCACACAATTTTCACTTCATCCTCACTTCCTTGTAATGGATAAGGAAGCGTAATCGCCATGGTTTCATCTTGCACATCCACTTGACAAAGACCTGTTGGTAAAGAAAGAATGTCATAGCCTTCTCGTTCAAGTTGCAGAACAGAATCGATATGAAGCGATAAGCCATTTTTCTCTGTCACATACGGCACCCCTGCCACCGCTTCTTCTACATAATAAAAAGGTTTTAAATAGCGCATTTTTTGTGGTGAAACAGCTGTTTCATACAAGCCCAATCGACGCATTTGTGCTCCGTCAAATAAGCCTTTTTTTATATAAAAATCCCAACGACCTTGTGGTAAATGTGCAAATTGTTCAAAGGAAATACGTAGCTGATCTCCTTTTTCCTCTGATGAAATAAACACATACTCCACTTCAACAGGCATTGCTTTTTTTCGTTCCATTACAAAAAGCGAAACATACTCTTGAATAAACTCTACTTTTTTAGGTAATGTAATGACGATGTCTTCCCCATTCCACGATACATGGCTAAAGGAAAACCGACCGTGTCTGTTCTTCATTCCTTTTCTCCCCCATTACTCAAGCGTGACAATTATGAGATGGTCACTTTTTCATCGATCAGTTTTTGCTTCATAAATGATAAAAGTGGTGCTTTTAACTCCGGATTTTGCAGCGCAAAATCAAGCGTTGTTTCAATGAAGCCAAGCTTTTCCCCAACATCGTATCGCTTGCCTTCAAAGTCATAGGCATAGACAGGCTGTTCTGTGTTTAATTGTTGAATCGCATCTGTTAACTGAATCTCATTTCCAGAACCGACCGTTTGTTTATCTAAGTGGGCAAAGATTTCTGGTGTTAATACGTAACGACCCATAATCGCAAGGTTCGAAGGTGCTTCTTGTTGTGTCGGTTTTTCAACAAGCCCTTTAATACCATAGCGTCGCCCTTCTTGTGAAGTAGGATCAATAATTCCATAACGACTCGTTTCTTCACTAGAAACGGTTTTAACACCAATAACAGAGCTACCTGTGTTGTCATACTCTTGAATTAATTGCTTTAACCCAGGTGTTTCTGATTGAACAATATCGTCACCTAATAAGACAGCAAATGGTTCATCACCAATAAATTTACGTGCACACCAGACAGCATGTCCCAGGCCTTTTGGTTCTTTCTGACGAATATAATGAATATCTGCCATGGCTGCTGATTTTTGAACCTCTTTTAAAATTTCCATTTTACCTTTTTCATAAAGGTTTTGTTCCAGTTCAAACGCATAATCGAAATGATCTTCAATCGCACGCTTTCCTTTTCCCGTTACGATAATAATATCTTCTATGCCTGAAGCAATTGCTTCCTCGACAATATATTGAATGGTTGGTTTATCTACAATCGGTAACATTTCCTTAGGCATTGCTTTCGTAGCTGGTAAGAATCTCGTTCCTAATCCAGCGGCTGGTATAATCGCCTTTTTCACCTTTTTCAACTGAATCGCTCTCCTTTTATTAACTATGTGTAATTTTAAATAAAATAAATATAAGAAATAAGACGGATCATTGCTAAATGTCATGATACTTTTTACACAATTTTATTTCAGTGTAACATTATTGAAATATCATATTCAATTGGTTTGCTTGTTAATCAGCAATATTACATTTCTTGCAATGCTACCAACAAAACTTGTGAATCCAAGCATTTACGTATATTGTAAAAGCATAGCAAAATATTTCTAGTTCCAGGAGGCTCCTGCTCGTATGAAACGACTATTAAAATTTGCGGGAATTGGCGCAGCGGCAGCAGCGGCAGTTGCCGCTCTGGCTGTCAAAAAAACCAAATCTCAAAATGATCAAGCCGTCCTTCAATCTCATAAAACACCAAGTTTTTCCCAGCGAACGCTTGATTTCAAGCCATTTAAAAAAGCAATGCATGAAATGAGCCGCAAACGGCACTCTGAGATTGATGCCATGGTTGCAAATGCAAGTATTCTTTCTATTCAAAAGCGCTTAAAGCGAAAAGAGCTTACTTGCCAAGAGCTTGTAACCTACTATGTCATTAACATTGAAAAGAATGATGAAGATACGTTAAATGCCGTTGTTGAATTAAATCCTGATGCCTTAACCATTGCTAAGAAGCTCGATGACACCAACCACGTCACTAATGGAAAGCTATTTGGCATCCCATTATTATTAAAGGATAATATTGGAACAGCCGATCGCATGCATACTTCAGCTGGCGCCGATGTCTTAAAAGAGGCTTTTACGGATGAAGATGCCTTTCTTGTTGAGCAGATTCGCAAGCAGCAAGGAATTCTTTTAGGCAAAACAAATATGAGTGAATGGGCATACTACATGTCAGAAAAAGCGCCGAATGGGTATTCCTCGCTTGGTGGACAGACGATGAATCCTTATGGAGGCTTTGATGTTGGTGGTTCAAGTTCAGGAAGTGGGGTTGCAGTGGCGGCTAACCTTGCACCACTTGCTGTTGGCACAGAAACGTGTGGCTCCATTATTAGCCCTGCTACGCAAAATTCCGTGGTTGGACTTAAACCCACATTCGGAACGATTAGCCGACATCGGATCATACCGATTGCCTCAGCACTTGATACAGCAGGACCAATGGCAAAAAGTGTTGAAGATGTAGCCGTTCTCTTTGAGGTAATGAACGTTGTTGATGAACGAGATCCTGCTAGTATTTCCTGCTCGTTTTCGGCAACTGCCGTGCAATCGTTAGATCAGAAGCAAGCAAGTCGTATGACAATTGCTTACCTAGCACATCCTGACACAACACAAGAAGAGGAACAAATCGTTACGCGCGTGATGAAAGAGCTTCAGTATAGCGGCTTTTACGTAACGAAAGTACAACTTGAATCTCCGAAGCATATTGACTTAAACAGCATAATGCGCGAAAGCTTCGAAAACGATGTTAATGCCTATTTAAAGAAAACAAAAACTCATTCCTCACTCACAGTGCAACAAATAGTTGACTATAACAAAAAACGCATCACCTTCCGAGCACCATTTGGCCAAGAATGCCTTGTCGAAAGTGTGGAAAATAAGCATATGAACTCTCAAGAACTGGCACATCATATTGCACAAACACGCGAGCAAGCACGTTCATTCCTAGATGCAGCAATGGCAAATGGCGCCGACGCCCTCTTAACATTGGGCACAAGTCATGCCGTTGAATATTGTGGAGCTGGTTATCCTGCTCTCTCGATTCCAGCTGGCTATAAAGCAAACGGTGAACCTGTTGGCATTACACTGATCGGTAAACCCCGCTCAGAAGAAAAGCTCTTAAGCATTGGACGCACCTATGAAGAAGAAACGAAGCACCGTCGTTCTCCTTCTCTATAAATGTACGCAAAGAGGCATTGACGACAATGTCTCTTTTTTTCATTTGTAAAAGATTGCTTTTTTACCGATATTCCTACTATAGATCTTAATTTGGAGGGGTATGTGTGAGAAAAAAGCAAAAATCAATAAAATTGAAGCTAATTGCTATATGTCTTTTACTGTTAACGATTCCTAGTGTTTTAATTGGCATTGTTAGCTTTTTTCAAGCGAAAAGTGAGCTAGATGAACGGGGAAAAATCGGTTTAAAAAATGATGTAAAGTACACATTAGCTATGATTGAGCAGGTAGATGACCAAGTAAAAGCGGGGAAACTCTCCTTGCAAGCGGCACAAGAACACGTAAAAAACACTATTTTAGGTGCCAAGCGCCCCGATGGAACTCGGCCTATTTCCAAAAACTTTGATTTAGGAGAGCATGGCTACCTCTTTGTTCTAAATGACCAAGGAATAGAAATTGCCCATCCGCTCATCGAAGGAAAGGATTCCTTTAAAATTGTTTCAAAAGATGGAAAAATTATGGGCAAGGAACTCATCACATTAGCTAATAAAGGCGGTGGTTTTTTTACATATCAATGGGAACTCCCACAATCTAAAGAAATTGGTGAAAAAATTACGTATACCGCAAAGGATCCACGCTGGGGCTGGATTGTAAATGCTGGTACATACCTTGTGGACTTTAATAAAGGCGCAAATAGTATCCTGTATGTGCTTTTCATTACGCTCGGACTCTCTCTAATGATTGGAGGAGTCATTATTTACTATTTTGCCGAACGTATTACGCGACCACTTCGCGCCATGGAGCAAGCCTCTATTCGCTTAGCCAATGGTGAGCTTACGACTGGCTCTAATATAAGCCATCGGAATGATGAAATTGGTCGTCTCTCTCTTCAGTTTGAACGCATGGGTGAGCAATTAAAGGGAGTCATTAAAGATGTCATTATTCATTCTCAACAAGTAGCGTCGTCTTCAAAAGAATTGCTAGCTGCCGCCGATGAAACATCAAAGGCTACAGCACAAATTACATACACAACACAAGACATATTAAAAGAAAGCCAACAGAATTTATCGCGCTATGAAGACACCGTGCATTCCGTTGGCAACATAAAAAGTAGCATGAATGACGTTAAAAATCATAGTAAAGAGACCGAGAAACAATCACAACATACCGTCCAATTGGCAACCGATGGAGAGCAATCCATCGCACAAGCAAGTGGACAAATGCAAACAATTGTAAGCATTGTACAGCACTTGAGTACAAACATTTTCACTTTCAATGAAACATCAAAGCAAATAGAAAGCATTATCGAAAGTATTAAAGGCATCGCTAATCAAACCAATTTACTTGCCTTAAATGCATCCATTGAAGCAGCGCGTGCCGGTGAACAAGGAAAAGGCTTTTCAGTCGTCGCCCAAGAAGTCCGAAAACTCGCTGAACAATCAACAGAAGCGTCACAACAAATTACAGAGTTAATCCGTTTAATCCAAGGCAATGCGCTCAGTACTACTGAAACGATGAACCAAGCCCAGCAAGAAGTGGAAAAAGGGCTTACCGCTATGAATGCTGCCGGTGATCAGTTCTCAACCATTAAAGCAAGCATTGCACACGTGCTTACCCACATTAAAGACATTCATACGAAAACAAATCGCGTCACAGAAGAGATGGAGGTACTCGTAGTAGCCGCTGAACACTCACAACACTATTCCGAAAAAACAGCCCTACGCACAGAAGAGGTTGCTGCATCAACCGAAGAACAGCTAGCTTGCATCGAAGAAGTAACCGCCGCCTCAACATCTCTGTCCAAACAAGCTATGGAGCTACAGCAACGATTAACGAAATTTAAAGTATAAGAGCAGGTGCGAAATCCTTATGTGGTTAAGGATTTCGCCTTTTTATAATCAAATGATTATAGGATAGTTCAATGTCGCATAAACATGATTGTTCTCATCATTTCAATACATTTATACAAGGTAATACTAAACACGACTATGTAATTCTAAGTATCTCCTTCAATCACAAGAGAGGATGATTTCTATGAAACTAGGCATCATATCAGACATTCACGGCAACGCTGCCGCACTTAAAGCTGTCTTAGCAAAACTTCAAGACGATCATCATGTAGATATGATTTATTGTTTAGGTGATCTGATCGGATATGGTCCTGACACAAATGAAGTACTAGAACTTTTATTTTCTCGCGAAGACGTGGCAATGGTTACCGGCAATCATGATGAAGCTATCCTCGCATTACTAACGAATACACCGTACCCTGATTATCATCCGAACTTAAAAGAACATCATGAATGGATTGCACATCATATAGATCTCTCGTACGTACCACATTTACAGCAGCTGCCTCGTGTGATTACGCGAGAAATAAATCACGTTCATCTTTGGTTTGCTCATTATCAATTAGTGCCTGGACATGAAACGCTGACCATCGCCGATGAGCCTTTTTCTCCGATTGTAGGGATCAATCCTTATCAATTAGATCAACTATTCAAAGATGTGATGGCAGATCTTATCTGCTTTGGCCACCGTCATCCGCTGCATTATTTTAAAACTGCCCACTCCACATACTTAAATCCCGGCGCACTTGGCTGTAGTCGTACGCAAACAGCTCCTTATGCTCTCGTCTCCTTAACGAACCACACCATGAATATTGAGCTACATAATGCACCCTATGACAATACAGCCTTCTTAGCTTCTTATGCAACATTACAAGTACCAGATCGAGCGTATATTTTAAAAATGATGCACGGTAATCAACAGCTTCGCTAACCAAGCGAAGCTGTTATCACTCATGATAGAATAAAGCAAATGAGAAAAATAAAGTGAAGGTGAATTTATGAAGATAACTGTGTTAGGTGGCGGTAATGAAATTGGCGCATCTTGCCTTCATATACAATTGGCTGATCAAGTTATAGTCATTGATGCTGGCATGCGTATGCATGGCGATCAACTATTGCCATCGCTTGGCTTAATTGAGGAGCTTGGTGTACCTGATGTCATACTTGTTACGCATGCGCATGCCGATCATATTGGCGCATTACCTGTCCTGCATGCGATGTTTCCACACGTTCCGATGTATGCCACACCACCAACGATTGAGCTAACGACCGTTATGATGAAAGATTCTTTTAAAATCATGTCAATGCGCTCTGAACAGACGCATACTTTACCACCTTATACAAAGGAGCAAGTAGCTGCTGTCCTACAAGCTTTCTTACCGTTTCCCGCCAATCAGACACTACATATTGGTCATGTTAAAATTACTAGCTACCGAGCTGGTCACATCTTAGGGGCCGTTATGTTTTTAATCGAAGGAGACGGCGAGAAGCTTTTTGTGACAGGTGATTTAAGCTTTAAAGCAGGCCGAACGATTCCCGGTGCCGTCGTCCCAAAACACATTGAACCAGACGTTGTTATTATGGAATCAACATACGGCAACCGTGCGCATAGCGATCGCAATAGCGAAGAAAAACGCTTAGCTGAACATGTCGCCGCTACTATAGCTGGCGGTGGATTTGCGTTAATTCCCGCCTTTGCACTCGGTCGTGCGCAAGAGGTACTTTTAATTTTACAAGACTATATGGAACGTGGACTCATTCCGCAATTTCCGATATATGTGGACGGTCTCGTGACGCCAATTAGTCGCATCTATCGCGATTATCCTCACTATTTAAAAGGACCTGTCGCTCATCGCATCATGAAAAACGGCGATGCTTTTTTAACCGAGCGCTGTCGTGCTGTGTCACGTGATGAACGAGAAGATGTACTTAATGGTAAGCCTGCCTGTATCGTAGCCTCATCTGGAATGTTAACAGGCGGCGCAAGTGCTTGGTATGCTGAACGTCTACTTTCTAATGAAAAAAACGCCATCTTTATTACAGGCTATCAAGATGAAGAGAGCCCTGGACGCAAGTTACTAAACCTTGCTGACGGCATTGAGCAACATATTGAGTTAAACGGACGGGAATATCCAGTGCAATGCTCCGTTACCAAATACGGACTATCTGGACATGCTGATGCCCATGAAATGAATGTGTTTATAGAGGCATTAGCACCTACGCATACCTTGCTCGTCCATGGTGATGATACTGCGCGCATGCAGCTAGCGGAACGCCTTCACGAGCGCTATTCACCTATTCTCGTTGAAAATGGTGAAACGTATGAGTTTGAAAAGCGAACTTCGGGTAAAGGAATAAAAGGGAAGCGCTATAGCCTTGATCCTATGATAGAACACGCGCGAAGTTATATTGGACAGCTTTTGTTGTATCGACAAGATGAAGATGATCTGTATAAGCTTGCACTCTGTACGAGTATACACCCGAAAGGTCAGCTACTCTTTTGTCAAACGCTAAAAGGTAAACCGCTTAAGCTTCAACCACATGATGTAGCCTGTGCCATTGCACCGTATAACGATACGATGAGTCGACTCGTCCAAGAGGTAGAGCCTGTTCTTACCTTCGCTCGTCCTATGCTTCAAGCGATTGATTGGACACGATTAACTCCCGGGCGCGCGACACTGACGGACATCTATCAAGCGTTACAGGTTACTAGATTAGAGCAGCAAGTTGCGGTCGCTCTCGCGTTACAACTAACAACCTATAGTCATTCCTATTACACAATGGATGAAAAGTTTATTAGCGGTATGCAAGAGCTCAAGCTTCCTGTACAAGGATTACAAATGAATGCTACTAAAGCAATGGAGTGGGTGCGTACACAGTTCCAGGAAATCGAAGGATTCTTAAAATGCGGTGTTGACTTTATGCATACGGCTAATGAGCAACTGACCCTTTACTTTGATTTTCCAAATCGCTTTACAGCACAAGAACGAAGCGATCTAACAGGCTTAGTAGTAAGCCAGACAGGGTGGCGTACGGTCCTATCTGATTCCATTCGTCAAGATCGACTCACTCCACTTTTAGGAGAGGCGCTTGGTGAATCAGTAGGCTCTTTGTCTATTCATCTTGCTACGCATACCGTAGTTGTGAATGTAGAACAACCGCCTCAAGCAGAACAAGCACTAGCATCCTTTACGAAACGAACAGGCTTTACCGTTCAATTTAAAGACGACAAAGCCCCGTCAACTGCATCACAGCAGCCACTCTATTCCATCGCAAGCAACACCTCGCCGCTTGAAAACAATCAAGCGATGGAAGAAGCTAAGCGCTGGGCGCATGACCGGCAATTAACGATTTACAAAACAAGTCTTCGTCAACAAGGCAAAGAGCGCACACTAGAAGTACATTTTATAACACCTGAAATTGCCGAACGCCATCATGCGGACTTAGAAGAGCTTTCTTATCGCATTGGTTTTCCGGTAACCTTTGCACAGCAACCAAAGCAAAATGAAGTGATCCAACGTACGTTAACGCTTCTGCCAAACACGTGGCAGCTGAAGAAGAATCCATCGATTCATATTGATCGAAAAACCGTTGGAGTGAAGCTAGAAACATCTCCTGCTCCGAAAGAAGTGGATACGGTTCGTGAAGCTTTATACGATCAGACAGGCTATCAGCTTCAACTTTTATAGTAAAAGAAGGCACTTTCATTGAAAGCGAAGGTGCCTTCTATCAATGAAACGAAGGGACTGTTACAGAATGAACCTCATGTTTCCTACTAAAACGATTATTGGAGCGCAGGCGCTCGACCAATTGGTCCAAGAAGTACAGAAATGGAATGGACAACAGATCTTACTGATTACCGATCCAACGCTCGTTAAGCTCGGAATAGTCCGTTCTATACAGCAGCCGCTTGAACAGGGAGGCTTCTCCATCACTACTTACGATGACATTACGCCTGAGCCTAGCGTCGATACGGCAGAACGACTGCTTACTTTTGCAAAACAACAGGCTTTTGATTTAATCATTGGCTTTGGTGGCGGCAGTGCGCTTGATTTAGCAAAACTTATTGCTGTACTTTCTGCTAATGATGGTTGCGTCAGTGATTATTTACATCTTACAGGCACAAAAACCGTTGTTCATAAAGGGTTGCCAAAAATTCTAATTCCTACGACAGCAGGGACAGGCTCAGAAGTAACGAATATTGCTGTTCTATCACTTGCTACGACAAAAGATGTTGTGGCTCACGACCTCCTTCTAGCCGACGTAGCCATTATTGATCCTCACGTTACGTACACTGTACCTGCAAACGTAACCGCTGCAACCGGCATGGATGCCTTAACGCATGCCATAGAAGCTTATTTATCTGTAAATGCTTCTCCTGTAACCGACGCATTTAGTTTGCATGCAGTTTCGCTCCTATCAGCTGCGTTAAAGCGCGCGGTCGACAATGGCGAAGATGCGCAAGCACGCAACGACTTAAGTCACGGCAGCTACTTAGCAGGTCTTGCTTTTTTCCATGCAGGTGTTGCCGGTGTCCACGCCCTTGCTTATCCGTTAGGCGGACAATTCCACCTCGCTCATGGTGAATCGAATGCCGTGCTCCTACCGTATGTGATGGATTATTTGCGCCCTCATTGCATGGAGAAGATGAAGCACTTATATAAAGCGATGAACGAAAAAGTGGAGGATCTATCTGCCGAGGAAGCTTCACGGCGGTTTGTCGACCGACTGCATGAACTCATTAAAGAAGTGCATATTCCCGCTACACTACAAGATTTTCACATTCCAGAAGATGCGATCGCCTCATTAACGCAACAAGGAGCCAAGCAGACACGCTTGCTTGCTCGTAGCCCGGTTCCATTAACAGTGGAAGCAATTGAAAGCATCTATACAACGGCATACAAAGGGGTTCCTGTATCAAAGTAAAAGCTGGCTCCTGACATAAAACGCCTTTTTATTTATTGCGTGAAAGCGTTACATCCTTTACCCTTTAAGTAAGCGCTTTCTAATACAGGTAAAGGAGACCACTCTATGAATAAAGTAACGTCTAACATTTTCAAAGGTTCAGTCGGGAATTTAATTGAATGGTACGACTGGTATGTGTATTCAGCGTTTGCTGTCTACTTTTCAACGAACTTTTTCCCAAAAGGCGATCCGACGAGTCAGCTACTCAATACGGCAGCGATTTTTGCCGTCGGTTTTCTTATGCGCCCGATTGGTAGTCTACTTATGGGTCGCTATGCCGATCGCCACGGGCGGCGCGCCGCTCTCACACTATCGATTACGATTATGGCTGGCGGCTCACTCATTATTGCCGTCACACCAGGATACGAAACGATTGGTATTTTTGCGCCAATTATCTTAGTGCTTGCTCGCTTGCTGCAAGGACTTTCACTTGGTGGCGAGTACGGCACGTCCGCCACGTATTTATCCGAAATGGCCACTTCCGGTCGGCGCGGCTATTATTCTAGCTTTCAGTACGTGACGCTCGTGGCGGGTCAGCTTGTTGCTCTTGCTGTTCAAATTGTTCTGCAACAAATCCTTTCTGAATCCGCTATGGTAACGTACGGTTGGCGCATTCCCTTTGTCATTGGTGCACTAGGTGCTCTCGCTGTTCTTTGGCTGCGCCGCACAATGGATGAATCGGAGCAATTTAAAGAAAGTAAAAACAAACCGAGTACAGGTGCCGGAACGCTTACGGCACTTATGAAACATCCGAAAGCCGTAGGAACGGTCGTTGGTTTAACGCTTGGTGGAACGGTCGCCTTTTATACGTACACTACGTATTTGCAAAAATTCATGGTGAATACTGCTGGATTACCAAAGGTCGATGTTAGCTGGATTAACTTTTTTGCGCTCTTGCTGTTTATCGTGCTGCAGCCGCTTGCAGGCGCATTGTCTGATCGAATCGGTCGTCGCCCTCTTCTCTTAACCTTTGGAATGGCTGGAACGTTACTAACGGTGCCTCTCTTTCTACTCATGGCACAAGTACAAAGCCCGCTCGGTGCCTTTTTGCTTATGTTTGTTGGGTTAGTCATTGTCACCGGCTATACATCCATTAATGCCATCGTAAAGGCCGAGCTATTTCCAACCGAAATTCGTGCACTAGGTGTTGGTTTTCCCTATGGCCTGACCGTTGCTATATTCGGTGGAACAGCCGAATTTATCGCTCTTTGGCTGAAGAGCATTGGCCATGAATCCTACTTTTATTTTTATGTCGCACTATGCATTGCCATTAGCTTAGTCACCTATTGGCGAATGAGCGAATCCTCGTCATCCTCGCTCATGGATGAGCAACCATCCGCACCTACACTTCAAGCAAATAGCAAATAAACTTTTTAGAAAACCGGCGGCTTCTATGCCGGTCTTCTTCGTAAAAAGGAGAAATTATGATAATTCTTTCTAACCAAAAAGTAACGTTAACCGAAGCATCAGAAGAAGACCTGCAACAGCTTTATTATTGGAAGTACGAAGAACCGCTGCAAGAAGCAAAAAAATGGAACGGACCATACATTAAAGAGCCATATCTAACGTACGCCGAATTTGTGAAAGAGTGGCAGGATCGCTCCTCTATTGCAGATCACGTACCATCCTCGTTGCTCATTAAAGACAATGAGTATTGTATTGGCATTGTGGAATCCCATTGGATCGATCGTGGTACCGATTGGCTTGAAACAGGGATTGTCATTTATGATCCCCATTATTGGAATGGTGGGTACGGCACGGAAGCTTATTCCTTATGGATTGATTTTCTTTTTCGGCATACGAGTCTTCCACGCCTCGGTATGTCAACCTGGTCTGGCAACAAACGTATGATAGAAGTAGCACGGAAACTCGGCATGAAAGAAGAAGCCTGCATTCGGCAAGCACGCATAGTGGATGGACAGCGCTTTGATGCCATTAAAATGGGGATTTTACGGAGCGAATGGGAGAAACTGTATATAAAACCTTAAGATATCCCTAAAGAGATTTAAAGGATTATACTTACTTCTATAAAGTATACACGTGCTCTAGCTAGGGTTGATAGGCTAGTAAAGCACGGCTTTAAAAAGAGATTATAATTTTAGAGCAATACATGAATAATGATTTCTGACTACGACATTAAAGTTGCACTAAGATATCAACACCACTAAAAAGAGCGTTCCCCCTCCCATAAGGATGAACGCTCTTTCCTTTTATTCTTTTTCTTTAGCCACTTGCGTATCACGAATGTTCTTCTGAATGGTAATGGCTGAAAAGAGACTGAGTACAAACGCCATACTATAAAATCCTTTTTCGCTTAATGCAAGCCCATCTGCGTTATACAGGCCAATGGCCATCAATGCGACCGCTATAATGACAGCAAACCAACTAATGCCATAATAAATGCTTGAGACAGGAATATCCTCTTCCTTATCACGAACTGCTTTTTGTAAAGAAACCGCTGCATACAATCCGAAGATTAAGACGGCAAAATAGTACCCTTTTTCATTTAACTCCATGTCAGCATTAAACAAACCGATTAAATAGGCTGCCATGCCGATGACTAGTGTAGCCCAGCTCGCGCCTTTAAACGCTGCAGTAGGCTCTCCTTCTTTTCTTACTGTCTTAAACTTTTGTTGACTTTCATCCTTCCGCATTAACTGGTTATCATTTAAATCAGACATGAGCAGCTCCCCTTTTACTGTCATTCCATCTGTTAGCCAATTTCCTTGTTAGTGTACTTACTATTATAGCAAATTTTTACATACTTCATGACGAAATATTTTCTTCCAATATTAATTCTGTAAAAATAGCACCTTTTACCTACTGTCCCGTGCGTTTTGTGCTTTCATTTTTTGATATACTTTTACTTGTTACATTTTATGGGAGAGGTGACAGATTAGTGGAATATGAAGAGCATCTAGAGGAGCCGTACGGACAAGAATATGTAAAACGAGAGCTTTTTTATGATTTTACCGCACAGCGTTATAACCACCATTCGATGGGTGTTAGCGTAATGATGCAAGGAACGCTCTTATATGGGCCTGATGGTTGCAGACCTGAGTTACTTGCCAGACGCGTTGCGCTTGAAACATCATCATACTTTGCCACTCTAGACATATCGAGAGTGCTTAACGAGATGGATGAAGCGAAGAACATCATTATGACGTTCTTTCAGGAGGCACAAGCGCAAAGTCAAAGCATTTTATACATAGATCACCTAGATGAGTTGTTGCCGGTAGAAGGGAATTGCTCTTATGATCAACAAGTGGTGCTGTATTATTTACAAACCGCGTGGCAGTCATTAGAAATAAAAGATCACATTTATGTAATTGGCTTTACGACGAGGCCGTGGGATCTCGATTATGAACTACGTAGTCACACTTTTTTTCATCCGCTTGTATTCATGCCACCACCAAATACAAAAGAACGCCAGACATTGATTCATACAGCGTTGCATAGCGAGGTAAATCAGCCATTCCTTGACCTGTTTAATCAATATAGTGCTAGCTTTACGAATGACGATTTGCACAAAATAATAACGACCGCACGGAGCAAAAAAAGTGACAAACTCTCGTTCCAAGAAACGCTGTATGAAGCGATGATTGCCATGAAATCATCGACCCTACAATGGTTTGCGTTTGCGAAACAACGCGTTGTTTTTCATAAAGAATATCAAAATATCCATGCTTACATACTAGAAGAATTGCTGTAGAAAGGGGGGAGTTTCTTGAATCATTTATTTCCAATCATCGAACAATACGCTGGAAGCCTACTTTTAACATCTATTGAGAAGCATGCTAAAAAAATGCTATCACAAGACGCGGAGCAAGCCATAGGCTACGCGCTTATGGCCTTTTACTTTTATGAATTGAGCCAAAAAGAGAAGGCACTTGCCGCTGTAGACCAAGCACTTGCTCAACCGAAGATTAATCAGCATTCTTTTATTATCGTGCTTACGATTTTACAACAGTGTAAAGCATCAGAAGAACAGCTTCTCCTTGCCATTCATCAAGCAATAAGCGTTGATCCAGAGGAAAGTTTCTTTCATAAGCAGCTCGCTTTCTTAGATCGAGCAGAAACGAAAGAAATTGAAAACGAAACGCTGCGAGCCTATGCCATTGCTTTACGAGAAGAGCCGAACGATGCTGAATTACTCGGGCGTTATAGTCGCTTTTTAATGCAGCAAGGATACATTCACGAAGGACTCATCTATGAGAAAAAAGCAGCTGCGAGTAATGTTGAGTACCTACCTAATATGAAAGCCTTTAGCGCACGTCACACTACACATTATATGAATGAGGAAGATGGAAGCTATGCTGAGCAAAGTTTAGCGCTTGCACCAAGCGACCCCGAGGTCAAAAGACTATTTAAAAAAACAACGATTATGAACGACTATACGTATCGACGTCTTCTACAGATGAGTTATCTGTTCTTTTTCTTATCGGTACCACTTCGTCTTACTGTGTATTATTTTAGAAAAAAACCGCATTTCTCGTTACTTTTCTTGCTGCTATTCCTTATTGATGCGGGCCTTTTATATGCACTCATCGGGAAGGCTTCCTACTTTATTGGTGGTTATTTACTCGTTGTTTATCTCTTGCTTTTGATTTGGACAATTAAACGATACGTAACTTTTTACAGCAAGCTTAAAAAACCAAATAAATTTTTGAAAAATTTACAGCTATTTTTTCTAAACTACCAGTATGCTGCACAAAAAGACTACTATACGCAGTTGCAATCAAGAACTGCTACAAAACCAAAGGAACCAGAAAAACTGCAAATGCGTCTTGTCGCTGTAAAGCCTGAAAGAGCGCGAATTTCCCCACCAAGTGATTCATTTTATGATGAGATTGAAGACTATGAAGCGTATGGTGAGGAATCTACTTTTTCCAAAGAGAAAGAAGAGGCCGAGGTCCCGCAAACGATTACGGACATTCCTATAGATCCTGTGGAACCATTAGAAGCGGAGCAGAAACAAAGAAACTGGTCAAAAAACTTAACAATCTTACTATTTGTTAGTGTGCTGAGTAGCATTCTAATAAACCATCATTATTTCAAAAAACAACCCGTACCTGAAAAGGTTGATCCAGCCACCACCAAATCGATTCAACAAACGAATGAAACAAGTCAATACACCATGGAAAATGCGAACAAAATGGTTGTACTTGCTTTTATTCAACAGATTAAAGAAAACGCTAACAGTCCTGCGCTTCAATCGTTACGTACAAAAAATAAAATAAAAAGCGCATCATGGAAAGCACTCGGCGATGCGATTATTTTAAAAGAAAAGCATAGCAAAACAAACAGGAGTAAGACTACGTTTACACTCGTGAATTTAAAAAAGAAATTGACTGCGGTGGTTAAGCTGGTACATTACAAAATTACAAGTATCGCCATTAAATAGATTCACATTCGTAAACTACTAAGTTTAGAAAGGGGATTCTTTGCTTGATTCCATTACTACGTAACTTTGCAGATCAGCTCATTGAAGAAAATACTCAAGCACGCTCACTAGCGTTCGCTACCAATATTTTAAAAAACGATCCGCACCTTCCTGATGGGTATATTGCCCGCTTCCTTTACCATTATCACTTCAACGAAACGAGTGAAGGCAACTACTGGAAGGAAGAAGCCATTGCTCACGGGTTATTAAAAGATGAAGAGTTGGTTCACTTTGTCATTGAATACCTTAATCAACCTGAGAATGCGTTGTTTCTATACCCAAAACTCAATCTTATGCAGCAGGCCTTCGAATCCGATCCTACTAATCCGGAATATGCAAAATATGAAGCAGCCATCTATCTTAAAAAAGCCCAAAAAGCCTTTCAAAAGTTTCGGTTTAAACAAGCGCGTGCTGATTGGGCTGAAGCTTATGCCATTAATTCATTGGATCACTCACTTTATTGGGGACAATCACACATTTATCCAACCAAGCATGTTTATTTAGCTTTTCTGCAAATTTTCTATATCTTGTTTATGCGCGTGCTTCAAGTGGTCGTTAAAGTACCAATTAACCGGTTTATCTATACAAATCATACGGGTACCTTTGTCATTAGAGCCTATCTTATTTTCCCAATCTTTTCTCTCTACTGTTTATTTTATTGGTTTGGGCTTAACACCTTTTTCATACTCATTGGCATCGTCCTCTTGATTATTTTTACTGTGAAGTATCAACGCGCGGTCACTCGATCGATTACACTTCCTTTACGGTATATGTATTCACAGCCTCTTCCTAAGGATCCTACAGACAAAGTTCCTTCTTGGGATTTTAAAAAGAAATAAACAGCAAAAAAAGTGTCTCCACCCAATGAAGTTGGGGACACTTTTTTGAACTTAGTTCGCATTTATTCTATCTACTATTTTTCTAATAAACAGCGGCGTCACAAATAGCCGTTTATGTTTTTTTAGCACAATCACTTCACTATGCTGCTTTTCATCTTCTCTCCAACTAATTTTAGTCGAATAGCGTACTTGCTCTTCAGGGGGTAATGACATTGTAGGTATGCCTTCAATGCGATCTCGTACTTTTTTTGTGAATAATACGATCGGTTCTCCTGTGGACTTGCATTCTACTAACGTTTTATTATTTTCCATCCACTTTAAGTCGTTCACAGTAGGCCGTTCATCCTTTTTCCATTGATAATAGCCATCCCAGAGACCTTCTTCTGCAAAATGAACGTTTTCTGATGGTGTGTACGTTACGTTCCACTCGCCATTTTTAGAAGTTCCTACTAAAACGGACGGCTGAAATAGAGAATAGATGACCCAAAAAAGAAGAAAGAATAGTAGGATTAGTGCAGTTATTGTAGTTTTTCTTCTCACGATCGTTACATCATCCTTTTATTGTTTATTTTTTACTCTTTTTCTATTATTACATATTTTACTATAAATGCATTCCAGTATTTAACTGTCACTCGTTTACTTCTCATAAAGATGATTGAAACAACTACAAAAAAAGTCGTACCATCTTACAATGATCGAAAATAACTAGCAAAAGAGGCTAATACTCGCTCCTGTTTTTTCCTTTTGGGATTATTCGTCTCCTATGGTATGATAGTGGAATTGTATACAAAGAGGGGACACACCATGAATTTAACAAAACAACACTGGTTGCTCATCGGCACCCTTTCGCTACTTACATTTGTGTTAGGAACGAGTGAATTTGTCATCGTCGGCATCTTAACAGATCTAGCTAGCGATTTGCAGATTACCAACGCTAAAGCCGGAACGCTCGTATCGGCGTTTGCCATTACGTTTGCAATTTGCACACCCATCGTCATGGCCATTACCAATCATTTTCCTAAGCGGCAATGGATGCTTGGACTCATTATGGTCTTTATCGCTTTAAATGCCGCCTGTATATTCACAAGCCATTATCTTTTATTTCTTATTTTACGCATGCTCACAGCGATCGTAACAGGCGTACTCATTTCACTTGCCATGGTCGTCGCAAGTGAGGTGTTTCCACAAGCAAAGCGCGGTTTCGCTATTTCCTGCGTATTTGGCGGCTTTACACTTGCCAATGTGATTGGCGTTCCAATCGGCACATCGGTAGCGGAAGCCTATAGCTGGAATGCTACTTTTATCGTCACGACCGCTCTCGGCTGTTGCGCGCTTCTTGCAGCGCTGTGGCAACTACCTACCTTGCCAAAACAAGCACGCGGCTCGATTGCTCAGCAATTTTCCTTGCTGATTCACCCGCGCATGCTGATGGCCTTTTTCATACCAGCTCTCGGCTTTGGCGCAACGTATGCTATTTATACGTATCTCGTACCTATCCTAAAAAGCATGCAAATAGCGGAAAACTCCATTAGCCTTGTTCTGTTTGGCTATGGCTTTATCTCTATTTTAAGTAACATTTTAGCTGGCAAAATTGCGAGTCATAACGGAATCGGCAGACTGCGCTTCGTGTTTTTAATTCAATCTGTCGTGCTGTTATCGCTCTTTTATAGCACGAACTTTTTCACTCTAGGACTCATTAATATCGGCTTGATGTCACTCATGGCCATTTTATTAACAACGTCCACACAGCTCTATTTAATCGACTTAGCACGCGTGTACCAGCCAAACGCAACTGGCCTTGCCGCCTCCCTGGCACCCGTCGCCTCGAATGTCGGCATCGCCCTTGGCTCAGCCGTCGGCGGCCTTTTCTATCATAACGTTAGCCTAAAAAGCATCATCATCGTTGGAGCAATCATAGCGCTACTAGCAAGCTTATTGACAACATTAAGCTACAGACTCGACCGCAAACAAAAAAGCACGACGTAAAGAGGGGCTAGCCTCTTTACGTCGTGCTTTTGTTTTTAATTAGATGGCGAATACGAATGGATGAACACTAGTACTTACTAAACGGTAACCCTTCTTACCCGAGACCTTTGCAAAATCGAAGGTAACCGATATAGAGCGATATTTAACATCATATTGATACGTTATAAAATAATAATCTTTATTAGAATATACACTATACGTTTTCATATCTTTTGTTTTTACTCTTTTTATATCGCCTTTTAGTATGTTCATAACACGTTTGCCGTATCTTTTTTTATCAGAAATATATTTATCCTTGTACATCTTTTTTTGAACCTTCAAATCATCCTTATATAAACCCGTTACATGCTGATCCAAATAAGAATTAAAACGCTTTACACTTCCATTTTTGTACGTTCCACCTAATACTTTCACTAACTTCAACGCCTCTGGACGCATTAATGTGATCAGACGTTTTTTACTATAGCCTTTATCTAAAACAAACTTGCCTTTTAAATGAATTTTGGAGCTTGGTTTGTGCTTTTTCTTTTTATGGTGTTTTTTCTTATGATGCGTTTTTTTGTGCTCTTTCTTATGATGTGCCTTTTTATGTTTTTTCTTCTTATGATGCTTCTTCGCATGATGCGCTTTCTTATGCTTTACTTGCTTGGCATGGTGTGTGTTAGAAGCTGCTTCTGTTTGTACCGCTCCTAACAACAAGCTGCTGCTTAGAATAATAGCGACGACTAATTTAAACCATTTCATTTCGTTCCCTACCCCTTTTCAATATGTAAATAATGAACTAGCTTTTTAATTTTAACAAATTATTGAAGTGTAAAAATGATGAACAAGTCCTGTTTTTTGAAAAAATATCCTTTAAAAGCGATGTTTAACAGATCTACCTCTTACTAATTTATGACCGTATACTATAAAAAGCGTTCTTCATTGATTAAATTTATGCTATTTATATACTTAATAAAATCTTGCCTGCCAAAGGTACTTGATAGATTACAAACAAAAAAACACGACGTAAAGAGGGGTTAACCTCTTTACGTCATGTTTTTTAGGATTTATACACAAATGGAAAAATATTAGCATCTACTAAACGTATACCCGACTTTCTTTTTACCTTATCGAAAACAAAAACTACTCCAAAAGAGCGTTTCTTAACCGTATACTTATAGCTAATTAACAGATAGTCCTTTAGGCCCTTAGGCTTATATGTACTATTCCATTTCAAATCTTTTATTTTCGCGCGTTGAAGATCATTTTTCAATTCTTTCATAACACGTTTGCCAAATCTTTTTTTATCCTCGAGATAGCTCTCTTTATAAAGTTGTTTCGCCTCTTCCAAGGAACTTTTTTCTACACCCGTCACATGCTGAACTAAGTATGAATTATATCGCTTTGTGCTTCCAGATGTATACGTTTGATCTAAAGCTTTTACTATTTTTAAAGCTTCTGGACGCATTAATGTAATCAGACGTTTTTTGCTATATCCTTTTTCTAAAACATACTTATCTTTTAGATGGATTTTAGAGCTTGATTTGTACTTCTTTGCAGGCTGCTTTACTTGCTTAACATGCTGTGTGTTGGAAGCTGCTTCTGTTTGTACCGCTCCTAACAACAAACTGCCGCTTAGCATAATAGCGACGATCAATTTAAACCATTTCATTGCGTTCCCTACCCCTTTTCAATATGTAAATGATGAACTAACTTTTTAAGTTTAACAAATTTTTAGGTATGAAATGGATAAAAAACCTTTTTTTAT
The DNA here is from genome assembly GCF_000269865.1 of Fictibacillus macauensis ZFHKF-1. Lineage (GTDB taxonomy): Bacteria > Bacillota > Bacilli > Bacillales > Fictibacillaceae > Fictibacillus_C > Fictibacillus_C macauensis. Next base: position 64,163 of record NZ_AKKV01000023.1, read on the forward strand.
AAAAAATAATCATTTAAGATGCGTTTTTCTTGTCATCGTCGCCTACATAAAGTGCTTCTCTATTAAAAAAAGTGAAGAAAACGGGCTTATTCCTCTTCAAATCGTTCCTGGCGTTTTTAACGAACACCATAATAAAACTATAGACAAGCAAACACACTCCAAAACGAATGAGCTCGGTTACGAGTGGATTGTAGACAATTGGCATCGATTCATACACCACGTTATACGCTGCATATACGCCAAACACAGGTAAAATATACGATAATTGAGTTTCTTCCTGCTCATCTGATTGCTTTCGTTGCAACACCTTCATAAGCCAACTATAAAGAAAAACAAGCAGCATACTGCCAATGAGGAAACTCGCCTCTAGCAGAAGACGCTGTTCGTTTAGTGCTGTACTTTTTAACATATGACGAAGGGCAATCATTAACACAATCGGTCCTATACTATTCAATAATGTTTTCATCCGATCCCCCTATAGACAAATATCACCTTTTATTATAGATTTAACTTCATTAACCGTTAATAGGAAAAAGGTTTATCATCTAAAGGAGCTGTACTCATGATTCTCAACACACTCACCATCATTCTAGGTTTCTTCCAACTAACCATTCTCACGTTTTGGCTCATCGATTGGCAGCCGCTCTACTCACGTTACGGTCTCTGGGCGTGGGCTCTTGGAATCCTGCTCAATGGCTTGCTTCCTTTTCTTTATCGTAATAAACACTCTCGCTTTCGTAAGCTTGCCTTTCTTTCAGCAAGCTGTTCATTAGCGTTAGCACTGTTGACCCTTTTAATTGACTACACCGTAAATTCAATGCCCTAAACGTATAAAGCCCACTCCTTATATGATATGCTGAGTGGGTGTTGTAATTTTTGGAAAAAGAAAGGAGTTACCATGCTTATAAAAATAGCAATTGGAATCATCGCTGTCATCCTACTAGGCTTTTTTCTCTTTATGTGGTTGGCGCGAAAGTGGTTACAGAAACAGGATCCCGACTATGTTTTAACGTTTGTTAAAGAACATCATCATAAGAAAAACTGCGCACTATTCATCAAAAAAGATCATCAGATCGTATGTGCTATCAATGAAAACGAACCTTTGCCCTTAGCGAGCATGGTGAAATATATTGTGGGCATTGAATATGCTAAACAAGCCGCTGCTGGCATCATTCAAGCCGACTCAGAAGTATCCTTAGAGGCACTGAATACGTTCTACATAAAAAACACAGACGGCGGTGCTCATCCAGCCTGGGAAGCGTCAATGCGCGCTCAACATAAAATTAAAGCTGAGCACGTGACAGTAAAAGACGTAGCAAAAGGCATGCTCCAATTCAGCTCTAACGCCAATACTGACTATCTAATCAACTTACTTGGACTTGATTCCATTAACAAAAACCTCAATGACCTACAACTCTCACATCATGACAAGCTGTATCCGCTCGTTGCAAGCTTATACATTCCGAATGTCATTCAACAAGAACAGCAGTTACAAGAAAAAGAAGTGCTAGCTCTCTTGAAATCTCTGTCCAAAGAAGACTATCGAAACGATGCGATTGCCATTAATGAAAAAATAAAAACCAAGCAGAAACTCCCAGCCTTAACGTTGCTCAATAAAGATGTTCAAGAAATCTGGTCCAACTTCTTACCAGCAGCCTCGGCCGCCGATTATATGTCCCTTCTTGAAAAAATCAACAGCAAAACGTACTTTGAACCTGCCGTTCAGCACCATTTAGACGAAATTTTAGAATCCCTCATGGAACAAGAGGAGAATCGTCAATGGCTAAAGCATGCTGGGCAAAAAGGAGGCTCCACCTCGTTTGTTCTAACGAATGGCTTCTATGGTACCGATCGCCACAATCATACGTTTGAAATGGTTTTTATGGCCAATCACCTTGAGCCATTAGATGCTACTAAACTTCGCAATAACCTACGCCATTTTCAATTACACGTTGTAAAAAATTCAAATTATGCTGAAAAAGTAAAAGCAGCCCTTTCTTCTTAAACGGCTGCTTCTGCTCTTTAAAGAGCATAACTCATAATCATTTGCTCGCCTTTTCTGCCCATCACTCTTCCGCCAGTATCAACAAAACCACACGCTTTATACAGCCCTTGCGCAGCGATATTTTCCAAATTGACCGCTAACACAATCTCATTGCATTCCGTAAAATGCGTAGCGATCCATTGTGGCAATTGTGCCAATGCTCTTTTCGCATAACCTTTTCCTTGCTCACGATGATCTGTTGAAAAGGCCCGTAGCAAAATCGCCTGGCGATTGGCAGAGTAAGGCTGCACGCCGTCATTGCGATGTAATACAAAAAAGCTTACAAGTTCATCGTCCTCTAGAGCAAGAATGGACGAACGATCTCCATCTGCTTCTGATAACGGAATACACGCTTTCGGATGCATGGTGAACGCTAGCTGCGCTTCACTTAGTTCATAATCTTGTATATGGTTTTTATAGTAGTCATGATAGAGCTTCAATTCCAAGTCCGTACCCTCCGTTATGCATTCTAAAAATTTCGTAAATTTTAATTGAAATTTTTTACAATTTATCATATGATTTTGTTAATACGAACGAATTAAAAGGAGAATCATGCGATGCTGTTAATTTTAGTTACCGTTGCTTTCTGTGTAGTAACAAATACTTTGGGCGTCTCCTCTTTCTTAGCCTTTGCTGTTCTTATACCCGTAGCTGCTGCTAAAGGAATTTATACTGATCAACTAAAGCATGTTTTTAATTTTAAAAAAACTAAACAGTTATACAAAGAAAACGGTCTCTACAACTCCATTATGGAATTGCTTTCGTTACTGCTCATCTTCATGAATACTTTTTTCATTGACGTTGAGACTCTTTCACTTGGCAGCCTTATTGTAGGCTTGATTTTTCTGTTTTTGCTCTATCGATTTCTGTTCTGGGGAATCACTAATACGATTAAATCCAGATAAATCGATACCCTCACCGTGCTCTACACATTTCGATATTTCAAATAAAAAAGGTAAGACGACACATAGCAAAGAAGAATGCTAGCACCTAAAATGAACGCTGATATGCTTGTTAAATACGGTTGTCTAACAACATTTAACGCGATTGGCAACACGCCCGCTCCGATGAAAATAAAGGAACTGACGCGATGTGTTTTTTTCCAAACGGTTAGATTCGACAGCGTCCAACGATTGCTAATGCCTTGACCAAATCCTTTAACCGCACGATGCAACACATTACCAATGACAATCAGTACAATGCCTAAAAGAATATTTATATACGCTGAAATATTTAGATTTAACCCAAGATTATAACCGATCGTAAACAACTGAATGCATGCTAACACGCCTTGAGAGAGCAGAAAAAATACCGTAGTATCAAGCAAATTCGCACGATGCACCCCTCGGCTTCTCATCTCTTTTGTCACATGAAAGAATATCATAACCGCTGGCGCAATTAGCAAGCCTATGTACTTCGGTGCGGCATTGCTCGGTTCATTGTTTCCCGAAAATTGAATCGCAATAGAATCCGGTAAAAAAGCATAGGCACCAACACTAACAAGAACAGTGATCGCTATCAAAAATAGTGAAATTCCCTTGCTTCTACGCATCATCTTCTCCTCCTTCATGCTTAAACTTCATTGCCCAACGCATCACATCTTGAATAGCAGTAAGATTAATATGATAGTGAACAAATTGGCCCTTTTTCTCTGCGTAAATCAACTGTGCCCCACTCAAAATATTTAAATGATGCGAAATACTCGGTTTTTTCATAGAAAAATGTTCATAAATTTCCCCTGCTGTTAAGCTTTGTTTCTTTAGCAAATCTAGAATCTTTACCCTAGTTGGATCAGCAAGCGCTTTAAACACACCATTCATGGGTGATCACTCCGTAGTAATTAGATAATTATCTAATTACTAAACTAACAGTATTAACCAAAATTATCAATCTATATCTACCAAATTTACCTCAATCATACTTCTGACATGTTACTATATTTACAGAGTGGTTTCTTTACATTCAATAATCCTTTAAGTAATGGAGGATCTCTGTTGAAATTATTTTTTAATATGCTAGCAATTACCTTCAAAGAAATGCAACGCCAAGTTTTCTTTTGGATAATCTTACTTGGTTATTTAGCGTACGAGTTAATGGGGCTTCTGAACACGGCGGCACCTGGTGATTTCCTGTTATCTACTAGTTTTTTAGTTCAAGGAGGTTTGCTGTTTTTTGTATTTTTGGGCGTGTTAGTTATTAGGCTAGAAGACCAACACGACTTGCGCACTATTTATTTAACAATCAATAAAGCGTTCCTTATCAATTTATGTGCCAAAATAATTTTTGGTTTAATCGTGTCATTTGTATATTCGCTCTTAACATACATAGTATTTTTTATTTATTACATCGGAAAAAATTTCCCGCTAACACATCTTTATATTAGCGCCTTTTATTATACTTTATTGTATTTTGCTTTCACTTTTTTGATTGGTTATTTTTTAGGGCTAATGATAGCTCTTATCGTTAAAAACAAATTAGTTTTTCCACTAACTATTTTAATTTGGCTTGCTATCGGCCCTCTTAATTATGTTTTTTTAGGAGATGCCCTCAAGAAATTTTCACGGATCCTTAACTTAGGAGATCCTAATCCCGACGGTAAATATGATAGCTTATATGGTTTTCCAATCGACTCTTTTTACTGGTATAAGCATAGCGTGTGGATTTTAAGCCTTACTTTGCTGTTGATCATCTATTTGAAATTGATACACCAACTTCTTAAACAACGAATATTTCTCATCATTACCTTAATCCTATCCTTGCTATTAGGGGGTAACCTATATCAATTGATTCGAGATTGGCAAGTATTAAAAACCGGTGAATTAAGCGATCAGCCGAGAGAATTTGAAGAGCAAGACTACTACAGTACATACAAGAAAAGCGCTGCTAATCATATCAGCGTCGTTCCGATATCCTACAAGATTGATCTTACTATCAAACAAGGTGTACAGGCTAACGTATATGTAAAATTTTTACATAATAATCATGCCGGTGTAAAAAAAGTGCAAATGTCGCTTTATCACGGCTTTAAAGTTCAAAAAGTTAAAGAAAGTGGAAAAGCACTGCCTTTCATTCAAAAGAAAGATTCAATCATTGTAACGTTACCTCATAAGTGGAAAGCGAAAGAATATCTAAAATTAAACATCAAGTATGAAGGACATAGCTCACCTTTATTTTATGCGAACGAGCGAGTTGTTTTTTTACCCTATTACTTTAACTGGATACCGTCTGTTAACACAGCACCTTCTTTTGAGATTGATTCTTCTGGTCAATTAAGTCGAAATAATCACCAAGTGAATACCGACACGATCTACTCGTTAACTTATAAGGGAAGAAAATTAGATTATTGTAATCTGACTGCTAAAAGTAATCATCAGTGGGACGGTACATCCCGATTTGGAGTAACGCTTTTATCCGGAGAACTACAAACAAAGAAAAGAGAAGGAACAACACTTCTATTTTCGGGTCAGAGTAAGGGTGAATTCTATGCAGGTTTTAAAAAGACTATTACTCGTATCATTGAATCTGTTAATCGAGACTTAGGTCAGCAGTTACAGTATCCAAAAACAATCGCTAAGCTGCCGCTATTATCCATAGCAGAAAATAAAAATGACGAAAGAGCATGGTATGGGGAAAAATTATTGTTGCTAGACACACCATCTGATCGCTGGATGCTTCCAGACGCATCTTTTTATCCATATATACTTGTTCCCGCTCTCACCTGGAAACATGAGAATATCCAAGTCCGTGATCGAGATTATACAGAAGCCTTTAGCACGATGTATGCGTACTTATACAATAAGAAAATGAAAATCAGTCATGAAGAAAATGTTTTAACATGGTATAGCGAAGTAAAATCACAAGGTGTGAAAAAAGAAGTCCTACTGTCCTTAAAGAGATGGCTACAAACACCTGGTAAAGAGCAAGAACAGTTGATTTTCTGCAAAAAATGGTTGCAACAAATGAAACAAGGTAAAACAGCTTGGGAAGATGTACAAAAGCTATTAAAGTTAGTGAAAGAAGGAATTAACAATGAACACATTGTCCATTAACCAATTAACCAAATCATACGCTGGCAAAAAAGTAATTGATAATCTTTCGCTAGAAGTGAAAGGCACCTTTGGACTCCTCGGTCCAAATGGTGCCGGAAAAACAACGCTCATGAAAATCATTGCGACCCTTATAAAGCCAGAGCAAGGTACCTTACACCTGAACGACCTCTCATGGCAACAAACGGATCAAGTGCGCGAAATATTAGGCTATCTTCCACAACATTTTTCTATCTATAAATCCTTACGCGTTGATGAAGTTATGAATCATTTTGCCTTACTAAAAGGCATCAAAGAAAACCGTGAAACCATTATACAAGAGATATTGGCGGCTGTTAACTTACTTGATGACCGTAAAAAGAAAATAAAACATCTATCTGGCGGTATGCTACGTAGACTTGGCATTGCTCAGGCACTTCTAGGAGATCCAAAAATTATTGTAGTCGACGAACCGACAGCTGGACTAGATATTGACGAACGTGTTCGCTTTTGTCGCTTACTTCGAAAGCTTGGAGAAGGACGAATTATTCTTCTTTCAACTCATATCGTTGAAGATATTGAAACGACATGTGATTATATTGCCATTATAAAAAATGGTAACGTATTAGCAACGGGCACAAAAAAAGAAATTGCCGAAATCGTCCAAGGTCATGTGTACGAAAAGAAAATTACAATGGCTGAGGAAATGCCAATTGAAGAAGAACACATCATTTCAACTAAGCAAATAGGTGATGATTATCTCCTTCGTTATTTCTCTCCAGAATTCTTGTTAGGAAGTACTGAGGCCGTCACAAATCTTGAAGATGCCTACCTTTGCTTGACGAGAGGATGGCTAACACAACATGTTCACTAGGATCGATGTCCCTTTTAAGATACGAGCAATGGGGTATGCTTTTTACTTTCCTATCCTCCCATTACTCGCCTTTATGTATTATTGGCTAAACGGCGAGTCGGAATTTTCCTTTCAGTTACTAAAACAAATGGAATTCTTAATCGCACCATTTTCTGTTTGGTGGATCGCCTTTCTATTTTATGATTATTACGAAGAAAAAGGCGACGAGTTACTGTTTAGTTATCCATTAAAAGCGCGCGAACACGGTCTATTAACACTGGTTGTATTTGGTGGTTTTTACTTAGCGCTCATTTTGCTGTGCTCGATACTTTTATCTCTACGTATTTCAAACAGCAATATGCTTCTTCTCTTTTTACAATTCGGTTCACAGACGGTTCTCTACATTGGAATTGCCTTTTCACTCGTAATAATTTCTAAAAAAGTGATGATTCCACTCTTATTTGTTGGTGTTTATGTTTCTACAGAATTTCTAACAGAAGGAAGTATTCTCCCCTTTCATATTATGTTATTCAACCAGCAATCCCTCGCGTTCAATGAAATTAAGATAAATGTATTAGGTAACTTACTCTTCGGCTCTGTCTTGTTGACGATGGGTCATCTTATTTTAAAACGTAAATTATAAGTAAAAAAGCACCGAATCCTATCTCGATTCGGTGCTACCTCTTATTTCGTTACCGCAAGCTCAAGCTCGGCTTCTTTTTTCAAAACAAGCTCAATAGCGTGCGCTACGCCATTTTCATCATTTGTTAATGTGACATAGTCGCTATGTCGCTTGATTTCATTTTCAGCATTGCCCATAGCTACCGCAAAGCCCGCCGCTTCAAACATCGGAAGGTCATTGAACTGATCACCAATGGCAACGGTGTTTTCCATAGGAATTTGTAAGTACTCTGCCATGACTTTTAGGCCGTTTCCTTTGTTTCCTGTAATATTCATCACTTCAATGTTGAATGGCGATGAAGTAGTCACATACACACCGTCCATTGCGTTCATAACGTTTAATAAACGCTCTTTTTGTGCGGGATCTAACACAAGCATGAAAAACTTCTGAATCGCGAGTTCCTCATCTTCTAATAAGTCTTCAATGGAATCAAATAGCTGTGGATCTTCCACAACCCTCGTCATTTTTCCGAAGTTCTCATCATCATAATGAGAAGCAGGAATTGTGCCTGAAGCAAGCACTTCCTCTAAACGCTCACTCCACTTCCTTTGAATGAACGTCCCTTTATTCGTATACAGTTTAAAAGGAACTGCTTCCTGTTCCACTTTTTCCGCGATGCGTAGATTTTGTTCGTGCGATAATGATGTGAGCTCCAATAGCTTTCCATCTGCATAAACGGCCGTTCCGTTACTTCCACCCATCGGAAGTTGTAAGTTATATTGATCTAACACGGTTTGAATGGATTCTGGTGCTCTCCCCGATAAGACCATCACTTTATGGCCAAGGCTTTGAGCGTTTTGAATGGCTGCGATATTCTCTAGACTAATTTCATTGCTAGATGATAACGTCGTCCCATCCATATCAAGTGCAAATAATATCATGATGTCGTTTCCCCTTTCAAAGCAAACACTATCTCTCGATTATAAATCTTTTAGCACCGAACGAACACGAAATTGCTTATGGTATCTTTTGTAAAATAGTTCCCAGGAAGCATACTACATGGGTTGGGAGGTAATATGATTATAGTTTCATCACAAAAATCCCACCATGATTCTTTTGAAAATGGTACGATGAGAACTGTATTTATATGTGAAGCAATACAATGAATGCCAAAAATTTACTCGAGGAGGATACATAATGTCCGATCTAACAACCATTATGAAAGCCATTAATGACTTCCGCGATGCCCGTAACTGGGGTCCAGCACACAATCCAAAAGACCTTGCGATTTCCATCTCGATTGAAGCGGCGGAATTACTTGAAGACTTTCAATGGCGTACGAACGAACAAGCACTACAAGATAATAGCGAAAACATTTCAGAAGAAATCGCCGACATTCTTATTTATACGTTAACGCTTTGTTCCGAGCTCAATCTTGATGTGAGCGAAATTATTCACAGTAAAATTAAGAAAAACGGAAAGAAATATCCGGTGAAATAAAGGAAAATGAGATTTAGCGCGCTGCTAAATCTCATTTCTTTGAACTTTATGGTAAGTGTCCTCCATAACTTTTCCCATACATAATTTAAGCGCCAGTATACTACATACACCAATAAGAAATGTCGTTAGATTCGGAAAATAAAGATGCCAACCGATCGTGAAAAGATACACACTATAATACATCACTTTAGCAACAACATATTCTTTATGGACAACCACACCAAACGTCGTCATTTCTTCTAAACGACGCACTGGCTTAATTGATAACAAAAGAATGCCTACGACAATGCTTGAAAAGAAAACAGAATCCTCAACAATGGCACACGCTACTGCAAAAACGTAACTTAATCGGTCAAGCGTCGTCATAGACGATATGAGCGCAGTATGCTCTAACGCCTCGCCCATTTTTACAATACGCCACAAACTCACATTTAACGAAAGCCCTCGCTGCTTGACCGTCGCCACAACCGAAACCCATAACATATAGTTTACTGTAAATAAACCAAACAAAATCAGCAACAAAATGAGCGGAGAAACATGCTTGTATGTGTAAGGAATTACCATCATAAATAAAAACCCCTCACTATACAGCGAAAAAAAGATCACATTCATTCTCTTTTTCTTATCACGTAGCTGTTCATGATACAGTAAGGACAACATAAAGCTACTCCACACAACAAGTACCATAATCCCGGCTAAGACAATAGCCAATTTTAACAAACTACCAACCGATGACTCTTGATCAATGATTCCTATATAACCTACAATCAGCGCATAATACACAATAAATAAGCTCGTAAGACCCTTCAAAAATACCACCCCATCACCTAAACACCGCCCCCATTTAGGAAGCGATGTAGTTTGTTACTTTTCATTTTTTCTAAAGAAATCATACTTAATAACATATTCCAACATTATATGGATCACCGCCACTCCTGCTGGCATTAACGCTGCGAACTGCAGTGGATATTTTTCAGGCGGTTGATTATTAAGCCAGTACGAGAAAGTGAAAACATATATTAAAGACACAATGATCGCTGTTATATTTATTTCTCTTTTCTTTTTCTGAAGCATATGAGCACACACCTTAGATGAAATTTGCGATAAGAACACCTTCATTGTACCGCTATTCCCCCTCTAAAAAAACACACTTTATATAAATATTGTAAAAAATAGAATACACCTAAAGAATTCAACATGAACAATTTCACATAGAAAAATTTTGATATAATGGATATAGCAGTGAAAAAAGGGGAAGAGAACAACTATGAAAACACTTTTAAAACTCATCATTGTACTAACAGGGGTTTTCGCTATTGCAGATATTATTGTAGGTTTTCACTTTTCAGAAACAGCAGATTTTCTAAACCGTCTTTCAAAAGCAGTCTTAGCTCTAGCGCTTTTTCTGTATGTGAAGTATTATACGAAGGCTGTGGATTGAGGAAAGCAAAATCAAGGGGATCTGGTAGATGCCCTTTTTTTGTAGTTATAAAACAATGATTTGCTGTTTTTGATATACCTATGTTTAGTAAGGGGGGATTAAGTGATAGTAAATAGCAATCGAAGTAAAATAAAATTATTAATATTTTCAGATTCGTTATCAAAATTAGGGAATATGGCAGAGGGTATTGCGCTAGCCACATTTGTGTATACGTTAACTCAATCTAGTCTACTGTTTGGATTATTTTTATTTTTTCGATTTGTTCCAGAATTGATTGTTGGACCGTATTCTGGTTATCTTGCGGATAAATATTCTAGAAAAACTATTACGACAACCGTAAATATAGTTTTAGCTGTACTAAGCCTTTTATTAATCGTTTTTATTGAGCATTACACTATGATCTTAATCATTACGACAATAGCGAGCTTTGTAAAAACAGTGTTTAAACCTTCATTTATGTCTAGCATTCCATTTTTCGTTAGTGAATCAGAATTACCTAGTGTGAATCGATGGTTTGGGGTCTTTAGTGGCGTTTCTAGAGTGGTAGGCTCCTCTATAGCTGCTTTTGTAATCGTCTCTAATTTTATTGAATTTATATTTATACTAAATGCTTTAACTTACTTTATATTTGCTGTTGTTTGTTGGATAAGTATTCCTACTAATAAAAGAGATTCCTCTATGAATTCTGAGTTAGAAAAAGAGCATTTAGGTACATACAAGGATGCTTTAAACTATCTCTGGGAAAGTAAAAAAATTCTTGGCTTAGTAATAGGATCCACAATACTGTGGGGGTGTTTAGCACTATCAGACACTCTCTTAGTCCCTACTTTAGGAGCTGCTAGGGTCGGTGGAGAGGATGTTTATGGCTTTTACCGAATCATTTCAGCAATCGGTATGATCATTGGTTCTTACTTATCTTATAAATGGTATCGTCTTTTTCAAAGTCATGGAAAACATTTAATTGGATTTTATATACCAATCATAGTAATGTGTTTGTTTACATTACTAATCCCTTTCTCGCCATTCTTTTTAGGCTATCTATTTTATTTAATAATCTGGATTGCTATGGATTTACCTTCAAATTTACTGAATGTTGAGTTACAAACAGTACCTAATAAAATTAGGGGGAAAATTATAGCGTTAGCAGATGCAGTGGATGGTATTCTTTTTTCCTTAATAACATTATTGTTACCATTATTAACGGAAATTTATGAACCAGGGATAATTTTAAAAATATCACCAATTCCCTTTATTATAATAATAGGTATATTACTGATTAGCTCCCTCGTAAAAAACAAAGGTAGGAAATGATATCTGAAAAAGAGAAATGAGGGTAAGTAATTATTTTAAGAATACAGTCATATGAGGCATTCAACACATCAATCATAACTCAATTCATTTTTTTAGAAGTAGGAACAAATTCTGCTCCATCAATCAGTGCTTCTTTTCCAGAAGATGTTTCCTCTAATCTCCATATTGAGATTTACACCATGGTTTTCAGCACACAACATTGTTTCAGGTAATCTTATTAATATTTCACGTATATTATACAAATTACGGAAATTTTTATCATGTATATGATAACATTATAGAAAAAGATACAGAGGCTATAACCATGAATGAACTTGTGTTTGAAAAAAATTCTACTCTCGACAATATACTTACTGTACAATCACTACATCTGAATAACTATCCTATTGTATATATACTTTATAATGATAAAAAAAAGCCATCTGTCTATATTGGACAAACAGTTCACGCTTCAAGACGCTTGAAGAACCATATGGAGAATGACAAGCGAAAAAATTTGAACCACTCTATACTAATTGGACACGAGAAGTTCAATCAGTCTGCAACATATAATATCGAGTCAAATTTAATTAACTATTTTATCGCTGATAACCACTATCAATTGCAAAACGTGAGCCAAACTAAATCGAGGGTAATGCATAATTACTATCAGAAATCTTTCTATAATGAAGAAATCTTTCATTTAATTTGGGAGGAACTTAGAAAAGAGCAAATAGTGACTGACACTATTGAAAATCTTAGAAACAAGGACATTTATAAGTTATCACCTTATAAGGAACTCTCTACTCAGCAGCTCGATATAAAAAATGAAATTCTCAATTTTTGTAAAGAATATGTACACAAAGAGGGGAATCACGTAATTACTATTGAAGGCGATGCCGGAACAGGTAAAAGTGTTTTATTAAGCTCTCTGTTTAATACCATTCAAGATTTGGCTAAAGATGCTAGCTCTTTTTTATACGGAACAGATAATTACTTGCTAGTGAATCATACGGAGATGCTAAAGACATATAAAAGCATTGCCAACAGTCTACCAAACTTGAAGAAAAAGAATCTTCTTAAGCCAACGCCCTTTATTAATACGAAGAATAAGTCTAATGAAACGGTAGATATCGTACTAATCGACGAAGCTCATTTGCTTCTGACGAAAGAAGATCCTTATAACAATTTTCGTTCCCATAATCAACTAGATGAAATTATTAAGCGTAGTAAAATCTCCATCGTTATCTTTGATCCAAAACAAGTATTGAAGATAAAAAGTTATTGGAACGATAGGTTGTTAGAAGAAATAACCCATCAGTATAATGTGAAAACTGTAAAGCTTACAGATCAAATGAGAATGCACGCCAATTTAGAAACTATCAAATGGATTGACCATTTTGTTGCAAAGAAAATTCTTACTATGCCGTCAAAAGAAGACTCCTCATTCGAGCTTGAATTTTTTGAAGATGCTGATACGTTTAAAAAAGCTATTGAACGTAAAAACAACGAAATCGGACTTTCTCGAATTGTATCAACCTTTGATTATATTCATAAAAAAGACGGAAAAACTTATTTCGTTGATGAAGAAGGAATTAACATGCCTTGGAATAGCACCCAGGATAGTATTACGTGGGCAGAAGGTCCAAGCTCTATTAAGGAAGTTGGATCCATTTATACTGTACAGGGGTTTGACTTAAATTACGTTGGTGTAGTTCTTGGTCCTTCCGTAAGCTATGATAGAAAAACAGACGAACTCGTCATTGATTCGTCCAAATACAAAGATATAGGTGCATTCACTTCAAGAACAGATCTGTCACCTGAAAAAAACCAAGAAATTAAAGAAGAAATTATTTTAAATTCTATTAATGTCCTTATGAAGCGGGGTATTCATGGACTATATATTTACGCAACAGATTCTAAATTAAGAGAAAGACTACTCGAGTTGAAAAAGAAAAGACGATTTTGAGTGAAATTAAAATGAAAGCTCGGTCAACTTTCAATTCAGCCTAAACATTGCTGTTTATTATGAATGTTGACATACCAAACCCTTCTAAGATAAATAGAAGGGTTCTATTTGTATAAAATAACAATCATTTAACTTTTTGTTTTTAAATCCTCACTCACTTATGATAAGGCTCCCCCCGCACAATCCGAAACGCGCGATACACCTGCTCTACCAACACCAATTTCATCAGCTGATGCGGATAGGTAATTCGTCCAAATGAGATTTTCTCATTTGCGCGTTTCATTACGTCGTCGCTTAAGCCGAGGGATCCGCCGATAACGAAGGCGACTTTGCTTTTGCCGTAGGTGGCGAGCTGGTCGAGGTTGGCGGCGAGGTCTTCGGAGGAGATGAGTTTGCCTTCGATGGCCATGGCGATGACGTGGGCATCGGGTGGGATTTTGGCGAGAAGGCGATCGCCTTCTGCTTTTTTGACAATGTGCATTTCTTGGGAACTTAAGGTTTCGGGTGCTTTTTCGTCGGGTACTTCGATAATGTCGATTTTGGCGTACGGTCGTAAGCGCTTTGTATATTCGTCGATTCCAAGTTTTAAGTATTTCTCTTTTAGCTTACCGACAGTGATAATTAAGATATTCACAGGGTATAACTCCTTTTATAAACAACTTATCCACAGACTTTATCCACATATACACAGATTCTATCCACATTTAGTATGGGCTCACGTGTTCGATACTTTATATATGGCCTTTTTTTCGCAATAATGACAGGTTGTTGATAACTTTGCTTCTTCTGTTAATAACTCAAGATCTGGGTACTTTTCGGTTTCATCCACAATCTCGTCAATCCCAATGTCCACATGTTCTTCGCAGCAATAATGTATCATATATAAACTCCTTTACTTATCCACAATTTCAATTTCTCTTGATATTGTAACACAAAGCGTGGCTCTTTATTGCCTCTCAAAAAGAAACCAGTGGGCGCTCGTTCGCTCACTGGTTTCTTCGTCATGACTTACGATGATTTATTAGACGATAACGTTACTTCTGTCGTCTTTTTATCACCTTTATGATAGTAGGTCACTTTAATCTTTTGACCGACTTTGGCTTTCGTATAGAGATACTTACGAAGATCGAGTGGTGACTTAATCGCTTGGCCATCAAAGGCTGTGATGACATCTAGCTCTTTTAAGCCCGCACGATCAGCTGGTGATAATGGCTCGACGTTCATAACAACGACGCCATCTTTCACACTTGATGGAAGCTTCAGCGTGGAATCACGGTGATAGCTGCTTATTTGAGAAAGTGGAATTGGTCCAATGCCTAGGAATGGGCGATTTACTTTTCCATACTTCTCAAGGTCGTTAATGATTGGTCGTGCGATATCGACTGGAATCGCAAAGCCAATGCCTTCAACGGCTGATTCAGCAATCTTACTTGAGTTAATACCGATTACTTGGCCGGCGATATTAAGCAGGGCACCACCGGAGTTACCAGGGTTAATGGCGGCATCCGTTTGAATGACTTCTGCTTGCCAATCTGGGTTGCCGTCTTTATCAGAATCAACTGGCATCGTGCGGTCCGCGGCTGAAATGACACCTTCTGTTACGGAGCCTGGGAAGCTGCCTAGTGGATTTCCGATAGCGATTGCTGGTTCACCTGGCTTTAATGAGCTAGAAGAACCGAACTCTGCGACTTTTTGTACTTTACTTCCGTCAACTTCAACGACTGCAAGGTCCATGACCGGATCGCCACCGCGTAGCGTACCTTTTAACTTCGACCCGTTACTTAGTGTAATTTCAAGGCGAGAGGCATCTTTAACAACGTGGTAGTTCGTTACAACGTACGCTTTGCCGCCTGCTTTCTTATAAATAACACCCGATCCCGAGCCCGCTGGTTGTTGCTTGTTTTGATCCCAGAAGTTGCCGCCTTGAATGTTTAAGACTTCAACGACCGAGTCGCGTGCTTTTTTCACCGCATCGGTTACTTTTGTTGTCACGTTGACATCGACGGATTTTTTCAGTCCATCTTCTTCTTTCCCGCTATACTCATTCGTTGGCGTATATGTTTTTGGCAATAAGCCAACACCGCCAAGTGCCGGGATACATAAAAGGACAATTAAGCCACCGATGACGGCACCAATAATCCCGGTGAGGAGAAAGCCACCTCGACTACGTCCTCTACGTGGGCGCGATTCGTTATTGTCATGATCATCATAAAAGCCCATCAATTGTTCACCCTTTCAACTGGAATGGATAATTGCAATTACTGTTATGACTCAATTATAGAAAAATGTTGGTAGCGTGAAAAAACTATGAGTGAAATTCCACACTTTTTCACATTTATTGTTATTTCCTCAAAGGGTGAATTATAAACGTATGAGCTCGGTTGGCTCACTGGCATCGGTATGATAGAGCGACACTTGTTCACCGACCGCTACACCTTTACTTTCTAGCGTTTGCTTTACACTTAAGTAGGCAATATCTTTCATGTTGTTATCTTTACTTAAATGCGCTAAATAAATACGCTTCGTTTGCTCACCAATAAGATCAGCCAGCGCAAAGCCGCAATCTTCATTGGAAATATGACCGTGATCACTTAGGATGCGGCGCTTAATGCTCCACGGATAACGACCCATCATTAGCATATTAATATCATGATTGGATTCCATTACATACGCATCACTATGCTTCGTAATGCCTTTCATGCGATCGCTCACATAACCCGTATCAGTCATGAGCGTTAGCTTTTTCCCTTCATGATGAAAAACGTAAAACATCGGCTCAGCAGCATCATGTGACACGCCAAAGCTCTCCACTTCAAGATCGCCAAACGTGCGCACACTCTCCATTTCAAATGTGAATTTTTGCGCGTCATCCACCGTTCCGATGTTCGCATTCATGGCGCTCCACGTTTTGTCATTTGCATACACAGGCAGTTTATATTTGCGTGCTAGCGCCCCAAGCCCTTTAATATGGTCGCTATGTTCATGTGTAATTAAAATGCCGTCAAGCTCTTCAAGGCCACAGCAGCCTGCGTCTAGAAAGAGCTTCTTGATTGTTTTCATACTTAAGCCGGCATCGACGAGCAAACGCGCCTTTTCCGTTTGCACGTAAATCGCGTTTCCGGTGCTTCCACTCGCAAGCACACTAAATTGCAAACTCATCTCTAACCCTTCTTCCTTTATGATTCCTCATTGCCTTCTCGATCAATTTGTTGAATGGAACTATCGGTCGCATTCACTAAATAATGGCCGTTTTCGGTTTCCACACTCCACGTTGGAACGTACACTTGCACGTCTTCTACATTCGCTAAACTATAATAGCCAAGCTGTACTTTTTTAATTTTTTCACCGTTTGAGAGGTAGCCTGTCTTAAACAAGCGACCGATCGCTTTCATCGGTGAAATAATTTCCTGAGGTGTACCTTGGCGATAAATCGACAGAAATGTCTGCTCAAAGCCTCTTACTTCGCCTGTATCATTCCAATGAAACTTCACCATACCCCCGGGCATATCTTTGCTTTTTGAGTCAAAAAGAATGGGCTTACCATCATACGACTGTGTAAACCAGACTGTTTTACTTGTCGTATCTTTTTTATAGAAACTATATTCATTGCCACGGTATACTTCTTCTTTTAAAAAGGCGCTCACTTCGTCAACCACGTTGCTTTCTGTTACTTTTAGTGGTTTTTTTAGTGAATAAACGAGCATATCGTTGGCACTTTTATCTTTATCAAGCTTGACTTCCTTAGACGTATTTAAGTCAGCTGGCGAAAATGGCGCCCGCTGTCCGCTAATCAAGGTTTGTTTCGCTTTATAATCAGGCAGCTCGTCCTTATAGTTAATGTTATTATCTTCAAGCTGCTTTTCAAGCGGTAAGTCGGCAATATATTGGATGTTATTTTGCTGAAGCTTAACAGACAGCTGATAACCAAGAAATATATTTAAGATCAAAAAGGAAAGGATAAAGATGGTTTTCGTACTCTTCCAATCCATTAGCGATCACCTCCTGGTCGTGGCTCATCTCGAAACAGTGGATGCCATTCGTGATTTTGACCAGCATTAATAAACCATTTCGGCTCTAATACGTAGAGATTGTATTGATTTTTCGTTACTTTCATTTCATAGCCAATCATGATGCCATGTATTTGGCTTGAATCATAACTTTTTAACGCTTGTTTCACTTGTTCACCAGACTCTAGCTCTACTTTTTTCGTTGTAAAGCCAACATCTTTCGCATCGGTGTTCAGTTCTACCATCGATCGTTGGTATTCACTTAAGTCATTGTTATTCCATACGAGTTTCATTTTCATCTCACTATTTAAAATCGGTAACCCGCGAATAAAAGGAACAAAGGTCGTTGTTGAGCTTGCTTCTTCATTGCCGCTGTAATAATACGGCATGCCCCAACCCGCGTGACTATTCACATACTCTACGGAACTTAAGAGAGGGCCCTTGCTTTGTTGTGAAAAGTCTTCTGTCCGTTCTTGAGAGAAATTCGTATATTTAAATCGATTGCCATTGTAGATATTCATCGCTGAAATTTCATCAGTATAATAGTCATTGCTACTTTTTACGTTACTTGGATCACGGAACAGCGCATTTTTGTAGCGATCAATCGTATCTTCTGAAATCGAACGTGCTAAGTAGTTATACACATTCAGCTTAAAAGCATGACTCGGAAAATAGAAACGCTTCGAGCCGTGTGAGCCTTTATCATCTTGCTTTTGCACAACATAAGGTTCATATTCAACGAGTGATTTTTCTTGCTGATTTACAAGACGCTTTAAAGAGTCAAACGATAACGTCGTACTCGCTGCAATCATTTTTTCTGTTCCATACGAAACGATATATGCCTCTACGTCATTGGAAGCATTTTTGTAAAAAATAACGCGATCGGCTGATGGAATCGTAAATGTTCCTCCCGAAGAAGCGACATTGAAAATTTGGCTATATACCTCAGAGGACATTTCCTCTGGATAAATGATTTCAATATGCTCGCGGTTCACAAGCGTTTCTTCTAAATTCTTCGTAGATTTTGTACGCGTATCATAAAACTTCGCATTTTCGAGCATGTCTTTTACTTGTTTCGTAAATTTATCATTCGCAGGTACGCCAAGATACGACGTTTTATTATAATACATCATTTGAATCGGACGAATCACTTCAGATACTTTCTTCGCATCCGTCACTTGTTCTTTTTTTAACGTTTTCGTGTTTTCTAGCGAGCCTAAGTCTGGCTTTAACGTCCACAGACTCCACGTTAAAAACAAGCTTAAGACGATCAGGACGACGAGGAACACAGACTTAATGACTTCATAATGCCGAGACACTCGTTTCGCGTGACGCTTCAATTGGTGAAATCGATTTCTCCACTTCATGCCTTACTGTTCCCCCCTGACCTTTTTTAGAGGAAGGGTGAAATGAATGGTTGTCCCTTGTCCCCATTCACTTTCGGCCCAGATATCTCCACCGTGCGCGAGCACAATTTCTTTTGAGATCGCCAAACCAAGACCCGTGCCACCTAAATCGCGCGAACGTGCGCGGTCCACACGGAAAAAGCGATCGAAAATTTTCGATACGTTATTTTTCGGAATGCCGACACCTTGGTCCGATACGCTTACTTTAATTTTGCGACCATGTAAAGAAGCAGATACCGAAATGGCACCACCCTCAGGTGAATATTTAATCGCATTTGAAATAATGTTATCGACCACTTGCGTCATTTTATCGGTATCAATTTGTACGTTAATTTTGCGCGATGGCAAATTGCGTTGAAAGCGAATATGCTCATGCTGCAGCATTTCAAAACGCTCGACAATATCTTGTAGGAAGCGGGTTAAATCACTTTGTACGAAATTAAAACGATAATCTTTGCTGTCCATTTTCGACAGCTGCAGTAAGTCGGTTACGAGGCGAATCATGCGATCGGTCTCGTTTTGTGTTACTTCTAAGAACCGTGGTGCAATATCTTTATCTTCCCAAGCACCTTCCGCTAGTGCTTCTAAATAACTTTTCATCGTCGTAAGCGGCGTGCGCAGCTCGTGCGACACGTTAAATACGAATTCACGACGCTCATTTTCGATTTGTTCTTGCTCGGTAACGTCATGAAGTACAGCGATTAAGCCGTTTGCTGGTCCACCTTCTTTTTGTATAACAGAAAAGTTTGCGCGCAGTACATAATGAACATTCTCGGTACTAAAATCAAGCAGCATCGTTTCATATTCATTGTAAAGCTCGTCCCACGTATATTGATCATTTAAACGCAACAGCTCAAGCAAGGAATTACCGAGCGTATTTTGGCGAGAAATGTTTAACATTTCTTCGGCACGGTCATTCATCAAAATAATACAGCCGTCGCGATCAGTCGCAATAACACCATCAGTCATATACGTCAAAACAGAACGCAGCTTGCGGCGCTCGCTTTCGGTAATGGCTGTCGCTTCTTGTAATTTCCGCGTCAAATCGTTAAATGTTAACGACAGCTGACCAATTTCGTCATCGCCATATACTTGCACTTTTCGCGAAAAATCCCCTCGCGCCATAACGAGCGCCTGCTTTCGCATATCTGCCATTGGCCGCGTAACCGTACGGGCAAGGAAAATACCGAGCAACGCCGTTATTACCAGGGCAATAACCGTTCCGGTCGTCAATATTTTATTAATATCGGTAATCTGTTGATAAACGCTTTCAATGGAGGCCTCTACGTAAATAACCCCAAGCACTTCTCCCGTCTTACCGCCTTGTTTATCTTTTCCAGTCACAATCGGGCGCGCCCACACAACAACCCGGGCTTGCTTATTGCGATCGTACATTTCCGATTTATCTTCGGTTCCATTGAGGGCAAGCTTAATCTTAGAGTTCGTACTTACTTGCCCAATCAAGTTCTTTTTCGTGGCGCCAATTACGACGCCGTCTTTATTTAATACTTGTACTTCTTTAATGTTCTCATCCTTTGTTTCCCCAATGAGCTTCATAATGCCATCCGTTAACGTATTATTCTTACGCTCCGTCGATTCTTTCGTCTGTTGAGACGTTAAAATCTTTTGCTCGGCATTGAATGAGAAGAAGTCCAAGTTGTTTTGCAGTGCACTCATATAGTTTTTGTGCAAATTGTTTTCCAAGTTGTTAATGAAGTACACACTAATAACTTCCATCGCAATTAAAATGAGCAAAACATAGATCAATACAAACTTAACGTGTATTGATCGAAAAAAACCTACCTTATCCATCTGCTTACTCCTGATCAGGATTTCTTAAATAATAACCGACACCGCGGCGTGTTATGATCCAAAGCGGATGACTTGGATTATCTTCCACTTTTTCACGAAGGCGACGAACGGTTACGTCAACCGTACGAACATCACCAAAATAGTCATAGCCCCACACCGTTTGTAACAAGTGTTCGCGTGTCATGACTTGTCCAATATGTTTTGCTAAATAATACAGCAGCTCAAATTCGCGATGTGTCAGTTCAATCGTTTCGCCACGCTTCGTTACAAGGTAAGCGTCTGGATGAATCGTTAACGTTCCAATCACAATCTCATTATTTTCATCCACTTCACGTTCTGTTTCCTGCTGATGACGGCGCAAGTTCGCCTTTACACGCGCAATCAGTTCGCGGGTGCTAAAAGGCTTCGTTACATAATCATCCGCTCCAAGCTCAAGACCTAATACTTTATCAATTTCTGAGTCTTTCGCTGTTAGCATAATGATGGGTGTATCATACTTTTTACGCACTTCACGACATACTTCCATTCCGTCTTTTAGCGGAAGCATAATATCTAAAAGAATCATATCCGGCTTTTCACTCTCTACCATTTCAATGGCTGCTACGCCATCGTACGCACAAGAAACTTGAAAACCTTCTTTTTCTAAGTTGAATTGTAAAATGTCGGCAATAGGCCTTTCGTCATCTACTACTAGTATTTTTTTGTCCATTCGGCTGTCGCTCCTTTGGAAACCGTATTTGTATCTATCATTCTATGTCAGTATATTCTTGGGAAGATGATCCTTTAGAAAACTACTCTTATTTTACCATATTCTTTTCATTCTCCCTAACGCCAGTCTTCTCCAATTCCGTTAGCGTTTTTAAGCCTAGAAACACTTAAAAAGCATGCAGTACGAAGCTGCATGCTTTTTTGTCATGATTTAGGTAATAGTAATTGTTTGTTATATGCAAGTAAAATGGTGGCTCGAGACGGAATCGAACCGCCGACACGAGGATTTTCAGTCCTCTGCTCTACCGACTGAGCTATCGAGCCACTCTTACAATAAAATGGCGGACCCGACCGGGGTCGAACCGGCGATCTCCTGCGTGACAGGCAGGCATGTTAACCACTACACCACGAGTCCAAAGTATTGTAATCTATTATAAAAGAAAATGGTGACCCGTACGGGATTCGAACCCGTGTTACCGCCGTGAAAGGGCGGTGTCTTAACCGCTTGACCAACGGGCCATCTTTCTTTGAAAGAAAAATGGTGAGCCATGAAGGATTCGAACCTTCGACCCTCTGATTAAAAGTCAGATGCTCTACCAACTGAGCTAATGGCTCGTCTACTTTCGACAATATCCTTGTCGAACACGACAAGATTTATCTTATCACGAAACTAATTATTTGACAAGCATCTTTTATAAAAAAGTTTTAAAATCATGCTTTTATCCAAGAATGGGGCAGCAGTAGAGCCATAAACTGATAGCTGTATCGCTCTAACGACCCTGCTACTAGCAGCTTACTATGTAATCAATTTGTCCATGTTTGTTGTTACTTTTGAAGGAGACAAAGAAAAACCCCCCAATCACCGAAGAAGCTTAAGAGTTGGGGGGAGTTGCTACTTATTTATTCAAATACGCCACGAACCATATTTGTTTGGTTACGATCTGGTCCGACAGAGAAAATTGTAAGTGGAATGCCTGTTAGTTGAGCAACACGTTCTACATAGTGACGTGCATTGGCTGGAAGATCGCTAAGGCTTTTTGCGCCTGTAATATCTTCTGTCCAACCTGGTAGCTCTTCATAGACTGGTTCACATTGAGCGAGCGTTTTTAAGCTTGCTGGGAACTCTTCAATGAGCTGTCCGTTATGCTTATATGCAACACAAATCTTCAACGTATCAATGCCTGTTAAAACGTCAATGGAGTTAAGAGAAAGATCTGTTAATCCACTTACGCGACGCGCATGACGAACAACAACAGCATCGAACCAACCAACACGGCGCGGACGACCTGTTGTTGTTCCGTATTCACGACCTACTTCACGAATGCGATCGCCAATTTCGTTGTTAAGCTCTGTTGGGAATGGTCCATCACCAACACGTGTTGTATAGGCTTTAGACACACCTACCGCACGGTGAATTTTAGAAGGACCGACACCAGAACCAATCGTTACCCCACCAGCAATTGGGTTCGAAGACGTTACGAATGGATATGTTCCTTGATCGATATCAAGCATAACGCCTTGAGCACCTTCAAAAAGAACACGGCGTCCTTCATCTAGCGTATCGTTAAGAACGACAGACGTATCACATACGTACTTCGCAATTTGTTGGCCATATTCGAAATATTCATCAAGAATTTCTTCTTTCGTAAAGCCTTCTGATTCGTAAATTTTTTCAAATAGACGGTTTTTCTCAGCAAGGTTACGCTCTAACTTCTCTTCAAATACTTCTTTATCAAGAAGATCAGCGATGCGGATTCCGACGCGAGCTGCTTTGTCCATATAGGCTGGGCCGATTCCTTTTTTCGTTGTACCGATCTTGTTAGCACCTTTGCTTTCTTCGTCAAGAATATCAAGGCGAAGGTGATACGGTAAAATAACGTGCGCACGGTTTGAGATGCGTAGGTTATCTGTTGTAACCCCAAGGTCATGAAGATATTTAAGCTCTTCAACAAGCGCCTTCGGATCGACAACCATTCCGTTACCAATGACGCAAATTTTATCGCTATAAAAAATTCCAGATGGAATCAAATGTAATTTATATTTTTTTCCGTTAAATACGATGGTGTGTCCTGCGTTGTTTCCGCCTTGATAGCGAGCAACAACCTCTGCTTTTTCAGAAAGATAGTCAGTAATTTTTCCTTTACCTTCATCTCCCCATTGTGTTCCGACAACAACTACGGATGACATAACGTCAGCACCTCCAAAAATTTTCACAACTATTATTTCGCCCTTTTTTAGCGTAATAGCAATAATCCTTGCTTAGTGTACCAATTTTATAGTAGGAAGTCAACCAAAACACGAACATTATCCAAGAATAAAAGTATATCCGTTCGTATTTACTATACATTCCTGTATTCATACGGCGAACAATAAGCATGATCGTCAGTAACACATCTGCCGATAAAAAAAACAGGCTCTCTTTTGTAAGAATGCCTGTTTCATCGTTTCTTTATGCACCCGGCGGAATACTGCTTTCTTCATGCCGCCGATCTAAATTTACGAATTTATTATATTCTTTAACGAAAGCAAGCTCCACGGTTCCTGTTGGACCGTTACGTTGCTTCGCAATAATAATCTCAATAATGTTTTTGCTTTCTGATTCTTTATCATAATAGTCGTCACGGTATAAGAAGGCGACAATATCCGCATCCTGCTCAATACTTCCCGACTCACGAATATCTGACATCATCGGTCGCTTATCTTGACGAGATTCCACACCACGAGAAAGCTGTGACAGCGCAATAACAGGTACTTGCAACTCACGCGCTAACGACTTTAGGGAGCGGGAAATTTCTGAAACCTCTTGCTGGCGGTTCTCGCCCGATTTCCCAGAGCCTTGAATGAGCTGTAAGTAATCAATTAAGATCATGCCGAGTCCTTTTTCTTGTTTAAGACGACGACATTTCGAGCGTATCTCATTAATCCGAACGCCCGGTGTATCATCGATAAAGATGCCCGCTGCCGATAAGCTGCCCATCGCCATCGTTAGCTTCTGCCAATCCTCCGCTATTAACGAGCCGGTACGAAGACGCTGTGCGTCAATATTTCCCTCTGCACAAAGCATCCGCATCACAAGTTGCTCTGCACCCATCTCTAGAGAGAAGATGGCTACATTTTCTTCCGTTTTTGTTGCCACGTTTTGCGCAATATTTAAGGCAAAAGCGGTTTTACCAACAGATGGACGCGCCGCGACAATAATTAAATCATTGCGTTGAAAGCCAGCTGTCATAGAATCTAAGTCTGAGAAACCAGTCGGAATCCCGGTAATATCACCTTTACGATTATGCAAAGCTTCAATGTTATCGTACGCATCAACGAGGACATCCTTAATTGAAATGAAAGCTCCGGCATTTTTACGATTCGATACTTCTAATATTGCTTTTTCCGCTTCATTCATTACAGCTTCGACTTCTTCTTCACGAGCATAGCCGTTCGCAGCAATTTCTGTTGCTGCACGAATTAAGCGACGAAGCAATGATTTTTCCTCGACAATTTTGCTGTAATATTCAATATTCGCTGCTGTAGGCGAAGCATTGGCAAGATCACTTAAATAAGAGACACCACCGATTTCCTCTAACAGCTTACGATTTGCTAAATCAGATGTAACGGTAACCAGATCGACTGGTTCCCCTTTTTCCGAAAGCGAAAGCATAACTTGATAGATGCGCTGATGGGAGGCACGGTAGAAGTCATCCGGAAGTAAGATTTCCGATGCCGTGACCAGCGCTTCCGGTTCAAGAAATATGGCACCAAGAACAGCTTGTTCCGCTTCAATATTCTGGGGTGGAATGCGATCAGCAAACAGATCACTCATACGTGTTCCTCCTAAAGACAGAAGAGAAGACCGGCTCTTGCTCCCGGTCCTGCTCTTTCGTTTATTCTTCTACAACGTGTACTTTAATACTGCCTGTTACTTCATTATGAAGCTTAACTGGGACATTTGTATAGCCTAATGAACGAATCGGATCGCTCAATTCAATTTTACGTTTATCAATCGTGATTTTATGCTGTTTCTTTAAGCCTTCTGCAATTTGCTTGCTCGTAACAGAACCGAAGACACGACCGCCTTCACCTGTTTTCGTTGCAATCGCAACCGTTAGTTCCGCAAGCTTTTCTTTAAGTTGAACTGCTTCTTCACGTTGCGCTACCGCTTTTTTCTCTTCGCTTTTCTTTTGGCCTTCAACAGCAGACACCGCACTTTTCGTTGCTTCTTGTGCTAGATTGTTCGGAAGTAGATAGTTGCGTGCATAACCTTCAGAAACATTTTTAATTTCACCTTTTTTACCTTTACCTTTTACATCTTTAAGAAAAACTACATTCATTCTTCTTCTCCCCCTTCAAAATACTCATTAATGACAGCTTTTAATTTTTCTTCTGCTGTAATGAGTGTCTCGTTCTCTAACTGACAAGCGGCATTCGTTAAATGACCACCACCACCGAGACCTTCCATAATCATCTGAACGTTCACGTCGCCGAGCGAACGCGCCGAAATACTAATCTTTTGATCGTGGCGCTTAGCGATGACGAAAGAGGCGGCAACGCCATTCATCGAAAGTAGAATATCAGCAGCTTGCGCAATCAGTACTTGATTGCATTGCTCTTCTGGCTCAGCTTTCGAAATGACGATTCCCTTTTTATACATTTTGGCGTTTTCAATTAGTTTAGAACGCTTATTGTATGTTTGCAAATCCTCTTTCAGGAAACGTTGGACAAGGATGGTATCAGCACCATGTGCTCTCAAATAAGAGGCCGCATCAAATGTGCGCGAGCCCGTACGAAGCGTAAAGCTTTTCGTATCAACAATAATACCCGCAAGAAGCGCAGTCGCCTCTAACATCCGCATTTTCAAACGCTTCGGTTGATATTCAAGCAGCTCCGTCACAAGCTCGGCTGTTGAAGATGCATAGGGCTCCATATAGACGAGCACAGGATCGGCAATAAATTCTTCACCGCGGCGATGGTGATCGATCACAACGACATGATCGAGTTTCGTTAACAACCGCTCCTCAATGACCATCGATGGCTTATGTGTATCAACGACGACGAGCAGCGTATCATTCGTTGCCATCTCAAGCGCTTCTTCTGGTGTAATAAAGTACTTCCATAATGATTCTGTACCCTTTACCTCATTGATTAAACGGTTCACGCCCGTATCAAGATCAGACGTATCAAGCACGATGTAGCCATCCTTGCCATTCACTTGAGCAACCTTCAAGATCCCCATTGCCGAGCCAATCGCATCCATATCAGGGCTCTTATGTCCCATAATAATAACTTTATCACTATCTACGACGAGCTCGCTCATCGCATGAGAAATAACGCGGGCACGCACTCTCGTACGTTTTTCAACAGGATTGGTTTTCCCACCATAAAAGCGGACTTTCCCGCTCTGTTGTTTAATCGCCACTTGATCACCACCGCGACCGAGTGCTAAATCTAGGCTTGATTGTGCCAGTGCACCGAGCTCCGGTAAATCGGCGGTTCCCATGCCCACACCGATACTTAATGTAAGCGGTACGTTATCTTTTCCTGTTGATTCACGTACTTCATCAAGCACTGCAAACCGATTTTTCTCCAGTTCAGATAAGATGCGTTGATTAAAGATGGCGAGAAAACGATCTGAGCTCGTTCGCTTTAAGAATACACCATAGTCACTCGCCCATTTATTTAAAATAGACGTCACTTTCGAGTTAATATGCGAGCGAAATTGATCGTCCAAGCCTTGTGTGACTTCATCATAGTTATCAAGAAAAATAATACCGAGACTTGGTTGTTCTTCTTCATAAAGACGTTCTACTTCAATCTTATCGGTCACATCAAAAAAGTAAAGCAACCGATCTTCTTTTTTAAAATGCACTTCAAATTTGCGCGATTTTAATAAAATAATTTCTTCACGCGCATCACTTTTTATATAAGGAACGAGCTCCTCAGACACAAGATTTAACGAATGGCCGATAAACGACTCTTCTTCCACCCAGGCAGCCATAAATGGATTCGCCCATTCAATCTTAAAGTCCTCATCGTATAAAATGATCCCAATTGGCATTTCCATCAGTGCCTCTTCGCCAACTTTTTTAATGCGATGCGAAAGGGTCGAAATATATTCGCCAAGATCATCTTGAAAGGAGGATTCTCCCTTCATAATCAAATAGAGCACGATCGCTAATAATAGGAAGCAGGCTAGACCAATGACCCACTGATAGTATGTCAGCACGCCAGCAAATACTACCGCTAATGCAAACAAGGCAATCACCGGATAGCCATGCCACCGTTTTAGCAAAAACTTAGGCATATTGTCAGCTCCTATTGTCTTTTTTTCGTCCGTTGCTTTAATCCAAACCCTAAATCAAGAATACCGAGAATGCGAACGAATTCCATTAATAGTGCAAAAAATGGGGAGAGAATCACAATCGCAACTGTCGTCCAAATGGCACCTGCACGTGACCATTGTTTCACATAAAAGAAGTGAAAAATCACAGAGAAACCTTGCACCGCTAACACGAGAGATAACAAGGAAAATGCATTCAACACGAGCGCATGTAACGTACTACCCTGTTCAGGATTCGTAAACATGAGTACAATCGTTAGTAAATACAGCCATAAAAAACCACGTGGCACATTCCACTCACGAACCGGTGGCAACGCCTGAAACGGAATACGTAAACGTTTCAAGAACAGCGTCGATAGCCATTGAACAACGATTGCTATCAGTAAAGAGCCTATTAGGATAGAAGATGGCAAGACAATCGGCATTAATGAAATCGCTTCGCGTAAAGGTTTGAAAACGCTAGGATCTTGTACTTTATACATTTTTTCAAATTGCGTGATCATCTCGTTCATTGCTTGTTGCCCTTGTTGAATAAGGTTAATATCAAGAACTACTTTCATAAAAACAAGCAAGCCGAGCAGACTAACGACAAAGGCTAGCGACGTTCCTAATAATACGGCAAAGGCTGATTTCTTGCGACGATAGAGCTCACCAATGACTACACCAATGAGCGCAAACATCACGCCCATAAACCCGCCTAACACACCAGCGACAAGGAGCGATAATACAGATGCAACCGCTGCGGATAGAAATCCAACCTGTAATCCTTGGCGACAAACGACCAATAGAATCGGAATCGGTAGAAGAAGCATCGAAAAGAGATTAATCAATGGTACATATAAGCTAATTAGTAGTAAAATTAAGTAGACGGCAGTCATAATCGCGCCTTCTACAAGTGCTGATGTTTTTTTCATAGTTCACCTCTGGCTTATTGCCTACGGTATCTATTGTAGTAAATTCTGTACCGCAAATCCAATTATATCATTTAGTTTTAACGTCGTATGAAAAAAACAAACATGAAGGACTTATTTCACTCATTTTTGATTTTAAGGAAAGGTGGGAATCGCTATGATTCTCTTATCATTGTCCGCAATTGTTCTCTTGATCGCAGCCTGTTGGTCTGTCATCCTCATTCCTAAAAGTGAATCATCCGTTTTAATAAGTAGTATTCTAACAGGTGTTTACCTCATTATAAACATTCTTTGCTTTTTCGTTTCCTCGCTCGTTGGTGCCATGTTAACTACCGCCACTGGAAATGATGAAACAACCTTTTGGACTGGATTTTTCGTTATACAAGGCTTTCCGCTGTTCTTATTGCTAACAGGTATTCTCTCCCTTCTATTATCCATCGTACGTCGTCGCAAAACGAAAAAGTAATGGAACTTTTTCCAATTTGTTATAATAGGCGTACATTACGTAAAAAAAAGGGGAGAACTTAAAATGGAATTAACGGTTTATTTAGCTGGACAAATTCATGATGATTGGCGTGAATCCATTAAAGAGGAAGCAAAAAAACGAAACTTACCATTAACCTTTGTTGGACCAATGGAAAACCATGACCGCTCTGATCATATTGGGGAAGAAATACTCGGCGTGCAACCGAATGCAATTTTAAAAGATGAAGCCGCATCAAAGATTAATAATTTACGCACCGATGTGCTCATGAATAAAGCGGACGTTGTCATTGCCTTATTCGGCGAACAATACAAACAGTGGAATACAGCCATGGATGCTTCGCGCGCCATTACACTCGGCAAGCCGTTGCTTTTAATTCGTCCTGCCGCTCTCCATCATCCCTTAAAAGAACTCTCGAATAAAGCGGCCTTAACATGTGAAACGCCAACACAAGCACTTCAAGCGCTATCTTATATTTTTGAAAGCTAAAAAAAGCACGATTGCCGCTGGGCAATCGTGCTTTTTGCATACATAACCTATTCAGTTACGTAAGGTAGAAGTGCCATGAAACGTGCACGTTTGATTGCACGAGTCAATTGACGTTGGTATTTTGCAGATGTTCCTGTCACACGACGAGGAAGGATCTTACCACGTTCTGAGATAAAACGTTTAAGAAGATCAACATCTTTGTAATCGATGTAAGTGATTTTGTTTACAGTGAAGAAACAAACCTTACGACGCTTTTGGCGTCCACCGCGACGTCCTGCCATATTCGTTCGCCTCCTTCTTTTTAAAAATGATCTATAATCGTATCCGTTATATGTTTGCTTTTAAAATGGCAAATCGTCATCAGAAATGTCGATTGGTGTGCCATCGTTGGCAAATGGATCTTCGTTGAAGTTATTGCGTTTCGGGTTCTGGTTCTGCTGCTGTCCATAACCGCGATCTGTCGATGGGGCGTTGAATTGATTGCCTTGGCCTTGTTGGTATTGCGGATATTGTCCGCCTCCACCGCCGCCTGCATTCGCATTCTTCGGCTCCAGGAACTGAACGCTTTCTGCCATTACTTCAGTTACATACACACGCTGTCCTTGATTATTATCATAAGAACGCGTTTGAACGCGTCCATCTACGCCCGCGAGCGACCCCTTTTTCAAGAAATTCGCTACATTTTCGGCCGGCTTACGCCAAACGACACAATTAATGAAGTCTGCTTCACGCTCGCCTTGCTGATTTGTAAACGCACGATTGACGGCCAAAGTAAAGTTAGCAACAGCTACCCCATTAGGCGTGTAGCGCAACTCTGGATCCTTCGTTAAACGACCAACTAAGATTACACGGTTTAGCATAAGAACCTCTCCTTCAAACGTTAATTATTATCTCTCGTCTGCAATTGTCATGAAGCGAAGAACATCTTCATTGATTTTCATAAGACGGTCGAATTCATTAATCGCTTCAACAGGAGCGTTAACTTCTAATAGCGTGTAATAGCCATCGCGGAAGTCTTTGATTTCATATGCCAAACGCTTTTTACCCATGTCTTTCTCTTTTGCGATCTCCGCACCATTATCAGAAAGGATTGTTTTCGCTTTTTCTTTAACAGCAGTGAAAGCATCCTCTTCAACATTTGGACGGACGATGTACATGATTTCGTACTTTTTCATTCCGGTCACCTCCTTTTGGTCTAAACGGCCCTAAGCGGGCAAGGAGTAAACTATCAACATTTCATAAAAAAATCGATAATTACTCACAATAAGAAATTATAGCAAAATCCCAGGCAATTGACAAGCCTCTCTTCCAAAAAGAAAAAATCCACAACAGCAGAAGCCGTCGCGGATTTCCTTCATTACACGTTTATACGTTAAAGCGGAAATGTACAACATCTCCATCTTTCATCTCATACTCTTTTCCTTCAAGACGAACTTTCCCTTTTTCCTTCGCTGCTCCCATATTGCCTGCTTCCATTAGGTCATCATAGGCAACCACTTCGGCGCGAATAAAACCGCGTTCGAAATCGGTATGAATAATCCCCGCACATTGTGGTGCTTTCATTCCTTTACGGAACGTCCACGCACGAACTTCTTGAACGCCTGCTGTAAAGTACGTTGCCAGTCCAAGCAAGGAGTAAGAGGCACGAATCAATTGATCAAGACCCGCTTCTTGAATGCCTAGCTCTTCTAAGAACGCAATCTTTTCTTCGCCTTCAAGCTCAGCAATCTCCTCTTCAATCTTCGCACAAATAACGATGACTTCTGCCTGTTCGCGCGCAGCATAGTCACGCACTTTATCCACGTGCTCATTGCCGCCTTCTAATAGATCTTCTTCGCTAACGTTTGCCGCATAAAGGATCGGTTTCATCGTTAACAAATGCAAGCCGTAAACAATTTTCTTTTCTTCTGGCGTAAGATCTACACTTCGTGCCGGAAGCTCATTGCTTAGCGCTTCTTTAATTTTTTCAAGAACGCTGAATTCAGCTACTGCTTCTTTATCTTTTGATTTTGCCAATTTTTCAACACGAGCCACGCGCTTTTCTACCGTTTCTAAGTCGGCAAAGATCAACTCTAGATTAATTACTTCAATATCGTCAATCGGATCAACTTTTCCAGAAACGTGCGTAATATTCTCATCTTCAAAGCAACGCACGACTTGTAGAATGGCATCTACTTGACGAATGTGTGATAAAAATTTATTTCCTAAACCTTCACCCTTGCTCGCACCCTTTACAATCCCAGCGATATCCGTAAATTCAAAAGCCGTTGGCACGACTTTCTTCGGTTGTACCATTTCTGTTAGCTTATGAAGACGCTCGTCTGGTACCTCAACAATTCCTACGTTTGGATCAATCGTACAGAATGGGTAGTTTGCCGATTCTGCTCCTGCCTGTGTAATGGCATTAAAAAGCGTCGATTTCCCTACGTTCGGAAGACCGACAATCCCAGTTGTTAAAGCCATGTCATTCACTCCTCATTATGTTAAAACGCCACCCTTGGTGCGCTTTGTTCATTCGTTATTCCATCTTTTTTCATTATAGGTTGTTGCCTAATAAAACACAAGCACTGTAGAACCATAGCAAAAAAGCCGGCAATTACGCCGACTCTATCTGAAAAAACGTTTCACGTGAAACATCATTCTCCTTGATGAGAAAGAAGTACTTTTTTCATTTTTTTTGTAAAATCTTTGCGTGGAATCATAACGCTATGCTGACAGCCCATGCACTTAATGCGAATGTCCGCTCCCATTCGAATAATTTTCCAACGATTTGTTCCACATGGGTGAGGTTTTTTCATTTCTACTTCATCATGTAATCCAAATTCTTTATTCAAGAAAAAAAGCCCCCTCAATTTACCTATATTAATCGTCTGAAACGTGTTTATGATAGGACACCATCTTCTGATACGGTAATTCAATTCCTTCATCATCTAAGCGAAGCTTAATGGCCTTCTTCAATTCCCGAACAACTTGTAAATGTGTCATCGGCAATACTTCCGCTGTTACTCGAATCACAATTTCAAGTGGAGCAACGGATTGAATACCAAGCACTTGAGGTTCTGCCACCATCTCAGGCAATTCATGCATCTTTTCACGGACAACCTCATCAATAATTCCTTGGGCGCGGTCAACATCCTCTTCATAAGCAATACTAAAATCAATAACCGCAATACTATTATTAACCGAATAATTCGTTACAATGACGATCGAGGAGTTCGGCAAAATATGCAATTCTCCCGTCCATTGCTTCACTTTCGTCGTACGTAAGCCAATTTCTTCTACTGTACCTTCCAAATTATTGATCTTCACATAGTCACCGACGGCAAATTGCTCTTCAAAAATAATAAAAAACCCAGTAATAATATCTTTGACAAGACTTTGTGCTCCGAACCCAACAGCAAGACCAACAACTCCGGCCCCAGCCAATAGCCCTTTTACATCAATACTAAATTCCGTTAAGATCATGAGTAGCGCAATAAAGTAAATCAGGTACGCAACAACATTATCTAATAAGCGAACTAGCGTATTTTCTCTTCGCTCTGACATGCGTAGCGGACTTCTTAATCGAAAATTAAAAACATTGGCCACTACCGCTCTCGTTAATCTTACAACGATTTGTGCTCCAATAATAATAGCAGCAATGCGCAGTACTCTCATACCTATATTAATCCACAATTGTTCATCACTAACTAACTTAACAAAACGATCTGCTTCTTGAGCGATGGTTAATAGTTCCAATCGTCCCTCTCCCTCCCACGCGCTGCACACATCCTTAATGTACCCAATTTCCTACGAAGTTTCAACGACAAGTGCCCACGCTCCTTAATTTCCATGTTGAGTGCATCATAGCGGCAAAATCCGCGTGTTAGAAAGAAGAGGGAATGGGGTATCACTTGAAAAGAGACAAGCTTCCTTGCTTCTTCATATGTATAGTTTTCTCAAATTGACCGTATACTGGTAGTACCATTATAAAGGAGTGGATGTCATGTTCCTAAAAAGGAAGCCTGTGCCCAGTCAGCGAGTGACCTATAAAGCCCACCATGAGGATCAAGATGCCTGCCCGCTGATTACAGAACACATAGAAATGCTGCTTCCTGCTGCGCGGAAACCGGCAATTGTCGTCATATGCATTGGAACAGACCGCTCCACTGGAGATGCTCTTGGTCCACTTGTTGGTACGAAGTTAAAGGCAAACACCGCCTTTCCTTACCCTGTTTACGGCACATTAGATGAGCCTGTTCATGCGGTAAATCTCGTAGAAAAATTGAAAATGGTTGAAAAAAAGCATCCACATGCCTTTGTTATTGGGATTGATGCTTGTCTTGGTAAATTAAATCACGTTGGGATGGTCTCGGTCGGTGATGGGCCTGTGAAGCCCGGAGCTGGTGTCAATAAAGAGCTACCTCCTGTTGGCGATATGCATCTGACAGGGATTGTGAATGTTAGTGGCTTCATGGAATATTTCGTATTACAAAACACGCGCTTAAGTATCGTAATGAAAATGGCTGAACTCATTGCCCAATCTCTCTATCACGCTACGAAAGATAGTAGAGGTCATAAAGAAGAAACCATTACAATTCCATTAAAAAAATCACCTTTAAAGTCAACACTTTAAAGATGATCTTCTTATTATTCATTTCCTAGCAATTGCAAAATCCGTTCTAAATCATCATCAGAAAAGAACTCAATTTCTATTTTGCCTTTACGCTTCGAACGCTTAATGGACACGGATGTCCCAAAATGCGCGCGGAGCGCTGTTTCTTTTTCCGCAAGAAAGACATTCTTTGCTGGCGTTTTTTTCTTCGTTTCACGTGGAACATTTTCATTGATCAGCTGCACGAACTTCTCCAGCTGACGAACGTTCATTTTTTCATCTAAGCACTTTTGCACCACACTTTGAAGCTTCGCTTTCTTTTTCAAGCCTACTAAAGCGCGCCCATGTCCCATCGTTAATGTCCCATCTGCCAGCAGATCTTGAACAGGGGAGGGCAGTTGAAGCAAACGTACAAAGTTCGCAATATGTGGACGGCTTTTGCCAACTCGTGTGGCTAGCTCTTCTTGTGTAAGATGTAAATGTTCAATGAGTTTTTGATAAGCAACTGCTTCTTCAATCGGATTTAAATCTTCCCGCTGTAGATTTTCTATGAGCGCAATCTCCATCATTTGCTCTTCGGTAAACGTGCGGACAATTACGGGAAGCTTCGTTAATCCCGCTGCTTTTGCGGCACGAAATCTTCGTTCACCCGCTACAATTTCATAGCCTTTAATGCTTTTTCGCGCGATGATTGGTTGTAAGACACCATGCTCTTGAATTGAAACACTGAGTTCTTGAATACTTTCATCGTTGAAATGCTTTCTTGGCTGATAAGGATTGGGGCGTAGTTGTGTAACCTCAAGCTCAATAATAAGCTCCTCATGTTCTGATTGCGTTGTAGGGGGGAAGAGCGCATTAATTCCTTTACCTAACCCTTTCGCCACTGCCCATCACTTCCTTCGCTAATTCTAGATAAACATCCGCGCCTCTTGACTTAGGATCATAAATAATTATCGGTTTTCCATGGCTTGGTGCTTCTGACAAGCGAACGTTTCGAGGTATAATCGTCGCATACACCTTATCTTGAAAGTATTTTTTCACTTCCTCAATGACTTGAATGCCTAAATTCGTACGTGCATCTAGCATCGTTAATAGCACACCATCAATCATTAAATCCGTATTTAAATGCTTCTGAACCAGTCGAACCGTATTTAACAGCTGACTTAATCCTTCGAGCGCGTAATATTCGCACTGGACAGGGATCAAGACGGCATCTGCTGCTGTTAATGAATTAATCGTTAAGAGACCAAGAGAGGGCGGACAATCAATAATGATATAATCGTAGCGACTCTCCACCGCTGATAATGCTCGTTTGAGTCTTACTTCCCGGGAAATAGTTGGTACTAATTCAATTTCTGCACCTGCTAATTGAATGGTGGAGGGAAGAATATGTAATCCTTCACAAATGGTTTCTAATACCACATCTTTTACTTCTGCATCATCAACAAGAACGTTATAGATGCAGCGATCAATGTCACCTTTATCAATTCCTACTCCACTTGTTGCATTTCCTTGTGGATCAATATCCACGAGTAAAACTTTCTTGCCGAAATAAGCTAAGCATGCCCCAAGGTTTACTGACGTTGTTGTTTTCCCAACGCCGCCCTTTTGATTGGCAATTGCAATGGTTTTCGCCACGATGACACCTACCTCTTTTTGAGAAAGTTCATTTTCTCTATCATATCACGAAACATACGCTAACTTGTCGCTATTTCCTGCATTTTAGAAAAAGATTTCCAGAAAAAAATGACCATTCTACGCTTCTTGACATCATTCGACGTTCCTTGCCTTTTTTTGCGGAGAAAGGGAAGCGCACACAAAAAAACAGACTCCCTTTATAACACGAGAGTCTGCTTTTTATCTTACTTTTTTGGAATTCGAATCGTAAATTGGTAGAATTCTTCATGATCTTCTTCTTCTGTATTTATCGTCAAGCCGCTTTTTAATACCATATCAACGGATTGTCGTACCGTATTAATGGCCAGACGGGTATCCTTGCTATACGATTTTCGTTTCGCAACCGGTTTTTTTGCCTCATGCTGTGCAGCGATGAGTTTTTTAACTCGCTCTTCGGTTTGCTTTACATTTAAGTGCTTTTCTAAAATTTCCTGCAGCATTTCTTCTTGCTTTTGCGGCAACTTTAAAATAATAAGCGCACGCGCATGGCGCTCCGTAATTTGCTTGCGTAAAAGTGCTTCTTGGATGGAAGCAGGGAGCTTCAGCAAGCGTAGTTTATTCGCTACCGTCGATTGCCCTTTGCCGAGCTTAATCGCTAAACTTTCTTGGGTGAGGTCATGAATCTCTAACAGCTTCGCATAAGCCATGGCTTCTTCAATGGCTGTTAGTTCTTCCCGTTGTAAGTTTTCAATTAAAGCGACCGAAGCGGTCTGAGAATCATCAAAATCTTTAATAATAGCAGGGATTTTCTCCCAACCTAATTTTTGAACAGCTCGCCAGCGACGTTCACCAGCAATAATTTCATACGAGGTTTCTCCGGACTTCCGAACGACAATAGGTTGAATAATGCCATGCGTTTCAATCGTTTGTGAGAGCTCTTCAATACGCTCATCTATAAAAATCGTACGAGGCTGAAATTGATTTGGATGTATGGATGATACAAGCAACTGATGAATTTCTTCGTTATCACTTTTTGCGGCGTCTGCCGGTTGACTCTTTTCGCCGATGCCAAAAAAGCGGGAAAAAGGATGTTTCATATGAATGACACCACCTTTTGTTATCTATCCTAGAATTTCGATTACTTCTTGTTTATTTCCTGCCACCATCTTGAAAATATTTACTCTTGTTTTCCCGATAAAACGACAGCAAATGCCACTTATAGTGGTGTTTTGTTCGGTGTTCCGGGTTTGCGTGGGTACTTTTTAGGTGTCGGTTTTTCCTTTGATAAGAGCACGATATGGCGATCGCTATTCTCTTCAGGAAGTTTAAACGAATGAACTTCTTTTACCTTTCCACCTAATAATGAAATGGCTTTTTCGCTATCCTTCATTTCATCTGGAAGCTGCGAACCTTTCATCGCTAAGAAGTGGCCACCCTTTTTCACTAATGGCAAACAGAGTTCACTTAATACAGACATACGTGCCACTGCACGCGCCATGACAAGATCATACGTTTCCCGAATTTCTGGACGCTTTGCAAAGGTTTCGGCACGGTCGTGATGAAGCGTAACGTCACGTAAGCCAAGCTGATCCGTTAGATGCTGTAAAAAGGTAATGCGCTTTTGCAAAGAGTCGCAAATGGACAGCTTTACATGTGGAAAACAGATTTTCAAAGGAATGCTAGGAAAACCCGCACCCGCTCCAACATCACAAATAGAAAGGTCTTGTGTAAAATCAAAATAAAAAGCGGCGCTAACTGAATCATAGAAGTGCTTTAAATACACTTCCTCTTGATTTGTAATAGCCGTTAAATTCATTTTTTCATTCCACTCTACGAGCAAATGAAAGTAATCTTCAAATTGCTGAAGCTGCACAGAAGAAAGGACAATGCCTTTCTCCTTGAGCGCTTCTGCAAAAGCCGTGATCTTCATATTCGTCCCCCTGACGTTACTGAGCGAGCTTCGCTAATTTTCCTTGCTCTAAATAGATAAGGAGAATGGAAATGTCCGCAGGATTTACTCCAGATACGCGGGATGCTTGGCCAACGGAAAGTGGACGCACTTCCAACAGCTTTTGTTTCGCTTCCGTTGCTAAGCCGTTAATCGCGTTATAATCCAAATCGATTGGCAACTTTTTATTTTCCATTTTTCTCATACGTTCTACTTGTGCTAGCTGTTTATCAATATACCCTGCATATTTCACTTGGATTTCTACTTGTTCTGCTACCACTTCATCAAGATTAGTTGGCGCTGGTACGATTTTCGCAATC
Organism: Fictibacillus macauensis ZFHKF-1; assembly: GCF_000269865.1. Classification (GTDB taxonomy): domain Bacteria; phylum Bacillota; class Bacilli; order Bacillales; family Fictibacillaceae; genus Fictibacillus_C; species Fictibacillus_C macauensis. The sequence continues at coordinate 102,531 of NZ_AKKV01000023.1, forward strand.
ACATCATACGTGATTTCCGGACGTTTCAAGAGGGTCGCAGCTGACATTGGTTCTTTTAGGGCCGAGCTATTCGCTTTTTCTAGCAACGCTTGAACCTCTTCGCTCGGTTTAATCGACACTTGCTCTAAGCGCTCGATTTCTGCCGTTACTTGGTCTTTCTTTTCTAAGAAGCGTTCATAGCGCTCTTGCGAAATTAACCCAATTTCATAGCCTTTTTCCGTTAAGCGTAGATCTGCATTATCGTGACGAAGCAATAGACGATATTCAGCACGAGAAGTTAACAAACGATACGGTTCATTCGTTCCTTTCGTAATTAAATCATCGATAAGAACACCAATATACGCTTCGGAACGATCGAGAATCAACGGATCTTTTCCTTGAACTTTTAAGGCTGCATTAATACCGGCCATCACACCTTGACCCGCTGCTTCTTCATACCCACTCGTTCCGTTTAGCTGTCCTGCTGTAAATAAGCCATCCACACGCTTTGTTTCAAGCGATGGCCATAGCTGTGTCGGCACGATTGCATCATATTCGATTGCGTAGCCTGCACGCATAAGTTCGGCTTTCTCTAAACCAGGAATGCTGGCGAGTATTTTCCGTTGAACATCTTCTGGCAAGCTTGTAGAAAGACCTTGTACGTATACTTCTTCTGTCGAACGTCCTTCTGGCTCTAAGAAAATTTGATGACGCGGCTTATCATTAAAGCGCACAATTTTATCTTCAATCGATGGACAATAGCGTGGTCCCGTTCCTTCAATCATGCCCGAGTACATCGGCGAACGATGTAGATTTCCGTTAATAAGCTCATGTGTTTCTGGGCTTGTATACGTTAACCAGCATGGCAATTGCTCGGTAATATACGACGTCGTTTCATATGAAAATGCACGTGGTACATCATCGCCTGGTTGAATTTCTGTTACAGAATAATCAATGGTTTTGCTATTAACACGCGGTGGTGTTCCTGTTTTAAAGCGCACCATTTCAAAGCCAAGCTCCTGCAAATGGTAGGATAAGTTAACCGACGGTTGCATATTGTTCGGACCACTTTCATAAGAAAGTTCGCCTAAAATAATTTTTCCACGTAAATACGTACCTGTTGTTAGAACGACCGCATTGGCTTTATATTCTGCACCTGTTTGCGTCACAACACCTCGACATTTACCATCTTCCATTAGTAAACGCTCTGCCATTCCTTGGCGAAGTGTGAGGTTTGGTGTATTTTCCATCGTCCGTTTCATTTCATTTTGGTACTGATATTTATCTGCTTGCGCACGCAAGGCGCGCACAGCAGGTCCCTTACCTGTATTCAGCATACGCATTTGAATGTGCGTTTTATCAATGTTGCGTCCCATTTCACCGCCTAGTGCATCCACTTCCCGTACAACGATTCCTTTGGCAGGACCGCCGACAGATGGATTACACGGCATATACGCAATGGTATCTAAATTTAAGGTTAAACAAAGCGTTTTGGCTCCCATTCGTGCCGAAGCTAGCGCTGCTTCTACACCGGCATGGCCTGCCCCAACGACAATCACGTCAAATTGGCCTGCTTCATATCCCATGATAACTTCCTCCTTCTCCTATTTTCCTAAACAAAATTGTGAAAAGAGCTGATCAATTAAACTTTCAGAAACGGTGTCACCCACAATTTCTCCAAGGATTTCCCATGCTCTCGTTATATCAATTTGAATCATATCAATCGGTAAGCTTGCCTCAATGCCATGCAACGCTTCTTCAATGGATCCTGACGCTTGTTGTAATAGCGCAATATGACGAGAATTGGATACATACGTCATATCTTGTGCTTCCATCCCACCTGCAAAAAACAGCTTGGCAATTCCTTCTTCTAAACGATCGACACCTTCTTCTTGCAACAATGAAACCGTAATAATCGGGTGATTATCACTCAATTGTTGGAGCCGATCGCGATCAATGTGTGACTCTAAATCCGTTTTATTAATAATAATAATGGCATTAAGCCCTTTAACGGCAGCCAATAAATTCTCATCTTCTTGCGTAAGACGTTCATTATTATTGAGAACGAGTAAGATCAAATCCGCTTCTTTTAATACTTTTCGTGACTTCTCGACACCGATGCGTTCGACAATATCTTCTGTTTCTCGTATACCTGCTGTATCTACGAGCCGTAGCGGTACGCCTCGAACATTGACATATTCTTCGATGACATCGCGCGTCGTTCCAGCAACATCTGTAACAATTGCTTTATTTTCCTGCACGAGGGCATTCATTAGCGATGACTTTCCAACATTCGGTCGGCCGATAATCGCCGTTGATAATCCTTCACGCAAAATTTTTCCTTGCTGCGCAGTTGTTAACAATGTTGCCACTTCATTTTTCACTTCATGAAGCTTTTCTTGCAAGAGTTGATGTGTCATTTCTTCGGCATCATACTCAGGATAATCAATATTTACTTCTACATGGGCAATGGTTTCTAGCAACGTTTGGCGCAGAGAGCTGACGAGCTTCGACAAACGTCCTTCCATTTGATTCAACGCGACATTCATTGCGCGATCTGTTTTTGCACGAATTAGATCCATCACTGCTTCTGCTTGTGATAAATCAATGCGTCCATTTAAGAATGCGCGTTTCGTAAATTCCCCAGGTTCGGCCAAACGAGCTCCTTCACGTAAGACGAGCTGTAGCACCCGATTCACCGAGACAAGTCCACCGTGACAATTGATTTCTACAACATCTTCTCGTGTAAACGTACGCGGTGCTCTCATGACTGACATCATTACTTCCTCTACTGCTTCATCAGTCGCAGGATCCATGAGCTTTCCGTAGTGAATCGTATGAGTTGTCACATCACAAAGAGATTGCTTCCCCTTATATATGGAATCAGCAATCGTCACAGCTTGTTCACCACTCAGTCGAACGATGGCAATAGCTCCTTCACCCATCGGTGTTGAGATCGCTGCAATTGTATCGTATTCCATTGATTTCACCTCTCTTTAGTCCATCCATGTTGCATTATCTATGTGTATTATTTCCTTTACTTGCATTTCTAACGTTCCACAGTGGATAACTTCATAAAAAAAGAAGACATAATTATCCACAATACCTTTTAGTTTAACTCATTCGCTCCCTAAAACGCAATGAGAAAACTTGGGCTACGTGTCGCTTCTTTGCCATAAAAAAAGTCACTCATCATAATGATCAGTGACTTTTAAAAAAACCTATTAGTTTTTTATTCGTTTCGGTCGTATCAATACTTTACGAAAAGGCTCTACGCCTTCTGACGTCGTTTCAATGCGCTGATTCGTTCGAAGTGCCAAATGAATGATTTTCCGTTCATTGGACGGCATCGGTTCTAGCGCAACCGCTTTTAACGTCGCCGCTACTTTTTGAGCGGTATGAAGCGCCAGTCTTTCTAACGATTCCTGACGACGCTGCCGATAATTTTCAGCATCAAGTGAAATGCGCACGTAATGATCGCTATATTGATTGACCGCTAAATTCGTTAAGTATTGTAACGCATTAAGCGTTTGTCCTCTTTTGCCGATGAGAATGGCAATTTTCTCGCCCGCTAGCTGTAAGGCTATATCCTCGGATGATTCTTGAAGTGAAATGGTAACAGGTACACCCATTTGCTCGGTGACCTCTTGTAAAAAAGCAATCGCGTATGCGACTGGATCCTTTTCTTTAAGAGAAACTGCTACGGTTGCTTGTTTCCCACCAAAGCCAAAAAATCCACGTTTCGCCTCTTCTAGAACATGTATCTCTACTTCTTCTCTTGAAGCTTGAAGTTCAATCAGTGCTGCCGAAACTGCTTCTTCTACTGTTTTTCCCGTTACCGTTGTTTGTTTCACTTTTTAGCGCCCCTATCCAAAGCTTTATCTCCTTTTTTTGGAGTGGAAATGAAATAGGTTTGAACCATCATGAAAATGTTACCGACTACCCAATAAAGAGAAAGGGCAGCTGGGAAGTTAATCGCGAATACGATAATCATGATTGGCATAATGTACATCATGATTTTCATTTGCGGATTCGGGTTTTCCATATTCCCCATCATAATACGTTGCTGTAAGAAGGTCGTTAAACCGGCAACGAGCGGAAGAATATATAAAGGATCAGCATGTCCTAAGTTAAACCATAGGAATTCTTGTTGCTTAATCGCAGCTGTTCGTACAATCGCTTGATAGAAACCAAGTAAGATTGGCATTTGAATAATAAGTGGTAAACAACCCGCTAACGGATTAGCTCCACTCTTTTTAAAGAGCTCCATCGTTTCTTGTTGAAGCTTTTGTTGTGTCGTTGCATCTTTAGAACTATATTTCTCTTTAAGCTTTTGCATTTCTGGTTGAATCGCTTGCATCGCTTTTTGACTACGTGTTGATTGAATCATGAGCGGTAGCAAAATGAGACGAATAACAATTGTTGTAATAACAATACTTAAGCCATAACCGTAACCTGTTCCACCAGCGCCAAAAAATTGAGCGACTTCTGTTAATACCCAAGAAAGTGGATACACGAAATAACGATCCCAAAAACCGTCGCTATTTGCAGTAATAGGCGTTTGCGTAGAGCTACAGCCTGATAATACTACCATCAAACCGATTAAACCGATGAGTATGAATAATTTCTTATTTCGCACGCTTATCCTCCTTACAGAGATGTTGATTATTTATGGCGATCCTTTTTTTCCGGAACAGGATCATAGCCTCCTGGATGAAAAGGATGACATTTCAAAATTCGCCGTACGGTTAACCATAGGCCTTTCAATGCTCCGAATCGTTGAATCGCTTCCAATCCGTAATGCGAACAAGTCGGATGAAACCGACAAGTAGGCGGGGTCATTGGCGAAATACCTTTTTGATAGAACCGAATGACCGCAATGAGCAGCTTTTTCATGAGCGTTTGCCCTTGGACTGTCTCATAGCACCTGCTCGCTGTAACACATGAAGTAAACTTTTCTCCATTTGGAAGAAGTCCATGCTTGCTGTTGGATTTCTTGCAATGATGACATATTCTTGATGCGCAATGTCTGCTTCATGCTTTCGGAAAATTTCCTTAATGACACGCTTAATGCGATTTCTTGTTACCGCATTTCCAACACGCTTGCTAACAGACAGCCCCAGTCGAGCTTGCTGCTGTTCGGCCTTCAACAGTGTATACACTACAAATTGGCGATTCGCAGATGATTTTCCTCTTTTAAACACTTCTTGAAATTCTTCATTTTTTTTAATGCGTTTTTGTTTTTCCATGGGGTAACACTCCACCTGGATTAAAGATCCCGACCATCATTTATTGTTAACTGCTTTTTAGTATCGGTCATTTAATACCATTTCAAACTTTTCTAAGAAAGCAGGTTCATATCAGAAAAAAGACCACTGATGTCAGTGGCCTATGCAGATAATACTTTTCTTCCTTTTTGACGGCGACGAGCTAGAACCTTGCGGCCGTTCTTAGTTGCCATACGAGCACGAAAACCGTGAACTTTTTTACGTTTGCGGTTGTTAGGCTGGAACGTAGGTTTCATTATATATACACCTCCCTGAGGATCTCTTAAAAAAGACAGTCTAAGTAAGTATAATAACGACTTATGATTTTTGTCAAGTTCTCCTGAAAAAAAACCATTGGGCTGCGTTTCACATTCTCTTACACAACAGGTGAAAAAACGACTGTGGATATGTTTTTTCGTGACTTTTAGATTATCCACAACATTTATCGACAAGTTTTACACAAAATCTAGTGCTGTGGACAACAGTTCCACACAAGGTGTAGAAGTTGTGGATAAGTACGAAAAACCCATTGCAATCATGGGGTATTTTTGATATGCTAGTTGTGTTTTAACTCGTTAATAACTTCTTTTGACAAAATACTATCCACAGCATGTGGATAAAGTTGTGGACAGTATTTCTATGCTGTGAATATGTTTGTCCACAGCGCTTGTATAATGTGTGAATGACTGCTTTTCTACTATATTAATAGATCGGCACGTTTTATGTGGACAGTATAATTATTCATTGTCGCGCTTTGTGTTGTACATACGTTGTACAATGATGATGTTTGATCGTAAAAAACGTGCAATATATACGTAAACCTCAAGATTCTTTCTCAATTTCTATACGGCACCTCTTTCATCGCAATTGTTTTTTTCTTGTGGTGCCTGTGAAAATCTTGAGGTTTCTTTGCCCGCTTAAAAGCACAAATTAATGAAATGATGTAGGAGGGACAATTGGTGGAGAATATTAACGACCTTTGGAACAAAGCGCTTGCTGCCATAGAGAAAAAGGTCAGCAAACCTAGCTTTGAGACATGGTTAAAATCCACGGTCGCACATGCTTTGCAAAAAGATACATTAATCATAACGGCTCCTAATGAGTTCGCTAGAGATTGGCTAGAATCACACTATTCCCCGCTAATTTCGGAAACGTTACTTGATGTAACCGGTGCTGCCTTAGATGTAAAGTTTATAATTCCTCAGCATCAAATTGAGGAAGAAGTTGATTTAGATAAAGTATTAAAAGCCTCGCAAAAGGCAAACAGTGAGCAACAAGAAGAAGTCATTAGTCAAAGCATGCTTAATCCGAAATATACATTTGATCGTTTTGTTATTGGATCAGGCAATCGCTTTGCGCATGCCGCTTCACTTGCCGTTGCCGAAGCACCTGCGAAAGCATACAATCCATTATTTATATATGGAGGCGTAGGTTTAGGGAAAACACACTTAATGCACGCGATTGGTCATTATGTCATTGATCATAAACCGAATGCTAAAGTGGTCTACTTATCATCTGAAAAGTTTACGAATGAATTTATCAATTCCATTCGTGATAATAAAACCGTTGAGTTTCGCAACAAATTTCGCAGTGTCGATGTATTGCTTATAGATGATATTCAATTTTTAGCAGGAAAAGAACAAACACAAGAAGAGTTTTTCCATACATTCAATGCGCTTCATGAAGAAAGCAAACAAATTGTTATTTCAAGTGATCGGCCACCGAAGGAAATTCCAACGTTAGAAGATCGCCTTCGTTCCCGTTTTGAATGGGGATTAATAACGGATATTACACCACCAGACCTGGAAACACGCATTGCCATCTTGCGTAAAAAAGCGAAAGCAGAAGGCCTTGATATTCCTAATGAAGTGATGCTTTATATCGCCAATCAAATCGATACGAATATTCGCGAGCTTGAAGGAGCCCTTATTCGTGTTGTTGCCTACTCGTCGCTTATTAATCAAGATATGAATGCGGATCTTGCTGCCGAAGCTTTAAAGGATATTATTCCATCCTCTAAGCCACGCACGATTACAATTCATCATATTCAAGAAGTCGTAGGTCGACATTACAATGTGAAGCTTGAAGATTTCACAGCCAAAAAACGTACAAAATCTGTCGCTTTTCCTCGACAAATTGCTATGTATTTAGCTCGTGAACTTACCGATAACTCTTTGCCGAAAATTGGCGAAGAATTTGGTGGTCGTGATCATACGACCGTGCTTCATGCTCATGAGAAGATTTCAAATTTGATGATTTCTGATCAACAATTACAAAAAAACATGAAAGAAATACACGATCAATTAAAGTCATAGTCGCTGCATGCCATTTTTCCCTGTGAATAGTGTGCATAACATCATCGCATTTATACACAGTCTGTCCACATGTGGATAGGCTGTTGTTACTTTACTTTTTGCAGTTATCCACAGATTCACAGGCCCTATTACTACTACGACTACTTTTTTTTAAAAAAATAATATATAACCATTCATTAAAAAAATAGATTTAGGGGGACGTTATGAAATTCCAAATTAACCGCAGTCATTTGCTCGAAGGCGTTCAAGACGTAATGAAAGCTGTATCTTCTCGAACAACCATTCCGATCCTAACCGGTATCAAAATGGAAGTTCATAGTGAGGGTATGGTGTTAACAGGAAGTGATAACGATATTTCGATTGAACGTCACATTCCAATCGAAGAAGCAGGGAATGTTAATATTGAAGTAGCACAACCAGGTAAAATTGTGCTTTCTGCTCGTTATTTCTCTGATATCGTTCGTAAGCTTCCAGGAGAAACAGTGGAAATTGAAGTAGGCGAACGTTTCGAGACAACGTTACGCTCAGGCGCTTCCGAATTTAACTTAATTGGACTAGATCCTGAAGAATATCCACGATTACCACAAGTAGAAGAAAAAGAAGTACTTATGATTCAAGGTGATTTACTTCGACAAATGATTCGTCAAACTGTTTTTGCCGTTTCAACGACAGAAACTCGCCCGATTCTTACTGGGGTAAATATGAAACTGGAAGAAGGCGTTTTAACGTTTGTTTCAACAGATAGCCATCGCTTGGCAAAGCGCATTGCCTCTATTGACAACAGCACAGAAGGTCTTGCCTTCCAAAATGTCGTTATTCCTGGAAAAAGCTTGAATGAGCTTTCGAAAATTGTCGAAGAATCAAGCGAGCTTGTTCATATTGTTGTCACGAACAACCAAGTATTATTTAAAACGAAAAATACCTTATTTTTCTCACGTCTTTTAGATGGCAATTATCCAGATACATCGAAACTCGTACCATCAGAAAGTAAAACAACGCTTGTTTTATCGACAAAAGAGTTTTTACAAGCCATCGATCGTGCCTCGCTTCTAGCGAAAGAAGGAAAAAATAATGTTGTTAAGTTAGCAACCATCGATGAAACGAATATTCAAATTTCATCAAATTCCCCGGAAGTCGGGAAAGTATTTGAAAATGTAACAACACAGTCTATGCAAGGAGAAGAATTAAAAATCTCCTTTAATGCGAAATATATGATTGATGCTCTAAAAGCAATGGATTGTTCGGATATCGAGATTTGGTTTACAGGGGCTATGCGTCCATTTTTAATCCGTCCAACGGAAGGTGAAACAGTTACTCAACTGATCGTTCCTGTTCGAACGTATTAATTTAAGAACAAAGCTTGAAAAGACCGGTGGACTTAGTTCCCCGGTCTTTATTCACACTAGGAGTTATCCACTGTGTATAACTTTGCATCAGTAGGATTTATCCACAAACAAATTATGGTTACAAGCTAAAGGAGAATGAACATGGAAAAGGTACAAATTTCAACAGACTATATTACATTGCAACAGCTTTTAAAACACGTAGATGCCATTAGTAGCGGGGGAATGGTAAAATGGTATTTACAAGAGCATGTAGTGCTCGTTAATCAAGAACACGAAACACGTCGTGGAAGAAAGCTATATGAAGGCGATGTCATCACCATTAAAGAATTAGGTGAATTTATCGTTGCCAAATAACTGGGGGTATCCCGTTGTACATTGAAGAATTAAGCATAAAGAATTACCGCAATTACGAAACGACGAATGTGACGTTTGAAAATAAAGTAAATGTTTTTTTAGGTGAAAACGCGCAAGGAAAAACAAACATCATGGAAGCGATCTACGTGTTAGCGCTTGCGAAATCGCATCGAACACCGCGCGATAAAGAATTAATCTATTGGGACAAAGAATATGCTAAAATAGAAGGAAGGGTTCATAAAAAGAATGGACCAATCCGTTTAAACCTTGTTATTTCTGGCAAGGGAAAAAAAGCAAAAGTTAACAGCCTTGAGCAGCGAAGGCTTACAGACTATATAGGCGCATTAAATGTCGTCATGTTTGCACCTGAGGATTTGAATCTTGTGAAAGGGAGTCCACAGGTGCGACGTCGTTTTATTGACATGGAGATTGGACAAGTCAATCCCGTCTATCTTCATTATTTATCGCAATATCAAAAGATTCTCGCTCAGCGTAATTCATTGTTACGCACGATGCAACGAAGCCGTTCGGAAGAACAACGCGTCATGCTGGATATTTTAACAGAGCAAATGATTGAGTCAGCCGCTCGGGTTACCGAGAAGCGGCATAGCTATATGAAGTTGCTGCAGCAATGGGCTGAGCCAGTTCATCACGGCATTAGTCGAGGCTTAGAAAAACTAGAAGTAATATATAAGCCAACAATTGACGTATGCGAAGAGCAAGAGTTGTCGAAAATGATAGAAGCGTATAAAGAAAAGTTTGTTAAAATGAAAGATAGAGAAATCGAACGCGGGACGAGCATGTTTGGGCCACATCGAGATGATCTTCTCTTTTTCGTGAATGGTCGGGACGTACAAACGTATGGCTCTCAAGGACAGCAACGAACAACAGCGCTATCTGTTAAATTAGCTGAAATTGATCTTATTCACGCTGAGGTAGGAGAATATCCGATACTACTTCTAGATGATGTCTTATCCGAGTTAGATGATTATCGTCAATCTCATCTTTTAAACACCATTCAAGGCAAAGTGCAAACGTTCGTGACAACGACGAGCGTTGAGGGCATTCATCACGAAACATTAGAAAAAGCTGCAACGTACCAAGTCGCAAACGGTACGATTGAACGATTAAGGTGAGGTGAACTATGTTACTTCATATTGGTGAAGATGCCGTTATTCAACAAAAAGAAATTATCGCCATTCTGGATTATCAAGCAATGGAAGACTCGGATTGCTTGCCTGCCTTTTTACAAAAGCATAAAGCAGAAAAAAGCCTCGTTCAATTGAGTGAGCTTCATCCAAAGTCACTCATCATCACGAAGAAACATGTTTACATCTCTCCCTTATCGTCCATGACTCTCAAAAAACGGGCAGAAGAGCGTGTTGATTTTGCTCATAGCTGGTATTTAAAATAAACGAGCTTTACAAGAATAGGATCTAAAAGCCGAAGTGTAGGTGAAGAATACAATGTCAACTGACCAACAAGTAGAACAACATTATGATGAAAGTGATATTCAGGTCCTCGAAGGACTAGAAGCCGTACGAAAACGCCCCGGGATGTATATTGGTGCTACCAATGTAAAAGGACTTCATCATCTCGTCTGGGAAATTGTCGATAATTCCATCGATGAAGCGCTCGCTGGATATTGTGATGAAATAACCGTAACGGTTGAAAAAGATAATAGCATTACCGTTACTGATAACGGCCGTGGTATTCCTGTCGGTATTCATGAAAAAATGGGACGTCCGGCTGTCGAAGTTATTATGACTGTGCTTCATGCCGGCGGTAAGTTTGGCGGTGGCGGCTACAAAGTATCAGGTGGTCTTCATGGTGTAGGGGCATCGGTTGTAAACGCACTTTCCAGTGAAATGGACGTAACCGTTTATCGTGATGGCCACATTCACCATCAGAAATATCATCGCGGTGTACCAGTAAGTGATTTAGAAGTAATCGGTGAAACGACAGAACGTGGAACGAAAATCCACTTTGTACCGGACACTGAAATCTTTACTGAAACGACTGAATATGACTTCGCTACACTTTCACAGCGGATTCGTGAGCTTGCCTATTTGAACCGTGGCATTAAGATTTGTGCGGTGGATCAACGTGAAGAAAACCCTACAAAGCAAGAGTTTCATTATGAGGGTGGTATTAAATCGTATGTAGAGCACATTAATCGTTCGCGTGAAGTGCTTCACGAACCGATTTTTATTGAAGGAGAAAAAGAAGGCATTTCTCTTGAAATCGCCCTTCAATACAATGATAGCTATACGAGCAATATCTACTCGTTTGCCAATAACATTAGTACACATGAAGGTGGAACGCATGAATCAGGATTTAAAACCGCTTTAACACGTGTAATTAATGATTATGGCCGCAAAAACAATTACTTCAAAGGCAGTGACACGAACTTAACCGGTGATGATGTTCGCGAAGGATTAACGGCCATTATCTCGATTAAGCATCCGGATCCGCAGTTTGAGGGACAAACAAAAACGAAGCTTGGTAACTCAGAAGCTCGTACGATTACAGAATCACTATTTTCAGAACACTTCTCATCCTTCATGCTTGAAAACCCAGACGTAGCTAAGCGTGTCCTTGAAAAAGGCATGATGGCGTTACGCGCGCGGGTTGCAGCGAAGAAAGCGCGTGAATTTACCCGTCGTAAAAGCGCCCTAGAAGTGTCCTCCTTACCAGGTAAGTTAGCGGATTGTTCGTCAAAAGATGCAAGCGTCTCAGAGCTTTACATCGTTGAGGGTGACTCCGCTGGTGGTTCCGCTAAGCAAGGACGAGATCGTCATTTCCAAGCGATTTTGCCACTGCGCGGTAAGATTATTAACGTAGAGAAAGCACGTCTTGATAAAATACTATCCAACAATGAAATACGTGCCATTATTACAGCGCTTGGAACAGGTATTGGTGAAGACTTCGATATCTCCAAAGCACGCTATCACAAAGTCATTATTATGACAGATGCTGATGTTGATGGTGCGCACATTCGTACCTTGTTATTAACCTTTTTCTATCGCTATATGCGACCAATTATCGAACATGGCTATGTTTATATTGCGCAACCACCACTTTATAAAGTGCAACAAGGAAAGCGCATTGAATATGCGTACGATGATAAAGAAATGGATCGTATTATGAAAGAGCTTCCTCAGCAACCAAAACCAGGTGTACAACGCTACAAAGGTCTTGGAGAGATGAACCCTACCCAGCTGTGGGAAACGACAATGGACCCACAAACGCGCACATTGCTGCAAGTTGAGTTAAAAGATGCAATGGATGCCGATGAAACATTTGAAATATTAATGGGGGACAAGGTAGAGCCGCGTCGTGATTTCATTCAGGAACATGCGCAATACGTAGAAAACCTAGACATATAACTTGAAGTGAAACAGGGCATCTCCCTGTTTCTCTTCCCGTTATAAGCGGTTGTTTAATCATGAATTATGCACTAAATGGAGGTTAGAACGAATGTCTGAAGCAGATCAACCCCGCGTGAAGGAAGTTAATATAAGTAGTGAAATGCGTAAATCCTTTATGGATTATGCGATGAGCGTTATCGTAAGCCGTGCGCTTCCCGACGTACGCGATGGCTTAAAACCGGTTCATCGCCGAATACTCTATGCAATGAACGACCTTGGAATTACAGCAGATAAAGCCTATAAAAAATCAGCCCGGATTGTAGGGGACGTTATTGGTAAGTACCATCCGCACGGTGACTCTGCTGTATATGAAACGATGGTTCGTATGGCACAAGACTTTAACTATCGCCATATGCTCGTCGATGGACATGGAAACTTTGGATCGGTTGATGGTGACGCGGCAGCTGCTATGCGTTATACAGAAGCAAGAATGTCTAAAATCGCCATGGAAATGGTACGTGACATTAATAAAGATACAATTGATTATAAGGCGAACTATGATGGTTCTGAACAGGAACCTGCGGTTATGCCGGCTCGTTTTCCAAACCTTCTTGTTAATGGTACATCAGGAATTGCTGTTGGTATGGCAACGAACATTCCTCCTCACCATTTAGGAGAAGTCATTGACGGCATTTTGGCATTAAGTACAAATCCAGACATTACTATTCCTGAATTAATGGAATATATTCCTGGACCAGACTTCCCAACAGCTGGGGAAATTCTAGGCCGTGAAGGAATTCGTAAAGCATATCAAACAGGTAAAGGTTCCATTGTCATTCGAGCAAAGGCTGAAATTGAAGAGATGGCGAACGGCAAGAATATGATTCTTGTGACAGAACTTCCGTATCAAGTGAATAAAGCGCGTCTCATCGAAAAAATTGCAGAGCTTGTTCGTGATAAAAAGATTGATGGTATTACGGACTTACGTGATGAATCCGATCGTAATGGTATGCGTATTGTTATTGAAGTTCGACGTGATGCGAACCCGAATGTTCTATTAAACAATCTCTATAAACAAACAGCGTTACAAACAAGCTTTGGAATCAACATGCTAGCGCTTGTCGATGGACAGCCTAAAGTATTAAATTTAAAAGAATGCTTGTACTACTATTTAAAACATCAACAAGTGGTCATTCGTCGCAGAACAGAATTTGATCTTCGAAAAGCAGAAGCACGAGCCCACATTCTTGAAGGATTGCGCATTGCCCTTGATCATTTAGACCAAGTAATTGCTCTCATTCGTGCTTCACAAACAACAGATATCGCGCGTGAAGGATTAATGACACAGTTCGAACTAAGCTATGAACAAGCACAAGCAATTCTTGAAATGAGATTGCAGCGTTTAACTGGTTTGGAACGCGATAAAATCGAAAAAGAATATAGTGAGCTCGTAGCATTCATTGATGAACTGAAAGCAATTCTTGCTGATGAAGAGAAGATTCTAGAAATTATTCGAGAAGAGCTAAATGAAATTAAAGAGCGTTTCGCGGATGACCGCCGTACGAATATTACGGTTGGTTTTGATATGATTGAAGATGAAGACTTAATTCCACGTACAAATATCGTCATTACGTTAACAAATAAAGGGTATATTAAGCGACTACCAATCTCTACGTATCGATCACAACGACGTGGAGGCCGTGGCGTTCAAGGGATGGGAACGTCAGAGGATGATTTTGTTGAGCATCTCTTTACAACCGTTTCTCATAATACGATTCTATTCTTCACGAACAAAGGGAAAGTGTATCGTTTAAAAGGGTATGAAATCCCAGAGATGAGTCGTACGGCAAAAGGAATCCCAATTGTTAATATGCTTCAAGTAGAACGAGGCGAAACAATTTCAGCTGTTATCCCGGTTGAAGACTTTAATGATGATTGGTATCTAAATTTCATGACGAAACATGGTATTACGAAACGTTCTCCACTTTCACAGTTTGCAAATATCCGTAAAGGCGGTCTCTTTGCGATTACACTTCGCGATGAAGATGAACTTATGGGTGTGAAGTTAACGAATGGTGAGAAGGACATTATCGTTGGTACGAATAACGGAATGGCGATTCGCTACCGTGAGAGCGATGTTCGTTCAATGGGAAGAACAGCAGCTGGTGTAAAAGCCATTACACTAGGAGAGAATGATTGTGTTATTGGTATGGAAGTATTAGATGAGACACAAGAAGTATTGATTGTTACAGATAAAGGCTTCGGAAAACGAACGCCTATGGAAGACTATCGACTTCAGTCGCGAGGCGGTAAAGGAATTAAGACATGCAATATTACAGATCGTAACGGTCAAATTATTGCGTTGAAAACCGTCACAGCAGAAGAAGACTTAATGATCATCACAGCGGATGGTATTCTTATTCGTATGAACATCGATGGCATTTCATCAATGGGGCGTAACACACAAGGTGTTAAGCTAATTTCTATGAATGAAGGAAATCATGTAGCGACTGTTGCTGTTGTCGAAAAAGAGGACGAAACCGACGAAGATTTTGATTCAATCGACGAAAGCGAAGAAACAGAAGAAACAAAAGAAGAGACAACTGAAGAATAATAATAGAAGAGAGGGAGCATTTTCCCTCTCTTTTTCATTTATATAGGAAGTAAAAAGAGCCTGAAGAAAAGCATGATCCAAGGACTTACGAGCAAACTACTACTAGATTCGTATGATTTATGGAAAATTGTATAATCATAAGCGGCACTGTATATAGGTAAATGTTTGATATAAAGAACAAATTCATACTATATATAGAGTTTTTGCTGCTGTAGCAGTGAAAAATAATCTATCATTATAAAAAAACTTCGTAAAAACTATTGCTTTATATTCGATAGGATGGTATATTTATTGAGCTGCTTCGTTAGCTTGT
>NZ_AKKV01000024.1 GCF_000269865.1 Fictibacillus macauensis ZFHKF-1
CATAGCGGCTTGTACAGTGAAGAGAAGCGCAGAAATAGATATAATAATCATATTCATAATGAGGCCAAATCGAGCAATTGATACATTCTTATACTTGGCAATTATTCTTCCTAACACATCTAGTCCACCATTTGAACCACCAGCTCGAAGCATAATTGCTCCACCCGCAAAGGAAATAACGCCACCAAAGATTGCATTCAAGAGAATATTTTCCGTCCACATACTGTTAATAGGAATAACATGTAAGAAAAAAAGAATCACAAATCACCGCTATAACAGTATACAGAACAAACTTCCGTCCAAGATGAATATAAGCTAATACGAGCAACGGTATGTTAAAAAGAAAATATTGAACACCAACAGAGAGACCCGTAAGCTGATAAATTATCATACAAATCCCCATCAGCCCCCCTGCTAAAAGATGAGAAGGCAATAACAACGTATTAGAGCCAATGGCTACACAAATACTTCCTACAAGTATGAACCCCAACTCTTTTGTGATTTTTATATACATATGTTGTTTCATATTTCACCTCATCTTGGTAGACTACCTCCATTACCCCCTATTATTTTCCTGCTATCCATTAAACATACAAAAAAAGAAGACCTAGTTAAACATAGATCTTCCTGTCTTTCTCCCTTATAAAAGCTTGCTCACATGAATGACTTCTCGATAGCCTGCTCTTGTTAAATGATATTCCTCATCTAAATAGCCTTCTCGATAAAGCGCTTGAAGGGTTTCTAGCGGAATATTGTTTCGCATTTGATCTAATCTTTCATTTATTTCTTGAAGTGAAGCTGTCTCCACCACTTCAGGCGTCATTGCTCGAACAATTCCTTCTAATTTCGCATCACGCTTTTGAAATAATTGCGGCGTTTTAGTAATAGCTTGAGAAATTTTGGCACCAAACTGAATCATATCTTGTTTTAGTTTAGATGCTCGTTTCTCCTTTTCTTCGATTTGTTGCTCAAAAAATTTTTTCTCTTCTTCATTGAGGTCATCTCTCGTGTACAATTGTTGAAAAATTTGTGTTTTATCCATTTCAATTTGACGAAGTTCCTCTTCTTGTAAGCGAATCGTTTCCATTTCTTTTGCACTCGGTGTAAAAGTCACAGTAGGATCAATTCCTTCGAAAAGGTCATTCTTTTGGGTTTGTTCTTCGTTAGAGGATACGACAGAACGTTTTGACGGTTCTTGCTCACTTTGTGCTAGTTGATCTTTCACTTCTGTCATCAACACTAGTAGTTCCTTATACTTACGGTAATACATGAGTGAGACCGCGACAGCAAATAACGAAGCAAATAACGAAATAAAGTCTGAAAAGCGAAAAACAAATGACGAAACAGCAATTTTATATAACAATAGTAATACTACTGCTGCAATCACAATGACTTTAAGCCAACTTTCTCGGTTAGCTATTTGTTCACTTTTCTTCATAAATATGCACCCTTTCTACTGCTTTCTTTCATTAAAATAACGAAAAAGTGTTCTCATGTCCAATGATTATAAGAATAAAGATAATTTGACGTGTGAAAATTTTAAATTAAGGAATACATAGAAGACCCATTACTATAAGGAGTGTTTCTATAGATGCCATCACCATTTCGCCAATTTCATACTCATGTAAATCGTTATCGGCAAATGTCCAAACGAGAACGATTTCATCAATTACATACAAATCTTTGGTTTACTTCTTTACGATTTATCTTATATTCTTTATTTTTATTAACCCTTTCTTTTACACTCGATGATTATTTCACTATAGGGGAACGGTCGTTTTTTTACATTAGCTTCTCTCTCACTCATTCTCTTGTCAGTACATTAACGGCAGGACTATTAACATTAACGACCTTCACTTTTAACTTAGTTCTTGTTGTATTCACCACTTTTTCAAGTCAATTCTCACCACGAATACTTAAAAACTTCATTTCCAACCAAGCAACACAAAGAATTTTAGGTATTTTTTCAGGAAGCTTTCTTTACATGCTTTTTTCTTTTTTTAGTTTAAATACGCAATATACAAAAAAATTTTTAGCTGTTCCTTTAACAGCCGTACTATTAGCCACCTTATCCATGGCAACATTTGTATTTTTCATTCACCATGCGGTCGGTTGGCTCCAAGTAAATAAAATGACAGATGATATGAAAAACGAGTCACTTACCATTGTAGATGGTCCTCTACAAAATGAAATTCAAGCTTATTGTATCGACGATTGTGAACAGATTGAAGCACAGGCAGCACAACTATCAGGGGCAGACGGAACAACGATTACAGCACCTTCATCTGGTTATATTCAATTAATTGACTTCAAAAATATGATTAGCGAAGCACAACAAGATCAACTCATCCTATTACTTCATCAAGATGTAGGAGAATATGTGATACAAAATACGCCCATTATTACGTATTGGAAAAATGGTAGTGGCTATGTTAATAAAGAGAAATACACGGCATTATTCAGCATTGGTAACGCCCAAAAAGAAGTACAAGATATTGGATTCAGCATTAACAAATTAGTAGAGGTTGCGATTCGCTCGCTCGGAAATTACGATCCAAAAACAACCCAAAATGCTTTAAATCATCTTGCGGATCTCTTGGCTTATCTTTCTTCTGTAGCAACGTTCAATCCCTATCTTGTTGATGAAAATGAGCAACTTCGAATGATTACTCCAAAGAAAAATTTTAG
This sequence comes from Fictibacillus macauensis ZFHKF-1, assembly GCF_000269865.1. Lineage (GTDB taxonomy): Bacteria > Bacillota > Bacilli > Bacillales > Fictibacillaceae > Fictibacillus_C > Fictibacillus_C macauensis. Next base: position 2,689 of record NZ_AKKV01000024.1, read on the forward strand.
TGATTATTTGTATAACAGCTTAGGTTATATTCGCCACTATGCTGGTGAAAATATCATTGTCGGGTTAGAAATTTTAAAGATTTTAAAATTAATTGCAAAAACAGCATCACCTAGAGATTTAGAAGCTATATGGAATTTTTCCGTCTATACAGTAACGGGTTATCAAAAGCTCTTTTTGTTTTCTCTGGATCGGCATAAATTTAATGAAATGCTTTATGAAATTGCTGTAGCAACCAATCATACTGATGATTTCACAAAAATCATTAACGGCAATGAACTATAGCTTCCCATTTTTCTAAAAAAAGGATTTTATTTTCTTCTGCAGAACTGTAATAAGAATACAAATCGTGTTAAAAATAGGTAGCATTCGGGTATAAATAGAGAGAAAGGAGGAAGAGTGAATGACCATTAAATATAAGGTGGTAGAAGCAAGTGGGCGCTTTACCTTTAATCCAGAAACCGTGCCAGAAGCAACTCGTCTTATGACAAAAGAAGAGGCCGAACGTCTTAAAGCTAAATTAGAGGAATGTGTACCTTTTCAGCTTGACATCATAAAAGTAGAAGTAAATTAAAAACAGCTTGAGCTTTTTTGCCCAAGCTGTTTTTTATTGGTTTCAAGGAATAACATGTTAAAATTTCAAAAAAGCTTCATACATATTCAAAAAAGCCTTTCCCAATACTACTTGTTGGGAGGTTACCATATGTTTATATCAACTGTTTTAAGCTTATTACTTGCTACTTCATCTGTTACGCAACCGAAACATCCAGTTCAACCCGTTCAAACGAAAGATAGCATTACCCTTGTTCAAAATGGCCAGACGATTGCCATTGTAGAAAGGCAAAAATTCTCACTTCCTCTTCCAGGAACGCCGATTGTTTCCTCAGAAAAGTATAATGCTTTCCTAAAACAACTGCGTGATCAGTTGTATATTGCTCCTAAAAATGCACGCATTGATGCGTATGGCCGTATTGTGCCAGGTGCCTATGGATCTACGCTGAATGCCCCTCTTTTTAAAGAGTATTTCTACCGTGCTTTCTTTGATCGCAATGCTTCAAAGGTGATTGTACCAACGAGGTTAACATACCCTAAAGTTGACAGTGAATTATTGAGTACGATTCGCAGTAATCAACTCGGTCGCTACATGACATACTTTAATCATTCGAATGCTTCACGAATCCATAATATTTCCTTAGCAGCCAAAGCAATTGATAACCATGTTGTTTTTCCTGGCGAAACATTTTCCTTCAATTCGGTTGTTGGAAAACGCACGAGTAAGCGTGGTTATGAAAAAGCACCCGTTATTATAAAAGGTGAGCTATCAGAAGGTGTAGGTGGTGGGATTTGTCAAGTTTCATCTACTCTTTTTAATGCAGCAGATGCAGCCGGCTTAACCATTGTTCAACGATTTTCTCATAGTCGGAGAGTACCGTACGTTCCTAAAGGACGTGATGCAACTGTAAGTTGGTACGGTCCAGATTTCCGTTTTTATAATCATTATGGACAACCGATTCTGATTCGAGCAAAAGCATACGGCAGCAGTATGGCAGTGTGGATTACTACTTCTGAAGCAGTAAAAAAGGTTCCACGGCGTAAAAAATAATGAGTTTGTGTCAACTTTGTTAACCATTGCACAAACCCATTCCACAAAGGAACGAACGGTGATAGAATACTGGTAGCAAATCATCTTTGGAAAGAAGTGATGATATGAAAAGTCTACCGTTTTTCTATACGCTGTATTTAATTAATGGTTTACTTCTTGCCGGTGGTCTCGTAAGTCCAGCATATTTAATGGCTGCTCGCTGGAGCATGATTTTTTTTAATGTTACTGCTCTTGCTGCCCTCATTTATTATAAAGAACGAAACAATAGAGAAGGTTGGAAACAATTAAAGACGCGAGGGCGATCCATTTGGTGGCTCTTTTTTCTCTTTAATATGGCTGCTGCCATCAATGAAGTACTACATTCAAATTTATTTTCTTAATACGAGTGAAGAAGTCGGGATGATCCGGCTTCTTTTTTTTTGTGAAGTGAGCTGATCGAGTTCCTAAGAACTATCATTTCATGTATTTTCCATAAAACCGTTTACAAAAATATAATTTATCGTTAAAATAAATTTTAACGATAAATTATATTTAAAAGGAGAAATTGCCATGTCCTCTGTCTCATTACCTTCTTTATCAAAAAAAGTGTTACCATCTCGTCCCCTTTTTAAAAACCGTGCCTTCATCTTCTTGCTAACAGCTGGTTTATTTGCTAATCTCGCCTTTTCGCTTTATATAATTAGCGAAACCTGGTATGTTCTTAACACACTACAACAACCTAAAAGATTAGGAACCATTCTTGTTTTTGCCACACTGCCAAGACTTCTACTAATGACATTCGCTGGTGTACTAGGGGATCGTTATTCTAGGCAACGCATTTTAACCGTCACACTTTTTGCACGTAGCCTTCTTTTACTTGGAATCCTGCCTGTATTTTATTACAACTATTTAAACTTTTCGGTTCTTTGTATCTTTACCGTTCTCTTTGGTGCTTTGGATGCTTTTTATTGGCCTATTAGTCAAACATTAATGACGGAACTTGTTTCTAAAGAACAACTTGTCCGTGCTAACTCTCTTAGCATGATGATTTATAATATCACCTCACTAACCGGTCCAATTCTAGCAGGCATTATTTTAACATTTTTCTCCTATGGTATCATTTTCCTGACAACCTCAATCATGCTCATCTTCAGTGCCCTTATTATATATTGTAGCGTGCAAACAAAAAGCGCTTCTCACGAACCACGAAAGGAACGCCAAGATTCATCATTTTTAATGGACTTCAAACAAGGGCTTACTTATGTAAAAAGTATTCCGTTTCTACTGATTATGATGTTTGCCTCCATCATTATAAATTTACTTATTGTTGGGCCACTATCCATCGGCATCCCATTTATCGCTAAACAAACACTACACGGTGACGTCCTGTCGCTCAGCTATATGGAAACTGCGTTTGCAGTCGGTCTTCTTGGTGGGGCTACACTTATTTCCATTACGCAATTACGACGCAAACGACCTCTCGTTCAAATGAGCAGCATCGGTTGCTTAGCACTATGCGTCTTACTTTTAAGCCAAGTTCATATGCTATGGCAGTGCCTCATACTACTTAGTGTGGCGGGAATATTCTTAGGAATCGTTAACAGCCTAGGCCCTGCGCTCGTTCAAGAACAAACCGATCCTATAATGATGAGTCGTGTACAAAGCATACTAGCTACTGGTTCTATGGGGTTTGTACCGTTATCTTTTGCTTTAATGTCCGTTTTACTATCCAGCTTTTCAATTCATACGATTTTACTTTATAGCGGTGCCGCCTTGTTTATTTTTATACTGTGTATTTGTATTAGTAGCCAATCCATTCGTACGATGAATTAATTGTTGCAACATTTCCCTCTTTTATTGGATGTATGGTATCCTTTTTACAAACAACGGTTGAGGTGGGATACTCGTGCAAGTAAAACCAAATTCTATTGAACTTATGAAAATCTTCAGCGACCCTAGACGATTACAAATTTTACATGCTGCTCTTGACGAACCGATTACAGTGAAACAACTTGCAATCGAGCTAAATGAACAACCGTCTAGATTGTATTATCATGTAAAAAAACTAGAAGAAGCTGACCTTCTCGAAGTGACAGAAACTAAGCAACTTGGTAATCTTACTGAAAAATATTATCAAACGGTAAATATGAAGGATACGCTATATCGTGGTAGCCCACAAATTCAAGCCGAACAGCCAGAAGTAACGCTATCACTTACCTATCAATTAATTCAGCCTGCGCTCACGTTATTAGAGAAATCATTAGAGGAGATTCGCAAAGCGAAAGAACAAAATATACATCATACGTCTCACCTCTATCAATTTGATATTAGTTCCGTGAGCGATCGATTAACCGCACAAGAATGGGCTGATTCGATCCCTAAAATAATACAAATGATAGCAAAGAAGGATGAAAACACGATCCCCCTTCCTTCCCGTACCTTTACTGAAGAGGAAGGAAAAGAACAAGGTACGTACCAATATGTTTTACTTAGCTATCGATTAGAAGATGTTGAACACGTGAAAAACGAAAATACGAAAAAACCACCTCTTTAAAATAATGGGGGGGTTTTTCGTGTCATATTCCCTCTAATGTCCTAGCCGACGTACTTTCTCCTCTAGAAGCCTGTGCAACTCCCATTCGATTTAGTAGCCGTTTTTATTACTGTGTAACTATATCCTCATTTTCATTAAACCTTCCTGTTCTCTTAAAAAATAAGGATTATGTTGAGAGGCGTTTCCAAAACAGCAATCTATATTTACCCTGATCATTTCTCAAGTTAATAACCATAAAAATACTTAAATTACACAATAATCAACTGTAAAAAAATAAATTAACAGAAAATTTTAACCTATGATTATACAACTTTTCTCCCATGTTTGCACTTGGGAAAAAATAAGTGCAGAATAGTTTGAATACTGTAATTAAATACTTTGATTTTCCCAATAAAACTTCTTTTACACTGTGATATAGTAATGTACAAGGGCGCCCCCTATAAAAATTCGGAGGGTTAAGATGAAAAAAGGATTAGTAGCAATCGTCTCAGCAACAGTATTATTTGGCTCAGCTTATCAAGCAGCTGCTGCATACGAACCAGGAACAAACGCACAAAAACTAGTAGTAATCGAAAATCATAACAAGAATGCAGCCAACCTACAAGTAACGAAAGAAGGTTACCAGTCTGCTCCCTCATTTATTTCAGGAAATATTTCAAAAGATACATATCTTTCAAAAGAAGATATCTTAACGTTTTTGAAAAATAATAATAAGTTATTTTCCTTTGATGCCAAGAAAAACGTAACGTTTGTTAGCGAAACAAAAGATTCTCTTGGCATGAAACATTACGTATTTAATCTTTCAATTAATGGAGTTCCAGTTGATGATGCACGACTGTTCGTGCATACAGATCAGCATGGTAAAATTACTGCAATTAACCATGACGTGCAAAGTAATCTCCCTACTGATGGGAAGGCTGCAAAAAAGCTAAGCAAAGAAACAGCCATTCAAAAAGCTTGGAAACATGTTGGAGAAGCACCAAAAAAAGAAGTAAAACCATTAGCCGTTAAAGGGGCAAGCCCAAATAGCCTTGGTGAAAAAGCAAAGCTTGTCATGGTGAAAGATGGCAATGATTATAAATTAGCTTATCGTGTTGCGTTGCAATATATTGCACCTACTCCAGCAAATTGGCAAGTATATGTAGATGCTACCGATGGTCATATCATCAAAAGCCGTAATGATATTATGGATGATGGAGCTGAAACCGGCTCAGGAAAAGGTGTCCTTGGCGATACGAAATCACTGAACACAACGTCTTCTAAAGGTAGCTATTATTTATCAGATGGAACAAAGGGTATGGGTGGCAATCATCGAATCGAAACATACGATGCAGCTAACGTTGATTACACAAGTGATCAACTTCCTGGAACATTAATGAAAGATTCTGATAATAAATGGACATCTTCTGAACAAGCAGCAGCTGTTGATGCTCACTTTTACGCAGGAAAGGTATATGATTATTACAAGAAAACATTCGGTCGCAACAGTTTTGACGGAAAAGGCTCATCATTAATTTCTTCCGTACATGTAGGTAGTGATTGGAATAATGCGGTTTGGAACGGTCAGCAAATGCTTTACGGAGATGGCGATGGCAGGGAGTTTGGAAGCCTTGCTGGGGCATTAGATGTAGTAGCTCATGAACTAACGCATGCTGTAACAGAGTACTCCGCTAACTTAAAATACGAAGGTCAATCTGGCGCATTAAATGAGTCAATGTCTGATGTATTTGGTTACTTCCTTGATCCAAGTGATTGGTGGGTGGGAGAAGATGTATACACACCAGGTAAATCTGGAGATGGGCTTCGCAACTTGCAAAAGCCTGAGCTCGGAGCGGATGGTGGTCAACCTTCACATATGAAAAATTATGTAAATACTTCTGAAGATGACGGTGGCGTTCATACAAACAGCGGTATTCCTAATAAAGCTGCTTACTTAACCATTTCTGCAATGGGTCAAGCAAAAGCTGAAAAAGTATACTATCGTGCTTTAACAACTTACATGACGTCTTCAACAAACTTTAGTGGCGCACGTGCTGCACTTTTAAGTGCTACTGCTGATTTATTTGGTAAAGATGGTACAGAATATAATGCTGTGAAGACAGCATGGTCAAATGTTGGTGTGAACTAATTTATTTTTCTTATTATAGGAAAGAGCGGGAATTCCCGCTCTTTTATTATTTTTTTGGTGCTGAAATACTCGGTTGAAAAGACCCACCACCATAATAGTCAGGTACGTCTTGAGGAATAATAAACTGACCGAGTTTTACTTTATTCTTTACCGTTACTTTTTCAGAAGAAAAAGGAACAACTACTTGCAAATGCACCGAAATCACTACATAAATCTCAACAGATGGATTATTGATCCCGACATTAATCGTTTTCGTTTCAAGCTCTGTATCGACATTGCCGATGACGCTCATTTCAACAGGAAGCTTCGGTCCAGCATCCGTCAATAAAGCATTACTAAAAATGGCCCCCATCGGTAAATCATAAACGACAGAATCTAACACTTTGCCATTTGCAATGGTTGATGAATGCTGATCTTTCCGAATTTCATGATGTATGCTTCGTGTAATGCTTACAAGAACTTCACTAAACATTTTATCATTTGGCATATAAACAGGTTTTCCACCTTTAGGTTGCTGTACAATCATTACTTTGTCATTATCAATTTTGCTCATATTGGCAGCAATTGCATCGTTAATTGCAACATCGGCAATATTTCTAACTTCAGATGAGGCAATGTTTTTTAATATTGGTTGGATTTTTTCATCGACAATCCAAAATGAAAAAAGAGTAAGCACAATAAGAATGATAAAAGAATAGAGAAGAACTTTCTTTAAAGGAAGTGGACCTTTTCGCAATTTCATTCGACCGCGCAACCATTATCCCCCCTCCCTTATAGCTACGCCCAAGCCTCCTTATTTATACATGCAAAAAAAGCCTCTTTAAGCAGAAGCTTCTTAATCGCTATGAAGGATTTTTCCAATTTGCCACACCGTCATCTTCATCAAATTGTATCGTAATATCCAGTACACCATGTTCCTTCGTAATTCTCTCAGAAAGACGATCCTTTATATCATCTGCTTCCGCTACCGTTAACGTTGGATCAATTTCCACTTCAAGCTCTGCGTGTAATGCCTCGCCTTCTTTAATAACTGTTACTGATACAATATCTTTCACATCAGGATCCTTCATAAGCAGCTGACTTATTCGTTCCTCCATGATGGAATCTGCTTCTCCTAATGCGCCCGCTGCATTTTCTAAAAAAACCTTTCCCACAACATAAAGCATCATCAGACCAATTATAATAGAAGCAAGTCCCTCCGCTTGATGAAAGGACGTTGCTTTACTAACAACAATTGCTATAATAGCTAGAATACCACCACCAGTAGCTACTAAATCTTCCATAAATACAAGTTTTGTTGCTGGTTTCGCTCGTGAAAGTGCACCAAAACTTTTTACAATGACACCTATACCATTTGTTGGTACATTGGCATCATGAAGCACTTCTTTCATCGCTTTATATAATACGAAAGATTCCAGTAACACACCGACAAAAAGAACGGCGAGATTAATCAGCACACCTTTAGAAGGTGTTGGGTGCAGAACGTGTGACCATCCTTCTTTTATTGTTTCAAAAGCCATAATCCCTACAATTAAAACGGCTCCTAATAATACTAAATGAACGAGGCGTCCAAAACCATTTGGAAATCGTTTTGTCGGGGATTTTTTGCTTAATGCCGAGCCAATATAAACGAAAAATTGATTAGCAGCATCCCCGAGGCTGTGCATCGTTTCTGCAAACATCGCTACATTTCCTGTTACAAAAAAGGCTGTACCTTTTATAAGAGCAATAATCGTATTTACAATAGCTGCTATGCGTGCTGATTTGCTGCCTTTTCTTAATAAAATTAAAAGCTCTTTCATGTCATCACCTCGTATTCTTTTTCCAAACACGATGCATCATAAAAGCTGCCACTCCAATTAAAAGTGCTAACAAAATGCTAATATAAAAGCCTGGTCGAGATTCTGGTTCTGCTAACGTTCCCGTGATGCTACCGACCACTAACGTAGCTGACAGCCATAAAATCCAACGATGCTTACGCTGTTTCTTTAACAGTTTTCGTGAAGAAAACAGGATAAATAACCAATTATATAGCAGGAGAATCCCTGCAGCTGTTGTAATATACTCATAAATCTTCCCAGGCATAATGAGTGCGGCTAGTACTGATACGACTAACCCTGCCGTCCCCAAGCCTAGTGATGCTATAGGTAAATTTCTCAGCTTCTTTACTTTTTTTGCAAAAAGAGCAGGTGCGTCGCGTTCTTCTCCCATCGTACAAAGTAAGTTTGTAACACCAAATAAAGAGGCGGCCATCGTAGAAAAACCAGCAATTATGATGGCTATATTAAAGATATGTGGGAAGAATGGTAAATGATAATCACTTAATGCTATAACAAATGGACTTTTTTTATCGTTAAATTCGTGATGAAATACCATAACGGCGACTAGTAACATTGATATGCCATAAATACCTGCCAAAACACTCAACATAACCTTGCCTGCCTTCGGACCGTCTTCTCGTTTTTTCAACTGTAATGCCATAATGCCAATAACTTCAACACCACCAAAGGCATAAAAAGCATAGATCAGCGAAGACCAAAAGCCCCGTGCTCCATCTGGGAAAAAACCATGCCACGTTGTTGGTAAGCCGGGATGAGTAACCTCTCCATTAAACATTCCAGACAGCGCTAACGTTGCAATAACAATAAACATAACAATTGCCGCTACTTTTATAACCGCAAATATATTTTCGATACGGTCGAAACCTTTCGAGCCCGCGATGACGACAAGAAGCGCCAAACTAGCATACCCTGCTGCAAAAACCCATAAAGGTACGTTAGCAAACCAAAAGCGCGTAAGAATAGATAACGCCGTCAATTGGCTTCCCATCACAAGAACATTAGAAATCCAATAATTCCATCCACACGAAAAACCAGCCCAGCGTCCAAACGCTTTATGTGCATACGCACAAAATGAACCTTTTTGAGGATCATGGACAGTCATTTCTGCTAAAACATGATAAACCCCATACGTTCCAACAGCTGCTAATAAAAAAGATAAAATAATCGACGGACCCGTAATCATTATTCCAATAGATGAGCCTAAAAAATAACCGGTTCCGATTGTACAGCCTATCCCCATTAAAGATAACTGCCACCAAGCTAAATGACCTTTTTGTTGACCGGGATTAGAAGACGTACATCCCTTTGCTTTCGTCATCTCCTACACCCCCTTGTTTTATGAGTTTCTAGAATTAGTGTCTCAAAAAACATAGTGATTATGTATGTAAGTAGCATGGATCAATATGTGGTAGAACGAAAAAAAGTACCGTGTCTCCTAATGTGACAGGGTACTTTAACTTTATTCTTTCTTAAATCCTTCTTCGTCTAAATACTCGGTTGCTTCTTTATAGGATTCAAAAGCTGCTTCTAAGTTCTCTCCGGCATAAATGTTCCATAGTTCGTCTTCATGAATGAGTAGCAAGCGCTCGTCATCTTCTGCAACCCAATATTCCACGATGGTTTCTTGTTGAGACGGCTCTTCAAACGTGTCATCTCCTTGTAAAAAATTCATGGATGCTTCAATGAGATCTATTAATGCTTCTTCTGTATAGTCACGAATATTAATAAGTCCTTTTTCATTACGTTCTTTTTTTGGTAAATGACCCGCATAGACAAAGCCATTTCCATTTGGATGAAGGTTTTGCACGACGATTTTTTTGTCGCGTTTACTTTCTTCAAAGTGATAATTGATCCGGCCTAAAGATATTTCTTTCGCTTCTAATTCCGGAAAATGTTGCTGTATTACTTGTTTCTTTTCTTCAAATGTTAGCATAATTCGCCTCTTCTCTTATACTCTTTCCTTTTGTCAGTATACCACACTAACGCATGTGTCCAATTATTATTTAAAAATCATATTTTTCTTTACGGTAAAGGATGCAAGCAATAAAACAAGTGCTGTTATTGCTAAACAAGTTACAAGGAGTTGTATCAAAAAAGCAAGATCTGGCGCAAAGGCTTTTATAGAATGCCACGGCGCTTCCGAGTTGCGAATATAAAGGGGAATCACAATTATAGAAAGGACTCCTAAACTAATACCCGTTATACGACATGTCCATTTTTTTCGGATTAAGCGCGCTCTTATCTTCAAGATCAGATACACGGTCACTACAAGTAACATAACACAAAGAGCAACCATAATAAGTTGAATGGCAGGAGCTGGTTTAGTAGGTATACTCACTGGTTCTTGTCCGTTCATAAGACGAATTAAGCCTCTCTTTAAAAAAGGTAAGGTACTTTCTTCTTCTGCATGATTTTTGTTCGTTAATATAACGCCACTCCAGCCAGTGTGAGGATACACAAAAAACTCAGCATGAGCATCCGGTGTTGTTCCTGAATGCCAAACCACTTCCTCCTTAGCACCTGGATAAGAGACACGCAATCCAAAACCATAGTATTCATCTGGATCAATTTTATACAAAGGCGATGTATATTTTTTTAAATTTTCAGGTGTTAAATACCCTACCGCATTCATTCCTTGTAAAAAATTCATATATTGAACAAGGTCTAAGGCACTTGCAGCAATATATTCGTAAGGAGTTCCACCATTATCATAGGCAATGACCGTCTTTTTCGGATAGCCAAACCACGATTGATACCCCGGTAAATATCCCTTTTTTTCCGCAGTCTTTTGCTCAGCTGCTGCATGTGTCATGCCTAAGGGACGAAATACTTCCTCACTCATATATCGGCTAAAGGATGTATGCGTAACCGCCTGAATAACCGCACCTAAAATTAGAAAATTTGTATTGCTATATTGATATTTAACACCTGGTTTAGCAATAAGCGTAACGTTCGCTAAGGTTTTAACATCTCTTTTAATGGCTCCAATATCGCGCTCACCCTTATCAGCAATGACTAGTCCCGATTCATAGCTTAAGCCACTCGTATGATCGAGCAATTGCTTAATCGTCATGTGTTCACTTGCCTCTTGGTCTTTTACTCTAAACCAAGAAAGATAATGTTTGACGGGGGCGTTCAATTGAATTTTTTTATCCTGAATTAACTTTGCAATCGCAAGTCCTGTTAACGATTTACTAATAGAGCCGATAATAAAAGGCGTTTGTAATGTAATGGGCTTTTCATGAGCACCAGTAACACCCCACGCTTTTGAATAATACATTTTACCGTTATGTACAAGCGCAATCGATGCACCAGGGATTCGCTGTTCCTTAAAAAACGCTTCCGCATAATGATCAATCTGCTGTATTTTATTTGGAGCTGGTTTTCCTGCTGTCGCTGGCATACAGATGATCAAGAGGAGAATAAGGATTACAACACTGGAAACTAGTTTTTTCTTTAACATCCGGCGGTCACCCAATGGTATAGCAAATCCTTTGTTAGCGTGAATTTTTGTGGCACGAGGATTAGCTCCTTCCTTCAGTCAATGGCATTTTTTATAGTGTAAATGCTCTATAACCATCTTTGCACAATTATGTTTTTTTATACATAGTTTTCCTATGAAAATAAGGTACCACAGCAAGCGCTTTTACACCCATTTTATCCCTTTATTCTTTAAACTGACTGACCGATGCATCCGTTAATGTGTAAAAGTGAAAATGATTAAATTATACTTCTTTTTTACTAGTTTGACACTTGGGAAAATAAATGGGCAGAATAGTTTGAAAACTATAATAAATTACTTTTATTTTCCCAATAACGGTCCTTTTATCCTGTGCTATGATAAAAACAAGGGCGCCCCCCAGTAGAATATCAGGAGGGTAATTATGAAAAAAGGATTAGTTACAGTACTTTCGGCAGGTATATTATTTGGCTCAGCGTATCAAGCATCCGCATCCTACGAACCAGGTACAAAAGCTCAGAAATTAATGGTTGTAGAACAAAATCAAAGCGAGTCTCCGCAATTACTCGTTACCCAAGGATCTGAAAAAGCACCTGCCTTTATTTCTGGAAAAATATCTAAAAAAACGTATGTAACAAAAAAAGCTATTGTTACCTTCTTAAAAGAAAATAAGCATCTCTTTACATTTAATCCTGAGAAAAATTTAACGTTTGTAAAAGCAACCAAAGATCAATTAGGGATGACTCATTATGAATTCAATCAGTCAATCAGCGGAGTAGCTGTAGACAACGCTCGCCTCATTGTTCATACGGACAAAACTGGGAAAATAACGGCCATTAATGGTGATGTATTAACGAATTTACCTACAACAGCAAATACTAAAAAAACGCTTACAGAAGCAAGCGCAATCCAAAAGGCATGGAAACATCTTTCATTAAAACCAAGTAAAGTGGCTAAACCTCTAGCATTTAAAGGTGCCACGCCAAAAAGCTTAGGTGAAAAGGCACATGTAGTTATGGTGAAGGATGGTGCAACGTATAAAGTAGCCTATAAAGTGGAGCTACAATTTATTGATCCAAGTCCCGCTAACTGGCAAATTTATGTTGATGCAAAGAACGGAAACATTATTAGCAGTCATAATGCTATAAATGAGGACGGGCCTACTACTGGCTCTGGAAAAGGTGTTCTTGGCGATACAAAATCTCTAAATACGTATTTATACCAAGGCTCTTATTACTTATTAGATGCGACAAAGCCAATGGGCGGCGATAATGATATTGAAACGTACACTGCCAACAATACGCAAACCCTGCCTGGGAACTATGTAACCGATACTAACAACATTTTTGATTCAACTACTCAAGCTGCTGCCGTTGATGCTCATGCTTACGCAGGTAAAGTGTACGATTATTATAAAAATACATTTGGGCGTAACAGCTATGATAACAAAGGTGCTTCACTCATTTCGACCGTTCATGTTGGCACAAAGTGGAACAATGCAGTATGGAACGGACAACAAATGGTGTATGGAGATGGCGACGGTAAAGAATTTACATACCTCTCTGGTGCACTTGATGTAGTCGCTCATGAATTAACGCATGCTGTTACAGAATATACAGCGAACTTAACGTATAAAAACCAATCGGGTGCATTAAATGAATCCATGTCGGATATTTTTGGTTATTTCCTTGATCCTAGTGATTGGTGGATTGGGGAAGACGTATATACACCTGGTAAAGCAGGCGACGGGCTACGCAATATACAAAACCCTACACTTGCTGGACAGCCCGACAATATGAGTAAATATCTAAATACAACCGCAGATGATGGCGGCGTTCATACCAATAGCGGTATTCCAAATAAGGCAGCTTATTTAACAATAACTGCTGTCGGAAAAGCAAAAGCTGAACAAATTTATTATCGAGCTCTTAGTACGTATATGACTGCTTCTACGAATTTCAGCGGTGCTCGTGCAGCATTGCTTAGTGCTACTGCTGACCTATACGGTAATGGCGGAACCGAATATAATGCTGTTAAATCAGCATGGACAAGTGTTGGTGTAAACTAATACGTACGGCAATAGTGTCCCCTGACTCGCATGTATGCGCTGCAGGGGATTATTTATTTTCTTTAAAGGTATGCAGCGCATTTTTTGCTCGTTCATATAGTGCTGTTAGGTCTTGTTCTACTCTTACAATGCTTTTCTTTTTTTGAGCAATAAGCTTTAGTTGTTCTTCAATTGTTTCTGTTACTTTTTCTAATTTCTCTCTCTGCTGATCCGTCCCTTTAAATTGACGGTAATCGCTACGTTGCTCTTCTAATGTTTCACTCAGTTGAATAAATTCCTGTAGCTCAGTTAATGAAAATCCCATAACTTCTTTTGCGCTAACAATTTTATTTAACATTTCAACATGCGCTTGTGAATAGAGACGAATGCCACCTTCACTTCTAGGCGGGGAGGCTAAAAGGCCAATTTGTTCATAATAGCGAATCGTTCTTTTCGTCAGTCCACTCTGCTTTGCGACATCATCAATTTTTAAGCCTGTCAAACTACCCTCCTCCTTTCACTTTTTGATCCACTTCTTATCCAACGTATCATAACTTATTAAAAATAGAAAGTTTCTTAACGTTGACGTAAAGGTTAAGTTGTACTATACTTCGATACATAGCATTTTTGCATCGTTATTTCATGTTAACGAATACTATTTAGAAAAGGAGTTTTTGTTATGAGTGAACAACCATTAGATCTACAACCATCGTCTAATAAACAACCACTCGTTATTTGGGTTATTTTCTTTGCAACGATTATTTCCTTTATGGGCCTTGGTCTTGTCGATCCAATTTTACCTGCGATTGCTAAACAACTTCATGCGACACCTAGTCAGGTATCATTGTTATTTTCCAGCTATAATTTAATTACAGGAATCGCTATGCTTATTACCGGTGTAGTTTCTAGTCGAATAGGTGTTAAATGGACGTTGTTAACGGGTATTATTTTCATTATTATCTTTTCCGCGCTAGCCGGATCGTCCAACGCTATTTCTCAAATTGTAGCTTTTCGTGGTGGATGGGGACTTGGTAACTCACTATTCATTGCTACTGCCTTATCCGCCATTGTTGGGTTATCTGTTGGCGGTACAGCGAAAGCTATTATTCTTTATGAAGCTGCAATTGGCCTTGGTATTTCTGTCGGACCATTATTAGGAGGAGAACTCGGCTCCATTTCTTGGCGCGGTCCTTTCTTTGGGGTTAGTGTTCTCATGATTATTGCATTTTTGGCCTTGTTATTAAAAATGCCACAAGTAGCAAAACCAAAGGTAAAAAGCTCTGTGCTTGATCCGATTAAAGCTTTAAAATATCCAGGCCTTCTTATTCTCGGCATCACGGCCTTTTTGTATAATATTGGCTTCTTTACACTAATGGCTTATTCTCCCTTTGTAATGAATTTAGATGAACATGGCTTAGGATATGTTTTCTTAGGTTGGGGTCTTTGTTTAGCATTTACCTCTGTATTCGTCGCTCCAAAAGTACAAGCTCGTTTTGGAACGATTAAATCCATGTGTGCTATGTTGATTTTATTTGCTTTGTCTTTACTTGCAATGGGAAT
This sequence comes from Fictibacillus macauensis ZFHKF-1, assembly GCF_000269865.1. Lineage (GTDB taxonomy): Bacteria > Bacillota > Bacilli > Bacillales > Fictibacillaceae > Fictibacillus_C > Fictibacillus_C macauensis. The sequence goes on from NZ_AKKV01000024.1 coordinate 17,859, forward strand.
TTGGACACACTCAAGTACCGTTGTCATTGTTGCTGTTATTGTAGCAGGATTATTTCTTGGAACGAACAACACTCTCATAACTACTGCTGTTATGCAAGTAGCTCCTGTACAACGTTCAACAGCTTCTGCGGCCTATAGTTTTGTTCGCTTTATCGGTGGAGCCATTGGACCTTGGTTAGCTAATACGTTAGCTGAATCTGTTTCACCTCAAATTCCTTTTATTATGGGTGCTTTTTTCGTTCTCATTGCGATGTTAGTTGTTGCTTTTGGACGCAAAAAACTCGCTCACGTCGATCAAATTTCTCACTAATTGTTAGTGAAAGGATGATGAATCGTATGTATGAAAAAATGATTGTTGCTTTTGATGGTTCGGTTCCAGCAGCTCGTGCTTTGCAACATGCCATCCAGTTAGCTCAAACCGTACACGCTAAACTTGTTACCATTTTACATGTCAACCCTAACTTACCACTTGGTGAACCACTGTTGAATATAGACCTTGATTCACTTGTAGAGGAAGAGAATGAAGCATTACTCATGCCTGCTCTTCGCCAACTTGCGCATTCCGGCATTTCATACGAGAGTCACTCTCTCGATGGAGATCCAGCGGCTGTCATTACTACGTATGCAGATGAACATCGTGCAGATGTCATCTTAATGGGGAGTACCGGTAAGAGCATGATAAAAGAAGCGCTCTTAGGAAGTGTTAGTCATGAAGTTGCTCATACTGCTCATTGTCCAGTCATCATTGTTAAATAAAAAAAAGCACGCGTATAAACCAAATGGTTTATGCGCGTGTTTTTTTATTTAGGCCGTCCAACCCGGTTGATACGAATACAAAATATCGCCTCCACCGCCAGGCACAATAACACCTCGAAACGATTTTTTATCCTCTTGTTTCATTAAAATGTCTCGAAATAGAAAAAAATCTGCTTTTTTTACTACATATTCTTCAATCTTATTGTTTCGAAGTTCATCTAAAAGATCAAGTACCATTTGTTCTGTCACCATCACTGCTCCTTCCTTTAAAAAATCACTGATTTCAGTGAATCATAGGATCACGCCTTCGTCAATGCGAATCTCTGTACATAAACTCCCGAGGAAAAGAAAAACTAACGCTATGACGAAGTGAGAGGACGTTATATGTATGAAAAAAACACTAAAAATCTATCGAGATGATTGGCGAGAAATCGCCTCACTGCCTATAATGATTCTTTTACTAATTGGTCTAACCTTACTTCCTTCCGTATATGCATGGGTCAACATTCGAGCTATGTGGGATCCGTATGAAAATACATCTGGAATAAAAGTAGCCATCGTTAATGAAGATGTGGGAGCTACTATTAAAAATAAACACCTTAACATTGGGAAACAAACTGTCAACAAACTAAAGAAAAATCATAAGTTAGGTTGGACATTTGTCAATAGAGAACAAGCGAAAAAAGGCATTCGCAATGGGACATATTATGCTACGCTTCTTATTCCTCGAAATTTCTCAAAAAAAATTAGTAGCATTGCTTCAAATCATCCAGAAAAGCCAACTGTAACGTTCACAGTGAATGAAAAAATCAATGCTGTGACTCCAAAAATCACAAAATCAGGGGTTTCCACAGTCGTTAACCAAGTCAGTAATAGTTTTACGAAAGGAGTCGGTCAAGTCATCTTTTCAAAATTTAACGAAGCTGGCCTCATGCTACAGAGAAAGCTTCCTCTTATCCGTCAGTTTGAAGATAAGTTGTTTAAGCTGGAACAGTCGTTACCTGAAATTAAAAAAATTGGAACGAAAATTACGATAATTGACCAAAATTTTAACGACATACAAAAAAAGGTCCAAAATGTCTCGAAACTTAAAGCGCTTACTCCTAAATTAGATGAAGCAATTCCGTACTTAGTAAAAGTAAATGAACAGCTTCCTGTTCTAAAAGAAGGCATTGATTCTGCCTCTGATCTTAATAAACGTTTTACAACCGTCAAAAATGAGACTGACTCTCAATTAAACGATATATTAAAAAAGATGATTGCCAATATTGAAGAGGCAAAACAGCAAGCGAAAGACAAAGACCGAGATCAATTACAAGAAATTCAAACCTCATTAGAAGAACTACAAACGTCGCTTCAAAATCAATCACAGTCCATTACAGACCATTTACAACCCCTAAATGATCTTGTGACTTTTAACGAAAATCAGTGGCCTCACCTTGAGGATTCTGTCCAAAAAGCAGCGCTTTTTGCTCAAAATGATTGGCCGAGCGCTCAAGAAAAACTTTCAAAAGCGGAACGTTTTGTTCATGATGAGCTTCCTAAAGCTGGTCTGCTTCTTCATAAAGCAGCACTCGCGGTAAAAAACGATCTACCAGGGCTTGAAGCGGCCGTTACGTCTACAGCTAAAAAAATTCGAGATTTCGAAAAAAACTCAAGTGTTTCTCAAGTCATTACGGCACTGCGTAACGATGCCAAGCTTGAAAGTGACTTTCTAGCTTCGCCTCTTATATTAAAAGAAAAAAAATTATTTCCAGTTCCTAATTATGGATCAGCAATGACACCCTTTTACACGTTGTTAGCGCTATGGGTAGGAGGCATGTTACTTATTTCTTCTTTAAAAGTTGGAAGAGGCGAAATTGAGGATTCTCCTGGGGGGCTTCCATTTTATTACGGACGATTGTTAACGTTTTTAACGATCGGTTTCTTTCAAGGACTGGTCGTTTCCTTAGGTGATCTCTGGATTATTCATGCATACATTAGGCAGCCTTTAGCCTTCGTACTATTTTCCATCATGTTAAGCATCGTTTTTATGATTATTATCTATACATTTTCATCTTTTTTAGGAAACATCGGAAAAGGTTTAGCAGTCATCTTGCTCGTTTTACAATTTTCAAGCTCAGGTGGAACCTTTCCTGTAGCTGTTACCTCATCATTTTTTAAGCATCTAAATCCATTTATGCCATTTACCTATGGCGTTAGCTTATTGCGCGAAGCATCAGGTGGGATTATCACAGAAGTAGTTGTCTCAGATATTGTACACCTACTTCTGTTCCCGTTAATCTTCCTCTTACTTCCTTTACTATTTAAAAACATATTTCAGAAAAAACCTCGAAACAAAAAAAGAGCACGTATTTTTTTGTAAATTTAAAATTTTAGTGTTCAGTAGCGAGTGTCGTGAACAAGTTTTGTTTTATTTCTTCAATTTGTCGAATATGACGTTCCTCATGATAGGGAAGGAAATCAATCCATTGTTGCAGAGATAATAATCCAAAAGCAGGATGAGGATAGCTTCTCTGTAACAATTCTTCTTGTGGTGCATTGGCTATTACACTGAGCATATATTCTCTAGAACTCGCTAATTTTTCTTTTATAGCAGCCAACGTAAGATGACGTTTAGTAGGTACTAAAAAGCTCGGTGCCTCTACTTTATATGAACGATCGACGGCTTTTTCAATAGGCTTCTGATCTGCGCTTGTTTTTTGCTTACTTTTTAATCGATTAGCAACAATAATAGCAATAGACTGTTCCATTAAATACAGATGATGCATCGTTTGCATAATGGACCATGTATCTTTATGTTCTTGTTGATTCAATTGCTGCTGAGATAGCCCCTCAATTACTTCAAATAAGCGTTGACGTGTATTTTCCATGTAGGTCATATACCATTCTCCTTTATGTAGAAGTTAATATAATCTTGTTTGATACCCTTCTTGTAGATCACGTTCAATTCGTTCTTTCGTCATCTCTTCTAACCGAACATGATCAGCCATCATCGAAGGTATATGGGGCAAAGAGTCTTGCATTAACCACTCCTCCTGATCCCATAAATTACTACGAATGAGCGCCTTCGCACAATGGACATAGCATTCTTCCACTTTTACAACGATTCCAAAAGAGGGAACGCGACCATTCACCATACTGTGTTCTAACCATTTTGCATCTCGTGTAATGGCAGCTCTTCCATTAACTCTAAGCGTCTCTCCGAGTCCCGGAATCATAAATAATAAGCCTACATTCGGATTATCCAAAATATTTTCTAAAGAGTCTAAGCGCATATTCCCCGGTCGCTCTGGAATAAAAAGATGTTGTTCATCAATAACTGATACAAATCCAGGAGCATCTCCCCGTGGAGAGGCATCACAGTGACCAGATTGATTGGCTGTTGATAAAATGAGAAAAGGAGATTTGGCTATAAATTGACAACAATGTTCATCTATTACAGAAATCACCTTCCTCCTAGCACGAACACTCGGTGAACCAATTTCATCTCGCAATTGCGCCAAGCCATGGGTTCCCGAAATAATTTCCTTTACTGGCCATTCCATACACCATACACCTCTTCAGTAAATAAAACCCATTATATCATATGAATAGCCTGAATCCTTCGCGTCTTCCGGATTCAGGCTTTCTCAAATAATCATTTTCATAGCTCCTACTATATTAATTTGGGTTCAGGAATGTTAGCTCGTACTCCGGTTTTCTACTTTCATCAGGTTTTTTAGTTGTTCCTTCCGCTATAGCAACTTGTCGTTTTGGAATAGACTGAGATAGTTGCTTTGAATTTGGACTCCATTTCATGGTCCATCCCTCCTTTATTGTTTCTACTCTTTACCCGCTCGCACAAAAAGGTAAACAATTATTCCTAAAATTTATACTATCATACTATATGTTTACATTTTTCTAATGGTTCATTGTACATTTTCGTTACTTTGTCTTACACTAACGATGTATCCTAAAATAACGAGGTTCCTTTTGACAAGATGACAACTTTGCGCACAACGAACGAGAAAAGAAAGGAAGAATTGTAATGAAAATGAAAATCGGATCTAGCGTCGCTTTTGCTTTAAGTATGATGTTAATGGCAGGCTGCTCTGGAGACAAAGAACCAGCAAAAAAAGAAACATCTTCTGAGCACAAACAAGATGGAAAAACAAAAGAAGAAAAACAACCGTCTGGGGGCTCTAAAGGGGGGGTCATGCAAGATCCTGAATCAGCTACTCCGCATAAAAAAAATGATCCAAGTGAACCTCCACAAAACAATAAGAAACCAAAAGGAAGTCCAGTAGTCGTCAGTAATCCTGAAAGTATTCCTGTGCTTGTTAACAAACAATCGAAGCTTCCAGAAAACTACACACCAAAAGATCTGATTTATCCAAACGTGCCGTTTATTTTTGCTGAAAAGATTGAAAAACGAAAAATGCGTAAACCAGCAGCGCAAGCATTAGAAAAGCTTTTCGCAGCTGCAGAAAAAAATGGTGTGCCTTTAAGCGGCGTATCAGCTTATCGTTCACATGCGATCCAAACAGCTGTATTTAATAATTATGTAAAAAAAGACGGCTATCAAAAAGCACGTACGTACAGTGCCTTACCAGGAACAAGTGAGCATGAAACCGGCTTGTCCATTGATGTTACGAGTCGTGATGGAAAATGTCCAGCTCAAGACTGTTTTGATGAAACAAAACAAGCAAAATGGTTAGCTAAACATGCTAGCGAATATGGCTTTATTATTCGTTATCCAAAAGGTAAAGATAACGTAACGGGCTATAAATATGAACCGTGGCATATTCGTTTTGTTGGTAAAGACATTGCCGTAAAAATTGCCGAAAGTAATGGAACGTTAGAAGAGTACTTAAACGCTGTTCCCGTTGCCAAATAAATATGGACAAAAAAACGACCTGTCTTTACTCGACAGGCCGTTTTTTTCATTAAAATTGATTCCAAACAATCGCTTCTTGAATTGGAAAACGAGCTGTGCCATGTGCCGGCTTTGCAGCTTTTCCAACTGAAATTAACATAACTGGCAAGTAACGAGAAGGAATGTTAAATGTAGAAACGAGTGTCTCCGCATTAAAGCCTCCCATAGCACACGTATCTAGACCCTTCGCTTTAGCTGCTAACATGAGTTGCATAGCCGCAAGAGAACCATTACGAATCGCTTCATCTCTAGCCATCTCCGGACGACTCGCATAAGCACTCTTAATTTGTGCTACTAGCGTTGTTTTTACCTCGTCCGTCATAAATCCATTATCAACAGCTTCTTGATAAACACGATCTGCATTTGTATCTGCTTCTAAATCGCCTAATATAGCAATAACTGCCGACGCTTCTACGACTTGCTCTTGATTATATGCAATCGGTAATAATTGTTCTTTTACTTGTTGATCATGAAACACAAGAAACTTCCAATGCTGTAAGTTCCAAGAAGAAGGTGCTTTAGCTGCATCCTCTAATAAGGCTGTAATTTCTTCTGCTGCCAATGAGAAAGAAGCATCATACTTTCTAACTGAGTGACGTTCATTCATTACGGTATCAAATGTATTTGATTTCATTTTCTGTTTTCCCTCCTGTTATCGATCCTAGTGCAAAAAAACACATAAAAACACTCGTAGCATACTGTTTACTTCTTTGTCTTGTCAATTATTTTGCACTATCCACCCTTTTTATAGCGGATGGAAAAAGGTCCACATGATTACTCACATGTGGACCTTACTAGTAGACAGATTATTTTCCCGTGTCCGCTTCAACTGGCGCATCATGATCGCTATCAATAATTGCTTTTGGCAAACCTGAATATTTTGCCCAAAAATAAATGAGCAATGAAACGATCGCTATGATGACTAAATCTAATGGGTTAGAGATGTATTCTCTTCCGCCACTAAAAGAGCCTGCAAACGAAATAATCAACATGATAATATAGTACACAACAAGCCAAAGAGAAGATTTAATTTGTTGCTTAAGTGAGACGTCTTTTTTCGGTACGTACTTCGAAAAGAGTAAATAAATAACGAACATTAACAGTTGTGATCCAATTAACCACGATATCGTTTTCCAACCTGACCAATAGACGATAAATGAAGCAAAGATAAAGGATAATGGAGCAATAATACTCATACCTTTTAAGGTAAATGGCTTTTTAAGGTCTTTTGCATTCACTCTAAAAGCAGCCGACGAAATAGGGGCAATCGCATAGGATAAGATTAAAGCAACAGAACAAACATTAACAAGTGCATTCCAAGATGGGAATGGCAGCGTCCAAAAGATTGAAAGGCCAAACGACAACCAAAGCGATGGACGTGGAATCCCTGTTTTCTTATTAACCTTTGAGAACACATTAAATAAGGTTCCTGTTCGACTCCATGCATAAACCAATCGGGATGTTGTATTCATAAAGATATTTCCGTTACCTCCCGGGGAAATAATTGCATCTAGTACAACAAGCGTTGCTAACCAACCCAGGCCAAGCGCAACAGAAATGTCTTTAAATGGAAGAGGGAATTTTTCTTGAATGCTCTCCCATCCTCCAGCAGTAATCATATCTGTTGGGATGCTTCCGATAAATAACACTTGTAATAACGTGTAAATTATGGCGGCAAGCACAATACAAACAATTAACGCAATTGGAATATTACGCTGGGGATTTTTCACTTCTCCAGCTACAGAGACAATTGGGTGTAATCCTAAATAAGCAAACATAACACCACCTGTTGAAATGGCTGCTTGTACACCATTAAAACCAAATGGAGCAAATCCTTGTACGGTAAAATTTGTGGATTTAAAATGAAAGGCTAAAACAATTATAATCGTGATCGGTACAATGTACTTAAAGAACGAAATGATGAAATTTGATTTAGCAAATGTTTTTACACTCCAATAATTTAATAAGAAGAATAAACTAAGTAAGGCAAACTGTAAAAGCCAACCTGCAATTGTTGGTGAATCCGAGCCTGCTTTCGTCAGTCCCGGTATCCAGTACGCGACATATTGACGCACTGCCGTTACCTCAATTGAAATTAAGCTTGTGTACGCCACAATCGTAATAAATGAGATTAAATAACCGACCAAAGGGCCGTGAGAATATACTGGATATCTTAAGATTCCACCTGTTCTTGGTAAAGCAGCTCCAAGCTCTGCGTATACTAGCCCGATCAATAAGATTATGACCCCACCAATAAACCAGGAAATGCTTCCTAACGGTCCTGCTTTAGACGCAACATTACTTACAGAAAACAGCCAAGCTGATCCGAAGATGGCTCCTAGTCCAATTAAGATAAGATCTGTTAAAGATATCGATTTTTTAAATGGTCCTTTGTCTGACATGACTTCCTCCTTGAGTAATTACTATTCTTTTTCCGGCCTCCCTTACTATTTTTCGATAAGTTGAAACAAATATACATTGGCTATACCCGATTACTATAGATATAAAACCTTTTTAATGCTTCAACTTATTTTTATAAAAAAAAGAGCATACGGAAAACATACCGTCGCTCATTGTTTATAGTTGTAACATGAATAAATCGTATGTTCAAGGGAAAGGGCATGCGTACTTCTTACAAGTAAACGCATACAATCCCTAGTGATCAGGCTTGAAAATATAATCTCCCATTCGTAAACGAATATTGTATATGAGTGCTGCGGCTAATAAATTAGTTATAAGTGCACTGCCTCCATAACTAATAAATGGTAAAGGTATTCCTGTAATTGGAACAACGCCGATCGTCATCCCAATATTTTCAAATATGTGAATGCTGAACAAGGCAATAACCCCTGCGCAAAGAAAAGATTCAAATGGTTCAATCACCTTTAAAGCCGTGCTTGTAATTTTATAAATCAATAAGAAAAAGAGCGTAATGAGCACACTTGAACCGATAAAACCGAATTGTTCAGCGAATATAGGAAAAATAAAATCGGAGTGTGCCTCGGCAATATAAACATCCCCTTGTTGTAGTCCTTTTCCAGAAAACTCTCCGGAACCGACAGCAATTAAAGAACTGACTAAATTGTAGCCTTCGCCATTTCTATAACCGTAAGGATCTAACCATGCATAAATCCGTCCCAATTGATATTCCTTTAATAAATGAGCATGAAAGAAAGCAGGAAATTGAAAATAAGTAAAAACGAATGATCCTACGAATAAAACTCCCATTGCTAACATACCACTTATAATTTTCCAATGAACACCGGCAACGAGCATCATTACAAACGTAATGCCTATCATTACAAGAGCAGTTCCAAGATCAGGTTGCATAAGTACTAGTAGTATTGGAATTCCGCTTGTAAGTAATAACTTTCCTACTAATAACCAACTCTCTTTGAGAGAACTCTCTTGGTATTTTTCTAAGTGACGACTCGCAACAACACTTAAAAAAACAATGAGAATTAATTTCATAAATTCTGATGGTTGTATAGAACCAAAACCAGGAACAATCAACCAGCTTTGAGCACCATTGCGAATAGGTGCGAATGAAACATCGGGTAATAAAACTAACATAAGAAGAACAGCATTACCAAATAAATAAAAGTAAAGAGAAAGGCGACGAATTTGTTGAAAATCTAAAAGAAGGAGAAGAATGCTTATAGCGATCCCAAAAACGTACCAAAAAGCCTGTTTAGCAGCAAAATTTTCTACATATTGGGCGGTTTCTTGAGCTGCATAAATAGAAACAATACTGCAACAAGCAAGCAGTAGTAATATAAGTAGGTATCCGCGATCCCATTGACCTTCTCTTACTTTCATAGCAACCACCACCTTCCATGTTCCCTTTCATTATTACCATTACCATGTAAAATAACATGGCTGCCTTCCTATCATTAGCAATCATTATTCTCGATATTTTATGTTCATTTTTTATCTTTTATCTCTCTTTAAATAGAATCAAAAAAACAAACCCTCTTCTAAAAGGGTTTGTTTTTTAATACACGTTAGTTTACAAGTTCCGATTCATCTGGCTTTTTCACATGGTCTGGTGCTTGAGCAGGAGGTAAATCATCATCATCTGGTTCATCTCTGCCTGGTCCGTCATCATCTCCCGGTTCTGGTGGATGAACGGGAGGTTTCGGTGGCTTTGGTGGTTCTTCCGGTGGTTTTGGTGGCTTCGGCGGCTTCGGTGGATCAGGATGTTCATGAGGTTTTTCTGGTGGCTTTGGTGGCTCGGATTGTGGAGGTTTTGGTAAATCTGGTTTTTCTCCATGATCTTTTCGCGCTTCTTTTTTATCTTTTTTTTCCTCATCATCCTTTTCGTTCGTTTGTGGGTCTTCTTCAACTACCTTTTTCTTTTCATCATTTGTTTCTGTCTTGCTTGATTTTTTTGGATGAGCTGTAGATGCTTCATATGCGTGTGCAACCCAACTTTTTTCTTCATCTGATAAGCCATCTGTTGATACGACTTCTTTAAGTAAAACGGGATCTCGTTTTCCATTTACTAAATTATTTGTGGAAATGGTAACGTTCGATAGGGTGGCCATCGTCGTTTTATTGTGCTGTTCATAAAAATAGCCGCCAACAATTATCATTCCTGCTCCTACAACAGCAAGAGGTAAGGCGTACTTTCGTCTATTCAATGTTTCCCACCTACTTTGTCTCTCATATGTCTCTCGTAAATAAATACCGCAATAGTTTTCATTATAAACGAATTTGTTATGACTGAAAGGGGAAAATTATCTATAAATCAAAAAAAGTAGTAAGTCATGATCGTAACGACCATGAAAGCTTACTACTTTTTCTTATCCTTATTCTTCTTCTTGAATACCCATTAAAATTTTCCCCAGAGATGTATGAAGCATTTTCAATTCTTCTTTATCAATATGGATGGTTTCGATGAGTTCTTGTGGAATACATGCAGCTTTTTCTTGCAATTTTTTGCCTTCTTCTGTTAAAGATACCATTACGCTTCGCTCGTCTTGTTGCGACCGATTTCGATGAATTAAACCATTTGTCTCCATTCTTTTCAACATAGGCGTTAACGTTCCTGAATCTAAATAGAGCTTTTCTCCTAGTGCTTTTACAGTAAGTAATTCTTGTTCCCATAATACAAGTAAAACAAGATACTGAGGATACGTAACATTTAAGTCTTCTAACAACGAGCGGTACATTTTAGTAATTTCTCTTGCAGCAGCATACACTTTGAAACAAATTTGATTTTCTAATTTTAAAGCATCGTTATTCATCGTATTCCCCTTTTTTTTACTTTTTCTATTACTATATGTCATCTTATTAATACCGTCAAATTAAATACTAAAAAATTAAATTGTTGACAATCTAATTGCGGATGCGTTATTATGATTTCAAGAAATTAAATTTTGCACAATACAATTTTAGGAGGATGTTTTAATATGATTACACCACTTTTTACAACGAAAGCAATTGCAGATGGCGGACGCCAAGGGAAAGTAAAATCTGAAAATGGTACGATTGATTTTTCATTATCTATGCCAAAAGCGCTTGGCGGAAAAGAGGAAGCAGGTTCAACGAATCCAGAACAATTGTTTGCTGCTGGCTACGCTGCTTGCTTCGATAGCGCATTAAATATGGTTGCACGCCAAGCACGTAAAAGAATTCAGTCAAGCGTCGCTGCCGAAATTACAATTGGAAAAGATGAAGATGGTGGATTTGGTTTAGCTGCTGCTCTTTATGCTACTGTTACAGGCGTATCACAGGAAGAAGCTGAAATGCTTGTAGAACAAGCACATCAAGCTTGTCCTTATTCAAAAGCAACACGCGGAAATATGGATGTAACCCTTCATGTAACAACAACAAACGAATAACTTCTCTAGATCAAGAGGCTGCGACATAAACAGCCTTAACACATAAAAAAATGGCTTCAGCATCGGATTTCGATGCTGAAGCCATTTTTTTATGTTCCTTGTTATTTTCATTTTCGTTTGCTTGCGTTCAAGTTTCATAAGAGCACTCGGTCCGCACGCAAACAAGACAAATCCCCCTCTGAGCAAGAGCAGGAAATCAAAATGAGAGCAAATTAAGCGCTAAGCTTGGGATGCGCCACAAAACAGAGGAAATATTGTATCCCAAGCCCTTTTTGTTGGGAGCAGACTACGATTAATAACTCATTAATACGGGAATATTGCTATGGAATCGAAATCCTTAGGAGGTATTGTTATGGATATTCAAACCTTTTTATTCGAAGATGATGGTTTCATTCCTAATAACCCTACATTACCAGTATTACTTTATCGCCAAGCCGTTCAAGAACCTATAAGTGTAGAAAGAATTTTCAATCAAAATTTATGGCTAAATAGTTGGACAAATGGTATATTTTCTTATCATCATTATCATAGTACAACGCATGAGGTGCTTGGCGTTAAGGAAGGATTTGCAACTGTTAAAATTGGTGGGAAACAAGGAGAAGAGCTACAAGTTCATGCAGGTGACATTATTGTCTTACCTGCTGGTACAGGTCATATGAATGTTGATTCTTCAGCTGATTTTACTGTTGTTGGCGCCTATCCTAATGGCATGAGTTATGACGTACAAAGAGGCATTGATGGAGAACGCCCTGACGTATTAGTAGCCATAAAAAATGTGCCTATTCCTATCACAGATCCACTGTATGGAGAAGGTGGTCCGCTCACAAAATATTGGAAAGACTAACGGAGAGCGCACTGCTTCTCCGTTAGTTATTTTCCCCGTAACGCAATGAATAGTGCAATGACACCACCTCCGATTGTATCAGCGATAAGGTCTGTCATTGTATCATCGTTTCCACCACCCTGGAGGTGCATACCGAAGAGATGATCCATGCTAAACTCATATACTTCCCATAGTACACCACCAAAAACAGCAAATCCCCAGACAAAAAGTAATATCAACCATACGGAAAGAGGCGAAGAAGCTTCTTTGCCAAGAAGTCTTTCATACAAGGCTACGGCAACAAACGCTAATAAAATTCCACTAAAAAAATGAATGCACGTATCCCACCAACCTAAAGAATAAAAATGTGCCAGAGAGCCCAAAAGTTGCGAGCCTACTAAGAACAGCACATAAGACAAGATCATTGGAGCATTAAAAAATCGCTTTGTTAATCTATTAAGCACGATCGGCATAAGTCCACACACAATACCACCAATTGCAACCTGATAGCTATGAACGTTACCCTTTTCATAAAAATATACCAAGCATAGTACCATGATGACGGTATACAGACCACATAAAAACAGCACACCATTCTTTTTCATAGTCACTCTCCTTTAGCCATTATTATTGCTTGGAAGTGAAAAAATATGAAAAAGATACTCTAGCATCATTACTTATTTCGGTATGGTTCTGTTAGAACAAGCGTAAATGAAATGAGGACAGTAATGAGCAACGCTTCTGTTACATCATTTATTCCTTTATTTAATAGTAGATATTGATCGAGTTGAAAGGAAAGACCTACCGGAACACCAATAAAAATAAAAACTGTCCCAAATAAAACATTTTTCCAGTGAAATAAGGCTGTTTGATGTGCCCAATCTAATAGAGGGAGCGCCGTTGTCCACAAAATAGACATAAGGAGAGCAAAGTTAATCCATGTTAACGTAAATGAGCGCGGCGTTAAACCAATTAAAAATTCATTCTCAACAAGTGCTAAATGCTGATACACGATTACCGTTTCATATAAACCAAAAGCTAAAAAAAGCGACAACAATAGAAAAGAAAGTTCAAGTCCAGGATACCTTTTGACTACATTCTTTATAGCATTCATTTTTCAAGCCCCCTACTAGAAGTAAACTTTCATTTTCATTTATCATACAAAAAAAGACAATTTAATGGTACTGTTTTTTTGCTTTTTTCAGAATTTTACTGTATTTCTAAAAAAAACACCTGTAAGAGAAAAAACTTCTCTTACAGGTGTGATTGCCGCTACTTTCTAGGTAGTACGTACAAAATTTTTTCTTTATAATAACAGCGTAAACAGCTTCGCTCATCTGTTTCTGAAGTCTCCACAAACACGTGCCGACACTGTTTCTGAATGCTTTGTAATTGTTTCTCTAATTGATTTACTCTCTCAAAAAGCGCAGCGGTATTCATCATAAATAAAGATTAGAACCTTGCTTCGTAAATTCTTGTGACTTTTCTTTCATACCAGCTAACGCTTCTTGTTCTTGAACAGGCATATTTCTTAAATCATGAGAAATGCGCATTGAACAAAATTTCGGTCCACACATAGAGCAAAAATGTGCCGTTTTAGCACCTTGGGCTGGAAGGGTTTCATCATGATATTCGCGGGCCCGTTCAGGATCAAGCGATAAATTAAATTGGTCTTCCCACCGGAATTCAAAACGTGCTTTTGATAGTGCATTATCTCTTTTTCTAGCGCCAGGATGACCTTTTGCCAAATCAGCTGCGTGCGCAGCAATTTTATACGCAATAACACCTTCGCGAACATCCTCTTTATTAGGTAATCCTAGATGTTCTTTTGGTGTCACATAACAAAGCATTGCTGTTCCAAACCATCCAATCATCGCAGCTCCAATAGCAGATGTAATATGATCATATCCGGGTGCAATATCTGTTGTTAAAGGTCCCAACGTATAAAAGGGCGCTTCATTACAAATTTCCATTTGCTTGTCTACGTTTTCTTTAATCTGATGCATCGGTACGTGGCCAGGTCCTTCAATCATTACTTGAACATCATGCTTCCAAGCGATTTTTGTTAGCTCTCCGAGTGTCTCTAATTCAGCAAATTGTGCTTCATCATTTGCATCAGCAATTGATCCTGGTCGCAGCCCGTCACCTAGCGACACCGAAATATCATAAGCCTTTAAAATCTCACAAATTTCTTCAAAATGTGTATATAAGAAATTTTCTTCGTGATGCGCTAAACACCATTGTGCCATAATCGAGCCACCACGGGAAACGATTCCTGTCGTTCGTTGAATGGTAAGTGGGATATAACGTAACAATACACCCGCATGAATCGTAAAATAATCCACGCCTTGCTCCGCTTGTTCAATTAACGTATCTCGATAAACCTCCCAAGATAAATCTTCAGCAATTCCATTTACCTTCTCTAATGCTTGATAGATTGGTACTGTACCTACTGGAACTGGTGAATTTCGAATAATCCATTCCCTCGTCGTATGAATATTTTTCCCAGTTGATAAATCCATGATTGTATCTGTACCCCAGCGAGTTGCCCATGTCATTTTTTCAATTTCTTCTTCAATAGACGATGAAACAGCTGAGTTACCAATATTCGCATTAATTTTTACGTGAAAATGACGCCCAATAATCATTGGCTCTAATTCTAAATGATTAATATTTGCAGGAATAATGGCTCTTCCTGCCGCGACTTCCGATCGAACAAATTCTGGATCCATATTTTCACGAATTGCGATATACTCCATTTCTGGAGTAACGATTCCGGCTTTAGCATAGTGCATTTGCGTTACGTTCTTTGCTTCTTTTGCCTTCATTGGCTTTCGATTGTCACTTGGAAAAACAAAAATATGTTCTTTGTCTGTCTTATAACCGTTATCCTCGGGCTTTACTTGACGGCCTTCATAATAGAACGTATCTTGCCGTTCTTCCACCCACTGTTTTCGCAGCAAAGGTAACCCTTTTGTAACATCTACAGTGTACAGCGGATCGGTATACGGTCCACTCGTATCATACGTTAATACAGGTTCATTTTCGATTTCACCATTTTCACTTTCTGTTGAACTTTGGTGAATTGCTCGAATCGGTACTAAAATATCTGATCTTGATCCTTTCAAATACCGCTTTTCACTGTTTGGAAATGACTTTTGTAATGGTAATGTTACTTTTTCACTCTTCATGCAACTGCCTCCTTCATATGATTGGAGTCCAACGTTACACGCAGCATAAAAAAAAGAGTTCTTTTATGAAAAAAGAACCCGGAGATAGACAAAGAACAACAAATAAAGCAAGTCTTTGCTAGCTACTTCCCTACGCTGGTATAAGCCAGATCAGGTTCAAAGGGTCGAGAAATGGTTCATTCTCTCTCAGCCCGCCTACGGACCCCCCTAGTAGAAAACATATTTTGTTTTCAGTGCCATTATATACCTTTATTATCTTCGTTACAATCTTTCTTTTTTTCCTACTTATTCTTCACCTAGTTTTCGTGCGTCTTTTTTAATTTCTTCATACGGTGGATTTTCCACACCACTATACGTTTTTACGATAATACCTTGCTTGTTAACAAGAAAAAAGGTGGTACCATGGATGAATTGGCCAGGATCTGGACTCGGTGATACTGGAACCTTGAACGAATTTTTTGCAAAGGATTCAATTTTCTTTTTACTATATCCCGTTAGTAGCGTCCAAGATTTGAAATCTTCTGTATAGCGCTTCCCAAATTTCTTTAACACTTGTGGCTGATCACGAACTGGATCTACCGAAAAGGAAACGAAATGGAGTGGAATTTTATCCTTTTTAACTATCTTTTGTAGCTGATTTAAATTAGAGGTCATTGGTGGACAGACGGTTTCACATTTAGAGAAAATAAAATCAGCAAGCCAAACTTTGCCTTTTAAATCTTTTAAACCAAAATCTTGATTGTCTTGATTTTTAAATTGAAAAGATTCTACCGGCCAGTGAACCTCCCTTTTTGTAGCTGGTTGCATATGTTGCGAATGGTCTTCATTCTTCATATCTTTTGAAGCAGAATCCTGATTGGAACAAGCGGTGCTAAAACAAATAATAACGAGCATAATTACTAAGTAACGTTTCATTTCCATCCCTCCCTGTAATCTTAACCCTCAACTACCTATTTTTTCATAAATTCTACCTTTACACATCCTCAAACCGAGGGAAAATCGTGACTAAATTGTGACTAGTATGTTGTTTGTTGTTTTGTCTTTTACAAAAAAGGGGATAGAAAAATAAGAGGAAGCACCTATTATGTCTGAACATTCAGAAAGGAAAAAGTGATGGTTAATCGAAGCGAAAAGATCGTATTTATAAAGGAACTTACTGCTTTAACAGAGGAATATTTACGGTGCTCTGACCTTGCCCTGAAACAGCAAATTAAAGAAGATATATTTTTCATTCAAAGTGTCCTACTCTCTCCCTCTATTAAATCATGACCCATAAAAAAAACTTGTAGAGAACAACTCTCTACAAGCGGCAACATTATTTGTGTAATCCTGTACGCGTAGCTACAAGCTTAATAGCATGCAACTGTCCTAAATGGTTACTTTCATGAGATAAAGACAAGCTTGCTAATTCACCATGTGTTTGCAAGCCATGAAATGGTTGGGCAAGAGGTTGTGCTAAGAAATCATCGGAAATATCCTTCATGCGTACTAATTGATCCTTAAGCTGAAGAACAAGTTCTTCTACGGAAGGAACCTCACCAGACCAGTCTGCTGGTTTCGTACCGTTCCCGAACAACTGTAAATACTCTTCTGGAAGGTGAGTAGAAGCCTTAGGAAACCCAAATAAGAATTGTTCAGTAACAGTCAATACATGACCTACATGCCAGTGAATCGTATTATTAAATCCTTCTGGTTGAACGTCTACTATATCAGACGAAATGCCTCCAACCTCTTGCAGTAATTGTCCTCTTGTTATTTCAAATTGCTTGTAAAAAAATGCGTTCATGTGTCTTGTCTCCTTTTTTAAATTAATCTTCTCTTATAATGTATCAAAAAGGAGTACGTAGTTAATAGAAAAAAGAACTTACATTTTAAATTGCTTTTCTTCCGTTACGATCCCCCTTTTCTCAAGATCTCTTGCTGTTGCACTCGTTTCTACTTCTTTTTCATTTTTTAATGTTCCAAATAATGCATCAACAAAAGGTGTTGAAACGCCATACCAGTAATTTTCATTTTTGAAATGATGAAGAGTATGTGTTTTTTTTAGCCACATGCCAAACTTTGTACGCGGTTTAATTGGACGGTGAGCAATATAATGTTTCCACTCATAGACTAAAAGCATAGCAATCAATCCGCTCCCAAAAGCAAGTGAAGCAGGTACATTTCGCACGATGGCATAGAAAATGATCGCTAAAATTGAAAGGTTAGGAATGCTATACCAAATGGGTAAGAATAATAATTTCAAATCATTAGGTGTTTTATGATGATCGTAATGTAAGCGCTTTAAAAATTTTAAAAACCATTGATTTTTTGGCGTTTTTAAATGAAATAAGAATCGGTGAATTCCGTATTCACTAAACATAAACACAACTATCCCTATACCAAAATAAAGCAAGTGAGTCCAAATAGGGTCAATAACAGCTGCACTAATCATACAACCCACCATTAAAATGCCCATCACTACAATATCAAAATGCAAAAAATAATCTAAGTACAATCCCTTACTCTTCATGCAATCCCCTCCTGTCTTTTTTCCACTGCTCTGCACTTTCTCTCATCACTTCTTCTGTAATGATTGCAGCTCGATCTGCCTCATTTTGAATCATACATTCCATTAATTGTTGATAATAATGAAAAGAGGCAATACGATGTTTTTCTTGTGAAAAGTAATAGGTTGCAAGCTTCGGGTATATTTCTTGAAAGCTATTAAATATAAGTAAATAAATAGGATTAGGTGAAAGAGCCGCAAGCCCCTTTTGAAGCTGCCAATCAAATTGAGCATAGGCAGTTGCATCATTAATTAAATGTTCTGTTTCTTTCAATAAAAAATATGCGTTCATTCGCTCAAAAGTAATGCTATCCTTCACACAAACTGGCAGTAGCACAACGCGTAACTCTAACATATATTGCACGAAATGATCTGGTACGTGTTCATAACTACGAAGGATATTAACGATTGTCGAGAGGTTACCTTGTCGCCAAAAATCATTTACAAAAGCTGGCTTACTTTGACGAATTGTAATCCACCCATCGCGTTCTAATCGTTGAAGGGCTTCTCTAACTGCCGGTCGTCCTGAATGAACAAGTTCAGCTAAATCACGTTCTGAAGGTAGTTCTTCGTTTATCATGTACGTCCCCTCTAAAATAGCGGCAATGAGTTTTTGTTCAATTACATCTGTTGAGCGTTGCTTCACTTAATCTCCTCACCTCCTTATTGGTAATACCAATAATTGACTTGGTATTACCAATATAATATGTATGACCAATACAAGTCAAACTATTCCGTAAATTCAAAAATTAAAAGAATACAAAAAAAAACTTACAGAAACCAAATGGTCTCTATAAGTTTTTCACACTTCTTACAATGCCTTTAAAGCATCGTCTATGTTCTGCTCTCCATTTAACATTTCAAATATTTTATGGTTTGTATGTTCTAGCTCCATTGCCTTAACTAATACGCTGGCAACGTCTTCTCGTGTCACACTGCCTCGACCAATTTTTACGCCTGCTTTAATTTTACCCGTTCCAGCCTCATTCGTTAAGGCGCCTGGTCGAACAATGGTATAGTGAAGTCTGCTTGATTCTAAACGCTCATCAGCTTCTGCCTTCATTTCTAAATAATGTTGCAATCCTTCTGGACCATTTTCTGGTTGATCCACACCCATACTACTTAACATTACAAAACGAGAGATTTGTTGCTTCTCTGCTTCCTCAATAAGCGCAATCGCTCCATCACGATCGACTGCAACCGTCTTATCAGGTCCTGTCTTTGAACCGGAACCTGCAGCGAAAATAATAGCATCACTGCCCTTCACTGCTTCTGACAAATCTCCCTCTAAATCGCCGATTACAGGAGTGGCTCCTAATTCTTTCATATCATGGGCTTGTTCCTTATTTCGAATAAGCGCACGCGCTTCATGACCTGCTTTTTGCAATTCCTTTAACACTAAACGCCCTGTTGTTCCATTTGCTCCAGCTACTAATACATTCATCTTAAAAATCGACTCCCTTCTTCTTATACTATTTACGTTTCTTTACGGTTTCAAACCACTGATTTTACGAGGTTATTTACAGAAAATTCTTTTTGCCTCTTATTGCGTAAAGTGCTAGAATTGAGGGGACATTTTATATTTAAACCATTTCGGAGGTGGTCCCGTCTGGTTTCGTTCGTCAATTACGTCTCCCGGCAATGTTCATGGTCAGTTGGACAAGAAGAAATTAAAGGTAAAGAGTACGATTCCGTTCTCGTGGCATTACAAAACTGTGGCAAAAACGAAGTGGTCGTTTGTCGCGTAAATGATGATACGGTCTACGTAACAAAACAAGAAGACATCGAAAAGCTTGAGGAGATTGGCTATAAGATTTTAGCCGCTCATTAATGGCGAAACAATTTCACAGATTTTACAAGAAGATACACCCTCCTGAGAGAGAAAGGGTGTATCTTCTTTTTTATATTTGTTAGCGTTCACATTAAACACTCCTTCAGTAACTTGAAAGCTGCAATAAAAGGATTTTATAGTCTGGAAGAATGGTTCTTGCTTTTTAGAAGACTTTTTTGAAACGATCGGCTACAAGCATCATTTCTCGTGTTGTTTTAACTGTTTTCAACAACGTGTGTTTCCTCTCATCTAGGTGAATTTGCACAGGTTCTAAAAGTCCATTGAGCCTAAATTGGTTTAAGACTATACTGAAATTGGCATATTAAAACAGATATAACAGGAGGGTCCATATGAAACAAAAAAAGTTAAAAACACTTATACCATTCGTACTTCTTGCTGCTATTAGTGGAGGCAGTTTGTCCATATCTTCTACGAATGGGGAAGCAAGAACAGAAACAACAAATAAACAGCCTGAAATACGAAACATTATTTTTATGGTAGGAGATGGCATGGGTCCATCCACTACTACTGCCCTGCGTTATTGGAGAGATAATCATCATACACGTACGATGGAAAAAACAACGTTTGATCGCTACTTTATCGGCAAACAAATGACGTATTCGAACGACTCTAAAGAAAACATAACAGATTCCGCTGCTGCTGCTACCGCAATGGCTACTGGCTACAAAACATACAATGCAGCGATCTCGGTTGATCGCAATAAAAAAGAAGTTAAAACCGTTCTAGAGGCTGCAAAATCAGCAGGTAAATCAACAGGCCTCGTCTCAACATCCGAACTCTCTCATGCGACACCTGGCTCCTATGGTGCACATGATCCAGACCGTAAGCATATGGACAGTATCGCCAATGATTTTTACGATGAAAAGATCAACGGTCACCATAAAATTGATGTGATGTTAGGTGGAGGGCGTTCGAATTTCATTCGCAAAGATCGTCATTTAGTTACGCAATTTAAAAAAGATGGTTATAGCTATATCACTACAAAACAACAATTAACA
Organism: Fictibacillus macauensis ZFHKF-1; assembly: GCF_000269865.1. Classification (GTDB taxonomy): domain Bacteria; phylum Bacillota; class Bacilli; order Bacillales; family Fictibacillaceae; genus Fictibacillus_C; species Fictibacillus_C macauensis. Next base: position 38,791 of record NZ_AKKV01000024.1, read on the forward strand.
GCAAACCGTAGCAATCAACTACTCGGTATCTTCTCCAAAGAAGGACTTCCTAAAATGATTGATCGTGAAAAAAGTGTTCCATCGCTAAAAGACATGACTACTGCAGCTGTTGAACGATTAGCTACTAATAAAAAGGGCTTTTTTCTAATGGTGGAAGGAAGTCAAATAGACTGGGCTGAGCATGATAATGATGTTGTTTCAACAATGAGCGAAACACGAGACTTCGAACGAGCTTTTGCAGCAGCTATTGACTTTGCAAAAAAAGATAAGCATACACTTGTTATTGCTACTGCCGACCATGCAACTGGCGGATTTACTGTTGGTGCAAACGGAAATTATAACTGGTTTGCACAGCCTTTGAAAGCGTTTAAACGTACACCAGCCTTTATTAGTCAAAAAATAAATGAAGAAAACAATGTAAAGAAAGTCTTAAAAACGTATATTGATTTGTCCCTAACGCACACAGAAATACAAAGTGTAGAGCAAGCAGCCACTACAAAAGACGTGAAAAAAATCAGTAAAAGTATTAAAAAAATTGCTGACGCTCGGTCTGTGACAGGATGGACAACATCTGGACATACAGGTGAAGACGTGAACGTTTACGGTTATGGTCCAGGCGTTCAAAAATTCTCTGGGCTCCTTGATAACACGGATCAAGCAAAGCATATATTTGAAGCCATTCATAAAGGTCGCCTTCGCTAAAAAAAATGAAATTCTTTAAGCAACGATTCGGGCATGAGTACGGGATAAACCGAACTCATGCCTTTAAATTTTGCTCCTTCCGTTTATTGTTACAGTCATCCATAAAGTTAACTCGTTGAGATAAATACGTTCTTATTTCCAAATTCTATAGAAATTTCTATGAGCGCTTTGTCACCCAATAATGGTAATGACTCCAGCGGACACCTTTCTCTTTGCATTGTTTCGTCCAACAATCGTTTAACTGCCTTTACTTTTTATTCAATTGTAAATTTAGCCAAAAGAAAAACACCGCCAACATTTAGCCTGTGTCTAAATATCAGGGTGCCGTTCGTCTTCTTTTTATTTCTTTTCTTTACAATACATACAAAACCCATTCTTACTCGTACCTTGATAAATAAAGCCTTCTGAGCGATAAAATGCATTTAACGTTTCATTGTTTGCTATGCAATCTAAGCGAATAACTGATTTCCCATGAAAAACAATGCCATCTGTTGCCCACTTTAAAATGTCCCGACCTAGCCCCGCTTCTGATCGATCAATCGCTAATCGATGTAAGTAAATTGCCTTAGGATCATCCTTCATCCATAAATCCAAATCCCACTTACTCGGTTGTTGTACTAACATGACAACGCCCGCTAATTTTCCCTCTTCTGTTCTAAAAACAAAAACATCTCCACGTTCAACTGATTGTGCCATCCCGTGCACGTCTTTACCTTCTAAAAGCTCTCCCCATTGTGTTGAGCCTTTTTGCTGTAGCCATTGAGCCGTTTTAACGAGAAGTTCCATAATTTCAGGTGTATCTTGTGAAACAGCCTGGAATGCTTTTATATGAGGCATGACTTGATGTACTATAATTTCTGGTTTCATGTTAGTCTCCTTCTATGTATGAATAATTCTAACGTATCAACGTTTGCGTTACAAAACAAGGAAAATATCACGTGCCCTTTCATATCTATAACAGTAGGTACTAAAAAACAAATGAAACTTGTTAGCTATTTTAGCCGTATACTTACTAAACTTTAAAGGAGGATATGCTATGTTTAAAAAATTACTTCAGTCCCTCATGGGTGATCACAAAAAGCACCATTATAAAAGTCATAGTAGCAGTCATCATGGCTATAAAAAGTATAGCAGTAGTGACGTTAAAAAATCACATAGTCACGGTCATTCCTACTATAAAAACAAAAAGAAAAAAGGAAGCTTTTTTAGTAGCTAATCAATGACTGTTGCATTTTTCAAATCACTCTTGCGTTCTTTCTATGACGTTACGTTGCCTCGTCAGCAACTCTTGTTTAACCGCTATCGAGTTCATTCTGTACTAGGAATGGGGAGCTATGGAATTACCTATAAAGCCTATGACTGCTCTACACAAAACTATGTAGCCATTAAACATTTACGAAAATCCAAAGCCTGTCGTGCTGTTCATCGAAAGGCTTTTCATCAAGAATATGAAACATTGCGTTCTCTTCCTCAAAGTCCCTCCTTTCCGTCTGTACATGGGGAGTATTATTGTGACGACGGATATTTTTTAATTATGGATTTTATGGAAGGAACGACATTTGAAGACCTCGTCTTTCGTGACGGGATGATCTATTCAGAAGAAGATACTGTCAAACTATTAAATAAATTATTGTCACTCACTGATCTCTTTCACAATGAAGGCATCGTCCATCGTGACCTCCGGCTACCGAACATTCTTTATCATAATCATCGTTTATCTATAATTGACTTCGGTCTTGCTACATCGGTGTCCAAAGCAAGCACGAAATTCTCAAAAAAACATCCCATGCGAACACAAGATATTACGAGTGATTTCTACAATCTTGGTCATTTTTCCCTGTTTCTTCTTTATTCGAATTATGAGCCAACGTCTCAGCTTGAAAGGAGTTGGGAGGAGGAGCTTACCTTAACACCCCTCGTTCATCAAATGATACGAAGGCTATTACAAATAGATGCTCCCTATCGTACCAGTCAGGAGCTGCGCAACGATATAGCCCGTTATGACAGCAAAAAAACAACGTAAGAAGAAAGATCTTCTTACGTTGCTTTTTCTACCCCTTTACTTTTAAGCCGAACGGCGCGTTCTGTTCCCATCATAAAAATAAACAAAAAGGCGAGGACAGATGGCACGAGCGCCCATAAAAAAATATGAGCAATGGAGTCGGATAAAGCGGTTGTAATTTTTTCTAATATAGGAGCTGGAATCATCGCCCTTGCTTTTTCCGATAGTAAATTTTGAGAATTCCCACTTGCTCCTGAAAAACCCTTCATTCCTTTAAAAAGCGAAGCCAATTGTTGGGTAAGATCACTTCGTTGAATAGTACCAAATATCGTGATCCCAAGTGTCATACCAAGTGAACGAATAAAATTATAAGTGGAAGTTGCTGAACCACGTTGCCGCACATCAAAATGATGAATTGAGGCATTGCTAAGCACAGAAAATGAAAAACCTACGCCTACGCCGGTTACAATCATATAGAGTGTGAGTAACAAACGAGGCGTTGATGGTGAAAGTGTACTAAGTAAACTAAATCCAGCTAGTAGAAGAATACCTGAAAGCACCATAATATTTCGATAGCTCATTCGTGGAATGAGAAAGCCACCTACTTGTGCTGATATAACTGAGCCTAACATCATCGGTAATAGAATAAGCCCAGAATTCGTTGCACTTCCTCCATATACACCTTGCACGAAAATAGGAATATATACAGTCGCTGCCATGAATGCAATGCCATAAAATAAACCAACAAGTGTACTTCCTGCAAATAAACGATTAGAAAACATAGAAAAAGCTATAATCGGTTCACGTACTTTTGGTTCAATCCATAAGAACAACCCTAACAATACGATGAACACTCCAAATAAACTAATAATAACAGCTGAATCCCATGCATATTTTTGTCCACCAAGCTCCAACGCAAACATTAAAGAAACGACAGCACCAACAAGCGTGACAGCTCCGCCCCAATCTACTTTTTGCTTGCTGTGAATTGGTGATTCTTTATAAAACATGGAAACAAGCAGTAACGAAACACAACCAATTGGTAAGTTAATATAAAACACCCAATGCCAACTAATGTAATCAGTAATATACGCACCTAAGAGCGGACCAAAAATACTTGAAAAGCCAAAGACAGCTCCAAAAAGTCCTCCCATTTTCCCACGTTTTTCCGGTGGGAAAATATCGAATACAATGGTAAAAGCGATGGGAATAAGCGCTCCACCGCCTATACCTTGAATTGCTCGGTAAATACCTAACTCTAAAATACTAGAAGCAGTACCACATAATGCTGATCCGATCATAAATAATACGAGACCGAATATAAAGAACCGTTTTCTACCATACATATCAGAGAGTTTACCAAATATCGGCATCCCCGCCATCGATGCCACCATATAGGCTGATACAATCCAAATAAAGCTATCTAGACCACCAAGATCGCCTACAATCGTGCCCATTGCCGTTACTACAATCGTATTATCCATCGCCGCTGTTAACATCGCTAACAATAACCCTGTTACAATCCATTTCGTATGAACGGTCTCTTTCATTCTAGCAATCCCCTCGTTTCCCTACAGCCGTATACTCTTCTTAACCTCCAACTGTTGAAAGCTCTCTGAGTATCGTTTTTAAGAAAATTTCTTCTCCCTCAATTACCTGTACACCTAAAATGGCATGCTGACGCGTAAATGGCACATAACTATTTTTTCTTTTCACCGTTATCTTTTTGCCGCCTATTTCTTAAGCCATCCGTTAATAGCAACTAAGCCGCTTGAATGGAAGGTTTCCACTTCAAGATCGCCTCCATTCTTTAGGCCTCCTTTCACTTGCACCTCTTCTCCTACCTCTAATTCTCCAATGATTTTCGTTTATCCTGCTTCAATAGAATCCGTAACCGTTACTTTCCTAACAGCTTTTAAACGCTTCACTTCAAGATTTATACACGTGCCTCTCCATATATATGATGTAGTTCGGCTTTTACGCCACCTTATATGTAAGCCTGTATAAGTCCATGAATTGCTCCACTGCCACTAATGATGCCCTTAGTCAGTGTTACAGAACCATAAATGGTTCCTAATCCATTGCATACCAATGTCTCACAACTAACATCACCATTCATCTTGCTTCTCCCATTAATTTCAACATGAGAAAATTAACGGCCAGTTGAAATAGAAACACGAAGAAGGATTTTCAGTCTTCGTCTGTCACAACAATTCTTTCATTTTCAATCATAAGCCAGCTGTTCATTCTTAAACTTCCTTAGATAGAAAAGCTCGCCCTGGCCTTGTTCGATTTGCCTTCATGCCCTCTCTAACACAGTTACGCATCCAATGAAAAAAAAGATAGTTAGAGAACTATTCACCACTCTTCACGTATGCATTTTTTTGTCCTCATTCATCATAAACTTTTCATTGTAAAATAAGGTGCTAACGTTTGCTCAAGTGTCCCTTTCACGGTTGCATATTCTTCAAAGGATAGACCAAGTTGAATCATTTCATGTACAAGCTCCGCACGTAATCCAGTAATGACGGGAGAGCTTCCCATCAAAGAAATACCAAGCAATACTTTTTCAAATTGATGCATGACTTCTATGTCCATGTCGGTTAGGCCCGATAAATCCATAATTAGTGTTGAAATTTTTAAAGTAGATATATCCGTTAATACCTTTTCCTCTATAATTTGCATACGATACGCATCGATTCTTCCTATTAAGGGTAAGACAGCGATGTTTTTACTTAATGGAATAATAGGTACAGAGAGATGTTCAACCATTTTTCGTTGCTCATTTAAAAGATTATCTTTATACGAAGAGTAACTAATAAAAAAGCCATTAAGAAATTGATCAATACTATCGTTAATGAGTATTTCCATTTCATAAAAATTCGTACGATAGTCTTCCATTTCTTTAAAATGTTGTGTTTGAGAATCAAAGGCGTGCAAAAAATGCCATAAAGTTCGGCGAATGGCATGAACCCACTCAAGCTTTAACGTAATGGTTAAAGCGTGCTCAGCCCATACAATTCCTTCTTTTTTTGCAAAGGAAATAAGCTCATCTTCTCTATTTTTAATCACACATAAAGCAAGCTTTTCTGCATTTTTTATAAGATTAATATTGCCTGTTTGTTGAATGTTTGTAATTTCACTAGCAACATTGACGGCCTCTGCTAGCAATTGTTGTTTAAAATTTTCACGGTTACGAATAATGTACTGAACAAGCTCCTGCTTCCATTCTTTGCTCATATGTGCACCTCATAGTTATTAGTTTCAAGTGTAGTTTCTAACATATTCTTTGTCGTTCCCTGTCGTTCCTTTATTTATCACTAGATTTTCTAGCCCTTACAGCAAGGATTACTAACACTCCTTTCACTAATCTCTTAGGAGAAATAAGAAAAACCGAACGCTGAAGTCCTATTAAGACAACAGTCATTCGGAATTCTTTTAAGTAGTATTAGAGAATGTTATTTTGCTTGAAAAACATGCTCTCTCAAATAGGTAAGTGTTGCTCCCCCGAGCGTATTTGCGGCCACAAGCATTGCTTCTTCTTTTATTTGAAACTTAGGATGGTGGTGTGGGTATGTTTCTTCCCATTGCTCATCTTGTGCACCAGTATAGAAGAATGTCCCTTTTACATGTTGTAGATAATAGGCAAAGTCTTCGCCGCCCATTTGTTGGTCACCTTCTAACACGTGAGTCACTCCTGGAATATCTTTCGCAACTTTAGCTAAAAAGGCCGTCTCCACCTCATGATTAACAACGGCTGGATAACCTCGTTGGTAGTGGACCTTACATGAAGCCCCGACGCCCTTACAGGTTGATTGTGCTAATTGTTCTATTTCCCGTTCAAGCAATGCTCTCACTTCTTCTTTAAATGTACGTACAGTCCCTGTTAGTTTTGCTTTATCTGCAATTACATTAAAGGCATGACCTGCATGAAAGGCACCAACTGTCACGACTGCCGCATCGAGTGGATTAACAGCGCGACTAACAAGTTGCTGTAAATTCACAACAAGCTGTGAACCAATTACAACCGCATCTTTTGTTAGATGGGGTTGTGCCCCATGTCCACCTTTTCCTTGAATTTCAATATCAAACTTATCCGCCGCCGCCATAAATGGACCGGTTCGATGCTCAATATGGCCATAAGGGGTAACCGCCCATAAGTGCGTACCAAAGATCACGTCAACCCCTTCTAAACAGCCATCTTCAATCATGGCAATCGCTCCACCTGGGGCAATTTCTTCTGCATGTTGATGGATAAATACGATCGTTCCTTCAATCTCCTCTTTCATTTCATTCAATGCCTTTGCCAAGACAAGTAAAGTAGCTGTATGACCATCATGACCACAGGCATGCATCACTCCATCTACCGTAGACTTGTATGGCACATCATTCTCTTCTTGAATCGGGAGCGCATCAAAATCAGCACGCAATGCGACTGTTTTCCCAGGTCTTCCACCCCTCAACGTTGCAACAACACCACGTCCCCCCACATTTGTACGTACTTCATGTCCAAGGGCAGCATGATAGTTTGCAATATATTTAGGCGTTTCAACCTCTTCAAAAGAAAGCTCTGGATGAGCGTGTAAATGTCGACGGATCTCGACCATTTCCGGAAAAAGTTCTGTTAAGCGAGCATATAATTTCTCCATCGTCCACGGGCTTCTACCTATTCACACGAAACGCTTACAATGAGTGCTTCTTCGTATGTAGCTAGTCGCCTTCACCTCTCTTTCAATCTGTTTTCATACTACGTTCTTCTTCTACCATACTACGCTTAGGTCGACGAAACAATCAGATTTTTTTAAAAATAGAAGCTATTGGCTTCCTAAAAAAGGAGCGCAGAGAATTCTCTGCGCTCCTTTTTTAGGGGTTACTTAGTTTTTACTCCAGTTTTCTTGAATAAACGTGTCTCGGCCAGATTCTGTCCGCTCTTGTTTATATTTCTCTGGATTCTTTTTATAGAAGCCTTGATGATAGTCTTCTGCTACATAAAAAGGGGTTGCAGGTAAGATTTCTGTGACAATCGGTTTCGCAAAGCGGCCGCTTGCACTTATTTCTTGTTTAGATTGCTCCGCTTCCCTTTTTTGATCAGCATTATGATAAAAAATAGCTGTCTTATATTGACTACCTCGATCAATAAACTGTCCACCATCATCTGTTGGATCTATTTGTGGCCAATACAATTGTAATAGTTTTTTATATGGAAAAACAGTAGGATCAAATGTAATTTCGACGGCCTCAAAGTGTCCCGTCTTTCCTGACTTTACTTGTTCATAGGTGGGGTTCTCTACTGTTCCACCTGTATAGCCAGATACGATCCCATGTATGCCTGGCATTTCATCAAATGGTTTTACCATGCACCAAAAGCAGCCACCGGCAAATACAGCTTTTTCAAGTCTAGTTGTTTCTGTCATGATTCGACACCCTTTCGTAGCAAATTGCTCGTACGTTTATTATAGCGTGTTAGACTTGAAAATCCACGATATTTACTCACCGGGTCCTCTTCGTTTTTCATCATCTAAATAATCTTTTGGTGTCGAGCGACCTCCGCTTTTCCTTTTCTTCCGACGCGATGCACCTACTAAAAGAATAACAACAATAACAAAAAGAAGAACAGTAACGTTTAAAAAGCCACCTAAAAATAATGTAATATCCTTTAGTCCATTTTGAATAGATTCCATGTTGTATTCACCTCTTAAGCGTTACAGTACCCCAATTTCACCTAACCTAATCGCACTCTTTATTCATAATAATAGCGATTAGAAGAATTCTTTTGATAAAACTGTAAATTAACCATATCTTCAAGCGGCAGTTCAAACGTAAACAGAGCGAAATTCTCTTTCATTCTACTTACATCTGTAGATCCGGGTATAATGGCAACACCATTTTGTAACGCCCACCTTAAAACAATTTGTGCTGGTGTTTTTTTATGTTTACGTGCAAGTTCTTGAATAAAAGGTTCATACATCATTTCACCTTGTTTTAACGGCTGACAAGCTTGTATCGTTAGTTGGTGATCGTGGCAAATGTTAACAAGAGATTGATCTAGTCCGAGAGGATGGTATGGCATTTGTAACACATGTGGCTTTATCGAACAACTTTTCAGTAGGTGCTCTAACTGACGATTATTTGCCCCTGTAACACCAATCGCTCGAACATCTCCACGATGATAAAGAATTTCTAATGCGCGCCACGTATCGTCCATTCTACTATGTTCCATGAACGGCATAATGAGCAAATCGATATACTCTAGATTAAGGGAATGACGACTGCTTTCAAAAGCACGCAACGCCTCATGATAACCTTGCTCTTCTAAGCTAAGTTGTGAGGCAATAAACAACAACTGCCTTGAGTAAGGACTTTGGCTTAAAACTCTTCCAATCTCTCGTTCATTTTGATAAATGTGAGCGGTATGAAACGCACGATACCCTACTTCTAGCGCTTCTTCAACAATCCGCTGTACAGCATGTGATCCTTGTAAACGATTTGTTCCAAGTGTAATCAAAGGCATATTTACACCATTTGCAAGCAGCAACTCCTTTTCCATGCGCTTCCCCCCATTTTCCATACTTTCTATAGCCTATGCTGACAACCTGCTCTTCATCTAACATATCTACAAAAACGAATGCGTTATGGTAAGAAAATTGCAATGAAACATCATTGTCATTTACAAGCATGATTGCTGGGCTTTTCGGAAATCGTAAGAAGGACTGAATTTTTTGGAGGAAATGCCGATGTCATCGACCATCTTTTTTCTATTAAACTCCCTGGACGTACAACGAGGTGGTTTAACAAAAGCCTGCTTATTACAAGCAAATACGTTTGCTGAGCAAGGCTTTGGCACCTATATTCTTACCTTTAATTTTGATACAAATTATGATCATATTGTTTCGGAACTACGAACGCTTCATAAGTTGAACAATCGTGTAATCGTTCTTAACATGTATCAACATCTTGGTCAGTGGGCTAATCTTACTACAAAAGGGAATGCTCAAACGCTGTTGCAATCATCACAAGCATGTTTCGAGGTACATCCTAACAAGGCGCATGCCGTTCGCGCTTTTGAAAATGGGATGTATACGAAATTTATTCAATCTACCCCAAATGAGACCATTGAGATAATTGACTATTACAATGAGTCTAGGTATCGCACGAAACGAGAATACTATGACAGCAACGGACATTTACGAAAATCGTTATTTATGGATTACGAACGAAATAAACCTCGGCAAACGATCTATTACGGCCAAAAGGAAGCAGCATATTTACGAAATGGCAATCACCACAAAACGGTGATGTAACGAAAATCCTTTATTTTTCCGAGCAAAAAATAAAAGCAACGTTTTCATCTGAACTGGATTTGAAAGTGTTTTGGCTAGATTCACTTCTTGCTTCATATGAAACGCCAACGGTTGTCTCAGATGCCAGACCGTGTGATGAAATTGTCCTTCGTACGAAAGCGAAGCACGCTGTAACAATGTGGAGATTACATAGTAACCATCTAGAAGAAAATGGAGAGATTGTTGAAAAGGTTGCACCCGGGTTAAAAGAGATTGAACGTTTTGATGTGGCATTAACGTTAACACATCAACAAAAGAAAGATATCGAAACGTTCATAGCACCCGCTAAAGCGAACATTGAAGTCATTCCTCATGCATCGCTAGCCTTTTTACAAAATGAAGCAGTATATGAGCGAAAAATACAGCATACAAAAGCCATCGTAATCAGCCGTTTCTCTGAAATTAAACGGATTGATCATATTTTAGAAGCCTTTCGACTGGTCCTTCAAGAAGTGCCACATGCTATATTGGAGCTTTATGGGATTGGAAGTGAAGAAGACCATTTAAGAACATTGGTTACAAAACATCATTTAGAACATAACGTTCTATTTAGAGGCTATACCTACGAACCTGCTAGCCGCTATACAGAAGCCCTTTTTTCAATATTGGCTAGCAAATCAGAAGGGTTTTCATTAAGTATCTTAGAGAGTATGTCTATGGGTACTCCAGTTATAAGTTATGATATTCATTATGGACCTACTGATTTAATTACGTCTGGCGAAAACGGATGGATTGTTCCTAACGGTGATTATAAAGCACTTGCCACTAAAATGGTTTGGATGTTTCAACATAAGGAGCAAGCGATAGCAATGGGAAAAAGAGCTGCTCTACATATGAAAGAAGTCTTTCATAAAGAGGCATACAGCAAACGTTGGCTAGACGTTGTTTCATGTGCAATCGCTAAAAAGAAACAAAAAAACCTTTAAATTCTGACGAGCACACCGATATAGTAAACAAAGATACATCAATCTAAGAAGAGGAGGCCGACGATCGGTCTCTTTTTTTTGTTATGCTGTGAAAATACACCGATTACTTTAAATATTTTCGTCCTTCCTCTCTTTCAGCTATACTAACTATGGACAGCAAATGTGTTAGAATTACTTGTCTATATGAAAGGAGACGTTATGAAAGCACTTGTTCTTGCAGAAAAACCGAGCGTTGCACGTGACTTAGCACGCGTTCTCGGTTGTACACAAACATCAAAGCATTTCATTGAGGGTCCTCACTACGTTGTTACGTGGGCACTTGGACACCTTGTTGAGCTTAAAATGCCAGAAGACTACAATAAAGAATATAAAACATGGCGCATGGAGGACTTACCTATTATTCCTAAGGAAATGGGGTTAAAGCTCATTTCAGGTGTCCGCCACCAATACAAAGGCATTGAGTCACTTGCCAAACGAAAAGATATCTCATCGTTTATCATAGCAACAGATGCAGGACGTGAAGGAGAGCTTGTCGCTCGTTGGATTCTTGAAAAACTGCGCTGGAAAAAACCTGTCAAACGACTATGGATTTCCTCCCAAACAGATCGCGCTATTAAAGATGGCTTTAAACAATTAAAACCCGCTGCACAGTATGATACCCTCTATCAATCCGCTGTTTGTCGATCAGAAGCAGATTGGTTAATCGGTTTAAACGTGACCCGTGCCCTAACGACGAAGTATAATGAACAGCTATCGGCAGGACGTGTTCAAACGCCGGCACTATCTATGATTCTAGAACGCGAAAAAGAAATTAAAGCATTTGTACCGAAAGAATATTGGACGATTCAAGCAAAGCTAGGGCCTTTTTTAGCAACTTGGGAAAAGAATGGAGAGCGCCGCCTTTTCGATCGTAAAGTAGCAGAAGAGATTGTCGCGCAAGCAAAACAGCAAAAAGCAACGGTGCATTCACTTCAGAAGAAAGAGAAGATAGAATCGCAGCCTCTTCCTTATGATTTAACAGAATTACAACGTGATGCGAATCGCCGCTTTGGATTTTCGGCAAAGAAAACAGCTGGTGTTCTCCAAAATTTATACGAACGCTATAAGCTTGTCACGTATCCACGTACAGATTCAAAGTATTTAACAATCGACATGAAAAATACGATGAACGATCGTCTGCAAGCACTATCTTCTAGCTATCGTGAAGAAGTGCAGCCTGCTCTTAAAAATAAAGGGCAAGTCTTGCTAAAGAAAGTTTTTAACAACGAAAAAGTAACCGATCATCATGCGATTATTCCAACTGATGAGCCTCCTCACCTTGGTGACTTATCGAATGATGAACGAAAAGTATATGATATGATTGTACGCCGCTTTCTCGCCTTGTTTTACGCACCATTTCAGTCAGAAACGGTAACCGCCACTCTTCATGTTAATCGTGAAACATTTTCTGTAAAAGAAACAACCGTTACAAATCTGGGCTTTAAATCTGTTACAGGAAAAGATGCTGAACAACCTCTTAGTACTTCTATTCGTTCAGTAAAAGAAGGTCAAGCGTATACCGTATCATCGTGCGAACTTACAAAAAAACTAACGGAGCCACCTGCTCGCTACAATGAGGCTGATTTATTAAGCAAAATGGAGAAATACGGCTTAGGTACCCCAGCAACCCGTGCTGATATTATTGAACGGTTGCTTAGCACAGAAACCATTGATCGGCAAAACAATCGACTACATCCCACCCCAAAAGGGAAACAACTGATTGATCTTGTTAATGAGGCGTTAAAGTCACCTGAGCTTACAGCTAAGTGGGAAAAAGAGCTTGAAAACATTGCTCGTGGCAAAGGCGATCCACAAGACTTCTTAACGAACATCCGAAACCAAACACAGGCACTTGTATCCGAAATTAAAAAAAGCGATCAAACCTATAAAGCACATAATCTTACAGGCTCAAAATGTCCTGAATGCGGATCTTTCATGAAAGAAGTGAAAGGTCGCGATGGGAAGATGCTAGTATGCTCAAGTCGAGAATGTGGTTATCGAAAACGTAAAGAAGCAAAATTATCAAATCGCCGTTGTCCTCAGTGTAAAAAGAAAATGGAAATGCATAAAGGAAAAGCAGGCCTGTACTTCCAATGCCGACCATGTAACGTTGTCGAAAAAGCAGAAGATAAGAAAAAGAGCGTATCAAAACGTGAAGAACGTCAGCTTATGAAAAAGTATACGGCTAAGGAAGAAGCACCATTAGGGAATAGCTTAGCAGATGCTTTAAAAGCTGCTTTAGAAAATAAAGAATAGATTCACATTTCGTCCACGATTATCGACACCATATACGCTCACACTGTGGTAAATTAAAAGATAGATATTATACAGGAGGTTACCGAGCATGAATACAGCTGTTAAACGTTTTATGCAGGTTGGTATATTTGAAGGAATCTCTTTTCTTCTATTACTCGGTGTAGCAATGCCCCTTAAGTATGCAGCGGGGCTTCCGATTGCCGTTATGATTGTTGGCTCTTTACACGGACTTTTCTTCGTGCTCTATTTAATCACACTCGGCTATGCAGCGTTAACGAATAAATGGCCGTTTACGCGTGTGATGGGTGCACTCGTTGCTTCCGTTTTACCATTTGGTCCGTTCGTTTTTGATGCTTATTTAAAGAAAAATGTAGCCTAAACAAACAAACGGTAAATGGCACGTAAAAAATGAGCGCTCCCACACGAGGAGTGCTCATTTTTTCATGTGTTATGTGTTATAAGATGGCTTGTAAGAATGAACGCGTTCGTTCTTGCTTCGGAGCTGTAAAAAGATCCATCGGTTTACCAGCCTCTACAATTTGTCCATCATGCATATACACAACCAGATCAGCGGCTTCCTTTGCAAAGCCCATTTCATGTGTAACCACAATCATCGTCATTCCTTCTGCAGCAAGATCTTTCATCGTTACTAACACTTCTCCGACCAACTCTGGATCTAAAGCAGATGTTGGTTCATCAAATAACATCACTTTTGGTTTCATCGCTAATGCGCGTGCAATGGCTACACGTTGTTTTTGACCTCCTGAAAGTTTATTCGGATAAACAGCTTCCTTATCAGCTAATCCTACTTTTTCAAGCAACACTCTTGCTTCAGCAATTGCTTGATCTTTCGGAACTTTCTTTACCACAACAGGCGCCTCAATCACATTTTCTAATACCGTCTTATGAGGAAATAAATTAAAATGTTGAAACACCATCCCTACATTTTGACGAAACACATTCAGATTTGTAGATTTTGGTTCAATTTGGACGCCATCAATTTCAATACTGCCACTTTCCTTCATTTCCAAGAAATTAAGACAACGTAACAATGTACTTTTACCAGAGCCACTTGAACCAATCAATACGACAACTTCTTTTTCTGCTACTTGTAAATCAACATCTTTTAATACGTGTAAATCACCAAACGATTTATTGAGCGAGCTGACCTTTACCATGATTTTTCTTTCGATCATATGTTTTCACTCTCTCCTCTCCAGCTGAAAATTTGCGTTCTAATAGGTGAACAATACCTTGGAAAATTAAAACAAGCACAAGATAATAGACAGCTACAATTAATAAATAAGTCATCTCCTCAAACGTTCGTGCGCCTTGTGCGGTAGCGATATTAAACAACTCTGACGACGAAATAAAGGCTGCGAGAGATGAGTCCTTCAAACACGTAATAAATTGATTACCAAGCGGCGGTAAAGCGCGCAAAAAAGCTTGCGGTAGGACGATTCTTCGCATCACTTGTAAGGAGCTCATTCCGAGTGAGCGCCCCGCTTCTGTCTGTCCATGATCAATGGATTGAATCGATCCACGAAAGATTTCGGCAATATATGCACTATTATGCAGAGCTAATCCAATTGTGGCACACCAATAGGCGGAAATACCCAGTTCTGATAAACCAAAATAGAAAAAGAAAATCTGTACAATTAAGGGCGTTCCACGAATGAGTGTAATATATACACCTGCAATAGCACGAAGCACCCTGCTATTAGAGAGCTTAAAGAACGCAACGACTAAACCACCAACAATACCTAGTAAGATAGCAACTACAGTAAGCTCTAAAGTTAAAAGTAATCCTTCAAAAAAAAGCGGATAGCTCTCAAGCATTCGCGAAAAAAAGTTAGAGATGTCAGACACAGGCGTTCATCCTTTCTAGAAACATGCGTAGGATTTTGTAAAAAACAATGTGCGCCTTCATTAGCCGCACATTGTTTTTCATTATGGTTTTTTCGTAATATCAATTCCTGTATACTTTTCACTTAATTTCTTCAGTGTTCCATCTTTCTTTAATTCCTCTAATGCTTTGTCCAAAGCTTTTAATAACGTGTCATTATCCTTACTAACAATAATTCCTTGTTCACTCGTACCAAGTGTTTCTGCTTCTTGAATATTAAAACCTTTTTTCATGGCTTGTTTTCCTGTAATGGAATCGGTAATCGTTCCATCGTGCTTTTTCTCACTTAATGCTTTTAAAGCGGTTACATCACTATCGTAAACAGAAATATCTTTCGTGTATTGTTTCGCTGTTTCTCCATACGTAGATCCTTTTGAAACCGCGATATTCTTTCCTTTTAAATCGGTTGCTTGTTTTACGTTACTTCCCTTTTGCACAAATAATACAGGTCCTGAGTAATAATAGGGTGCTGTAAAGTTTACAGCTTTCTTCCGCTCATCATTTATAGCATGACTGGCAACGGCTGCATCATAGCGTTTCGTTTTGACAGCGGTAACAATTCCATGAAACTTCTGTTTATCCACTTTTGCTTTTAATCCCATCTTTTTAGCTAATGCTTTTCCTACGGCAACATCAAAGCCATCTAGATTTCCGTCTTTATCGACGTAACTAAATGGCGCATACTCACCTGAGACCGCAAAGGAAAAGACCCCTTTTTCTTTTAACGTAACTTCCTCACCGCTTGTTGTTTTCGTCGTATCCGACCCACATCCAGCAAGCATCACAACAGCAAGTACAGCCCCTACCCATAGCTTCATTTTTTTCATTCATCTTTTCTCCTCTCCGTAATGGTAATCCATAAAGAAAGTAACTATTCAAGATGACTGTTCGTAGATGTTACTTATACATACCCGTTTCCTAAACTTTCTATTACTATCAACAAATTCCTTCCTTTTTTTACAGGAATCTGGCTTTCTAATGAAGAATAAGTAAAGGACAAAGTGAATATTTATGAAAATGGAGGGATCATAGAATGACAACCTATGACAAGATTGTGGTGCTCTCTGATTATAAAAAGAAAAAAAAGGACCATCAGAGACCGTCCCGTTTACTTCTTCGTATTACGCTCGCCTTCTTTGCGCTCAGTGTCTTTCTCTTTTTATTGTTTATGTTAGATGACTATCAGAAAACGCATAACCTGTCTTCTAAACCAGGTGAAGCCTTTCAACTACTGAGTAAGAGCGATGAAATGACCCCCCATTTAAAAGACAAGCTCCAGTCTTTTTCTTCTTCCATTCATGAGCTTGAATATTTCGCTGTAATCCCTGCTACTAAGCAGGGATTACAGCAGTCACCCGTCTTCACATACCATCGCGATTCAAAAGAGCGTCTTGCGCCTGTCACCCTACACAATAAACAATGGACCATAACCTATCAATTATCAAAAAAACAACAACCAATTCTTTGGGAAAGCTTTCTCTATCTTTTTCTTCTGACCTCACTTCTCTTGTTCCTCTTCTGGCTGACCCTACTCTTTAAACGACCCAATTCAATTATATTCTCACAACAAATCTCTCATATAAAATGATCTCTCTCAATATAATTGTCCAAAAAAAAGGACTTCACTCATGTTGACGATGAGCAAGTCCATTTTTATTGGTTTAGCCTTCAAATTTAGTTAGCGCTTTAACCGCTTCTTGAACAGTTAAAAATGTAGTTAATTGCTGTAGCTCACCGTTATTACCTGCTTTCATAGCCATCGTTGGTGAAATACCGGTAACAATTAGTTCGGTGCCTAATAGCTTTAACAGATGATACAATTGATCAATTAAGGTTGCTGTATTGCCGTTAAAAGTACTCAACCCTGACAAATCAAGAATCAAATATTCAGCGTTATTCATATTCATTGATGATAGAACGGTAGTTGAAATTTTCTCAAAGCGCTCTTCACTTAAATGCCCGATTAAAGGTAGGACGTGAATATGATCACTCAAAGGGACTAAGGGCGTTGACAAGCGATCGATCTCTTGCAAAGTAGCTTCTAACTTTAGTTGATATTCTCTCTGATTCGTTATATCTTTTTGGACGCCAATAAAATAATAGCGATTTTCTTCCTCCATAAAAAAAGGATCGATCGTCAGTTCATTCCAAAAAAAAGTACCATTTTTTTTATAATTTTTAATGGTTACAGAGATCCGTTCTTTCTTTAACAGTTTTTCTCGAATGGTAGCGACAATAGATCGATCGGTATCAATGCCTTGTAGAAAACGACAATTCAAACCAAGTACCTCGTCTTCTGAATACCCTGTCATCGTTAAAAAACCCTCATTTACATATACAATAGGGTTATCTTCTAAGGATGCATCGGTAATAGCAATACCTACTCTTGAATAATCCATTGCCCGTTCTAACAAAATAAGTTTATCTTGAAATACTTTAGAAAGTGATTTCATTCCATCTAACTCCCTTCTGGAGAGAATCATCCGCTAGGTATCTTTAGTATAGCATTTCTCCTAACGCTTTCCTAACGCTCTTCCTTATTTCGCCATCTATCGCTTATTATTTCCCGGAAAATGGTGAATCATAACATTTTTTGACTGGCATCACGTACTTGTCCTATAAAAAAAGAAAGACCAGTCATGTACTGAGCTGATCAATCCTTATATCACTCATCCTCCTAGAGGACGAAACCGAACAACTTCACAAAAGGGATAAGCATACGAGCGATGGTTATACCCTACATGAGGAGAAATGTACATCGTTTCACTATCAAACTCACGAAGCATTCCTTGATGGATTTGGCCACCTTGTAATTCAATTTCCACACGTTGTCCTTTAAAATACTGACATAATTTATAATAATGAAAAGGGACGTGTGTTTGTTTTTTCACGGAGTCTCTCATTGTAAACCTCCTTTATCCTTTTCATCGTATTCTGTGTTCAGCAGGATTGTCTCATTAAACACCTATTAGACATGAAAATGGACGACTTCATTACGAAGTCGCCACCTTTTCACTATTACTTTTCCTATTTTTCAAGCACTTCAATGACTTTTAGTGCAGTGCTTTTACTTGATTGTGGATTTTGTCCTGTAACTAATCGGCCATCAATAACAGAGACGTCAGACCAATTATCCCCTTTAACGATATTTGCACCGAGTTCACGTAAGCGTGTTTCTAATAGGAACGGTACTTCCTTTTCTAAGCCCGTTTCTAGTTCTTCTGCATCTGTAAAGGCTGCTACTTTCTTTCCTTTAACGATTGGTGTTCCGTCCTCGTATGTGGCTGTCACAAGACCCGCAGGTCCATGACACACAGCGCTAACTACTTTATCGTCTTGAGCCATTTGGGAAACGACTACTTGTAAGTTACGACTATTTGGGAAGTCAAACACTGTTCCGTGACCACCCGGTAAGAAAATAGCATCAAATCCATGTGCATCCTCTCTTGTTAAAGCGGCTGTATTCTTCAGCAATTCTTTTTCTTGATCAAACTGTCCGTGGTCATCTGCAAGACTGTTCTCATCAAGTGGCACCTCTCCGCCCTCGATACTTACTACTTTGACTTCATATCCTTGTTTTTTAAACTCTTGATAAGGAACGGCAAATTCTTCTAACCATAAGCCTGTTTTTCCTTCACCAATTTTTGCATGATTCGTAACAACCATAAGTATTTTTTTCATTTTAACCACTCCTCTTTAATTACTCCATGTGTACTATTCCTTTCTTTCTTTCGATTAAAACGTAAAATGTCCAAGCAGTTTTTTCCATCGGGACATACGATGCAATACGTCAATCATTTAAGGTGTTTACATGAACTTATATTTTGGAAACGCTAAAACAATTGCTAAATCAGGCAGTGCACTTTATCCAAAGCTGCAAGTGACAAAAGATGCAGAGTTAAATAGGCCAAGCGACTGGTTGCCAGCACATGTTGAAGTACCTCTTCTCACGGTCCATTTCACACGATTAGCGCCCGGCAATGTTGCTGAAGGCGAAGGATCCATTGGTTATGAAAGCCGTGGAGATTCACCAACGAACCTTACACTTTCCATTCGTAGAGATCCTTCTATAAAGGTGGCTAGCCATACACTTTCAATTGATAACCAACAAAAGAAACTCACTTCCGTTACTGGTTCAGAGTGGTTAGAAGATGGCGCTGCCCTTGCTGTTTATCGTTTATATGCTTCGACAACTGTTCCAAATACAGTACGATTACTAGGACCTGTTCACTTTACAATCATCATCCGTCTTTAATAAAAAAAGCCTGAGACAACAAATGCTGCCTTAGGCTTACTTGTAATTATTTTCTTTCTAATGCATACAAATCGTCTTCAATACTTTGTAGTCGGTCATTTACCATCCGACGAGCATCCTTTAGTCCTTCGTTATAGTAATAAGGACCGAGTGCTGTACCAACAAAGTCAAGCATCGCCTCGGCAGCAATTACACCAATTTCCTCACCACGTTCATCATAAAAAAATTGTTGAATACTGCGAATAGCTTCCTGTTTTTCTGCTTGCTTCCAGTTCATTAACATAAAAAGCTCCTTTTATTGATTTTTTGCCATTTGAATCATGTCTTTTATTTTTATTTTACCACCATATCTCATAACTCCGTTTACATATATACGGCTCGCAACAAAATTAATACAAACAATCGTAATGAGAAGAATACCAATTGTAATGCCTGTTTCAATCCAACCTGCTTCGCCTGCTACAATACGTGAAAATGTCGCAATGGGCGAAAAGAATGGAATGTAGGAACTAATAACAACGAGCGTACTATTCGGTGCAAATAGAGAGTTCATACCGATGAAAAATGCCCCCATGATTAGCATAATAACAGGTAAAACAGCGCTACCTAAATCCTCAATGCGACTAACCATGGAACCAACTGTTGCATACATCATCGCATAAATAATGTACCCTAATGCAAAGTAGACGACAAAGGAAATAATGATACGTGGTGTCAATGCAGACAAGTCAATGCCCAATCCAAATAAGGACAGTTGATCAGGATTTAACCATCCTACTGCATAAGCAACGAGCCCTCCTATGAAAATGGTCGCAAATTGTATGCAAGCAACCGTTAAAATGGCGGCAATTTTTCCATACATCATATACAATGGCTTTACTTTAGGAATCATAATTTCCATAACCCGGGATGATTTTTCGGACGCTACGGCAGTCGCAATCATTTGTCCGTACGATAAAATAAAAAGATACATTAAAAAAACGAAAGCATATACAATACCAACTGTTTTTTCATGATGATCTTCTTTTACGACCTCATTTTTTACAGCTATTGGTGTGAGGAGGTTGCTGGCGACTTTCTCATTCACTTTATTTTCTTTCACAATGGTAGCAACGTATTTTTTTTGTAATTGCTGCGTCACGAGACTAACTTCTTCTCCATTTGCACCTGCTCGATTATTAATGGCTGTAACGATCGGCCGGTTGTTCTGTTCTGAAATAAGTAAGAGACCACTTAAGTCCTCGTTTTTCACCTCATCACGCAGTTTCTTTTCTGCTGACTTTTCTTTTTCAATTAACTTCGTCGTAGACAATTGTTTATTAATCGATTGTAAATCAAGTGAATAATGAGTGCTCAGATTGATCACACCCACTTCATCTTTACTTATAGCATCTTGTGACGAAGACCAGTGAGAGAAACCAAAAAAGGCGAGAACTGCTGCAAACATAATCACCATGGAAATTTTTGTTGACTTTGCTTTAATCGCTTCTTTCACATGAAATTTATAAACCGTTAACAGCTTGTTCATTTATTTCACCTTCTCTAAAAAGATTTCATGAAGTGTTGGTTCTAACAGTTTGAAAGACCGTACGTGTACTTCAGCTGCCTTCAATTTTTCAAAGATGGCAAATGCTTCTTCATCGTTTTTTACTCGTACGACCAATTCATTTACCTTTTGTTCATATGGTAGAGCCGCATTCATAAGAACACGTTCAACAGCTGCTTCATGAGGAATCGATACGTTTCGATAGCCATAATTTTCTTTAATTTCCCGTAATCGGCCTGCAGATACGACAGCACCATTTTTCAGTAAACATACATTTTCGCAAAATGGTTCGATTTGATCCATACGATGAGAAGATAGGATGACTGTTTTTTTCTGTTTTACTAGTTCTTCTATAATGGAAGAAAGCAAATTCGCATTAATCGGATCGAGTCCACTGAATGGTTCATCTAAAATAAGCAGCTCTGGATCATGCATTAACGTTGCAATAAGTTGGATTTTTTGTTGATTTCCTTTTGATAGATCGCCTGCTTTTTTATTCCTATGCTCGGTAATTTCTAATTTTTCAAGCCAATGGTCAATGGCTTGTAAGCTACGTTTCTTACTCATTCCTTCTAATTGTGCAAAATAACTCAATTGATCTACCACTGTACTTTTTTGATATAACCCGCGTTCTTCTGGAAGATACCCAATAGAGAGATGATCCCGATGAAACGACGCACCTTTCCAGCGAATTTCCCCTTGTTCATGTCGAAGTAACCCAAGGATGATTTTAATCGTTGTTGTTTTGCCTGCACCGTTGCGTCCGAGCAATCCTAATACTTCACCTTCAGCTAACGTAAACGATACGTTGCTTACAGCTTTTGTTGAGCCGAATGACTTATGAATATGTTGTAGTTCTAATGTCAAAAGTTTCTCCCCCTTCACTTACTATAAATCCTAATTTTCTCACAAATAATAATAAATGGGAACACCTTTTCATTTTCACATACTTACTACACATTCACACAAAATAGACTTCTCGCGTGAGAAGTCTATACAGGAAGAATAAATTCATTATAAAGACTAGTAGGTACTTCATACTCTAGCTCTAATGTAACGGTAATCGGTTTTTCACCTTCATATGCAATTGTATTTCCTTTACCAATATAAATAAATGGCTCTGTTTTACCATCAAGCTTGCTATATTTACGAATAAACAAATGAAGATGAACGCCCCTTGCCTCATTGTGAATAATGTTCTGTCCACGTTCAGATTGCTGCGTTGTATTATTAACAGATTGCCATTGAAAGTGACGCTCATCAAGAAATGTATCTTTGTATTGTAGACTTTCCTTCACGTGTTCTTCTTTATGAAGATCAATATAAAGAAAATATTCTTTACCATTGGTCAATAAACCGGATCCCCGAAAGGAACTATGCGTTTTTCGATAATTCGATAATAAAGCAGCATCTGCCATTTGATATTGCTCATAGCGCTTTAAATGAGGAATGCCATAGGGTTTTTCCTTAAATATTTTTTCATAGCGAAACATACCATATTGGATAATATCTTCTATATAAGTAGAGTAAATCGGATTTTCTACTAGTTCCTTAAAGAGGGGCGTTTTACGAAGCACTCCACTTTGTAGACTAAACAGCTTCGGCTTTACTTTCTTTTGCCCACTATCATAATAATTTTGATTCAGACATTCCATAGCATGTACGATCGTATCATGGTCGCTATGCTTCACGTACTTTTCTATTTCCTGCTGCGCTACTTGCAATGAAATTTGCTCATGAGAAAGTAAATAGTGAGCGATAACAAACTCATGGATGCGCTTAATGGGTAGCATACTCGATAATTCCTTCAGCGCACCTTCCAAGCGCACATCACTTAAATAGCGCTTTAATTGTTCTTCCTTCTCAACTTTTGCTACAAAGTGAAGATACGACTTTTCTCTAGATACAAAAGAAAGCGGATCAGGAGCACCATCATACTTTAAATAATCAACGAGATAATAAGGAGTATGTCCACCATTTAACTTCTTAAATTCGGTGTATGCCTCTCGCAAATATTTCATTGAATGAAAGTTCTCAGCGTCTATTTGTTCCAGTATCCGTTCTTGCGCAATGCGATCCATAACAATATGCGTACATCCTGGAACATTTGCAAATTTTGTTACAATCGCTACTTTTAAACTTTTTTTATCATAATAACGATTACCGTTCAGTGCCATTGCCACAAGGAATGCCTTATTATGATTTCCGATAAAATCTAGTACCGTTAAAAAGGTTTTCGTTTCATGACGTCTTAATCCGCGACCTAACTGCTGAATAAAAACAACCGGAGAATTTGTTGGTCGCAACATAAGAACAAGATTAACAGATGGAATATCCACGCCCTCATTAAAAATATCCACTGTGAAAATAAATTGTAGAGGATCCTCCTCATTTTCTAAACGCACGATTGCTTCATTACGCTCTTTCACAGAATGCCCTCCTGATAAACAAAGACTAGGAAGACCTCGAGCGTTAAATTGCTCCGCCATATAGAGGGCATGCTCAATACTTGCGCAAAAACCTAAACATTTACGCTTGTCTCCATCATGTCCATAAAACCTCATTTTTTCGATGATAAAATCTACTCGTTCATTCACCTTTAATCGCTTTGTAATTTCAGCAATATTATCTATCTCTATAGTACTTAAATCAATAGTATCTACATCCGTAATGCCAAAGTAATGAAAGGGAATGATTAAGTCTTCTGCTAACGCATCATGTAAACGCACTTCTAACGCTATATTATGATCAAACACTTCAAAAACATTTCCATGATCACATCGCTCTGGTGTGGCTGTCATCCCCAGCATAAAAGCCGGCGTGAAATAATCTAATACTTTTTGATAAGACGGGCTCGTAGCATGGTGCGCCTCATCAAGAACAATATAATCAAAGTGGTCTGGTTGAAAATGATGCATCCATTGCGATAGCGTTTGCACAGTCGCAAATATATAATCAGCCTCCACCTCTTTACTCGTACCCGTTAATAGCCCAAACGTATAGTGTGTATTCGGTAACAATTTTTGAAATGTTTCTTTTGCTTTCCGAACGATTTCCTCTCGATGTACGACGAAAAGCAGTCGCCGTGGTCGATCGTTTTTTACATGAAAGGCGGCCATGTACGTTTTACCCGTTCCAGTCGCAGCAATAACTAACGCTCTCTTTGCCCCATAATTTCGCAAGCGCGTTAAATTTTCAATTGCTTCTCTTTGCATACGATTTGGAAGAATATACTCGTTATTTTCATAAATGGCGTAAACGGCTGGTCGATCCCTTTTTAGTGACTTTAGAAAATCTTCATAATGACGAATGAAGGCAGTAGTAGCAGTTGTGGCATGAGCCCATAAATTTTGGTATTCGTACATTACTTTGCGAACAAATTGAGCTTCTTCCTTAGCAATTACCTGAACATTCCATTCCACATTACTTTTTAATGCGCTTTGCGTAATATTTGAAGAACCGATAATAATCTTAAAATAATCATCGTATTCGAAAATATATGCCTTCGTATGAAAACCCATTTCCTTATCTGTAATAAATACTTTTAATTCTATATTTCTAAAAGCAGCTAATCGTTCTAAAGCTTTTGCATCGGTAAAATTCAAATAGGTAGAGGTAATTATTTTACCTTTTACTCCCCGTTCCTCTGCTGCTTTTAATGAATCTAGCAAAAGCTGAATACCGCTAAAGTTCACAAACGCTACACTAAAATAAAACGAAACACATTCATTCAATGATTTATCGAGTTCAGCAAGTAAGTTTTCTTTATCAGAGTTTACAATTAAGTTTTTTTCAGCAATCATCACGCGCTCCAACCTTCCGTTTCTTGTGCTGCATAACAGACGTATGATCATTATAACATCACGTTAACCATTTAAAGGGTAGATCACCAGAAATAAGCAGTTAAGTAAGTCTCCACGCCACTTCTCTAGCACGTTTACTAAAAACGGAAAAAAAGCGAGGAAGATCTTCCATCGCTTTTTCTACTATTATGATTGAGTATGAAATTGCTCTTCCTCCGTTGACCCATTTAATGCTGTCGTTGACGAACGGCCACCTGCTATAATTTGAGCCACTTCATCAAAATATCCGGTTCCCACTTCTCGTTGATGTCGCGTTGCGGAATAGCCTAATGGTTCACTTGCAAACTCGCGTTGCTGTAACTCCGAATAGGCTGCCATTCCTTGTGTTTTATACTGATGTGCTAATTCAAACATACTATGGTTTAACGCATGGAAACCAGCAAGTGTTACAAATTGAAATTTATACCCCATTCCTGCTAATTGTTGTTGAAACGTCGCAATGGTGTCATCATCTAATTTGCGCTTCCAATTAAATGAAGGCGAACAATTATAGGCGAGTAACTTGCCTGGGAATTGTTTATGAATAGCTTGAGCAAATATCCGCGCTTCCTCTAAAGAGGGCTCTGACGTTTCACACCAAATTAAATCAGCATACGGTGCATACGCTAATCCGCGAGCAATGGCCTGCTCAATTCCTGCTGTCGTTACATAAAATCCTTCTCGCGTCCGTTCACCTGTTAAAAAACGGTGATCATATGGATCAATATCACTCGTAAGTAGATTGGCTGCATTTGCATCTGTTCTTGCAATAAGAACTGTTTCTACACCTAATACGTCTGCAGCTAGGCGTGCTGAAATCAAATGCTTTACGGCTTGCTGCGTTGGGAGAAGTACTTTTCCACCTAAGTGACCACATTTCTTTTCAGAAGAAAGTTGATCCTCAAAGTGTACCCCTGCCGCTCCCGCTTCAATCATTGCCTTCATCATTTCAAATACATTTAGAGCGCCACCAAATCCTGCTTCCGCATCGGCAACGATGGGGACAAACCAGTCAAGATCGCTTTTCCCTTCAGCATGATAAATTTGGTCCGCTCGTTGTAAGGCTTGATTTATTTTCTTGACGACATTCGGTACACTATTCGCAGGGTATAAGCTTTGATCAGGGTACATGTGTCCGGCTAAGTTGGCATCGGCTGCTACTTGCCATCCACTTAAATAAATTGCTAGTAAGCCCGCTTTTACTTGTTGCACGGCTTGATTTCCTGTTAAAGCTCCAAGGGCATGCACATAATCACGACTGTGTAACTGCTCCCAAAGACGCTTAGCTCCACGTTTAGCAAGTGTTTGCTCTACTAGCAATGAACCGCGCAATTTCAATACATCATCTGCCGAATACGGTCGTGTAATCCCTTCCCATCTTTTTTGTTGCCATGCATCTTCTATAGCTTTTTTCATCTCATTTATCGTCATCATTAGCCGCTCCCTTATCCATTTTTTCATAACCTATTGTTGTTAAAAATGGCTCAAACGTGTCGTTATGAACAAGGGTAGTAAAAAGAGCAAGACTGTCCTCATAGCGCCCACTTTGCCATTGATTGTCGCTCATTGTCTTTTTTAGTTTTTCTAGTTCTTCTTCCGTATACATTGCTACAAGCGCAGCATTCACTTCTCTACCATCTTCTAACATACCTTGAGGATGTTTGATCCATTGCCAAATCTGAGCACGAGAAATTTCTGCGGTTGCCGCATCTTCCATAAGATGATAAAGAGGTACTGCCCCTCTTCCGCATAACCATGCAGCTATATATTGAATGCTAATAGAGATGTTCATTCTTAATCCATGTTCTGTAATGTGACCAACTGGGGGTTGTAATAACTCTGCTGCTGTTACTTTTACATGATCTAACTTTTTATCAATTTGGTTAGCTTCAGGCATAATGTTATTAAATACCTCTTTAACAATGGGGACAAGCGCAGGATGAGCTACCCAGCTACCATCGTGTCCATCTAACGCCTCACGCTCTTTATCACTTCTTACTTTTTGTAACGCTTGTTCATTAGCTTGTTCATTATTTTTTATCGGAATTTGTGCTGCCATACCCCCGATCGCATGGGCACCTCGTTTATGACATACGGAAATGACATACTGTGTATACGCACGCATAAACGGAACTGTCATCGTGACAAGTGCACGGTCAGGAAGAACATAAGAAGCATGATTTTTTAACTTTTTAATATAGCTAAAAATATAATCCCATCGGCCACAATTCAACCCTGCACAATGATCTTTTAAACTATATATCATTTCTTCTGCTTCAAAACACGCTGTAATCGTTTCAATTAACACGGTTGCTTTAATTGTGCCATATGGAATCTTTAAGGCTTCTTGAGCATACGTAAACACATCATTCCATAGCTCTGCCTCTTGGTAACTTTCAAGCTTTGGCAAATATACGTAAGGTCCTGATCCATTTTGTAACAGGCGATGCGCATTGTGAAAGAAAAACAAGCCAAAGTCTACTAAACTGGCGGCCATAGGCTTACCTTGAAACAGAAGATGCTTTTCTTGTAAATGCCATCCACGAGGACGTACGACTATAACGGCACGCGTTTCATTAAGTACGTAGTGCTTTCCTTGCGGTGAAGTATACGTTAACGTTCCTTCAATCGCTTGTTTCACATACACTTGTCCGAGGAAGGAATTTTTTCTAGTAGGAGAATTGGCATCTTCAAAATCTACCATAAAGATATGTGCTCCTGAATTTAAGGCATTTATGACCATTTTGGGGTCACCGGCAGGTCCTGTAATTTCAACACGACGATCTTGTAAATCATTTGGAACAGAAGCAATTTGCCATTCACTTTCTCGTATGTGTGTAGTCTCCTGCAAGAAATCTGGAAGCGCACCCTCATCGATTGCTCGTTCACGTTCTAGTCTTGCTTGTAATATCTGTTGACGTCTCTTTTCAAAGCGTTCATGAAGTTTTTCAAGAAAAGAAAGAGCGTCAACCGTAAGAATTTCGGCTTCTCGTTCTACCTGCTTATTCTGTATCACTTCATCAGCTCCCTACTAATCAATAATGCCAATACCATTACAGCGCTTACAACATGTGCAACCTTCTCCTTGACACTGTTCACAATACTCATTACACTGCTTACCTGAACCGTTACAAACCGTGCATACTTCTTCACCATTTCCTTGACAGAAACCACAATTCATTTGATATCCTCCTTAAGGCGAAACTGTTATAAAACAGTTTTTAAACTTGTTTTATACTATATAACAATTTCTCGAAAGTGTGCAACGTTTTTTATAACAACATAAAAAATAGGTAATCTGTTCTATAACAGAGGAAATAAAAAAAGAGCGTCCGGCGTTCGGACAGCTCTTACCATTTAAAATTCATCTGGATCAGGACCATTGCGCTTATTTTCATTTAATTCATCAATAGCCTTCATTTCCTCATGTGTTAGTTCAAAATCAAATAGATTAGCATTTTCTTGAATGCGCGTTTCATTAACTGATTTTGGTATCGTAATTACACCGTGTTGGAGATCCCAACGTAAAATAACTTGTGCAGGTGTTTTTTGATGTTTTTTTGCAATGCTTGTAATAACTGGTTCTGAGAAAATTTCACCTTTTAATAACGGGCGCCATGCTTCTACAGCAATTTCGTGTTTTTTGCAATAAGCTAGCACCTCTTTTTGTGTCAAACGAGGATGAAATTCGATTTGATTAATCATCGGCTTAATTTCACAATCAGCCATTAAGTCATCGAGGTGATGCGGCTTAAAATTACAAACACCTATCGCCTTTACTTTGCCCTCTTTATAAAGTGTTTCAAGCGCTCTCCAAGTGTCTTTATATTTACCTGAAACAGGCCAATGAATTAAGAATAAATCAAGATAATCCACACCAAGACGCTGTCTACTTTCTTCAAATGAAAGGAGAGTACTTTCATATCCTTGTTGATCATTCCATACTTTTGTTGTAATAAAAAGCTCTTCACGCGGCACATCTACGTGGCGAATCGCTTCCCCAACACCTTCTTCATTTTTATAAAAAGCTGCTGTATCTATACTGCGATAGCCCGCCTGAACAGCATATGAAATAGCGTTAATAACTTCCTGTCCATCCTCAGCTTTATACACACCAAGTCCTAAGACTGGCATTTTCACGCCGTTTGCTAGCTGTACTGTATCGTTTATACTACGAATCATGGTAACGCCTCCTTGTTGCCATACTACCATGATTTATAGTGAAGCAAAAGAATGTTGCTATTTTTCAGTTCTAGCTTGAGTCGTTACATTATGATGAAACTCATCGGTAATGGCTTGCAATGCTTCTGAATCAAGCAACAAAGAAAGCCCCGTAAGAGCTAATGCCTTCGCTCCCAAAAGTAACGCTTGATCTCCTCTTTCAGAAATGGCAGCTTCTTTAAATTCAACCGTATGACCGACTAAATCGTCTGATCCTATCGATAAGTATGGATGAATGGTTGGAACAACTTGAGAAATGTTGCCTGCATCCGTTGATCCCAGTCCTTTCCGATGAGCTGTATCAATCTCTTCTCCAAGTTCTCTAATTGCTTTTACAAATAACTGATCAAACGTACGGTTTAATAAAAGGTTATCTACTTTATTTTGAAAAGGAATGATGTTTAAGGTAGCGCCCGTAGCCAGCGCTGCGCCTTCTGCTATTCGCTTTACTTTCTTAGTAACTTCATCTAACTTTGGTCGATTAGCTGCGCGAATATAAAATCGAGCTTTTGCATATTCCGGAACAACATTAGGTGCATCGCCACCGTGTGTTATAATCCCATGAATGCTAACATCATCCGTTACATGTTGTCGCAAAGCATTAATTCCTACAAAAAGTTGAATTACAGCATCCAGCGCATTAATTCCTTGTTCAGGCGCGGAAGCCGCATGGGCTGCTTTCCCAATATACTCGAAATCTAATGGATCAACAGCAAGTGATGTACCGGTAATACGGTTCTCATGTCCCGGATGAAACATGAGCGCTGCACGAATGCCCTGCAACTTCCCTTGCTCTACAAAGCTCCCTTTTGCACTTCCGTTTTCACCACCTTCTTCAGCAGGTGTGCCCAATACAACAATTTCACCTCCCACTTCATCAATCGTGGCGCCAAGAGCAATTGCTGCTGCAATACTAGCTGTACCAATAATATTATGACCACAAGCATGACCAATTCCTGGTAAAGCATCATATTCTGCTAGAAACGCAATGGAGGGACCATCTAGTAGCGATTTTTTTCTTGCAATAAATGCTGTTTCATGACCGTCGATCCCGTGCTCAATTAAAAAACCTTCTTTTTCAAGTAATGAGGTTAATACGCTAGCGGCAAATACTTCTTCGTTACCAATTTCAGGATTTTCATGAATTTGATGTGACGTTTGTAAATAAACGAGCGAATGGTCATCTACATGTTGTTTTACGAATGCTTTGAGTGTATCCTCACTTGTACGAATGGTCATACATCATCATTTCCTTTCCTATTTTTCTCCGATTTCACTAAGAGGTACGAAGGTTGGGATTGTGGCACCATCATAGATTTTTTTAATTTCTTGCGCCGTTCCCTTCGTTTGATAAATACGAGCGAGCTTTTTAAGGTTCTTTTTATTTTTGTCTTCTGTTCTCACTGCAATAATGTTGATATAGTCTTTTGCTGCTTTACTTTCAAGAAAAATAGCATCTTTATTCGGATGAAGTCCCGCATCAATAGCTACACCGTTATTAATAATAGAGGCTGCTACATCATCCATTACACGTGGTGTTTGCGCAGCTATAATAGGTTTAAATTTTAAATGCTTTTTGTTTTCTACAATCTTTTTCAGAGAACCATTGCCATCGAAGTTTTTCTCCAGTTTAATGAGTCCTGCTTTTTGTAATAAGAGAAGTCCACGCCCCATATTCGTCGCTTCATTCGGTAATGCGATCGTTGAACCATCAGGGATATCCTTACTATTTTTATATTTATTAGAGTAAATCCCCATCGGTGCAATGACCGTGGTTGCTAATGGCGATAGTTTCATATGATGTGCTTTTTTGAATGCATTAAAATACGAAATGGTTTGAAAAGAATTAGCATCAAGATCGCCATCATTTAAGGCTTGATTCGGACGTACATAGTCTGAGAATTCTTGAATTTCCACATTAATTCCCTCTTTTTTCGCTTCTTTTGCAACATATTTCCACACATCACCATCTGTACTACTCACACCAACTTTTACTGTGTTTTCATCTGATTTTCCACACCCTGCTAACGCAAGTGATAGTGCGATACCCGACACAATGGTTGCTAACATTTTCTTTTTCATCAACTACTTCACTCCTTGTTATCTTCTTCTTAATTTCTTAGATAGTACGTTCCCAATACTTTGTAGTCCTTGAACAAATACAATTAGTAAAATAACAGTCACAATCATGACATCTGTTTCAAATCGTTGATAGCCATAAGAAATGGCAAGATCACCAAGACCACCCCCACCAATGGTACCTGCCATCGCGGACGCGCCGACAAGACCCACTGTTGCAATTGTTACGGATAATACTAATGAGCTAAAGGCTTCTGGCAGCATAATTCGAAAAATGGTTTGCCATGGCGTGGCGCCCATTGCTTCGGCTGCTTCAATAATACCCGGATCAATATCAAGCAAATTCGTTTCAACAAGTCTTGCAATATACGGTCCTGCATATACAATCAATGGTACGACGGCTGCTGCCGTCCCAATTGAAGATCCTACAATGAAGCGTGTAAACGGAATAATCGCCACCATGAGAATAATAAATGGTACGGAGCGAAAAATATTAATAATGATACTTAACAAACGGAATAGCCATTTGTTCTGTAGTAAGTGTCCTTCTCTCGTTACGACAAGAGCGATGCCTAGTGGTATACCAATTAATACGGAAAAAAGTAAAGAAAAAACGACCATTGTCACGGTTTGCCCCGTTGCCTCTAACATATCTTGATAAAATGTATTCCAATCAACTTGCATGACTAACAACCTCCCTTACCTCTACAGCTTGATCCTGAATATACGCAAGCGTTTTTGAAATTTCATTTGCCTCTCCCTTAAGCTGAACAACTAAATTACCAAATGGAGTGCCTTGCAATTCTGTTACGTGACCATATAGAACACTCACATCTACATGAAAGTTCTTTGCTACTTGTGATAACAGCGGTTGCCCCGTAGATTCACCAGTAAAGACAATTCGGTAAATTTGATGCGTTTCATCTTGCTTATACAACATTTGTTGAAGAGAAAGTGGCAATTCATCCTGTAGTACGGATGAGACAAAGCGACGTGCTGTAGCCGTTTTCGGATAGGCGAATACGTCAAAGACACTTCCTGTCTCAATTACTCTGCCGTTCTCCATCACAGCAACAGAGTCACAAATTTCTTGAATGACATTCATTTCATGGGTAATGATTAAAATCGTAATGTTATACGCAGCGTTTATTTTTTTTAATAGCGCTAAAATACTTGATGTTGTTTGCGGATCAAGCGCTGATGTTGCCTCATCACAGAGAAGAATGCTTGGATCAGTTGCTAGTGCGCGCGCAATGCCAACACGTTGTTTTTGACCACCCGATAACTGATCTGGATATTTGTGCGCTTGCTCGGATAACTCAACAAACGATAAAAGCTCTCTTACTTTATTTTTTACATCTCTTTTTTTATAACCTAGTAAATAAAGAGGAATAGCAATATTATCAAATACCGTTTTCGCTTGTAATAAATTGAAATGTTGAAAAATCATGCCGATTGTTTTTCTTTTTTTACGGAGTTGCTTTGGCGAAAGAGTGGCTAATAAATCACCCCCAACTAACACTTCTCCCTCGCTCGGTGTTTCTAACGCATTCACACATCGAAGTAACGTACTCTTGCCAGCTCCGCTAAATCCAATAACACCGAATATTTCTCCTTCTTTAATTTCTAACGTAACTTGATCGAGCGCAGTAATGGTTTGGGCACCACTGTTATACACTTTAGAAATATTGTTAAACGTAATCATGCTACTTCCCCTTTCCTTCCAATAAAAAAAACCTCTTCTATCGCTAAGATAAGAAGAGATTAGCTAAAAAAAGCACTCTTCTTATCTCGCAAACCTATTGTTTGCCGGAATTGGCACAGTATCTTATGCATCACATAAGACCCGCTGCCGAGGTTTCATAGGGCCAGTCCCTCCACCTCTCTGGATAAGAAAAAAATACGTATGAAATTAAAAAAACACTTCGAAAGATTCGAAGAGTTTCATAAATAGACTCTTCTTATCTTCCAAACCTTGTTAGGTTTGCTGGATTTGGCACAGTGTTTACGTAAACCTGCTGCCGAGACTTCATAGGGCCATATCCCTCCATCTCTCTCGATAAGAATACAATTTAATTGGATGTGCTTAAGCTTATCGTCCTTTTTATCATCTGTCAATACCTATTACTTATTTTCCATTTTTAGTATACTATTTTTAAAAGGACGGTGACTTCATTGATCTATACAATTGTATTTAGTATTCTTGCATTTATTCTAGGATTTTCGTGTTCGCATAAACTTAAAAAAAAACCACTGACTCGCATGTTCACCAATACCACGCTTCCGTCGCAATTAGGCCTCCTTCCTCATACAGGCTTAGAAGAAGTAGTCGCTCAATTAGAAGCCTCTTGGAACCCCGCATTCGCTCAACACGTTCGGGCACGTGTGCTGAAAAAAGGCGTGATTCATCCAGATGATTATCCTATTTATGAATTGGAGTTAAAGCGCTTTTTCATCTTGACGAGCATTATGAAGGAAGTACCAATGTACAGTACAGCTGTTGATTCATTGTGGCATGAGATGCTTTTGTTTACAAAAGAGTATGATCAGTTCTCCCAACACTTTTTAGGACAAATGATTCATCACACGCCGTATGTTACTACAGAAGACACAGAAGCACGTCATCGTGACCGCGTTTGGTTTGAGTATGTGTATACACATGTTTTTAAAACAAACCAAACGGTCATGAAACTATATGGGGAATTTTTTAAATCACAAACAGTCTCCTTTGTCGACACTATTCGTAATCATTCTATTGATGAACTGTCGTCACTTCTATTTGCACCAAAAACAGACGTAGCCAGTCAAGCCGTTCAGACACTTGTTGCAAAAATGAAAAACGAAATACATCATGTAGAGCAAGCGATGCTAACAGAGCGTCCATCCTTTTTACGTTCAATCGTTCCTTACCGTAACAGTCATTCAAACAGCTGGATGCTAACCAAAACAATTCTGTTCTCACTATACGGGACCTCTGTCTTACATCCTTATTTACCAAATAACACATCTACTTCTAGCGATTCTTCTTTTGTAGATGGCGGTTCTTGTGATCATTCTTGCGGAAGTTCTTGTGGAAGTTCGTGCGGAGGAGGATGTGGCGGATCGTAAAAAAAAACAGTGAGCGATTGGTGTTTTTCACCAATCGCTCACTGTTTAATATGTATCTGAATGCGTTTGCTTTGCTTTTTTTTCTAAAAAGACGAGAATATTTCCTTGTTCAATTTCTTTTACATAACGCTCTGCCTCATGTTGATCAATCCCAATCGACATAAATAATTCTCTTAAGTCCTCTTCTGTACTCTCAGGAAACATGGAAACGAACGGTCCAGCTGCAAGGAGTGGACCAATGCCCGGTACACCAAGACCTGGCACAGCAATTGCCCCACCAATTCCACTTAAAAATCCTGCAATCGTACCATAAGCTGCTGTTTCCATTTCTTCATTTACATGTTCTTCAAGGACTTTCGTATCATCTGCAATATGATCCATTTTCGCTTCATCTTTAGCTAAGATCGAAATATCTTTCGGGTGAAACCCTTTTGTTACGAGCAATCGAATTTGTTGAATGGCTTCTTGCTCAGAATCATAAACACCGATTACATCTTTGCTCATGAGAACATCCTCCTTTTATTACTTTGATTGTCAATACCCTGTATTCTTTTCCTATAAACAAACCCTCATACTTAGTAAATATGTGCTTGTGTAAACTTTTTTTCAATCGCTGCAATTTCATGTTCAGAAGAACCTAGCAACAGGCCTTGTACTAGCGAATCGCTTGGATTGTATATGCCTACGTTGCCATCATAAATGGAGAGTGGAATAAACAACCGATTGGCCACACCTTCCTGTAACAAATCATACAAAGGCGCCATTCCATTGTGTGATTTCCAGGAAACATACTTTATTTCTGTAGCTCCTAGTTGCTCATTTATACTATCTTTTAATAGCAATGCTGCCGTTGAACCATTGACGCGAAAATTCAAATCAAAGGCAACCGCTCTTCCCTCGTCTGTTACGGCAATATCTATACCTGCAATCCCACGATAGCCTTTCTTTACCCCTTCCTTCATAATAGCTTTGCCCATCTCGATGACGTGACGTGCTGGTTCTGCATGCTCTCCAATCCAGTTTCCTTTATATTTCCCTTTTTCATCAATATTTTGCAATGCTGTCCCTAAATAAGTTAGATCTCCGTTCTGATGAGAGGCAAACTGTACACAATAATTTTTCTCGATGTTTAAGTATTCTTCAATTACGAGTTCTTCATCAGCCGCAAACTTCGCATGCGCTCGTTGAAACTCTTCTTCGTCATGACAAATCCATACATCAAAACCTGCAGCATTTGCTTCATTCGTAGCTGCCTTCAACACAAAAGGAAAGGGAAAATTTTTTTTTGCTTGTATAACATCACAGGCTTGTACTGTTAAACGTTTGGGCGAATCTCCCTGTGGCACAAGCTCACTAAGATTAGCCTTATTATTTAAATACTGCACAAGTTTCGGATCAATCCAATAACTCTCAAATGACAATTCACCTTCTGGATGAATATGCTGTACGACCGCTTTCTTTTGCTTCTGAGCAAAAGACGCTAATAGAGCGCGGTATTCGTTTTCCGTTGTATATTCATAGCGAGGTGCTTCTATTTCCAAGCCTGCCTCATTATAAAGTGACAATGATCTCTGCGACACTACCCCTACATTACAGATTGTCGGCATGGATCCTAAAACAGCAAGTTGACTTCCTGTTAATAAATCCATTTTCACTGGACAGTCTGGAATCCATTTATGATGTGAAAAGGATGGACGCGGATTATACACAACATCTGTTCCATAAATATCTGAAAATGAGAGCGAAGGCTTGATTACGAGATTAGACATTCATTTTTCCACCTTTAAAAATAAGATACTTACATTACTACTCTTTCCACAAAATGACGGATTTTTAACAACATCTTTTCTCCCATTTTTATTAAAGTGGTGTATACTAGAGGATGGCTAATTGGTGATCGGTATTTTTAGGGGGAACATTATGAAAAAAAAGATAAAAAGGCTCTTACCGTTAACCTCAATCTGTATTTTGCCGTTTCTAGCATTGTTCTATCCATTAGTCAATCACGCTGGTAGCGGAGACGTGTATAGCCTTGAAAGTACATTTGATAAGGCGATTCCTTTTTCACCTATTTTTGCTGTCCCTTATTTACTATGGACTGCTTATATATATGGAACGCTCATTTATTTCTTCTTTAAAGATAAAAAAACCTACTTTAAAGCTTTATTTACGTATGCAGCAGGACTTGTTATATGCTATGCCATCTACAGCTTTTTTCAAACGACAGTGGGACGACCGATTGTTGTCGGTACGGCTTTTCCTGAAAATCTTGTGCTGTGGATTTATGAAAATGATGCGCCATTTAATGCCTTTCCAAGCATCCATTGCTTTACGAGTTATTTAATGATTCGCATTGTGACACATTCACCGATCTTAACCAAATGGAACTACAGAATTATCTTAACATCATCTTCGCTTATTATTCTTTCCACTTTGCTTGTAAAACAACATGTTTTACTTGATGTAATGGGAGCACTATTACTAGCTGAGGCCGTTTGCTTCTTAGCAGAAAGAAACTGGGCTACCGCTCCAGCTATGAAAACAAAACGAGAAATTAGTCAATAACTAAAAAGCACGCGGGGAAAGACGTTCCCCGCGTGCTTTTATTGAAATACAGGTGCAAACATCATTGCTGCAAACATTAATGTTAAATACATAATCGAAAATTTAAACATAGACGTAGACCAAGCAATTTCTTTCTCTTTTTCGTTATATTTAAACGATTGAAGCGCTCGATAGAGAAAAATCACACCTAAAATACCAGCTACGACTAAATACCATACACCAAGTATATGGAAAAAATAAAGAAGTAAGGAGGCAGCCACAGCAAAAATTGTATAAATTAAAATGTGTACTTTCGTTTGTTGAAAACCAACCTTATTAGGTAACATTGGTACATTCACTGCCTTGTACTCGTCCGCTCGTTTCATGGCAAGCGCAAAGAAATGAGGCGGCTGCCAAGCAAACATAAAAATAAATAATAAAAGTGCAATATAATCAAACTCACCTGTGATCGCTGTATACCCTATAATGGGAGGCGTAGCGCCTGAAATACAACCGATTTCTGTATTCACAACCGTAACGCGCTTTGACATCGTATAAACAAATGCATAAAAGACAAAACCTGCTAAACCAACGAGCGCTGCCGTACGATTAACCAACGTAAAGAGAACAACTTCTCCAATGACAATTAATAGACTTGAAAAAAGTAAGGCTTTACCTTTAGAGATACGGCCATTTGTAATGGGACGGTCTTTTGTCCGCTCCATGTATTGATCAATGTCGGCATCATATACATTATTAATAATAGCACTCGCTCCGATTACGAAAATGGTCCCAACTACTGTCCATAAAAAAAGACTCCAAAGCGATAAGCTTGCCGACATAGATCGCGCTGCAATACAAAAGCCGGCAATTGTTCCTAATAAATTAGAAAATATAATTCCCGGTTTCGTAATTTCTATATAATCCTTCCATGTTCCGTTAGCATTTCTCCCCATAACATTCACCATCTTTTCATTGATCACTTTACTTCAATTGTATTGTAGCAAAGTCCATTAAGTTTGTGATAAATGTCACAATATGTTCTTACTCTGTTCAGAAAATGTTCAAAATAAGCATTTTTCCATATAAAAAAAACACTGTCATCAGTGTTTTGTTACTAAACAATATGGTGGCCCCGACAGGAATCGAACCTGCGACGCACGGCTTCGGAAACCGACGCTCTATCCACTGAGCTACGGAGCCATCTGTTTTTTCTTCATTATGTAAAAGGTTGCTTTTCTATTATAACTGAGACCGTTCAAAAAAGAAAGGAACAATTAATGATGGCGGCCCCGGCAGGAATTGAACCTGCGACGCACGGTTTAGGAAACCGACGCTCTATCCACTGAGCTACGGAGCCAACAAATACCATTATACAAAAGCATCGAGCAGTTGAAAAGAAATATGACGGTTGCGTGTTGTGCTTTGTTTCATTACTCTTAAAGTAGTAAGAAGACTACATTCCTACAAAAGGAGAAAATGCTATGAATACATCAATTGAAGAATTAATTGTTCATCCCGTTTTTCATTACTTTTACGAAATTTCAAAAATACCAAGAAGTTCTGGAAATGAACGAGAGATCAGTAACTATCTTGTACAATTCGCGACAAAACGTAACTTAGAAGTGATTCAAGACGAAGCGCTCAATGTCATTATTAAAAAACCAGCTAGTCCAGGCTATGAACATGTTCCTGCCGTCATTATCCAAGGACATATGGATATGGTTTGTGAAAAAAATAAAGCAACACTTCACGATTTTTCAAAAGACCACATTAAGTGGCAACGAAAAGACGACTTTCTTTATGCGACCGAAACAACACTTGGCGCTGACAATGGAATTGCTGTCGCTTATGCTCTCGCATTGCTTGATGATGACTCGCTCGCTCATCCAGCATTGGAAATTGTCATTACGACAGAAGAAGAAACGTCTATGAAAGGTGCGTTAGAAGTAGCACCACAACACTTTTCCGGTGAAATTTTTATTAATTTAGATTCAGAGGAAGAAGGAACGTTGTTAGTAAGCTCTGCAGGTGGTGTAACTGCTGTGCAAACATTGCCAGTTAACAAACAAGCCATTCCACCTTCTTCTGTTCAAATAACGTTAACCGTTAAAGGCTTATTCGGTGGACATTCTGGGATGTCCATTCAGAAAGGCCGCGGAAATGCTAATAAAATAATGGGTCGATTATTATATGATTTAGATCGCGTCACTTCTTACTCCATCGCTACCATTTCTGGTGGGTTAAAATCCAATGCGATTCCTCGAGAAGCAGCAGCAACACTTGTCATTCCAGCTGTTTTTGAAGAGCAATTACCATCCTTTATTGCAAATTGGAATGAAACGTTACGCAATGAATACCGTTCAAGTGATGCTGGGGTTACCGTTCACTGTGAAGTAGAGGAACACACATTTACTACTACATATGATGAGATCACAACGAAGCGAATTATTACCTCGCTTATGCTGACCCCGAATGGTGTGCAATCAATGAGTCAAGAAATTGAAGGTCTCGTTGAAAGCTCCACTAATCTTGGCGTGGTGGCAGTGGACGAGGAAGGTGTTTCTTTTATTAGTGAAATTCGCAGCTCGGTCAAATCATTAAAAAAGCGCACGGTCGCAGAGGTCGAACAGATTGCTGAGCTTACCTCTTCCCATTTTCATCTAGAAGCCGATTATCCAGAATGGCCCTATCGAAAAGATTCGGTTGTAAGAACGCTCTTTCGTGATACGTATACAAATTTGTATACTACACCACCTAAAATTGAAGCGATTCACGCCGGCTTAGAGTGTGGCATATTTACTGAAAAATTACCTCATGTGGATGCCATTTCTTTAGGACCAACAATGCACGATGTTCATACACCAAATGAGCATGTAAGTATTTCTTCAACACTGTCTACGTGGAATTATTTTATTGAGGCATTAAAAACAATGAAAAATTACTATTAAACCTAAAAGACGAGTAGCGATGAAGCGCCACTCGTCTTTGTCTTCATTTAGAAATCGAAATGATCGGGATCAGGCCCAATGCGTTTATCTTCATTTAAAGAACTAATTTTTTGCATATCATCCATACTTAATTCAAAATCAAAAATGGCCGCATTAGATTGAATACGGTCTTCTTTTACTGATTTAGGAATAGTAACCACTCCATTTTGGAGATCCCAACGTAAAATGATTTGTGCGGTAGATTTATTGTAACGTTCCGCGATTTCTGTAAGTACAGGATGATTCAATAACTCCCCTTGCATAAGTGGGCTCCATGCTTCCATTTGTATGTTATTTTCTTTACAGAAATTTAGAAGCTCTTGTTGCGTAAGGCGTGGGTGATATTCTACTTGGTTTACCATAGGCATAATTTCTGCACTAGCCATTACATCTTTTAAATGATGAATTTGGAAATTACTTACCCCAATGGCTCTTACTTTTTTCTCTTTGTACAGCGTTTCAAGCGCACGCCATGTATCTTTATACTTTCCTTCCACTGGCCAGTGAATTAAATAGAGATCCACATAATCTAGTTGGAGTTTCTTTAATGATTCTTCAAACGCCGCAAGTGTCGTATCGTAACCTTGATCAGCATTCCATACTTTCGTTGTTACGAATAACTCGTCTCGAGCAATGCCACTATCCTTGATGGCGCGCCCTACACCTTCTTCATTTTTGTAAACAGCCGCTGTATCAATGCTCTTATAGCCTAGCTTAATGGCAGATTTCACGGATTGATAAACTTCATCACCGTCTTCTACTTTAAAAACCCCTAAGCCAAACCAAGGCATTTTGACTCCATTATGCAATGTTGTTGTATCTTGAAGATGATTCAACATGTTAATCACTCCTTTTATTATGTACTATCATCATTTTTACATAGATTACAAAAGATGAAAAAGAATATGCTTATCGCTCTTTTTTCTACACATGAAAATGAATAATTATAAATAATTATACAATTACATGCAGGATTTTATTATTTCATATGGAATAACAGGTTCATGAGAGACTGTCTATTGGAGGGATCCTGATGAAAAATAATATCATTCACTTCCCCGTTAAACTAAGTACAGAAGATGCTTTAGCCAGTGAAGTTGACTTAATAGAAGAAATAAGGGGATTATTGCGTGAGTTTCAGAACGATTACTCAAACCTTATTAAACGAGCGATTTTGACGAGAATCGATTTATTAACAAAGCTATTAGTATCACGCTCTTAGCAAACTTGACGTTGATAGTCATTTAACAATTCATCGAGCTCCTGACTGCACTGAACAGTTTCCCAACTCGTAAAGCCTCTTAAGAAAGCGATCTTAATTAACTCTTCTTTCTTCATACCAATGGATTCCAAAAGCTGTTTATTAGTGTCTACATTACTTACACACATTTGCACATTGCTCCCCTTTTCTATCATTTCTTACATTTTTTGATCACACTTCTGATATTATCTATAAAAATACAGCGTTTGAGAAGAGTTTCAACAAAAGAAGTGATAATGTTACAAAAGAATACAATCTTCCCTGTATTGTTTGATTTTCTTGCTTTTATTTGGTCATACTATGTACAAAAAGACTGGAGAAAATCAATGAAATTCGTAAAATATGTCGTTCTATTTTTAGGTTGTGTGGTCATTGCTGGCGTTTGGTATTTTGAAATTGCCCACTATTTTTCAAAATAACTAAAAAAACACCGACAAGTAGAAACATGTCGATGTCTATGTATTATTTAAAGGCGACGGTTGAGGTAAGTGATGTTAGTTGTTCAACAAGTGCTTTAACGCGAAGAACTGCTAATTCTTCAACAAGCTCCTGCTCGTCATTAAAATGAAGCGGATCTGCTACAAACTGATCTGGTAGTACGAGCGCATACAATCCTCGTAAAACCGTACGAAGATTATTTAAAGCATTTATTCCACCTTTTCCACCACCTGCTGCTGCAGCAATTGCTGCTGGTTTGTTTTTAAAATGGCTACCACTTAAGAAATCCAATGCATTCTTTAGGGCACCGCTCATTCCGCTATGATATTCTGGCGTACAAATGAAAAAGCCTTGTGCTTCTTCAGCTAGTTGCGTCAGTCTTTTAACTTCTTCATGTTCACGCTCTGACATATCACCCGTAAATAGTGGCAATTTATTTTTTCCAGCATCAAAGAACGTTACATGAATCCCTTGTTCTTTCAACACTTTTTCAGCATATTCTGCAATCCCTCGTGTTCGAGAAGCTACCGTTGGACTTCCATTCATAACTAATATCTTCATGCTAAATTCCCCTTTATTTATTCATTCTTTTCTTAATTATAACGCTTTCATTAGTGATTCACCATTACTTAGGCTTTTGCATATACTGCATCGTTCTTAACGTTAAGCGAGGTGAGAAATTGTGCATCCTTATTCACGTGCAATGCCACCATACCCTGGCCCAGGTGCGATGCCACCGCCACCCCAACCCGGGATGTACCCCCATCACCCACCAAATGCACCCGGTGGTTCGTATTATACACCGTATAATCACCCATTAAAGCTCTCTACATTAACATCTGTAGAAGCATTCGTTCAATGGGGAATTGAACATGCCGGCAAAACAAGCTATGAGCAAGCACTTCGTGAAGCTTGCGCGATGGCCTTTCTTTATGGCAAAGGCTATCCTCAACAAACTGCCTATCAAATGGTGGAGTCTTGGGATGTTGGACAGAAGATGTATCCTGGTGATCGGGAATAAGAAGCATGGAATGTACGAAACATTTACAAAAAAAACGAGCGATGTTGGAAGGAACTATATTCAACCTTCAACACCGTTCGTTTTTTGTTTTATTGTAAGAGTGACTTCGCTTTATAATTAACGCCTAAACCACGAGCTTTGGCATCGCCATCCTCAATTATTCGGATGTAATAATCACCGTCATTCTCAAGTTTAAATATTTTTTGATAGCCGACCCCTGTTGCAGAAACCCACTTCGTCTCTCCGACCATTTCATCTGAGAGTAAAACACGCTCTCTCCATAATTGCAACTTTACCTTTCCATCTCCTTTTTTCTTTTTTATAGAAATGGTTGCATATGAATCTTTAAACATCGCGGTTGAGGATGAAGCATCTTCTCCCGTTGAAATTACTTCTAATGGTGCTTTTG
Source organism: Fictibacillus macauensis ZFHKF-1 (assembly GCF_000269865.1). Classification (GTDB taxonomy): domain Bacteria; phylum Bacillota; class Bacilli; order Bacillales; family Fictibacillaceae; genus Fictibacillus_C; species Fictibacillus_C macauensis. The sequence goes on from NZ_AKKV01000024.1 coordinate 81,676, forward strand.
CAAAAACAGTGCTGGCCATCATCATAAAAATCACTGCCGTTAGCATGACTACTTTACTTTTCATTTTAAATCCACCCCAATCGGTCCTATTCTGACATAACAACAATACGCATAACCTTTTGCTGTTTATCCTTTAATACTTATGTACCCATTACTATTTTTGTAGTGAGACAGTAAGCTGTTAAATTTTTTACTATAACTCTATTGTAAAGGACTTTTCCGAGGAATGGTCTTTCATTTTATTTACAAAAATATTTCAAAGATGTATGAGTTTATAACAGCGTGACATATTAAATATAAGAAAAAAGGAGGTTACATAATGAAGTTTAAGACAATACTGACACTCCTAACGATGATCATCTGTAGCATGCTATTAGCTACTCCTTCCGGTTATTCACAGCTGCATTCATCACCGCGTGTTCTACTCAAGAAAACAATTGAAATAACGGGTGACAAATATGAAGATCAAATCGTTATATTACAACCACATAACGGAATATTAAAAGTGATGTTTCGCGACGGGTTTTTAAATCGTAGCGATCAGCTTTCCATTCATGCTGAATCGATAGACGTAATCCGTTTCGTTGATTTTACCGGCGATCATTTACCAGAATTATTTCTTACAACGAAAACAAAGGATCAAAAGAAAAGCTATCATGTGGTTAGTGGTCAAGGACATCGCTTAACATCACTTCCGATCCCCTTAACCTTACAACTTTCAGGTCGTTTTCTGGACGGCTATCGCGCAGTTGTCTTGAATGAAAATACGGGCGTATTAACGACAGTAAATTTAGCACATAAAAAAACAAACTATGAGCAGGCAGCTATTTATAAGCAGGGCAAACTCATTAAGCCGATTAAACTATCTTCAACATCACCTACGTTAATACCGATGGACCTTGACGGCGACGGCATTTTTGAGTTGCAAAGTAAGCAACAAGTGACCGCTTCTAATCAGACGATTGCTTATTCAACTTCACAATGGAAAATGGAAGACGCGGGTTGGCGTTTGCTATCAAGTTCTGTTCACAAATAGTCATCAACTGCTTTCATTCCAAAAAAGAAGGCGTAACTGGCGCTTATAAGGGTATATACGTTAAGAAGCGTTCAAATGAAAGGAGATGCAAGTATGAAGCATGACACACTGCGCGCTTACGGTAATATCCTTGCTTTTATCGTTATGGTTGCCGTTAATTCACTATCTTCCACACTCCCTTTAAACGGAAAAACGGATAAAGAATTATCCGACGCGTACAATTTACTCATCACACCTGCTGGCTACGTATTTTCCATTTGGGGTATGATCTACATCATGCTGGCCATTTGGTGTATTTATCAGGTTTTACCTCGGCATCGATCGGATGACGTATTCCGCTCAATTTCCTTTTGGTTTATCCTAAATGCCCTTTTAAATGCGGCCTGGATTTTCGTTTGGCACTATCAATGGGTAGATGCCTCCATTCTAATTATGTACGGCCTACTTGCTACGCTCATTATTATTTATAACGTTACACGTAAAACAACGACTAGTTTTTGGCTAGTAGTGCCGTTCTCTATCTATATTGGTTGGGTAAGTGTTGCTGCCATTGTAAACACACAAACAGTGTTTGTATATCACGGCTGGGATCAACTAAACGTCAGCGGCATTACCGTTGCTCTTATTACCTTACTACTCGCCACTGTGCTTGCATTTTATGTGACGTCCCGAACAAGAGATATTTTTTATTCTCTCGTCTTTATCTGGGCCTTCATTGGCATCGGTGTTAGACAGTCTGAATTTCACGATATTACACTGGCTGTAATCGTTGTAACCATTGCCCTTTTTAGTTCTGTCATCTATGCTTTGTATCGTAAGAAAGGCACTTTTCAAATTTATAGGTAATATCATTTGCGTAGCTCCTATTCTGATAAGGAGCTATGCTTTTTTTATGCTACTTTCCTCCGCTAATAGTTGATAAAATTCAACAAACATTGTACGTTTATAGAAGGAAAAGATAGGTAACATTACATTCTTTTCACTTATACATAAAAATGATCATCATCGTTGTGGGAGGGATTAACGATTGAACAATAAAAAAGCGTTGCCGATCTTATTTTTAGTCATGTTTCTCGTTATGGTTGGCTTTGGCATTATTATTCCTGTCTTGCCATTTTACGCAGAAAAGATTGGCGCATCACCAGCAGAACTCGGTATGCTTATGGCGGTATATTCACTTATGCAGCTGCTTTTTGCTCCTATTTGGGGAAAGATCTCTGACCGCATCGGCCGTAAACCTGTTATGCTCATTGGTATTGCCGGATTAGCGCTCTCCTTCTTTCTTATGGCCGTGTCAAATGCGCTCTGGATGTTGTTTGCTGCGCGAATCATCGGAGGTCTGTTGTCGTCTGCAAATATGCCAACAACGATGGCCTACGTAGCTGATATTACAACGCCTGAAAATCGTGGAAAAGGGATGGGAATAATCGGTGCTGCTGTGGGACTCGGCTTTATTTTCGGCCCTGCAATCGGTGGAATTTTTGCAAAGACTAGCTTGCATTTACCTTTTTATTTAGCAGCAGGCTCATCTGTCCTAACGTTCTTCCTTGTTCTCTTTGTATTGAAGGAATCCTTATCAAAAGAACAACGCGAAACCAATAGTACACAAGCATCATCACGTTGGGCTGCATTTTCTGGGCCGCATGCCATTTTATTTATTTTACAGCTTTTTGTTTCTCTATCGTTATCAGGTCTTGAAGCTACATTTGCCTACTATGCAGCCGAGAAAGCGGGACTAGGTACGAGACAGCTTGGCTATATTTTTATGATTATGGGGTTTGCCGGAGCACTCGTGCAGGGGGGCTTAGTTGGACGCCTTACTAAAAAATTTGGTGAAGGTCGCGTTATTCAACTAGGTATTATCGTATCGGCAATCGGGTTTGCTCTCATTCTACTTGTACACGATTTTGCCACTGCCGCCCTTTATCTTTCAATCTTTGGTATTGGTAATGGCGTGATTCGTCCAAGCGTATCTGCGCTCTTAACGAAATCGTCGACTGCGGGTCATGGCTCAGTAACTGGATTATTATCTTCATTTGACTCACTTGGTCGTATTGTAGGCCCACCACTTGGTGGCTGGCTGTTCGCCTATACATTCAACCTTCCGTATCTATCAGGAATTGTATTATCCTTCATTGCTCTCGTATTATTCCAAGTATATAGCGGTGCATCAAAATCAGCGCTTAAAGGGCAATAACAACGGGTATTACATATAATGCTTTTTATTTTCCTTTCTGTTAGAAAAGCTATACACTAAAAAAAACACACTAATGCTACTGGGAGGCTCAATTTTATGTCTGTTTATGAGTTTAAAGCAAAAACCATCATGGGTGAAGAGAAATCTCTTTCTGAGTATGAAGGCAAAGTATTGCTTATTGTAAACACCGCCAGCAAATGTGGCTTTACCCCACAATTTAAAGAATTACAAGCATTGTACGAAGAATACAATGACAGTGGGCTTGAAATTCTCGGCTTTCCATGCAATCAATTTGCAAGTCAAGATCCTGGAAATGAACAAGAAATTCAAGAGTTTTGTCAATTGAATTACGGTGTCTCTTTCCCAATGTTTGCAAAAGTTGATGTAAAAGGTGATCAAGCGCATCCTCTATTTCAATACTTAGCAAAAGAAGCCCCAGGTCTATTAGGATCAAAGGCCATCAAATGGAATTTCACGAAATTCCTCGTCGATACTCGTGGTAATGTCGTTTCTCGCCATTCGCCACAAACATCACCAAAAGACATGAAAAAAGATATTGAATCCTTAATTGCACAATAATACATTCTTTAACTAACTATCCAACACTTCTTGGATAGTTTTTTTTATGCCTTCAAATTGACGTCTTAAAAATTCGGGCTTATTTACCCGGGCAAATGTCTACACCGTGGACAGGGGGCTACATATACTATCTTGAGAATGTTGGAATAGTATTTGAAGGAGGAACTAACATGTATGCAAATTCACCAATGAATGCCCCGATGAACGCGCCGATGAACGCGCCAATGAATGCCCCGTTATTGAATGCACCAATTACGGCTTCTTATAGCTATGGCGGTGGCTATGGTTATGGTGGCGGCTGTGGTGGCGGTTACGGTGGTAGAGGATTCGCGATTATTATCGTTCTCTTCATCCTCTTAATCATCATCGGTTGCTCTTGCTGGTATGGCTACGGCAAGGAAGAAAGTAGCAGCTGCTGTCGTTAATTGATCGTAGCGTACCCGGTAATCCTTTGGATACCGGGTATTTTTTATACTTTCGTAAATAGGAGGTACACCTAAAACAAGCAGGCATTCTACGGTGTAGAGTACCTGCTTGTTACCATTAATCCATAATATTCACAAAAGCTTTTTTAACATCAATGTCCCGTTTGGCAGCGCCTTGTTTATACATCCAATGTGCAACATCGCGCCAGCTAGCTTCTTCTTGATAGCCAAACGGCTTTTTACCACTATCCATGAGCGGTAATAACACTTGTAGACTTTTCTTCTCTACATCTGCATCCAGCTTAAAGCTCTTATCTTCATGCTGTAATAATTGTTGCAAAGTCTTATCTGGATTCTTTTTCGTATTCTCTTGACCTTTCGATAATGCACGCCAAAACTTCTTATACATCTCTTTATTTTTACTTATACCTTCTTCGCTAGCAATAGCGACTAGTTCGTAATAATCCGGCACACCATACTCCGCTGGATTAAAAGCTGTAATTTTATGACCTTCTTTTTCTAATAAAATTTTCTCATGATTAATATAGGCACCATCAATGGCATCCACGCGATCGGTAGCTAATGATGGAATTAAATTAAAGCCAACATCACGCTTTTTAACCTTAGTTGGATCGCCACCATCGTGTTTAATCACCGTATCAATGAGCGCTTCACCAACAGGCGCAGAGGAAGAGCCTAACACTTTTCCTTCTAAATCTTTCGGACGTTTAATACCACTTGAAGATTTCACCATTAAATAGTCGAGCGGGTGACGAACGACCGCCCCAATAGACACAACAGGAATGTCTTGTGCTCGTGAAACGATGACTTGCGTTTGATAGGAAATAGCAATGTCAATCTTATTCGCTGCCACTAGCTTAATTGGATCATTCGTTTCAGCAGGCATCTTTACTTCTACATCTAAGCCTTCTTTTTCAAAATAGCCTTTTTCAATTGCGTCATATAGTGCTGTATGAACAGCATTTGGATACCAATCAAGCATGACCGTAACCGTTGTTAAGTTTTTTCCATTTTTCTTGTCATCTTTAGATGAGCAAGCCCCTAACGCGAGAACAATACATAGGGTTAGGAGTAACGGCGCTTTAACCCATGACTTCATGTTTTTTTTCCTCTCTTTCAAACTTCCATTTTAATACGCGTTTTTCAATAATTGCGACGACCACAAAAAATAACATACCGAGAATGGATAGAAGGAAAATCGCTGAAAATACAGCTTCAGCATTTAGATTCCCAGACATTCGTCGCGTATAATAGCCAAGACCAGCATCCGCTCCTAACCATTCGCCAATCGTTGCCCCAACGACCGAAAATACCGCCACGAGCTTTAAGCCCGAAAAGATGGACGGTAATGCCATGGGTAACTGTACTTTTCGAAATATCTGCATGCGCTTTGCGCCCATGGAGCGCAATAAATCTACGTATTCTTTATCATGCTGATTTAGCCCATCGTACACGCTGACGACAATCGGGAAAAAAGCAGTTAGAACGGCAATGCCTACTTTACTCCAAATGCTATAACCGAACCACATTACGAAAATAGGTGAAAGAGCAATCGTAGGAATCGTTTGGGAAATAAGTACAGCTGGATAGGTCATCCGTTCAATCGGACGAAAGAAAAACATAGCTATACCGAGGGCGCTTCCGGCAATGATTGAAATACTAAATCCAAGCAGCGACTCTTGTAATGTGGCCCATGTATCTTCCATTAACATCTCACGATTTTCAATAAGCGAATCAAGAATGCCCGACGGAGCAGGCAGTATAAAAGGAGGCACCTTCCCTGATTGAACGATCCATTCCCAAACCGCAAGAACGATGACCACTGCAAGTATAAACAAATAATATTCCTTGAACAATCTGCTAATTTTCTTCATGGGTAATCATACTCTCCAATGTATTCATCAGTTCAGCTATTTCAGGTGTCATTTGTTTACTCCTAGGTCGTGGCACGTCAATCTTCACTTCATCCATCGTACCATTTTCATGTAGTACCATGACTCGATCACTCAAGAAAACCGCCTCAAATAAATCATGGGTAACGAGAACAATTGTTTTGTTCAGTTCCTGCCATAATGAAGAAATCCACGTGTGCATTTCTTTTTTTGTCATCGCATCTAATGCACCAAATGGTTCATCAAGCAACAAGACCTCTTTTCCTGTTAAAATCGTCCGTAAAAAAGCCACACGTTGACGCATTCCACCTGATAACTCATGCGGATAAGCATCTCGATACTCAAATAACCCAACTCGCTGTAGCCACATTTCAGCTTCTTGCCTCTTTTGTTGCTTCTTTTTTTGAATTTCAGCTGCTAATAATAAGTTATCAAAGACCGTTCGCCAAGGCATTAATAAATCCTTTTGTGGCATAAACCCTGCTGCACCGAGGCTGGTTGCTGTTTCTTGAATTGTAATGGATCCGTGATCGGGCGTTAATAAGCCTGCAGCTAGTTTAAGAATGGTACTTTTTCCAGTTCCACTCTTGCCAACGATGGATAGAAATTCTCCATCCATCGCCTGCAAACTTACATTGCTTAAAATTCTTTTTTTCTTAATGGAATATGATAACTCTTTTATTTCTAATGACAAAGCATTGGCCTCCTATCCTCTATACTGGCCATTCATGCCCATAATACGACATATCCCAGAACATAAATTCAAATTTTGAGGTAATGATAAAATGATTTTCTAAGCGCTGAAGCTCTTCCTCATTTTTCCCATCAGCAAAAGCGTTCATGAATTGAAGGCTTTCTTCTACCATGACATCAAAACCTTCTGAAGAGTACATTTCAATCCACGCTCTATAAGGATGACCTTCTAAATCACCAACCGCTTCTTTTAAACGCATCCCAATTTCATAATAACTCCATGCACATGGCAATAAACAAGCCATTACATCGGCGATCGAACCTTGTTGTGCTGCACTTAACATATAATGTGTATAAGCAAGGTTACTCGGAGCTGCTTGTTCCTTTTCTAGTTCCTCACGAGATACACCAATTTCTGCACAATATTGACGATGTAGATCCATTTCACGATTCAACGTTCCGTCAAGATGACTCGCAAACCACCCCATCGTCGTTAAATCATTAGCTTTTACAGCTCCAATCGCAAATAACTTAGCATACTCTATTAAATACACATAATCTTGCTTCATATAATACATAAATCGTTCCATAGGCAATGTTCCGTCCTTAATGCCTTGAACGAAAGGATGGGCAAAAATAGCTTCCCACACATCATCTGCGCTTTGACGCAATCTTTCTGCAAACGTACCTTTTTTAACAAGTGTCATACGATGCACTCCTTTTTATCAGATTGAAATCTATAGTTTATGAACTTATAGTAACTTCATCGCTGTTCCTTACGATCATGCAACTAGCCTATCAAGCTATAATATAAATTTTTTGCTTGGGCAATATCTTTTGTTCCATGCACAAGTACTCGTCCATCTTTAAAAAAGACGAGGCGATGCTCTCCCTTGCTATAAGAAAGAAGATACGGATTTTGTTCTACTTTCCCGTCCAATTTCATAAGTGCAGAGGAAAGCGCTTCTAAATTGCGTTCTTCAGTAAGCGTTGGTCGAATTTGCACTGTGTTTCTTCCGCAAAGCACGGCTGTTTTCGTTTGTTGATCAGGCTGTAAGTATGGATAAACAGGCTGTTCACCGCATGACGGACAATCAGCTTTTTTCAGTTTTTGCACATCCATACTAATATATTGATTGTTCCACATATCAAAAGAAACAAGCTTCCTTTTTAATGCAGCTTTATTTCCCGTTAACAGCTTTAGTGCCTCTGCAGTTTGATGAGCGACAACCATTCCAACAGCTGGAGCAATGATTCCTGCCGTATCACACGTTGCTCCTCCCATAGGAACTTTTTCTAACAAGCAACTTAAACATGGTGTCTCCTCGGGAAGAATGACATAACTTAAGCCATAGCTTCCTACACATGCTCCGTAGATCCATGGAATGCCTCGTTGTTGAGCGATATCATTAATAATGAGGCGTGTATCAAAGTTATCCGTAGCATCAATAATTAAATCAGCAAATTCCGTAAGCTCTCGCAGCTCTTCTGGACCAACATCCATGACTTGTCCTTCAATGCGCACGTCAGAATTAATAAGTTCCAAGCGTTCGCGAGCTGCGACAGCTTTTGGCATACGATACTTGGCATCTTCTTCTGAGAACAACTGTTGTCGTTGCAAATTACTCCATTCGACGTAATCGCGATCAGCAATCGTTACATGACCGACTCCTGCGCGAACGAGTATTTCCGCATTGCCTGTACCAAGTGCACCAGCGCCAATAATGACGACGTGTTGATCGGCTAGCTTACGTTGTCCTTCTTCTCCTATGGGCTCAAATAATTGTTGCCTGGAGTAGCGATCGTTCATTTAAACACTCATTCCCTCCAGCGGACTACTTGCCGTTGCATAGCGTTTCTTCGGGATTCTTCCTGCTTCAAATCCTAGTCTTCCTGCTTGAATTGCTAGTTTCATTGCTTCAGCCATCTTCACAGGATCCTTTGCTCCTGACACTGCTGTGTTTAACAGTACACCATCCGCTCCAAGCTCCATGGCAATCGCTACGTCAGCTGGAGAACCGATGCCGGCATCCACAATAACTGGAACATTTGCTTGCTCAATAATCAAACTCATATTCAATGGATTGACAATTCCAAGACCAGACCCGATTGGAGAAGCTCCCGGCATAATCGCATGCACACCAAGTTCCTCTAATTTTCGTGCAAGAAGCACGTCATCTGAAGTATACGGCAGCACCGTAAACCCTTCTTCAAGCAACATTTCCGATGCTTTTAACGTTTCAACCGGATCAGGAAGTAGGGTTGTAAAGTCACCAATCACTTCTACCTTAATCATATCACAGAGCCCACTTGCTTTTGCTAGTTTCGCAATGCGAACAGCTTCTTCTGCTGTTTTTGCGCCAGCCGTATTTGGTAGTAAAGTAAAACGTTTTGCATCTAACTTTTCTAAGAAATTCGGTTGCTCTGGATCAAATATATTCATTCTTCTTACTGCAAACGTCAGTATTTCCGTCTCAGAAATGTCGACTGCTTTTTTTTGTATATCAAAATCAGGAAATTTCCCTGTACCTAGTAATAAGCGCGATTGAAATTCATAGCTTCCTATTTTCAACATGCTGTCATCCTCCTCCTACAAAGTGAACAATTTCTACTTTGTCTCCGTTACTTAATCTTGTTTGTGCATGCGCACTCTTATCTAATATTTCTTGATTGAGCTCGACGATGGCCCCTTTATTAGCTAACTTTAATTCCAACAGCATATCTTCTACCGTTTCTGCACCCTCAAGGTCTAGATGATTTCCATTAATGAATAGTTTCATTTTCTTACCTCATTCCTTTGTTTTCTTGCAGCATACTCACACGGTTTGGAGAAAATGCCTCCATTGCTAAAGGAGCATGACCAAGTATTGCTTGTGCTATCCATTCTCCGGTCAAAGGGCTTAAAAGAATGCCATTTCGGTAATGACCCGCAGCAAAATACAGCGAATCATTTTCCGGATGAGCACCTAAGTAAGGTAGACCGTCAATCGTTTGTGGGCGAAAGCCTGTCCAAGCTTTTTCCCATTGCCCTAATTTCACCTCTGGCACAAGTGTTGTTGCTTGATCCAATAATTCTAGTACGCCGCCAGCAGTTACTTTTTTATCAAATGTATCTGGACGCATCGTCGCCCCAATTAAGAGACGTCCTCCTCGTTTTGGAACGAGGTAACAGTGCCCCGAGATCACCGTTGAGGCGATGGGTGGCTTTGGAAATGTTAAGGATAGGCACTCCCCTTTAACAGGATAGAGCGGCAATGACAGATCTGTTAATTTTGCAAGTTGTTCTGTCCAAACACCTGAAGCAGCTACAAATTTTTCTGCAAAGTATTCACCTGCATTACTTCCTACCTTGACGCCATGTGCTGTCACTTCAATCTTTTGTACTTCTGCATACTCGCAAATCGTTGCTCCGCGCTCAATGGCACCTTGGGCAAAGGCTTTTGTAAGACGAGCAGCACTAACTTGACCATCTTTCGGTAAATACAAAGCACCGAATAACTCACCGTTTAGGTGGGGCTCCATTGACTTTAACTGTCGGGAATCCACCCACTCTGCAGGCTGATGATTATTTGTATGAAACGCCCTTATGGACTGTAAATAAGCAGCGTCTTCCTCATTCCAGGCGACTTTCAAAAGACCACGATCAACAAACTCGATATCGATTCCACTGCTTTCTTTTAGTTCATGGGCTAGCATAGGAAAGCGACTTCGACTTTCACGAGCCATTTCATATAAAGGACCTGTTTCATGAATCTCAGCTTGGGCCCCAAGCATTCCCCCAGCCGCCATGGACGCCTCGCATCCTATGGTCTGGCGCTCGAGTACGAGAACAGATAACGAAGAATACTTTCTTAAATGATAAGCAATTGAACAGCCTATTACACCGCCACCAGCAATAATGACATCATATCGTTTGTTCAATCTGTTTCACCCTTCCGTTCAGTGCCTCATAATAACGTTTAACAGCCTGTAGAGCATTCGGTGCATTCCACACGCCACTCATAACAGCAATGCCACTAGCCCCTGCTGCAATAACTTCAGAAACATTTTCAGGAGCAATCCCTCCAATAGCAATAACAGGAATACTTAGCTTGCTTGCTATTTCTTGGAGCTGTAGTAGCCCTCGAGCCGGTAAATTTTGTTTACTATTCGTTTGAAACACATGACCGAATAACACATAATCTGCTCCTTGAAACTCTGCTTCCTTACCTTCAGAAAGGGAATGAACAGAACGACCTATTCTCATCGTACCGTAATGATCTTTAGCTAAAGCTACTGGCAAGCTCGTTCCTTTTAAATGCAGGCCACCAGCATCAACAGCACTAGCCGCCTCTGCACAGTGATTAATAACAAGGGAAGAAGAATGAAAACCTGCTCTTAATAAGGCTTGGGCATAATGGTATATTTCACTACCGCTGCATCCATTTTCACGAAGATGAACATAGGACACGTACGGAGCAATTTTCATAGCCTTTTCTGTTAACGTATCAACATTTTGAATGCCATTGGTGATTACGTGAAATTCGTATTCCACCCTTTTTCTCCTTCTTTCCATACAAAAAAGCCGCATCTCCCGAAGGAAAAGCGGCTTATCATCAAATTTATTCAACAGCAGCTTACTTCGTTAAGTGCTGCTTGCCACTTCCCTCCGCCGGTTTCAACCGGATCAGGTTCAAAGAGTTTAGAACAGTTGTTCAGTCTCAGCCTTAAGGCTCCCCTAGTGATGCTATTTAGATTTCATTACACTCTATATCTTACCACTGCAGGAAAAAATGTAAAGGTTAGAAGCTAATTTTTTCATCTAAGAACGTACGAAGCTCTGCAATCGGCATACGAACTTGTTCCATCGTATCACGATCACGAACTGTTACTTGACCGTCTTCTTTCGAATCAAAATCATACGTAATACAATATGGTGTTCCAATTTCATCTTGGCGGCGATAGCGTTTACCAATAGAACCTGTTTCATCATAATCAACCATAAAATCTTTTGCCAACCCAGCAAACACGTCACGCGCTTCATCAGATAGCTTCTTAGATAATGGTAGAATGGCTGCTTTAAAAGGAGCAAGCGCTGGGTGTAAATGAAGAACCGCACGCGTGTCGCCACCTTCTAATTCCTCTTCTTCATAAGCATCAATTAAAAAGGCAAGCGTGACACGATCCGCTCCAAGAGATGGTTCAATGCAATAAGGAATGTAGCGTTCATTCGTTTCTTGATCAATATAGTTAAAGTCTTCACCAGAATGTTCACTATGACGTTTTAAATCAAAGTCTGTTCGTGATGCAATACCCCAAAGCTCACCCCATCCAAATGGGAATTTATATTCAAAGTCTGTTGTTGCATTGCTGTAATGAGACAATTCTTCAGACTCATGATCGCGCAGGCGTAAAGAATCTTGCTTCATGCCAAGATTTAATAAAAAGTCATGTGCATACTGCTTCCAGAAATCAAACCACTTTAATTCCTCACCTGGTTTACAGAAAAATTCAAGTTCCATTTGCTCAAATTCGCGAGTACGGAATGTAAAGTTTCCAGGCGTGATTTCGTTACGGAAGCTTTTACCGACTTGCGCAATACCAAACGGAAGCTTTTTACGCATCGTACGTTGGACATTTTTAAAGTTCACAAAAATCCCTTGCGCTGTCTCTGGGCGAAGATAAATTTCATTGCTGCTTGATTCTGTTACTCCTTGGAACGTTTTAAACATCAGATTAAACTGGCGGATAGACGTAAAATCATGCTCTCCACACTCAGGACAAGCAATATTGTTTTCTTCAACAAGCTTTTCCATCTCTTCAAAAGAAAGACCATCTACGATTTTTTCAACGCCTTTTTCTAATAAAGCATCTTCAATTAACTTGTCAGCACGATGGCGCGCCTTACACTTCTTACAATCAATCATTGGATCATTAAAGTTACCGATATGTCCAGAAGCTACCCATGTCTTTGGGTTCATTAAAATAGCAGCATCTAATCCAACGTTATATGGGGATTCTTGTACGAATTTTTTCCACCATGCTTTTTTAACATTGTTCTTAAGTTCAACACCAAGTGGACCATAATCCCACGTATTCGATAATCCTCCATAAATTTCTGAACCCGGAAAAACATATCCGCGTTGTTTTGCCATATTGACAACTTGCTCCATCGTTACACTCATCATGATCTCTCCTTTTTTCTACAATCGTACGTTCTTCAACGAACGAAAGCTATGACAATAAAAAAAGCCTTCATCCCTAGACAATTTCTTGTCTAGGGACGAAAGCTTATATGCTCACGCGGTTCCACCCTAATTGATGTGTACGTTTATACACATCCGCTCAAGTTACATAATCGCTCGAGACTGCCGTTTCTCTGAACATTTTTTTCAGGCTCTCACCGCCCCTGAATCGCTACTAAAAAGTGGCTCAGATACTATAGGTCTGTCATAGCTTTTCAACTTTTAGATTATGGGAAAAATAGTACATTTTTTAAGAGTAATTGTCAAGTACCTTTTAAGATTATCCTTTCCCACACCTCAAGTCTCCATACATTAGGATGAGCATATGAGTGATGTGCGTTAGTAGCTGTAATTATAGCCTTGACTATAACCAGCTCCACCATAGGCTCCCGGTCCACCAAATCCTCCTGGTGTTCCTGGTCCTCCAAACCCACCGTACGCACCTGGATAGCCACCGTAGCTACCAGGATAGCCATATGGCCCCGGAGCTACCCCTCCGTAATTATAACCATAGCCGTAGCCATATACCGGCGGTCGCGGCCGGGCTATCGCAAATCCAGCAATGGATCCTAATCCTAATCCGAGCAAGGCACCACCTAAAAGTGGAAAAAACCGATCGCGTTCTTGCCATAAATAGACATTATCTGCATCTACATGATGAATAACACCTGTATGCATTTGTCCATCATGTGTTGCAATCTCTACCTGCTGACCAATGTGAGCACAACATAAATCATAATAGCGTTCTCGCAAAGAAGGTCCCTCCTTTTCATTTAATTCTATTTAGTCTATGCATTTATAAACAAACGGTGTTGTCACGAAACAAGCTTCATTATTTACTAGGAACCAAGGTTAGCGTCGTTCCCTTTTTAAAAGCACGTTCATCTGTGTACGTCCTATGGTAATTACCATCCACCCAATCGCTGATTTGATCATCATACCATTCACTTAAAACATGGCCAGATTGCCCAGGAGCAACCACATTATCACTTTGATTGGGTTTTGCCATATCTATAACTGTTCGCCAAGCAGCACCATGATCAACGCTTCCCGTTTCTTCATCCCAACCAGCAGCTCCAACTGTTACCCGACTGCCGCCAACAGCATACGGTTTCGGGTTAAAAAAGAGATTCAGCGGCTTAATCGCTGCTAATGGATGTGTAAACCGCGCAACATGATATTCTCCCCACTGCCACTTATCAAGATCTGTTCCTTGCATCTTTTCAATAGCGGCAACTGTGTGTTTAAAGCTTTTTTCAGCAACACGTTGCAACCCACCGGCTTCCTTCATCCAAGGACCAGGCTTTCCTTTAGCTGCCCGTCGAATCAGTTGATCCGTTACTTGTGCTTGCCCATCAAACATTCGTAACACTTTTTTATTGATTTTTTTCGCAAATAAAACGCGTGGCAAATCTTCCATCCATAAATTAAAAAGTAAAGGTGCCGCTAAATGCGCATCATCCTTTTGATTCCATTTTTCCAAGAGGGCGATCGCTTTCTTTTCCTGTGAAGTAAGGGAGGACTTTTTCAATAATGGTACTAAAATTGGTAGCATCTCTCTAGCTTGTAAATTATGATGATCGGTTTGGAGACTTTTCATATCTGCTAGGGAAAATTGTTTCTTACTTCTCAGCACTTCCTTAATACGTGCTTCACGATAAGGCTGCGCCCATGTGTCGGTTAAATGATACGGATACTCCTTCCCAATAACCTGATTATTAGCCGTAGCGATAAATCCTTCTTTCGGATTAACAACGGTCGGCAGCTTTTCCCATGGAATATACCCTTTCCATTCATAACGATCATTCCATCCCGGAACTGGCAGCGAGGTATACGGCTGTTTTCGAATTGGAATTAATCCGTTGGCACGATAAGCAATTGTTCCATCTGTAGAGGCAAACACAAAATTTTGAGCAGGCGTATGAAAATAAGTTAACGCTGCCTTAAATTCATTCCAATTTGTTGCTTTGTTATATTGTAAGACACCTTGCAGCTCTGCTGATGGTTGTAACGCCGTCCATTTCATAGCAAGTACCTTATCACTAGAAGAATGCTGAGCAAACTCCGACATAACCGGTCCATGTCTCGTAATCGTCACTTCATATGGAATCGTGGACTCTCCCTTTACTTTAATCGGCTCTGACACCGTTGTGGCTCTCTCCCACTTTCCTTTATAAAGAAATTCATGTTTATTTTTAGGATTTCGTTTTTCAATATATAAGTCTTGAACATCTGGTCCGACATTCGTTACTCCCCATGCTATGTGATCATTAGACCCAAGAATTACACCGGGTACTCCAGCAAAAACAACACCTCTCACATTTTGAGTATCATCTTGTAAATGGGTTTCATACCAGATCGACGGTGTAGCTAAGCCAAGATGCGGATCGTCAGCTAAAAATGGTTTACCAGATGCTGTTTTTTCCCCACTTACTACCCAGTTATTAGAACCATTAAAGCGATGAGGGATCACGGCTTTTGCCATACTTTTCGTAACATCAATATTGGACTGCTGTGCAGCTTCAATAACATCAGGTGCACCAGTAGGATAGGAAGGAAACAAGTCGAAAGCTTGTTCTTTAGAGAAATGTTGTAGCAGATAATAGCGGAACGCTTGACCTTCCCAATGGCCACCAAGATCAAACGCCATATATTTACCAATGGTTAATGAATCAATTGGCGTCCATGCGCTTGGCTCATAGCCTGCGAGTATAAATTCAATCGGAAGTGCATGATTCCCTTTTGCTTCTTTTAAATAGGCGTTTACACCATCTGCATACCATTGTAGCGCCTGCTTTGCCTGAGTTGAATAGTGTTTATAAGAAGCTTGCGCCGCTCTTCGTAATCCAAGTGTGCGGAAATAGCGGTCTTTATCAATCGTCTTTTTGCCTATTACTTCACTTAGTTCACCCGATGCTTGTCTTCTACTTAAATCCATCTGAAACATGCGGTCTTGCGCTGTTACATATCCTTGAACCATATACAAATCTTTGGTGCTTTTTGCTTTAATGTGGGGAACGCCTTTTGTATCTCGTATTGCAGAAACCTTATAATCAAGCCCATCGATTACAACTTCTCCACTAATTACGGGTTTACTTTTATTCACTTTCCAATAGGCAACGGAGCTCCCTATACCAAGAAGCATAACGAGTGAAGCTAACAGTATAATGGTGATTTTCCACCATTTTCTTGATGGCGTTTTTTTGTAATCCGTTACGACTTTTGCCATTAGATTCCCCCCTTTTTCTATTGGTTCTCTTTTTATTGTCTATTTCCTTCATCGCCCACTGAGCAACTAAATCCATCATTTGAATTTCTGATCAGTATTAGACGAAACTTCTATGGTGCTAATAGCGCATATCTTAAAAAAGAAGATAATATATTTGAAAGGTGAGACGGGTATCGTTTACAATGGGACGTTGAAAGGGGGACGCTCATGAAAAAATGGGTTCTCATTCCACTCATCCTGCTTCTTATTTGTTTAGGAGGCGCGGGAGCTTGGTATTACTATCCTCAATATAAAATTAATAAGATGAAAGCTGCTAATTCAGTAGAAAACGATGATAGCAATCACAAAGCTTCATCTAAAGATTCCTATATTAACCACTTAAAGAAAGCTAAGAGTCATAACCTTCATCACTTAGCACTTGGCGATTCTGTTATTCAAGGTCGCGGTTCTTCTAAAGGAGGATTTGTGAAAGAAGCCAATCAACAATTGATGAAGCTTACGGGCAAAAAAATCATACTAGATAATGAAGGAATCTCGGGAGCCACTAGTAAAGACTTACTTACATTTGTGCAATCCCCAAAAATGAGAGAGCGCCTTCACGAGGCCGATTTAATCACGATTAATATTGGCGGCAATGATCTTGTTAAGTTAGCTCTTAAAGAGGGTGTCATCCAAGCCCTTCAAGATTATCAACAAGTGAAGTCCTCCTATGAAGAAAACTTAACAGCCATTTTTCAGTACATTCGTAAAGAAAATCCCAATGCCATTCTTGTTTATGACGAATTGTACAATGCCATCGATTCCGAAGAATCCTTTTATCCTGCGACAAAAAAACTGCTAAATGATTGGAATTTAATTGCCTATGAAGTAACGGATCAATATCGTCCGTCTGTCGTTATTCCTAGTAGTGAAGCTTTAACAACAGACGACCGCAAAGACTGGATTTATGATTCGATTCATCCAAACGAAACAGGGCATAAACGTATTGCCGCCAAAATGGTTCGTGCTCTTCAATCGCCCTATAAAAAAGAATGACTACAAAAAAAACGTCAATCGCTTCTTGCTGAAACGATTGACGTTTTTTAGCTCATTATACCTTGCTTTTCGTTGTATACCTTCATTACAAAAATCCGATAATTTCGTCAAAATGGAGAAAAATCACGATCTCATAGTTCAGGAACCATTGATATCAGAAATCTTACCGCTAGTTGACCGCTTTTGTGTTCTCCAATTTTTGAAGTTTCTAAATCAGGCAAGTTCGTAGCTGCCAACCCGTCAATCCTCACTTTAACCAAATAAAGAGGAAAGTGTATCTATTGACTAAATCTGAGCTCTTTTTGCACAGTCACTTTATACTCCATCTTCACTATAGCTTGATTTAACATACGTACGTTAGCCTCTTTCCTTTCTCTTCCTTTTTTGTTGTAATGAAAGAAGGAACTTTATACATTCAAGGAGGGCTTCATGAATAATCCACAAGCCGAGTTACAAACAATTGATATTGAGTATAAAGGAAAACGAAGCAATACTGCCCCCATCTCATGGGGTGAACTTTTTGGCTTTATTGGTACATATATTGGCTTTAGCATTGTGAGTTATTTACTTGCACTTCTTTTTTCTCTATCCTATGGCATTACCTTTCACTTATCGTTAGAGGACTTACAAGGAAATCCTCTGTTTGAATTATTAGATGGCGTAACGTTCCTTTGTACCATTCTCGTTTTTAAACGCGTACGGCAGTTTGTGTGGCGAAGTGTCTCCTTTGCTGCTTTAAAGAAAGGAAAAACGTACTTCCTGATCCTTCTTGCCCTTGTGCTCTGTCAAACACTACAATATTTAATTTTCCAAGTGTGGGGAATTGAAACACCGCAAGCTGACAATGACAGTAACATTCTACTCCCTAAAGCACTCGAATTGATCTTTTTTATCATTAGCACATGTATTGTCGCTCCCATTACAGAAGAATTGTTTTTTCGAGGCATTCTCTATCGCTTTGTGACAGATAAATTTCACTTTACACTTGGCATTCTTGTTTCAGCGGCTGTATTTGGATCATTGCATTTCGGCTATCCACTTGCCGCGGGATTAATGGGCGTAATTTTTGCTTTACTTTACTACTTAACGAAATCACTTGTTCCAGGAATTGTTGTTCATGCATTATGGAATAGTTATGTGACGGTGTCTGCTATTATAGCCACGTACAGTTTCTAAAACACAATAAAAAAAGAGGCGCTAACTGCAGCAGCGCCTCCTATGTATAGGGGACCTTTATTATCTCATTCATTTTTAATAATGGTAAGAATCGACAGCCTTGCGTCCACATGCCTATACAATCTTAAAATGAAAAGCGAATGGAGAAAAAAGGGGCCGATCTTACCCTTTTTGTACATATTTTCTCTATGTGGTTTGTCACAAATAACGTACTTGTTGCTTAATATAGCGTCGAACATACCGATAAAATGCCATAAAGTCCTGTTTATTTGTAAAAATATTTTTCATGGACTGTACTTGCGGTAAAATACCGTGTTGATTAAACAACACAGATGTAATACCTCGATAAAATTCTTGTCCATCACTTTTATAGATTGTAGTCTCAATATAAACGATTTTAGTAGACGCCACGGGATGATCATTAACTGGTTGAACGTCCAAAACAGAAAGTTTATATTTCATAAAGATTCATCTCCTCTTTCGACGGCTATCGCTAGTAGATAAATCGTGCTTTTTCGTCTTCTTATTATGTTTTTTGTCCCGAAAAAAAGATAGGTCTAAAGGCTTGTTTTCGACATGTCTGACCTCATGTTTTTATAGGACAAATTTATCAACATAGGAATTTAGACATATAGACCTACTAACATTTTTTTGAATTAGTCGCAACGTCGCTTGTTATAAATTAACAATCGGGATAAAATAGTAACATACGTAATAGCCGCTATCGCCCATTTCCATCAGTCATTCTCGTCCGGACTTGGTTATAGGGGAGGGTATGGTATGACAGTATTCGAAGCAATGTCATTAATGATCGGTTTTTCAATGCTCGTTCTCACCATTATTCGCTCCAAGGATAACGACTAAAAAACATAATTGTTCATGCTTATAGTATAAGTCATGCGTCAACATGGCTTTCCTACCTAAAAAACACACCAAGGATTTTCTCCTGGTGTGTTTTCTCATGATTTAATTTTGTGCAACTACATCAGACTGTACACTAATTGTATCATCACTTAGGCTAACTGTGATCACTTTAGGATTCTCTTCTTCTAAAAGAACATCCGCAATTTGATCTTCTACTTTTTCTTGAATGACTCGACGTAACGGACGAGCACCGAATGCTGGATGGTAACCGAGCTCAGCAATTTTCTTTTTCGCTTCATCTGTAAAGGTAATCGTAATACCTTGTTCACCTACATTGTCAATAAGCTCTTCTAGCATTAGATTAACAATTTGGATTAGATCTTGCTCTTTTAAAGACTGGAATTGAACGATACTATCAAAGCGATTCAAAAATTCTGGTTTAAAATAGGAGCCAATCGCATCAAGAATGTTTGTTTCTTTTTCAACAGCTGCAAGCTCATTTGTAAAACCTAATTGACGCGTTTGTTTTACACCAGATCCCGCATTGCTTGTCATAATAATTACGGTATCTTTAAAGCTTACTGTGCGTCCTTGACTATCAGTTAGACGACCATCCTCCATAATTTGTAGAAACATATGCTGTACATCTGGATGTGCTTTTTCTATTTCATCTAATAAAATAATGCTGTAAGGCTTGCGACGAACAATTTCTGTTAGCTGTCCTGCTTCCTCATGGCCAACATAGCCTGGAGGTGAACCAATTAATTTTGAAACGGCATGTTTCTCCATATATTCACTCATATCAAGACGAATCATTGCATCTTGATCACCAAATAGTTCGCCTGCTAACGACTTCGTAAGCTCGGTTTTCCCGACACCTGTTGGTCCTACAAATAGAAAGGATCCAATCGGACGGTTTTTCGCTTTTAAACCGGCGCGACTTCTACGAATTGCTTTGGCCACTTTATGAACCGCTTCCTCTTGTCCAATCACACGTTGCGCTAAGTTGTGAGCTAAATCTTTTAATTTAGCTTGCTCATCACCTTGAAGTTTACGAACCGGAATGCCTGTTTTTTGTTCAACAATTTTTTGAATATCTTCAATCGTCACTTCTGCTTTTTGTTGTTCACCAGCTTCAGCTAGTTTCTCTTGAATTTGAAGCTCTTCTTGGCGAAGTTTTGCTGCTTTTTCATAATTTTCTTGTGCGGCAGCTGCTTCTTTTTCTTGTGCAATAGTTGCCAATCGTTCTTCTAATTGTGCGCTTTCTGTCCCTGAATGTAACAGATTAATTTTTGAACCAGCTTCATCCATTAAATCAATGGCTTTGTCTGGTAAAAAACGATCTTGAATATAACGATGTGACAGTGTTACACATGCTTGTAGAACTTCTGTTGAAAAAGTAACCTCATGAAAAGCTTCATATTTAGGCGCTAACCCTTTAAGAATTTCAAATGCTTTTTCTGGTGTTGGTTCATGAACAAGCACCGGTTGAAAACGGCGTTCTAGAGCAGCATCTTTTTCAATTTTACGATATTCCTTTAGCGTCGTTGCACCAACAAGCTGTAATTCACCACGTGCTAGTGCTGGTTTTAAAATATTGCCTGCATCCATCGAGCCTTCCGCAGAACCTGCACCAACGATTTGATGAATCTCATCGATAAACAAGATGACATTTTTTCGTTTTTGCAACTCACTAATTAATTGTTTCATTCGTTCTTCAAATTGTCCACGCACCCCTGTATCTGCCACTAAGGAAGCAACATCTAACAAGTACACTTCTTTAGAAGCTAATTTAGCAGGTACGGTTCCCTCAACAATCTTCATTGCTAATCCTTCTGCGATTGCTGTTTTACCAACACCAGGTTCTCCAATAAGAACGGGATTATTTTTATTGCGTCGATTTAAAATCTCAATAACACGATTTATTTCCTCTTCACGACCAATAACAGGATCAATCAGTCCCGCTTTTGCTAAGGATGTTACATTTTTACCAAAATGATCGAGAAATCCTCCACCACCATTGCCATCTTCTTGTGTTTTTGACTGTTTTTGTTGTTGTTGAAAATTAGCTGAATTCATACTACCGAACATTTGTTTAATCAAGTCATCAAAAGATGAGAATTGGTTCATGCCATTTCCTCCTCCTGTTGCTTTCAAATATTGAGTAGCTTCGTTATAACATGATGAACAAAGCGTAACTTCTTTATGTTTTTGATTAATCATGACATTTAATTGAATGGTTGCAGGATTTACTTTACATTGTTCACATAACATTAGAAAATCCTCCTTTAAAGTAACGTAGGTCTATTTGATTTGACTTTGACTATCTTTGACCTTGTGATTTCATTATACTTTGACCTTTTTTGACTTTCAAGTATTTTGCTTAAGTTTTTTTTCAAACTGTCATCACAAGAACACCTCGTTTTGAAGAGAATACACGCATTGTCCTCTAAAATCAAATGAGATGCTGACTCTTTTTGTTTAAATAAAAAAGAGAACCGGATGACCGGTTCCCTTTCGTTATTTAATTTCAAAATTTTGTGTTTGACGATAGTCATCATGCTCATCTTTTGCTGTAAGCCATACTTCAAGTGTATAGCTACCCGCAGGCAGGCCACTAACCATAATATCTTGTGTAAAGCTTGCACCTTGTTTGACTGTCGTTTTAGTTAATGCTTGCGTAAACATATGATTTTTACTGTACTCATATACCGTTTTTCCTTCTTTATTTTTAATACGATAGTCAAATTTCTTACCGCTCGTAAAATGGAACGTTTTTTCTTTTTCCATCTGATTTTTTATTTCATAACGCAATACTGCCTTCCCTTTTTTCTCTTCAACTACTTTTAAAGAAGGATCCATTTTTCCTTGGACGATTCCTTGATTTCCACGATGATCTTGATGCTTCTGCTTGTCTTTCTGTCCGTCACTCATAGTAGGCGCTCCCTTCTCTTCCTTCTGCTCTGATTTTGAACTACAAGCTCCAAGAACGAGTACGACCGCCACTACTAGTACTAACCATTTCTTCATGTTCATTCACCTCGTTTATAGAAGATGTCCTTTATATGAATAATCATACAAGGATTTTCTTGCTTAATCTATAAATACCCTTATATAAACCTTTTTAAAATACAGCTAAGGGAGGATTTTATCATGAAACAAACGTGTGAATATTTACTTACAAAAATGAAAAATTTAACTAGTGAAAAAAGAGCAACAACGAATGAAGCTATATTAAGACAACATAGTATGGATGAGTCACATCATACCCCTTCACTTCCTGATGTTGTCGTGTTCCCTGAAACGACAGAAGAGATCTCGTCCATTCTTGCATTTGCCAATCAAGAAAACATTCCGGTTGTGCCGTTTGGAGCAGGATCTAGTCTTGAAGGGCACTCCATTCCTTTACATGGGGGGATCACTCTTAGTTTCCAACGAATGAACGCGATTCTTGAAGTACGTCCGGACGATTTTCTCGTTACGTTGCAACCAGGGGTAACGACTTCACAATTAAATAACGCATTAAAGAAATACGGATTATTTTTTCCCGTTGATCCTGGGG
Organism: Fictibacillus macauensis ZFHKF-1; assembly: GCF_000269865.1. Lineage (GTDB taxonomy): Bacteria > Bacillota > Bacilli > Bacillales > Fictibacillaceae > Fictibacillus_C > Fictibacillus_C macauensis. Next base: position 104,609 of record NZ_AKKV01000024.1, read on the forward strand.
CTGATGCGACGCTTGGTGGCATGGCCGCTACAAATGCTAGTGGTACGACAAGTGTCAAATATGGAATCATGCGATCACAAGTCCTTAATTTACAAGTTGTATTAGCCGATGGCAACATTATTCAAACAGGTGGATTAGCTGCTAAATCAAGCGCTGGTTATCACTTAAGCAGTTTATTTGTCGGATCAGAAGGCACGCTTGGTATATTTAGTGAACTCACTCTAAAGGTTTACGGTATTTCAGAAACGATCATTGCTGGACGTGCTGTCTTCCCTTCTGTGAAAGCAGCGACACAAGGTGCGATTGCTTTATTAGGTAGCACTCCTTCACTAGCGCGTGTGGAACTGGTTGATCCAGCCTCTATAGCACAAGTAAATCTTCATAGTGAAACGAATTATCCGGAACAACCCACCCTCTTTCTTGAATTTCATGGAAACGAACAAGGAACGAACCAAGATGCCCATTTTGCCAATGAACTACTGCTGACATATGGATGCAAAGCTATTGATTTTGAACGAGATTCTGCAAAACGAGCGAAATTATGGGAAGCACGCCATCATCTTGCCTATGCATTTAAACACGGATATCCTACAAAACAAATGATGTTAACTGATGTGTGCGTTCCCCGTTCCAAACTGGCCGATGCCGTAGAATATGCCGCCACACTGATTGCTCAGTCTAGTCTCAATGGTGGTGTTTTAGGACATGTCGGTGACGGAAATTTTCATTCTATTATCATGTTTAATAAAAAGACAAAAGAAGAAGCGCAAATGGCTCATTCCATAAATGATTCAATCGTTCAATATGCCCTTGCTCATGGAGGAAGCTGTACAGGGGAACACGGCATTGGTATGGGAAAAATATCGTTTTTAGAACAGGAGCATCACGATACACTTCACTTAATGAAAATGATCAAACAGCAATTAGATCCTAAAGGCATCTTAAATCCAGGAAAAATCTTTAGAGAGGGTTTAAAAGATTCTCCTACTATATAGAAATTAATGACTCTTAAACATTGGCTCTATATTGATTAAAAAACGAACGAAAGGAATACATACGTGTTCCTTTCGTTCGTTTTCCTATCTATTACTATTCGTTCGCTGCTTGATGAAACGAAGTTGGTTCCCATCGTGCTAAATCGTAGACCCCTGCTTCAATGTTCTTTTTTTCAGCTTCTAACAAGGTAAGCAATTGAAGGGGTAACACGTGAGGCGTTTGTTGTAAATCAATAATTCCATTTGGTGCATAGAGCAGCACAGTAAACAAACGTTTCTCCTTCATATCCATTCCATGAGCATATACATAATGCAAATCACGCACACGATAGACGAAAAAAAGCCGGTAAGCGTCCATTCGGACCTCCTGTTTTTATAACCAGTATGGCCCTTTTTTACTTATTTCACACGTACAAATGGATAAATGGGCAATGTTACAGTAACGGTCGTTCCTTTTCCTTCTATACTCTCAAAATGAATGTGTCCATTATGTTCTTTGACAATCTTACAACAAACCATCAAACCAAGGCCTGTTCCTTTTTCTTTTGTTGTGTAAAAAGGCTCTCCAAGCTTATCTAAGCGATCATTTGGTATACCAACACCCTCATCTTTTACAGTCACAATGATATTTCCTTTTTTCTTTGTTAGTGATAATACAATGTTTCCACCATGATCCATTGCTTCTAACGCGTTTTTTAGCAAATTAATAAATAGTTGCTTTAATTGATTTTCCACGCAATACAATAAGGGTGTTTCCTCTTCTAACGATAAGTGAATTTGAATATTTTTAATGATTGCTTGCGTATTTAATAAGCGCACGACACTCTCTAGCATGTCTGTAATCGAACTATATTCAAAATGCACAGCTTGAGGCTTCGCTACTAACATAAGCTCTCCAACAATTTCATTGATTCGCTTTAGTTCATTTAACATAATATCTGTATAGCGCTCATTCATTGGTGCGTTTCCTTCTTTTAAGAGTTGCGCGAACCCTATTAAAGAAGTGAGCGGATTTCTTATTTCATGAGCAACACCTGCCGCAAGTTCTCCAAGTACAGTAAGCTTTTCAGATTTGCGTATAATTTCTTCCGTTTCTTTCGTTGCTGTAATATCTCTTGATATGGTAACAAAGCTTTCAATTTCGTCCCATTCATTCATTACTGGCACAGCATTCGTTTCCATTACTACCCAGTTCCCTTTATGGTGCAATAATCGATATTCAAAAGTAAAAGGTTTCTTTTTAATATTTGCTTTACTAAAACAAGCACGTAAAAATTCAAAATCATCACGATGAATTCTAGAAAACAGAACAGCATTAATTTCTTTATAATCTGCCAAACCAAAAACAGCCTGGTGCGAAGGCGAACAGTAAAGCAAACCACCCTTTGTATCCGATACGGAAATTAAATCTTTAGAATGTTCGGCTATGACGCGATATTTTGCCTCACTTTCGCGGAGTGCGCGTTCCACTTTTTTTCGCTCCGAAATATCGCGATAAATTAAACAAAATCCAATAACGTCATCTTGGAGATTGCGAATCGCCGAAAATGAAATAGACACATCAATGCGTGTTCGATTTTTTCGTAATCGTTGGGTTTCAAAAGAAGGAACCGTACTGCCTTCACGCAATAAGTTAATGATGCTTTTTGATTCTGCTATAAATTCTTCCGGGATAATAATAGAAGTATCCATTTCCTCATCATGTATAAGAGACCCTTCTTCCCAGCCAAACATGCGCTCAAAAGAATGATTCACTTTAATCATTTGCTCATTCGTATCTAGTATTAAAATAGCATCTGTTGTTCCTTCTAAAACAGACTCTAATAGCTCTAGGGCAACGCTTAACTCTTCTTCCTTTTCCTTATGCTGTGTAATATCACGTCCCGTAACGAATAAAAACAACGGTTCCTTTTCGGTCGTGAAAATGGGTTGTTTATTTAGTTCTAAATAAATATACGTTCCATCGGATTGCTTAATAGCTTGTTCAATTTTTACACATTTCCCTGTTTCCCAAGCTTGTTGATCACTTTTAATTAATTGATCTGTGGTCCAATTGGAAAAATATGAAGGTAGTTCATGTAACGTTTTTCCTTTATACGCTTGCTGATCAATGCCACATGTCTTTAATGCAAAATCATTGGCTTCAATCCACTTGCCGTCTCTGCTTACAATGCAAATAAATTCCGGTAATGTATCAATAAACTGCTTAAGACTTCTAAGCCAAGGAAATACCTCTTCTTCCATTAGTACCATAAGTCATCTCATCCTCGTCGTAGTATGATTAACCTCCTACTTATTAGATGAAGTCATCGCGATTCCTCCCATTAATTAACGACAAATAAACACTTTTTCTGACAAATGTTTACTATAACAGGCTGTCAACGCAAGACTTGTAAGAAGGAATCGGCTGATTTTATTCCTCCTCTTCCTTTAGGAAAGCAAAAACATTGTCAATCAGCTGTTGCAAATACTCATCAAAACTGTTGGCAATAACTTTATATTCATCAGGATCATGGAAAAAGCGAATGATTTGACCACTTACCCCCTCATGAGAAGGGTTAAAATCAATAAAGAGTCTTGATGTCCCACCATTATTCATGCAATCTGAAAAATGAATATACGTCCCAGGGAGAAGTCCCTCTGAATTAATTTGTGAATCAACTGCTTCATCATCTCCCTCTTCTAGAAGATAAGAGATGTCCTCTTCTTCTTTTGAACTATGAAGCATTTGTTGTATAGACAGTAAATAATAAGGATATTCAATGTCCTTGTCCCCAGACCCTAACATATAAACGGCAATTTTGTTATTTCCATAATCCCTATGGTATGTTCCATCTACCTTTTCCAATAGCGAAATAAGTGATGTAGGACAATGGGGATACGCTAATTGAAGAAGATCAACATCCTCTTTTGTAGCACCCCACGCTGTATTCAATTGTTGTAGGTCATGCGTTGATAATGACGGTTTTACGTCATGTAAAAGGTGGTTTACCAAGTCCATTTGTTCCTCCTCCTATTACTCATCCTTATGTACTGCATGGTTAAAAATCCTCTTATTTCCTTTATTGTAGCAAATTTCAAGTATGCCTCGTTATTGGTTACTCAAGAATCTTCTACGTTTACGCACATAAAAAAAGCAACAGACGATTTGTCTATTGCTTCTTTTTGCGCATTTCATATATACACTTAAACAGCTCTAACTGCTTCTTTTAAGGATTTCCCAGGCTTAAATGCCGGTACATTGCTAGCAGCAATCATAATTTCTTCACCCGTTGAAGGATTGCGTCCTTTACGTGCATTACGGCTGCGTGTTTCAAATGTTCCAAAGCCAATTAACTGAACACTGTCACCTTGCTTTAAAGCATTTGTAATTGACTCAAGGACAGCTTCCACTGCAAGCAGTGATTCTTTTTTATTCATACTTGTTGCCGATCTTACTGCATCTACTAAATCTTGCTTTCTCATCATAAATTCCTCCCGGCGATTCAATTATTCTTGTTTCTAGCAACCATTATCGCCGGTAATACTCTACTTTATACCAATATGGACTTAAAAATTACGCTTCACCCTCTACCCATTCTTTTCGCAGAACAAATAATTCTCGAAGCTCTTGAGTAGATAGTTCTGTAATCCAATTTTCACTTGTAATTACTTTTTCACTTAATTCTTTTTTACTTTCGAGCATATCATCAATACGCTCTTCTAATGTACCTAGTGATATCATCTTATGAACTGTTACATAACGCTTCTGACCGATTCGGTGGGCGCGATCGGTTGCTTGATTTTCTACCGCTGGATTCCACCAGCGATCAAAATGAATGACATGATTGGCTTCGGTTAAATTCAAGCCCGTACCGCCAGCCTTTAACGATAAAATAAAGATGCGTTTCTCGTTATTTTGGAATTGCTCAATCATCTCATCACGTTTTGTTTTAGGAACACCACCGTGTAAGAAGTACGCTTCTTCACCAAAGCGTTCACTAACAAAGCGCTGGATCATAGCACCCATCGATAAAAATTGCGTAAAGATTAAACACCCTTCATTCTTTTCAAGAATATCTTCAAGCAATTCTTCTAGCTTAGAAAGCTTATTCGATCGCTTCACAAGCTTAGCCTTTTTATCTTCCTTTAAATACAGTGCAGGATGATCACAAATTTGTTTTAATTTACCTAAAAGCGCTAATATCAAGCCCCGTCGCTTCATGCCAGCTTCTTTTTCCAGCCTAGCAAACGTATCTTGAATCACGCGTTCATAGAGTGATGCTTGCTCTGCTGTCAGCGGAACAAACTCCTTAATTTCTTGCTTTTCTGGTAAATTCAATTGCACATGCGGATCTTGTTTCGTGCGTCTCAATAAAAAAGGCTGGACTAATTGTTGTAGTTGGCGCAGCATTTTATCATCTCGATCACGTTCCACCGCTACCACAAACCGCTTTTTAAAGGCCGACTCACTTCCTAAATAGCCAGGATTAAGAAAGTCAAAAATAGCCCATAGCTCTAACAAACGATTCTCTACCGGTGTGCCTGTCAAAGCAATCTTATGATAACCAGATAAGCTCCGAATACTTCTCGACTGCTTCGTTGCACTGTTTTTTATATTTTGTGCCTCATCTATAATCACACTGTCCCATACAATCGCTCGAAATAATTCTATATCAAGTTGCGCTGTTGTATACGTCGTTAGCACTAGATCATACCCTTGAAAAGCACTTTGAAAGTCAGTACCTTTTGCGCGCGTAGCACCATAGTGAACGGCTACCTTTAGCGTCGGTGCAAACTGCTCTAACTCTTTTTGCCAATTGCCTAAAACACTCGTTGGACAAATAAGTAATGCCGGCGAAGCATTTTGCCGGTTTTCACGCGCTAGCAATAAATAATCGATGGTTTGAATTGTTTTTCCTAACCCCATATCATCCGCTAAGCAACCACCTAAACCGAACTTTCTTAAGAACAAAAGCCATGAGCTACCTGTCTTTTGATAATCTCGTAAAGAGCCTTGAAAGTGAGTAGATGGTGCTTTGATTGGAACTTCGTTGACTTTACCTAACTGTTCTACCATCTTAGCTAAGTCTTTATTTAGTTCAATGTTTACGTAACGAAGCGGAGACGTACTCCCTTCATCATCTTCTTTATTCGTTGTGCTTTGTAACAAATGTTGCTCTAACACATCTCTAAGATGAAGGCCATTGCGGTTTACATTGTTCATCACATGACGAACTTCGCGAATGAAGGCTGGATCTAACTTTAACCATGTACCTTTCACTTTTACTAGACGACGGCGGCCATTTACAAGCTTCATAAACTCTTCTTCAGAAAGTTCCAAATCCCCTGTTGATACTTTCCAATCAAACTGAACAATCGTATTTAAGCCAAGAAAAGAAGGCGCATAGCCTGCTGAAGATGTTTTTACCTTTGCCTTTAAGTCTGGCTGAAGATCTTTAAGCGCCTCCCACCATTCTGGAAGCATAACGCCAATCCCCGCTTCTTCAAGTAACCGAGCTTTTTCATTTAAAAAATCCCATGCTTCATTCTCAGAAAATGTCGATACAAATGCTCCGTTTTTTCCTCTTAAAGAAGGAACAAGGGTACTGGCAAATTGAAGTTCTTCTTCAATTAATGGTACATAGCGCCGCCAATCAGATGGAATCACAGTGTTCTCACGGTCCCATTGATACTCATCTGCTGTTGCTGCATCGCGTAGAAAGACACGAATTTGCCACAGCTGTTCATCCTCTGCTGGCTCCTCTAATTGAATGAGCAAATCAAAGGGTTTATCGTCTTCATCCCAACCAATTTTAATTAACCAGGACTCCTCTGATAAGTCAGCAAACAACCCCACTTGATCCAATAAATGATCAAAAGGAAATCGTTCAAAAAATGCTTCGCTTCCTGCAAGATGCTCTGGCTCGGCAACAACAAGTTCGTCCATTGCATAGGAAATCCATTCAGAAGAACGTGCTCCATTTACTTTCCATCCCCACTTCCCTTCCTTCCAAGCAGCAAAGCTTGGTTGGATTCTCTCGTTAAGAATGGCATCCTGCAATTGGCGCGCTTCATCAATCATGGATTTGCTAGTTTCTGTCCAACACTCACCGAGAAAATAATGGGGATAGGACGTAAACAAGCGATAAGCATCCAAGGCATTCATATAGACTGTGTGAGCATCATCTCGTTCTAGGAACGTGCCATAAAACGACGATTCATGCCACGCAAATAACAACGGTACCCAATCATTGCTATGAATTCTTTCTCCATGGTGCTCTCCCCAGAGCGTAATTTGCTCATCACTCCATTTGGTATGAAGGACGAGGGCATTTACATCAATCATTGATGAATTTTCCTTTCCTTAACTCTTCTTGAAATGCCCGCAGTCTGTTATACTCCGATGACAATTTCTCAATATAATTCATAAAGCGCTCACTGTTTTTTTGTTTTTTATAAATGGTCCGAAGCTTCTTTAAATAGCGCACAGCAAGCTTATATGATTTTCGATTCTTTTCTTCTATAAGTCGATGAACAGCCTGATGATATAATGGTAGTAACACTGTCATATCAATCTTTTCTACATCTACTAGCTCTCCAGAATCGATTAAGGCAGGTGAATAGCCCATTAACAATTGCACCTCTGCCCAACGTCGTACTTCTTGCTCGACTAATAAATAATCATTATATTCATAAAGCGTAACGGGTAAAAAAGCAACAAGCATCTGTTCATAGGCTTCTTCCTCACCTGTATATTGTGCGTACTTCCAAAAATAATGAATATAATCGTGAAAATGTTCACGAAGCTCGACATTTTTATAATAAGAATTTCGTTGCTCATGCAGGATTGGTTGTAGCACCAATAGCCATGCTAATAAACGATCCCACGCTTTCCAATGTAGGAGCAGTTTTAGCCATAACATAGCATGCTTTAACGTGAAATCATTCGTTTGCTTCATGCGCTCAAATGCTACATCATCTTTCTTTTGTAAAAACGCAAAGTGAATCAATGCCATATCTAATAACTTAGCTTTTGAGCCTGTTTCCTTTTGTTTCATCAATTGCGCCTCATAGGAAGCAATCCATTTTTGAACGTCATAAAGTGTTGCCCAACTTATAAGAAACACATGAAAGAATTGTGAAAAATATCGATGGACGAGCTGAAACGTTTCCTGAAAGGCACTTAAACTAGCTTCTACGAGTTCAGGAGCCTTCTCTCGTAGTTGTTGTGTATCCATTTCTAACAATGTTTTTTCCATTGCAGTTGTCATTTGTTGAACGATCATTTCAAAATGAGAAGTAAGAAACGCCTGTACCCCATACGTTTCTTCATATTTAATAAGTTGTTTAAACGTTTCAAGCTGAGCATGAAATCGATACAAGCTGCCTAGATCCTTGTCATCAAAGTGACCTGCATTTAACAAACTCGGATAAAACTCTTTATGAATGTGCATAAAAGTATATCCTTCGCCACGCTCTAGCTCTACAAAGGATAAATGTTGCATTTTCTTTTTTTCAAACGCATCAAAACGCTCTTGAAAGAACGTACGCCATTTTTCCATTGAGCACTCATTTTCAAGCTTTTGCTGTCCAGTAGGTGAAAGCACGGTATGCGAAGGTCTCTTCTCTTGTTGCAAAATTACTTCACTTCCCTTAGCCTGTTTCCAATTTAGGATGAGCTGATAAGGCGGTCCAAATGAAGCATACAATTGAAAAAAGAGAGCTAGCATATGGGCGCAAGGTTTCTCCCTTGCACATGAGCACTCACTCTTTTCAAAAGCGTTAAGATGAACGTGAACATCGTATCGTTCTTCATCGGACACAGCACCAGAAATCATCTCTGAGGATCCTTCTACATTATATACGTTTCCGGACTGAAACAAAGAATACCCTTCTTGGATGGTCGCTGATTCAAAATGATGCAAAACGGACTCTCCAAGCGCTAACACCACTTGTTTCGGAATCTGTTTACTTAACATGTCAGCCTCCAATATATAGTACTTTCCATTATAGCAAAATTCACGGTATTCCATTCAATCATGTGCTTAAAAAGTCTTCCTATATAGAAAATGCTTAGCCACCGTTTTATTCCATGAATAACCGTAGCATAAATAACGGTATGAAAAAAGGAATCTACCAATCTTCATGCTTACGCTCATTGTGTCAGCATGAAGATTGGCGTAGTTTGCAAAAAGACTGTTGTGCAAGAATTAACGCTACTGTTATGAACCTGATCTATGAATAGGCAAGTATTGAAAAAAGAGACTACCATCATTCGACATTTCTAACGCTTCTACGCTTGTAAATGTAACAGTCTTAAGGAACATAGACGGATTTCTTGTAACATTTTGACTTTTTTTAGCAAAACGCTTTCACAATTTGGAATTTTAAGGCATACTAATCACTGTGACAAAAATCCACATGAAAGCTGTGAATGACAGATGCTTCTACAGATGATTGAAAAAAAGCGCGAAGTTTTGCTTTGTCTTGGAAAAACATACGGATTAACGGCAAATGTCACCGTACAATGCAGCCAAGAGCTAGATCATTTGCTAAACGTCTTTGACCGAGTGAATACGGACAACCTTCGAAATGCTTATGTTAAGCAAGCATAATGACAAAGATTACGCGCTATTAAACAATGAAAAAAACGGCATCTTGCCGTTTTTTTCTCATTTTACTCCTAAATATTTCTTTTTTATAAAAAAATATCCTCATAAAGAAGGACTTTTTCACGATGATAATATTCTTAAAATTTAAAAGAATTACAAGAAGATAATCATACAGAAAACAGTAGAGTCAACCGGTTCGGAAAAAATTACCGCATCATTATTATCCCTTTTCAGCTATTTTGAAATAATATGTAACCAATTTGTTACATCACTCTAACGTCCTTGTCATACTCACCCTGTAGAATGGCAATTGGCTAAGGGGATTACAACATCCTCTAAAAACAAAACTTACCGTACTTGAGGAGGTACTACATATGTTAAAAAAAGTAATTGCAACTGGAGCGATCGCTGGAGTAATGATGGGTTCTCCACTAGTGGGGGAAGCTGCATTTGGGGACCATACGCTAAAGAACGGATCATCCGATCAAGACGTTAAAGAACTACAAAACAAATTAAAAGAAAAAGGTTTTTTCCACTATACACGTACAACAAACTATTTTGGTGATATTACAGAATCAGCTGTTAAAGACTTTCAAAAGAAAAATCATTTGAATGTGGATGGCATCGCTGGTAAAGATACAATGAAAGCCTTAAAGAAATCACATAGTGCTTCATTAGGCTCTCATTTATTAAAAGTTGGTAGCAAAGGATACGCAGTATCAACTTTACAAAAAGAATTAAAAGAAAAAGGCTACTATCACTATCACGTAGATGGTATTTACGGGCCTATTACAGAACGTGCCGTTCGTGCACTTCAACGTGATGCTGGTATTGGCGTAGATGGCATTACTGGTACTAATACGATTAATGCTTTGTATAATGGTCATCATCAAGCTGTACAACAGCCAAAACATACACAACAAAAGCATGTTGTAAAACATAAAGTAGCACCAAAACAAGTACATCATGCAAAAAAAGCAAGAAACGTTTCTTCTGAAAGCAATAACACACCAAAACCAGCTACAAAAAATGAAAGTCCAAGTGGAAAAACGATGACAGTCGAAGCGACTGCATATAGTGCAAATTGCTCTGGATGCAGTGGTGTAACAGCGGATGGTACTAACTTACGTTCAGGTAACCCGAAAGTAATTGCAGTTGACCCTCGCGTCATCCCAATGGGCACTAAAGTATACGTAGAAGGTTACGGATATGCTCGCGCAGCCGATACAGGCGGCGCCATTAAAGGCAATCGAATCGATGTCTTTATCCCATCAGAACAACAAGCTTCCGATTGGGGACGTAAAAACGTTAAAATTACAATTTTAGATTAATTGTTAAAAACCCCCGAATTCTTCTATAGTTCGGGGGTTTTCTATCATTATGGTGCAAGCAGTCCATACATATCTAAATCATGAAATTCTTCATTTACATATTGATAATCCCGCAAGCGGCCTTCAAATGTGAAACCAAATTTCTTTAATAGTTGCTTTGATCCTTGATTATCGGGATGAACGAGTGCACCAATTCGGTGTAAGGACATGCGTTCAAAGGCAAAGGGAATAAGCATTGTCAAAACTTCCGTCATAACGCCTTTACGCCATTCACTGTGCTTAATTTCATAGCCAATTTCTGCACGAAATTTCCCTTTAGTCCAATTATGATAGCCGCATGTTCCGATGACCTGCTTTGTCGCCTTATCCTCAATGCCCCAACGAATTGTCGCTTGCGTATCAAACCCATGAGTAAAGCTCGTAATAAGTGCTAACGTATCCTCTTTCTCTTTGTATGGCGTGGTTCCCCAATATTGAACAACACGTGGATCGCTATACACTTCATGCAAATCAAGTACATCTTGTTCTATAATTTGTCGCAAGTAATAACGCTCACTTTCTAACTCAGGAAACGTCTGATAAATAGAATCTGAGGTCATGTTACATTTTCCCTCCTTTTTGAGAACATTTGTTTCGAGCAATATTCAATAATGTCACTGCGACGAACAATGCCGATAAAGACACTTTGATCATCTACAACAGGAACAAAGTTTTGTGTTGCAATGAGCGACAGTAAATCTTCCATTTCCGCATTAATGTGCACAGAATGAATAATTCGGTCTTTCACAATGGTAGCAATAGAAAAACGATGACTTGTTTCAAAAGTTAGTCCCTCTTTATTTTTAATTGTCCATAATAAATCACCTTCAGTAATCGTTTCTGCATATCGCCCCTTATCATCCAGTACAGGAATGGCTGTATAACGATGATATTCCATTTTTTCTAGTGCTTGGCGAATGGTAGAGTTAATATTTAAACAGGCAACCTCTTCTTTCGGTAATAGAAAAAAAGCAATATTCATAAAATCCTCCTTACGTTTCATGCTGTTTTCTTTAAACGATGTAGGCGCTCTCACGTCTCTATTATGGATGCTTCTCCAAAAACTTTCCAGTCTATCTCCTTCAAAAATGAAAAAGTTTTTGAAAATGTGATTTTACGCACATCTCTCTGCACCTCAACGTAAAAAGGACCTTCTGCACGAAGATCCTTCTCTATGAATATTCTGTTCTCATAACATTCTTATATACGTTTAGCAACTGTTAGTGATCATGCATTTTTTCTTGTCTACCTTCTAATGGCGGGTGTTCCTCTGCTTTTCTCGTTGACTGTTTAAATCCCTGTCCTCTAGACATTGCTGAAATAAATACGACGAACACAAATAAACTAATTAAAAATGAAACTGCGAAAGCCGATAATACAATTGACATCTCTGACAGCCCCCAATGCGTAAATTGGTGCTGCAGAGCTACAGGCTTCCTTTGTACAAGTTGTAATCCTCGATGCTTTCAAAGCATTTTAGCCTGTCTCCAAGCAGCAATCCAAAATCAATATATGCATTTTTTTTCGCTGTTATGACTGTACGATCTTCAACAACTGACCGATTAACCCGTTTGCCCATCGGCCATTCTTGCAAACGATCGCTTTCTTCTTCACTAAGAGAGGCTGTATATTGCTTTTCTGCAAGAATACCTGCTCTAGCTGCCATTAAAACACCTGTACCAATAGCAGCCACACGAACACCATCTCGATTAAACGCCTTAATGAGTCGAAGCAGTCGAGGATCCGTTTGACTAATCGCTTGTCGTCCGCCTGGTAAGATTAGCATTTCGAAATCTAACGGATTAATATTTTTAAATTTAATAGACGGCTGGAGGAACAGCCCACACTCGCTCGTAATAATCCCGTGCGGCAATGAGAAGGTTAGCACTTCATAGTATCGACTGATAGCTGATAACGCCACCATAATCTCTACTTCACGAAACTGAGGATAGAGATACACAAGTACTCTTTTTTTCATGTCCACACCCTTTTTCTCATATGTACTTTTAGATCATGTTGCAAAAGCCTATATTAACATTTTAACAATAGCAGGTTTCCCTGTGTATTGGGAAAATATCTACTTTCTCACTTCTAATATACAAAGACTTCCGTAACTATTTTCCCAAAAGAAAAGAAGTGTCCATTTAAGAAGAACACTTCTCGGTTGAAACCATGCCTTATTTTCATGTAAGGACTATACGAATCCTTTTCCTTTTGTTAGATGACATGCGACACCCTTTCCAATCGCTCCGGGTATAGACATTTTTTTCACATACTCTTGACCGCGTGTACATGGTGTCTTACAAGCAATGCACGTCGCGCTTGTCACCATCTTTAACGTATGAGCATATTTATTCACACCATCGTTAGACGTTTTTTTCAATACTTTCTTTTTCGTAGAAGTTTTCGCCATCATAGCTCCCCCTTTATATCATGTTATGATAAATACTAGGGGAGCATGACATGACTAAGTAGCCTTTACATTAAAAAACCACCTTAATTACTAAGGTGGCTGTCGTCATTTTTCAGTTCATAGTAGGCACGATTACGATCCGCAAGGGTTAATATATAATCACTATCACGGCGATCATATGAGGCTAGAAATTCTTTTAGCGACATATTGTACTTATCCCACACAATGTCCATGAGCCAATGCTGGCTTACCTCAAGATACTCTCCATCAAAACGGTCAATTTTCACTGTGTTACCTAAATACATGCGAACACTCCTTTCGAAGATCATAGCATGAAAAGGTATTGCTTACGTTCAGCATACTATATAAAATTATAAAAGAAAACAGAATTTTTTTTGCAATTTAAGCATATGTAACAAAAAAGCTAAACGGAGGATCCGTTTAGCTTTTTTTTATAGTTCGCGTGCGCCTAAATAACGAGGTCCCCAATATGAGTTATGTAATGATGAAACACTAACACCATAAGAAGATGCACTATGTATAAAGTTGCTGTTTCCAATATAGATTCCCGCATGAGATGCTCCGCTTTTGTATGTATGGAAGAAGACAACATCTCCAACTTTCGGACTGCTTACACGTTTGCCTTTGCGATATAAATCGGACACTGTACGTGGAAGCTTCTTACCTGTTGCTTTATTAAACACATAGCCAATATAACCGCTGCAATCAAAACCATTAGGTGATTGTCCACCCCAACGATAAGGAACGCCCATATAACGCTTTGCTGTGCTTACTAACGATGAAGAATGTTTTTTTGAAGACTTAGGTTTCTTCATTTTAATACCCATTGCTTTGAATGTGTTTTTACCTACAACTCCGTCAGCTGATAGGTGATGAGATTTTTGAAACTTTATAACCGCTCTTTTTGTAACTGTTCCAAAATAATTTGTAGTATCGTCATTAAAATAACCTTTTTTCTTTAACAATGATTGTAACTTTTTAACGTCCTTGTTAGACATACCTTTTTTTAGCGTTTGATCACCAAGCGCCGCGTGACCAACAAGAGGATTAAAAGCCACTACTCCAACAAGTGCCGCCGCTGCTGCTACCATTTTTTTCACAGTGTGTTTCCCCCTAATATCTATATTACCAACGATGGTATAAATTTCTTAGTAAGTAATTAGATTATACAAACAAAATATGACACGTTTGTATTAGGAAGATTACAGATAGATTACAATTCATTTGTTTTCCCGCTAATATACGACAATAAACCTATATTTCTTCCATATTATGGATTATTCTTTTGCGTTTTTTCACTAATCTTGGAACAGAACACCTAGACATGTTCACAATACAAGTAATTTTACGTGTAAAAAAAAGAAGAGAACTACTCGCTCTCTTCTCCTTTGTTTGACGTATTTCCGTGTGTATTCATCATCTCATCTACTGATTGCATTCGATGGTCTTCAAAATGACGCTCACCCCTACGTTCGAATGACTCTTCTTTTGTCTCATACGTTGCATTATTTGCTGTAACTTTTTCTTGTGCTTCCACTGTTCGTTTTGCGTAAGGAAGTGCCTTTAATCTTTCATAAGAGATTTCTTCTCCCGTGTCGATGCATATGCCATATGTTCCCTTTTCCATGCGTTGGAGTGCCTCATTAACTTCCTGAAGAGTTTCCTCTTGATTTTCATCAATCGCCATTGCCACTTCGCGTTCATTCAGTTCACTCCCAATATCACCGAAATGATTGTCATATGAGCTGATTTCACCTGTGGATTCAGAAAGGCTTTCTTTTGGTTCGCGCTGACTTATTTGTGTCTCTAATTTTTGTTTCATATCTAAAAGTGTTTCCTTTAAGTTGCTTTGCTCTGATGGTGTTAGACTCATACTCATTTCCTCCTTATACATTACAGAAAGTATTCGTATTAATACTTACCCGAACTTGCTAAAAATAACACCTTTTGTGTTAGGCATAAACTTACCATTAAGGTAATAGACTTATGAGGGAAGGAGATGATTACGATGGATCACGGAACCTATCAACCGCCTCATTATGAAAATCGAGCGGCTGGTGACATGCATGAAAAGTGTAAAAAGCATATGCATTTTCATGTTATTATCGTCATGCATGACGGCTCAAAGGTAGAAGGAATTATTACGCATATGGATCATGAAAATGTGCATATGCTCATGCCTCAAGATATGCATGATGATCAACAATCTGCACAGCACAACATGCAAGGAATGCAACCAAGTATGCAAGGTGCTCCTATGATGCAAGGACAGGGAATGAATATGCAGAATATGGAGGAATCTAGAGCACCTGGTAATGATGATCGCTACTGGTATGGAAGATGGGGCTATCGGAGATTTTATCCTGGCGTATTCCCACTCGCAGGAGTTGCCGGTGTCTCGTTATATCCGTATTATCGACCTTACTATCCTTACCCTTATCCTCCTTATCCTTACTATTAAACCAGCTAGTTTAGCTGGTTTCTTTTATGTAGTAACAAAAATAAGGCGCCGTTTATGCTACATCATAAACGAGCGCCTTATTTATAGTGTTGCTTACTTTTCACGTATCAATTATCCCTTTCTTACTTTCAAACACACGCCTAGCATTATAGTTCTTGCTGACTTGCATCTTTCAGTTTATTTTTCCGTTGTGTTCCCACATACCCAACATGCGATAAAAATAGTTTCACAGGCTATTTTCATTCCTCATGCTATAAGTATGCTTCGCTTACCTTTGTCATTGGAACCACGTCCTAACATTCCATTATAACAAACACCAAGTATCAACGTTTTTCACTAAATAAAATACTTCACCAGACATTTTGAAGCTTCTTAAAAAGAAGTTTAACGTCCTGATTTTGACGACACATATTGTTTTACCGACAGCATGAATTAGGCTGTTGAACTTTATAAACGATCCGCTCACAGAAACAATATCTTACCATTCTCTCATTTCAACTTAAAACATGTCATAAGTTTTCTACTACACATGGTTTTGACATTTGGTTTTCATGTCAAGAAACGATTCAATCATCAACCTTACAAAACTTTATTCTTACAATGCTTCTGCAATGAATTCCCACATATCCACCTTCTGCAAAATCAGTTTTCACCGGCTGATTTTTTCGGCAATAAGGCTACTGATATGCTTCGCTTACCGGTTTCATTGGAATCACCCTTTCTTTTGTTTGAATGATTACATCATACTCTATGCACTGATATTTTAAAATATTCAGAATTATCTATATAATATGTTTTAGAGGGTATTTCATCACTTTAGCACGCTCATTCTCTTTTCTTTTTACAATTTCGCTTTTTTTCTTCAAATTTCTACATTTTCTTTTCACATTTCTTAAATACTTTTTAAAATGAGCTTACGACTTCTCCATTTAGGGGAAAATAAACTATAATAAGGAAAAATTATGTTTTAGACTGAAGGGATGGTCATGTGAAAAGAAAAGGATTGGCTCTCATTACAGCGATATCCATTGCATCTGCATTACTGTGGATCATTGGATTAGGCGCAGTTATTCAAAATCAATGGTTCAGACCATCAACAACAAAGCTTGCGCAAACGCCAACTCAACAAGGTTCAACACAGCATAAGTCGGCAGTAGTTATTGCTGCAATTGGTGACTCACTTACCCGCGGAACAGGTGATGTTGATGGTAAAGGCTATATCGGATCTGTAAAAGAGCAACTTCAAAAGAAAACAAAAAAACAAATTTGGCTCTCTAATGCCGGGATTAAAGGACAAACGTCCTCACAGTTACTGCAACAATTAAATCAGCCTCAAATTCAAAGAGGAATAAAAGAAGCAGATATCATTCTTATGACAATCGGTGGCAATGACCTTTTCCGTGGAGGCCGAGCACTTCAGGAGTTACAGAGTCAATCCATTAAAAAGGTAGAGCAACGATACATAAGCAATTTAAAGAAGATTTATAAAAAAATTCGCACTGTGAATAACACAGCAGATGTTTATCACATTGGACTCTATGATCCTTTTAGCGATTTGCGTCAAGCTAAGGCTACTTCTCATATTGTACGACAATGGAATTTTGATTCCGCGGAGCTTGCTGCCTCGTTTGATCGCATCGTCTATGTGCCAACATTCGACCTTTTTCAGCTGTCGGTAAATGATTATTTATATTCTGATCATTTCCATCCTAATCGAAAAGGTTATCAATTAATAGGTGAACGGGCCGCTTCTCTCATTCACTTTAGTGAGGAGGAGAAAAAATGACCTACGCATTATCGGTAAAAAATCTAAAAAAAACCATCGGTAAAAAAGAAATTATAAAAGGTGTCTCTTTTGATGTCTCCCCAGGTGAGGTATTCGGCTTTCTTGGTCCAAATGGAGCGGGGAAAACAACAACCATTCGCATGATTGTAGGACTCATTAAACCAAGTTCTGGCTCGATTTTAATTGGTGGTAAGGACCTACAATCTTCTTTTACAGAAGCGATGAAAGATCTCGGCTGTATTGTTGAAAATCCAGAACTTTATCCTTATTTAACCGGCTATGAAAATTTAGAGCACTTTGCTCGCATGGACCCGTCGATTTCAAAAGAGCGTTTACCCGAAGTCATTAAACTCGTTGAAATGGAAAATCGAATTCATGATAAAGTTCGAACGTACTCACTTGGGATGCGGCAACGGCTTGGCATTGCTCAAGCGCTGCTAGGAAATCCAAAACTGCTCATTTTAGACGAACCAACGAACGGTTTAGATCCTGCAGGCATTCGAGAAATGCGCGAATTCATTCGCTTTCTTGCAGTCAAAGAAAAGCTTGCGGTTCTCGTTTCTTCTCATCTGCTTTCTGAAATTCAACTCATGTGTGACTCTGTAGCTATTCTCTCAAAAGGTAAAGTCGTGTCTGTAGATTCTGTGCAATCGCTATTAGCTCGCCAAGAACGGATGATTTGGCACGTCTCTCCTCATGAAAAAGGTAAAAAACTTTTACAACAAGTGACATCTGTAGAAGAACACGATCACACCTTGCTAACACCTTATGATGAAACACTCGTAAGTGCTTGGAATCGAATGCTCATTGAACATGGTGTAGAAATAAAAGAAATGAAAAAAAGACTTCCCGCACTAGAAGATTTATTCTTAGAGCTAACAGGTGGTGAAACGATTGACTAAACTTGTGCATAATGAGTTATTAAAACTTTTTCGTAAAAAGAAGTTATTCGTTGCCCTCTTAATTGTTGCAATCCTTGTTCCTATGTTTACGTATGCACAATATGAGCAATCAAAAGCAACGATTTCTAAAACCGGTAATACGGATTGGCGCGCACGTCTGCAACAAGAAATTGTAGACACGACGAATCGCTTAGGTTCTAGTGGGATTCAGGGAGATTATAAGAAATTTTTAAAAATAAGGCTTTCGCAACAACAGTACTATCTTGACCATAACATTGATCCTAAAGCGCCAGGCGCACCAACTTTTATGCGTATTTTTCTTGAGAATGCCATTGATTTATTGTTGCCCCTGCTCATCATGATTGTCGCGAGCGATCTCGTTTCTTCAGAGCTGAGCGGTGGAACCATTAAACTCTTATTAACACGACCCGTCAAAAGGTGGAAAATATTATTAAGTAAATATATCGCTTTACTATTATCCGTTTCTTTCATCGTAACCGGCACAGCCATTCTAACATATGTCCTCTCTGGCATTGTCTTTGGTTATAGTGGATGGCAGTTGCCAATGCTAACGGGATTTTCCACGCAAGGTGAGGAGCTAATTACGCAAAATGTTCACTTGATTCCGCAATGGCACTATCTGTTTATGGAGCTTGGACTCGTTTGGTTTGTCTGCTTAATTGTCGGCACCTTAACTTTTATGCTCTCTGTTCTCTTAAGAAGCACAGCAGCAGTAATGGGTATTATGTTAGCCTCTCTCATTTCAGGAGCCATTCTTGCCAATATGGTTTCTTCGTGGGAAAGCGCAAAGTATTTATTTATGGTAAATCTAAAACTAACATCCTATATAAGTGGAATGTCTCCACCCATTGAAGGTATGTCTCTCGGATTTTCAATGAGTGTTCTCACGATTTGGGCGTTTGTTGCCCTCGTCCTCTCTTTTATTGTCTTTACAAAACGAGATGTATATTAAAAAAAGAGCGTTAACTGAAGTGGAGATTGTCCTCCCTACAGTTAACGCTATTCTTCCTATAGCTTACTGACTCCCGTCTTTTTCAATAAGAAGTGGCATTTGCTTTTCCTTTTTTCGCTTTACGATTAATCCAATAGTCACTACACCCGCAACAACGAGGAATTCAAATCCATATTTAATCCATACATTCATAAAATATTTTTCTAAAAATGGTTCTCCTACAATCATTTTTCCTGCTGTCCACGCAAGAATCGCTGCGCCTATTGTAATAATCCAAGGAAAACGCTCCATTAATTTCAAAAATAGTGTACTGCCCCAAACAACGATTGGAACGGAAATTAGCAATCCTAAAATGACGAGTAAGAAGTTATCTTGAGATGCTCCAGCTACAGCAAGAACATTATCTAGTCCCATCACAGCATCAGCGATAATAATGGTTCGAACTGCTGCCCAAATACTGCTTCCAGCTTGCACATCATGTTCTTTTTCTTCAATCATCAGCTTATATGCAATATACGTTAGAACAAGACCGCCACCTAATAATAAACCGGGAATTTTCAATAACCAAACAACTGCTAAGGTTGCCGCTGCACGAATGACAATTGCGCCAACAGTTCCCCATATAATAACTTTTTTTTGTTGTTCTTTTCGTAAGTTTCTAGCCGCCATCCCAATCACGATTGCGTTATCCCCTGCTAGTACGAGGTCAATAATAACAATTGATAATAAAGCCGTGAAAAATTGTGCTGAAAATACATCCACGTGCGCGTTCCTCCCTTTTGCCTTCTACAATACCTTGTAATCCAACATATACTCTACATACGAGCAGTTCGAATAATGGTTTCATTTTTTTTTAAGTCTTTGTTAGGCAAACATTGGAAATACTAAAATGAGGATGGATTGTTAAAGGAGTTACTTCTAATGATTGTATTTTTAAAAGAACTAAAAATGCGTTTTTTTGAAGATAAGGTGTTTGATCTTTCTGCGCAATTAGCTTACTACTTTTTAGTTTCATTGTTTCCTTTTTCATTTCTTGTCTTTACACTAGTCGGATTATTACCAATAAATGCGGCATCCATTCTTGATTTAATTCGCCCTTTTGCACCGCAACAAGCATTCGATTTAATTGAGTATAATTTAACAGCTGTTCTTCATCAAAATAGTAAAGACCTTTTTTCACTTAGTATTCTTATTACTGTATGGTTATCTTCAATAGGCATCTTAGCTATTATTCGTGTTTTTAATCAAGCTTATCACGTCAAAGAAAGTCGCCCTTTTTTGCGAGAATTACTCATTGGCATATTGTTAACGATTGGATTAATTTTTGCCCTTGTCTCAACCTTGGTCTTGCCCGCACTCAGTCATTCTGTGATTCGCTTTCTATCCACGATGCTTCATTATCAAGAACCGGCCCTTCATTTATGGAATGCAACGAAATGGACGTTAAGCTTTCTTATTCTCATGCTTACTTTTCTTACGCTTTATTCAGTTGCTCCGAATATGAGACTACGACTAAAGGACGTACTCGTTGGCTCTCTTTTTGCTACGCTCGGTTGGCAATTAATCTCTATAGGATTTGCCTATTACGTTACACTCTTTGATTATCGCCAAATCTATGGCAACCTTGGGGCATTGTTAACATTAATGATTTGGTTCTATCTTTCGGCCATGATATTAATTCTTGGTGGCCAAATTAATGCAGCCATTGTTTATTCCAAACGAAGAGATTAATCTTTACCTCATATAGGGAATTGAATGCTACTTTTGTTACGATTTTATTGTCAAAATGATCAATTTCTCATTTTGAGGTTTATTACTGCAACGAATGGTGGAATTTATAGAAAGGGCTACAAAAAGGATCGTAACGTGCCGAACAACTATGATTGCATGCCTTAGTCAAATGATGGAGGGTTTATGGGGACAGCTATAAAAGAACGAGATTATTTTTTCGATAATGCCCGCTTTATTTTAATTTTTTTAGTCGTACTTGGCCACTTTATTTCACCAATTAAAAGTCAAAGTACGCTGCTGACAACACTATATAACTTTATATATACATTTCACATGCCAGCCTTTATTTTAATTTCTGGTTTCTTTACAAAAGGTGTAGCGAAAGATGGCTATTTACTTAAAATCGCAAAAAAAGTGTTAATACCCTATGTCATTTTTCAAATCATTTATACTTTTTATTATTACAGCTTGTATGACTCACAATCGGTTAAAGTAAACGTCTTTGATCCTCAATGGACGCTTTGGTTTTTACTAAGTCTTGTCTTTTGGAATCTTTTATTAAAGCTTTTTGTAAAATTAACCTATCCATTGTTCTTTGCCATTGTTTTAGGAATTGCTGTCGGTTATAGCACACAATTAGGAACTTACTTAAGTCTGCAACGAACATTTGTCTTTTTCCCGTTGTTCTTGCTAGGTCATTATTTAACAAACCGAGATTTCAAAGCAATCTTCAAGCCTTGGATTAGAGTGCTAGCACTCATTTTTCTCTTTGTTTTGTTCATCTCTTATCACTATTGGATTCCAGATGAAGCAAAAGATTGGCTTCTATCCTCTTCCTCTTATGAAGAATTGCTTGGCAAAAAGGCGATTTATGGTGGGCTCATTCGGCTTGGACTTTATCTTGCCATGTTTTTAGCTACCTTTAGTTTTCTAGCGATCATTCCACGAAGAGAGTTTTTCTTTACAGCTTTCGGTGGAAGAACGCTTTATATTTATTTACTTCATGGCTTTATTTTAAAATTTTTATTTACAACAAAGTGGTTTTCCGCAATTCAAAACAATAGCTACTATTTCATGTTGTTCGTATTAGCGTTGCTCATTACATTAGTGCTTGCGAGTAATCCCGTTATTGCACTCGCTCAGCCCTTCATTGAACTTCGATTAACAAAGCTTCACCGTTGGTTTCAAAAAGGAAGAAAATAAACAAAAAACCACCCATTTTTCCTTGGGTGGTTTTAGTCGTTTATGCTTGAATAGCGTGTCGCGCTTCCACTTTCTTACCATTTTTCCATACCGTTTTCACATGGTTTACACCATAATGGTACGGCACATAATGATAATTAGGTGCATTCCATAAGACAACATCTGCGCTGCGTCCAACTTCAAGTGCACCCGCTTCATGACCGCGTCCAATGGCATAAGCCGCATTGACCGTCACCGCATTCCAAATTTCTTCTGGTTTTAACTTTAAGCGGAGAGCTGCTAGATTCATAATAAATTGTAGATTTTCAGTAGGCGAGCTACCAGGATTAAAATCAGTGGAGAGAGCGACTGCTGCTCCTGCTTCAATCATGTCGCGTGCAGGTGCAAAGTGATCTTTGCCTAAATAAAACGTCGTTCCTGGTAACAATACCGCGACTGTATTCGTTTTTCCAAGCTGTTGTACACCTTCTGGGGAAGCGCCAACAAGATGGTCAGCACTTGTAGCACCAATACTACAAGCCATTTCTGTTCCACCAAGCGGGTCAATTTCATCTGCATGAATTTTGACAGCAAATCCAGCTTCCATAGCCGCTAACAAAAACGTTCGCGATTGTTCTACTGTAAATACGCCGGTTTCACAAAAAATATCAACAAACTCTGCTAAGTTTTCTTCTTTAATAATCGGTAGCAAATCAAGCATATGTTGCAAAAACGCATCTGTATCTAGTTTGTAGGCCTCTGGTACGGCATGTGCACCGAGAAACGTCGAAACAAGATCAATTTCATGCGCTTCTTGCAGTCGTTTAACCGTCCGAAGTTGTTTTAACTCTGTTTCATGATCTAAGCCGTAACCACTCTTTGCTTCCATTGTCGTTACGCCGAAGCTTAAGCTACGATCTAGATGAAACATTGCTTTTTGAAAAAGTTCTTCTTCTGTTGCTACTTTTGTTGCACGAACGGTCGATAAGATACCACCGCCTTGAGCTAATATTTCTAAATAAGAAACACCTTGTTGTTTTAATGCCATCTCATGTTCACGAGAACCACCGAACACTAGATGAGAATGGGGATCAACAAGACCCGGAGAAACAATTTTCCCAGAACAATCAATGACTTCCTTCGCTGTCATGTTGCGAGCTTCATCAGACGTTCCTACAAATGTAATTTTTCCATCTTTCATACCAAGCGCACCGTTTTCAATGACAGGTAAACTAGCCATGTCATTTCCACGCTTCATTCCATCTGAGCCTTTGATCGCTAACAGTTGGTCAATTGAGACAAGTAAAGTATCGAACATATACATCTCCCCCATCTTTAAAGCATTGGCATATTAATGCCTTTATCCTTCGCTGTTTGTTTCGCTAAATCGTACCCTGCATCTGCATGACGAACGACGCCCATGCCAGGATCTGATGTTAATACACGCTCTAAGCGACGAGCTGCGTCTTCTGTTCCATCGGCAACAATAACCATTCCGCTATGAAGAGAATAGCCCATGCCAACGCCTCCACCATGATGAAGAGACACCCAGCTTGCTCCATTAACGGAATTAATTAAAGCGTTAAGAATTGGCCAATCTGCTACAGCATCGCTACCGTCTAACATGCTCTCCGTTTCTCGGTTTGGCGAGGCAACAGATCCACAATCAAGGTGATCACGCCCTATAACAATCGGAGCGGATAGTTCACCTTTAGCAACCATTTCATTAATAATTCTTCCAAATTTAGCGCGTTCGCCATAACCGAGCCAACAAATGCGTGAAGGTAAGCCTTGGAATTGTACTTTCTCACGAGCCATACGAATCCAATTACATAAATGTTCATTATCAGCGAATTCTCTTAAAATAACTTCATCTGTTTTGTAAATATCTTCTGGATCTCCAGATAAAGCAACCCACCGAAAAGGTCCCTTACCTTCACAGAAAAGGGGACGAATAAACGCCGGAACAAAACCAGGAAAATCAAAGGCATCCTTAACACCTTCATCAAAAGCTACTTGGCGAATATTATTACCATAATCAAAAACAATGGCACCTTTCTTTTGTAAATCTAGCATTGCCTGCACGTGAATAGCCATGCTATCTTTTGCTTTTTGAATATACGTATCAGGATCTTCAGCCCGTAATTTAGCGCCCTCTTCCATCGTAAAGCCAAGTGGTAAATAGCCATTTAGTGGATCATGAGCAGATGTTTGATCTGTTACGAGATGCGGAATTTCATTCATCTCTACCATTTTTGGCAAGAGCTCCGCTGCATTGCCTAATAATCCGATGGATAACGGTTTTTCTTCCTTCATTGCCTCTTTTGCAAGTGTTAAAGCTTCTTCTAGTGTTTTGGCCATCACATCGCAATATTTTGTTTCAATCCGACGCATAATGCGTGTTTCATCACAATCAATAGCAATAACCACTCCACCATTCATCGTTACTGCTAACGGTTGAGCGCCACCCATACCACCAAGACCCGCTGTCACTGTTAGCGTCCCTTTTAACGTATTGTTAAAATGTTTGTTTGCCGCTTCACCAAACGTTTCATAAGTTCCTTGTAAAATACCTTGTGTGCCGATATAAATCCAGCTACCTGCTGTCATTTGACCATACATCATTAATCCACGTTTTTCTAGATCACGAAACGTTTCCCAGTTTGCCCAAGCAGGAACAAGGTTAGAGTTCGCTAACAATACACGTGGTGCGTCTGGATGTGATTTAAAGACGGCAACCGGTTTACCTGATTGAACGAGCAATGTTTCATCACTTTCAAGTGTTTTTAAAGAGGCTACAATTTGCTCATAACTCTCCCAGTTTCTTGCCGCCTTACCAATCCCTCCGTATACAACAAGATCTTCCGGACGTTCTGCTACTTCTTGATCAAGATTGTTCATGAGCATTCGGAGAGCCGCTTCCTGCACCCAACCTTTTGTATTTAATTTAGTACCTCGTGGTGCAGAAATCTTTTGGATTGTATTTGACATCTCGTGTCCGTTGCTAACCGCGTCTTTAGGTTATGCAACGTACCTCCCTTCTTTTTTTAAAGAATTTATATTTGTACTTCTTCAGATGCACTCGGTGGATATAAAGAAAATAGATCTTCCAATGATACGTCAGCAAGCCATGCTGTCATTCGTTCAATATCGGTTGAAAATACTTTATCTTCTTTAAAAGGCGGACATATTTCTGACGCCTTTTCAAAAATGTGTCGTGTTTTTGGTGCTAATCGTTCTTCATCTCTGTAAGAAATCGCTTGCACGGCACAAATCATTTCAATAGCTAATACACGGCGCGCATTCGTTATAATTTGATAGGCATGTCTTGCGCCAATAGTACCCATACTTACGTGATCTTCTTGGTTCGCTGAAGAAGGGATTGAATCGACACTTGCTGGGTGTGCTAACGTCTTGTTTTCAGAAACGAGCGCAGCCGCACAATATTGCATAATCATGGCCCCAGATTCAAGTCCTGGATTTGGACTTAGAAAAGCAGGTAAGTCATTTAACTGTGGATTTACCATCCGCTCAATTCGACGCTCTGAAATGTTCGCAAACTCTGCCATGGCAATGCCTAAAAAGTCCATAGCTAAGGCAATCGGCTGACCATGAAAATTACCACCCGAAATTACTTTTTTGCCTTCGTCAAAAATAAGCGGGTTGTCAGTTGCTGCATTCATCTCAATTTCCAACTTTTCTTTTACATACCCTAACGCTTGCCAAGAAGCACCGTGCACTTGTGGAATACAGCGAATGGAATACGCATCTTGAACGCGCTCTTCTCCCTGAGTAGTCGTTAATCTACTTCCCTCTAATAAAGAAAGAATGCGAGCGGCCACATCGGTTTGCTCTTGATAGCCTCGTGCTAAATGAATGGCTGGATCAAAGGCATCTGTAATGGCTAATAATCCTTCCATTGTTAGCGCCGCAATCGCTTCTGTTTGCTTAGCTAGCTGCTCTGCTTCTAGATAAGCAACCACACCTTGTGCTGTCATTGCTTGTGTACCATTAATAAGAGCAAGCCCTTCTTTTGCAGTTAAAATTAAAGGTATAATATTTTCTGCTACCAAGGCAGCCATCGCGTGCTTGCGTTCTCCTTTATGCCACACTTCTCCTTCCCCAATTAACACGAGCGCCAAATGGGATAACGGAGCTAAATCACCACTTGCTCCTAGTGATCCTTGCTGTGGAACAATAGGTGTGATGTCAGCGTTCACAAGCTGAAGAAGCGTCTCAACAACAGCTGGACGGACACCGGAAAACCCTTTTAACAATGCATTAGCGCGGAGAACAAGCATAAGTTTACTAACTTTTTCAGGGAATGGCTCTCCTACTCCCACCGCATGACTACGAATTAAATTAAGTTGCAACTTCTCTGTATCTTCTGGAGCAATGTACACATCGCTTAGCTTTCCAAACCCCGTCGTAATACCATAAATAACTTCCCCTTGCTCAACAATACGTTCTACAGCTTCTCTACTTTTTTTCACATTCTCCATGCTATCTTGACATGCAGCAACCTGTTCATTGCCCACAACAATTCGTTTCGCTTCTTCAAGCGTTAATGAATGACCTGTTAACAGAATCATTTCATCCACTCCTCTCTCCTCTTAAACATCAAAAAGAGGCCGCATTTAACTAGTCACACGGTGTGTGAAAAGTAAAATACGGCCTCCTAAACACTACTTGCTCACTATAGGCCAACTTATATGTGGTTAATTCCTAAACCGATGGCTTCATGTTCTAAGCCTTTTACAGGAGCACCAATTGTTCCATAAAGTGCAACAGCAATCCACTCCCCTTCAGCTTCTTTCTCGTATGGCGTACCCCTTACGATTGAAAACTTTAGACCGACTGTTCGTAGCACTGTTCCAAGCTGCACTTGCCCTCGCGTCACACCATGAAGCGCTTCCATAATGGCATGATAAAGCGCATGTGTTTCGCGATAGACGGAACCATTGATGATTTCATTTTTTTTTGCGGCTGTTTCTATTGCAGCCACGACTTTATTCGATTCCATTGAGCCTACTTTACCTATACATTGTTGCCAACCGAGCACATCAACATGTGAAGTGTAGGTTTCATCTAAAACAGAAAGCATCGCTAGCTTTCCAATTAACTTTTCCTCTGAAAGCGACATCTAGATCACTTCTTTCACTATCAAGCACTAAAAACTAGAGAACTACTTTAAGTGTATTCGTTTACAAACTTTTCGTCAATTATCCTTCAACAACTTATTGCTTTATTGAAGCATTGAACAAAAGGTATAAACTAGCAATCTAGTGGCTATCCTAGTGGTAAATTAATAGAAAGTGAGTGTGGAAACTATGATACAAGTTCAGCGCATGATTGTCCAAACTACAATGTCTCGTCTTCCCGTTAAGCAAGAAAGTAACCAAGACTTTTTTATAGGCTACGATCATAAAGAAATGCCTTATCTGCTATTACCAACTGCACCAGGTTTACTATCTGAAGAAGAATGTTTCGCTCTTCCGTTTGAACGCGACCTCTATAATAGTTATAAATACACACTAAATTATGCTAAAACGATTGTGAATCTTGAAGAGCTTACCTTGTTTATTGATCATTTAAGTTTCTTTTTTGGTCCTGATCAAAATATGCTGCGCGTTTACTTACAAAGCAAGCACTATGAAACGTTTGTAGAGTGGAGTGAGGAAAAACAATCGAAAAAAATTCAAGAAGCATTGTTTAATTATGAGAATGTTTCCTCGTTAGAAGAAAAGAAAAAATATACAAACTTACTTATGCAACTGTTAAAGCGATAAATAGCGCATTACGCCGATCAGTAAATGGACTTTTAATGGACGAGCTATTGATACGCTAGCGAAATACCAATTACTGCACTTTACCAGCCACTTCTCACTGTAGAACACCGAACGGACTAATATTTACCAACAAAGAACTTATTGACTTCGACTCTTTTCGACAATATACTACAATTAACAAATTTATATGAATTTTCTTTCAATTTAACACCTTGGAGGTACGTATGAGCATCTTTCGAAAAAAGTCAATCACAGACATGCTTGCTCAAAGCCAGCAAAAAGGATTAAAGCGTTCTCTCGGCGCCTTTGATTTAACGTTACTAGGCATTGGCGCGATTATCGGAACGGGAATTTTTGTATTAACCGGTGTCGTAGCTGCTAAAGATGCCGGGCCTGCTCTTATTTTATCTTTTATTTTATCTGGAATTGCCTGTGCCTTTGCTGCTTTCTGTTATGCAGAATTCGCTTCTACGGTTCCGATTGCTGGAAGTGTATACACGTATACGTACGCCACGCTCGGTGAAGTATTTGCCTTTTTAATTGGTTGGGATCTTATGCTGGAATATTTATTAGCAACCTCTGCTGTAGCAACAGGCTGGTCCGCTTATTTTCAATCCTTACTGGCAGGCTTCAATGTTTATCTGCCCACCTCTCTAACCTCCGCGCCAGGAGCTGGACATGGGGGCATCATAAACTTGCCAGCGGTACTAATTATATTGTTAATTACCACTTTACTCAGTCGAGGCATTCGTGAAAGTGCCCGCGTTAATAATATTATGGTCATTATAAAGCTAACTGTCATTGTATTGTTTATCGTCGCTGGGGTATGGTACGTAAAACCATCAAACTGGTCTCCTTTTACACCATTTGGATTCGAGGGTATTGTAACAGGAGCAGCTACCGTCTTTTTTGCTTACATCGGTTTTGATGCCGTGGCAACCGCTGCTGAAGAAGTAAAACGACCTCAACGTGACTTACCACTCGGAATTATTTGGTCACTTGCTATTTGTACATTTTTATATATTGTTGTTTCGTTAATTCTAACAGGCATTGTTCCTTATACACAGCTAAACGTTGCTGATCCTGTTTCATTTGCGCTTACCTTCGTTGGCCAAAATACCATTGCTGGCTTAATCTCTGTTGGTGCAATTGCAGGAATTACAACCGTATTACTCGTCATGCTATTTGCCCAAGTGCGGGTATCTTACGCGATGAGTCGTGATGGATTATTGCCTCGCATGTTAAGCAGTGTTCATCCAACGTTAAAAACACCCTTTAAAAACACATGGATTACAGGCTTTGTCGCTGCTTTTATCGCTGGTTTTATTGATTTAGAAACGCTAGCTCATTTAGTAAATATGGGAACATTATCTGCTTTTTCATTAGTAGCAATCGCCGTACTCGTTTTACGAAAAACACATCCAACGTTAGAACGTGCGTTTAAAGCTCCATTTGTACCTGTTTTACCAATCCTTACTGTACTATTTTGTCTCTACCTTATGATTTCTTTACCAGGTATTACATGGATTTCATTTGTTATTTGGCTAACGATTGGAGCCCTTGTCTATTTTGTTTATGCTCGCAAACGAAGTACATTAAACAAGTCATAATAAAAAACAAGCGAACGAAAAGTTTTCGTTCGCTTGTTCTATTCAACCTGTAAATAACTCACCATCTGGATAACGAATATTTGCTTTTTGTGGCCGAGCTAGCGAAAAAGCAAGAGTTAATGGCCCAATTTTCCCTAAGAACATAATACAAATAATCACACACTTCCCAAACAGTGAAAGAGTCGCAGTGAAATTCATCGTTAGTCCTACTGTACCAAAAGCCGAAGCAACCTCAAATAAAATCGTCATGAGCGGCGCGTGCTCACTCATCGTCAGTAGCAACGTTCCAACAAACACGAGCATCATACTTAACGTCGCAATAGCAAGTGCTCGCAGAATGACCGCATTTCGAATCGTTCGCTTCATAATTGTAGTATGTTCTTTTCCTCGGAGAAAGGTAATTACGGCAAAGAGTATAACGATAAACGTTGTTAATTTAATTCCTCCACCCGTGGAAGTACTACCCGCACCAATGAACATTAGAATAACCATTAACAAAGCAGAATCTTGCCTCATACTTCCAATATCAATTGTGTTAAAACCTGCTGTTCGAGGAGAAATTCCTTGAAAATAAGCAGCCCACAACTTATCGGTTGGCGAAAGCGCACCGAGCGTATGTGGATTATTGTATTCAAATAAATAAATTAGTACGACAGCAACAACGTTTACAGCAAATGTACTAATGATCATAACCTTTGAGTGCAATGAAAGGTTGCGCCATTCTCTGCTATACCAAAGATCTACTAATACCGTAAAGCCAAGACCCCCTGTCATAATAAGAAGAGTAATAACAAGGTTAACTGTTGGATCGCCAACATAACGTGTTAGATTATCAGGCCATAAGCCGAATCCAGCATTGTTATAGGCAGCAATTGTATGAAAAATACTATAGTATATTCCTTTTGCAAAACCGAGATCTGGTACCCAACGAATGGATAAAAACAGTACAGCAATCGCTTCTATTGATATAGAAAATAACAATAAGTTACGAACGAGGCGAATGACGCCCCCAATCGAAGGTTGATTGAGCGCCTCTTGCATAATAAGCCGCTGCTTAATCCCGATTTTTTTTCCAAGCATTATAACAACGAGAATGGCAAATGACATAATACCAATCCCACCGACTTGAATTAAAAACAAAATAACAACCTGCCCAAAAATCGTAAACGTCGAGCCCGGATCGACCGTAACAAGCCCTGTTACCGTTGCTGCTGAGACTGCTGTAAAAAACGCATCAATCCAATCAATGCCTTTTACTGTGGAAATTGGTAGTTTCAATAAACAACCACCAACGACAACTAGCGTAAGGAAGATTAATGCTACGGTTTGTGGAGGAGTTAACTTGATCGGTCTATATAGAAAAGATTTTCGTTTTTCACTAGTGGAAAAGCCCACAACCTACACTCCTTCATGTTGGAAACGAGCAAGATCCTTGTTTTGTCCGATGACAACAAGAACGTCTCCAGGTTTTAAAACAACGTCAGCAATTGGTGAAACAAGAATATCATTATCTTGTTTAATCGCTACGATATTACAGCCGTATTTTGCTCGTACATCGAGTTCGGTTAACGTTTGCCCTGCAAGTTTCGTTGTGACGCCCACCTCTATTATGCTATGTTCATTTGATAGTTCAATAAAATCAATAATTTTATCGGACGTAATGAGCTGTGCAACGCGTAACGCCATATCTCGCTCTGGATGAATAATCCGGTCCGCACCTAACTTTTCTAATACTTTATGATGATAGTCATTTTGAGCTTTCACCCATACTTTAGCTACGCCTGCTTCTTTAAGAAGAAGGGTCGTTAGTATACTTGATTGAATATCTTCTCCTATGGACACAATGACATGATCAAAATTCCGGATACCTAGTGCCACTAAGGCTTTTTCGTCTGTTGAGTTCGCCTGTACCGCCTGCGTAGCGATATTGGCATATTCATTAACACGCTCTAGATCGCGGTCAATTGCCATCACTTCGTAACCCATCTTCGCAAACTCCTTACAAATACTGCCGCCGAATCGACCTAAGCCAATTACAGCAAATTGCTTGT
Organism: Fictibacillus macauensis ZFHKF-1; assembly: GCF_000269865.1. Lineage (GTDB taxonomy): Bacteria > Bacillota > Bacilli > Bacillales > Fictibacillaceae > Fictibacillus_C > Fictibacillus_C macauensis. The sequence goes on from NZ_AKKV01000024.1 coordinate 136,487, forward strand.
CCATTCTATTCTCTCCTTAAGGTTCTATTCGTTGAAACAATAAAAAAAGACCATTACAAATAATGGTCAGTTACATGCTCAACTGTCCCTTCCTTCGTATGACGCTTACGAGGTTAGCTGTCGGATTAGGAATGGAAGTATCCCCTCTTACATTCGTAAGATTCACCCCGATAGATGGGTCCCCCGCTTTCACATTGAAGATGTGAAATTAAGCGATCAAAAAGACACTATTACATTGTGTTTTACTACATTAAATTTATAAGGGCTTCTAGCAAATGTCAATGATTTCTTTCTACCTTCATCACTCATAGTCACACTATGAAAAACTCTCCAAAAAGGAGAGTCTAAAAAACATGAATTCCTTGCAGAAGCAAAATGAAGGCACCAAGAGCCCAAACATACACGGCAAAGCCTTTTAACGACCCTTTTTTCAACAGAGAAATCATCCATTTAACCGCCACATAACCGAATAACGCGGAAGCAAGTGTTCCAATAAATAATGCCGAAAAAGATAAATGTTCACTTCGTTGAAAAAATAAATCTTTTAACTGCAAAACACATCCGCCTGCAATTGCTGGGATTGATAATAAAAAAGAGAAATAAGCGGCAGTCGCTTTATCAATCTTTCGAAACAGCGCAGCAGCGATCGTTAGTCCCGAGCGCGAAAGAGCAGGTAAGATGGCTGCTCCTTGAAAACTACCTATAATTAATGCATCCATGGTTGTTATTTGTTGCAGCGTCTTATGGCCTTTCTTTTTCATCGTATCCGCTAACCATAAGATACATCCTGTCGCTAAAAACTCCCATCCTACTGTTATGCCTGTTTTTGATATCTCTTCAAAAAAATCTTTAAAAGCTAATCCGATAATGACTGTTGGTAATGTTCCTGCAACTAAAAGCCATGTGATTCGACTAAAAGGTTTCCTCACAATCGATTTAAGTTCTTGCCAATAGACGGTAACTACCGCTACCAATGTTCCAATATGAAGCAGACTATCTAGCAGCAAACCCGCATCCTCTAACCCAAATAACTTTCTTCCGAGTAATAAATGTCCTGTCGAGCTAATCGGTAAAAATTCCGTCAAGCCTTGAATTATTCCTAGTATCAGCGCTTCAAACCAATCCATAAGACCACCTCTTATCCATCGTCCATGATAAAACGTATTCTCGCTATGGATTGATTAGTACAGGCATTTACAATACGCCAGAAAATAATCGGGCAAAAGATTCTTTAGAACGTTCCCATCTGCCTCGCTCCTTAAAGTCTTTTAATGAAATATGTTCACAATCCTGTATGTCCATTTTATATAGTTCATGAAGTTCTGAAACGACTTGATGTCCTGTCAAAAACACATTCACTTCAAAATTCAAATGAAAGCTTCGTAAGTCCATATTTGCTGAACCGACAGATGCTAATTCCCCATCTATTAACACTACTTTTTGATGCATAAATCCTTTTTTATAAAAATAAATCTCAATGCCAGCACGCAATAGCTCAGGCACATACGATCTCGAAGCGTATTTGGTTAAAAAGCTATCGCTATTCTCTGGAACCATTACTCTTACTTGAATACCTTTACGAGCAGCCACTCTTAACGCTGTCCGAATGGCTTCATTTGGAACGAAATAAGGAGTGGCAATCCAAATCGACTGTTTTGCACAAGAAATCATTGAATAATATAAATCACTCATAACACCTTGACCCGTATCTGGACCGCTTGGTACTACTTGAACGCTACCGTTTCCTGCTACGCTATAACTTTCCGTATAACGATGCTCCTGCATTAAGGATTCATTCGTAACATAATTCCAGTCTAATAAAAAAATAGCGTGCAACGCTTGAACGGCTTCTCCTTGTAATAAAAGATGGGTATCTCGCCAAAAACCTAATTTTTTATTGGCACCTAAATACTCCATACCAATGTTTAAGCCTCCCGTAAAACCGTATTTTCCATCAATAATAGCGATTTTACGATGATTTCTAAAATTGAATTTTTGATTAAAGAATCCATGTTTAATCGGTAAGAATGGATAGACCTTTACGCCAGCTGTTTTTAACCGCTTAATATCACGATTTGCGAAAGTAAGGCTGCCCATTCCATCAAATAGAAAGCGAACATCAATTCCTTCTTGTGCTTTTTGAATTAACACATCAATAATACTTCTACCAAGCTCATCTGAACGAAACGTGTAATATTCCATATGTATATACGAAGTAGCTGCCAGTAACTTCTCCTTTAAAGCAGTAAACGTTTCTTCGCCATTCACTAATATATCAGTATGGGTATGTTCATGATACATCGTCATATACAGCTGTTGTGACGACTTGGCAAAGCATGCGCCTGTTTCGCTTAACGCTTCGTAGTTAGGCTCAGTTCCTTTTTCCGCTAATAATTGAAGCTCTTTTCGATCATGCTTTAATTTCGTTTGAAATAATTGACCTTTTAAATAAAGCTGTCCGGAATATAAGTAAAAGAGATACCCGATAAATGGAAGGAAAATGAGAACATACATCCATACGAGGGTAAAATGGGACGTACGGTTTTCTAACATTAACGAATACAAGGTCCAAACAATAATGGCTACATATACACTTGCTGCACTCCATTTCCATCCGTAAGAAAGGGATGTAAAACAAATAACAATTAAGCAAGCAAGTAAAAGAAATAGAAAACAAAATTCTAACAATCGTCTCATTTTCATTCTCCGCTCTTTAAGTTTCTACTGATATTCCCTTAATAAGGTTATTCAAACGTTAATCCTAAAAATTACAACTATTAAAAAAAGTCCAATTTGTGATGAGATCACAAATTAGACGCAAAGATTATTGTTCTTCGTGATGATGTTCAAATAAATCAATGACACCAAGTACAATATGAGCTAGTCCAAAGCCTAAGAGTACATGAGATAATGTTTTATATTTTCGTGTCGTTGTACTAAACGAAAAAGATGCTAAACTCACTGCCGTTCCAAGAATGGTTGGAATCATTCCTTCTCTTTTAAACATGATATGTTCCCTCCTTCACCTTTTCATACAAGTAGTATTTTCGATTGTATGAAAAAATCATCAAGGAGTTTTTTCCAAACCGGATATTTCATGGTATAATCTAGCAAAAAAATCAAATGAGGCGTATTATGAAAAATTCCTATCCCTACTTATATTTCGGCTTTTGTTGCCTATTCTTATTTGGAGGTACCTTTTCTCTGCGCTTTTACCGAGAAGGTGCTCTTTATGTACCAGAAATGCTGATGTCACTAGTTAGTTTACCCATCATCATCACTGGGATCGTCTTGTATATAAAAAAACAGCGGAAAGAGTGAACGCTCTCCGCTGTATTCCTTATGATGAATACGTTAATTCTTGATGTTGTTTTGAAGATTTTCCAAATTTACCATAAATGCTTACCAACATGTCCAATTCTTCTTTAGATAGTGTGCTAAGCAAGTTTTCCATACTTCTTAATCGTTTATCTTCTGCTTCTTTTAAAATGCTCGTACCTGTTTCAGATAACTCTAAATACACAATCCGACGATCATTTTCGCTGCGGTAACGTTGAACATACCCTCTCTTATAGAGACGATCTACAGCCACTGTAACAGCACTCGGCTTTACCTCAAGCATCTCAGCAAGCTCTGTAACAGTCCATCGATCTCTAACAGAAAGCATACGCATTAGCACATATTGCGTGCGAGTTAAATCGCTTTCATTATCAGTTTCAGGATGTAAGCTCTTTGAGAGTATATAGTGTGCCACTTCAAGCTTTTCTACGTAAGCCTTTAGTCCTTGAATTTTCATTTGACAGCATCCCCCAAGTTTATAAATTAATTACATTATACTAAAAAGTTTCAAATATATAAATACACTTTTTTCAAAATTTTATATTTATAGGACTATCTTATCACATTTATCAGAAAAAAGATAAACCCATTGGCCCTTATTTAATAAAAAATTAAGAATTGTCGGTACACGAGTCCTTTTCCATGATACGATAAAAGCATATATGGTAAATATTTCTACATTTAAAGAGAAAGGATGCAAAGTAATGAACACTCTCTATCTTGTCCGCCATTGCCAAGCTACAGGTCAGGAAGCACTTGCTCCATTAACTATAGAAGGAAGCAAACAAGCACAGGCGCTATGTCACTTTTTTAAAAACAAGCCTATAGATCAGATTATTTCCAGTCCCTTTAAACGAGCGGTTGATACAATTGCTCCGCTTGCGCGTCTACGGAACTTACCCCTTCATACAGATGATCGCTTAAGTGAACGCATCTTATCTCCCCAAGATCGTGATGACTGGTTAATGCAGTTAGAGCGAACGTTTGAGGACTTAGATTATGTGTTAGAAGGTGGCGAATCAAGTCAAACTGCCATCAATCGTATTACTGCTGTTATGAATGAACAGCGTCAAAACGACGCGACAACTTCTCTTATTCTCGTTACTCATGGAAATTTGTTATCTCTGCTGTTGAAAAGCGTTGGCTATCATAAAGGGTTTCAGGACTGGCGTAAGCTTACAAATCCTGATGTATTTAAGATTTCATTCAAGCCTGAGATGCATACCCAAAGAATTTGGGAATAAACAAGGTACTTTTTTCCATACCCCCACAGTAGGACAGTATTAGGGCGAAACATTTTGTTGTGTAACACACACACACTATATTTATTTCATCCTAGGGGGTTTTTACATGAAAAAAGTAATCGTAGCTTCACTGTTAGGTGCTTCATTATTCGGTGTCAACGCTGGAATGTCTTACGCCGCTTCATGCCCGTATAGCGACGCACAACAACAACCAGCTTCAAAATATATGCCTCAAGAGCAAAAAGTAAACGATAGCCAACAACAAGAACAGCCAAAAGTGGACGAGTCTTCAGCTTCGTCACAAAGTCAATTAACAGCTGATGAGAAGCAAATGCTTAATTCGGTTAATAAAGAGCGTGCTAAAGCAGGTGTGAAACCGTTAGTCGCAGATATGAAACTTACTAAAATGGCGCGTGTAAAAGCACAAGATATGATTTCAAACAATTACTTCGATCACAATTCACCTAAATACGGTTCACCATTTGATATGATGAAAAAATTCGGCATCACGTACCGTACAGCAGGTGAAAACTTAGCAGGAAATGCAACAGTTGCTAAAGCACACACAGCACTTATGAATTCTGCTGGTCACCGTGCAAACATCCTAAAAGCTGGCTACACTAAAGTCGGAATCGGAATTATTAAAGGTGGAAAATACGGTAAAATGTTCGTTCAAGAATTTACTGGTTAATAAGAACAACAGAGGTGTCTGGACTTCCAGTGCCTCTTTTTTATGTGTTTTGTAAAACGGGAAGCCGTACTTCAAAGGTCGTCCCCTTGCCTACTTCACTTGATACTTGAATGGAGCCTTTATGTTTTTCGATGATTTTATAGCTTACCATCAATCCTAATCCTGTTCCCTCCTCTTTTGTTGTATAAAAGGGTTTGCCAATTCGATTCAGCACGTGATGGGGCATACCTGTTCCATTATCAGCAAAGCGAAAAGCAACCATCTTTTCTTTAGGCAAGAAATGGGCTGAAACTTTAATTTTCCCCGATATTTGTGTAGCTTCTATCCCATTCTTAATCAGGTTAATAAATACTTGTTTTATTTGAAAAGGATCACACTCAATTGGTGGAATCTGTTCACCAATCTCCAGCTGCAAAACAATATTCTTTAAAATGGCCTGTGTTTGCAACAATGTTACCGTTTCTATTAATACCGGGATCAAATTACTATTCTCCACTTGTTGATGATCGGTTTTAGCTAATTGAAGAAATTCAGATAAAATATGTTCAATTCGATCTACCTCATTTAAGATGATGGAATAGTAGGGCCCGTTCGTGCTACTCTCATTCTTAATCAGTTGAATAAATCCTTTTAAGCTTGTTAGTGGATTACGAATTTCATGGGCAATTCCAGCAGCCATTTCTCCAACCACATTTAAGGTTTCTGCCTTCCGAAGCCGCTCTTCTGTTTGGCGTTGCTCTGTAACATCTTGTAAAATCATTAAATGCATGCCATTTAAAATATCGTGCTTCCCTCTTACTTCAATCGTTCGTCCCTCTGTTATATCACCTGTTTTATACTCCCACGTATGATGACGATCGATTCGAAATACATCCCAATTCCAAAAGAATTCATTCGCATTGTGCGGCTGTAATAATTCATGCAAACGACACTGCCCCGATGGGAAAGGATACAGTTGTAACAACTGACACGCTGCTGGATTTGCTTCTGATACAACCATATGATCATCCACTAATAACGTTGGATGAAGCGTATGTTTGAAGATTTCTTTATATTTACGAATGATGCCTTCTCTTTCCATAGGAAGCGAAGACGGTGTGCGATCAATTGTACGTCCAATCACTTCTGAAACAATACCATCTCGATAAATAGGCGTTAAAATTGTAGTAAACAATCGATCATCTACTTCCGTTTCATAAAAGCAAAGCTCTCCTTGAAAAGCTTTCTCAAAAAAAACTTCCCATGCCTTTACTTCATTCTTTGGAAGGATATAATCGATCCACTCTTCTTGAAACCCAAACCCTGTTACGGCTTCTTCTGCAACGGAGACAGCATAATTCCCTACGGATGTTTTCTTTAACGCAAAAGAATGAACAAATTCACGTCCTGAATCCTTGACACTAAACGCTTGATTAAAGAAAAAATCAAGTGATCGTACTGTCATGGACATCTTTGCTAGAGAGTTTTCAACCATGGGCAGCTCCCCCTTCATCCATAGCTGTATTTTGCGTGCACGTTTACCCCCTTTTCTAATTTCGCTAAAAGGTAAGAAATTCCTATTCATCAAAGTGCCTAATTTAAAATTTTTATGAAATAGGCTTTTATTACTATATATTCTCTAAAAAAAGTCTCTCCCCTGCCATCAGCAGGAGAGAGACTTTTCTTAATATTTTGCAAAACTATTCATTTCCTCTAATGACAGGGGACCAATCACCTTTTTCTGGATGATTCCCTCTTCATCAATTAAATAGCTTGTTGGTAACGAAACCGCTGCAAATTGTTTACTTACCTTTCCTTCTTCATCTAACAATATCGGAAAGGTAACGTTGTTTTTGCCAATAAAACGAGAAACGTTTTCTGTACTTTTTTCTGTATGTCGTAAGTTTATTCCGATAACTTCAAGTGAAGATGCTTTATGCTTTTTATACATTTTTTCCATATCAGGCATCTCTTTTTGACAAGGTGGACACCATGTTGCCCAAAAGTTCAAGATGACTCTCTTCCCTTTTAGACTACTTCTTTTTACCTGTTTTCCTTGTAACGATGGTAATGCAAAGTCTGGAACTTCATTGCCTGGTTCAAGTCCTACACTTCCATTTGCTTTTACCTGTTCAAAAACAACTGATTTGTCTTTAGTAGCTTTTTCTTGATTCGTAGTGTGGTGTTGCACTGACCATAATGCTCCACCAATAACGGCAATTATGACAAAGAATAGGATAAGGCTTGTCTTTTTTTTCATGTCGTCATCCTTGATCAATAAAATTTAGTTCTTACTTGTCATTATACCGATAGTTGGTGTCATGTGGAAAATTAATTCTAGCGTCATATGTACTTCCCTCTTTAGTCCTATTAACAGTCGAAAGCAATTGCCGATATAGAGAAAGACGAGTGACACTAACAGAAGCGAGGATGAAGCAGATGGACAAAACATCAGTTATGGGGGTACTCATTGGGATTCTTGCAATTGGAACAGGAATGATCCTAAAGGGCGTTTCTATTGCGGCACTTCTTAATCCTGCAGCGCTCCTGATCATTTTTGCAGGTACAGCTGCCGCATTGCTAATTGCCTTCCCACTCAATAAAATAAAAAAACTGCCAAAATTATTTACGATCTTATTTACAGATCAAAAAATAATGACGATGCCCGAAGTGATTGCCATCTTTATGGAATGGGCATTCATTGCTCGAAAAGAAGGCTTGCTAGCGCTTGAACCGAAATCCGATGAAATTGACGACCCATTCTTGAAGCAAGGCATAAAGATGATTGTTGATGGCCAATCACCTGATTTTATCCAAGACGTATTACTTAAAGATTTAGAAACGATGGAGGAGCGACATTTAAGCAATGCTAGTCTCTTTTCTCAAGCAGGTACATATGCACCTACATTAGGTGTTCTTGGTGCAGTCATCGGACTAGTCGCTGCCCTTGGCAACATGAATGATATTGAAGCATTAGGGGAAGCAATTTCTGCCGCTTTTATTGCCACCCTATTTGGAATTTTTAGCGGGTATGTACTTTGGCACCCTTTTGCTAACAAACTGAAACATAAATCTCAACAAGAAATGAAAGTAAAAGAAATCATGATTGAGGGACTTCTTTCCATCCAAGATGGCACCTCCCCTAAAGTTCTAGAAGAAAAATTACTCACTTATGTATCAGCAAGCGAACGGCAGCAAGTTAAAGAAGGTGTGAACATTGCCTAGGTTTACACAAAAACAAAAGCAAAAACAAAAAAAAAGTCATGAAACAGATGAAGCGTGGTTAATTCCCTATGCTGATATGCTAACATTGCTTCTTGCTTTGTTTGTCGTATTGTTTGCTATGAGTGAAGTGGATGGAAAAAAGTTCAAAAAATTCTCAAGCGCATTTCATCAACAATTTACCGGCGGAACTGGCGTGTTAGAACACGATGCTCCCATTGAAACTCCGTTAGGTTCCTCAGTGGCCGATCTACAAAAAAAGCAAAAAACGGCTGGTGAAGATGCTGCCTATATACAACAAGTGAAAAACGAACTGCAATCACTACAAACCGTTCAGCAGCGAATCAATGCGTTCATCACTAGCAAACATTATGAACAAAGTTTACAAACGAAACTTACTGAAAATGGACTTCTCATTACGATTTTAGATCATGCACTTTTTGATTCAGGAAGTGCCGAAGTAAAGAAAAGTGCTGTTAAACTAGGTGCAGACCTATCTCAGCTACTCGTTACTAATCCACCTAGAAGCATCACAATTGCTGGACATACTGATAATATCCCAATTGTAACGAACCGTTATCAATCCAATTGGGAGTTAAGCGCTATGCGTGCGATCAATTTTATGCAAATTCTTTTAGAAAACAAACAATTATCACCAAAGCATCTTAGCGCTAGTGGATATGGTGAGTATCGCCCTACAGCAAGCAATAAGACAACAAATGGACAATCAAAAAATCGTCGCGTTGAAGTGCTGATTCTACCAAAATATAATGTAAAGCCGAATGCTAACGTTATCAAATAGTAACCAAAGAAAAAGGTTGGACCGACATTGCGGTCCAACCTTTTTCTTTATTTTTGATACGATTGTAAATACGAAATTCGTTCTAACATCGTTGGATGTGTGTACAAGAAAAACTTTACAAGACCTGGGGGATTCACTTCACTTAAACCTTCCGCAGCAAGTTTTTGAAAAGAAGTAACCGCCGCTTCAGGATTTTTCGTTAATTCAATGGCATAACGATCGGCATCATGTTCGGCCTTCCTAGAGATCATATTCTCTACAGGCCCCGCGGCAAACGAAAGTAAACTAAAGATTAATAAAAGTACCGGCAAAGCTGCTAGGTCACCCGGCCCTTTCAATCCCCACTTTTCTCCCCACTTCAAAATAAACCACTTATACAGTTTGCTACCAAACCATAAACCAAAAAACGATAAGACAATCGCTCCAATTAAGTTTTGATACAAGTGGTTCATCACATAATGACCCATTTCATGTGCCATAACGAAGAGAACTTCTTTATCTTTCAATTTGTCGAGCGTCGTATCCCACAAAACAATCCGTAAATTCGAACCAATGCCATTTACATAAGCATTTAACGCATTCGTTTTCTCAGACATATTCACTTCGTATACATTGTGAGCAGGAATGTCTGCTTTTTTTGCTAGTGTTAAGATTTTTTCCTTTAATTGTTCATTTTTTAACGGATAAAATTTATTGTACAACGGGTCAATAACGACTGGCTGAATAAAGAACATAAAGATTGTAAATGGAATGGATACTAACCAAGCTCCAAGCCACCAACGTTTAGAAAACTTGCGAATAAAAAAGTAAAGAACAATGACGGTTGCCGCCATAATGGCATAATTCACCCAAAAATCAATGAGACTATCTTTCATCCATCCTTTAAAAGGCTGAACGGAAATGCCATAGCTTTTCGATACAGTATAGCTATAATAGCGTAATGGAAAGGTTAATAACCAACTCAGAAAAGTTAGCAATAACACATACAAAGCAGTGTGTAACGCAGAGAACTTTGTAATGCCTCCCGTCAGCTTCCGCATGCCTTTGGAAAGTCCAAATCCGAGGATTAGAAGATAAATTAGCCATTCCAACGGTACGGATAAAAAGTAAATCCAATCTTTTATTCGTGAGAAATCATAGCTTAACTTCAGCTGATGTTCATTCATAAACATCGTTGGATCAGCCGCTGATCCTTTTAATTGAATAGGAATATCGGTTTGCGCTCCGTGAAACAGATAGTACCACATAAGAGCTGCGTATATGAATAACCCGACAGCAAACATAATGGCTTTTTTCACTGACTTTCCCCCTTAAGGACATCCTATTCTAAGTTTAGCCGGCTTTGTCCAATTTAGAACAAAAACTTTATAGTACGCCTTCTAGCGTGGGAACAACATACAATTGCTCTGTTGAGAGATCGTAGCCATTTGGTTGGATGTAGACCGCATGAAGCCCTTCTAAGAGTGCTGGTGCAATTTCATTAATAAAATTATCACCAATAGAGACAGCATGACTTGGCGCTACGTTATATTTATCTAGCAATTTTTGCAAAACGGCTTTCGTTTGAATCGGCTTAAAGGAAGAAGCGTGTATTTCATGAAATACATCTTCTAAATCAAGCTCTTTCATCAGTCGATTCACATCATCAATGTCGCTATTTGTCATAACAACTAAATACTTCTCTTCCTTTAATTGCAGAAGACGCTCCTTTAATCCTGGTGTCTTCGTAAGCGAAAAAGCATCACTAACCATATAAAGCTTTGTCGCATTATAACATTCCCACGTATCCTCTTGCTTCAATCCATAATGCATAGCCGTAACATAAGGAAGCCACCAACCATCACCGATTGGAACAAAGCGTTCAAAATCATATGTAATTTCTCCGCTATACTCTTCGTTAAGATGCTCGTCTGCTATAGCTTTCCCTTCCCACGTATGCGCAGCGGTTACTTGTAATGTAAATGGGTCAACGGTTAACGCACGGTCGTGCTTTAAATCATAGGCTTTTCCAACCGCTACTGGATGAAGCCCTTTTTTCATTTTTTCATAATCATCATAAAACACATCTTGAATGGATGCTTCTGCTCGTTCTTGGAGTTGTCGACAATAATAGTCGAAATGATCAGTATCCTCATACAATGTGCCATCTAAATCAAAAATTAATAGTTTACTTTCTTGAATCATTTCTTTCATAGCCTTCTCTCCCTTCACTATTATTTTATGCGTTACATTTCTGGAAGTAAAATACTAACACTGCTTGACTTTTATTTTTTTCTATCTTATTGTAATAATTGTACTACTTCGAATAATACACTCAAATTACAGGAGGTACATCTATGCTTTTAGAATTAAATCCAAGAAGCAGTACGCCTATATGGGAACAAATTGTAAATCAAGTGAAAGAATTATTACTAAAAAATATTCTACTCCCTGGTGAAAAGCTTCCATCTGTTCGTGAACTATCCTCGCTACTTGTTATTAATCCTAACACCGTAAGTAAGGCTTACCAAGAGCTTGAGCGCCAAGGGGTTATTGAAACATTACGTGGTAGGGGAACTTTTATCCCTGCCTCACTATCGTTAAAGCCTGATGAAGCAAAACTCGCAGCCGTGCGCCAAACATTGAAACAGTTAATTATTGATGCTTCATACTTAGGGATGACGAAAGAAGAATTTTTGAAACTAACGCATGACTATTTAGAGGAGTTTGGGGGGCTTACTGATGCTAAACGTACGTAACATTAATAAAACGATTGAAGATAAAAAAGTACTTCACGATATCTCTTTTTCACTAACGGCTGGAACAATAACCGGCTTAATTGGCAGAAATGGTACAGGAAAAACAACGATTTTAAAAACGATTGCTGGCATTCTAGATCCCACTTCTGGAGATATAACGTTCAACAATCTCTCCATTCAGAAACATCCATCTGAAAAAGTGAATTTCGTGTATGTATCTGACTCTACACAATTTTTAAACAGTTATACACCAAATGAAATAGCAAAACTGTATATAAGCATTTATCCGACTTTTGATTTTGAATTATTTAAAAGCCTTATGAGTCGTTTTCAGTTGCCACTTAAAAAGATTCGTAGTTATTCAAAAGGTATGAAAGCACAACTAGCAATTATCCTGGCCTTCTCATCTCGTGTGTCACTTGTTTTGTTAGATGAACCAACAAACGGTCTTGATCCGATCGTCAAACGACAAATCCTTCAATTTATCGTAGAAGAAGTGGCAGTACATAATGTAGCCGTTTTAATTTCCACGCATCACCTCAATGAGATCGAACAAATTGCTGATCAAGTTATTTTACTTCGTGATGGAAAAGTAGACTTGGTTGCCTCTATAGAGGATGCGAAAGAGCGTTATGTAAAGGTGCAAGCTGTCTTTAAAAATGAGCTCCCTGAACGCTTAACCTTACAAGAAAATATTACGGTTCTCGGGAAAATCGGTCGTGTATATACGTTACTTATCAATGATTCGATTTCCCAAACTTATGCGCTCATCGAAGCAGAGCATCCGTTGCTATTAGAAGAAATTCCTATGACCCTTGAAGATATTTTTGTCATTCTATTAGGAGGCGACGACTATGTATCCTAAAGCCTTATGGAAATTGTTTAACAAACAAACGCGCTTTGTTCTTGGAGCCTACTGGTTTCTTACGTTGCTAGCTACTCCATATATGTACTGGCTAGTTGGTAGGTTTGACACAGATAATTCTTTTGAATTTCATCATAGTCTTGATTCGCTTACTGGTAATCTCACACTTGGAGCTGTCATCGCTCTAGCTTGTATCGTCATGGGCTATGCGCGTAACAATCGATATAATGAATTTACACTAACGCTTCCCTATTCGCGAAAAACAATCTTTTTTTCTTATTGGAGTTTTGGGACATTTCACATTATGCTAGCTACTAGCATGAGCTACATCTTAACGTACATTACGATTCAATCCACCTACTTGCATACGTATATGGCTTCTGGCTATCTGTGGAAAGCCTGGAGTGGCTACTTACTTTTTACAGTAGCTATTTATAGCTTGGCACTTTTTGTCGGTACGTTTACAGGCGGATTTGTTTCCCAATTTATCATTACACTTTTTCTACTCATTTTACCTGGCGTATTCGTCGTTACCTTTGATGAATTATTACGTATTCATACTGTAAGAGATTTCTCTCTCTTACAGTATGTAAGCCCTGCCGAACCTTATAGCTTGAGCATGCTGACGAATACCTTTGAGATGTTTATTGAAGTTAAAAATAGCGTTATAGTATACGAATATTATTTACCGAACTGGAGCATACACACACTCCTTTCTCCACTGCTATACATTATCCTTTCTTTAGGACTTGGGTTGTTTTTATTTAGCCGCAGCAAAAGCGAAAATAACGGAAAAATTATTATTTTCGAGCGTTTCCAACCGTATTTTTTCGGTGTAGCTACCATTTTAATCATGATTTTAGGCGGCTTTATTATTCCATTATTTCTACCATTTGTTCAGCCAGAACGCCTATACAGTTTCTATCTCGGTGCCTTCATCACCGGCATTCTTTGCTTCTTTATTCTTCGACGTATTATGAATAAAAAGTTAACGTGGTTAAAATAAGAAAAAGCATCGCAGGCTTCACGCCTCGCGATGCTTTTCTTTATTTATTCAGCGATAAAGCGTTCGATGGCATGAGCCACGCCGCTTTCCTCATTGGATTTTGTTACATAAGAAGCAATCGCTTTAATCTCAGCTTCTGCATTTCCCATGGCAACACTCGTACCAGCCATTTCAAGCATGGATACATCATTATAGTTATCACCAATAGCCATTGTATTCTCTAATGAAATGTTTGCATGCGCAGCAAAATCTAAAAGAGCAAGCCCTTTTTGTGCTGCTTTATTCGTAATTTCTAAGTTGTTATTAGCCGAGGAACTTACGGCTAGATCGCCCATCTCTTTTAATTGCTGTGCAGCTTTCGATAATTTCTCATGATGGCTAGAAAACGCAAGTAACTTATAAATTTCAAAATCCTGCTTTTGAAAGAGTGTCTCATACGAATCAATATGATGAACAAGACCGAGCTTAAAGCGCATTAACGCCGCTTTATGCACATCTTCTTCACTTGCTTCAGGATTTGATGTTAAAACGATATCTTTCATCACTTCAAACGCCTGCTCGCGATCATTCGTATACGTACCATCACTTCCATAAATCTCAAAGTACACATCCTGCTCCATTAGCACTTTCGCCATCATTTCATAGCGTTCAAATGAAATTGGCACACTTGATACTTTCTTTCGATTTTCATCTAAAATTTCAGCTCCATTTACACAAATAAGCGGCAATGTTAACTGAGCCTCATCTAGTGTAAAGCGTGCTTCATCTAGCGAACGACCTGTAGCAATGACTACAATATGCCCTGCTTTTTGCGCTTTTTGAATAGCATCCTTATTTTCTTGCGTAACCTTTAAACGCTTGTTTACTAACGTTCCATCCATATCAATTGCAATTAATTTCTTCATCGTACCATCCTTTAGTTCTTTTTCCATTTTACAGTCTTCCCGAATTATAAATATAATTATCCTCTCATGATTGGTACGCTATGTAAAGTAACTACGCTTACACGCTTCATAATGAATAAAAAAACAAGCCTAAACGGCTCGTTTTTTTACCTCTTATTTAGACAGGGTTTCTTTCTTTTTAGAAGGTGGAATGTGAATTGCCTTACCTGTTGCTGCTTCCACAGCTTCCATCCATGCTTCACTTAAAGAAGGATGTGCATACAATGGATAGGCAACGTCTTCTTCACGTGCAGCCATTTCTAGCAGCATAACACCGGCTTGAATGAGTTCCGTTGCTCCCCTTCCAAGCATATGAACGCCGAGAAGAAGGTCGCTTTGTTCATCCATAACAAGTTTAACGACACCATCCTTTTGCCCCGCAAGTGCTGTAAAACCGTTCCCACCCATCGCAAATTGACCACTTTTCACAGTATAACCCGCTGCTTTCGCTTCATCTTCTCGTAAACCGCTATACGCAATCGGTGGGTTCGTATGAATGACCATCGGAATACTTGCCAAATTAAAGGCGGCTTTCAAACCACCAATGCACTCGGCAGCAACTTTTCCTTGCTTAATTGCTTTGCTCGCTAATTTCGGCCCAATTGTACAATCGCCGACAGCATAAATGTTTTGAACAGACGTAGCACACCCTTCATCCACTTCGATCATACCCGCTTCATCAACAGCAATCTTAAGAAAGTCACAGCCAATTTCTTTACTATTTGCTTCATAAGAACCTGCTACAAGCAAGTGAGAAGCTTCTATTGTGACGCGTTCTTCTTGCGCCAAAACAGTAGCAATAACGGTTTCACCGTGAAGAGACACCTCTATGAGCGTACTATTTTTCAAGAGTTTTATTTTTTCCTTTTTCATCACTCGTTGCAGTTCTTTCACTACTGCGCGATCGAGCCCAAATGTTTCATCATCCGTCATTAACGTGACTTGGCTACCAAGCTGACAATACGTGAAAGCCGCCTCTAGTGCCATGTAGTCACTACCGATTACGAGTAAATGCTCTGGCAGTTCGGAAAGCTTCCACCACTGCGCTAGCGTCATGATTTTCCCTTCAATATAGGACAGCTCTTTAGGCATCTTCATCGTTGCTCCAACGGCAATAATCGCTTGTTCATATTCGTATATCTCAAACTGGTGACCTGTTTCTACACCTATGCGATTTTCTTGCATAAAGGAAGCCGTTCCACGCAGAATTTCTATTCGATTTGCCTTACAAAGAGCTTCTACACCTGAGCGCAGGTTTGATATTTGTTGTTCCTGAAAAGAACGAAAGGTATCTAACGAAAACGTTGCGTCGCCGACATTGATTCCCATCGCTTTATAGTGAGCTAACGATGATAGGTTGCTAGCCGCTTGGGTCATCGCCTTCGTCGGTATACATCCCTCATTTAAACACACTCCACCCATCGCTTCTTTTTCAACGAGTGTTACCTCAAGACCAAGCTGTGCGGCACGAATAGCCGCATGATAACCGCCTGGTCCACCACCAATAATCATTAACTGTCGTTTTTGAACGAATTCTCCAACTACCATGTTACACCATCTCCACTAGCATGAACGAAGGATTTTCGATAAAGTGCTTAAAGCGATTCGTAAACATAACCGCGCTTGCACCATCTGCCACCCTATGATCAAAAGACATCGATACATTCATCATGGAACGAATGACAATCTCTTCGCCCATAACAACGGGTACACGCTTTGTTTTATGAAAAGCCATGAGTGCTACTTCTGGAGCATTAATAATCGGCGTTGCTCCCATGCTTCCAAGTGGACCAACGTTAGAAATCGTAAACGTACCATTGCTCATATCTTGTCGAGACAACGTGCCATTTTTTGCTTTTTCCATTTTCATTTTCATATCTTCATTAATTTCTTTAATGCTTAACGCCTTGATATCATGAATGACCGGAACGATTAAACCATCTTCCGCATCGGTAGCAATTCCAATATTGATTTGCTCATGCATCTGAATGACATCATTTGCTTCGTCAAGCTTACTGTTGAAAATCGGGAAATCACGCAATGCAAATTGAAGTGCTTTTACGAAAAATGCTGCTACAGATACATTCGTATCATTTTGCTTTAATTGCTTTTTCATTTCTAAAAGCGCTGTCATATCGATTTCTTCAAAATGAGTAACGTGAGGAATGGTAAATAACGATTGCGTCATTTTTTTGGCGATTTGCTTGCGACGACCTTTAAAAGGAATTGTTGAAACGGTTGCTGTAGAAAGGGATGAATCTTTTTGCGGTTCTTCTAGCGCTGCTGCAGAAACGATGTTATCCTTTTGATCACCTGCTACAAAACGCATGACATCCTCTTCTGTAATTCGGCCAGCTGGGCCCGTACCCGTTACTAGTTCTAGATCAACTTGATGCTCACGAGCTAGTTTTCTCGTATAAGGAGCCGCCAATATTCGTTTCGTTAGAAGCGCTAAAGCACTCTCGTCTTTAGGTGAGTTGCCGACTGTTGTCACTTGTTTTGCAGCGCCAAGCGGCTCTTGACTTTCCTTCTTCGCATGAGAGCTACCTTCACCTTCTAAAACTAATAGTACCGTTCCAACTGTTACCGTTTCTCCTTCTTTTACAAGCAGCTTTGAAACTTTTCCAGCCACCGGTGAAGGTAGTTCAGCTGTTACTTTATCTGTTTGTACCTCTACAAGAGGTTGATCAATGGTTACGATATCCCCAGGTTTTACAAAGAAATGAAGAATTTCTCCTTCGTGCATGCCTTCTCCGATGTCATGAAGCTTTACTTCTACCATTTACTTCTCCTCCTAACAGTCCATCACAGAAACAATTGCCGCTTGTATACGTTCCGACGTAGGCAAATAATGATCTTCTAACGCAAACATCGGAACAGGCGTATCATGTCCTGTCACTTTTTCTACAGGTGCCTTCATATAAAAGAACGACGTATCATTAATAAGAGAAATAAGGGTATCGCATAAACCACCTGTTTGTGGCGCCTCATGCACAATGACCGCGCGACCTGTTTTTTGTACACTGGCCGCAATTAGTTCTTTATCTAGTGGATATAGGCTTCGCAAGTCAATCACTTCTACCGAATACCCTTTTTCGCTAGCAGCTTCGGCGGCCTTTACGCACTGCTCTGTTAACGAACCATACGTCAATACTGTGACATCTGATCCTTCTCTTAAAATGCTGCCTTTACCTAACTCGACTGTATACTTTCCTTCAGGCACATCCATTTTTGTACTTCTATAAACTCTCATCGGTTCCAGAAAAAGAACCGGATCTGGATCTTCAATACTTGCAATCAACATTCCTTTTGCGTCGTATGCATTAGAGGGAACAACAACTTTCATACCTGGCATATGAGCAAATAACGCTTCGACGGAATCTGAATGAATTTCGGGAGCACGTACACCCGCACCATACGGAGCACGAATGACCATTGGAACGGTAAATGCTCCAAGCGTACGGGCACGAATACGCGTCGCATGCGTCATAATTTGGTTAAACGCTGGATAGATAAAGCCTAAAAACTGCATTTCAGCTACTGGCCGAAAACCATTCATCGCTAGACCAATCGACGTTCCAATAATGCCTGATTCTGCTAAAGGCGTATCAATTATACGTTGATCCCCGAACTCTTCTAACAACCCGTCGGTCGCTCGAAACACCCCACCATTTTGGGCAACATCTTCACCTAAAACAAGCACGTTATCATGTTCCTTCATCATCGTTCGTAACCCATCCGTTACCGCTTGTACTAACGTCATTTTTTTCGTTCCAACTGCAGTCGTCATTTTATTCTCCTCTCATCCCAGCATACGCTCGTTTTTGTTCTTCAATTGGCCATGGATTTTCAGCAAAGACATAATCAAACATTTCACTATAATGTGGCGCTGGCTCTTGCTCCATTTTTGCTACCGCTTCTTCTATTTCTTTCATAATCGTTTGTTCAATTTCATTAGCAAACTGCTCGTCCCACATATTTTCATGCTTCATATATAATTCAACACGTGTAACTGGATCGCCACTTTCACGACGACGAACACTTTCCTCTTGATCGCGATATTTTGATGGATCATCTGCTGTCGTATGCGCACCATAGCGCCATGTCATTGCTTCAATTAACGTTGGTCCGTTTCCTTTGCGCGCATTCTCAACGGCCTTTAACGTATGAAAATACACAGCAAAGACATCATTTCCATCTACACGCACACCTTCAATATCATAACCAACACTTTTTTGAGCAATAGTCTTAGCTTTCATTTGCTTGGCAATCGGAACGGAAATTGCGAAACCGTTATTTTGATTAAAAAAGACAACCGGTACGTTAAAGACGCTAGCAAAGTTTAAACCTTCATGAAAGTCACCTTCAGATGTGGCACCATCACCAAAATAGACAATTGAGGCACGATCTGTGCCTTTTAGCTTTTCTGCCCAAGCTGTCCCTGTCGCATGCAATAATTGCGAGGCAATTGGGACAGCTGGTGGGAAAATATTTTTTCCTGCTGGTGGTACACAACCAATTTGACGGCCTTTCCAATACAACAAAACATTTTTTAACGAATGACCAAATGTCAACGTTGCCCCATGATCACGATACGTCGGAAACATCCAATCGCCCTCTTGCATCGCCATTGCACTACCAATCTGTGCTGCTTCTTGTCCTTCAAAAGGCACATACGTACCAATGCGACCTTGTCGCTGTAAATTGACACCTTTTCGATCAAACAAGCGCGCTCTCACCATCTTTACGTACAGTTCTTTTACAAGAGACTCTGTTAGTAAACTACGATAAGACTCATCAACTAGCACACCATTTTGATCAATGATTTGTAACATAGGAAATTCGTTTTGCATTCCACTTCCTCCTTTTAATGTCTAACCTGCCATTTTGCTCGCTTGTCATGCGAAAAAAAGCTATTGCGTGTCTTACGCTGTGCAATTCTTGCTTCACAAAAGCGATTTGCCGCTTCCATTGTAGAGAGATGCAACTCTTTGCTTTGTTGGTAGATTTCAAGAAGAGAATCATAGATTGCTTTCGTTTGTTTTAATACACGTGATGTATTCGGTCCATACAACTCATCTGCTACTTGGATCAGACCACCAGCATTAACAATGTAGTCAGGGCCGTATAAAATCCCTTTTTGTTGTAAATACAAACCATGATGATCTTCTAACAATTGATTATTCGCACTGCCAACGATCGCTTTTACTTGCAATTGATCTATTGTTTCATCATGAATGATGCCTCCAAGTGCACAAGGTACAAAAATATCTGCTGGAACGCTATAAATTTCATTCCCTGAAACGACTTGCACTGTTCCCGGCAATTGTTCCGCTCGTTCTGTGATCATCTTTAAGACAATTGGATTAACGTCGGTCACATAAAGATGTGCACCTGCTGTTAATAGCTCTTCCGCTACTTTATAGCCCACTTTGCCTAATCCTTGAATGCTATAGGTCACACTATGAAGCGCTTCTGTCCCATAAAGCGTTTGTAGTGTTGCTTTTAGACCGTAAATGACTCCTTGTGCTGTTGGTACAGATGAATCACCACTACCGCCATACTCTTTTGGTACACCGACAATACAATTTGTTTCTTTCATAGAATGAACGAAATCCTCGGGTGTCGTTCCCATATCTGTTCCGGTGTAAAAGCGCCCATTTAATGAATCAACAAACTGTCCGAATGCCCGAAACAACGCGGGTGATTTATCGCTCATCGGATCCCCGATAATAACCGATTTCCCGCCACCAAAGTCAACATCGGCACCTGCACATTTATAGGTCATCCCTTTAGATAGGCGCAGTACATCTTCAAGTGCCTCGTCTGTCGTACGATATGGACGCATACGACAGCCCCCTAAAGCCGGTCCAAGCGTCGTATTATGAATAGCGATAATAGCTTTTAATCCCGTTGAAGGATCATTGCAGTACACAACTTGCTCATGCTCTGCTATTTGTTCAAACATATCAAGTTCTTCAACCCTTTGATGCTTTAAAGTAAGCGCTTTCATTTTTGGGTATTCTCCATTCTCATACTTTGTAGTTTTTGTGTGATTTTCTCTTTCGATAAAATATATTGTGTTACATCACCTTCACCAACTACCATTTTTTCATTTGCTACTTTTACTTTACATACAACTGTTTTCCCTGTTAGTTCTGTAACCGTTGCTGTTATCGTTAAATTCATTCCTTCAGGAGTTGGCGCAAGATGCTTAGCAGATACACCACCACCAATACCTTCCTCGCCTTCTTCTAAAAAGGGTAGAATAATTTGGCGAGCAGCCCATTCCATATGATAGACCATGGACACCGTAGAGTAGGCTGGATGAACTAATGACCCTTCAAATTGAGCAAACATCTCGGGCGTTACTGTTGCCGTAATGACGGCTTCATCTCCTATTTTTATACCAGGTTTCATATCATCACCTCTTAATAAGCGTTATGTAACGGTTTACAAAAAGAAAGGCACAAATCCATTTTGCGTCATGTATCTGCCCCTTCTAAAGTCTATCGCTTTACACGATAATTATATAACGTTTTCTTAACGTAATGATATCATTTTGTAGAATAATCAGTCAATAAATGAAAAATAGAGGAGATGTTTTCCAATTAAGAAAACACCTCCTCTTTAGGAAGATCATGGATACTATTTAAATAGCTTCCATACACCTAGTTGATTTAAAAAGACGATAATAATAACAACAGGGGTCACATAGCGAATTAACAATAACCACAAAGCAAAGCCTTTTTTACCAATCGTAGCTCCGCTTGTAAATTCTTCATATAGTTGACCCTTTGGGTAACGATAGCCGACAAACAAGGCTATAAATAAAGAACCCAATGGTAATAAAATATTACTCACAAGAAAATCTAATGAATCAAAAATCGTACGATCGCCGATTAGCGTAACATGTTTCAGTGCTCCTGTTGATAAAGCAGATGGCACACCGACAATGAAAATTAACACGCCAATGATCCAAGACCACTTCGTTCGCTTGCTAACATCATCTTTAATAATGGCTGCAATAATAATTTCTAACATGGAAAATGCTGATGTGAGTGTTGCAAATAAAAAGAGTGCTAAAAAGATAACGAAAAACACTTTTCCAAACACTAACTGTTCAAAAACAGAAGGTAACACAACGAATAGTAAGCCCGGGCCTTCTGCTGGTTTTAATCCGAGGGAAAATACGCCTGGGAAAATAGCGAGTCCAGCCAATAATGATATCACAACATTTAAACTTACAATTGTTGTCGCAGACTTAGGTAAACTTTCTTTTTTAGATAGGTATGAACTATACGTAACCATAACCGAGATCCCCACACTTAATGAGAAAAACGACTGGCCAAGCGCAAACAAAATGGATTCTCCTGTAATCGATGCAAAATCAGGCTTTAAAAAGAATTCCACACCTTTCATAGCCCCATCCAATGTTAAGGAGCGTACAATTAAAATGAGAAACATAATGAAAAGCGCAGGCATCATAATGTTATTTGCTCTTTCAATTCCACTTTTTACTCCGCGGGAAACGATCAGGACAGTAATCAGCATAAATACAGCTTGGGCGATTAACACGCCACCTGATTCGGAAATTGAGCGTCCAAATAACGCACTATAATCTTGACCAAACACTTGCCCAGTTACACTTTTGTATAAATAAAGGATTATCCAGCCACCAATAACACTATAAAATGACAACAGGATAAAAGCGGTTGTCACTCCCATTCGCCCAAGCCATGGCCAGGCTGTCTTTGGTGCAATTGTCTTATACGCTGAAATGGCTTCTTTTTGCGCACCGCGACCGATTACAAATTCAGCCATTAACAACGGAAAACCAATTAAAAATGTAAATAATAAAAACAGTAGAAAAAAGGCACCGCCACCACTCGTTCCAACAACATAAGGAAACTTCCAAATTGCGCCCAAACCAATGGCTGAGCCGGCTGCGGCTAAAATAAAGGCTAATTTTGAGGTCCATTGCTCTTGCTGCTTCAAAAAATACGTCCTCCTACAATATAAAACTTTACAGCATTGCCGTAGCTATGCTGCATAACCAAAAAGTC
The DNA here is from genome assembly GCF_000269865.1 of Fictibacillus macauensis ZFHKF-1. Lineage (GTDB taxonomy): Bacteria > Bacillota > Bacilli > Bacillales > Fictibacillaceae > Fictibacillus_C > Fictibacillus_C macauensis. The sequence continues at coordinate 159,383 of NZ_AKKV01000024.1, forward strand.
TACCGCTTTTTATGTAAAAAAGCAAGCCTCCGTTTTAAGATAAAATGGCTCGATCATTTACAAGCTGTTCCCCTTTAATACGTTGAAAAAGCTGAAGTAACCCTTCTACCGTTAATGTCTTTTTCTCTTCTTCCTTCACCTCTACTATAATTTGCCCTTTATCCATCATAATTAAGCGGTTACCAAGATCAATCGCTTGTTGCATATTATGTGTTACCATGAGCGTCGTTAAACCGTTAGCGTGGACAATTTCTTTCGTTAAAGATGTAATCAGTGCCGCTCGAGACGGATCAAGCGCTGCCGTATGCTCATCTAATAATAAAAGATCCGGTTTTGTAAAAGACGCCATTAATAGCGAGAGCGCTTGTCGCTCCCCTCCCGATAACAGACCGACTTTGGCTTTAAAGCGATCTTCAAGGCCAAGATGTAATGAAGATAGGGCTTCTTTAAAAAAAGTACGATTCGCTTTTGTCAGCCCATTACGTAAAGATCGTTTCCGATTACGTGCATAGGCCATAGCTAGATTTTCTTCAATTGTCATAGAGGGTGCTGTGCCTGCCATTGGATCTTGAAAGACACGTCCAATCATTTTCGATCGTTTATATTCCGGCAGGGTCGTTACCTTCTTACCGCCAATCATGACTTCTCCTTCATCTGGAAACAGCACTCCAGATATGATATTCATGAGCGTGGATTTGCCCGCTCCGTTACTGCCGATAATCGTAACAAAATCACCGGCTTCTACGGTTAAATTAATATGCTGTAAGCTTACCTTTTCATCAGCTGTACCTTCATTAAACACTTTATAAACCGAGCTTAGTTGAAGCAACGTCATCATCCTTTCGTTGCAGCGCTGCTATCGCCGCTTTTCGTCGTTTGGTTTTTCGGACTTTTTCTTTTTGTCGATCTACAACTTTAGGAATAACAAGCGCACCAATTACGATTACCGCCGTAATTAACTTTAAATCACCCGGATCAAATATATCGATTTTAAGAGCAAACGTAATCATTATACGGTACACAATAGCACCTAGAAAAACAGCCAGTGTTGTGCGTGCTATGGATTTTGTGCCAAATAACGCTTCACCAATAATGACGGAGGCTAACCCGACAATAATCATCCCGATTCCCATACCAATGTCGGCTGTGACATTGTATTGTGCAAAAATAGCCCCAGATAGAGCGACAAAGGCATTAGAAAGGCCAAGTCCAAGAATCGTTAACCAATCTGTATTGGCCGATAAGCTTGAAATCATGCGCTTGTTATCACCCGTTGCACGAAGCGCTAGACCAATTTCGGTGCGTAAAAACCAATCACATAGCCCTTTCATCATAAGAGCAAGGGCACCGATTACGAACAGCACACTCCACGTTTCAGGTAAATCATCACCAAAACCAAGCATGGTAAAGAAAGAATTGAGAAGATCATCTAGACCAAGCGCTTCCCATGCATTGCGAATTGAGGTAAGAATCGTCTCTTCATTCGCTACCGAAACCGTTGCGCTTTGATCCATGATTTTCAAATTAATTGAATACAAAGCGGTCATCATTAAAATTCCCGATAGAAGTGGATTGATTTTACCTTTTGTATGTAGAATACCGGTTAAACAACCAGCAATAAATCCTGCAAATAATCCAGCTAGTGTAGCAAGGAACGGATTAAAGCCCCCTACAATCATCATGGTTGTCACCGCACCGCCTGTTACAAAACTTCCATCCACCGTTAAATCAGGAAAATCAAGAATACGAAAGGATACGTAAACACCGATTGCCATCATAGCAAAAATGACCCCTAAATCCATAGCACTTAGAATCGCATACATGTAAGTCCTCCTAATGAATTGAAATGTAAACAAAAACGCTGGATTTAACCCGCCAGTGGAAGGTCAAATCCAGCGTGCACTTAATCGATATATTCCGCTATTGAATTCCATTTAGGGTTCAATTTTACGTTCATCGCTGCAGCTGCTTTTTTGTTAATAACTAGTTTTAATTTTTTAGGAAACTCTACTGGGAGATCACTAGGTTTTTTACCGTCTTTTAAAATTTTAGCGGCCATTTTCCCCGCTTGATAGCCGATATCATAATAGTCAAAACCGTAGGCCGCAAAGCCGCCTTTCTTCACTGAATCCAGTTCGCCGACAAATAAAGGTATTTTTTTACTTTCAGCAACGGATATGACAGAAGGTAACGTTGAAACGACCGTATTATCTGTGACTACATAAAAGGCGTCAGCTCTTCCTACGAGAGAAGCTGCTGCCTGCTTAACATCAGCAGATTTTGCAACGGTAGCTTCGACAGCTTTCACATTGTACTTCTTTAACTCTTGTTTTACTTTTTCAATTTGTACAACGGAGTTTTGCTCGCCTTTATTGTAAAGTAGTCCCACTGATTTTGCCTTTATTTCTTTTCCAATAAATTCAACCGTTTTCGGTATCGCCTCTGGGTGAGTATCTGTTGTACCTGTTACATTCGTACCCGGTGCTTCTAAACTTTTAACAAGCTTTGCCCCAACAGGATCTGTCACAGATGTAAATACAATTGGAATGCGTTTCGTTGCATTTGCAGCATGTTGTGCACTTGGTGTAGCATTAGCAAAGATTAAATCGACTTTATCGCCAACAAAGGTCTTGGCGATGGATACAGAATTCGTTTGCTCACCTTGAGCCACTTTGTATTTAAAGTCCACATGTTGAACACCGCCATCCTTTACTCCTTTTTGAAACCCTTTATAGGCCGCATCAAGAGAAGGATGCTCAACAATTTGTGTTACCCCAATCGTAACGGTTTTGTCACGATCCATCTTACTGCTAACATCACTTTTTCCACACCCTCCAAGCAACAATACAGCCGCAGTCGATACACCGACTATTCCCTTCCACGTTTTCACCCGTTCCGTTCCCCCTTTTGTCAGGCAACAGACATCTTTCTGGTTGCAAACTAACGGCGAGGCTATGCCTTTCGCTTATTTTCAAACTATTTACACTATTGATTATATTACAAATTATTACGATTTAACAGCTTTCTTCCTTATTTTTAAAAGAATGGAACGTTTGAAATGACTGTTCAATAGCATAAGAAGCTTCATCCATCATCGTTGTCATTAGTTCACGTGCAGTCGGGATGCTCGTAATTAAACCAGCAATTTGACCACTATTAATAAAGCCTTCTTGTAGATTGCCATCCATCGCACCTTTAAGATGGTGGGTTTCGGTCGTGAGTTCATTAAATTGCTCAAGTGTGACGCCTTCTTTTTCATAGTGTAATAAGGTTTGTGCATACGGAGCCTTCATGACACGGCGAATTCTGCCGACCGAGCGACCCACCACAACGGTATCCTGATCGGAAGCTTCGAGAAGTGCCTCTTTATACACAGCATGAAAAGGAGATTCTTGGACAGCAATAAAGCGCGTGCCAATTTGTACACCTTGTGCGCCAAGCATCATGCTTGCTGCTAATCCTCTGCCATCAGCAACCCCTCCAGCAGCAACAACCGGCACAGACACAGCGGAAGTTACTTGTGGAACTAAGGTCATCGTCGTCGTTTCTAACGGTGAATTGAGCCCTGCTGCTTCATAACCTTCTGCTACAATTACATCTGCACCAGCTTCCTCTGCTTTTTTTGCATGATAAACAGAGGCAACGACACAAATCACAACAATTCCGTGCGCCTTTAGCTTCGGAATAAATGGCGCTGGATTTCCTGCTGATAAAGAGACAATGGGGATGCTATGAGAAACGATGAGTGCCATGATTTCTTTAATACTTGACGCTACTGTCAAAGGAACATTTACTGCAAAAGGCTTATTTGTCAGTGCTTTTGTTTCAAGAATGAGTGCTTCAATTTCTTGTGGTGAACGCGTCCCAACACCGATTGTTCCAAGACCCCCGGCATTCGATATAGCTGCTGTTAAGGGAGCATTGCTTCCATTGCCCATCCCACCTTGAAGAATGGGTACATCTATATTAAGAAGTTCACATAATGTTTTCATCTATGTTATTCCTTTCATGCAATCTGGTATATACTTTTAGAGAAGTTTTGTTTTACTAGTTAAGGAGGAACTTATTGTATGCTTCACTCATTTGACGGAAAAAAGCCAACAATCGATGAGAGCGCTTTCGTAGCGCCGGGTGCACAAATCATTGGAGATGTCACCATTGGTAAAGAATCAGGCATTTGGTTTAATAGTGTGCTTCGTGGTGACGAAGGTCCAATTACCATTGGCGACCGCTGCAACGTGCAGGATAACTGTACCCTTCATTTATACGAAGGAAATCCCCTTACGTTAGAAGACGAGGTATCCATTGGTCATAACGTCATTCTCCACGGCTGCACGATTCGTAAACGTGCCTTAATTGGTATGGGAGCCATTATTCTAGATGGAGCTGACATTGGCGAAGAAGCTTTCATTGGCGCCAACACACTTGTACCATCTGGAAAGAAAATTCCTCCACGCACGCTTGTACTAGGTTCACCAGCAAAAATCATTCGTGAGCTCAATGAAAAAGACTTAGAATTAATTGCCGTAACGATTGAAACCTATCGTCAAAAAGCACAAATGTTTAAACAATCTCTTGAACAAACTCATCCATAAAGCATGATGTAAATAAGGTTGTCTAGCACATTCACTAACGAATTGACCTAGACAACCTTTTCTAATCAACTAGCTTCCTTATTACAGTTCATTAATTAATGGATGATTTAGCGCATTGTACGCTTTATCTTTCTTAACGGTGTTGCCTTCTTGATAAATGGTTTCAAAAAACCGCGAAGACGGTACTGCTAATGTCCGATAATAATCACTAAATAATGACGCAGCGTAATTCCCTAGCCAATTGTCTGGCAATAGTTCTTGTGGCAAACCAGGATCCACAAATAAAAATTTACGATATTCGTGCACGAGCTTTGTTCGTTCTACAAAGCATTCACCATCGGTCATCTCGCCGTTTTCAATCTTGGTTTTATCAATCACATACTTTTCTGAATAGATTTTAATAAAACGATCGTATTTCTCATTCGTTGCTTGTAAGTCCCAGCACTCGTTCACGAGCTTTGCACATTCATTTGGACCATCATACGTTGCCGTAAAGTAATGTACATAGTCTCCAATCTCATACTTCTCTAACATTTGTTGTATTTGTTCTCGCTGATTGTTAGGAGAAATCCAAAAACTATTTGCTAATAGACCAAATCCACTCCAGACAAGTTCTTTTCGAAGTTCATCTCGTATGCTCCGCTTCTCTTCGGGAATGGTATACGTGAACATATACCACGTTTGATCCCACTCATCTGGTTGCAGTTTAAAAATTCGTTTTGCAGCCTCGTCCATACGGCGAACGCCACGTGGTGTTAGGTAATAATAGCTTTTGTTTCCTTGCTTCCGTGAAACAATCCATCCTTGCTTATTCATGCGAGAAATAGCGGCACGAACCGCTTGCTCATTATGTCCAAATTCTTCCAACAACCGAATAAGGCTTCCAATCCAAATTTCATTTCCATAATGACGAATATAATCTCCATACAGCGTAAAAATCATGGAACGAGTGTTTAAACTGTTTTGCATGTAATTCCCTCATTTACTTATTCATACGGTACAGTACGTAGTAACTTTTATCCTATCAAACGACTGTTTCAACGTACAAGTTTTAAAAGCTTGCCTTATTCTCCTTTAAATTGAGGCGGCCGCTTTTCACTAAATGCTTCTAACGCCTCTATACGATCTCGCGTTGGAATCGTAACCTCATATGCTTTCGCTTCAATAGCTAGACCTGTGTGCAGATCTGTATCCATTCCGTGTTTAATCGCATACTTCGCTTGCGTAACAGCAATTGGGCCATTTTTTAAAATGGCAGCAGCATACGCTTCACAAGCAGGTAATAATTCATCAAGTTCGGTCACTTTATTTAAGATGCCATACGCTAACGCTTCTTGTGCACTTAGTTTTTTTGCTGTTAGAATGAGCTCCATTGCTTTTGGAACTCCAATTAGACGCGGCAAACGCTGTGTTCCACCTGCACCAGGAATAATCGCCCATCCTAGTTCTGTTAAGCCCATTGAGGCAGCTTGTACAGCAACACGCAAATCACACGCAAGAGCTAATTCAAACCCTCCGCCAAATGCGTGACCATTCATCGCTGCAATGGTTGGTTGTGGCAACTGTTCAATCGCAGAAAACACATCACGAATTTTTTTCACATTTCGTTTAACATCGTTTTCTGATAACGTTCTTCGTTCTTTCAAATCAGCGCCTGCACTAAAGGCTTTTGCACCAGCACCTGTAAAGATTACCACGCGAACATCGCCATTATGATGAATAGCTTCAACGACTTCACCAAGCTTTTGTAACGTTGAATAATTAAAACAATTCAACACCTCAGGACGATTCAGTGTAACGTAGGCGATATGCTCTTTCACTTCATACAAAATAGCTTCTTGTTGTTGTATCATAGATTTCTGCTTCTACTGTTAGTACTGCTGTTTAGAAGCAGTTCACCTCCCTTTTCTTTTATACTGCTTGCTTTCTAATGAAACTTGAGTTGTAACCAGTTATGCTTCGATATTTTCAATGACAGTCGCAATCCCTTGACCAACACCAATGCACATTGTAGCTAATCCATAGCGCACCTTACGTTTTTTCATTTCATGTAGCAACGTCGTTAGAATTCGAGCGCCACTTGCGCCAAGTGGATGACCAAAAGCAATGGCTCCACCATTCACATTGACTTTAGCGGGATCTAGTTCTAACTGCTTCATGCACTCTAACGACTGCGATGCAAATGCTTCATTCAATTCAATAAGACCGAGATCATCTTTCGTTATACCTGCGCGCATAAGCGCCTTCCGACTCGCCTCTATTGGCCCTAGTCCCATCACAGCCGGCTCAAGCCCTGCTACTGCAGATGCTTTATAGCGCGCCAGTGGCTTGAGTCCTAGTTCCCTTGCTTTTTCTGCACTCATTACTAACAGAACCGCTGCACCGTCATTCACGCCAGAAGCATTACCCGCAGTAATCGTTCCGTCTGGAAAAAGAGGTTTTAACTTTGCTAGTGTTTGTACTGTCGTATTGGGACGCGGATGTTCATCTGTATCGACTAACGTAACATTCCCTTTTTTGTCTTTATGTTCAATCGCAATGAGCTCTTCTTGAAAGCGACCTGCCTCCATAGCAAGTTGAGCACGTTGCTGACTTTCTGCGGCAAAGGCGTCCTGCTCCTCGCGGCTAATTCCATAGCGTTTAGCTACATTTTCTGCTGTTTGTGGCATGGAGTCTGTTCCATACAACGCATGTAATGCTGGATTTATAAAACGCCAACCAATGGTTGTATCAAACATCTTCATGTCACCGCGTGGAAAATCAATGTCCGGTTTTCCCATGACAAGCGGTGCACGTGTCATACTTTCTGTTCCGCCGGCAATATACACATCCCCTTCACCAGCCATAATCGCACGTGCACTATAAATGACCGCATCCATACCCGATCCGCATAAGCGATTAATTGTTGTTCCACCAACTTCAATTGGAAGATCCGCAAGTAATGCAGCCATTCTACCTACATTACGATTATCTTCACCTGCTCCATTCGCATTGCCGAGCACCACTTCTTCAATGATGGCGTGGGAAACGCGCGGATTACGCTTCATTAGACCTTTAATGGTCATCGCTGCTAAATCATCAGGACGAATGTCTTTTAGTGCTCCTTTATACCGACCGATTGGCGTTCGTACAGCGTCTACTATAACGACGTCTCTCACGATTTCACCGCCCCGTCTTTCTCTGTTGAATAATCATACACACCACGTCCTGTTTTTCGCCCAAGACGCCCTGCTTTGACGTATTTAACGAGAAGTGGACACGGACGATACTTTTCACCTAACGTTTCATGAAGATAGCGTAAATTATTTAAGCGTGTATCAAGACCGACTAAATCTCCAAGCTCAAATGGTCCCATTGGATAGTTCAACCCTAGTTTAATGGCTTTATCAATCTCTTCGGCGGTACCAACACCCTCTTGAAGCATATAAAAAGCCTCATTGCCAACCATCGCCGAAATTCGACTTGTAACGAAGCCGGGAAACTCATTGACTACCACGGTTTCCTTGCCCATTTTCTGAGCGACCACTTTCACCACTGCGACCGTATCATCATCAGTTTCATGACCACGAATAATTTCAATGAGTGGCATTTTATGAACAGGATTAAAAAAGTGCATAGCAATGACTTGATTCGGTCGTTTTGTAAACGAACCAAGTTCGGTTGGACTCATCGTCGACGTATTACTTGCCAAAATACAATGAGACGGTGCATGCTCCTCTAATTGTGTAAAGACGGCTTTCTTTATTTCTAGTGATTCTGGTACAGCTTCAATGACAAGATCCGCATCCTTCACAGCTGTTGCTAGATTCAATTCGTAACGAAGCTGTCCTTTCGCAGTAAGCGCTTCCTCGCTAGAAATCTTACCACGTGCCACCCCTTTTGCAAACAACTCTTCAATTTCACGTTGCGCCTGACCAAGAGCTTGTTCATCTGCATCTATAAGTTGTACAGCGAATCCTCCTATCGCTGCCGTATAGGCGATTCCTCGACCCATCACACCTGAACCTATAACCGTAATCACTTCAATCATCGCTCACTGCTACTAAAAAATAGAGACATACACACTATCAATATTTGTGTTAATTTAGTAGTCAGTTTTCCTCTCCTTTTGCCTTACACTAACACCGTGTACTCTTATTTATAACGCCTGACATATCCTTTTATTGTAAAATAAGAAAGCGCGCGATCAAAACCGCTAGCTTTCTTATTTACGTGCTATTTACCAATAAAAGATGGTTTTCGCTTTTCCATAAAAGCAGAAACACCCTCTTTGTGGTCATACGTTTGACCAGCAGTGCTTTGGGCAATCGCTTCATCTTCTAGCACTTCTGTTAAATCACTGTCCCAGCTTTTATGCATATAGCGCTTAATAAGACCAATCGCTTTCGTAGGCATTGACGCAAGCCGAACGGCAAATGCTTCTACTTGTGAAACAAATATCTCATCTTCTATTACGTTCGTAACAAGTCCAAGAGCCGCTGCTTCATCTGCACGTACTTTCTCCCCAAGTACGGCTAATTCCATCGCTTTTGCATGACCAACTAAACGCGGTAGGAAATAGAGATTGCCGGAGTCTGGTACAAGTCCTACGTGAATAAAAGCTTCTATGAAACTCGCTTGTGAGGAAGCAAGTCGAAAGTCACAGGCAAAAGCAAGACTTGCCCCCGCTCCTGCAGCTACTCCATTAATGGCAGCAATGACCGGCTTTTCTAAAGAAACAATCGCTTGAATAAGAGGATTATAGCCTTCACGTAACACGTCGCCGTAGTCTAGCGTTTGATCATCATTGCTTAAATCTTGCCCTGAACAAAACGCCCGACCAGCACCCGTAATTACAACCGCACGTATTTCCTCATCTCTTTCGGCGACCTTTAACGCCTTTTGAAGCTCTTTATGCATTAACGGTGTAAACGCATTAAGTTTCTCCGGACGATTTAACGTTACCCAGGCTACACCTGCGCGCGTTTCATAAATAATCGTTTCGTACATTGCCATCTCCTCCTATTTCCCTAGAAACAACGCTTTTCTCTTTTCAACAAAAGCTTGCATGCCTTCTTTTTGATCGTGTGAAGAAAATAGTAAATAAAAGTTTTTTCGTTCAAGCTGCATACTATCGTATACCGAATCATCGACCGCTTTGTAAACGCTTTCTTTTATAAGCCGAAGCGGTAATGGTGCTTTTGTTGCCAGCGTCTTCGCAAATTTCATAGCCTCGTCTACAACACGTTCTGGAGCAATAACACGATTGATGACACCATAACGATGTGCTTCTTTTGCTGTCATAGGCTCTCCTAACCATAACCATTCAAGCGCCTTCTTTTGTCCCATCAGCTTCGTTAACTTGACTGTTCCACCGGCTCCAGGCATAACACCTAGCTTTATTTCTGGAAACCCAAATTGCGCATTTTCTGCAGCAAATAAGATATCACAGCAGAGCGCTAGCTCAAATCCGCCACCAAAGCAATAGCCATTTACTGCCCCGATAATTGGCTTTTTAATCAGCGCTAATTGATCCCAGTCTTGAAATTGATTGAGCAATTCAAGCGTTATGCTGTCATCATTCATCATCTCATCAATGTCAGCTCCTGCTGCAAAGGCACGCTCATTTCCTGTAAGAACGATCGCTTTTACTTCATCGTGACGATCAAGGTCCGTTAGCGCCTGCAAAAGCTCTGAAACCATGTGACGATTGATTGCATTCAAGACAGACGGACGGTTAAGAACAACTACGCCAACTCTCTCTTGTATATGCACTGTAATCGTTGTAAAATTATCCATTCACTTCTTCGCCAATCATCATCGTAACAAGATCGCCTGCAAATGACATTAAATCTTTTCCAGATGCTCTACCTTCAGCGGACTTCATTCCTGCTTGAAGCGCTTCATGATTGTCATAATACATTTCACATAACAAATAGTATTTGCTTTCCCCCATCGGTGATCCGACAATTTTCGTTACTTCCATTTTGCGCAAACCCGGTATTTTTTTCGTGACATCAGTATGCGTGCCATAATAATGCTCATCAAAAGCGTGTTGATCCTGTGGTGTTTTATACAATGCGATTAATTTAACCATGTTAAATCGTCCTCTCTTTTTTAAGGTTATCGTATGATTTCATCAAGGTCAGCGACAGGCTTCATCGCTTCAAACGGATTTTTACACGACCGACAATATAAAATACTGCGACATGCGGTTGGACCAAATATATTTTCCATAGTTACATAAGAAGAGTTGCAATAAGGACAATCGATTTCCCAAGGCTCTCCAAGTACATGCTGCGCCGGTGGAGGCGCTATTCCAAATTCCTTTAATCCGGCTTTTCCGGCCTCGGTAATGCGATCGGTCGTCCAAGCTGGAGAATAGACAAATTCCACCTGCACAGCGTTAACATCCGTAAGCTTCGAAACAGCATTGACTATGTCTCTTTTAATAATAGGAAGCGCTGGACAGCCAGTAAAAGTTGGTAACACATGAATCGTTACAACGCCATTCTCATCGTGCACATCACCAATCATGCCAAGATCAACAATGCTCACCGATGCGATTTCCGGATCTTTTACGGTCGCCAATGCTTCTGTTATGCGTTGTTGCTTATTGACACTGTTCATTGGCTGGCTCCCTTCTATTTGTTTCCGCTTACCAGCTTACAGCAGGATTCGTAACATACACCTCTGCTAGCGTAGCAATCGCTTGTTGCAAATCTGTGGTGTGTTCACCCTTACGACCATTTCCCGAAGTCATTCCAGGTTCTCCTGGCAACATGTTCGTATTCGTTTCGTTTAACACTTTCTTGATAGCACTCATCCAACGTGTCTTTAGTACATTTTCATCATCAATAAAATTGGCCTTCACCATCTCACCATAATACGGTCCGAGCGTTAAAACTCCCCCAAAGGAAGCCCATACTTTTACCATCGCCTCTGTCATGCGGCGTTTCGCCTCATCTGTACTCGTTAAAAGCTGACGGAACCACACTTCCCAATGCATAAGATGATACTGCTGTTCCATTAAAATTTTCTTTGCTACATTTCTAAGAGGTTCATAGGAGGATAACCGCAGTGAATCTAGGCGAATCTTCTTATGAACGCTATAAAAATAGTTTCGGACAACGGTAAAGGCCCAATCATAATTCGGCTGATGCAAGTACGAACCTGTTCCGTTTACTTCCTCTAACAACACCGCATTACGAAAGGCCTCGGGTGCGCGCAGGTGAGCATTCTGATCTGCTTCTTGCTCTCCAAGTGCTTCTAACAATTGAAAATACATGGTCGCATGCCCCATCATATCTTGGTTAATAGAAGAAAAGGCTACATCCTCTTCTATGTGTGGCGCCAATCCAAGCCATTCGGAACCGCGATAAGCAAGAATAAAATCATCATCGGCAAGCTGATAAATCAACTCTTTAAGCGCTTTCATTTCTTCGTTGCTCACTTGCTCTCTTCCCTTCCACCAAGTATATGTTGCTCTGTAAATTGCTCTTGATTATACTCACGCCATTTCTTTTTTAAATAACCATATCCTTTTGTTTCACGATACTCTTTTGATAGTTTTGATAGCATCTCTCGCTCACCTTGAGATAATTTCCGAATATTATCACGCTTAACGACCCATAAGTCCGCCACAGGTTCTCTGCGGAAAAAGTTTTCTTTCGCCATCACAAGTGCCATATCAGCATTCGGTGCTAGTAAACTAAATTGATGCTGAAAAGGGGATTTATCTGTCTTTTTACTAAACACTTCATACACATTGTAAAAGGATTGCTCTTGTTCGCTCATTACAGATTACCTCCAGTTCTAGATTGCTTTCTTAGCCGCCAGCGCCTCTCGTACCCAACCATTCATGTCATACGAGCTTTGGCGGAGAGCAAGACGCTCTTGAGAGCGAGGTCCATGGCCAGAAACAATTTGCTTAAATTCATTCCAGTCAGCATCTTTATAGACCCATAATTGTGTTGATTCATCAAAATGAATCGTTTCATCAGGTATTGTTAACCCAATCGCCCAAATACGCGGGATGTATTTCGTGAAAAATTCTTGACGAAGCTCTTCGTTCGTCTTCGTACGAATTTTGTACATAATATTTTTATCTGCATTGGAATTGCCAGTTTCTTTTGCTGATTTTGGACCAAAAAACATAATGAGTGATGTCCACCAACGATTCAATGAATCTTGTAGAAGCGCTCGCTGTTCGGCTGTCCCTTCTGCTAATGCGAGAACAATACTTTCACCGTGCTGGGCATGAAAAACTTCTTCGGCACAAATGCGTTTTAACGCGCGCGCATAAGGACCATAGGAAGAATCGAGCATCATACTTTGCGAAATAATAGCAGCACCATCTACTAGCCAAGCAATCATGCCTGCATCGCCCCAGGTAGGTGCTTCCATATGAAATACGTTATGAAACTTTAATTTCCCACTAAATAAATCTTGCATAATATGCTCTCTCGTTTTCCCGAGAGGCGCCATGAGATCTTCTGCGACGCGAAGTAGTAACTGTCCGTGCCCCATTTCATCTTGAACTTTCGCCATAATTGCTAGTTTACGATGAAGCGATGGTGCTTTTGGGACCCATTCCTTTTCTGGAAGCGCTCCCATAATTTCCGAAATACCATGCATTGAAATTAAACGAATGAGACTTTGTCGATAATCATCTGGCATCCAATCGTCCGCTTCAATCTTTTCTCCAGCAGCAATACGTTCCATAAAATGCTCATACTTCTCTTCATTCGTTAAATCATCAAAACTGAGGTATGTTTGCACGATGAACCCTCCTGATTGTATTACGTTTATTTACCGTTATTATAAAATAACGTCATATAAATAACAACCATTTACAATGTCATTTCCTCGATCCGCTGCTTCATAATACGAACCGCTTTTCCTTGTGATCGCGGAATGTGTCCCGGTTCTTTAAGCTCAACAGGCATGTTCACAAGACAGGCATTTTTTATAGTGCGCTGAATTTTCATTTTGAGCTCATGATACACTTCTGCATTTAATTGTGGACCATAGGTAGCATAAGAAGACTCTGTTAGTTCAACATGCAGTGATACTGTTTCCTTTAAGCCTTGTGTAACAATCAAGATTTGATAATGGGGAACCAATTCTTTTATCTGTAGTAAACAACTTTCAATTTCAGATGGAAACACATTAACACCTCGTACAATGAGCATATCATCTTGGCGACCTTTCACTCGGGACATGCGAATGCTCGTTCGTCCACATACGCATTTTTCTCGATGCAGCGAGGCAATATCACCTGTTCGATAACGAATAATTGGAAAGGCTTCCTTTGTTAAACTCGTAAATACAAGTTCCCCTGCCTCCCCATCAGGCATCGGTTGTAACGAGATTGGATCAATCACTTCCACAAAAAAATGATCATCCATAATGTGCAGACCCTCTTGTGCTTCATGACATTCCATTGCTACACCTGGCCCCATCACTTCACTTAATCCATAAATATCAAGTGCTTTAATGCCAAGTTTCTCCTCAAGCGCATGACGCATTTCTTCTGACCATGGTTCTGCACCGAAGATACCATACTGTAACGATGTTTTCCTTGGATCAAGCCCCATTTTCTCCATCGTTTCGGCAATAGTTAAGACATAGGATGGCGTTCCACAAATGACTTGTGGTTGAAAGTCTTGAATTAAGAGAATTTGTCGTTCTGTATTACCACCAGACACAGGAACGGTTGTCATGCCTAGCTGCTCAGATCCGTAATGGAGCCCGAGACCGCCCGTAAACAAACCATAACCATACGCATTATGTAAGATATGACCTGGTTTGCCGCCAGCAAGCGCAATGCAACGCGCTACCATGGAAGCCCATTGCTCAATATCATGAGATGTATAGCCAACAACAGTCGGCTTACCACTCGTTCCCGAAGAGGCATGGAGGCGAACGAGTTGATGTTGCTCCACGGCAAATAATCCAAATGGATAATGATCTCGCAAGTCTTTTTTTGCGGTGAAAGGCAATTTTTGTACATCTGATAATGATTGAATGTCTTCTGGTACAATTCCCTTCTTTTGAAAGGCCTGTTGATAAAAAGGAACGTGTTCATAGACTGTTGCCACTGTGTTTTTAAGTCTGCTTAGTTGTAATGCCTGTTTCTCTAAAACATTCATACATTCCATCTCAGCATTAAAAATCATCCGTGTCATCCTCTCCCTTTATGCAGCAATTCCATTACCTTAAAAGACGTGACGTTTTATTTCCGTTTACTATTATTTTTGTAATGCCATTTTTCTAAAGCTTACCTTTTTGTCATAATTCTGTCAATTGCAACAAAAAGCATAAAAAAAGAGAGATTCCTTATGAAAAGGTTTCTCTCTTGCTTCATCATTAATAGAGTAAATCTAAAAACTCTTCTCGAGAAACAGCACCAAAATAATACTGCATGTCGATATCTGCTAACACAGCCTCAATCTCTCCGCGATCGTATCGCGTACCAATTAACCGTTGTTCAATGTCTGTTACATCACCTACACCGAAAAAGTCTCCGTAAATTTTACATTCTTTCATAACACCTTTTACGATGTGTAACTTAATATCAACGGATCCTCCAGTAAACCGATTTGAAAGCTCTACATTGGACGCTGGCGACTTTCCATAATTCCATTCCCAGTTTTGATAGCGTTCCGCTGAGATTTTATGAATCATCTCCCAATCTTTTTCTGTTAATTCATAACGAGGAATCGTAGCAAATTCCTCGAATAAATAGGAAAGTAACAGTTGTTTAAACTCCTCCATTCCTAACTCTTTGTTTTCTAGATGATCTTTAATATTCGTAACACGACTACGAATGGATTTAATGCCTTTTGATTGTATTTTGTCCATTTTTACATTAAGGGCGGCTACGACATTTTCAATTTCTGATGAAAACATAAGTGTTCCATGACTAAACATTCTCCCTTTCGTAGAAAACATCGCGTTACCTGATATTTTCTTACCGTTAACGAGAATATCATTACGACCACTCATTTCCGCATGTAATCCTAATTTCTTAAGTGCCTTTACGACGGGATCTGTAAATTTCTTAAAGTCATGAAACGAATCACCGTCATCCTTCGTAATGAAACTAAAATTCAGATTGCCTAAATCATGATAAACAGCCCCGCCTCCAGAAAGACGGCGTACAACATGAATGCCATGCTCGTCCACATAGTCGGCATTAATTTCTTCCACCGTATTTTGATTCTTTCCTATAATAATAGATGGCTCATTTATATAAAATAATAAATAGGTTTGTTCAATATCAAGATGTTTTAACGCATATTCTTCAATAGCTAAATTAATCCGCGGATCTGTAATATTGTTATTATCAATAAAAAGCATGTCCCTATCTCCTTTTTCTTAAAAACTACTCCTTCTCGTTATACAACTCTTTTATAACAAGAGCAAGCTAATACTATCCCACCTCTATACTTATGCCCTTTTTTGATCGTAGGCAACGGAATTTTATAAAAAAATAAACAACGCTGACCCACCATAAGGTAGGCTACGTTGTTTACAGTAGACATGCTTTTGAGAGAATTGCTACGTTTTCTTAACCTTGTTACTCGCGATTTTGTTTATTTTTATTATAACAGCAGCGTGCAAACGAAATATCTGGACATTCTTGTGGATCAGGAATACAAGGATTGTATAAAGGATTTCTAAGCACTTCAAATGGGCGCATCATATCATAATCTTCATGCTCTAAAATGTGGCAATGAAACGGAAATAGCCCCGTAAATGGCCCGAACTTCGCAATAATTCTCGTCACCATTCCAGGATAGGCGCGCACAGTATCTTTCCACCCACGTTCATTTAAATCTGGCGGAATAGCAGCACCTACCATTAAATTTGAACCGTTTGGATCACCTGTGAAATTCGCTCGATTTAACACTTGAAATTCAATTAAATGAATATGAATGGGGTGCGTTGCCATTGTCATATTATAAAATTCCCAAATTTCCGTTGTACCGTTATACGGTGTGTTTTCAACAGGCAAGCCATTCCAACCTTTATTATTAATCGTAAAGTACGGGCGTCCATACGAATCACGTGAAACGGATAAAACATTTTTTCTCGTTGTAATTGCCTGTTCAGGCGGGATCCGTACAATACAGCTTAACTGTTTTGGAATGCTCGTTTCATCTCGTTCTTTTTGTTTTGCTTTCACCCGAAATTGCATAATTTGGGCCGTATCTTCAGTCGGTGGCTCTCCATTTGGAAAGGGTTCCGCTGCTGTATTTCGTAAAATAATGCTTTTCCCTGCTTGCTGACTAAAATCGATAATAAGATCTGCTCGTTCTGCCGGAGCAAGCACTAATTGACTAAGCTGAACTGGTTCTTTTAATAGCCCTCCATCAGAACCAATTTGAATAAAAGATTGCCCCGAATCTAACGTCATTTGATAAAATCTGGAGTTGGCGGCATTTAACATTCGAAAGCGATATTTACGTGGCTCGACCTCTAAATATGGCCATACTTTTCCATTAACTAGATTTGTATCAGCTCCATAACCTGGAAGGACAGATGGATTTGGCAAATTAGGATCAGTCGGAGGCGGTGGCTGCGGCGCTGGCGGTGATAACTGACCAGGTTGCTCGGGATAAAATAACTCACCATTGGGATAAAAGCTACGATCTTGAAGAATTAATGGAATTTCATAGCGTCCACTCGGTAAATTCAGCTTTTTTTCTTCTGAATCTCGTAACAAATATAAACCAGCTAAGCCTGCGTATATGTTTAAGCGCGTAATTCCAAAAGCGTGATCATGATACCAATACGTAGAAGCTCGCTGGCAATTAGGATACTTATAAATCGGATCCATAAATGCCGGTCCGACATTTTCAAAGTCACGCGTAAACCACGCATCAGGATAACCGTCATTTCCACTTTGTACACGACCACCATGCAGATGAACGACCGTTCGAACGGACGCTTGCGAAGGCTCTGCTCCCATAACCGTTCGATCGATTGGTAAGAGATGAACATTTGGTAATTTATTCATCCACTTCACTTGAATCGGTACATTTACCTCTGTTTCAAACGTAGGTCCTGGATATTGGCCATTATATCCCCATACAGTGGTAGGTGGTAAGTCACGATGCAACTTTTGTTTCACTTGTTTCATAACCACTTCATAATAAGGCATTCCTTCTTTCGTAGCAGTAGGTTGAATGGTCGCTGGAATGGGCAAAGCATCCACATATTTTTGTAGTTGTACCATAATAACCCCCCCTCTCGGTATCATTTAACTGTATTCATCATTAATACATTCATGCCTGTTAGCATAAACATCGCATTTTCCTTTCACTGTCTGTATAATTTAGGTACGTCCATGTAGCAATGAACAAGAATACTAAAGATAATAGAGGAGTGGCAGTTGATGATCTCCGTTCGTCATTTAAAGAAATCATTTGGGGAATTAGAAGTTCTAAAAGATATTAATTGTGAAATTCAAGAAAAAGAAGTGGTTTGCGTAATCGGTCCCTCTGGATCAGGCAAAAGCACCTTTTTACGTTGTTTAAATAAATTAGAGGATATTACAGCTGGAGATGTGGTGGTTAATGGCTATACGATTACAGATCCTACTACAAATATTCAAGTCGTCCGCCAAGATGTAGGAATGGTTTTTCAACAATTTAACTTATTTCCTCATAAAACTGTTTTAGAAAATGTCACAGTCGGTCCGATTAAGGTTCGAAAAATGACACCTGCTAAGGCAAAGGAAAAAGCTCTTGCGCTTTTAGCTAAAGTGGGCTTAGAAGAAAAAGCTCACGTATTGCCCGGCCAATTATCAGGTGGTCAAAAGCAGCGTGTCGCCATTGCTCGGGCCTTAGCGATGGACCCAAAAATTATGCTTTTTGATGAACCAACATCAGCACTAGATCCAGAAATGGTTGGCGACGTGCTTGAGGTTATGAAAGATTTAGCAAGAGAAGGTATGACCATGGTTGTAGTTACTCATGAAATGGGTTTTGCTCGAGAAGTAAGTGATCGTGTCATCTTTATGGATGGTGGCTATATAGTCGAAGAAAATGAACCAAAAGAACTCTTCGCGCATCCACAACACGAACGTACGAAACTATTTTTAAGTAAAGTATTGTAATACAAAAGCCAAGAATGCAAGGCATTCTTGGCTTTTTGTTGTTTACTTAATTAATCCTTTTTTTCTTAAAAACTCGCGAGCTACTTCTTTTGGTTCTTTCTTATTGATATCTACTTCTGTATTCATTTGAGTCATTTCCTCTTCATTAATCTTTCCTGCTAATTCATTAATGGTTTTGCGTAGCTTTGGATATTTTTTTAACGTGTCTTCACGAACAACGGGTGCTGCATAATACGCCGGAAATGCTTTTTTATCGTCCTTTAACATTTTTAAATTATAGCGCTTAATGCGTCCATCTGTTGTAAAGGCGGTAATCATATCAACTTTCTCATCCTTTACTGCACTGTACATTAAGTTCGCATCCAAGCTTTTCTTATCTTTAAAACTCAAATCCGGATAAGCTTTCATTAAACCTTTCATACCTTCAGGACGCTCATAAAAATCAGTCGGTGCTCCAAACGTCACTTGTGAAGATTTTGCTTGTAAATCACTTACTGTTTTAATACCAAGCTTCTCATATGTGTCTTTTGTTACCGCTAAAGCATACATATTTTGAAAGCCAAGTGGCTTTAACCATGCTAATTTATATTTGTCATGATACATTTTTTCGTCTGTTTTAAAGATTTGTTCAGCTGATGTACCTGGTTTATAGTCTTGATGCAAAATATCTAGATAAGCCGTACCTGTATATTCTAAATACAGATCAATATCGCCACGTTTTAATGCTTGTGTCAAAATGGGTGTGTCACCAATGCCGTCTTTCACTTTTACATCGTAATTTGTTTTTTCTTTCACGTATTCCGCAACGACGTAAGGAAGGATATATTGCTCTGTCCACTTTTTGCCCGAAATAACAATCGCATCTTCTGAGGCACCCCCTCGCAAGCTAAAAAACACGACCAATGCTGCTACTGGAACAACAACGACAGAGGCTTTCTTCCAAGAAAAAGGCTTCTTTCCTTTTCGACCAATTGGATTAGTAGCAATCTCAATTCGCTTAAGAATAAAATCAAATAATAGCGCTAATACAGCTGCTGGAATGGCACCTGCAAGGACCAACTCATTACGAGTAGATGCAAGACCGCGGTAAATAAGATCCCCAAGTCCTCCTGCACCGATAAAAGCAGCGAGCGTTACAACCCCAATTGTTAAAACAGTCGCGGTTCGTAAACCTGCCATAATGGTTGGCATAGCTAACGGAAGCTCAATCATGCGTAAGATTTGATTTTTCGTCATACCCATTCCACGTCCTGCTTCAACAGCGGATTGGTCAACACCGATAATTCCTGTGTATGTATTTCGTAAAATTGGCAACAAAGCATAGATTGTTAATGCAATGATTGCCGTTGTATTTCCAATTCCAAATAGCGGTAGTAAGAAACCGAACAGCGCTAAACTAGGAATTGTTTGAAAGAGGGAAGTAATCCCAATAATTGGTTCAGCTAACTTCTTTTTTCGTGCAATAAAAATTCCTAGTGGCACGGAGATTACAGTTGCAATAACAATAGACACGATTGATAAAAACAGATGTTGTTGCAGTGCCTCCCAAATATCAGACCATCTTTCAATGAACGTATTCATAAGTTCACTCACTTCTTACGCCCCCCTCTGGAACGACTGAGGTTGTCAAACCAGCTAAGCCGCGCATCATCGTTGTTCGTGTAATTAACCCTGCTAGCTCACCTGTTTTCAAGACCGGTATAAACCCAGCTCCATCTTTTGCAAAAATCTCCGCTACTTCAGTGAAAGGAGCATAAACATCGACAGACTGAAACTCAGTGTTCATAATATCTCGCAACGTTTTATCCTCATCTTTAAAATACACTTCTACATTATTAAGGGTAGCAATTCCTAGCAATTGGCCCCTCGTATCAGTTACAAACAAACTATCAACCTTGTAACTTCTCATCATTTTTAACGCTTCTGCCAAGCCGCGTGTTGGACGAGCGGTAACGACCTTTTCAATCATAAGATCAGCTGCCACAGGTTGATCATTTTGCATTCCCTCTAATCGCTGTTCACCAATAAATCCTCTTACAAAGTCATTGGCAGGATGACGGAGTAAGCGCTCTGGTGTATCAAACTGTACAATATGACCATCCTTCATAATAGCAATGCGATCGGCAATCTTTAAGGCTTCATCCATGTCATGTGTAACAAAGACAATCGTTTTTTGAATCGATTCTTGAAGTTTAACAAGTTCCTCTTGAAGCTGTTCACGGCTAATTGGATCAAGCGCACTAAACGGCTCATCCATTAAGATAATGGGAGGATCTGCTGCCATAGCACGAATAACGCCGACACGTTGCTGTTGTCCTCCACTTAATTCTCCTGGATAACGCTCTCTAAAGGTGGCAGGATCAAGGCCAACCATATTTAATAAATCATCAATTTTGTCTTCATATTTTTCTTTTGTCCAGCCCTTTAAGCGAGGAACGAGTGAAATGTTTTCCCCAATTGTCATGTGTGGTAACAATCCAATTTGTTGAATGACGTAACCAATATTACGACGAAGTTCGACGGGATCTTGTGATGCAATATCCTCACCCTCAATTAAAATACTACCTGAAGAAGGCTCAATCAGACGATTGATCATGCGCATGGTTGTTGTTTTCCCACAACCACTCGGACCAATCAGCGCGATTAACTCTCCTTTTTCGATGTGAAAATCAATGTTTTTAAGTACTTCTAATCCATTAGGATACTTTTTCCCTACGTTCTTAAATGTTATCAAAATCTCTCTCCTCTTCTCATTTGCAACAAATAGTTCCGTATTGTTGTTAGTCCTCGTTACCTTTCTATACCCGAAAACACGTCATGAAAACCCTTTTTTGATAAATTTATTAAAAATAAATTTAACAAACTTGATAAAATATCTAGAAAAACCTTCCTGTTCACCGGTTGAAGATGATTCTACAACCAAACTCAGAAAATATCAACCTAAAAAAAAGCAGCCCTATTCATTTAAAAGGGCTGCTTGCATGTTTATTCGAGTTCTGCTGACTCTTCATTCTGTTTCAGTTTTTTTGTTTTTAATACAAAGAACACAATAGAAAGAAGAAGCATTGGAATCATAAAGTACATAAGAACAATAGCATTGTTCCACATATCACTATAAATACCTGACGTAATAACCGCTCTAAAGCCAGCAATCGAGTACGACATCGGTACGAAATAGTGAATGCTTTGTAAGCCATTTGGAATCATTTCAAGCGGGAATGTTCCTGCACTTGAAGTCAGTTGGAAAATTAATATAAGGATGGCAATAAAGCGTCCTGGATTTCCCATCGTCGTCGTCAAGAACTGGATAATCGCCATATAGGTTAAACTTGTAATGATACTAAACAGGATAAAGTACCCAGTGCTCTGTACTTCTAATCCGAGACCATTTAAAATGATAGCATCAGCAATAAGTGCTTGAATAACCCCTGTTACCGCCATAAAAGCAAACTTACTAAAGAACCAACTAAAGGCATTTCTTACTCTTCCAGCAGGCTCCACTAGCGGGAACACAATCGTTAGCATTAACGCACCTACATATAAACCAAGCGATAGGAAATACGGAGCAATTCCGACACCATACGAAAGATCATCTGTCGCAGATTTGTTTAACGTTTTAACTGGATCAGCAATCATTTTTACTTCATCATCTGTTTGTTTTGTTTTTTCTGCTTTATTACTTGCTTTATGCAATTTATTGTATAGTTTTTCATTTCCATCATTTAAAGAATCGATACCTTTGCCTAGCTTTTTCTGACCATCATCTAGCTGGTCAACTCCATCATTTAATTTAATAGAGCCTTCTTGTGCTTTCGCTAATCCTCCAGAAAGGTCAATACTTCCTTTATATAGTTTCGATTGAGCGTCTTGAAGCGAACCAACGCCTGAAACGACCGTTCCCCATCCTTTGGCAAGCTTTTCATTCCCATTGGCAAGTTGTGAAGATCCTGCTTGGAGTTTTTCACTACCCTCTTTAACCTCGCCAATCTTACTCATAAATAACGAAGTACCTTTTGCTAGTTTTTCTTGACCATCCGCTAGTTGTCCAGAACCTTTTACAAGACCTTCTAAACCTGAATGAAGCTGATCGGCTCCACCGGTATATTTCTCTAGTCCTGAAGCAAGCTTACTAGATCCACCAGCAATTTGATCTGCTCCCTCTACTAAAGAGGATCCTTTTTCAGCAAGAACTTTACTACCTTCGCTTACTTTCTTACTGCCAGCTTCTATAGCAGTGAGCTTAGCAATTAATACTTCCTTGCTCATGTCAGGATTTTTCTTCAAAGCTTCAAGGACTGCTGCTAAATTTGTATCTACGGCTTCAGCACCTTTTGATGTAGCCAGCACTCCTGCAGCATATAGCTTCGTACTTTTTGATAGTTTTTGTGCCCCATCATTAAGTGTGTTTGCTCCTTTTGCAAGTGGAGTCCCATTATCAGCAAGTTTCTTCGCACCTTGCTCGGCTTTTTGTGCACCTTCATTTAATTGTGAGGCACCCTTTGCTAGCTTTCCTTGTGCATCAACAATGTCAGAACCTTTTCCATCTAGTTTTCCTAGGCCACTCGTTAATTGACCAATTCCATCATTTAGCTGCGTTGAGCCTTGGGCTAATTTATTAACATCAGACGTTTTACTTTTCACGCCATCATAGAGCTTTCCGGCACCTGCTTCGGATTGTTTAAGTCCATCTGAGAGTTTAGAAGAACCGTTGTTTAGTTGCCCAATTCCATCGCCAAACTCTTTCGTCTTTTCTGCTAGCTTTCCTGACCCTTTTTGAAGATCATTAGACCCTTTCGTTAACTTAGAAGATCCATCGGCTAGCTTACCAGCTCCATCAGAAGCTTTCTTAATGCCTTTTTTCATTTCACCAAATTTATCAAATAGAATTTCAGTATATTTTCTCGAAATTTTATGAGAAAGTTTTTCGTTTAGCTTCTCAATGCCTTTTTTTCCGATTTGAGAACCAAGATAGTTATAGCCGGAATTTGTTTCATATTCCAAGCGTAGCTTATCTGGATGGGGATCCATTGCGGTTTTTGCGCGTTTAGAAAAATCTTCTGGCATAACAATACGAGCATAATATTTATTATCCTTAATGCCTTCCTCTGCTTGTTTAGCCGAAACAAATTCCCACTTAAAATCGTCATTATCTTTAAGCTCTTTCACCAAGTCATCGCCAATATGCAATTTTTTATTATCAAGCTTTGCACCCTGATCTTCGTTTACAACAGCGACTGGTAATTTTTCTGTATTAGCATATGGATCCCAAAAGGCCCATAAGTAAATACCGCTGTAAAGAATCGGGATAAATAAAATAGCAATGACCGGAATTAATAACTTCGGATTGCGAAGTACTTCCCGAAACTGTTTAAATACCATTGTTTCTTTCACCCATTTCTACCGTAATTATACAGAACATAATGACCATTTTAGTCAAATAGTCACCTTGTGCCGAAAAAAATCTTTCGTACAATTAAAAAGCGTTTTTCTAAAATATCATGATCTTCTAACAGATGCAATTATTTTCGTAAACCATCCATAAGAATCGTTTCAAATAGGCCAGCAATTTCATCTTTGCTTAACGGTGGATGCTCTAATTCCCAATCAAAAACGAGGGAAATATAAACTTTTAGCATTAAATAGGCCGTAATATCAACATTAATCGGCTTTATTTCCGATCGGATAATTGCCTTTTGTAATTGTTGTTTTATAAAGGTCAAAACAACGGTTTCTAGCGTTTTACTTGCTTCTAATACTGCTGGCGTATTTAATTCCCTTCCTTCTTGCGCAATCTTAATAGCAAGCTGATGTGACTTTCGGAAATCAAGAACATTATAAATAGCCGCATGTAAGTTTTCGTTAAAACGACGCTCTTCTTTTATTGAATTTGCAGCCACGGAACGAATTTGTTTAACAAGATCCTCAACAATTTCACGAAATAAGTCTTCTTTGTTTTCAAAAAATGTGTAAATTGTACCCTTACCAACGTTTGCAATTTTAGCAACTTGATCCATCGTTGTCGCTTTATAGCCATACAACGTAAATGACTGAGCTGCTGCTTCCATTATATTTTTTTTGCGGTCAATCATGACTCCTATCCTTTCGCTGACTATTTTTGAAATCTGGTCATTTCAATACTTTACCATGTTCATTTTTAATTGACAAGTATTTTAACGAACAGGTAACGTTAGCAGCACTCTTGTACCGGAGCCCGATTTACTTTCATAATGAATATTACCGCCAATTTCTCGAATTAATCGACTCATAATCATCGTACCAAGGCCAGTTCCTTTTGTTTTTGTTGTATAAAAAGGAAGACCGATTTTCGTTAATTCTTCTTCTGTCATTCCTTTTCCGTTGTCTTCTATAGCAAGGGTTAGCTGATTACGATCCGCTGCATATAAGTAAATCGTTACAACACCATCATGACGTTCCATCGCTTCAATAGCATTTTTTATAATGTTGATCATACATTGCTTCAAGTAGTGAAGATCCGCTACAACATAATACTCACCGCCTGCTTTCTTATACGTAATTAACGTATTATGCAAAACGCCATACGGTGCAATAAGCGATAAAATTTCTTCAATCGTCCGATCTAGTGGCAAACTTTTAAGCGATGGGTTTCCTGGTTTAACTAGCGACAAATAATCCGTAATAATCTTATTGGTACGATCTAATTCGTCTAAAAGCAAAGGGGCATATTCTTTTAATTTTTGATCACTTGTATCAACTGAAAGGAATTGTATCATTCCTCGCACTGTAGTTAGTGGATTTCTAACTTCATGAGCAATAGCGGCAGCCATTTGTCCAACGACTGATAATTTCTCTAGGTAGACGGTTTCCTCCAGTCGATCATTAATTTTCTTTAAACGCTCGATTAAAAAAACCGAACTGAAAAAGGAAAGCATGAAACTTGTGAAGTAGACCATATAAAAATTAGTAGGTAAGAAATCTAAATCATACATGAGAATACCCGCGTATAATAAAGTGTAAACACCCGAAATAATGACAGCCGTTTTCCATCGTTTTCGTTTATTTTTAAACAAATACATAAAACATGCTGCCACCAAAAAAGCAACAAGTGCTAAGACTAATCCTAAATTGACGTAATCTCCTCCCACAAAGAAACGAGCCACCATCACAACAAGAGTACATATGATGCCTGGAAACAGACCACCATATAAAGTAACAATCATAATTGGAACATTTCTTAAATCAAAATGAGAATCCTTAAGCGTTTCAATCGGATATGCCATACACAAAAGAGCACAAATTGCCGCAAAGCCACCATACATCCATTTTACTTTCACGCTGTTTACTTTTTTAGGCAAAAAAGGCGCAATCGTATTCGTTATGTACGTTAGTGAAAAGATGATCGCTACATTAACAAACAATGGCCCTAATAAATATTGCATACCGATTCCCCTTACCGCATGTAACACTCACAAACTGATTGTTTAAAAATTTTGTGTGCATGCTTTTGTACTAACACGTTCTCCTACTTGTGATTATATACGCTCCTTGGCTAGACGTACATGCTCACAGAAAAAAAACTGCGGTATAAGCTTACAACCGCAGTTTTTGTATAATATTCTCTACCGCTTTTTCAGCTGATGCAACGCAATCTGGAAGACCGACACCTTCATAAGAGGCGCCCGCAGCATATATGTCTGGATACTGCTTTGTTAAATTTTCCTGCAGCGTCTCCCAGTGTTGCTTATGATCTACTTCATATTGCGGCATACTTTTTACCCATCGTGATACATAATAAAAAGTAGGTTGATCCGTGATGCCCATAATGTTTTTTAAGTCTTCAAGAACGGCTTGTAGTATTTCTTCATCAGATTGAAAGACAATTTCCTGATCGTTCGCTCTTCCAACATAACATCGTAGTAATACTTGATGATCTGGCGTCGTATGGGGCCATTTACGATGAGTCCACGTACAAGCAGTGATGGTCGTCGGCTCTTTTCGCGAAATAACAAAGCCTGTACCATTGATGTCTTTTTTCAATGCTGACTGATCAAATGCCATCGCGACAGTGGCTACGGACGTAGAAGGTGTGGCATGAAAGCCTTCAACAGCTACTTCTTCGGAAAGAAGTTCTTTCATCGTTGTATAAGGAGTGGCCATGATGACTGAATCCCCTTGAATTGAGCGTCCGCTTTCTAGCTCCACTGAATAGCCACCAGACGCAAGTTTTACAAGTTCAGTTACTTTCTCACCCTTTAGGACCGAATCGGCATCTAGCAACTCCTCTAATCGCTTCACGAGTGATGAGAGCCCTGTAGATAACGTTAAAAACTGGCCTTTTTTCTTTTTACCGTACGTACCAGGACGATCAGATGGCTTAGGTAACGTATGCTTCATACCTAAAATTAAACTACGAGACTTCCTTTCAACATCTTGAAATTGCGGAAACGTAGATTGCAAGCTTAGCCTATCAATATTTCCAGCATAAATGCCCGATAATAATGGCTCTATTAAATTTTCGACGACTTCATTTCCTAATCGTCTTCGAAAAAAATGACCAACCGAGATGTCTTTTTCAGGTTCCGCACGTCTTGGCAAAACTAAATCAAGAGAAGCTCGCGCTTTGCCACCGAGTGAAAATAATCCTGTTTTCACAAAGGGACCCATTTTCGTTGGAATTCCCATGACAGCTCCTTCAGGAATGGGATGAAGCTTACCGCCAGACAAGACGTATGCTTGTCCCGTTTCATTCGTAACAAGCTGCTCTTTAAGTCCAACATTCTCAATAAGAGTGGTCATACTTTTTTTTCGACCTAAATAAGAATCTGGTCCACGCTCGATTGTAAAACCATCTCGATAGATGGTTTCAATCTTGCCCCCAAGGCGCTCACTACCTTCAATAAGCGTATAGGTTACCGGTACTCCATTTTCTTTTGCTTCTTTTTGCAAATAAAAGGCGGCGGTTAATCCTGTGATTCCGCCGCCAATAATCATAACATGCTGATGCTGTGACAAATTAATCACTGTCCTTTTGATTGAATACTTCTGATACAACGTCAGCTAGTGCATCAATAAATGCTGGCTTTGCATTTGGCATCTCTGGTCGATAATATGAAACACCAAGTTCATCTGTAACCACTTTACATTCGTAGTCATTATCAAATAATACTTCCAAATGATCGGCAACGAATCCAACTGGACAATAAATATAGGAGGTGTAGCCTTTTTCTTGAAACAAGTCTCTTGTTAAATCTTGTACGTCAGGACCAATCCATGGTTCTGGTGTATTCCCTGCACTTTGCCAGCCGATTGTATAGTGAGCAATCTCGGCTTTTTCTGCAATGAGATCTGCCGTTTTTTTGAGTTGATCTGGATAAGGATCACCCATTTTTAAGATACGTTCAGGCAAGCTATGAGCAGAAAAAATGACAACAGCTTTGTCTCGCTCAGCTTGTGACAGGGAATTCATAATCTGTTTAATCTCATTTGCCCAATAATTTAAAAATTTCTCATTATCGTACCATTGATCAACAGAAGTAATCTGCAAGTTCCCAAGTTTTTCAGCTTCCTCTTGCGCTCGTCCATTATAAGATTTTACGCTAAAAGTGGAATAATGAGGAGCTAATACAATAGATACTGCTTCAGTAATACCGTCTTTTTTCATCGCCATAACAGCATCTTCAATGAAAGGATCAATATGCTTTAAGCCTAGATAGCTTTTAAATTGAACATCTTCATAGCGCTCGTTTAGAGCTTCTTCTAGGCGTAGGGCTTGTTCCTCTGTAATCTTAGCAAGTGGAGATATTCCCCCAATTTGCTCATATCGACTTTTTAAATCTTCTAGTTGTTCATCAGAAGGCTTTCTGCCTCTTCGTATATGTGTATAATAAGACTCCACTTCATCAAGACTCCGCGGTGTTCCATAGGCCATTACAAGTAATCCAACTTTTCGCTTATCCATACGTTCACCCCATCTTTTTCGAAGAATATTCATGAATAAATGCTGTTAAGCGCTGTAACGTTTCAACCTTTACTTCTGGGAAAATTCCTTTACCTACATTAAAAATGAAACCGGCCTCTTCCATTCCTTCATCTAGAAGTTGCGTTGCTTTCCGTTCTATCACTTCCCATGGAGCAAGTAATATAGACGGATCTAAATTACCTTGCAATGCCTTTGTAATTCCCATTTCACGTGCCTCTCTCGGTGAAGTACGCCAATCAAGCCCGATGACATCAATCGGTAATTCATTCCAGTCATTCAACAAATGACGTGCACCGGTTCCATATAAAATAAGGGGAACACCTTCATGCTGAAGCTCTGAAAAAATGTCATGCATCGTTGGCTTAATGTAGGTTCTAAAGTCATCTACATTTAGTGCGCCTACCCATGAGTCAAAAATTTGAAAAGCTTGAGCGCCAGAAGCAATTTGTGCTTTAGCATAGGCTATCGTCATATCCTTTAATTTATCCATTAGCATAAACCAAGCTGTTGGATTAGAATACATGAGCGCTTTTGTCTCATGATACTCTCTTGAAGGACCACCTTCAATTAAATAGCTTGCGATCGTAAATGGTGCGCCAGCAAACGTAATCAATGGTACATCTAACTGTTTGCGCAACAATTTAATCGTATCAAGAACATAAGAAACGTCCTTCTCTGGCTGTATCATACCAAGTCGTTCGACAGCTTCTAGCGTGCGAATCGGCTGATCAATTACCGGACCAACACCTGCTTTAATTTCAACGTTCACACCTAGAGACGGGACGGGTGACATGATGTCTTTATACAATATCGCCGCATCTACACCATGCTGATCTACTGGCAGCTTCGTAACCTGTGCGCAAAGCTCAGGCTGGTGGGTTATTTCAAACAAAGAATATTTCTCTTTTAATTTCCGGTATTCCGGCTGTGAACGACCAGCCTGTCTCATATACCATACCGGCACAAAGCGGTTATTTTCTTTTCGACAGGCTTTTAAAAATTCTTCATTCCACGTCAAAATCAACACTCACCTTTCTCATTTGAAGCAAAGCCCGAACCGCTCTTTTAGGTTGTCACGTTCTGACCTCCAATGATTCCGTCACTTTACGATGTAGAATCCCGTTCGCTCCATATCCATAAAACATTGTAAAAGAATTCATATGAAATGTATAGTTTCCACTCTGAAATGTCATGAAATCGACAACCCCTGAGGATCGTTCATCACACCCATTTAAAACCATTTAACGCCAACGGTATTGGAACGCTCACCTTCTTGACCGGTTTGTGGATTCACCGGAACGACGAAAAAGTCAGGGCGGCTAAACAAATAGCGTCCAGAAGCGTCATAACTTCCCTCTCCTGTTACAGTATCAATATACGTTTCTTCTCCGTCTTTCACTGTATAAATCTTATATTTCAAGCGTCGATCTGAAGAAGGTGTCCATTGTAATTTCACGCCAGGCAAACCATAATCTCCAAAGTGAAAAAACGCTTCTAAGTCCTGTATTTTCACAAGATCCACCGGCGGCTCTAAATCATTCACACCTTGTGGTTTTTTAAACTTTTTATCACGCTGTGACGGGATTTGATTAATAACATCTTTAAATAACCGCGTTGGTTGTTCACTAGAAGAATTTAAATAATCACTTTTCGTCGTTTTATCGTAACCCATCCACACAGCCCCTACAACGTCCGGTGTATAGCCTGTGAACCATACGTCTTTATTGCCATGAGGAACCGCTTCAAAGTTCGTCGTTCCCGTCTTACCTGCAACCTCAGTATTCGCTGTACCTGCTTGCCCGGTACCTTTAGTCACAACCTGCTGAAGCATGCGCGTCATGTACCAGGCTGTTTGTTTAGAAAAGACTTTCTTTTCTTCGTGACTAGCTTTACCAGCTAATTCTCCGCTTCGATCATAGATTTTTTCAATTACGTACGGTTGAACGGTACTTCCTTCACGAGCAAAGCTACGATAAGCAGCCATCATCTCAAAAGGCGTTACGCCATGGTCAAGGCCTCCTAAAGCAATGCCCAAACCACGATCTGGAATGTCCATTCCAAGTTCACTTAAATATTTCTTTGACTCATCAACGCCTATTTCATTTAATAACCAAACAGCTGGAGCGTTGATGGAATCCTTAACAGCATCAACCATGGAAACTTTCCCACGATATCGATTATCATAGTTTTTCGGTTGATAGCCATCATAGCTTTTATTTTCATCCTGTAGCATAGAATACGGTTTATATTCTTTTGATTCTAAAGCAGGACCATAGACTGCAAGAGGCTTAAATGATGAGCCTGGTTGACGCTTTACATAAACTCGATTTAGACCCTCTGTCATATAACCTCGTCCACCCTGGGCAGCAATGATTCCCCCAGTATCTGCATTCATTAATACCATGGCACCCTCAGGGCTTTTCTTGCCGGCGCCTTTAAAATATTCTGGGTTTAAAAAGGCTTTATACATCGTATTTTGAGTCGTTTGATCCAATGGAACTACAATTTTATAGCCACCTTTTTGCACCTCTTCTTTAGACAAGTGGTACTTTTCTTGCGCTTCATGTAATACCATATCAATGTACGTTGTTAACGCAGGATTCTTCTCCTCTTTATTTATATTTAATCCTAGCGTTTTCCCTTTTGCTCGTACCGCTTTTTCTGCTGATATATAGTTTTGTTCCTCCATAAGATTTAAAACAAGATTTCTACGTTTCTTACTAGCTTCTGGATGAAGTACAGGTGAGTAGTTCGTTGGGGCCTTTGGAATACCCGCTAACATTGCTCCCTCTTCTAACGTCAGCTCACTTACATTTTTATTAAAATAGGTTTTTGCAGCAGCCTGAATACCATAGGCGCCACGTCCAAAATAAATTTGGTTTAAATACATTTCTAATATTTTATCTTTGCTATAATTCCGCTCTAAATTAATCGCAATAACTGCCTCTTTTGTTTTTCGAAAAAACGATTTTTCGCGCGATAAAAAAACATTTTTTGCCAGCTGCTGTGTTATCGTGCTAGCACCTTCTACTTTATGACCACTAATAATATCGCGATAAATCGCACGCCCAATCGAACGATAGTCAAGCCCACTATGTTCATAGAAACGACTGTCTTCAACGGCTACAAACGCCTTTTTTACATGATCTGGTATATCTTTCCCAGAAACAAGTTCACGGTTTTCTGAATAAATTCTCGTAATTGTATTTCCTTTTTCATCCACGAGCGTAGATGCAGATTTCATGATGAGATCCTTATCATCGACAACGTAGTCTCCTGCCATAATAATAAATAAATAGCCCATAAATCCTAATATAAAGATGCCTACACCGAGACCAGTAAATAACGCACTTCTTTTCCACACGGCTGTAATAACCTCTCTTCACTTGTAAAATTTCTACGTAAATTTACAATCTTAACATCATATTTTACTATATAATGACAGATTTCGCTAAAAGAAGGTTACACTATCTAGTACTATATTGTTATCATAATCATCACGAATCGTTCATTTATCGTTTATTATGAACCGATTTCGGGTATTTATGAATAATCATTCGTCTTTTCTAGAAGATGAAAAAAGGAGATTGAAAATATGAAAGTATACCTTACATATGGTACAGAGGACTTCTTATCACACTTAAAAGCAACGATCCAAGCAACCTCTCTATTACTTGAAAATGGTGAAGATGCCCTTCTACTCGTAGAGAGTGATGAAGGCAATCCTTTTCAGTCTGGCTATACGTATGAGGTATTGAATGCAAAAGGCATCGTCACAAACGGAACCTTTGCCGTTTTAAATCATATTCAAGTTACCGACGAAGGAAAATCTCTATTCGAGGAGCGCTTTAGCAAACGAGCAGGTCTTGTTGAACAAGAACCTGGCTTCGCCGCTATTCGCGTGCTGCGTCCACAAGAAACGCATCCTTATATCGTCCTAACTCTTTGGCAATCAGAACAAGCCTTTCTAGACTGGCAAACTTCTTCCGCTTATTCGGAAGCACATAAAAACCGAGGCACCGATAAAGGGCTACCTCAACAACTATTTTCTGGTCCATCTTATGTAAAACAATTTCACGTAAAAAGCAATTGAGGGGATTCTAATGAAAAAAGCAGCGATTATTCTTAACCCAAAAGCAGGGAATGAAACACTTGTTCAAAATATAACGATAATCGCCAAAAAACTTGAAGAAATTTATCCACATGTTCATATTGAACAAACAAAAAAACCGGGAGATGGGAAGGCGTTTCTTACAACGCATGGTCAGTCTTACGATTTAATCGTAGGCGCTGGCGGTGATGGTACCATTCATGAGTTAATTAATGGTCTTGCTCCGCTTGCTCAGCGGCCGACGTTCGCCATTCTTCCCGGAGGAACATGCAATGATTTCTCTCGTGCACTTGGCATCAACCAAGATCCTTTAAAAGCCGTAGAACAAATTCTAGCGCACAAGACAGCATCAGTCGACGTTGGATGTTGGAATGATGACTACTATTTCTTAAACTTTTGGGGAATCGGTTTAATTACAGATGTATCTGAAAATATTGATGGTGACATGAAAGAAAAATTTGGACGGTTATCTTATTACGTATCGGCAGCCCAAACGATTACGAACTATACCCCCTTTTCCATAGAGCTGAGAAGCAAAGAACAAAGCTATAAAGGAGAAGCAACCATGGTCATTGTTGGGAACGGACCATTCACCGGAGGGATTAAACCATTCTTCCCGCATACAGATATTCAAGATGGTAAATTTGATGTTCTCATCGTTAAACAACCGTCCATGAAACTGTTATGGGAAACGATTCAGTCAAAGTTCCGTAATGAAATGCCTGAGCATGATGATATCGAGTATTTCCAAACCGATTCTTTGGAAATTACGACAACACCTCAACAGCTAATCGATTGTGACGGTGAACGCGGTGAGACGACTCCCGCTTCGCTAAAGAATTTAAAACAACATATAGAGGTCATCGTAGGCGACTTTCCATTACAATAAAAAAAGGCCTGGGCTTTTGCCCTTAGGCCTTTTTTTATGAAGCAGTCCTGCGCTGTCTTCGTTTATACCAACCAATTAATTCGAGTGTTCCAACACAAACGAGTAGCCATACTAAGCCCGCACAGTACCCAGCCACCACATCGGAAGGATAATGCACCCCTAAATAAATCCGACTCACTCCAATGGCCATTATAAAACAAACAAAGAAAATTGCTGATAAAACTTTATGTATCCATTTACGCTCACTGCGAATGATTAAATACGCAAGAAAACCGTAGTACAACATACTTCCCATTGCATGACCACTCGGAAAGCTAAAGCTAAGCTCTTCAACGACCGGATTGTCGTTTGGACGTTGTCGTTTGTATTCATGTTTCAAAATACTATTAAGAACCCCACCGCCAGCAACCGTTAGTAAATAGAACAACATACTCCAAATGTCTCTTCTTCTAAACCAAAGATAGGCTAAGCTTATAAGAAGTAAAAGCCCAAGAACGAGTGTAGAACCAAACTGTGTGAAGATCACTGCGACTTTATTTAAGGCCGGCGAAGCATGAGAACGGATTTTTTCGATATAAAAAGCATCAAATGATAAATGCTTTTGTCGTTCTATTCCACGCGAAATATAGAAAAAGCCAACAATTGATAATGCAGCCGTACAAAAGCCGAGAAGAATACATACAATTGGAACAAGTGGAAAAGCCATCTTATCTAACCATTTACGAATCATAACTCACCTCTACAGCAACATTTTTCAAAAGAAAAAGCTGCGAAGCACGCAGCTTTTCTTCCTCTATTATTGTACAAGTTTTATTAGCATATGAGCGAGTCCTTGTTTTTCTTGTTCATTGCCAACACTCCATAACGCTTGAAGCAATTGTTCTTCGGCATTTCGTGGTTGCTCCGTTTGGGCAAGATGATCAGCGACTTTCTTGGCAGCCTTTGCTAACGTCTCTTCAGAAAGTCCTAACTTTTCACCAAGTGATACACGTGTATGAAGATATTCTTTAAAATGCTCAAAGCTTTCTAAAATAGGCTTCATTTGCTCATCCGTCATGGCATCCATTGCTTGATCAACGTTCGTTAAATCGACTTGTTCATCTTTGTGAAGAATATGACGATCTTCGGTTCCCATAAGAATTCCTCCTATTT
Organism: Fictibacillus macauensis ZFHKF-1; assembly: GCF_000269865.1. GTDB lineage: Bacteria > Bacillota > Bacilli > Bacillales > Fictibacillaceae > Fictibacillus_C > Fictibacillus_C macauensis. The sequence goes on from NZ_AKKV01000024.1 coordinate 194,195, forward strand.
ATTTAAGTGTCGCTAATGATTCACGATTAAAAGCTGGAATATCATCAGGTTGACGACTTGTTACAAGGTTTCCACCGCATACGACAACTTCTTCATTTACAACGTTCGCCCCTGCATTTTTCAAGTCGACCATGATAGAATTATAGCCTGTCACTTTGCGACCTTTTAATACATCCGCTGAAATCAATAGTTGCGGACCATGACAAATGGCGAAAATCGGTTTGCCTGCATCAGCAAACTCCTTAGTAAATGCAACAAAACGTTGGTCATCACGAAGTAAATCTGGGGAAAAGCCACCAGGAATAAACAACGCGTCATAGTCACTTGGAGATACTTCTCCAATGCCTGCATCCGCTGTTACTTTCTCTTGTTTATGCTTCCCTTCTAGATGATCACCCTTCTCAAAGCTAATGACTGTAATCTCATGTCCTGCTTCTTTATAAGCTTTCACCGGATCTGTGTATTCAACATCTTCAAATAAATCTGTCATCACTGTAGCTATTTTAGCCATGCTTCATCAACACTCCTTATTTCTATACTATCGTCTACACCACCTAACATTTCCGTTCTCTTCTGGAAGTAAACCTCTTTTTACAAAACCTCTATTTTTACAAATTACTATGTTCAATATACAACTCCCTTTAATGAATGACATTTCAAAGTTTCCTTAAAAATGCGTTTAGCACGGGACATCGCTGGGTATTCTAATATGTGTGAAACATTTTTGGGAGGGACACTACAAATGGATAAAGACTTACAAGCATTAATCGATGGATTAAATGAAGATTTAGCAAATGAATATGCAGCAAGCATTATGTACACAACATACGCAGCTACTGTTTCTGGGCTCTTTAGCCAAGTGTTAAAGCCGTTTTTCGAATCTGAAGTTGCTGATGAACAAGGTCATGCCCTATACCTCGCAGAAAAGATTAGTACGCTCGGTGGGACACCAACAACTATACCTGCTGAAGTAAAGGCTGTTACTGAAGTTCGTCAGATGCTAGAAGAAGCTCGAAACGCTGAAATTGATACGATTCGTCGCTATGAAGAGCGTAAAGAGCAAGCCGCACAATTAAAAATGACAGAATTAGTAATTAAACTTGAAGATATGATTGCTGATGAAACCCAACATAAAGAAGAAATGGACCGTTTGTTAAAAGACGGGCGTTTATAAGCTAAAATCCCCCTTGAGGATTATCTCCTTAGGGGGATTTTTTTATTATTCACTAATACGGTTTTGTAGTTCTTGTATAAAACGTAATCGATAACAGTTTTTCGCTAATTTCCCTAAAGATTCAATGAAACGATAGTTTACAACACCACCGACAATCGCCCCAAAGCCTGGGATTAACTGTAGCAATTTAGCCAAGTCAATATGATCACGATAATCTTGTTGCAATGCTTGCCAATCAATTCCTGTTAAATAATCTTCTTTTGAGGGCATGCTTTCTTTGCTTTGATGATAGTCGTTAATTCGTTGGTAAAGCTCTTCTCGTCGAAAGGGACTTCCATACGCAAACTGAAAGATATAGAGAATAAATAAACGCTCTCGATAATCACGCACGTCCATTCCATAAGCTGCAGCAATGGCAAACAGAAATTTCATTTTGATACTAAGTAAAAGAGGAAAGTCCGCTAAGCTTAATAGCAACCCACCTGCACCCGTTCCTATTCCCTCTAAAGCAGCTGTGCGTTTATAGGTAGTAATGAGCACATCTGCTCGCTTGTCACTATCACGTAACGATAAAGATAACCGTTCATTCTTTTTTGACGTGTATTCCGAGCCAAGCAAGGTCGCATGAACCATACTTTTTATACTTTTGGTTACGACATCATGAACTTTAGCTGGTATAAAGCCATTCACTTTGTTTTGTATTTTCTTTGAAGAACGATCCCATAAAGAAGGACGCTTAAGCAGTTCAACTTGCCAGCTATGAAGTTCTTGTTGCACTTGATTTTCATAAGTGCCCACGTTCTTCCCCCTATCTTGTCCTCATTCTATATGTTACTTTACGTCTCGTAGCTTTGATTTAGTATAGAAATTGACAAAGTAAAGAATAAAAAGAACTGCCCCTACAATGCATAATAAAATAAAGGACCACTTCTCTTGAAGGATAATTAAAAATAGCAGGAAAATACATAATTGTACTGAGAGTAACGTTTGTAATAAGCCTTTAAAGGCTTGGAAGCGACTGTCTTTTTGCAAAGGGTATAATTCAAACCATACATTGCCTTTATGATGTTTAAACAATGGTAGCAGCTGAACACCTGTTGCATGCGTAAAAAGTAATAATAGCGCTACATGCCACCATCCCGATGGAATCCACCATAAAAACAGCAGACCGATGAGCGTAAGTCGTACATATATCCCTAAATAATCATTGCTTCGTATAAAAGTTTTACGATATAAACCATGAAAAGGACGTCTAGGAGCGAATTTAGCATGTGCTAGGAAGGACAACCATTTTCTTGGACGAACTTTTTGCGAAAGTTGAGGAACGTCTGTAAATAAATTAGCAATTCGATATAATTTCATCATTGCCCGATTTTCTAAATGAATTAAATGCTCCCACTTAATGCTATATTCTCGCTGAATACGCTTATACACAAATTGATGTAACACATACATCACAGCAAACATTGCGATCACAAAGACATACGCTTTTTCAAATAACAAATATAGAAAAACGCCATTTACACAAATCCGTATGCCACGGTAGCTTCTTCTCGTGACTTCATAGGGAAGACGCTGTTCCTCCCAAGACGTGCGGATATTCCATCCTTTTACGACGATTAGCAAAAGTAACGTAATGATTAAGTCGCTCGTACGCAATGAAATAAACCGAGAATATAAAGGACCTAAGGCTAGAGTAACAAGTGTTATTGAAAAAGCTTGAATGAGAAACGTGTAATAAAAACTTTTCTTAAAATAGGCTTTCATATAGGGTTCGATTGGTAATAAAAAAACGAGATCCCCAGATTGTAAAAAGGTTCGAAATGGACTTCTTGTTAATAAATAAAGGAAAACAACAAGTAGTACCCAAACAGCCGGAAACTGATCAGGTAGTTGTTTTAAAATTTGTGCATAATAAAAGCTACCTGTTACAAACAAAATATACAGTGAGAGCATAAACCCACTATTTCCAATTAATCTAAAATACTTTAATGCGATGGTTAGATAATGGTCTCTTCGTTTTTTCCATAACTGCTCAACAACTTCAATCATACCTTCTTGCCTCGACTTGCATAAATATAAATATCATCTAAAGTCGCATGAGGATGACCCATTTGCGCTTGTAATTCCTCCAACGTCCCTTGCATGACGATTTTTCCTTCATGCAAAATAATGAAGCGATCACAGTATTGTTGTGCCGTTGGTAAAATATGCGTAGACATTAAAATACCGGCTCCGTTATTTTTGCGTGTCTCAATAAGCTCTAATAGTGAATGAATGCCAAGTGGATCAAGTCCTACAAAAGGTTCATCAATAATATAAAGATCAGGTTCGACTAAAAAAGCACAAAGAATCATGACTTTTTGACGCATCCCCTTGGAAAAATGACTCGGAAACCAAGTGACCTTATTATCCATATTAAATTCTTTTAATAAAGGGTGTACACGCGTTTCAAATGTCGTTTCATCAAGGTTGTAGGCCATCGCCATCATTTGCAGATGTTCCCACAGTGTCATTTCCTCATATAAAATAGGTGTTTCTGGTATGTAAGATAAATGACTCCGATACGTTTCGGGAGCTTCTTTAAACGTAGTGCCATGGATGACCGTCTTGCCTTTAACGGGTTCCATTAATCCTAAAATGTGTTTAATGGTTGTACTTTTCCCCGCACCATTAAGGCCGATTAGACCAATCACCTCACGAGCTCGCACTGAAAATGATACATCGTGTAAGACGGGACGATCATACGTGTAGCCGCCCGTTAAATTTGTAACCTCTAATATATTTTTCATTGATCCATTCCTTTCTACAGACCATTCTAAATAGCAGAGAATTTTTATTTTAATCATACTATGTTTATCTTTGATTTACCAACGATGAAGAAACCGTTTTACCATCCTTATTTTCCTCACAATAAAAACATGTATAAAGTGAAGAAAAGGTGGTTATTCTATAACTGAAGAAGGCATCCCCCCTTCTTCAAAAGGGAGATTGTTGTACGATTTTGATTTGAACAGTCAATTTAAGGAGATGATTCTCTTGGAGGAGTTAGGCTTTCCCTTAAGCTTGTACAAATCCTGTTAGATTGAGGTGTTCGCCAAAAAATCGAAATAGAAGTATCCCAATTTCTCCTTTCTTCTCTAACCTCTATAAGGAAGAGGGTTCTGCTTAACGCAGAACCCTTTTTCTTTTTCCATAGAGATCTTTTCTATGCTACACTAGACGAAAACGATTCATGAGGTGATCGCTATGAGCCATGATGAACAATGTATTTTTTGTAAAATTATTAACGGAGAAATTCCTGCTTATAAAGTGTATGAAGATGAGCATGTTCTCGCCTTTTTAGACATTAGTCAAGTAACGAAAGGACATACACTTGTTATTCCAAAAAAACATCATCAAGATATTTATGCCCTACCTTCAGAAGTAGCGGGCGCAGTGTTTGCTGCAGTACCAAAAGTCGCAAATGCCCTTAAAGCTGCCTATGAGCCGATTGGGATGAACGTATTAAATAACAATGGGGAAGCCGCTGGTCAAACCGTTTTCCATTATCATCTACATATATTACCCCGCTATGGCAAAGGAGATGGGTTTGGAGCAGTTTGGGAAACACATGATTGCTCTAAAGAAGAGTTTCAGAAACGTAGCGAGGAAATTTCCGCTATGGTACAATCACTTTCATAACTTGTCTAGAAACTACCTGAGTGCATCATGAACAGGTGGTTTTTTTCATACAATAATGCAGGAGGATGACAAATGAAACAGGTTTTTAACTTTAACGCAGGACCCGCAGCACTTCCGAAAGAAGTGCTACAACAAGCGCAGCAAGAAATGCTAAATTTCAAAGACTCCGGAATTTCTGTAATGGAGCATAGTCACCGCGGTAAACTTTATGAAAGTGTACATGAGGAAGCAAAAACATTGTTAAAAGAATTACTTTCTATTCCTGATTCGTACGAAGTTCTTTTTTTACAAGGTGGTGCCAGCTTACAGTTTGCTATGTTACCTATGAACTTTTTAAAACAAGGAGAACTAGCAGGCTTTATCACAACAGGGGCATGGTCAGAAAAGGCACGTAATGAAGCAGCTAAAATTGGAGCAACCGAAGAAATTGTATCTGGTAAAGAGCAAAACTATACGACCATTCCAGCTCTTCCCTCTTTTGCTGAAGATCGTTATAAATATGTACACGTAACATCTAATAATACGATTTTCGGAACACAATGGGAAAATTTCAATGCTATTTCTCATCCATTTCTAATTGCAGATATGTCGAGTGACATCTTAAGCCGAAAGATTCCCGTTGAGAAATTCGGGATAATTTATGCCGGTGCGCAAAAAAATTTAGGTCCAGCTGGTGTAACGGTTGTGATATTACGAAAAGACTTGCTACAGCAAGCGAATAAAGACCTTCCTGCTATTCTTTCTTACGAAACACATGTAAAAAATCGTTCGCTTTATAATACACCACCGACTTTTTCGATCTATTTATTACATCTCGTTCTTCAGTGGGTAAAGTCTCTTGGCGGGCTTGACGCGATTGAAAAGAAAAATGAGGAAAAAGCGGCTTTCATTTATGAAGCCATCGATCATAGCAATGGATTTTACAGTGGTCATGCAACAAAGGATAGTCGTTCTCTTATGAATATTACCTTTACCCTACCGAATGAAGATCTTACAAAAACGTTCCTTGCAGAAGCAGAGCAACGTGGCTTTATCGGTCTCGCTGGTCATCGTTCAGTTGGAGGCTGCCGAGCGTCAACGTACAACGCTGTTCCGATGGAAGCATGTAAGGCACTGCGTAACTTTATGGATGAATTCTACTTAAATTATGGAAATTAGGGCTATGTGACTGTTCACTTTCCCGGAATTTTGTTAAAATAATGTATACCATCCTCGCAAAAGGCGAAGAGCGCACTTTTGGAGGAAGAAGATTTAGTTGAGGAGAGATGAGAAATGAAAACAAAGTCATTAGCATTAACAGGTGTTCTTTTAGCATTAGGATATATTTTACATGTGATTGTCCCACCGTTCTTTTTAGGGATGCGTCCTGATATGATGCTTACGATGCTCTTTTTAGTCATTATTCTTGTTCCAAACATGTCAAATGTCATCACTGCCGCCATCGTCACAGGTGTCATTGCTGCTTTAACAACAACATTCCCTGGCGGACAAATAGCAAACTTAGTCGACAAACCTGTAACGGCATTTGTCTTCTTCGGTCTATATGTCCTCGTTTCTCGGTACAAAATGAACAATGTTATGGCTACAGCGTTAACGTTTGTTGGAACGTTAGTTAGTGGTTCGATCTTTTTAACAACTGCACTTGCAGTGGCCGGATTACCTGGTACGTTTCTAGCGATCTTTACAGCTGTTGTAGTACCTACTGCCGCAGTTAACAGTATTGTTATGTTTGTCGTGTATCCTGTTGCTGATCGCATTCGCAAACGGACACTCAGTACGTCTCAAACAGTAGCAACAAAAAAAGCCTAACCATTGCGAACAGGATAAAGGAGCTTATCTCCTTTATCCTGTTCTTTTTTTAAGTCGGCATAACAAAAAAGCCGACTTCCGCTATGGAGTCGACTTTACTAGCATCTCTTCTTCCCACTCTCTATACTGTTCGATTTCTCGCTTAATGGTTTTGTACAGAAATGCCAGAACCGCTGCATCATCAAGCAAACCAATGCCAACAATAAAGTCAGGAACTGCGTCAATCGGACTGACAAAATAGAGGAGTGCTGCCACAATTAATAACATTGATTTTTTGGAAATGTTTCGATAAGAACCATCCCTGTAATGTTTCATCATGCGAATTAAACCTTTTACTTGAGCGGTTAGCTCTCGTAAAGTTGAACTTCCTTCAGCTGACGCTGTCTTCTTTTCTGCATTTAAGATTAGCTCATCTGAGCGTTTGTGATCTTCTAAAATATCTGAAGCTTTATTTTTCATGCGGTTAAAATAATTTCCAATCGTATGTCGTTCCATTGGACCCTCCTTCTAAATTTTTTCCATCTACTCTATTTCTAACATAAAAATACAGATTCAAAAAGAAGCATCTTTCGCTGATTTTCGTTATAATGTGACAAAAAGATGCACAAGTATTTAAACATACTAATGACAAACAAAAAAGGCGTTTTTTCATTATTTATGCTTAATTATTTCGAATAACGTAAGAATGTGTCGCACTACATATAGCTTTTACCCAAAAAGCAAATCATTGAAAAAAGAGCTCTAACAAAAGGAAAGATTGTATTCATTCTTTGATTCGCTTGTGAGATCATGTCCAAACATGACGAAACCCATCGGTAAATATTTATGAATTCGGGAAATTTCTTAATAGGAGTTTCCATTCACTAGCAAGAATACAGTTAGTACAATAATAGAGGAGGAATAAACGATGGCTAAAATGAAATCTGCATTATACGGTTTTGCAATAGGGACAATTGTAACAGGAGTTGCAACACTCCTCTCCGCTCCCAAATCAGGGAAAGCTGTTCGTCAAGATATTAAGGATAGCGCGAGTAAGTTAAAGCAATCTGTTGCGAAAATGAAACTTGATACCATTACACTAAAAGAAAAGATTAAATTTGTATCTAAAGAAGGAAAAGATGCCTTTAAACAAGCTTCTGCTGATCTTAAAGAAGATATCAGTCAGTGGAAGGAAGAGATTAAGCCGAATATGGCAACCATTCAAGAAAGCATGAAAGAAATTCAAGATACGCTTGAAGAAAGCAAAGCCACTTCAGTTAAAAAATAAATAGCCGTATACGAATAGGAACCTCTTGCTAGTAAAGAGGTTCCTATTTTATTTTATAGATTACACTATTTTCCGTCCGTCTAAAGTCATATAAACGCCTTCTAACTTCTATATTTTGGTACTTTTTACAGTCTTGCTTCGCTTTCAACACTATTTTTTTGTCTAATACTTAAGTTTCATGCCTTTTTGACTAATTTTTCTGCTACTTTGCAAAAATTTTACTTTCTTATTATAGGAAATACTGGCATAATGAGGTTTAGATTGATGTTCTTATTAGTAGCAATGGAGGGCATAAAAATGGAAAAGGACAAGTTAGATCTGAAGCAGGCGATCGTATTCAGTCATACGTTCGCACAAATTAGCAAAGCGCTATGGAAGAGCGTGGAAAAAGACTGGCAAAATTGGATTAAGGATTTTGGCCTTAATATTAATGAACACCATATTTTATGGATTGCACATCACTTAGGAGGCGCTAGCATTTCTGATATCGCTAAATTTGGGGTAATGCATGTTTCAACCGCTTTCAACTTTTCGAAAAAGTTAGAAGAGCATGGCTACCTATCATTTTCTAAAAAAGAAAATGATAAACGTAATACATATATTCAGCTCACTGACCAAGGGGAAGAGCTTCTTCTAGAAACGCTGCAAACATATGATCCAGAAAACTTTAGCATTTATTCAGCGGCTCTTCCGATTAAAGACCTATTTGGGAAATTCCCTGAATTCCCTGAAATTATGAGTATGATTCGGAACCTATATGGTGAAGACTTTATGACCATCTTCGAAAAGCTAGAAGAGAAAGTTGAATACAGCATGGAAGACACTGTACCTGATAATGTCATTCCACTCACACCTGAGCTGGCAGGCGCTCACTCATAACGCTGAGCCAACTCGTCCAACGTTAGCATAAGATCTCTATAGAGGTCCTGCGCTAACAATGCTTGAATTGTAGCCTTTGGTTTTAATTTAGGAGAAAGCATACCAGCAAAATGTAGCAGAAGGGGTAGAAACTGCGTATAACCTCGATCGACATACACTTCGTAGTGTTGTTGAAGGACATCACATAAAGAAAGAACCCCTTCTACTTCTTCTTCAGTAAGGTGTTTCTCCATTACTAAAGAGTAAAAAGGATAGGATCTTAAGTTAATCGATTGTACCGTTAAACGGTTGTAGTATTCTAACCGTGCGACTCGTTCTTCAATCGTTTCCATCTTTAACCTGCTTTCTAGAAAGTAAAAATTGATACTTTATATTTTAAAACAAAGCTGCCTTTAATGTAAGGGAGCTTTGTTTTTTTATTGCATCCTTTGATTTCTTAATTATACATTTATTTACAAGATTATGACGATTTCTCATAAAAAAATTTCTATTGATTTCTTCTTCAATTCGCAGTAAAGTAGGTGAGTATGTTTGGAATTACATTGACATTATTATTAAAGGTGGTCCCTATGAACTGTTGGAAATCCGTTAATTTATATCGCCAATATGGCACACAACGAATCTATATAACTGCGTGTGCAGTGGCTCTTTTTTCATTTATGGTATTTACAAATCTTTATGAACGTTTATTTCCGTCTATTTATCATTATGAATACGGATTATTACCGTTATTGTTTACCCTAATTACCGTACTTCCGATCCATAAAGTGTTACATTGTTTGCCTCTGTGGCTTACGGGAAAAAAAGCGAAAATTATACTGCTTAAAAAAAATAAAACACCTTATTTATATTGCCAGTTTTCACAAACTGTTTCACGAGCCATGATGATTGTATCCGTCATGACGCCACTTTTTATGGTTATTGCCTTATCACATATTAGTGCGTTTGCCTTTCCGCATCTCACTATATTTTTTATCACTTTTTCAGCCATCCACACAGGTATTTGTAGCCTTGATGTCCTTTACTTAGGTCATTTGCTGAAAGCGCCAAAATCATCCTACGTGGAAGATGTACCATCTGGCTTTCACATATTAGTGAAGCAATCATAAATCATAGCAAACGAGGCTTTCGTTCATCGAAAAGCCTCGTTTGCTGTTTCTCTTCTGTTATTTAGCATACACATCTGCTTTAATTTCATTGTTACGCAAATTAACTGATCGCGCTTTAATTCGAATCGATCCCTTATGATCAATTTTACTTAAATGCACTGTAATCGTTTGATCAGCTGCATTAATATCGACATACGATGGTACATCCGTCGTTGCAGCCACTACTTGAAGTACTTGCTGACCAGGCAAGTGAAGTGCCCCGACTTTTACTTCTTTCTCGTGTAGCACAAGATCACCATTCTTAAGAACTTCAGGCTCCATCATCATTTCAAAATGAACCTTTTTACCGAAAATGTTCGCTGAGCCATCAAGCTCTACTTGCTCTTTCAAAGAAACATGCAAGTCAATATTTTTTTGTTTTTTTAACTCTTCATTCATTAAATACGCGGCTTGTTGATTCCCCGTATTAATGGTAAATAATTTTTTTCCAGAAAGAGAGGCTCCACTCTCGGAATGCTTGGTCGCTTGCCCATCAGAAAAAAGAAAAACAGCAAGTATAACAATGCCAGCAAGTAATAACCCGATCAATGTAAAAAATGCAATTTTCCAACCATTCTTCATGCTAACCTCCAAATGTTCTTTTTTCTATCCTTATCGCCTACTATTTGGTACAGTAAAAAGGTAGCTTTTTATGGAGGTATTGTAACATGCCCGCTCTAATAATAGTAATTTTAGCACCAATTCTTTTAATTCTTTTCAATCTCTTAACACTTGCCTTTTGTTCTCAAAAGGAAATTCCTACAGAAGCTCAACCATTCTTCTTCCGAATGATTAACATCTGTGTGACGCTTCTGTTAATTAGTGCTTATGTAGAAAATGTCTTTACGCATTAAAGGATGAGAGGGACAGCCCCCCGGCTGTCCCCCCTGTCTCTCATTAACCGAAGCAAATACAGCCAATAATAATGAGCAATATAATTAATACAACAATTAATTCAAAGCCAAACGCATTGCCGCCCATTTTTTCTATTACCTCCCCAAAACAAAGCAGGTTCACAAGGACTGATTAGCACCAGCCGCCCCAGCAAACACAGCCAACGATGATTAACAGAATGAACAAAACTACAATTAACGCAAAGCCTCTCCCATGTCCATATGAGTAACCCACCATGCCACCTCCTTTTATTGTTATCGTATCGTATGCAGCCCATCGAAAAGAGGGCATAGGCACTGATCACACAATCCTATTTTTCTTTTATTTCTTTTGTAGTGACTAGCCCGTGAAACAGGTGCATCCGATAATAATTAGAAGAATAAACAAAATTATGAGTAGTAAATAACTGTTACCGAAACCTTGAGTGTAACCCATTTCGCAACTCCTCCTTTTTTCCTCACAACAATATATAGATAAATGTCATGATTGGCATGGGCGTTTGTCACGACTTTTAAAAATAACTTTCAAAGGGCTAGCAAATATGTGTATTTTTTCTCATAATTTCACAAGGAGCATAGGAATTGTACGAGCCTTTATGCTATAGTATTAACAGCGCTATAATACTGACTACGGGAGTGTATATGATGAAAAAGTGGTTACTATCAATCGGACTAGCTGCAACAGTTGCTTCACTTGGAGCATGCAGTAACAGCGGCTCTGATTCTGATAAGGTTGCAGAATCTAAAGTTGGGGACATTACCAAAGAAGACTTCTACAAAGAAATGAAAAAACAAGCCGGTAAACAAATTATTAAGCAAATGATCGATATCAAGCTGTTAGAAGATAAATACAAAGTTAGCGACAAAGAAATTGATAAGCGAATTGAAGAACTAGAACAAAAATCAGGTGGGAAAGCTCAATTCAAAGAAAAAATCAAAAGTTCTGGCATTAATACAGAAAAGGAACTTAAAGAACAAATCAAAATTGGTCTTCTTCAAGAAAAAGCAACGCAAGACGGTGTAACCGTTTCTGATGCTGATATTAAAAAAGCCTTTGATGAGCAATATAAAGGAAAAGAAGAAGTAAAAGCTCGTCACATTCTTGTTAAAGAGAAGAAGCTTGCTGATGAAATTAAAGCCAAGCTTGATAAAGGAGCAGACTTCGCCGAACTCGTTAAAAAATATTCGACGGATACAGGTACAAAAAATAATGGCGGAGACTTAGGCTACAATCCAAAAGGCAAAATGGTGCCGGAGTTTGATAAAGCTCAATTCTCACTCAAGAAAAATGAAATCAGTAAACCAATTAAAACAAATTATGGTTACCACATCATTCAAGTTCTTGATAAAAGAGAACCTTCTTTAGAAGATAAAAAGAAAGAACTTACTGACGCTTTAAAACAACAAAAACAAAAACCAATTACAGAAATTCTTGAAAATCTTGAGAAAAAAGCAAACGTTAAATTTAACGATAAAGATTTAAAAGATGCGCTTAAACCACAACCACAACCAGCTATGCCTGGCCAAGGTTAATAGTATAAGCTTACACAACTCCGAAGAATGTGTTCTTTGGAGTTTCTTTTTTTGTAACCTAAAACAAGGCCCATCCTCACTTACAGGATAGGCCTTGTTTCCTTATTGTACTTTACTTCTTCGTTCCCGCTCCGCTGCAATTCGCTGCATGAATACTTCCCCTTCTTGCTCAATCACCTTTAAATTGATCTGCTTTTGCTCTGATCCATAGTGATAACTACGTGTACCACTAAAAAGAATACCTGCAAAAACAAGATAAACCCAAAACGGTGTGATATCAAAAAAAGCTTGTAATGGTGCGAAAAACCCTTTTAAAACAAATAATAAAATAACGAGTACACCTAGTATAAGCGTCAGATAACCTTTCATTCTTTCATTCCTCCTAAGACAAGCTTATAATTCAGCTTATGAGGTTAAGAGAGCGATTATGACCTTTACTATTACTTCATCACTACTTCTTCTTTCATTGTAGAAGTAACTTCTCTACCTTGTTGTTGTCCTTTATAGCGATCCATCATTTTAAACATCAGGCGATATAAATATGCTGCTACAATCGTTAACAAGAATAATATGAAAAATGTCCATTGATAGCCAATCCATATCGTTAATGGAATCGCAAGTGGCGCAATGGCTCGCCCAATGGAAAAACGAAGCCCAGCTGCTGCAAAATATTGACCGCGCATATGCTCAGGAGCAAGCTGAGAAATAAAGCTTTCTTGAATACCAACAACCATTAATTCAGCAATTGTAAATATGACAATTCCCATAAACAATAGCCAAATGAGCGTTGTATTCCCATAAAGAAGAATACCAACTCCATACAATAAGGACGAAATGACAAAAACATTGCCTTCCTTGTACTTATTGATCCATTTCGACATAAATACGGTTAAAAGAGCAACAAGTAGGCCATTCGCCGACACAATATAACCAAACAGTTCTTTACCGCTAAGCATTAATGACCAATTACCAAAAGAAAATAATGATTGCGTTGGTACTTGCTCGGTCGTATAAACAGCAATTAACAAATCAAGCTGCATAAATGTTTGTGCAACAAGAATTCCAGCTAAAATAAATAATAAAAACTTTCGATCTGTAGCAATTACTCGATAATCTTGTAACTGTCCACCAATAACCGTGCGCCATGTTTTCTTTTGCAGCTGTTTCTTTTCAACTTCCGGCGCTCTTTTTGGAACCGTTTCCCGAATATATTTCTTTAAGACAATTGTAAGTATAAAGCTTACAATCATACATGCGAGAAGAAGTTCAAAACGATTGTTAAAAAAGAAAATACTCCCTAGAGCTGGTCCAAATACGACCGAAATATTAATACTCGTATAAAAAACAGCAAAAACTTCATTACGATTTTTTTCACTAACAACGTCGGCGACCATAGCATGACTTGCTGGCCAATAAAGAGAGCCAAACAAGCCTAGTGCCGTAAAACCAATAAAGGTTAATACAGGCGAATCGAGCCACGGTGAGTTAGCAAGCGCAAACACACCAAATGCCACTGTTTGCCCAGCTGCGGCAATAAACATCATTTTTTTGCGACCATATTGATCGGCACAATAACCACCTATAAGGTTTGTAAGCACCCCTACCAGCTGAGAAATCACGAGCAATATTCCTGCTTGTTCTTTCCCTAATGAATCCGCAAAATAAATGGCCATATACGGGAAAAACATCCAAAATAACAAATTAATCATAAACTCGCCTAACAACCGAACTTTAAGATTTCGATCCCAATCTTTCCACTTCATACGCTCACACTCTTTTCTAGTTAGTCCGACACTACCTTTCTCTATGCCCTACCTCATCCATGGCAAGCTACAATTTAAAAAAAACTCACCGGGTTGGCGAGCTTTAAGCGAAGAATGCACATTTTGCTAACTGACAGTAGTTGGTCATCGTTAGTAAAATAATGCAAAAAAAGCCTATAGCTGCGCCGCTTGCGTCAGCTATAGGCTTCTATATACGACTAGAAGGCCATAGCATGACAGAGTAAATCATCATTCAAGAGAAAGGTATCATGAGTAATTAATCCTACTTTTCAATACCGACTGAAGCAGTCCACTTCAGCGGTACGAAGCGAAAAGCATACTTATTTAATTACTGGCACCTTTACTTGAACATTGATTTTCATCTGTCATAACCTCCATCACTTTTTAATATCTTTTATATCTTACCTTATTTAGTCATTTTATTCAATTACTTTTTTATCCATTCTTTCTCAAAAGATGGCTTGTATAAGCTACGATTTTCTAAAGCGAATACTTTTTCGGTAAATTCACCAGGTTCGGTTTTGCTTAACACACGATCCATCATAATAATTTTAGCGTCAAAGTTATCGATCATATGAAGCACCTCTGCTTCTCGAACCATTGGTGCTTTAGGGCTTCCCCATTCTGGTTTACTATGGTGACTTAAAACAAGATGAGAAAGAATGGTTACTTCTTCTCCTTCAATTCCTAACTCCTTTGCCGCGATCCCAATTTCATTCACCATAATAGAAATATGACCTAATAGTTTTCCTTCAAGTGTATAATTAGCCGCTACTGGTCCTGAAAGCTCAATAACTTTACCAAGATCATGCAAGATAATGCCTGCGTATAACAAGTCTGTATTGAGCGTTGGATAGAGCCGCGCAATGCTTTTTGCTAAGTGAAGCATCGATACAACATGATAGGCAAGGCCTGATACGAACTCATGATGATTCTTAACGGCTGCCGGATACGTAAAAAATGGCTCTTGATACTTTTTAAGGAGATGACGCGTTAAGCGTTGAATAGCAGGATTTTGCATTTCAAAAATATATTTTGTAATTTCCTCTACCATCGTTTCTTGCGATAGAGGTGCTGTTTCAATGAAATCACTAATGCGAACACCATCAAGCTCTGATGTTGGACGAATTTGCTTAATTTTTAATTGCAGCTTGCCTCGATAACTATTCACTTCTCCCGTTACTTTTAACAATGTTTGTGGCGTATATACTTGTTCATCTTCAGGTGAACAATCCCATAACTTTGCTTCAATATCTCCTGTTTGATCTTGTAACGTTAAATTTAAAAACGGTTTTCCATTACTAGCCATTGATTTTGAAGAAGCTTTTACCATTAAATATGCATCAAATACATCGCCTACTTTATAATGAGCCAATCCCTTTTTCAATCGTTCCACCTCACCTTTTTGTCGTTTTCTTCTCTAAAATCATCTGGTCTTTTGGCAGAATGATTTCAAATAAGATACCATCTTCTGTATTTGTTACCCGTGGTGCGCCGCCATGAAGCTCTGCAATTCGTTTGACGATCGCTAATCCGAGTCCGAATTGGCCTTTATTACCTTTTCGGAAAGGAATAAATAAGTTTTCAAGATCACCTTCTGATAGCTGTTCGCCATCGTTCCACACACCAAGGATTGTGTTGTTACCTTCTTCTCGTGCGGATAGAACGATCTGAGACTTCGCATAGCGCAGTGCATTCTGAATTAAATTTTCAAAGGCAATCGAAATTTGTTCTCGATCACCCCAGAAGAGGACTTCATCACCATGAATTCCAAAGCCCACATCATCTCGTTGAAACCGAAAGCGACTTATTACTTCTTCGGACAATACGCCGAAATAAAGCAATTCCCATTGTAATGTTTGTTGATGAAGCGTATCAAGCTTCGTGTAGTACAACATATTTTTCACGCGATTTTCCATGCGATCTGCTTCTTTTAAAATTACGTCCATCATATCTTCCACATTGTTTTTAGGCATAATGCCGTCTTTTACAGATTGCGCATAACTTTTAATCGTCATAACAGGTGTCTTAAGCTCATGAGAGGCGTGCTGTATAAATGTTTTTTGGGCTTCATCATAACGAATTAAATTCCGCCTCATCGACTCAAATTGACCGGATAGACGCTGAAATTCATCATCGCCTTCCCATTTAAAAGGCTCTTTCCAGTTTCGTTTGGCAATTTGTTCAAACTTCTTACCGAGCAACCGTAACGGTGCTCGTAAGTAGCGCGCCATCCAAAGAGCCGGTAAAACAGCGATCACACCCGTAAAGAACAATAACCATAAAAGGCGTGTCCACAAGCGATCTACCATTCGATCTCGATACGTGTCCCACATATACGAGATAAAATAAGCATCAGAACCTTTCACATTAATAATGCGCGTAACATAAAACAACGTTTGCCCTTTATATTGCAGCTCATAGTTGTGTTGAGGGGCGCGCTGCTTATGCGCATGATTCGTCATTTCCGATAGTACTTTAGCAGGTACATAGTCTCCCTGCAAAAAATCTTTTTGTAAAATAACATGACCGACCGAACGTTCGGCATTCTGACGGTCGATAAAATCCTTTGATTGTGGTGGAGTTGACGGTATTTTTTTGCTAGTAGGATCAATTAACTTCGTTTGTTCTTCTTCAATAATATTATACGTTTCATCTGTTAACGTCTTTTTAATAGATAAAGGGAAAATAATAGCAAGTACAAAACCAATGATTAAGATGAGCACCGCAAACGACATCCAAATGCGTTGCGTTAAATTTAAACGAATCATGAAGTAACAATCCGATAGCCATTGCCATACACCGTTTCTAAGTTCAAACGTGGCATTTTCTTGCGAACACGACGAATCACATCATCTACCGCACGTTCAGATCCGAAGTAGTCTTCTCCCCAAACGTGAGTTAGTATTTCCTCACGTGATTTTGATGTTCCGAGGTTTTCTATTAAATAGAGAAGCACATCCATCTCTTTAGATGTTAAGCTAATTGCCTCTTCTTCAAATGAGATCTTACGCGCGACTTGATCAATAACATAGCCGGTAATTTCAATTTTCTTCGGTATACTTGTTGTATTTTCATAGATTCGATTTAATAGTTTCTTTGCTCGAATCACAAGCTCTCTTGGCATGAATGGTTTTGCGATATAGTCATCACTACCAAGTTCTAAGCCAACAATTCGATCTAAATCTTGATCGCGTGCCGAAATGAAAATAATAGGTGTATCTGAAGCTTGTTTGATTTTACGCAACACTTCATAACCGTCGATACCAGGTAGCATAATATCTAAAATCCATAAATGTGGAGCCTCATGAATATGTTTTACGGCGTCCTCACCGTTATTAAAAATCGAAACGTGCCAACCCTCTTGCTCCATATAGGCTTTTAGTACTTGGGCAAGATCGGCTTCGTCTTCTACGAGATGTATGTTGTAAGAAGTCATTCTTTTTTTCCTCCTTGTGAAACGTTGGATGCTCTCTCTTTTTTATACCATACTTTGCTCTAATTATAAAAAGGAGCTTCTTGTTTTTTTAAAGACACTGTATTCGGTTGGGCTAAGTGTTGAAGAACGTGACGATGACAGGTGAAAAATAGAATTTGCCGTTCAGTGCTCAGCATGTTTAACAGCTTTAACACACTTTTTGTACGGTCCGCA
The DNA here is from genome assembly GCF_000269865.1 of Fictibacillus macauensis ZFHKF-1. Lineage (GTDB taxonomy): Bacteria > Bacillota > Bacilli > Bacillales > Fictibacillaceae > Fictibacillus_C > Fictibacillus_C macauensis. The sequence goes on from NZ_AKKV01000024.1 coordinate 212,018, forward strand.
TCGAAGTTAACGGTAACATCATCCATGATTAATGGCAGATCGTCACTTTGTTCATGAAGAGCAAGCGCAAGGCGAATACATAAATAAAGTTGTTCTGCTGTACCACGACTTACTTCAGAAGGATCATACCAAAAGCCATCAGCGCCTTCTAGAACGAGACGGGCTCCATCTAAGTGAATTTTACAATAGGATTGCTTTGTAATCTGTATGAAATAGCGCTCAGCAAGGGACAGGATCGCTGGTAATTTTTCTTCATAATAGTGCTTTTTCGTTGTTTGTAGCATCCAATTAGCTACTTTATACACACTCCACTGCTTTGCGTAATTTTGCAAGGTAGCTTTCGCCGTTTCGAAGCGCTGTAAGCAGCTCGTATAGCCACCATCTTCCTGAAGTTCACGCAATTGATGCTGATATTCTGCACGTTTATTTTGCAACTGGCGATATGCCGTTTCACGCTTTTGCGCTTGTTCCTTCCACTTTTGTTGTTGGAGATCTACGTTAAACGTTTGATGAAGCAATCGCTCTGCAAGTGGTAGTAGTTCCTCGCTTGTATAGCCAAATGACTGAATATACGCTACAGCTTTCTCTAGTTGCTCTTGTGCCTTTTGTAGGCGTTTTGCTTGCTCGCCACGTTTGCGAAAAGAGGATTCATCTTTTACGAAGGCAGCGTCATATAAATCCTCCATTTTCTGATTACAAAGCATCTGTTCCGCTTCAACTTCCTTTATACTTTCACGAAGCTCTCGCTCACTTTCCATAATCATTGCTCGCTTTGCTTCTTTTTGTCGCTCTGTAGCTAGAAGAGATTGAAGCATAGTAACTGTCTCAATATAAGATCGCCCGGCAGGCGTTTGCAGTGTTTCTGCTAACAAAGCCGCTTCTTCATCCAACTGCTTTCGTTCTTCTTCAATCTGTTGCTGTCTTTTTTGACAGCGTTGTTTTTCATAAATCATTTCCTTCAATCGCTCTACTTGTTCTACATAGCCACGCATCGATAAGGCATCTACATTGCCTACAAAGCCATTGTCACTCCACCATTGCTTGAGAGCTTCTTTATTTTGATACCCTTCAAGCTCTACCGTATCACACGCAGTCGCAGCTGCTTGATAGCTTGTTTCAAGTCGTTGTACTTCCGCCTCTAGCTTGCGTAAGCTGTTTTCCTGCTGCTCGATCACTTGTTGACGTGCTTGTGCGGCCACTTTTGTACCATCAACTTTTCTCGTTAACACTACTAAAGCCACGCCAAGTAACATGACACTTAGCACGCCAAATAGCCAATCTTCTCGCCAAATTGAAAAAAGCAAAAAGACGAAGGTACACAGTAACAACATAAAGCCGAACTTACGATAAGGTTGTTGATCCTGAAGGTTAACCGGTTGTTCTTTTGGTTTTGAAGCGAGCTCTTTCTTCTCAATACTCACACGTTCTTCAGCACGTTCAAGTTCTTGAAGAGCCCGTTTCCATTCATGTGTTACCCATTCTTTTTTTTGATCTAATTGCTCATCCTGCTTCCGTAGCTGGGCGAGCGCATGCTTAGCTGCTAAACTATGATTCGTTGCTAATACAGCGCTCTCTGTCCATGGTTCACCAAGTTCTACTAGTAGCTGATTACACGAAGTTGATTGCTCTTCTAGCTTTTGACGAAGAGCCCACTCTTCTGACTGCAACTGATCATAATAGGCATTTCTTTGCAAACATTGTTCGATAACATGCGCGTGTGATAGAACCTCTTCCCTCACTGCTAATTGCTGTTTTTCTTCTAATCGACTGCGAAGTTTGACAGTATAGCGCGCTTGTCTTTGCTGTAAATCTTGTAGTTGTATAGCTAAGCGATCCGAGACCTCTAATCCATGCTCTGGAAAAGGTACATTCTGTTCTCCCTTGAGTAGTAAGCGATTTTCTTGCCACTGGCGTAAAGAAGGTAAAATGGCCTGAGCACGTTGGAGCTCGCTTCCTTCATATTGAAAAGCTTTTTGTTCCTCTTCCCATGTTGCGATGGCAGCTTCAATCTTATGCAATTCATCTGAAAGTGGTTGAAACGTCGCGTTTTTTTCCTGCCATCGTTCTACCTCTTTTCGCGCCACGTCTAACTCGCTTATTAATTCATTCATAAGCGGTTTTCTTCCGCCAGGTTTGTATAATGCTGCCGCTTTCTTTTCTAAAGAAAGCTCTAATGACGTAAGCTCCTTGCTTCCCGTCATCGCAGCACCAAGTAAATAGCGTCCAAGAAGCTCTTTATCTAGCTTCTGTACGTTCTGCAAACCATCAAGATCAACAGAATATACACCTTCATAAAGAGAGCGATCTACACGTTGTAGTATTTCCGATAGCCATTGTTCACCACCCTTTTTTCCATTGGCACCGGTAAGCGTAAGCAGACCGCCTGACTTGCCATCAATACGCTCAATGGTAACCTCTCCATGCGTTGCTGTTTCAATGGTCATAGAGCCGCCCATCACATTGCCATCTTTCGGATCAAAGCGTTGTTCACTAGATTGTTTCGCAGGAAATCCATAGAGCATACACGCGATAAATCGCATGACAGTCGACTTACCTGCTTCATTTTCTCCTGTAATAAACAATAGTCCACGCTGAAATTGAATGTGTTGATTTTGAAACTTCCCAAAATGGTACATGTGCAATTTTTTTATCCACAAGGAAAGCGCCCCCCTACTTCTTCAATAAAAAGTGAAGTAACAATGTCTCCGCTTCTTCAATCGTTTGCTTTTCTTCTTCTTCGGTGAAGGTCGTTAAATAGGATCGTGCTTTTTTTTGATGAAACAATTCCTTCATCACTTCTTGAAAATCAGCTCGTTCCATTTCCTCACCCTTTTTAAGCAAGTCACTAATAAAGCCGCTATCTTCACGCAAATATTTTTCATAGGAAGGTGAGGTCGTTTCATTTCGTATCGCATATGGATATACGAATGCTTCTCGATCCAGTTCTTGTTCTTGTAAATTCTCAAGCAGTTCCTCTAAAAATAAAGAGTCAGTCTCATCCAATATGGAGGTTGAGCCTCTAAGAATAAAACGAACAAAGGTAGCACGTTCCTGGTCTCGACATCGCTCCTTCACTTCTTCACAAACCTGAATAAATTCAGGCATTTGTAAAGAATCTGTGAGCGTAATCGTCTCTTCTAACCAGCACACATCATCGCTGCGATAAAAGGTATGTTGCATTCTACCATGCTTCCATTCCACGATTTCGCATCCTTTTGGACCTGTTTCTTTAGGATTTCTTCCTTGAATATTTCCAGCATAAACAACAGGCGGAAAATCATGAAGCACACTACGTTTGTGGATGTGACCTAGTGCCCAATAATCATACTGTTTGTGAAATAGATCTTGAATCGCAAAAGGGGCATAAGCTTCATGCTCACGTCCTCCCTCAACGCTGCCGTGCAGAATCCCGATATGAGGATCATCCCCTTCTTTGCTAGGAAATAAAGGTAAGCGATTTTCAGTAATCACACGTTGTTCATAACTAAAACCATGAATGGTAGCAAGCTTAAAACCGTTAGAATCTATGACGTCATAAGAGGACGGAGCCCCTCCGGCAAACACATGAACATTAGGAGGCCACTGAAGATGAGCCCATCGACCTTGAAGGTGATCATGATTGCCGTGCACAATATATACCGCAATCTCGTGATTATACAATCTTTGAAACTCATTTTGTAGAAACGATTGTGCTCTAAGACTGCGCTGCTCCCCATCGAATAAATCTCCAGCTATAATGATAAAGTTAACGTTTTCTACAATGGCTTTCGTTACAATTTTTCGAAAAGAAACGAAGGTGCTCTCTTGAATGCGCTTCAATATTGGTTCTGGTAAATAGCGTAAGCCTTTATACGGGCTGTCTAAATGCAGATCAGCACAATGAATAAATTTCATGTGACATCGTCCTTTTTCTACAATCTATGATTTAGTATTCTCTATTAATTTTGTCCTTTATTTTACCATATATACGAAAACATGTTCTCTGCTTTGGGAAAATACACATATTTTCACTCAAAAAAAGAGGAAAAATGACGAATGATAAAGAAATAGTTTCACAGTATCAGAAAGGAGCTTTTTCATCATGAAAAAATACTTTTTAACCGTCTATGCTAAAAATGGGGAAAAATTGCTCGATGAGGCAATTGAAGCAGCTACCGATCAAGAAGCGAAAGCATTCGGTACAGCGCGCCTCACTGAGAAAGAATTTTCGGAGCATACCCATCGCCTGATTTCACCAGCAGGAAGTTTATTATTATTTCATCGTTAAATGAGGTTCATGAGAACGGAGATTGGAGGAAATGATAGTGGAAGACGTAACCATTCGACGAGGAACCATCGAAGATAGTGAAGCTTTCGCCTATTTAATGGCTGATCTCGGCTATCCTACGACTTCGGAAGAGATGCGCGAACGACTTACCTATCTTCTTCAAGATCCGGCCTATGTTTGCTTTGCTGCCTGTCATTCACATGAGGTTATTGGCATGATTGGCTTAATGAAAAATTACTTTTTCGAGCGAAATGGCACCTATATTCAAATCCTTTTACTTACCGTAAGCGAGCACTATCGAGGCAATGGAATAGGAAAAGCACTCGTTGAATATGCTGAAGAATGGGCCATTGGCCAAGGGTGTACAGCAGTTGTTCTTCAAATTGGCAAACAACAACATGCGCTACATAGCTTTTATCGAAATATAAACTATGATGATACTGGTCTGCGCTTCATAAAAGTTCTTCTATCATGACGAAAGACAGTATACGAAATGACCTCTTTTTGAGGTCTTTTTTAAATGAAGAGAGCGAGGGATATATAATGCATGGAAAAACGGTTCTAATCACAGGCGCGAATGCAGGTATGGGACTTGCTTCAACCATTAAATTAGCTGCTGAAGGTGCGAAGGTTATCATGCTTTGTCGCAATTTAGAACGAGGAAATGAGGCGCGTAAAGAAGCACAACAACAAAGCGGTTCTACTGCGATCGAGCTTATGCAGTGTGATCTCGGTGACATAGCAAGCATCAAAAATTTCGCACAAGAATTTTTAAAGAAGTACGACACGCTTGATATTCTTCTCAACAACGCAGGCGTTGTTACAATCCGCAGGCAAGAGACAAAAGACGGGTTTGAACGCGTACTCGGTGTCAATCACCTCGGTCATTTTCTACTTACTAATTTATTACTTCCTTCCTTACAAGCTGCTGAGCAAGGCCGAATCGTCACTGTTGCCTCTGGCGCCTATAAAGCCGGTCGTATTCACTTTGATGATTTGTTTCTTAAACAATCGTTTAATCCAGCAAAAGCATATGCTCAGTCGAAGCTAGCCAATATTTTGTTTACAAAAGAGCTTGCCCGACAACTTTCCAACACAAAAGTAACCGCCAATTGTGTTCATCCTGGAGCCGTTGCTACACAAATTGGTGTAAATCGTGATACAGGATTTGGTAAACGAATTGTAGCCTTATTAAAACCTTTCTTTCTTACGCCAGAAAAAGGCGCAGAAACCGCACTCTATGTTGCCACCGAACCTTCTCTGCATAACGTCTCCGGCCAATATTTCTATAAAAAACAACAGCAACTGCTCCCTGCAAAAGCAACCAATGATTATGATGCCCTGCGACTCTGGGGTTGGAGTAGCGAACTTACCGGTTTAGAAACGTAACCAATTAATGAACAAAGTATTTTAGGCCCTGTCATAGAGTTGGAGAAATGGTGAAATGAAAGCTGAACAGGTAAGACGCGAATGGCAAGGGTTTCCTGCCATTCATCGCTATAAAAAGTATCAATCATTTGGATAGTTGGCTAAAGCAGAGACAGTGACAAGAATTCGGAATACTGTTTTTGTGGCGCATTCGGGGGCTCTCGTGTGAAAACCAATCTGATCTGCGCACGAACCGTGGGCTCTTGCGCGCGACTCGGAATCTCTTGTGCACTTTAATTCTTTCCGCCATCATTGAAGAGCTTTTAGGCTATTTCATCTCATTTTTGAGCGTATTTACGAGAGGAGCTCTTCATTTTCTCTATTTTTCATCCCTTACCTACGTTGTCGGAAGCCATTTACCTGGTCTGCGCGTGAACGGACCTTGTCTGCGCGCGAACGAACCTGGTCTGCGCTCGAATCAGGGGCTTCTGCGCGCGAACGGAACTGGTCTGCGCTCGAATCAAGGGCTCCTGCGCGCGAACAGAATTGGTCTGCGCGCGTTTACAGAAGAGCTTGCTCTCTACTCCAATTTTTGGTGCATTCAATGGCTGCTTATATACACAAGACAATCTAAAATCAAACGAACGAACGACATAAAAAAATGGCTTGATCACCGAAACGGATGATGAAGCCATTTTTTATGTGCGAAGGCTGTTTATGACCCAGCCTCTTTCTTGTTATTATTTAAGATTTACCCAAACGCTTTTCACTTCTGTGTAGTTATTCAATGCGTAAGAGCCCATTTCGCGACCCATACCAGATTGTTTATATCCACCGAACGGTGATGCTGCATCAAAGGCATTATAGCAGTTTACCCATACTGTTCCTGCTTTAAGGTGACCCGCTACATAATGTGCAGTCTTTAAGTTTTCTGTCCAAAGTCCTGCTGCCAATCCATATTCAGATTGGTTAGCACGGTTAATCACTTCATCGATATCATCAAACGGCATAGCCGCTACAACTGGTCCAAAGATCTCTTCTTTTGCAATGGTCATTTTGTCATCTACATCTGCAAAGATCGTTGGTTCTACGAAGTACCCTTGTTCAAAAGGTTGGCTTCCACCGTGTAAAAGCTCTGCCCCTTCTTCTTGTCCTTTAGAAATGTAGCTCATGACACGTTGATGTTGTTCTTCCGAAACAAGTGGCCCCATTGTTGTTTCTGGATCCAATCCTGGTCCTTGCTTAATCTTTTTCGCATGTGAAACCATATCAGCCATCACATTATCAAACGATTTCTTTTGAATAAATAGACGGGAACCCGCACAGCATACTTGTCCTTGGTTAAACATAATTCCGCTTAGTGCCCCAGGAATTGCTCGCGTCATATCTGCATCAGGAAGAATAATATTTGGTGATTTCCCACCAAGCTCTAACGTCACGCGCTTCAATGAATCAGCCGCTGTACGCATAATTCTCTTCCCAACTTCTGTGGAACCCGTAAAGGCAATCTTGTTCACGTCTTGATGGTCAACAAGCGCCGCTCCTGTTTCACCTGCACCCGGTACAACGTTAAGTACGCCTTCTGGGAAACCTGCTTCATGCGCAAGTTGTGCGAGGTATAAAGCAGATAGCGGTGTTTGTTCCGCAGGCTTTAAGATGACCGTACAGCCTGTTGCTAAGGCTGCCCCAAGTTTCCAAGCTGCCATTAATAATGGGAAGTTCCAAGGAATAATTTGTCCGACAACACCCACTGGTTCATGACGCGTATAGTTAAAGAAGCTTCCTGCTACTGGAATGGTTTGTCCGACAATTTTTGTAGACCATCCAGCATAATAACGGAAATGTTCAATAGCAAGTGGCACATCAGCATGAAGCGTCTCACGAATTGGTTTTCCGTTATCTAATGTATCAAGCTGAGCAAGCTCTTCTTTATGCTGTTCCATAAGATCGGCAAGCTTGTAAATTAAATGACTGCGCTTTGCTGCGCTCATTTTAGACCAGTAGCCAGAGTCAAAGGCTTTACGAGCCGCTTTCACTGCAAGATCAATATCTTCCTTGCCACCTTCAGCTACAACTGCAAGCACTTCTCCTGTTGAAGGATTGAGCGTTTCAAACGTTTTCCCTGATTTTGCCGTTACCCATTCTCCGTTGATAAATAGCTTTTTTGTCCCATTTAGGAATTCGGCCACACGAGGCTTCAAATTCAGGCTCATAGTTTTTTCCATCGTAATCCTCCTTAAAAAAATACATTTCTCTAACAGACAACCTATTCGACATTATTTTTGAAAACCCTTTCAAAATTGCCAAAATTCTTAATTTGTAACCTAATTGTAACCTTACCCTGTTATAAACCAAAATAAACCGATGCGCACATTTACGCATCGGTCCTACTCTTATTTACCTCAGTGTTTATAAATAATAACTCGCGCGCAATTGCTTTCGAAAAACTTCTTTAATCATATACGATACACCTAATTGATCATTCGTTCGCGTTACCCAATTTGCTGCACATCTTACTTGTTCAGGAGCATTCCCCATCGCTACCCCAAGTCCTGCCATTTCTATCATTTCCAAATCGTTATGTGAATCTCCAACTGTCACCATCTCTTCAGGGGTTATATCTAACTTTAACCCTAGCATTCGAAGCGCATTTGCTTTCGTCACATTCGGTGCATTAATTTCAAAGTTACATTTTGTTGAAGAGGTAAATTCAAAGCCACCATAATGGGCTTTTAAATGCTTTTCTGCAGATTCCTTTTCCTTTTCATCGAAAAATTGCACATCAATTTTTGAAGGTGTAATTTCTTTTTCAAGCACATGACTGCTTAAACTCTCCGTAAACGTAACAGGATAAAAAAGCGGATCGCCGGCACCAAGTGTCATTTTGGCTACTAACTGATTTTTTTGTTGGACCTGATTACCGATAGAATACCGCTCATGGACGAGACGAATATGGCAATTGTAGTTTTCTAATATGTTCACCATTCGATAGGTGTCTTCGCGTGATAAATGAGATTCAAAAAACGGATGATCGACACTGGAGGCAACATACCCGCCATTTTGACTAATTAAATAGCCGTCTAGCTTTAACGCTTTTGCTACTTTTTTCGTTGACGGGAAATTGCGTCCCGTTGCGAGCGTCACATACACTCCTTTTTTCTTAACATAATCAATCGCTTCCCTTGTTTCCTTATCTAATCGAAAATTACTGCGTAATAGGGTACCATCGATGTCGAGTACTAACATCCGATAAACCAAGGCAATCCCCCCTCATAGTAAAAAACCTCTCTGTCAAAAATGTATTCTCTAAGAAAATGAGCTAGAACTTAAAATTAAGATTGTAGCGCTTCGCAATAAAAAAACCCAAACGTTTGCGGTAACTGCTATCCGCAAGCGTTTGGGTTTCTAGAAATGCTTATTCTTCCTCTTGTTCAACCATTGGGCCATAAAGTTCTTCAAGTGGTTTCGTAATAATACGGTTGATGTCATTAATAATCATGCTCATACGTTGTTCTGTATTCATCAAGTTACTAATGATCGCATTTGCTTGTACATCTTGGAACATTTTTTGCGCTTTTTCCATCTCTTCAGGAGATACTTCTTCTCCCGTCATTTGCTTTTGTTGCAAGGATAGTTGAAGGTCGCGGAATGAAGCAAATAGTGCTTGAGCTTCAGGATTTGCATTTACTTCATCGTAACATTTTTTTAGCGTTAGAAACTCTTCGCTTTCACGAAGACCTTTCTCTAGGCTGTATGCTAAATCATACATATTTGACATAATAATTCCTCCTTGTATTTAAAAATCCTTTACCACTATAACAGACGTTATAGAACTTGCACAATGAATGCTTGTAAAAACCCGATTGCTCCTCCAAGAATTGCACCAAGCCATGTAATCATTTTCAACTCTTTCTTAGCAACAGAAATAATAATTTCTTCTAATGTTTGTAAAGAAAACGTTTCTACTTGTTCCTCGACGATTTTTGCAAGCTGCAGCTTCTCTAATAATTCTGGTAACCGTTCAGTTAGCACCCCTAGTAAGCGCAGAACCAACTGCGGAATATAGTTCTCGACAATTCTCTCTTTATATGGAGAGGGCATCGTATGAATCGGACGATGAAACAAATCATCAATAGGAAGCTGTTCCATTATTTTTTCAGAAGCAAGAACGACGAGTTTCTCCGTTGCCACTAAATGATCGATGACAGCCATGTTTCCTGATTTTACTGCTTCCCATTCTTGAACTAATAAATGGCTGACCGTTTCTTTAGTTTGTGGTTGCTGCAGAAGCTTAATTAACTCTGGTTGCAGCTTCTCTACAATGCTCGTGTTTCCAAGAAACATAGATAGCATATTAACTAGCATGCCTCGCTCGGCAAGAAAAGCGTCTACTCCTTTAGATAACGTTTGCTTCCCTACTTCACTTTGTAAAAAAACAACGCCTTTATGTAAAATATAGCTAGAAAGCTCCTTCACTTTATCATCAAGTGAATGGAGGACGTGATCTGGTAAAACATCGCTTACTTTTTGCGTTTTTACACGTTGAATATAATCGGTCAGTTTTTCCGTTAAAAACGCGCGTGCCTTATTGCTTACGGTTTCCGAGCCATTCGTTAGCTGCGCGTGCTTGGCTAAAAACTGATGTAATGTCAATTCACTATCTAGTAGCTTCTTAACTTCTAGCTGACTAAACTGCGTCATTTCCTTCACAAATGTTGGGTCCGTTAACTTCTTTTGCAATCCTTGAGGAGTGATTAAGTGTTTATTTACTGTTTCCCCTAATTGAACCGCAATTTGGTTTCGGCGTTTCGGAATCAGGCCCGGCGTAAACGGAACATGAAACTTTCCGATGCGCCATGGGTTATAAGGCCGAAATAACATTCGAATCGCAATTAAATTTGTTAATCCACCGATCACCGCTCCTACGACGACCAAAAATAATAGTTCAATCCACATATTCATTGTTTTGTCTCCTATTTTTAGGCACTTTTTTCTCTTTGCTTTCATAGTATACGATATTGACTCTTTTCTAATCAAACGTAACAGAGGAGGAAGTTATGTCGCTTATTCCTTTAAAGGTTACAGATGCTACATCTCACACGCTCTTCATTCCACAATGGCTTTCTGTTGATGTGACAAAAACGGTTTCCGTTTCCTTTGGATTAGCCGTTGTCTCTTGCTCCATTCGCTATCATTCTTACAATGAAATTCACCTGTCTCGCTCATTATGGCACAAACTAGCCATTCCATATGAAACGACAATCTCAGTTCACGTAAAAGATTCCACACTGCAGCTTGGACCGTTAATCGGCATTTACACGACAGGAGTGGGTCGCTCTGCTGTTCGTCCTGCTGGAGAACGATCTGAACACTTTAAAAAATTATTACAAGCAGGCCACTCTCTTGGCGGCTATTATTTCTTATTCGGGCCTGAACAGGTGGATGAAGTTTCCCAAAAAATTAAAGGGTACTTTTATCATAATAACAAATGGCAAGATTATAGCGTTCCTTTCCCTGTAGTCCTGTACAATCAAGTACCTACACGACGTGCTGAGCAAAGTGATAAATGTCAACAGATGATGAAACAATTAACGCAGCAGTGGCATATTCCAATGTTCAATCCTTCTTTTTTTAATAAATGGGATGTACATGAATGTTTGTCATCTCACGCACAAGCCGCTCCTTATTTACCTTATACCGTCTTAAATCCTGATAAGTCTACTCTGGATCAGATGTTATCACGCTTTGGTACCCTCTTTCTTAAGCCGACAACTGGCAGTCGAGGACGTGGTGTCCTCTCAATCTCGAAAGAAAGCAATGGAGAGTACCACTGTAGACGACAAATTCACAATACAACACATCTCCATACGTATGATAACTTAGCGACGCTTACTTCTGAAATTCAAAATACTGCACTCATTGTGCAGCAAGGTATTCAATTACTTTCTCACGACAATGGGCCACTTGATTTTCGTGTTCATACAAATAAAGATGGGCAAGGTCGATGGATCATTAGTGCGATTGGTGCAAAGCTCGCTGGCACCCATGCTATTACAACGCATTTAACCTACGGTGGAAAAGCGCTAAAAATTCATCAGCTATTTTCAAGCTATCGAACAAAATCTGTGTTATTTGCCTTAAAGGAAGCCGCGCTCACGTTAAGTAAAGCGCTTGATGATTGCACCTCTGGAATCATAGGCGAAATTGGTTTTGACTTAGGAATGGATCAACAAGGAAAAGTATGGATGATTGAAGCAAATTCTAAGCCTGGTAGACATTTATTTGCACACGCTTCTTTTCGAGAAGAAGAATATGCGACCCGTTGCCTCCCTTTACAATTTGCACAATACTTAGCCTCTACTCAATCAGAACTCAGAAGTCGTTTTCAAGCACCTTATCTTTTATGATGACGTTTCTTCACGTATACTATAGAAAACACTTGTACGGAGGAAGCCATGTGGAATCAACTTCAAGCGTATTACGGTCAGCATTTCGTAACCTCATCTGATACTCCTGAACACTTTGACTGGTTTGTAACAGAGAATCAAGAACGATTTGGGATCAAAAAAAGTGTGTTATCAGAAAAAGAGCACGCGTTACTGAAAGCGCTTTTTAAAGAATGTGGCGATGAAACGTTATCATCAGTTCAACAACAATGGAAGCAGCTCTTAGGTGGAGAACCTTTAACTTTTGATACGCCCCCGTCCTATCGTTTTCTTTATTTTTTCTTAAAAGGCGCAGTTAAAGATCAGCACGCACTCATGGAAGCCATCAGCAGCTTCTTTTCAGAACAGGCCATCATTTTACTACTCTCACCAACAGAAGGAATTATTATTGAAAGCATGTACGAACAGGACGTTCCTTATGAGGAAATAAAAACGACACTTACAGCGGACTTCTACGTAGAACTTGACCTTTTCATCGGAAAATGGCAACAGGAGTTAGCTACAAGTAAAAGGATTTATGAGCAGGAGCGCGCTCTTTTTTTTCAAGCGCGTCCTCACTTAGTAGCGCAGAATGTTTATTTTCAAGAAGACTTACTTCCCGCCCTCCTATTATCACAGGTCGAGCCGGTAATCGACTCTTTTCTTACAGAGTTGATTCCTCAAGACTTATCCAATGACCGCGAGCTGATGCATAGTATTCACGTTTACTTAGAAAGTAATAGGAACATATCGGCAGCTGCAAAAACGTTATATATCCATCGCAATAGTCTGCAATATCGTGTAGATAAATTCATCGATAAAAGTGGACTAGATGTAAAACAATTCAAACAAGCCGTTGCTGTTTATTTTGCTTTATTACGTCAAATGAGATAAAACGAGGACAGATTTGTGCAGTTTGCACAAATCTGTCCCTTATTTTTGTAAGCGATTCCACTATACGTAATCCTTTACGTTTTATACAATAACACTAGACATTTACATCAGGGAGGAATACTTAATGGCTAGCATTTCTTTAAAAAAAGTAGTAAAACGCTATGATAATAACGTAACAGCCGTACACGGCTTCGATCTCGATATACAAGATAAAGAATTTATTGTTTTCGTTGGACCATCTGGTTGTGGTAAATCAACAACGCTTCGCATGATTGCTGGTCTTGAAGAAATTTCTGATGGAAAATTAATGATTGATAGCGTTGTAGTGAATGACGTGGCACCTAAAGACAGAGATATTGCCATGGTTTTTCAGAACTATGCGCTTTATCCTCACATGAACGTATACGATAACATGGCGTTCGGCTTAAAGCTCCGTAAATTTTCAAAAGATGAAATTAAAAAGCGTGTAACCGATGCTGCTCGTATTCTCGGGCTTGAACAATATCTGGATCGTAAACCAAAAGCATTATCAGGCGGACAACGTCAGCGCGTCGCACTAGGACGAGCCATTGTTCGTGATGCAAAAGTATTTTTAATGGATGAACCTCTGTCAAATTTAGATGCAAAGCTGCGTGTACAAATGCGAGCGGAAATTACGAAGTTACACCAGCGTCTGCAAACAACGACGATCTATGTAACACATGACCAAACCGAGGCCATGACGATGGCTTCTCGTATCGTTGTTATGAAAGACGGTCACATCCAACAAGTTGGCACACCGAAAGAAGTATACGATGCACCACAAAACATATTTGTCGGTGGGTTTATCGGTAGCCCTGCTATGAACTTTTTAAATGGAAAGATTGAAGAAGGATTTTTCGTTATTGGTGATGTGAGAATCGCCATTCCAGGTGGAAAAATGAAAATGCTTCAAGACCGTGGCTATTTTAATAAGGAAGTTGTTCTTGGCATTCGTCCTGAAGATCTTCACGATGAACCATTATTTCTAGCGTCTTCTGCCAATACAAAAGTAAGTACGACGATTGAATTGGCAGAAATGATGGGAGCGGAAACATATCTCCATACCTCCATTGATCAACAAACCTATATCGCTCGTGTAGATTCCAGAACACATGTGCAAAATGGACAAACCATTGAACTTGCTTTTGATATGAATAAAGCACATTTCTTTGACCGAGAATCTGAACTTCGCATTCAATAGCTTTCATGCAAAAGGATGAAGACAGTAATCAGCATTTTAACCTGTCTTCATCCTTTTTTGTCGTAAAAGAGGTTTGCTTAGGTTGCAAAAGTGGAAAAGCTAGTTCGAAGTCAAGAAATCCCTCTTTTTTTCATCTTTTCGCCTCGTCACACATTTTTTATTTTTTTCATGATTTAAGGTCAACTTTCTTCTATTTTAGGGAATAATGTTTTATCATTGACATCGTTCCAATTACTGATTAAAATAACTAAAGAATTCATACCTGTTTTATCGGTTTAAATTACAAAAATAATCCAATACAGGATATTTACGGAGGTACTAAAATGAAAAAGCTATGGGCTACTCTCATGGTTTCTGCTTTAATCGTAGGAGTTCTTGCTGCTTGCGGCGGGAAGAATGATTCCAACAAAAAAGAACTTACGATTGGAACGGAAGCTACATATCCCCCATTCTCATATCGTGATACAAAAACAAACGAAGTTGTAGGGTTTGATGTTGACGTTGCTAAAGAAGTAGCGAAACGTTTAGACATGGAGCCAAAAGTCGTTCCAACTGAATTTAAAGATTTATTTAACTCTCTTGGTAGCCGCTTTGACATGATTGCCAACCAAATTGCAGTGAAGCCAGATCGCGAAAAGAAATACGGTCTCTCTGACATTTATACGTATTCTAGTGGTAAACTCATCGTAAATAAAGACAACACAGACATTAAAGAATTAAGCGATTTAAAAGGAAAAACGGTCGGAACAACTCAAGGAAGTAACTATGCCGTTCAAGCCGAGAAAGCTGGAGCTAAGCTAAAATACTATCCTGGAATTGCCCAAGTGTTAGCTGATTTAGATGCACACCGAGTTGATGCAGCCTTAAACGATAAATTATTTATTCTGAACCAATTAAAAGATTCCAAATACAACGTGAAGGCAGTTGGCAAAGATTTTGATCCAAGCAAAATTGCGTTTACGTTCGCAAAAGATAACAAAGACTTAAAAGAAAAAGTAAATAAGGCGTTAGCTGAAATGAAAAAGGACGGCACTCTTGCGAAAATTTCCAAAAAGTACTTTGGAGCAGACGTAACTCGTGAGCAGTGATTGGCAATATATGCTCGACTCCCTTCCCTTTCTACTGCAAGCCGCTATCATTACGGTCTTGCTTAGTGCGGGAGGGATTGTCGGATCTCTTATATTTGCACTTATCATTGCACTGTGTCGCATGTCGACCAATCGAGTTCTTTCTTGGATTGCTCGTACGTATATTTCCTTTTTCCGAGGAACGCCCTTATTAATTCAATTATTTATCATCTATTATGGTTTCCGTTTCTTAATTAATTTTGAAGGCTGGCAAGCAGCCTTAATTGGTTTAATTCTTCACTTTAGTGCCTACATCGCTGAAACGTATCGAGGAGCGATTCAATCAATTCCAAAAGGACAGTGGGAAGCTGCAAACTCTCTTGGAATGAGTTACTTGCAAACCTTTCGAGAGGTTATTTTCCCACAAGCATGGCGGATTGCCATTCCTGCTGTATGGAATTCATTAATTGATATCGTAAAATCCTCCTCACTCGCTTCTGCTATTGCTGTAGATGAACTTACAGCGATTGCTAATCAGCGAAGTGCAGCTAGTCTAATCATCCTTCCCGTGTTGATGGAAGCAGCCGTTATGTATTGGCTTTTCTCCGTCATTTTAGAATGGGCGAGAGAACGAATTGAAAGAAAACTTCGGTTACCAAACGAATGATAAAAACCACCTTGCCGGTGGTTTTTTTTTGCATAAGAAAGAGGAGGATTTCTCCTCCTCTTACAGCCATGAATATAGAGTTATCGAGCTGATCCGCTAATTTGCTGTTGAGCCATCGCTACAAGACGCTTAGTGATTTCTCCACCAACAGATCCGTTTTGACGAGCTGTTGTGTCAGCACCTAATTGTACACCAAATTCAGAAGCGATTTCGTACTTCATTTGGTCAAGAGCTTGTTGTGCTCCTGGCACTACTAATTGGTTGTTTGAGTTGTTTGCCATTGATATCACCTCCTCTTGAATCTATTGTGCTTCATTTCGAAAATGATATACGTACGATTTTTTCCAATTACACCCTGATTTAAAAAACGCGTTCATAACGGTTTAGGTAGTAGAAAGAAGGGTACATTGAAGATGAGGTGATTAACAATGGATTCATTACAAATAGTTGAACTAAAAAAGACGTTAAACAACTGGATTCCAGCTCATATTTCAATAAAAAAAGAAGAACAAGACGACATTGATTATATTCACATCTCATTAGAAAAAGCTACGTTTGAACAGCGACAAACGATTGACGACTATGTTTCCGATCATGTTCTTTTTTTACACGGTACAGCTTTTAATGAAGATCATGGCCAAGAAACACAACTCCCTTCCCTGCGCTATGAAATACCGCTCGACGGAATCGACCATATTCAAATCGCTGAAAGTAAACTAACCTTTACAACCGATCGAGGGAACTATACAATCACAAACGCTTAACAACAAAAAGGTCCACTCCCAGAGGGTTGTGGACCTTACATATTTAGAGCTGATCAAGTGTTTGCGCTAACTGAGTGGCTGAACCTGCAATTTGAGCAATAGCTCGTTCCATTTCTTCAATGACTTGAGAAATCTCATACACCTTTTCACCAACTAATTGACTTTCATGCTGACTTCCATCAACCTTTTCCATAATTTCTTCAAAAAACGTATGAAGCTTTCCTACCTCTGTCGTATTCTGTTCAAACCATGTTTTTATCTCTTGTACTGACGTCGATGCAAAATCCATACGGATGCTTGTTCGATCTATATATTGAGCTACTCCTGCCACCGATTGTTTCGTTTGTTCAGCAAGTTTGCGCACTTCACCCGCTACAACAGCAAAGCCTTTCCCAAGTTCTCCTGCTCGCGCCGCTTCAATTGCTGCATTTAACGCCAACAAATTCGTCTGTTCAGCAATCCCTTTTACAAGATCTACAATTTCAATCATTCCTATAGCATCTTCTTTTAGCAACTTAATTTCATCGGCAATTTGCGTCATTTTTTCTTCAATTTGCTGAACAGATTGAAGATGTTGCTTAATTTGTTGTTCTCCCTCTTTTGCCTTCGTAGCTACTACAGAACTATAGTCAGCACTTTCGCGTGCATAGTGTGAGACAGAAGAGGACTGATGATGAAGCTGTTCAATAGAAGCACTCGTCTCTTGGGCTATTGCTGCTAATTGCTCAGAAGCGTCTGTGACGTGCAAGGCGATTTTATTCTTTATATGCTCTTTCTCTATCCTTTCATTTGCTACTTCGAGCGCAAATGCATCTAAGACAAGCTGTTGTTCAATATTAATAATTTTCGTAACAGCTTCCATCACCTTTTGACGCAACTCATCAGTCACCGCTTCCGAAATCACTTCAAAAAGAGATAGCTGTAACACTTGAAAAGAAGATATATACCATTTAGGTTCTAATCCAATTTTAAAGTGCATAGCGGCAATCTTTTTTCTTTTTTCTAAATAAGCATCATCAAGAACACCATTAAACATCTCAATAAGATGCACTTCAAATGTTTTTTGTAACTGTTCTAGGGAACTATGGTGCTCAATCATTGATCGTAACGGAGGAACTGCTACAATCGCTCCATAAAAGGGTGTTACAATCTTCGTCACATGCTGAGCAATGATAGGTTGCACTTGGCGAAGAACCGTAAGATCACGTAGTTCCAAAGAAATCATGTGTAACTGTTGTTGAATGACCTCATCCGTTATAGATAAGCTTACAGATTGTTCTTCTGACATTTCCACAGTGATGGTTGAATTCATAGGATTCTTTTTGTTATTTCTTAAAAATCGAAGCACGTTCTCTCTCCTCTATGTAAATCCTTTTTACTATATATCGTCACTCATGCTTCTTTTTTCATAGAGGAGAGAAGATTTAGCGTTTAACGCCGTGTTGTAATTGATACATTTGATAATAATACCCTTGATCTTGCATTAATTCTTCATGCGTTCCTTGCTCAGAAATGATCCCATTTTTCAAAACTAGAATTTGATTCGCTTCTTTAATTGTAGAAAGTCGATGGGCAATAACGAAAGTCGTTCTATTTTTTTGTACGACTCGCAACGCATGTTGGATGATGCTTTCCGTCTCTGTATCGATATTCGCTGTCGCTTCATCTAAAACAAGAATGGCTGGATTAATAACGAGCGCACGTGCAAAAGAAAGCAGCTGTCGCTCTCCAGCCGATAACGTACTTCCTTTTTCTAATACTGGTTCATCTAACCCCATTGGCAATGCTTCCACAAAAGCTAAAGCTCCTACATCTGCTAAAGCTTGGACAATTTGTTCCCGCGAGATGTCAGGGTTACCTAACGAAACATTGGAAGCAATCGTCCCTGTAAATAAATACGGCTCTTGTAATACAATCCCGACTTGTGAACGAACTTGTTGTGCTGACATAGCTCGCATGTCTTGGCCATCAAGAAAAATTTGTCCATCGTACTGCTCATAATATCGCAGCAACACGTTCAATATGGAACTTTTCCCAGAACCGGTGTGACCAACTAAAGCAATTGTTTCACCTGACTTAGCGTGAAAAGAAAGATTTTTTAACACGGGCTCCTCTGGTTGGTAACTAAAGTTAACGTTTTGGAAAACAACGTCTCCACGTAAACGAGATGTAGCTGCGCTACCCACTTTTGTTCCTTTTTCATCTAACAATGCAAATACACGCTCCGCTGCCGTCAGTGATTGCTCCATGCGTGATAACTGTTCTACCATCCCTGTTATAGGCTCAAAAAGGCGGGTTAAATAGTCTACGAATGCATACAACACACCTGCTGAAATGAGCAGTTGATGATTCAACAGATTGCTACCGAAATACCATATTACAGCGACAAACGATAAATTTCGTAATACGCCAACCAAATTATGCGACGTGAAACTATCTAAATTCAATAATTTCTTTTGATACGTAAAATAAGCTTTATTTTCTTGTTCAAATTGTGCCTGAACCCTTTTTCCTGCTGTAAACGTACGAATGATAGGTAGCCCTTGAATACTTTCATATATCATTCCATTAATGACACCATACAGCTCTCTAAGCTTACGATTATAGCGCGAAGCTAGTTTTCGATAAAATCGAATCCATAGCACCATAATGGGAATGAGTATTAAACAAATACATGCTAGTCGGACATCTAAAAGAAATAATGCAATAAATATACCCACCATATACACAATGCCTGTAAAGAAATGAGCTAATACATTTACAAATAATTCTTTAATCGCTTCTGTATCATTTGTAACCTTTGAGACGATCGTTCCTGCTTGCTGGGAGTCAAAAAATGAAACAGGCAATTGCTGTAGACGCTTAAAGACATCTTGGCGCAATTTTTTCACAACAAGATTGGAGGATCGCAACAATAAGTAGCGTTGTCCATAATGAAACACACCAGCTAACAACAGCAGCACAGCATACAAACTAATCAACGCAATCACACCCGGAACTTCCGGTTGATAAAATGCCCAAATTTGTTTATTAGAGAGTGCTATTGCGTTATATTCTGTTTGTTTTTTTCCGTTTTTTATGATTAATTTTCCGTTTTGATAGGATTTTTCTCCTTTATGTTGTATGGCTCCTTTTACAAAATAATAATCATGTCCGGTTTGAACAATGGATACTTGTTCCCTCTGTTTGCGAGCAGATGAAACGTGGTCACCACGAATATATGCCTTTCCACCGTATAATACGGCGTGATTTTCTTTCGGAGAACCTTCATACCACGTTTGTTCTATTCCGAGTATATGACGATCAATGAGTGCTTTACCGATAAATGGACCGGTTAACTCCGTTCCAACGGCAAGTGCTAATAACAATAGGGCAAGACTAAATGTTTTCTTGTACTGTGCTGCATAGTGATACAGCCGTTTCATACTATTCATTTTTATCAACCTCAATACTCTGTCGATCATACTGCTCTTTATACCAACCATTTTGTTGTAACAATTGTTCATGTGTTCCTTGTTCGACAATCGCGCCCTTCTCAAGAACGATAATATGATTTGCGTGCATAACTGCCGACAAGCGATGGGTGGCGATTAAGTTTGTTTTGTCCTTACGCTCTTCACGAAGGTGCTTAATAATGGTTGCCTCCGTTTTTGCATCTACTGCAGACAGTGCATCATCTAGAAGGAGAATTTCAGGTTGAACGTATAGTGCACGTGCAATGGCAATTCGCTGCTTTTGACCTCCTGATAATGATACACCGCGTTCCCCAACCTCCGTTTGCAATCCATGGGAAAATTGCTGTACATCTTTTTCAAACGCCGCCATCGCTATTACGTGGTGTAATCGTTGTTCATTGATCTCCTCACTACCAAACGTAATATTTTCTTGTAGTGTTTTAGAAAATAACATGACTTCCTGCGAAACATAACCAAGCATTTGATGCAAAGCTTCCAATGAGTAGCAATCAATGGAATGACCAGATAGTCTAATTTTTCCCGATTGTAGGGGATATTCTCGAAGGATTTGCTTTAGAAACGTTGATTTTCCTGAGCCTGTTTTTCCAACAATACCAAGTGTTTCTCCTTTTTTTAGAACAATTGACACATCCTTCAATTGTGGTTCTTGCGCGGTTGGATAACGAAACGTTACATGTTCAAAGGAGAGATCTGTAGCCTCCGGTAATGGAAGAGGATGGCGCGGCTCTTCTACATCGACAGGATAGTTCATCGTTTCATTGACACGATCTAACGAAGCATTACCTTGCTGCATAATATTAATGAGTTCTCCTACCGCAAACATTGGCCAAATCATAAGACCAAGATACACGTTAAACGTTACAAGCTCACCTAACGTCACTTCGTTATGAAAAACGAGATACGCGCCATAGCCAAGACCAATTACATAGCTAAAGCCCGCTAATATTTTTATCGTCGGTTCAAACAAAGCATCAATTTTGGCAAGCTTCATATTTTTTTGAAATACGTCTTCTGTTTTTTGGAAAAATGACTGCATGTCTTCTTGTTCTTTAACATACGCACGGATTACACGAACACCGGTAACACTTTCTAATACTTGATTGTTCATCGCACCAAACGCAGCTTGTGATTCTGTGAAACGATGATGAACTTTTCCACCATATATGCTCATTGCTACAGCCATTAATGGCAAAGGAATCATGGCAGCAAGCGTAAGCTTCCAACTAATAAGAAAGCCCATTGTACAAAACAATACAAGCGTATAAATACTTGAATCTACAAGTGTCATGATGCCAAATCCAGCTGTTACAGAAATGCTGCGCAAATCATTCGTTCCCCTCGCCATTAAATCTCCCGAAGGAAACAGTTCATAAAATCGTGGCGTCATGCTTAACAACTTCTTCATATAACTTGAGCGTAAAGACCGCTCCACTAAAAAAGCACCACCGAATAATTGATAATTCATCACATACGTTAACAAAAAAATGACGACTAACAATCCACTATAAAACCATAACGTTGTCGTTAATGATTCCAAACTTAACGTCTCAGAAGCAATCTCATCGACGACATTGCCTAACAATTTTGGCGGAATCACTTCTAAGACACCAAGAAGAATTAACGTTCCGATGGCTATGCTGTATCTCTTCCATTCTTTTTTAAAGAACCATCGTAAATTGTACAGTACCGAAAACATTCTTTAATCCTCTTTTCTCTCTTTTCTACTATGCAAAAAAGCATACCTCCCTTGTTGGAGATATGCTTCCATTAACATCTTTCACATCCACAAGCGATTGTGACTGATGTTTTTATACGAACGCAAAAAATGTTGAATTAAAACATGCGATTACGGGACGAACAATCAGTCATAAGTTTGTTGTTTTGTTTCATGATGTACTTGTTCATCTTCTTATCCGTCCTTTCTTTTTCTAGAGAATGTAAAATAATCGTACCACTAGTAGAAAGATTTTGTCAAAACGAGCTAAACTAGATAAAAAATAAATCCCATAATCTATTCATAACGAAAATGATTTATAATGTAAATATCTACAATGTAATACTGTAAAGGAGATTACATGCAAAACAAGCACTCATTACACTTATTCCCTGTCATGGACGGCCTGACCAAAGTTTAAAATGGAATGGTAAACCTTTACCGTTATGCGCTCGTTGTACAGCCATGTACGGCGCCTATCTTTCTCTTCCTTTGATCGGTTTTTTTCCATTCATGCATTCCATCATACTTGCTTTCTGTTTACAACTACCGATGATGGTAGACGGTTTCACGCAACTGTGGAAATGGCGAGAAAGCAACAATGGATTACGAGTAGTTACAGGATGCCTAAGTGGTTTTGGACAATGCTTGTTAATCTGGTATTTAGCTGACGTATTATTCACCTTATTAAACTAATTATTACATACGAAAGGAAGGGAACCATGTTTATTGCTCTTATAATAACCGTTATGGCCCAATTGATTGCCAGTATTAACTTTTTTATATCTGGTAGTGTGCTCACGGGTGTTGCTCTTCTTGGAACCAGCTCCACCATTGGTGCAGGTACCTTTGTGTATTATCAACATTTAGAAGAAAAAAAGACCAGATTGCAAAAGGCCAAAACGTGTGTAGATGATACCATCGCTTCAATCCCATGTATTGAGCTTGACTGATGCAGCATTAAATTCGATTGTTGTGATTAATACATATAAAAAAGAAGAGTTGTTCTCAGCTATGAAGAACAACTCTTTATTATATTTCTATACGACTTCGCTTTCGAGCTCGTTTTTTTAATACTGTACGCCACGAAGCCTAACTTATAGAAGAAAGCACTCTATGTTCCCATGCCACTTTACAATCATCGGCTACATTCGGAATGATATACTGTTCTACTACTTGCACGATCACCTTTTCGGAAACAATATTATAAAAGGAAATAGCCTCCCATGTTTGATCGCTCTTAAGAATAGATAGCTGCTTAAAGACCATCCCCGTGCTCGATCGCGTATGCCAATCTGTGCTAAGCACTCTCATTTGCTGAAAAGGCACAACCTCTCCTTTTCGATTTATAATCCCTTCATGTGTTACCGTCATCAATACTTTGTTTTTTGAAAACAAAAGCGTCATGAAGGTAAACAAAGCAAATCCAAAAAAAAGGATTCCCAGACTACAAACGAATATTCCAATCACCATTTTAAAAGAAACATCCGTATCTAAGGCTAACCAAATGCCCACCATACCAACGATCACCATGAGTGAAGCGAGAAACATAAAACGTCCCGCATCTCTAGATCGATACACGACGCGTATACCTTCTTTCGTTTTTTCCGTATTCATCGTTCCATCTTCGCCTCCATATCTGCTCATTCTGTAAGGAAAACATATCCAACTTTATTATCTAAAGAACCTTCTTCCTATTCAATAGGTCCATTTACACTTTATCCTTTGAAAACAAAAAAAGATGAAACCAGTATACTAAAAAACTGGCTTCACCTTTTTATTAAAAATTAAAACTGTTTATTTAAATTGGCCATTTCAATTGCTGCCGCTGCCGCTTCCCAGCCTTTATTTCCAGCTTTCGTACCAGCACGCTCAATTGCTTGTTCAATGGAGTCTGTTGTTAATACACCGAAGATAACGGGTACTCCTGATTGAAGAGATGCTTGTGATACACCTTTTGCCGCCTCATTACAAACATAATCAAAGTGTGGCGTAGATCCACGAATGACCGTTCCAAGCGTAATGACGGCATCATACTTACCAGAGTCGGCCATTTTTTTAGCAATTAGAGGGATTTCAAACGCTCCAGGTACCCAGGCAATGTCCACATTTTCTTCTTCAACGCCGTGGCGTTTTAACGCATCTTGTGCACCGCTTAATAATTTACCTGTAATGAATTCATTAAACCGTCCTACGATAATTCCTACCTTTAACCCTGATCCTACTAAGTTTCCTTCAAAGATATTTGCCATTCTTTGTTCCTCCTCTTAAAACTTCAGCATGTGGCCTAGTTTTGATTGTTTTGTTTTTAAATAGTTTTCATTGTCTTTTAGCGTTGGCATTTGAATAGGCACGCGCTCTGTAACCTCAAGTCCATAACCGCTTAAACCTGTTATTTTACGTGGATTATTTGTTAATAAACGCATTTTTTTAATGCCTAGTTCTTTTAAAATTTGCGCGCCAATTCCATAGTTGCGCAAATCGGGTGCAAAGCCTAACTTCTCATTGGCTTCCACTGTGTCGTATCCTTCTTCTTGCAGCTTGTAGGCACGCATTTTATTTAACAAGCCGATGCCGCGCCCTTCCTGTCTCATATATAAAAGTACACCATTGTCAGCTTCTTGTATTTGTTTGAGCGCAGCATGTAGCTGAGGCCCACAATCACAACGATGGGAACCGAAAACATCACCTGTTAAACATTCGGAATGAACACGAACGAGAATCGGCTGCTCAGGATCAATCGTACCTTTTACAAGGGCGATATGCTCCTTGTCATCAACAAGATTTGTAAATCCGACCGCAGTAAACTCGCCAAAATCGGTTGGTAATTGAATCGCCACTTCTTTCGTAACTAGTTTTTCTTTTTGATTGCGGTAATGAATAAGATCTTTAATCGTAATGAGCTTTACGTTATGTTCTTTTGCCAATTCACGTAATTCTGGCACTCGCGCCATCGTTCCATCTTCATTCATAATTTCACAAATCATGCCTGCGGGCTTTGCACCTGCTAATACTGCAAGATCAACGGCAGCTTCTGTATGACCTGCACGTTGCAGTACACCACCGCCTTTAGCAATCAGTGGAAAGATGTGGCCGGGTCTTTTGAAATCTTGGCTTTTCGCTCCATCTTCCACTAGTTTTTGAATCGTTAAGGCACGTTCAGCTGCCGATATACCCGTAGTCGTTAATTTATGATCAATACTAATTGTAAAGGCGGTGCCGTGAGAGTCTGTATTATGTGTAACCATTGGTGATAGTTCTAATTTAGTCGCTAAATTTTCATCAATTGGTGTACAAATAAGCCCCCGTCCATGACGCGCCATAAAGTTCACACTCTCAGCCGTGACTTTTTCGGCAATCGCCACGAAATCACCTTCATTTTCACGATCCTCATCATCTACTACAATGACTGGTTTCCCCGCCTTTAAATCTTCAATTGCTTCTTCGATTGAATGAAACATATGACACCCTCCTTTTCTTTAAAATCCATGTTCTGTTAAATATTCTAAGGAAATTCCTTGTTTTTTCTCGTTGCCTTGCTTTCCTGTGACAAACTTCTCAACATATTTACCGAGTAGATCGCACTCAATATTAACGGTATCGCCAGCCCCTTTATACCCTAAGACGGTATGTTCAACCGTATGAGGAATGAGGGAAATCGTAAACGAGTAATCGGTCAAACCGAAAATCGTTAAGCTCGTTCCATCTACTGTAATCGAGCCTTTTAATAGCATATAATGGCTTAGTTCCTGCTCAACACCAATCTCATAATAGATAGCATTTTTTTCTGAACGCTTGTTCAGAATTTGTCCAGTTCCGTCCACATGACCACTAACAAAGTGGCCACCGAATCTACCCTGAGCGGACATCGCTCTCTCTAAATTAACCTTCGAACGAAGGGATAGGCGTGTTAGCCCTGTGCTTCGATACGTTTCCGGCATCACATCCACAGTAAATTCTTGAGCTGTAAAAGAAGTAACGGTTAAACAAACACCGTTTACAGCAATGCTATCTCCGAGTTGCACATCCTTTAAAATGTTAGAAGCGGCAATGGTTAACACAATGGTCTCATTGCCTTTTGCAATCTTCGCAATGGAGCCAATTTCTTCAATAATCCCTGTAAACATTTCTGTTCCTCCTCTCCACCTGTCATTGTTTATTTAGCGTTCCTTAGGAATGTTCATAGTTTTAAAGTGTTCAGAAGCATGCAAAAAACCCCGGAAGACATACTTCTCCCGGGGTTTGGATGATCATTTTTTCTGAACAATCTCATCACACTAATTGTTAGCATTGCCAAACAAGCCTTTAGTAGTGTCTTTTTTGACACACTAAAAAGCAATGCTACATTCCTTCTCCCATCCAGACTATACTGTCGGCTCTGGAGTTGCACCAGATCCACCGTCTATGCGAATGCACAGCCGGGTCACGGACTAAGAGGCACTTTGCCTCATCACCGCCGGTTGGGAATTTCACCCGACCCCGAAGACGGCCGTTAAGAAACGGCACGAGTAGTGTTATTAAGTTTGGTTCTTATTATACACTAGATGCCCATATACAGCAAAAAGAGCCGTTTAATGGCTCTTTTTTGCTTATAAAATCTTAATGTACTGCCTTCCCTAGCTCCTGTAAGATATCCAAGAAAAACGGTGACAGCTGAATCAATACATAAGCAATGGATACTTTCGCAATTCCGTTCCAGCACTCTTCAGTTTTGCCAAACATCAATAGGAATATCTTCGCCAGGATCATGACGGATGCAACAGGTAACGATAACCCTTTTAACAACTCCAAAATAGGGTGCAGCATATGCGTAAACATTTCAGTCATTTTATCTGCTGTCCAATCGGTAACGGCATTAACTGGCATTGCTTGTGGCATCGTCATCCCATCACTCGCAAAAGCCATTGGTGCTCCAACAAACGGCACTGCTGCCAACCCAACACTCGCACCCTTTAATAACGTTTTTAAGCGACGTTTTTCCTTGCGATTAGTTTTATACTCTCCGCTCATAAACTCACTAAATTTAATGGATTCTGTACGTCTCATCATGGTGTCAGCTCCCTTTAGATAATGTCTTCCAAACAAAATGCGTTACATGGTATATCCTTGCAAAGTTCTAATAACTTCTTTTGGCGTGCTTCGCTTCTCGTGACCCATAACAACGTTGGAAAGTACCCATAATCCTTATGATTTTGAAAAGCACCGCTCTCGTATAAAGCCTTATACTTTGCTATTTTAACCTTGTTGGCGCTCATGGCGTTTTGATTATCTACCTCTAACAAGTGCCATTTACCGCCCTTTTTAAAGATGGCATCCGCTATAACCTTACCGCCTACTTTCATTTCGTTCTGCCACTGCTGCGGTTGGCTCGCAAAGATGTAAAACCAGTTACGCATAACATGATGATAAGCCTGTGGTGTCTTTTTACGTACAATTTCACTGCCGATCTGTTCGCGCCCTTCTTTTGATAAGTAATAAATCACATCGTTGCCTTCGCGGAAACTTGAGATATACGGCTTTAATAATTGAAGAATACGATTGGCGTTACGCTTGCTTTTAAGGTCATTTAAAATCCGTAATTGCTCCCTGGTCAGATAACCCCGTTTGTTCAAACATGACAAAATCATTTCGTGTCTTGGATTCATTTGCACTTTCCTCCTGTTGTGGTTTTGATCTAATCACGATGTTAGGGCCTATAATCTGTTCCATTTCTTTGTCTGGCAGCCATGGTGTTTGTAAGGTGTATTTGTCGGCACCGCGTTTATAAATGGCTCTCCCTTTAATGTCAGGCAGTTTATCAGCACCGGGCGCATCTAATATCGTCATACTGGCACTTGTGCCATCTACCCTAAAGCAAAGACGCGCATCGCTATTACGCTTGACTTGCACAGGCACTACATCAACGGTTGGATGCTGTGTAGCTGTTACAAGCTTGATTCCCTGTGATCTACCAAGACGCGCAATGTTAGAGAGCAGATATTCGCATTCCTCTTTTATTTTTTTAGTTTCCTTACACACTTCTTTTGCACTGGCCAGCTCTCCAATTTCATCAATCACAATAAAGTGGCGTTCCTTTATGCCTGCATCAATGACGTTTCTAGCGCCTTTTTCTTTCAATGTGGCTAGGGTTTCTTTCATCATGGCAACCACGTTTCGCAACGCTTCTAATGCTTCTTCTGGATGCTCTGCATAATCAACCACTTGCTTACAATTTCTAAACCGGTCAAACTCAATGCCACCCTTTAAATCGATTAATGTAAACTTTGCATGTTCTGGCTGCGTGTATATAAAGTGACTGATAAACATATCTAAAAAGGATGACTTACCGCCCCCTGTAGCTCCACCAACAAGCATATGAGGGATGGTGTCAAAGTCGTGGTATATGGTTTCATACCTTTCCGCACCAACTGGCACGCTCCAAGCTTTCTGGCCATCTAAATCTCTATACAGTACCTTTGTCGGTATTGCTGTGTTGTAGATCCGTATCTTCAATGTGCCATCATAAAGCAACTCAATTTCTTTTCGTGGCTTGTTGTTAATAAAGATTTTTTTAAGCTGCGGTCCTAACTTCTTTTTAAAATCCAGTTCTTTGAGCGCGCTGTAATTAAATGTGTACAGCTTGCTCTTGGCGTTTAAGCCATCCTCAATGACCTTTATTTTTTCTTCGTAATCTCCAAAACTGCGTCCTAATGGTATCCGATACACGTACTCTGTACCCCATTTTTTTTTACGTTTTTTAAGTAATTGAGTGGTAAAGGTTTTTCCGCTCTTTGTAATGTTGAGCCCACTGTTCGTAAAAATCTGCTGTAATTTTTGAGAGTCAGCCGTTACCCCTCCCCCGCTTGATTTTACTTTTGCATAGATAGCAATGCTCCCCAACGCAATGGTCGAAACGATCATTTTATCAGCTCCTAAGTTGTGATGTTACGCCACCGCCTTTAGGTATTTATAAGGATAAATAAGTGCGACAATTGGGAAGAGTGGAGGATAAGCTTAAGGCGTTGGTGCTATTGATGTCCTGCACTTCCCACCACTATGTATAGGTGGGAAACTTGGCGTGCACCGTAATGGGCTATAACATAGGAATATAATAGGACAAGAATAATGATGTCTGTCCACTAAAAAAATATTTTGAGCAGGATTTGACATTTTTTAAAAGAAACCCTAATAGGGTGATGTGAAATGGTAAAATTCAGATGCAATCTTGAGCACGTACTAAAAGATAGAGGAATTAAAAAAAGTTACGTTGCTGAGAAAGCCAAAATTAGTCGTTCTGGATTCAGTTTAATTGTTCAAGGTAAATCACTCCCTACACTTCCTGTTGCTATAAGGATAGGGAAAGTTTTGAATTTACCCATTGAGAAGATTTGGATTATTGAGGAGGAAGAAGATTGAAGATCATCAAGGGATTGTTCACAGGAGTATTGGCGCTTTCGTTACTTACAGCATGTAGTGAGTCAGCGTCTGAGAAAAAGGAAAGAGAAGAGCAGGAAGCTATTTCTGCAAGGCTGAAAAAGGTATCCTATAATACGTTCCCAGACGAAAAGGATAAATGTATGGTGAGCGTACAAGCGAATACCAAAGACATTTCAGATTTAGCAGAACGTATGAAAGAGGACTACTTAGATAATGGCAAGAATGGAGATTGCACAACAATGTATGTTATTGTTGGAGACGAATTTGATATGAATGATCAACCCAAAAAGAAGTTAGGATTTATTCGAATAGCATTTAATGAAATGGCTGCAAAGAGATGGGGCATTCCTTGGAAAGATTATTATAAAGCTTCATGGGATGCAAAAAAATTCAATAATCCAGTGGTAAAAAAAGAAGAGCCGATATTGAATAATGACAAGGTAGAATTATCCTTACAATACACACCAGACAAACCATTTAAAAACCATCGTGACTCATTGCTTGTCTCTGGTGTAACAAATCCAAAAGCTACTGCAACGGTAAATGGTGAAGATGTTACTAAAACAATGAAAAATGGATACTTTTTTAAAGATGTTCCACTTAAAGTAGGGGATAACACCATTGTTATTAAAGCCATGTTAAAGGGCAAAGAAAAAACCATTAAGCTGAATGTTCATAGGAATACAAAAGAGGAAGATAATAAATAATAGCGTAAAAGCTGGTGTCATTTCAAATGACGTCAGCTTTTTTTAATCTGATACAAACATTGTTTGGGTCAGATATTGATGGTGTCGGTTTAAGCGACGTCAGCTTATAGGGTGTCGGTAATAACTACACCCTATCAACAATGGCGAATGACGGCGTCATTTTAAATGCGTCATCAAAGGTGTTGTATTAAATACAGACCCTTGATTTTGTGTGTCCGTATTTCGGACGCACAAACCTATTAATTGAACTCGGGATGAATTTCGCCCCGAGTTCATTTTTCTTACTCCGTACGAATTTCGTACAGAGTTATTTTTAGTTTGGACAAAAGCAAAAAAGGCCCCCTCCAATTAAGGAGAGGGCTTTTTACGTTCAATGGAGCTGGAATAGGGTTGGTATTCATTATAACCAATTTGTAGAAAGAATAATACCGTCATTTGAAATGACTGTACGTTGTTTTGCTTTCCTACCAGCTTTTATAATTTTTTCTGTAGTGGCTCTTCTCGATCTAATGCCCTTTGGCTGTCACCTAATCCTTTAACGGTCGGGTCCTGCACAATGCCGAGCGACGCAAGTACGACAAAGACAGCATTGACCACCGCAATCACCCAATCTTTAATGGCATCCGATAAAACAAAATCCGTTATGCCCACAGCGTGTGCACCAGTTAAAAGAAGCTCAACTAAAATAAAGACCTGCGCAATAAAGGCAGCTCTCCAAAGAGGGTTCTTAAATCTAATTTTCCAGTTAATCATTATTTGTTCTCTCCTTCCGCTTGTTTGTAAACTTCCCAATCGTTCACATCACTTAAGATTTGGTCAATGCTGAAAACTGTATAACTAACCGTCTTCAATGTATCTTTGTTGAGTATGGCCACCATTGTTTTTTCATCTTCTTTTTTGCAACTACCGAATGATTCTTTTTTCAACTGATAAAGCTTTCCAGTCGATTTTTCCAATAGAATTTCATTTACTTTCAGTAAAGTGACCATATCAACGAATTTCATTTTTACACTCTCCCCTTTCTTTTCTCCTGCCTTTTCATCATCGGAAGGTTGTTTCCCTTGATTTTCCCACGCCGCTTTCATTGCAAGATTTTGTTTTGTTTGCGGGCTTAGAAGATTTTCAATCAACTTTTCTTTTGTGATTTTGCCATCTACAAATGATATTAACCACGTTATTAGCCCTACTTGGCCAATTTCAATATGATTTAAAATATCTGCTTGTTCTTCCGTTAGAAAACCATGCTTTACTTCGCTATCGTTTGTTTTCATGTCATCTACGTTGTTTGTCATTAACTCCACTAACAACTCTTTTGTGATTACATTACCCATAAATAAAAACCTCCCAATTTTTATTTAAAACATCATGTTCCAAGTGTCTAAACCGACAACGCCATCAACGGCAAGGTTATGCGCTTTTTGATAAGCCATAACTGCTTTTTTCGTTTTTTCGCCAAACTCGCCATCGTCTTTTACACCTACAGCGTTTTGGATACGGCGAACGTCAATCCCTTTAGATCCAACTTTGAGCACCTTGCCTGGATATGGCACAATTGCAACGCCATCGCCTTTCATGCCACTTGGCTTTGGATGTGGTGTTTTCTTTACATTCGATACAGGCGTCCCGTCATATACAGATTCGAGAAATCCTTGCCAAGTAGGGCCCTTTTCCCCGCTTCGAAGATAACGAGGACAGTTTTTACCTGATGCCTTGTTATGTTGGATTACACCATCTTTTACCGTTTTGTACTTAGGGCGTAGGTACTTAACCAACTCAATGGCATTTGCCACCGCTTTTTTGTAATCCACCCCGTCATTTACGCAAATTTCAATACCGATAGCGTTGTTGTTATAAAAAGAGTTAGCAGCGTGCCAGCAGCGTGTACGATCATCAAATGATTGAATAACTTCTTTGTCGTCCACTTGATAATGCCAAGATGCTTGACGGCTGTTACCATTCTTTTGCAAGTTCGCATGAGCCATGGCGTTAGCACCACGTGCTGTATTGTCTGTTTCGTGAATAACAATATAGTCGCAAGTGTTATAACCATCAGACGTGACCTTTGCTTTCACATCAGCAGATACCAAAATCTTCTTAATTTCCATAATCGACTCTCTCCCTTTATTAAATTTTACCTGTCACAAATAGACCGATTAACGCAACAACTGCACCAACTACCACCTGCACTATAGATACAACAAGGTTTTTCTTTGAGTCCCTGCGGTCTTTAGAGTTGATAAACGCATCAATCTTTTGATTTTGTTTGTCCGTTTTGTCATTAAACGTCTCAACTACCGTTTTAATATCGGTCATGGTTTGTGACATAAAGCCGATAGTTTGGTCTATCCGCTGTGTCATGTTTTCCGTCATCATGATCCGTCGCTCCAAATCCTTCAATTCTTCCCGCATTTCCGCTTTAAATTCATTGAAGTCTCGCCGATTGTTTTTGATTTGCTCACTTAAGACTGCGTTTGTCGGCTCCCCCATTTTTTGCACCCACTTCCTTTGACATCCACAGGCATAATATCCCGTATCCGCTGTAAGCAACGGCGCCAGTGTTCCAATTGATGTGGTCATTACCTACAAGCAGGCATACAGATACAAACACCCAAAAAACAGCTGACAGGATTAAGCCCATTTTTCTGATTTTTATATTGTCCAAGGCGATCCCTACGATTTTGATTAATGCCAAAGTTAAGGTGATCACTCCAAATATCCACTCATCGGCAACGGAATCCATAACGCCCCAAGATCCTGTGTTACCGCTAAATAGTCGGGGATTGGAAAACAAAGCTACCGCCCACCCGAGACTGACATAAGTCACAATAATTTCTACTGCTGTTATTTGGCGCACCGATAAAAACTCCCTTCTAATTGCCCCCTATACACCCGTCGTTCTCTACACGCTCCCCACCTCCTTTCAGTGAAAGTACTTACCAAGTTATAGCTCGTACCTCTTCCACAGTTGTAGCTGCTTGAAGGATTGGATAAAGAACATCGCGATACTTCGCAATTTTTTCCTCTTTGTGGTCAGCGATAACAACAAGAAGATCGTCCATGATTGATAGAGTAATAGGAATACGTGTGTAATTGCCCAGACCCAATGCCCCTGTACCGCTTGATACAATTTGCACCGTCCACATGATTGATTTTTTTAATCCCTTGCTAAGTAAGCGTTCTGCCGCTTGGAAGTTAAATTGTGCATCCATGTCAAAAGCAAAGTGATATTCAACGCCATTGATGGTGTGATTAAAGCCTGCGGTGATTTCCGCATTACATGCATCATTAATTTCTCTGTCCTTCGCTTCTTTTTCGTTTTGCAAATAAAACTCATAATCAAAAACAAGCTTGCCATCCTCCATTTTGTAGTTGTACGGATCCGTCCGCAAAAACAAATCATCAGCTGGCATATCGTAAGGAATCGTGGTTTCTTGTGGTGTCGATGACCATCCACCGATACGGCCATTTTCTCTTACCCATAAATGAATTGTAATGATGTTGTTATCCATTGGTTAATCTCCTTTAATAGGCCCATACTTGGCGTAATATGACCGCTTTTTTATCTACTGTCGCTTCGTTATTGTCATTACCTCTTACTGTTGTTTCATCGATGTACACATATTTTTGAGCTATTCCTGTTGCGGTGTTGGTTGCAGGAGCCACACTATAAACACCTACACCATTCGTATTCGAGCTTAAAACATGCAGTTTAGGAATGAATGTGTAAGTAACATCGTACCAGCCATCTTTATCTGTCCACACAAGCACCCATCCATTTGGACAGTCTGTTATTTTTTTCTTTGGCGTGATGGTTTGTGCCGCGGTCATAGTGTTTGTGCCATCCCAAAGAACCTCTACTCCTGATTGGAATAAAGGTTTGTTGTTTAAAAGTAGATTGTTGTTTACTGCGCGCAGCGTACCCCCCAAAAGATCTATACTTTCACTGGTTACTTTTTTCGCTTCAACCTCTCCATCAATTTGAAGAGCATTCTTTTTTGTAGCAAACTTCCCAATGCCCACACTATTTAAATCTGGATTTAGATCAACAAGCGGTTTACCAGCTTGAATGGTTGCTATTTTCGTAATGTCTGTCTTACTAATGTTGTCCTTGATAACAAACTGGATTTCATAAGCCTTATCGCTTGCCAGTCCATCCAAGTTAGCCACGTTCGTTTGCACGCTTGCTTCATTGGTAACAAACGTCATTAAAGTTTCTGGTGACCAAGGCGGTATGTCCGCGCTAGATGCCATAGCATTGCGCCATCGATATGCCACTTTAATAATCGTGTTTTTAGGCACACCATTGATCACAACCGGATTATAAGCAGCATTAAAAGAGAGCACGCCCGTTTCGCCAAATCCGTTTATCCTGCGTGTGCTTGTGGCCATAATGACAGGCGGTGTATATGGGATGACATTAACGGATTTATTTAACGTTGTACTCTGTCCTCTACTGTCGATTGCTGTTACTTTTAACGTACCTTGTCCACCCATAGGAACAGTGCCAAGGTTGATAACAATGTCACCCGAACCATTTGGCGTAAAGTCCCGAGACAGCGAACCAAAAGAAGCGGTGTACTTGGCGATTGTAGCCCCGTTTTGAGCTTGAGCAAGCTGTGATGATGGAATGCTTACCGTAAGCTGTGAAAGTCCTTGTATGAGCTGTTGTGAGCTTCCAGTGATGAGTACACTGGATGAATTGCTGTCATAATGATTCAAGATACCTGTAAAAACAGGTGGATCACTTGGAGCATAAATCTTCGCGTATTTGATTAATGGACCATCTAATAAATAAGCATTGCTGTCATTCAAATAATACGAAGTGAGTTCATAACGAATCTCTGCACTTGCATTACTAGCGCCCATCGCATTCAAGATGGCATCTTTATACTTGGCACTATCCAATGTGGCTTGATACCCAATGTTTCGAAATGTGGTGATTAGCTTATCCGCTACGTATACCGCGATATTTGTAACATAAAACTCTGTGAGGTTTGTTAGGTAAAGAGACACCGTTTCGCCCACTGTTAAGCTTGGGATGTCGGACATGGTTTGCCGACCATTGACATACAGCAATCCAGTCTTTTCCGTATCACTGCCAACCGTATCAGATCCGCTATAAGTCGTGAGGACAATCTTAACCTCACCGTCTCCCCTATATCCTTGCATCCGATTAAACACCTTGATGTGCTCATCCTCTGAAAACTTAACGAGCTTTGATGTACCGATTCCCTCCACTGTTTTAATAAGCAACCACGAATCACTGCTATTCTTACGAATATAAAACTTCGCGCGGTGTTTAAAACTGGATGAAGCTGCGGCAATACTTAAACTGTAATCTTCACCCGCTACCCACCGAATACCACCGCTTACTTTTGATTCGCGCGGGATTGTGTTCAGACGGAATGTTTCTTGGTCAAGGTTTACGCTGCCATAATACTTGCCGCTCAATGTGACCTTTGGCTCAAAATAACCGTCAATAGAAAAAGAACACTTGCCCTCTGAATCATGAGTAAGTGTTTTGGTATACGTATGAATTAACTTTTTTTGATTACCGCTCAAGCTTGGTGATGCTGTATCTGTTGACCAGGCGCCGTCATTAATTTGAATTGCGCTTTCCCCTCTTGATCCAGAAGAAATAGCACCATAACCATCTAATGCTTCCCAGTACAGTTTTGCGGTAATGGTACTTTTATTTGCATCCTCATCTTGTGTAGCGGACCATGACAAACTTAATCGCCAATGACTGCCCACGTTTGTATATAAACTGCCACTCAGTGCCATCTAATCACTCCTAACCATTTCTAACAAATGCCCATCCGTTCGCTGTTGGCAGTATGGCCATTAATCCCATAGCGATGCCACGCTTCGCTTGTATTTTGTTTACTTCTGTCGTATCTCCATTGAGCGTAAAAATGCGCTCCATTGTCATTTTGTTCGTTTCCTCATTCAATACAGGATAATATCCAGCAAACTCACTTGGAGACATGATTGTATAACCGCCGTCAGAACCTTTGATTTTCATACCATTTAAGTTCATTTGAATATTGGTATTTGCGATTTCTTCCGAATGTGAAGACCACTGCAAAGCGGTCGGTCCTTCGTTTAACATCGTGCCTGCGAAAAAGCCCTCCACGTTTAAATCACACTCAAAGCTGACAGTAAGCTGCGTTTGAGAAGCATTGGTTTTAAAGTTAGCGATACGCAAGCCATAGCCTTGACTGTTGCCGTTATCAGTCCCTAACCCTATCTCGTATCGCTTGATATTGTTTTGGTCATAGATGCACACTAAGGCGTTTCCAGTGCCGTTCGGTTTCTTTAGAAAGGTGGACAAGGAATAGAATGTATCGGGCTTTACTTGCACCACCTGTTTGGCAATCAATCTTGAATCTTTTGGCGAATAAATAGCGTGACCAATACCAAGGTTTTCGAGCTCCAGATCACCAAGGTTTCGCATGACTCCTGTCACTTCATAAAAATCAGTGCCAAACCAACCTGTGCTGTTTCTAAGTAAGTTAACCCCTTTGGCAAGCTTAAACTTTGCCTGTATGTCTAACACACTTCGCTCGAGCGATGAGGACACCACGTTTACTTTTTCGGTGACTCCTGCCACTTGCGTATCGATGTATTGTTTGTTCTCACTAATCTTTGTATCAACATCCGTAACAGTTGCCATGTCCTCTACATCTTCAATGTCTACCTTTTGGTTAAAGACAGATATAAACGACGGATCCAGTAAGACTGTTTGAACAATTCGTTCTGGCTGTGTGGCATCTTTTAAGCCTGTAACATCATCGCTAAGCCCACCTAATATGTTAGATATGTCCTCTGGCGCAGGTGACCAGTTTGCTTCCATCGTGCCCTCAACCATCATTAGTCCGCTAAAATCAATGGTCGCAATCGTTGCTAATCCAATGTTTGGTTGCAATAAAATAACGCCATTTGTAGTGGCGTCCTTTGGTGCAGCTGTCCGTATTAACTTGATAACTACCTTGTGGATGTTCATGTCATCTGGCACAAATACACCGCTTGTTAAAGATGGTTGCAGCATGCCATCCACATAAAACTCTGTGCATTTCCACTGCGGTTCTAAAAACCCACCAAAGCTTGTGATTGTGCCATCTACTTTCTTATAACTAAAACTCAAAACAAATTCTGTTCCTTCTTTTACAGCAGTTATGTCTTTTAATGTAATTCCCAACCCTGCACCGATACCCGTATTCTTAAACGTGACGGATCCGCTCGAAAGAAATTCATCCAGTTCAAACGTTTCATAGGATAGGCCGAATAAATTTGATTGCAAAATTAAGTTCCTTGAACCTGCCTTGAGTCGGTCAATTAGCGACTTATTTTGAGTAAAAGAAATATCGATAGAGCCGAGCAGCATAAGCGTTCCTCCTTTCTTTTCAAGAGGGTTTACGTGTCTGCCCTCTTATATTCTTTTGCCTTATATAGTGAGTTGTTTGCCCGAGCATAGTTAGGGTTTTCGTGACGTGTAGCAAAGCCCTGTAGCATCCATTTCACGCCGTCTTTGTCATAGTAATAGTTAATGGTTTCCGCTTCGTGCAAATCATCCAGCGGGCGAATACCTGCGTTAAATGCAAAGTCAATCTTGTAGACGAGTGCCTTAGTTCGTACATCGATACAATACGTAGTTGGTCTATCCTTGCTATCATCCTCTCCGTTGCCATAACCATAACCATATGTGGTGTACAGGTATGGAAAGTCCAAGCAAGATGACTGATACGTTTGCGTCGATTTGATACCAATATCAGATGCTTTCATCGAGTATTTGACATCTAGTTTGTTTTTCTCGAAATCTTCTCTCGTTACAATGCGATGTGTGGCTTTTTCGCGCTGTCCTGCTACAAAGAGTACATAGCCATTACGCGTATCCAGATTAAAACGACCGTAACTGTAGTCCTTTTCATTAGCGATAACTTTTACAATTGGATCACCGAACAAAAGCACCTTGTTAGGCGTGTATGGGAACTTAACGTAGTACCATTTCTTATTCGGTTTGTCCCATAGTGCTGAATATATCCAAACCTTGCCGTTAACGTTTTCTACTCCGTAATGGCTACCATGACCACCATATTTAATAACCATCTTATCAAGTAAGTTTCCTGCAACATCGGTACGAGATAAGCTATAAGACTCGCATAGCGCAATGTCTTCTTTTGTTACCTGTGCTCCCTCGTACTTTTGGGACCAATAGATTTGATTACTGGTCACATCGTAATGAGCATATTGACAAACCTTATAATTAATCTCCGGATCCGTAGCCGTTGCACCAAATTGAAAACGACTGAAATGCGAAAAATCCGCTTCAATTGTGAGACGGATTGGTTTGGGTGGTTCTTCTTCATCTGGCTTTTCTGGTTTTTCTGGCAGGCTTACGTTACATCGAATTGTACCTGCTTCAAGGTAATCAATTGCAATGACGTTGCCAGAGCCCTTGTGCACTTCTTGGAACGTTAAATCAAAGTTACCTAACCTATCTATTCGCTCCCACTCAAACGCATCAGCAGGAAGCTCTGACGTTACCTGTATCAATCCTTTAAACACTTGCACAACAATTCGCTTTTTCTCTTTGGTGTCTGCAAAATCAGTGCCATCAGGCGTAGTGTAGGTAATCCGATAGTCTTTGATGTCTCCAATCTCTTTTAATGCTTGGTCCGCTTTTGCTTCTAGCTGCTTGATAAGGTTTGGTGGGACTACCTTAATCGTTGTAAACTCCCCGAACACTACCGAATCCGCTTTTGGATCCGATGTTGAAAAGTTAGTTTCTACAACCCGAGCTGTAAAGGCCATGGGTGGTAACATTTCAAAATCAACTACTGGAACTGTATCTCCAATGTTGGGACGTTCGCCAAGCAGTGATACATCCACGCTATATTGATACTTCGGATGGTTATAATATTTCATTTGTTCTTTGCCCCAGGCTAAAAGTTCAGCCGGCTTGCTTAATGTTTCAGACGTGATAGCACCCTCAATATATGCTTTACCATCATTGTATTTATCGTTTGCTTCATCATCGACTATGTACGGGAGATTAGTAACAACGCCCGCGCTGTTTTTCACCTTGTTTACACTGGTGATTGTAGATGGATTCCCTTTGTCATCTGCTACCCCATACACAAAAAGTTTTGTATAAAAATCAGCGTCCAATCGTTTTCGAGAAGCACCTTTTATATTGTGGCGGTACTCAAAAAGCTCTCCTGTTTTTTCTCCAAGTTTACTAACCAACCTCACACAACGCTTGATGGAGTTATCCTTATTGATTTCTGCGTATGCTTCAACTTCCACTTTAAATTCTTTGATGGCGTTATCCAGTGCCGCTTGACTTGTTCCTGCTTCAATAGCGATGGTGTTAACCGGTGCATCAAACTCATTGAATGGATTCAGCGTCCAGCCGCTCCGCTGAAAAATGTAAGGAAAGATTTGTGATGACTTGGCATTTGTAAAGGTCTTGGTCTCAATTTGTGTATGAGCAAGCTTCCATATACAGCTATTAAATGCTTCAATGTTTTTGTAATGGGTTTGTCCTACAACATCATCGCTCACTTCGTAAATCGTAAAGAGTTTCCATAGTTTACTTGCTTTGTCCTGTATCAGTAATTCCGTTCCGTTCTCAAGCATTTCTATTTCATCTTTGCCGTTATAAGGTACGGAGAGGGATAGCGATTCTGACCATATCTTGTTAAGTTGACCATTATCTGATTCGCCCGCTTCTGCAATTTTATTGTTATGCAGATCCGACACATAACGGCAGCCATTTCCTTTATTGGATAGTACCCCTTGTATCCTCTCATCCTTATCAAGTATATATATCATCTATCCTCAACTCCTTCCGCGCTAGTTATAACGTGGCGTGTAATCCAGTTGCCACTCATTGTTGGCGCTTGGTGTAGGGTACACACTAAACACACTCACTTCATTTGCTTTCATTTCAAAAAACTGACTGCCGATTAAAAAGTTACTCATGTAAGAGACACCATTTTTATAAACCCTATGATTCTCACAATCTATAATGATTTCGTCTCCTGCTTCGAGCACCACTTGTTTGGTATCACCTTGGATGCCATAAATGGACACATGCGCCAGCTGCATAAAGTTTGGTGTGTAAGCGACAGGCGTATCAAATGTATCTTCTGTGATGTCATGCTTGCCCAAGAAAAGAGCAATACCACCCAACTTGTCACCAAAAGCATTTGCGGTGTCTGTATACGTAGTTGTAAACTTCTTGCCAATCTCGATGCCTTTATCATTCAATTCCGACACCGTTGCTGTATATTTATTGCCTTGTTTTTTTAATCGAATGTATCCATAAAAATCTGTAAATGTATTTTCCATCGCAGACGTTGAAAGAGTTTTTGAAGTTGTGTAAACCTTCGTTTTCCCCTTGCTGTCTGTTGTTTTCATTTTCCCTCTGACGGATATTTTCTTTGTCCGCGATTTTTTAGTGATCTTCGAACCATCGCGCGTTGATAGAAACACGTCTCGATACTTACCAGGTTCGGACTCATAACCAATTTGAGCGGCTACAAGGTTTTCTAATGAAATATCATTATCTTTAACCATCAACTTTCCGATACGTTTTCCATTTGAATCTAATAAATATAATTCCAGTTTGTTCATGGCCCGCTGTGATTTGTTGTTAAAATTTACGCGTGCATATACTTCCCAATCTGTTAATGATTGTGTTAAAAACTGTTGATAAGCTGCACCGTACCATCCCTTTTTACCTTTGCCATTTGGATTTGTGCCGAAAAAGTCTTTGCCATTTTTCTGGCCAATCGCTATCGCTTCGGCTGTATTTCTAAACGTGGCATCAGAAGCAATCTTTCCGTTTTCAATTAAAAAGGTTGGCGTTGTTATCTTTGTCCACTTGGTTAATGTTTTACAATCATCATCCATCACTCGTGGTTTCTGATCTACTGGACTATCTTGTGACTCATCATCAAAGCCAGCACCTAAATACACGTATTCTTCACCGTTGCTTATACCGACTTTTGTTAGCGGATCTTTAGTAACTAACGTAAAGACCGGACGTGTTATTGCTGTGCCAATTGGTGTGATTGTACTTGTAAGAGCGTTGAGATTGACCGTTTGTTTTAAACCTTGTCCAACACCTTCACTACAGCTAAATTTAATGGTGATGATTGAATCCGAAACACCTTGAGCCACACGCTGCGGCTGTGTAAATTCAACAGGGTGCACCCACCATGTAACGTCTGGATCATCACTCAAAATTAAAGGGTAATCTCTGCCATCACTTGTTTGCACAATCAGTGATGAGATGTCTCTAATAAGTTGAGTGCGTTCCTTGTCTGTATCCACAATGAGTAAGCACTCAATCTCAATTGTGGTTGCACCAAAGCTAGTTCCGTTATAAATCACACCAAACATTCCTGGTATGTCCTCAACTTGTTCCGTCATGGCAGGCGTTGAGTCCTTGCGTATATCCGTAACATTTAGGTTTAAATCCTTTAGGCTGTCATAACCACAATAATTAATACTAGGCATCTAGCGTCTCCTTTCCAATGCAAAAAGGGCGTCAGTTTAAATGACACCCTTTGCACCACTATTAAATAATTCCTGTCGCAAGATTACGCTTAAACTTTTCTTTGGAAGCATAGTGCTTGTTGCTATCGTGGATTTCTTTACTGTCTAAATACACCGATGTATCCTTGAGCAAGATTTGAGTAAGCAGCTTGTTGGACTCAGCCAATGCATCTACTTGTTGTTGCATTAACATAAGTTGTTTAGCCAATAGCGCCGTATCTCTCTGATCTGCAACAGGTGTACTGGATGTGCCGCGGTAGTTATTTAAACGCTGTAAGCCTACACTGCGGTTTTTGTTTTCGTTCAAAATACCAAGCTGTTTTCCGGCCTGTACCCACAGTGCTTTAGCGCGTTCTTTGTAACGCTCAAGCGGTATGACTACCTCGCGTTTGTTTCCTTCACCAACCATGGCCATGTGCTCTTTGTTGATAAAGCCACCCTTTGCATAACCCATAGCCGACGGACTAAAAGCCACGCCATTTCTGCGTGTTTCAAAATGCAGATGGGGACCAGTGGAGTTACCAGTGGAACCAACCGCACCAAGGTATTGACCTAACGATACACGCTGTCCAGTCATTACACCGCGACGGCTCATGTGGCCATAAAGATAAGACATACCGCCACCTGCAGCTACATGGACCACGTTACCATAGCCACCATAGCCCGAACCACTTACGCCATAGCCTGAATAGATTACAGTACCTGCTGACTGCGAAGGAATGGGCGTGCCGATCATCGCGCCATAGTCATGCCCTTTGTGGAGTCTACCCCACCGCATACCATAGTTCGATGTTTTACGGAATGCAGGACCGAAGCCGCGCCCATGAGAAGAACCAACCATGGCTGCATAACCACCGTTTTCACTTCCACCCATTAATCCTTGTGCAATCTTATAAAGGTAAGACTTACCTGCATCAACCGCTTGTACCACTGCGCCTTTTGCCATAGACAAAGGTACGGTGGCCATACGACCGAATCCAGATTCAGCAATCCGGTTGATTAGGAGTTTGCCAATTGAAGCTTTATCTTTTACCCAATCCCAAATCCCCGAGCCCCAATCCTTTACCTTATGATAAGCACCTTTTGCGGCTTCTGCTGCCTTACTCCACATACCGCCTGTACCATCTTTAAAAGCAGGAATGTAATCGCTAGGTTTGCCACCACCAAATAACTGTTTTGTTTTCTTACCGCTAACAACTTCAGTTCCTTTTGGCAGATTAACAAGTGTATCTTTATTTGGTGATAAGCCCATCTTGCCGTTTGGTAATACGATTAATTCATGTTCGCCACCATCACCAACAACTGCAAGACCACCTTTATGGCCGCCTTGAGGTGTACCGTTTTTGAAATGTGGCGCTTCCCATTTGCTAATACGTGTATCTGATCCGAGTTTATCTAAAACCCAGTTGACACCACCAATGGCTTTATTAACACCCCACTCAATACCAGAT
The DNA here is from genome assembly GCF_000269865.1 of Fictibacillus macauensis ZFHKF-1. Taxonomy (GTDB): domain Bacteria; phylum Bacillota; class Bacilli; order Bacillales; family Fictibacillaceae; genus Fictibacillus_C; species Fictibacillus_C macauensis. The sequence continues at coordinate 255,024 of NZ_AKKV01000024.1, forward strand.
ATTAATCCGTTACCGAGTTTTTTTGCACCATCAACAAGCGCATCCTTACCTTTAGCCAATCCGTCTGCCATCTTACCTGGCACCTTTTTGACGTAATCAACCATGTCTCTAAACTTATCAATGGCTCTATTTTTCAAGTCACCGAATTTACTAATCATGTTCCCTGCGAATCTACCGATGCCAGATATTACGTTGCTGATCCCATCGGAAAAGAAATTCTTGATACGACTCCACAAGCTTTTGATTTTGCCTATGACATTAGAGACAAAGCCACCTATTGCCTTGACGATATAAGCAATAAATTTATAAGCAATGGTTGACCGAATGGCACTAATCGCACCAGAAAAAATAGTTTTAATTCCTTGCCAAACCTTTGTCATATCTCCTTGGACAAAGCCTGTAAAGACTTGTTTAATCCCTGAAAATATCTTTTTAATCCCATTAATCATGCCCTTGAATTGCTCTTTAATTAACCTTACAGCCGTTTGTATTTTATTAATGGTTTCTGGTGTTAAGCCAATCTTAGCAAGTAACTTGGCGCCTTTATTATTATCACCCTTAAACAAGCTAACAATAGCAGACCCAAAATCCTTAACCCACTTTAACCCCTTTTTAATAGCACCCCATAATTTATCTACAATGGCACGAAACGTTTCGGAGTGTTTGTAGGCAAGTCTGAATCCTGCTACTAAAGCAATAATACCTGTAATAATGAGTCCTATTGGATTCATAAACATGGCACGCCCAAGAATTTTAAAACCAACTGCAGCTAATCGAAGTGCTGTGACCAATCCCTTACCGATCACGCCCGCTACTTTACTAAGGACACCACTAAACATGCTGAGCCCTCTGCCTAATCCCCTGACCGTTGCCAAAAAACCTCTGCCCATTAAAGACCCTACCCGAGCAATTTGTGAGCCGAATGAGCGCAAAACACCTGTAGCTCTACTAAAACCACTGCCCATTGCCCGAATTGCACCAGTAGCCCCTCTAGCGATTCCAGAAAAGGCACTTGAAGCAACACCTCTAATTCGACCGAACACGCCACCGAGACGACTCATGGCTCTGGACATTCGGCTTGTTCCTTCTTCCGAACGACTAAACAGCCCGAAGATTTTGCCGAATATACCAAAGAACGATTTAACACCTTTGCCAACAATAGAAAAAGCGATGCCCAATGGTGCCATGGACGCCGCTATTCCAGTAAACGCAAGTATGGCAATTTTTGAGCCGTCACCTAACTTTGCAAACCACTCCGAAAAGCTTTTGATGTAAGGAGAAACCTTTTCCAGAATGGATGTGCCTAGCTGTAACAAAGTATCTCCAAGCGGTTTAAGAGCCACTTGGAGCTCACGAGTTGCTTTTGTGAATTGAACCATCGGCTTAGAGTCATATTGCTCTTTTAAATCGCCCGATTTTCCACTTTCTATTTTCTTGCCTTTTTTCAAACCGCTGACGGTTGCGTTAATGGTATCTAAGTCAATGTCTTCCCCTTGAGTACCACTGACTGCTGCCCACATTTGTTTTTGTTTAGTAACTGACTTTCCTTTTGCTTTTTCTTGCGCTTTACCAAGAAATTCAGTGTAATCTATTTTTTTATTTTGGAACTGTTTAAACTCTTTACCGAGTCCAACGGCACTATAAGTTTTTTTATCTTCACTGTTGATTCGAATAGCGCCCTCTTTGATAAAGTCCTGAACCTTATCAGCATTCCAACCGCCCTCTTGTATTCCTGCGGCAATGGCACCTGTAAACTGACTTGTTGTAATACCCATATCTTTCATGAGCGGTAAATACTCTCTGATCTCGTCTAGCTCTGTGACTCCCGCTTCTCGTAATCGAAGCAGTTCATCATAAGCTTGGTTTGCGCTTAAGTCATACTTTTTCATGAATGTATTGAGTGTAGCTATAATTTGCTCTTGTTCATATCCAGTGGCCTGCGCAATAACATACGTCATGTTGGCTACATCTTGTGCTTTTTTACCCTTTAATCCTGTTTGAGCTTGTACCCCCGCTCTTGCTTCCGCGCCCTGCTCTGGGGAATCTGAATATACTTTTGCATAGGCTTGGGTAATGTCCCGAGAGATTTTCTTGGCGCTATCCTTTGTGGTATTCATTAAACCGGTTATTTTTAATTCCGCATCACTAACCATGTTTGAAACTTCGACACCGATTTTTGTTATAGCTGCAAGCGGTACGGTAAAAGCAGCAGTAAGGGCAAGGCCTATCTTACCTATACGCCCTCGCAATGCTTCAAAGCGACTGCCCGCTTCTTCTGTTGAGTCATTGACCTGTGTCATTGAGTTTCTAACTGCAATACCTTGTGTGCTTAACTCTTCAAATTGCCGCTCTAATCTTGCTAGGGACTCTCGTGCGTTGGCAGTTCTGGAATCCGTCTCTCCAAACTCATCATTCATTCGTTGCACAACTCTGCGCTGTGCTTCAATGGCTCTTTCGGACAGTTGTGTTTGACGTGTGATACCGTCTAACTGTCTTTGATAAGACCCCATCACATCCCCAGCACTCCGTAGCGCACGAGATGAGTTGGCTGTTTCCCGCTCGATGTCGCGCATCTCGTTTGTTAGTTCGTTAACCCCTTCGCTTGCATAGATCATCTCACGACGAGTTGAATTGAGCTGTCTCTCATAGTTGGAATAAGTCACGACATTACGATTGATTTGTTCCGCGAGTTTTTGAGCCTGTCTGGATGACTCCCCATGCACCCTTACAGCATCTTGGTGCTTACGGTTCAACTCATCCATCTTACGGCGTTGCGCTTCCATGACTCGTTCTAAATTTTCGGCATGGCTTGCTAAACCACCATAAGACTTTTCGGCATCACCCAATGTGCGGAGATTGGCTTTCATGGCTGACTCTGCCAGTCTCACTTGTTGATTAATGTTATCTAATGTGTTCTGAAACTGTGAGCCATTCATGGATAGATTAATTATCATATTACCGATTGGATTGCCGTTTTGACCTTGCGCCATAAGTTAACCTCCTTCCCTCTTAAATCTTTGCAAAGAATTCTTCTGCACTCATGCGGTCGTTGCTTATCTTCTCACCTTTGGTCATGATCTCCATAAAGTAACTCATGTCCATTGAATCTATGTCATGAAGCTTCCACCCATTTTTGAGCAAATCTGCATACATAGCTTCCAGATTATCTACTGCTTTTTCGTAGGTGGGATTATCAACTACTTTCCCTCAACCATGTCCACCTGTCCCATTACGCCACCCGTTACACCTTCAAGCACGCTGTTAAGTACGTTTAATAAATCACTGGCAGATACACCATCGTAAATGCTGTCAAAGCTAACTGCTTCTGAGTCAAACATGCTTGCTACCAATGCCACCATTTCATCAACCACTTCAAGCTCCGATAATTCGCCTTTTTCGACCTTTTGACCAAATTTCATAGCTGTACGAAATTTACGGCCACTTACAAAATCCTGTGTGTATGTTTTGATTTCTCCCGCTTCGTTACGCAATTCAATTTTTAACATTTATAATTCCTCCTATAATTTAAAAAAGCGACCCTTTGCGGATCGCTTAGCTTGATTTTTTATTTAAGATTCGAACACCGTTAGTTTAAGAAACAGTAAATGTAATTGTGTCACCTGCATAGACGTCAAACCATGTTGTTAGTAGCTCATTTTCGTAAGTGTACTCCATTTTTACATCACCATTCTTCACTGTGTTAAACTTTTTCATAGGTACTCTGAAAGTGATACCATGAACAGTTTCTTTCCCACGATTTCTAACTGTTACAGTTGTTACACCATTTTTATCTGTGACATCATACCAAATGTGCTTGTTGATGTACTGGTATCTGTCCTCATATTTACTACGAGTTGACCAGTAAACATTTTGCTTGTCAAACTCCGCAATTAACCACGTCCAAAATTCTTTTGCGTAAGCACGAGTAGAAGCTATATCACCTTTCTTCCAATCAGAACTATACTTGGAACTGACCGTCAAACCATCACTTGCTTTTTCACTATACATAAAGTCATGTAAATAAAAGACGTGAGGGAGTTCCATTTCCGCACTGCGCTTGAACGCTTCTGGAAAATACGTTGTTTTAAGTGTATTTTTATCGTATTTAAAAAAGCTTATGTCTAATACTGGATCATTCCAACCATGCTTCATCATGTTCCCAACTGGCAATGGGCGTTTAACACGCATTCGAGAAATAGTCTCGGCAAATGCGTAACCAGGGAAGTATTGCGGTGAACATAAGGTTGCATCTGTTTGGTCTGCGATGGTAACAGTATTAGGATGATGAGAGTACCAACCACCTGTTAAAAAGATAAAAGGTTTAGTTAATGCTCCTTTATTTCTTAAGTCGGTAATACTGCCCAGCATGATTTGATTTTCGTCAAAATAGGTATAAGAAACCTTAACCGTTTTACCAATCTGACTTGCATTGAATTTAATATACCCGTCAATTAGAGATGCTTTATTGTACGTTGTTTCTTCATTGATTGCGTACTCTGTTGCTCCCGGATTACCACTGTCAATTGATGTGCTTTGCTTAGTAAATGTGATAGTATCATCCTGTGATTTAATACCTGTTAAACTAGCTTTAAATGGCTTATCAATTTTAACCAACTGGTCACTACCTACTACACAAAGTTCATCAGTAACCGTCATAGAGTCTTCGTTAAAATGATTGTGAGTATGTGTACCAATGCCAAAACGTTGATTGTCTGTAAATCCTCGCATCCAACCTGCTAACTCTGGTGTAACTTTCTTGGATACAAAACCAAACTCCATCGGCTTTCCGTCAAACGCATCAATTATTACTTGTATAGCATCACGATCAGTTGTTCCACAACAGTCAAGACCTAAACCTACGATTCTTCGTCCGTATGCTGCATCAAGTGCTAATCGTGTATTTTTTTCTTTATCTAAAATTATAGGGAAGAAGTTACCTAGATTAATGTATTTATAAGCAGCTAATGTTGTTGTATTACCTCCACCACTACCACCATAACCGATGATCATAAAAGAGCCCGGACGATAAGCCACTGTATTAGCTGTGAGCGCACCTTGTGTAGCCTTAATTGGAAAAACTGTCTTTGGATCAGTAGATGTATAGCTGTTTAGATAAGCAGAAGATGGGATACATTCGCTTCTTAAAATGTTACTTGGAAAAGAACTGTCAACTGAAAAGCTTCCAGTAAGTGCGCTCATGTTTTGTGTTGTTCGTGCTAGTCCATTTAATAAGTCCGTCATATCTGCTGCGTTGGCATCCATGCTTCCGTTTGCCGCATATTTTTGTAATTTCAGTCCTGCAATGGAGAACCACATGAAGAATACGCCAGCATCCATAAACTTTTTCGCTGCTGCTTTAACTTGTGCAGGAGTGCATTTTGTTGTATATGGCATGATGTGTGCGTGTTGGAAACAGAAGATATCAAATTCGTTTTTCCAAGCATCTGCATTGTCAACAAACGCTTCGTAACCACACACTTCCATTGTGATACCAGCTTTAAATTTATCTTCTGGCATAACTAGAGTGTACTCAACTTCGTCTTTTGATGGGCGAACAAACAGTAGGCGATGCTTTCTTTTTAACTTTTTTGGCGATAAATAGCTTAATTGCTCATGTGCTTTTTTAGCCTTGGCGTAAGAAATAACATCCAATTAAATCACCACCCATTTTGCACCATCGAACATGTAAGCTGTAGTTGTATCAATTTCAAAAAACGTTGCGCCAACTTTAATATTAGATGTTGGTTTTGTATCGGAAGAGTTGCCGAAGTATTCCATATTACTCCCCGTTAGTTTAACATTCATCTCGCCTGTAAATGGCTCATAAGCATTAGTTGCTGGATTGAAAACCTGCGGTATCGGATCGCCGCTCGCATCTCTTAAAATCTTTTTATCATTAAACACCGCCTAAACCCCCTTCATTAATTATAAAAAAAGAGAGGTCAAATGACCCCTCTACGTAGTCCGAGAGCTTTATGCTCGTGCAGCTGTGTTAAAAGGTGTGAGAAAAAAGCTCTCTCTTTTAGGGTGTGTTACCTGCTTTTGTTGGCATAATCCACTGTTTAAATTTTTCTGGCGTAAAACCTGGATCAGCTGTAGAACCTTTACCAAACACATACTCATCAGATCCACGAGCAATAAACTCACCAGTAATAGAGTCCGTTTGTAATTCTACACCTTTATCTTCCTGTGTTTTCAATTCCCCGCCGTCTTGCGTAAACTTACCCTTGGTAAAGCCCAGATACAATCCGTTACCATCTTTATCTGCCGACTTAAGGATGAGCGCCACATAAGGTGGACGTGTCTTGGCACCAATTTTAATAATGCCATCCTCCCCTTTTTCTGCACCCATGATGTCTGTATATACCTTAGATGGCAAGTCTGCCACGCTTAAATCCACTTTAGGATTAGATGTACCTTGAGCCGATACGTGGAAAGGCACGTTTGATGCATAAGTGGTATTCATGGCTGCGCCAAGACCACTAATCTTTGCATCAATAGCACCACCCTCCATTGCATTGATTTCATGTACTTTCGTTGCGTATCCGTCTTTATCTAAAATACCGATGTATGCTTTTTCAAAGCCAACTGTTGCCATGTCAAAACTCCTTTCAATTTTGGTGCTTGGGTTTTTTAGTCAAAAAAAATAACACCCAATAGGTGCTATGCGAAGTTAAGTTTTTGCGATGTCGTGTATCGTTTGTAAATGCGTAAAATGTTGTTGAAATCTTTGTCACGATCTACACCAGATAAATTGCAGGCCCAGCCGTTATGATTCATGATTTTATCAATTTCATAGTAATATTTATTGGCATCCTTATAGCTGCGAATCCAAATATCCACTTGGACAGTTATCGACATGCTATTTGCCAGATTGGATGCAAATCCATTTTGATACGAGTTGATTTCATTCACCCGCACAATCGGTAAAGCAGTGAGCTTTTGATAATCTTCGTCCACATCCACCAAATGAATATTTACGCCTTTGAACAAATCAGAAGCGGACAAAATATCATAAACCATGTTAATGGGAATTTTTATCATAGTCCTAAGCCCCTTCTGATTTCTTCCTCAAGCATCGAGATAATGTCTTGTTGCATGCTTTCTGCTGTGCGCTGTACAAAGTTTTGCGGACGTTGCTTAATTGTACCTAATTCCGCAAAATGTACCCTCCAAGACACTTCTTTGTCATAACCGACTTGGATTTCACCATCTTTCGGTGTGCCAACTACAATATGTTCTCTTAAATGGGCATCATTGTAACGACCTAGTGGTGTGTTTACACTTAATTGATCCGCTACTTTTTGAGCCACTGTTTTCATAGCCTTTGTTTCCACATTTCTATTTGCACGAGCAAGCCGTTGGAGCTCCGATGTCACACTGTTTGTATCAACATCTAATCCCATACTTACGACACCTTCTTTACAATGACGGCCGTAATATCTTTTTTTACATGATCGGGATTAACTTGGATGATTTCATACGGTTGCCCTCTCCATTCGACTTTCCAAGCTGTATCGATCTCTTGTTTTTTGTACCGAATGAAGAAAGTAATCGTATTTTCAAGCACTGTACCAATGGTTGCCTGTACTTCTTTTAAATATTGCGTGCGGACACTCGCCCAGCACGCATATTTGTCCACTTTTGTTTCAATTTTGTCGCCATAGTCATCTTTTTTAGACTCGATACCGTAAAAGGTGATACGCTCATTCATCTTCCCTGGATTCATAAGAGCACCTACTTATCATCTTTTTTCGATGGCGCTTGCTTCTTGCTATCCTTCTTTACGGCGGCTTTCTCCGCTTCCAAAAAACCCTCTTCTTGCAAAAATTCCACACGTTCTTTTTCGGCGCATTCGTAAGAATCACCCTCTTCATGCAAGATATGGGTATTTTTATCAATAAAATCCTTTAAAACCTTGTATTTCATGGGAAAATCACCTCGATTTCAGTTTTAACAGTAAATTTTGATACATTGTGTTGAATTTCTCCACATTTACCGTCGAATCACGATTTTCGTAATACATACCAACATGCAGCATAATCAACAAATCGTAACGCTGATCAACAAAACCGCCTACCGGTTCAGGTACGCCCGAATCCATCAAATCTTTTTTCGCTGACTCGACCAAAAGAGCAAGAATGTCATCATCCTCGCTCCCGTCGATTCGTAAATATTTTTTGAGTAAATCCATGTTTAAAGGCATCAAAATGCCCCCATTCTATTAAACTTTTGGCGCCGCTGCCACTTTAGCAATGCGGAATGCTGATTTCAGCTTAATTTTGTGGTCAAACCACGCTGTAAGCACAAAAAGCTCCACACCTGTTTTAACATCTTTGTCACGATCTTTAAGCATTTCGATGTCGTAGTTAAAGTGTGAGTAACGGAAGTCACCGATGATTGGATCAACCGCACCATCTGCAAAAATAACTGGCTTGCCAAGCACACGTTCTGGCGGTGCATCATAAAGCGTTGTGTTGCTGTTGGAAAGTTTTTCGATGATGTCTGAGTAATCCGCAAAAGACATAAGGATTTTCGCGTTTTCGCGGTAGTCTTCATGCAAGTTTGCAATAGCTGCCTTAATTGCAAGGTATTTATCTGTTGCTGTGACAGCTTTAATACCTGTTTGCGTAGAGTAGAAGGACATTTCCTCTTCTCCTACTTTTGGCGTTGTTGCTAACGCCACTTTCTTTTCTTTAGCAGCAAGACCGCTTTCGAGCGCTTGATCCACTACTTCCTCAAGGTTAGAATCCGAACCTTTTAAAATCGTTTCGGAAATCGGAACAAATACTTTAAATTTGCGACGACCGAATACAACCGTATCTCCTGTAGCCGACATTTCCTTTGCCGTTTCCAAATCATTGATAAAATCATCACTATCCAACTGGAAAGAGATTTTCGGCACTTCAAGGTTTGTTTCATTGGTAAAAGTAGAGATGTCACGCAATGGGTTTTTTACAAATGGTTCATGAAGCAGCTCGTCCGAAACAGTCTTAGGTAAAAGTTTCTCACCACCAGTGTTGTTGCGGTCACCAAGAATCGCCTTTGCTTCATCGGACATGGAACGTCCTTGCATTGTTGCGCGAATCATTTCAGCTTTTGCAGCTGTCATTTTCGCTTTTGGATCTTCAATACCACCCAACGTTTGTTGTTTAGCTTGGAATTGAGCTTGTTGCTCTTTTTCCATTTGATCATGTTGCGCTTTTAGGATGTCGAAGCGTTGTTGCACATCTTCTTTTTGCGCTTTTAATTTTTGTACGTCCGTAATATCTGACGATGGATTTGCAACCAGTGCCACAATTTCATTTTCTAGCTTTGCTTTTTGATCTCCAACAGTTTTAAGTGCATTTTTCAATTCAAATAGGCTCATTTTCATTTGGTTAATCCCCCTAAGATTAAGTTAGTAAGTTGTAAATCTGCTTTTGTTTCTTCTAAAATCTGCTTGCGAAGCTCGCTGTCATCTACAGCTACTGGCTCTGGTTTTGAAATAAGGCTCTCAGGTGTGTTTTTGTATTGTGCAAAGAACTCTTTATTCACACTTGCAGCTACATCAACAGCACCCTCAACAACGTCACATAACCCGTAGTCATAGCACTCTTGAGCTGTTAACCAAGTCTCTGCATCTAGCAAGTTAATAAGTGTGTCACGATCCATCTTGTCGCCCGTCTTAGCTTGATAAGCGGCAATCAAACTCTCACGCATCTTGTCCAAGTCATCAGCGACTTTGCGGAAATCTGATGAGTTGCCATAAGCGATAGTCCAAGGATTGTGAATCATCATCATGGCGTTTTCGGGCATAAAAATAGTGTCACCCGCCATTGCGATGACACTTGCGATAGATGCAGCCAAACCATCTACATGTATATTTACTTTTGCTTGGTGCCTTTTCAAAATGCTATAGATTGCATTCCCTTGAAAAACAGAGCCGCCCGGTGAGTTTAAATAAATATTTAATGTCTTAATGTCACCGAGTGATTTAAGATCATCACTAAAACTCTGTGCAGTCGTGTCCGAGTCATCCCATTTGTAGGAAACAATGTCCCCATAAATTGAAATCTCTCCAACTTGATCCGCTGCCGCTTTTACTGTCCAAAACTTCTTCATTCGTTCTCACCCCCTTTCAGTGCTTGTGTTGGTGCTCCTTTACCTGTTCTTTCTGCCACTGGCGTATCAATTGGATACAAGTCACCACTAACAAACGGCATGTCTCCACCAGTTACTGGCGGTAGCTCTTCCCATGCCCGAATCTCGTTCGGTGAATAAATACCAGACCGAACGCCTTTAAAATACGCTTCGGCTTGCGTGGCCGTATCTGCTCGCAATAAAGCCTTAAGGTTAAATTTGTAGTAATAACCTTGCAAACGTTGCTCTCTTGTGAGCATTTTTCGGTTAAATTCTTGTTCATACTGAGTGACGATCGGGAGCAAGGTTTCTTTCACAAATTGAAGGCTTTCCGCTCCACTACCAGAACCGCCACCTTTTGTGTCACCAAGCATATAAGCTGGTAAATTATAAACACTGGCCACCCTACTACGAGTAATTTGTTCCACTTCAAAAAGTTCTGATTTAATAAAGCTTCTTTCGTTCAATTCGCTGATTTCAAACCCTTGTTCTTGGAAGATAATGCCCCCATTGTCCGTATAAAAATCGATGAAGTTTTGCACAATTTCTTTTTTCTTCTCTTCACTCACATTGCCAGTGTACTTTAGGAGGAACGATCGTTTTGCACCGTTCATTTGTTCTGTGCTAAACGTCCGAATCTGCTCATCAAATTCCAATGTATTGCGAAGAACATCGATTGGACTAATACCTTTAAAGCCAAAACCATGAATATGTTTGAAATGCAGCATGTCGGTGTTGTAAACGTAATAAACGCCTTTATCACCCTTAACCTCGTACCATAATTCCATTTTTTCTTCTTCAAACACCGGTGTAACTTTTAACGGGTCAATAATGTGTAGCGACTCCACTTGAAAGCCGGCACCATAGATTTTAATGGCATACGCATTGCCTGTTGTATTGCGCAAAGCTTCCAGTGTTCGTTTAAAATCGAACGCTGTTTGATTAAGGTTAGGTTCAAAAGAAAGCAAGTCAGATCCTGGGTTCTGCACTGGCTCAAAGTCTTTATAGAGTTTTAAGGGCAAACTAGCGATTGAATTGGATAACTTGGACACTGCGGAAAAGATGGTTTCATTTGTAGCCAGTTCCTTTCCCGCTTTGCTGTTCATATTTCGTGATGTCTTAATTTTTTGCGTGCTGTATCCAGATCCAGCATAAGGATTAGCAGCTGCCGCAAAATACTGCACCTTGGTATAAAAGTTTTTCATACTTTGCCATAGTCCCAAATAATCACCTCCTTCCAAGAAGTTCACTAAAGCTCATGGATTTTATTTGGCCAGTGCTTTGCGGTTGAGCCATTAACTTAACCACTTCGGTGTGCGCATTAAGCAAGGCGGCAAAGCCATCAATTTTTCGGTATCGATTTTGTTTGGTAGGTAACCAGTTACGATTACGGTCCTCTTTCAACTTCACATTATTGATATACCAACGTAATAATTTATTGTTGTTAAAAATCACCTTGCCATCCAAGAATAAGTTTTTTAAATCCTTGAGTGGATCACTAAGCGTAAGAGCACCCTGCCTAACAATTTCCATCGGGAACCCAAATGCAATTAAGTCCTGAACCAAGCGATATGCCTTGGCTGGGTCATAAGCAATCTTTTGTATTGAGTATTTTGAAGACATGGCCACAAACCAGTCATAAACCAGTTCGTGTCGCACATATTCACCCTCAACAATGGTGAGCAAGCCCGCTTTTGCATATGCTTCATAGTTAATTTTTTCATTGTCTGCAATAACTTTTTTACGCGGAATCCATGAATGGGAGAGTGCAAAAACCTCACCTGTGGCCATCATCGGAAATTCCAAACAAGCAGATGTGAAATCCTCTGTCTCTGACAAGTCAAATGCTCCGATACATGTGGCGCCAGCAAAGAAATCAATATCCACAACTTTGTTATTTCGCTTTAGAACCTCGTAACTCAAAAAGGATTGCTCGTCCGATTTAACAAAGAGGTTCAAACGTTTTGTGATAAAGTCGTTCTTCTCTCCTGGAATGTGCTTCACCTTATCCCAATCATCAATCATTCCTGCAATTTGTTGCGTTTTCCCCAAACTTGGATTTGCTTTGCCCCACATTTCCGGATTGTCTATTTCTTTTGGATCATCAAGCTCGGCCATAAAATAAAAACTCCGCTCGTCATCCACAATGCCCTCTAATACATCCGTTCCATGTTCGTAATAATCAATAAGCGGGCCATCTAATTGAGTGCCCGCTGTTGTGATATATACGATGAGTGGTTGCTTGCGGGATCCGCGCGAGTTTTTGATAACGTTAATCAACTTGTAATCTTTGTATTCATGGATTTCATCGAACGCTCCGAAACTTGTATTCTTACCATCTAGCTTTTTACTGTCTGTTGCCAACGGCTTGATGGTGGATATAGTTTTCGGAAATCTAATTTCATGCTGTCTTGCTTCAAAATGGCGGTTCAGCAATGGCGAACTTTCAACCATCGCCTTACACTCTTCAAACATTTCCCTTGCCTGTTCTTTTGAGTTGGCAAGTTGAAAAACCCTTGCCCCTTTTTCGCCATCTTTTGCCGCAGCATAAAGTGATAGCCCCGATGTCAGCGTCGTTTTTCCGTTTTTTCGAGCAACAAAAATAAGGCCCTCTTTAAAGCGCCTTAGTCGTGTGTCTTTATGCACCCATCCGTAAAGAGAACCAACACAAAAGTGCTGCCATCCATCCAGTTCCAAACGGCTGAAATCCCCTTGAGACGGCTTGCAAAACTTTTCGATGAATTGAATCGGTCGATATCCTGCATCCTCGTCAAAAACATAGGGGAATTTTTCTGTCCCTTGCCTTTCCAGGTCTTTTAAATGGCGTTGACATGCCAGAAATACTTTTTTTGATGCAATGATTGTGTGGGTAGTCACACCTATTGCATATTCGGTGGCTTGCAGTTTTTTAGAAGGACTCGAAATCATCGCTACCGCCGTCCTCTGGATCTACGACACTGGAAACCTTTCTATCCGAGGCAGGGGTAAGTTTTAATTCCGCTTGTAGCTTTCTTTGTTGCTCCACGATTTTTAAAATTTTATCGACCGATTTATTTTCTCTGAACATTTCTTGAGAGCCGTTTTTAAATAATTCCACAGCGCCCCGCAGTTTTATGTCATCGATTGCCGCTTGTTTCAATTGTTCCAGCAACACAATATTATCAACTAGCATAATTGTCCGTTCGCTCAAGTTCGCATCAATGCGTAATTCTTCGACAATTATCTTAAACATAGTGCGCGCAGCTCGATTTTTTATGTTGGTTTTTGGCTTAAACATCAAATTGGGACCCCCCCTCATCATATAAAAGGTTTCCGCGTCGCAAACGAAGGAGCCCATCGACCGAAAGAGAGGATAATTCTCTAATCCCGACGGTAGGGGGGCTATTCGCTTCACCACGCCATTTTATTTTTGTTCGTGACTCAAAGAGACTGAAAATAAAATCGTCTCTCTATCGCTTTGTTAGACACCTTAAAATCAATTCATGAAAATAACACTTTTGGTAGTATGAAAATCATCATCACGACTTCAATGTTTCATGTTCACTCATCATCAACGGCATATCATTCATTCAGACCGCCATAATGAGCCACTGTTGCACGTTTGCATCCCTTTGAGTGTTTTGGTAGCCGAAAGGAAAGAAAACGCCACACAAGGCGATTACAGGAGTTTAAACAGAAAAGGATTATAAGAACCCATAATCAAACAACTAGCATTACTGCATCCCCTCTCGTTCTTTCGCTCTCTTATGTTCGAGCTCTTCTCTGCTTTTGAATAACCTAACGCCATAATCTGTTTTCTCTAAAACAAATTCGAACTTTTCACATGCTTCTTCAATGGTCGCCTTTAATTCCGCAACTTGTTCTTCTTTTTGATCAATTATGATTTTGTCATATTTGAGCGCTTCCGCAATGTTCGTCATTACTCGTACATCATTACTAATCATTTCATAAACCTTATCCCTTAAATTAAATTGACCCATCCTTACCACATCTCCCTATTTGGTTTTGACGTAATCACATTTACGCCCCTTGGTTTTCTTTGCTGAGTGCCATGATGTATTTTGTTATGACATGCATTACATAAGCTTATTAAGTTATCAAGTACCAAGCCTAGCTCTCTATGATCCTTGTACTCTTTGATGTGATGCACCATGTCTGCTGGCGTAATCACTTGATCATGCTTGTAGCAATGTTGGCATAAATAATCGTCACGCATTAAAGCAAGCTGTCTGCACTTACGCCATGCTGTGCTGCGATAGAATCGATACGACTCTGGATCACGTTTGTATTTGTTGTACTGCTGATGTTTACTTTCCATCTGCTCACCTCTTAGCAAAAAGAAAAGAGGACAGCGGTTGGCCATCCTCTTGAAATATTATTTAAGCTTATCGAGATCTAGCTCATCATATTGTCTCGGCAACGTGCTGTATCCTTACCTTGTGTCCTAGTTGCTCATACCATCCTATCGTTATCTGATTAGGGTGTCGTGAACTTTCATCATTCGTTTGATATTCAAACTGTACATCTGTCAGCATTTCCACCTTCACACCATTCAATTCGACCTCTGGCACACTGGATACTGTATCAAGTGTAATAACAAGAAAGGGTTTGTTCATCATTTTCTCCTTATGCCTTTGACTTTAGAATTAATCATAAGATTTTCCCCATTTGCTCTTAAAGATCTTAAGTACTTAAATATATCTTTTACTTTTACTTTTACTTTACCTTTTACTTTAGGGATTATCGTCAACATTATGTTGCATTAATGACCGTTCAACGGGCAAAAATGACCACTCAAAGGGACATGAAGAAAATCAGTAACATGCAAAGTGTCCGCTTTATCCAGTATTTAGGTAAGAACAAGTGAAGTTGACGTGACTAAAAGAAAGGTCATAGAGTTAATGTCAACATAAACCCCCTTTGAGCGGGAGTTAATGTTACATTAATGACCACTCAAGAAAATTGAAGAAAACTGAAAGAAATTGAACGGACGTGAATGGGAGTTAATGAGATTACTCACTAACGTCTTTGCCAGCATTGCAAAAAGAACAAAGTGTTTGAAGGTTGTTATAAGCGTTTATAACTTCTGGTGGCATACATTCCTTATATCCTTTATAAACAGAAACGATATGATCGACTTGAAGATTATCCTCACTGCCACACCGTACACATTTATAGTTATCACTTTCAAAGACACAATTCCGTACCTCTTGTTTTTTTATGAAGTTACTGGAA
This sequence comes from Fictibacillus macauensis ZFHKF-1, assembly GCF_000269865.1. GTDB lineage: Bacteria > Bacillota > Bacilli > Bacillales > Fictibacillaceae > Fictibacillus_C > Fictibacillus_C macauensis. The sequence continues at coordinate 270,381 of NZ_AKKV01000024.1, forward strand.
ATGTTTCGATAGTAATTCTTGAATGCTTGCTCACCCTTATTCTTTGCTCTCGCAAAGTTCCTAGTCATTCGCTTAAATTGCATAACCTTTTTTCACTTCCTTCTGATAGCACCTCGTACACGTTTGAATGTATCGCGTTTCATCCCCATCATATCCGCCCAATCAATAGACTCTGGTTTCTTCTTTTTACGTTTCTTCTCTTTACGATCAGCACGCTTCATTGTTCTCACCATCTTCTTTGAATGGCATAAAAAAAGGCACTCATTAAATGAGCACCTTCAAAGGGTAGTTGAATTTACATACAACACAACAACCAGGTAGCCATAACCTCGATTGTTGATAGTACAAATATAACAGGGTTAAAACCAAATGAATGAAAAGCCTGTGAAAATATTCCTAAAAAATTAAGAAAAGATTTTATAGCGGGAATTAAACATTGTTCTTTTCGCCGAACCATCTATCCATCGCAGCTGCACTGATAATCCAGTCCTTGCGCTTCTTTTCTGGCGCTTGAAAGAACTTGATAAGACCTTCATCAATTAGCTTTTGCGTGAGTTCTCTTTGCGATATGATGGATGGTTTAAGTTTGTTTTTGAGTGTATCTACAGGCACACCCCAACGGTATGCAGCTTCTATAATCGTCATGTATTGATCAATTGTTTTCTTCTTCATATTCATTCCCCTTTTTAAAAGAAGATTAGCCACCAGTCACCCAGTGGCCATAATCTTTACGCTTGTTGTACTTCGTATTGATTCCAGTCGCACATTTCTGATTCGTCTTCAATCTCTTCCCAGTTGTCCTTTACGTCCCAAGTAACCAGGTACTCATTGCCTTCAACATCCTCGCCAGTTGCTTTGTAATGTGGACGTTGACCAGATACTCCATCGATATACGGATCTTGCACCAATGTGATTTCTTTACCTTTATAAGTTACTGACATTTGAAATTCCTCCTAATTTTTATTGGTCTAAGATTGGCTTAAAATATTTTTCTTCTGCTTCTTTTCGTGCGGCAACGGCATCCTCTAGCTTTTCGTAATGCCCTAAATTAATACGATCACCTTTGAAACAGATATACGCCCGCCACTTATTTCTTGGTTTGTACCAACACACACCTTTATGGCCACTCTTATTACCGGCATGTAATTTGGATGTTAAAGCACTTTTTCGAGTGCCATCTATCTGATCGGATGCAATATGTTCTTTTACCTTTTTATCTCGTCCAGTACGTTGCTTGCACCCGCAGCTCTTTTGTTGACCAGACCTTAATGCGCCACTGGATACATAGGCAAGGTTACCGCAACTGCACTTACATTCCCACAACTTAGTGTTGTACTGATTTGTTTTATCGCTGAGTTTAATGACCGTTAAATCATGAAAGCTCTGACCTGTTAAATCAATGCGTTGTGCCAAGCTATCCTCCCCTTAGTTAAACATAGCCGCGATGCGATCACGTTGCTCTGTGCGAGTGTACTCACCATTTTCGATGATAAGGAAGTATCTTCTTTTGCCATCGTATAGCTCGTAAGCTCCATCATTTACCCAAAATACTTTATCGTCATATTGGTCAAACTCATCAGGCGTTAAAAACTTGCGGTCAAGTACAAATTTAGGATGTTTACCAACGATTTGAGCAACCCATGTTCTACATTTACGGCTGTCACCAGTAATTTCGATGGAGACTTTTCGTGATACTTTTTTGCTTTCTGCCCACGCCATGGCAAGTGCTTGAGCGAAGTATTCTTTTACTTTGCCACCGAATTTGTTTACTGCTTCCTTAGCGATTGCCCAAGCTCTTACCATAACGTTTTTCATTTTTATTTCCTCCTTGTTTGTTTCGATTTGATACTCTTAGTATAACCCACTTAGGTTATAAATACAACCTACTTAGGTTATTTTCTTTTCGTCATTTATCGACAAACAAAAAAGAGGACTGCAATAGCCCTCTCGTTCTTTAGTAGTGGTATAGTTAGTTGAGTCTTAAATAAATCAATATACAAATACCAGTCATGTCCTTTATGTGTAAAAAATCCGTCGCTCCCTTCCTTAGGTACTTTAAATCACTTCTAAGTGCTTCTGAATCCACCTCAAAACAAACGTTACATTGTACATGATCTATTAACTCTTCGATGCATTCAAAACATTCTTTCGAGCCCCCTATAGCAACTTCAAATTTATCAGTCATTCTCCATCCTCCCTCATTTTCTTCAACGTGCTTTGTCATCCTTTATCCTCCCTTTCATACCCATATTGTCCCCGATTGAGCAGTAACCCAATTTTTCTCACTTGTAATTGTACATTGTTCGAGCTTATCGAAATACACTTTTCTAAATTCAATTCGTGTGTATCCATGTGTAATTGATTTTACTAAAAAATAATCATCTTTTATTTCTATAATGACACCACTAAACGTTTCAGAATCCCACCTGCAAATTACACCATATCCAACTTGCAGCTCTTCTCTCATCCTTCACCCTCCTTATAATTATCTTTCTTTCTTCCAATCAATCGGATGCTTTTTATTTATAACATCTTCAAGCACGCTCAAGCCATAACGCATAGTCTCATCTTTATTTGTAAAAACATAATACTCTCTCGAATCAATAAGTACATCCGCACGCGAATGATTTCGTTTTATTGTGAAGTAATACATTTCCTTTTCAGTACTGCTACGAAATGTTTCGACAGCCCATCTTTTTTTAACTTCTTTATTTATACTTATACCCTTCGGCAAATATATCTCATCTTGTTTCATCATTAATCCTCCAATTCCATGCCAACAGGTCCATATGGACAGTTTGCAGACACTACAGGGAAATGTACTCCATTCACAACAAACGAGCCTATCGAATAATAATATCCGCAGTTCCCTGCATCTGCACTCATTTCAGCTAATGCGATTGGGTTCTGATTATGATACAAGGTCACTCTGACTTCATTCACAAACTCATCATTTCCATGTGGAATATTTACTTGCTCGCCAATCTCCACGTTGGTGATTACTGCATCTAATTTCACATTACTAAATTTGCCGTCTGCCGAAGCACAACAATCATTTTCACTTTCTTCCAGCGTAACGATTGTCCCGTCATCTAGTACAAGTTTATTTTCATTCCATTCTAAAATTCGTTTATATAGTAGGTGCTTTTCTAAATCCTTTGGATTACCGTAATTTATTTTCATTCTTCATCCCCCCAGATTTTCATTTTTTTACCCCACCATTATTACGGAATACATTCTGCAGCTGGTACACATGGCCATCTACTTCAATAACGGTCGCTATGCCCTTTTTCATTTTCAGCACCGTTACTTTTTGCTTGTACACGCCGTTTTTTACTTTCATCCTTCATCCTCCTTTGTGATTGTAGCAGCGGAAATGTTTTTCCGTAGCATCCTTGCCAAAACATCTTCCATATCATCGACCAATACTTCTTTTATAAATACCCCTCTCTGCAATGGCAATTCATCGACAGTTATAGGGTACCGAATGTCCATTTCTAATGATCTAGCTAGTCTAGAAATTTGCATAGCTCTACGTTCATCAAAGCAAACAATATAAAGACCACGCTCATGTGCAATTTTTATAAGTTCAGTTGTTTTTCCAGATCCTCTATCTCCATATATTAGTTTCATCCTTCATCCCCCTAACAATTTATTCTCCCAATCTCTCCCGTACTTCTCGTACAGTTTCTTAGTTAATTGCCTGTAATCCCTTTGGTACATTTCCTTCTCTTTCTTCTCATAACTTATCTGACGGTTTAAAGCATCAACCGCAATAGGGTTTCCGCTTTTGTATTGTTTATTAACTTCTCTGGACAACGATCTAACTAATGAGTTTTTTAATATTTCTTCATCCACATGCAGCTCTTGTTTCTTTGCTTTCTTCACACATATCCCACCAATGTAAACACCTATATGTTTCGGGATGTCATCTTTAACAATTTCGTATAGTTCTTTTGTCAAAACAAAGTAATTTAAATGTCCCACAAATGTTTTCTTTGCCTTGCTATAAAAATCACTCTTTGACACTTTTATTTCATAGCAACGCCATACACCTTTAGTGTCATAAGTCATATAGTCAACTCGTTCACTCCCAAACCACCCTATTGTTACCTCGAAGCACCCGAATGTACCTTGTTTGTGTGTAGCTAACCATATTTGCCTTTCTAAAAGAGTGGTTGTTTCTGTTTTAGCAATGACTCATCACCTTCCTTTGGACCTGTTTATAAAAAGAGGACTCCCCACCGGAAAGCCCTCATTCAGTTAAATGTTGTATTCCTTTTTTAACTTTTCCACTCGGTCCTTTACTTTGCCAACTAGTGCCTTTTCCTCTCGAATCTCCTTATCGGTTGCAGTCGGACGTTGTAAGTAATAAATCAATGCATGCTTGATGATTTGTAAGGACTTGTACTCTGTCATTGGCCGTCATCCTTTCCTGTTTTTAATGATGCCAAGTTAAGGTTTAACGCCAACCGATAAAAAGCTTTCCAGCGGATCTTTGCGTATGTCACATGACTGATCGGTGGCTGGAACTTATGACAGTACACGTTCATGTCTGTGAGGTATTCTGCTTCTGAGCACATGTACCGTTCTTCGATAAGGAACCTTTCCATCTTTGGTAACCGGTTGACTGCCCGCTCCACTCTATCAACAAAGTTAGTCCGTAACTGTTGCTCATTGACGTTGTAGGTAGCAATATCACCTGTCTGATCACTGGTTTGATTAGTTGGGCCATGATAACGCACCTCACTGCTTGCTGTAATGGCTGCTTCCCGTTCTTCAAACAAAACAAATTTATATAGCCTGTATCTTTCGAGGGCAGATTCGACCGCACGTTGCGTCGCCCTTCTATCTAGTTCTGGAAGTTCAAAACTCATTTGCATCCCCCTCATCGACATGCTGTTATTGCCCTTCGAAAAATGGTTTAGTCCAAGGCTCTACATTCACCACTTCTTCTTTCAGCCGTTCAGCGAACTGACTAATCTCATGCTGTGCACCACTACCAGGCTTACGCTTGCTGTAAAAGTTGAGTAAGGCCGTTAGGTTTGCGCTCATAACCAGGTTGCACGCTGCGGCATTAGGAAGCACTGCCCTGGCATCTTCTGCTGGTATGCCTAGTTCTCGCAATTTGTCATAGGTTTTTTGAGCGTGTGCCATTGATTCCAGGAACAGCAAATCTGCTTTTGATTCAAAGTAAAGTGCGTCGGTTGATTCTCCGTCCACCTCGATTTTAATTCCATTTTTTTTCACGCTGTCAGGTACAACAAATTTAAAACCGCCGCTTTTATCACCACTACCGAATTTCGTGTATCTCTGGCTCTGCACCGAAAAACTAAACCCTACTCTATGCCTGGTTAACTGCGCCAGTAACGACCGACTCACACCAGATATAACGAAGTGGAAATCAATATGTTCGAGCGTACTCGTGTGTTTTGATTTGACGATGTGCCTTATTAAGCGATCTGCTTCACTGCCAGTGCCGCCATCTGTTGCCACTTGACCAAAATACTTTTCACCTTCAATTTCGAACAGCTCGGCAGGCTTATTACTGCTGTAACAAGTACGGATAGCGGTTAATGCTACCGCTTGTCCGTCTGTTACGCCCCATTGTGATACCTTGTCCTTAAACGCTTGTGTGAGCTGCGTGTGAGCCATCAACATTACGTCCATTCAACGTGTCCCCCATTTTGTCTCGCTCTGAATTGTTTCAAAAGCTTCCTTTGCAGCATCATCATGTTCAGCTAGTTTTTGCATGACCACCATCAGATAATTGATGGTGGTTTCTTGCCGAATTACTTTATCTCTCAGACCAGTAATGTAAACCGATTGGTCAAAGTTTTCTTGCATGGCATGTTCAGCAAGCTGCGCGCCTGTCCAATGATCTGGATTAAAAGGATTTTCATATTTTTCAGCAGCCTTCATTAACTGCGCAATCTTGATTTCTTCTCTAAACTTGTCCACTGACTGATAAAACGTGTTGTCTAGTTGTCTTAAAAATGAATAGTTGTTCTTCAAAACTTGTTACCCCCTGCATTAATGGTTTATTTACAAGTGAACCTTGAGCGCACCGACCAAAGAGTTATACTTGATTTCTAGTTTTTGAAAAGCATCGTTTGCTAAAGTTAGACTACCTTTGTACTTTTCAATTTCGCCGATCAATTGCGCATTTTCGGCATACATCTTTTTATTAAATTCAGTGGCAATGGCAGACTGTCTTAAACTTTCATTTTCCTGTTGCAATACCGCCACTTTCGCTTGAGCCTGCTCTAATTCATTTTGGAGACGTTTGACTTCATCAGATGGTTTACTTTCAATCGTTTCTGTTGTTCCTACAGGCGGAAGAATTGTTGCAGATCCGTTGCTAAAATTGGCCATCAATTCTTTTAGTTCTTTTTTTACTTCTTCTTTTTTCTCTGGAGAAGATGAAGCGGCACTCACTTCTTTTTTGATGACAGGCTTACCTCTTTCCCCAATAAGCCCCCATTGTTTTTTCAAATTATAAAGTCTGTTGTTATCGATACCTAAGTGGGATAGTGACTCCTTATCTGTCATGCCTTTTTCCTTACAAGCCAGATACTCTTCTCTTTTGACCATTTTAATGGTTCCCCCTTTTCGATATTGCTCCAATTCTTCTGGAGATAATTGATAAGTAACCACTTCACTGTTTGCTTTTACATCACTGGATCCAAAGCGCGGTGCACCTAACTGCCGCTTGGGTATATTCATACCGATTGAGCCCCCATATAACCAAGCTGTTTGAGTTTTTCGCGCAACTCGTTATACCAAGCTTTATCATTCATTTCCACTGCTTGCCGCTGCAGTTCCAGATAATGAGGTATGTCTCGATGAATATCATCTTTGCCATGGATCACATAGTATTTGCAGCCGTCCAGTTCCATCAACATATCTGACTTATAATGCAGTGTTTGTTTGTAATTGATAAACTTCCTATGATGACAATCGATAACCCGAACGACATAACCCGAAGACTGGACAGCCATAATTTCAACTTCTTGCCACTGCATAGTGCCATGCATCAAAAACAACCGTTGTCCTACTGGAAGGTCTTTCATCCCCATTGCCCCCTTGTTATCTATTTTGTGGCCATCGCCAATCGATTACTGGTCTTTGATAGGACTTGACTGTGTTCTGCCTTTTCTTCCAAGAGTTTAAAGCCATGTTGACGTTGTTCTCTGCGTATCCGTCCAAATTTTTTCCTGTTTGTTTCGGCATTGCTCTGTACGCTTCCAACTCTTCTGGCGTAAGGTAATATGTTTTAACCTCGTTTATAGGATTTATCCCACTTGCTTGCATGCTGCTCCCACCTTTTCTTTTTAGGACTCCTGCCCTCCTAGATCAAGGAGAGCAGAAGCACATAATTTATTTGTTTTCTTCCGCAAATGCTTCTTCTGTGTCAAAGTCCTCAAATTCGTCATCTTCAATGTCATCCAATGACATCTGATCTGGATTATCTTCCTCTACCTCTGATGGACCGTTATCCTCATAAAAGTCATCCAGTGACATTTGAGACGGTTGGATCATGAGGTTAACGTTTTGCCCCGCAAACTTGTACAGCTCCTGCGCTTTCTTCTCCGAATCTCCTTTAATCGCAAACTTTAAAACTGTCTTTTTAGAGTCGCGTTGGATATTCATAAACTCCGCTGTCACTTCGCCTGCATTACAACCTTTGATGGTAAAGACAACGATGCTACCAGATAAAACAAACACATCATTGCCAGACTGCTCATCCTCATTACCTTTGATTTCAAACTTCAGAACCTCTTTCTTGTCATCCTTTTGCATCATCTTAAAAAACACGTTCATTTCGATTGTCATAGTTAGGCTCCCTTTTTTGTTTTAGTTTTTTTCTTCTTTGGCGCTGGGTTCTTGATTGCTTCAAGCACCTCAATTTGATAGTTTGTTAGGTAGTCCGTTTGTTTGCTTGATAAGCAGCGGGCAATTTCGGCAAGTACATACGCATCTCGCACGTTATCGCTGTTATGCTCAAACCCAAACTTTTTATAGATATGGACAGCAAGCTCGTCCTTTTTCGTGTTACCTTTACCACTGGCAAACTTTTTGAGCTGACTTGGCGCAATCTCAATCCATTTGTGGCCACGTCTAGCAAGTGCCATTCTGATGCCCCAACCAATACCGCCAAGCTGTATGGCTTGTTGCGATGCAAAACCGAATCCCTCGATGCAAATTACATCACCTTTTTGCATGTGATCCATGATGTCATCAATCATTGTAATCATGCGTTTTGGGTCAACCGTACCTACACCAGTAATCTCTTTTTGGCGCAAAACCACGCCACCGTCACTCAATGCCACAAAACCAGTTTTAGTTGATGGGTCAATTCCGATGAAGCGCATCAGTACCCACCATCCTGCCGTTCGTGATTGACCTTGTTCTTCGCAAAGTATGCTTCTTCTACCTCGCCCCAGGTAAAGCCAAGCATTTTTATAAGCCCAATAAAGTAAGACACTAACCCGATATGCACCCTTTCTTTTTCAAATTCAACAATCAATTCGGATGCCAAAACGAACATTTCCGAAAACTGCCTTGTTATTGTTTCTTCTACATATCCCATTTTCCAATCTGTTTTCCTGTACCCCGACTCAATCCCAACCTCCAACATAAAATGCAGTACGTCCACAAGTTCCTCTAATAGCTTTTTCCTTCTCGGTTCTTGGTCTTGGCTCCAAAATTTGAACCCACGCCATTCGTTACTCGCTTCGCCAATCTCGACCATCAAGGCAAGCACTAACTTTTCATATCTGTCTTTGCCCTGATAGTTGATGCGATCACGCAGCGCCTTTTGTGCTTCGTACATTTTAGCGATGTTCATACTCCAACCTCCTACGATAAATTACTTACGCTATACGACTCCGTCCACACCTCATAGCCGTCAAAACTGACTCTAAGGTCGCAACCATGCCAGCTATATTGTTTATTGATTACCACGCCTTGGGCGCCTTCCTTAATCACGTCATCATCACCTGTCCAAAGTACTGGTCCACCGATTTCAAAGCTGTCGTAGATTGCTTTTGCTTTGGCGGTTTGTGACTTTCTAATCTCTTTTACAAAAATCTGTTCACCTTCTGTCTTATCAATACAGATGCCATTAATCGCATAGACACCTTCATCAGTTCTTGTAAACACATCGCCGTTTTCCAATGTAATTTTCATTATTTTTCCCCCTCCCGATCCATACGACCGAAGCTCATTAGTTCGTCTTCTTGTTTAGCCGCAGCCATTAAAGCAAAGAGAAACATGCCAAGCGATGACGCTAAAGGTAAAAGCCATAACAAGTGCCATAAACTCATCATCTAAAGCCCTCCTATAAAATCGCTAATGTGTTGCTACGTAGCGTTAAATACCTCTCAAACCTACTCATTGCATTAATCATGTCGCTACCTTTGGAGTAGTAAGCAAAGCGATTAAATACATGGTCATCAATCATCTGGCCAGTAAGCTTATAATGGATTTTTAACTGCTTGTAGATCTCGTTAGCTGTCATCAAATGCTCACCTCCATTTGGCGGTCTAAGTCTAAAAATTGACCGTATTCTTTTACAAATAGGGCATCCACTGTGCCGACTGGACCGTTACGCTGTTTAGCAATAATGATCTCTACAATGCCTTTCGCATCACTGTTTTTGTTGTAATACTCATCGCGGTATAAAAAGATAATGACATCAGCATCCTGCTCGATACTGCCTGAGTCCCTTAAGTCGGACATCATCGGACGCTTGTCCTGTCTTTGCTCAACGCCCCTTGATAACTGAGACAGCAAGATAACAGGGATGTTAAACGATCTGGCCATGTTTTTGAGCTCTCTTGTCACGCTCCCAATCGCTAAGTCGTGACGATCATGTTTACCGGCTATGGTGATCAGTTGTAGATAATCGATGACAACCAAGTGCGGTTTATCTGGATGCTCTTTCATGGACCTGCGAACCTTTGCTTTTATATCAAATACCGTTTGTCCAGGCTCATCATGAATGTTAATGTGATACTTACTGTACTGACTCACCGCATGAGAAAAGCTTTCATGGTCGCGCTCTGTAAAGCTCTTGTTTGGGTTACGCCACTTTGAGCCGTCTATACGCCCGATAGATGAGAGCATTCGGTGTGTTAATGACTTATCACCCATTTCTAACGAAAAGATGTCAGTTACACCCTTGCGGTGCGCGTTGTGTACCGATTTACCTAAAGCAAAAGCCGTTTTACCCATTGATGGTCGAGCGGCTAAGATGATTAAGTCTCCGTTTTGCCACCCGCCTGTCATGTCGTTTAGATCCTTGAGTCCAGTGTTAATGCCTGTAATGTCACCTTTTGGCGTGTTAATGTCCTCATAGATTTCAAAGAGCACATCATTTTTCGAGCGTTGCTTGTTGATACCTACTTCCTGCAGTTCTGATAAGTCGTTGTATACTTCAACAATCTTTTCTTCTGTAGGTGAGTTAACCAAGCTTGCAGCTAGTTCTCTGGCACGCCTTAAGCGGTACGACTCCAAGACCATTTTTTCGTACATCTCGAAGTTTTCTGTACTCGCAACGGCATCCGTTAACTGTGAGAGGTAGGTCACGCCACCGACTTGCTCAATGGCGCTCCCTAGCTCTGTGACCACTGTTACCATGTCCACAACTTTGCCAGCTTGATCTAGCTCCCGCATGGCTCTAAAAATTTGAACGTGACTCACTCGTCCGAAATGTTCTGGAGACATGCGGCACTCTTGTATTAACTCTGGTTCATATAAAATACTGCCAAGCACCGCTTGTTCCGATTCGATGTTAACAAGTCCGTCCATTCGCTTTCTGCTCCTTTAACCTAGCAAACATTGCTTTTATATCTGGCGCCAAAAAATCCTCTGCTGTCTTAAAATCGCCACTCTGTTTTTGTGCTGCCACTTCCTGCTCCCACTGCTTCATCTTTCCAAGATGCCTGTTTTCCGCTTTATCAAAAACCGATATATCCGCGATGGCTGGCATGTAGCCACTCTTAGCAATGTGGTGCATGAGTCGTTGCAGTACAGGCTCATAGGGCATTTTAATGAGTTGCTTCAACCAAATTTCAATGCGCTTTTCTCCTAACGATCCTGTTAAGTCAAACCTTGGATAAGCAGCTGCCACTTGTTCGATGATGCTTAACGCTTCTTTTTCGGTCATTACTCAACACCTCGCTTATCTGCAAATCGCTTCAAAGCATCAATACTGTTTTCTTGCTTTGGTGCTGTTGGTAAAGCTATGTCTCTCGGATTCTTGTAACCTTCTTTACGCCAACCGTTCAGTTTTTTATAGATAAACTTCCACGTGCGACCATTTCCTCTGGCTGCATCTTTAATCGCTTCTTGGACCATTTCAAGCGGGTTATCAAAACCAAATGCTTCAAAAACATCGTCCAGATCCTCGCGCAAAGTATGGTTAACCTTGTCCTCAGTGATAATCTTGTTAGCCAGCAACAAATCGATGACGTTATCGCCTTTTGGCGGTTCTTCTTTTTTTGGTGCCACTGGCTTTTTAGGTGGCTTGTCAGCCCTTAATTGCGCATTATTTGGGTTAATATCTGGATCAATGACATCGCGATTGATGTCCACCAACTTAATGCGTATCTTGCTGTTGCCTATGTGATGACTTGGTTTAATCAGTAAGTATTCTTTTATGACAACAACCTCTTTACGTCGTGCGGTTGCTTCTATATAACGTTCCTGTACGCCCTTGGATGTTAATATCTCTTGCTCTTCATAAAGTTTTTTGTCGAAGAGATCCCAATTGATGCAATCGTCAAGTATGTTGGTCATGATGGTGTAATCAACGCCCACTCTGCGGGAAAAGAGCAGTTGTTCTTTTTCGCCCCATTCGTAGTAATAGCCGTTCTTGTATATCTTCATTAACAACTTGACGATGACCGAAAACCCGACAAGACCATGCTTTGCTTCGATGAGTGCAATCTTGTCATCCTGGTCCATGTCTACATCAAGAGGGAAGTATTCCAGCCCTTCTTTTTTGGGCCTTGCCATAAAACTAGCCCCCTTTAAAAAGTTTCTAAAACCCTTAAACTGCCTGTCTCACGATGCACAATGTGAAACTCTTTCGGAAATACTTTTATAACCAACCAGTTACGTGTATTTAAGCCCCGTAACTGCATATTTTCTTTTTGAGCACGTGATGGTTTTTTACCATGTTTCATTTGCCATCCTCCTTTAGCGACCATTTATAAAAACGTTAGCGATTATAAAGCAAACTGACACGATCAAAACAGAAAGTAGCAATGTCATTCCGTTTCTGCCTTTCGTGACCACTTGCCTTTTGTAAGTCTTTCGCCTACAAGCGAAGTACCTCGCCATTCACCCCTAGATGAAACCTTTAATTGTAAGTCACCCTCAAATAGGCGATACTCACTGATGACGTTTCCCATGTGGCTCAAAACCGTTTCCCCTTCGCCTAGCAACTTGATTGCTTCGTACGGCTCAATAAAGTCGTATTCTGGTTGTTTTTTGACGATACGCCATTTTGTATTTAGATCCGATTTGTCCAAATAACCATACGGATTTTTCGATTCGATACCCTTGAATTCAAAAACGCTATCATTCCAATACGCTTTAATCGACCAGTCACTAGATATCGCTTCCTCATCTTCCTTCAAGTGGTCAATCACTTGCCCAATCGTTACCCATTCCGGTTCTTTTGGTGTTACGATTGTGAAGTATCTCTCGTTGTAAGCAACGCTACGAAACATCACTTCCCAATGGTTATGACCAACATAGTTTTTAAGAGTATGAATTTTGCTACGCCCTTCTATAATCACTTTGTCCCCCACCTTGTACGGCGTTTCTAGTTCAACTTGGTCAAGGCGTTCATAATCGCGTCCGCCGTCATTTGTTGCATAGGTGAATGTTTTACTTTTGCCGTCTAGCTTTAGAACCTCTACAACGTAACTAGACCTATTAAAATTGGTGCCATCCTTCTTTTTCACAATGCTCCCAACCTCAACCTTGCTCATTCGCCCTCATCCCTTCTCTCGCATAACGCGAATCCGTTTTTCACACCCTTAACGATGTAATGCGGATACCGCTGCATATACTCTTTAACAGCTTGTACAATCTCGGCTTTAGTGGAGCACTCCCGCCATATACGCTTTGGCAGGAGCACCCGATAAGGCACCATTACTCAACTTCGTCAAAGTCGATGTCCAGCACATCGCTCTCTGGTGCTTGTTGTGATTGCAGATCAATGAGTTTTGCTAAGCCCGCAACTTCTTGGAGAGAAAGGTCTTTAGCGTTTTTGTTAAACTTTTCAGCGATGAGAGACTTGAGGTCATCCTTGCCCCATGATGCTGTTTTTTCTTTAATGACCTGCCATTGAGCCTTAAGCTGCTCTTCTTCGGACACCAATTCGCCTTCTTCTACTTGGATGGACTGTGGTGTGATGTCGCGGCGTTCTTGGCGTTGCGGTTGATAATCTTCTTGTGTATTGCCCATGACGCTATCATCAGCATCGATACCAAACTGAAGCTTTAGAGCACGCTTGAGCGTATGTTTTTTAAACATGTCGTTAAAGTAGGTGTTCCACTGGCTACCTTGTTTTTTCTTGAAGTGCTCGACCTCTTCTGTTTCGATGATAACCACCTTATCTGGGCTACCTTCTTTACGAGCGACTGCATAAGCAGCTACCACTTTCCCACGCGGGAATTTAACCGAATGCTTCGTTACTTTTAACTCTTGAGAGTCTTGGTCAATCTCCACTTCAAACTCATCATTTTCGTGCACCAGCTGCGTTGTTACGCCTTTAAAATCTTCACGCTTTTGAGCCAGATGCAGGATACCTTCAACAGCAACTTGGATGCTCATTTGATTGCCGTACTTGATAAAGTAAATGTGGTTTTTAAAAGGGTTTAAGCCATTGTTCGAACAGATCTGGATGAAAAGAGCAAACTCTTCATTTGATGCATTGACAGCGTAAGTATTTTTGATTGTTGCAAGTTCCGTCTCCGAAAAGAATCCAGTAAGTGCTTGCGTGTTAATAGGTGCTAATTGATTTTTTGCCATTGTAAGTTCCCCCTAATTTTTATAGTTCTTGTGAACCTTCGTTATCCGCAATCATCATGGCGCAGTTAGCGATCATGGTACAGTATCGCGTGATTGCAAACTTGTCTTTATCACGTTTGTTAAGCTCTGAAATTAAGAATCCACTTACTTCTTCCAGAACTCCAAGTTCTTTGTTCTCGATTGAAAACATCTTCGGAAATTGGTGCTCCATCAATAACGAGAAATCATGTATCATTTTGCGTGGTGCTGGCATTGGAGGTAATTGCTGAACAAAGTTAGCAACACCGCCGTCCAGGTTATAAACATCGATACAATCTCTGTATGCGCCCATTCTTAAAGCAAGAAGGCTTTCGTCACTGCTTCTATAACTTTCTAAACGTGGTGACTCTTCAAAAGCTTTTCTTGCTTCTTCTACAAAATCCAAGTGCCGTTTTGTAATTTGAACAGTCATTACTTAACACTCTCCTTTTCTGCTTTTATAGCAAGCTCTTGGTCTGCTACTCTCGCAACAATTAACTGCCCTGTTGGCTTTGGAAAGCGCAAAATGCTTTCGGCGTTATCTACAAAGCATGGAGCAATTAACTCCGACTTACTGCTTAACACCTCAACCAGTTCCAAGCCTGCTCTAATCCGTTCGGCGGTGCTCAACTTACCAAAAGGCTTGCCGTCCATTTCAATTTCAAAGATGACACGTTGCCCGCCGTTCTTTAGGTCTTCGAACAGCCGTACTGATATGGTCGTAAACAGTTCATCCATTTTCTTCATCATTAACTCTGTCCGTTTCGCATGAAACTCTTTGATGGCATCCACAATCTTTAATGACTGATTGCGCTCTGATCGGATGGATTGTTGGTCCTGCTCTGCTTCTGTTACCGCACTTTCTAACTCTTTGAGCCTGTCTGTTTCTTTTGATTTATACACAAGCTCGAATATCTTTTGGTCATACTCATGCAGCTTGTCACGAGCGGACAAATCAGCATCCGGCATGAGTACCAATCGATCACGTAAAGCAATAAACTTTTCTTGTAACGCTTTGCCTTGTTCTGCTTCGGCTCTGGCGCGGTCTGCTCTATGTTGCTTCACCTTTTGGACAGATTCTTCATCTAAAGGCTGTCCGCATGTTGTGCAGTTTTCTTTAATCACTTCGCCTTTAATTTGTTTAAAGCGTGCTTGTATGGCCTTGATGTCATTGCGCATACTTTCAAACTGAGACATTAGCTTCGTTTTTTCTTGATGCTGTTGCACCGCATCCGCTGTTGAGTCTTCCAGTGCCTTACGTTCGCCCTTTAACTGCTCAATTTCTTCCATTAACTTTTCTTTGACGATGTTAGCAGCAAGCTCTTTTTGCTTTTCCAACTGCTCTCTGAGCGTTAAGACACGTTCACTGGCACGATCATATTTCTTATCGTTTTTCTTATAAATATCACGATGCTGGTCTTCTAAATTATCGAGCGATTCCTTTTTGAGCGGTTCTTCTAACGCCGCTGCATCTTGCTTGCCCATCACTGCCAATACTTCTTTGTTCATTGGCTCGCTCACATAACTAAGGAGCTGTTCGCGCTGATCCTGCCACTTCTGCGAAGAAAAGTATGTTGGGTTAAACAGTGACAAGAATAGGTTTTTATCAAACAATGATTCTACAAACTCGTTATAAGGCGTTGCTTTCTTAGGTACTTCATTGATGTAAAATTTCGCTTTGCCCTTTTCTAGCACTCGTCCTAGCAATGTTTTCTGTCCATCAATGTTGAACAACAATTCAACCTTTGTTTCCTCAACCTCTCTATCGATTGGCGTTGGATTAAGCGTAGACCCTAGTGCATCGACACCGTATAAAAGCCATGTGATGCTATCCCCAATGGATGACTTACCTGCACCATTACTACCAAGCACCGTCGTTACATCGCCGAATGCGATGTTTAAAGATTGATGGTTTTTGAAGTTGGTAAGAACCAACTGTTCAAATGTTAGTTTCAAAGTTTTTTTCCTCCCTAGTTTGAATAATTGGGACAAGACCGCATATACTAGGTGTACATGGATTAGTCCAAGTGTTTAATCGCTTTGGCAGAAGCAATTAAACAGGCTTATTTGGCTAGTTCTGCATACGCAATATCTTGGATGAAGAGTTCTGCGCATTCTCCGCTTCGGTGCATGACATCGTTTCGGACGCGCCAGATCTCTTCATTCTTGTAAATCTCACCGCCACACCCTGCGCAGTAATACAGCTCCTCTTCTTCCTGCGGGTCTTTGATGCCATAGCCGTTTGGCTCAACCGTTTGATTTTCAACCTCTTCTCTCACTTTGTTCTCACCTCCTTAAAATGGGCACTCAATAGCGACTCCCTCTGGTTGGTTCATGATGTGTAGATATTCACCACCCAAGAAATCAAACAGCTCATACCCTCTACCTAATTCCTTTAACAAGCCAATCACTTGCTCTTTTAATGCAGCTGGTACATCCACGCATCCGTTTTCTTCAAGCTCTATTTTGATGCGCTCCATGTTTTCAAAAACCGCAACTTGTTGCCCATGATAATTAACGATTTTCATTTTTGTTTGCCCTCCATTTGTTCAGCCGTCATTTTGCATGCTTCCCACCAGGTTACTGGCAACCCGATTGCGATAAAGCTACCGATCAACAGCAGACAGTAATTTGATAACGTCATACCATCACCTTCGGGCCATTCTTCTTTTGGAAACGTGCCAGTGAGTGTTGCACCCACTTTGCTAAGTTCCAATAACTATCAGCCACATCTGCTTTGTTTGTTTCAAGCGCGTTGTATGCGTATTTGTTAAGAGCACGCATGATGTATTTAAACTCCATACCGTCAATCGGTTGACTTGTTAAAACTTTTTCAGCTGCGATGTTGAATAATCTAAGATGATACCCACCTAGCTCCATTTGATATGATGCAACAGCTGTCTCAATCATTTGGCGATCACTTGGCATTAATGGCAAGGTACCTTTCATGTTCGTTTATCCCCTCTCAGTTTTTTAAAGAAGTGCCATTTCTTTTTTAAGCCGGTTATTGATGTACACTTGACCTTTTGGCGTGACGCGTGTTGTTAACCAAGTAAAGGAGCCTTTATCGTTTTCCTTTACACCCTGCGCAACCTCGAAGTATCCGCGGTCAATGTATTCTTGGTATGGCTCATTCTTATCTTTAAAAATTAACTTCCACTCACGAAGCTTTTGATACAAGCGGCGCTCTCCGATATTGATACCTTGTTTTGATAACAACTTGGCAAGCTCTCGGATAAGTAGTGCTTTTTCCGATGCCATACACACTTCAGCAAAACTGACTAATGGTTGTTGCTTCTGTACAGTTAGTTCTGCTTGTGCTCTTTTGGCTTGTTCTGCTTTTAACTGCTGTGCAAGTTGGATAATGGTATCCGGATTACTTAGCACCTCTTCAATCTTTTGCGGTGTCATGTAGGCTCCATGCTTGCGGATCGATGGGAGCACTTCTTGTTTGACCCATTTTTTAAACTGCTTTGCTTCTCGTTTGCGACTGGCGAAGATGAGTTCGTAAAGTCCTGATTCATTGACTATATTGGTGTTTCCTTGACGACCTAAGTTCAACTTAGCCCGTTCTTCTTCATCAAGTCTCTGTAAAACCATCGTCGGATTTGACAGTTCTAAAATTGTGCATACATCCTTTGCAACAAACCAAGGCTCACCGTTTTGCAAAACCGTTCTGACTTGATGACCAGAATACTCAAACACCTTTTGAAGTTGATCCATGTTTATCCCCTTTCTTCTCATAGAAAGCTTTTGCATGTTTCATGAAGAGCTGTAACTGCTCAAACGTTTTTGTTTCGAAGTAAGCTCTCAACAGCTGTTTCATAATCCATCCCCTCACGCATCATTCGATTTATCTCCTTGGAGATCTTAATCAAACTTGGTAGTAAAGTCTCAATTAAAAACTTGGATTGTTTTTTGTTAAGGACTATTTTCCCCATAGTAACCTCCTTGTTGACTTATAAAACTTGTTCTAAAAAGCCACAAACCCTTAAAAAAAATCCCTTAACGATACATTCAACTCATCCGCAATTCGAGCCATCAAAGCAAAACTCGGCGATGTGGTTCCGTTTACTACCTTGGATAAATGGGAGCGATCAATGCCCAAACGTTTTGCTAATTCAGTTTGAGTCACACCTTTTTCCTTCATAATCACCTTTAGTTTTTCACCATCCAACACCAATTTCACCTCCTTAAAATTAATTGTCGTTATTTTGTGGTTTTTAGCGCCACAACCCTTGCAAATAGAATATATCACCTTGTTGCAATGTATGCAACATATTTTTTCAAAAAATGAGATTTTGTTGCAACACATGCCATGATTTACTCATTTCGTTATGTTGAAAATTCGCATATAATACAAGGTAGTGTTAAAGAGGGAGGAACTGGTTATGGAAAGAATAGGACGAAAGGTTCGTGAATTGCGGATATCTAGGGGATACACGTTAAGGAAAGTAGGAGAAAGTGTCGATATGGATTATAGTTATTTGTCAAAAGTCGAAAACGGGAAGGTTAATCCTTCGTTAGAACTTTTGCAAACATTAGCTGATTTTTACAATGTCGATATTTCTTACTTTTTTATAGAAATGCCCGATGAATTACGAGAGCTCGGAGTAGAGTATGTAACATTAAGTAAAAAGGCAAAAGAAAAGAATATAGATCCAGAAGTATTAGACAGAGTTATTGACTTACCACAAAGCACAATTCTTCAAATAATAAATATTTTGGAAGATGTTAGGGGGAAAAATGACGAATAATGTCGTTTGCTGTTGATTCCTGCTGAAATTAACCACAATACTGAACCCACAAAATTGTTATATAATAGAAATGTTTAAGAAAATCGAACTAGCGTTCTTATTAACCAACAGCATTGGGGGAAATTGTCGTGAAGAAGATTGTGTACGTGGAAAATATGCCCGAAGGAATTGATGAAATTGTAACGGATACTCTAATCATTAAGAGGGCAAAAAAGAAGGAGTAGAACAGCATGAAAGCAGCCCTTTATCCAAGGGTGTCCACAGAAGAACAATCAAAAGAAGGATACTCATTAAACGCACAACTCGAAAAGATGAGAGCGTATTGTTTTTCTCAAGGTTGGACCATCTATAAAGAGTATACAGAAGAAGGAAAGTCAGCAAAAAATATGGAGCGTCCACAACTTCAAAGTTTGTTAAAGGACATGGATAAATTCGACGTAGTTATCGTTTATAAGTTGGACAGGTTATCTCGTAATGTTTCAGACATTAATACACTTTTGAACACCTTCGAAAAAAACAAAGTCGCTTTTAAAAGCGTGACAGAACCGTATGATACGACTACGGCCCAAGGGAAGCTTCTTATTAATATCTTTGCTTCACTAGCCCAATTTGAACGTGAACAGTTAGCTGAAAGAACGCATATGGGAATGAACCGAAAACATGAGGAAGGCTTACGCAATGGCGGTCGTGCTCCATTCGGCTATCAATTTGATGCAGATCGCAAGCTCATTATTAATGAGCAAGAAGCTGTTTGGGTACGGTACATGTTTGATTCGTTTGAAGTACGAGGTAAGAACGCTATAGCAAAACAACTGAACGAAAAAGGAGTTAGAACACGTACTGGCGCTCTCTGGAATAAAGCAGCGGTTGATTATGTGGTTACAAATCCCGTTTACTGCGGTATGTTGCGTTGGAATTATCGCACTAAACGCGGGAACAGAACGTATGAGGAAGTTGTTGTTCCCGGAGATCATGAGCCGATTGTAAGTAAAGAAGTATACGAGAAGATAAAAGCAACACGTAAAAACAGACGGCACTCAGGCTTTAAAGGTCATGCCATTTATCCCTTTACTGGTATTCTGAAATGTGCAAGATGTGGTAATAATCTAATTGGAGCCAAACGTAAACGATCTGATGGCAGCTTATACCGTTTCTACAAATGCACTGGCAGATTTACTTATGGTATTTGTGATATGCCTGTAATCGCTGAGGATACGATTGAACAGGAATTTGTGAATGACCTATCTATAGAAGATGTTCCGGTTGATCTGCCAGAAGAAGAGAAACAAGAAACAGCAGAAATTGAAAAAGAGTTGAAGCGGATCCGCAACCGTATGGAAGTTTGGAAAGAAATGCGTGCAGATGGAGATTTAACAAAACAAGAATTTAGAACGAAGATGGATGCAGAACAAGAAAAAGAGACTGCGCTTATCCAGTCTCTCGAAGATACAAGAACATCTATTGATCCTGTACGCATAAAAATGGTTATTGAAACTTTAAAGAGATTCTGGCCCATTACTCCACTAGAAGAAAAAAAAGCTTCTGTTAAAGGTCTCTTTAAAAGTATAACAATAGAATGCATTAAGTCTCATACAGGCGGCGCTGGGGAGCGCGCAGTTATCGAATTAACCGATAAAGAATACGCCTTTATATGAGGCTTTTCTTTTTGGGCAAAAAAATAGCAACGGCTGTCCAGACCGTCACTACTTTACCTATGGTGATTTTCATTAACAAATACCTGTGCATTTATAATAACAAGATTAGCATGTTTTGTACATCCAATTCGCGGTTTCTTAATGGTCATACTAGCGACCCCGAAGGAAACCGTTAAATAACGGATTTATTCTGTTATGGTTTCTATTATAGCGGATTGGTGGTAAATTACAAATAAAAATGCTCTGTGGCCTATTTAAAGCTAAAATTTTTTAAGTATGAACAGGATTTTTAGTTGTTTCGACGAGAACCTCTTGTAGTACATTTGAATAATATTGTTTTTTTGAAAATCTTTTTAAGTCACCGACAACGTAAAATTCCTTTTTCGCTCTTGTCACTGCAACGTTAATTAGATTAGGTGTAGCACAGGACCAATTAGCAGCTGGATCTGTACGATCATCTGTACCTACCACTAAATAAACAATATCAGCCTCTTTTCCTTGAAACGTATGCACAGTACCTACTGATTCTTCTACCCAATCAGAAATTTCTTTTTTGGTTACGCTAGCCTGTTGGGAAAGATACAGCGCCTGTTTAATCATTTTTTTCAACTCTACTTTTATTGCTGTAAAAGGGGTAATAATAAATAAATTGGGTTTCACTTGATTGGTCCATGCCTTATTCACAATTGTTGTGATAAAAGTGCCTTGTTCCATAACGAACTGCTCTTTGATTGCTCGCCCTGAACAATCATACCAGACACTTTCGCCTGTTTTCTTTTGCGCTAGGACCATTTTTTCATCGTACGCAATCTTATTTGCGATTGTAAACATCGGATCTAAGCATCTCCTGTGTACCCATAGTGGAGATCCAATCCACAGATCATTTTTATACATTCCAAACGGATTTGCTTGATCAGCTAAAGTTTGAACGGATGCAGTCATACCAATTTGACGACTTGATAGTTGAAAATGGTTTTTCAATTCATCCAAAAGAACTTCATCAACTGGAACTACTGGCTCTATTTGAATAGGATCCCCAACAACTATGGCACGTTTTGAACGCCAAAGTGCGCCAGCTGCTTGTTGCGGAGTAGCTTGCCCTGCTTCATCAATAAATAAATAATCAATATGATTCTTTTCAATACCTTTGTACATGGAACTAAAGCTTGCAAATGTTGTACTAATAACCGGTGTTATTAGATGAATGGTTTTCCACATATGGTGGAGTATTTTTGGTGAATCCACTATGTTTTTTTTCCCTGCTAACTGATTAATGGTCGCTTTAATCGGTATTAAATTAAAGGCCAATAAATATTTATGAACCTTCATCGCCTTTAAAAATAATAAGCCTCTTTGGAAATTCAGTTCATCTGTTAACCAAATAGTATGCTGCTGCCGATATTCATAAGTCGTTCGATCTTTCGACCAATAGGCATCATCAGGCGTTATTAATCCTTGTTCTTTGTAATAACGTTCTTGTTCCTTTCTATTTAACAATTGAACCTGAATAGTATTCACTACATTCCGCTGTCGTGCTTGCTCTTTTTTCTTTTCTTTTAAAGTCGTAATAAGCGAAAGTAGTTCTTTTTGAAATTCTACTCTTTGACGATCCTTTTTCATCATCAATTTCTGTAATAACGTTAATTTGGGCACTAAGCTGATTTGCTTTTCTAACCATTGGATGTCTTCATGAAGGCTTTCGATTTCATGATCAGTCCTTTTAAGTAGTTGTTGCTCTACTTCTAGAGAACTAACTAATGACGTTTGATTACAATACTCTTGTAAATTGTTTTTTAAATGGTTAACAGTGTTAAAAGTATGCTGAAATTCCTTTACGATATTTTTCCAATCCTGTAGTGTTAATTGCTGATGCTCAGCTTCTAATTCCTTCAACAAACTTTCTCGTAGTACTTTATTATATTTAGAAATGTTGGAGGACTTACCTAACGCACCAGAAAAAATCCCCCAAGCATTTGCTTCAGTATCTAATAATAATTTAGCACTTGCTGGGTACATGGCTAAATTTTTAGCTTCTTTCGCATAGTGTTCTTCATATTGAGGGAATTTGCTTTTTTTACCCTCTCTAATCACTTCACTCAATTTAGGTAAATCTTTTGAAATATTCTCAACAGCACCATTGTTACTCGATGTTACCACCATAGAAAACTGACTTAAGCTTAAGGATAGCTCATAGCAATTAGCATTATTTTTTACTTCATCTGTTTTTATAAATGCTTCAGTTGGGTGATTTAACTTCACCATTTGTTCTGCCCGTCGCACTACAATATCTGCAAAAATATCCTTTAACAATGTCGTTTTCCCAGTACCTGGAGGCCCATTAACAGAACTAATTGGTTCTTGTGAAGAGAGTGTTTGATTCACTGCCACTTGTTGCATTAATGATAGACGGTGTTCAACAGGAGATGGCCAGCGACCATTAGGTAAATATTTTGGTTGAAGAATGTCTTCAATATAAGAACGGTTTTCGTCAATCGACACATGATGACTTGCGCCTACCAAATACTGTTGTAATACTTCATTCGGTCCTTTCTCTAAAATTCGCTCTAAATCTTCTGTATAAAAGCTATTAAAATTCCGAAGAGAAGTTTCTTCATTAATTCCAATCACTTCAATTTCAAGGTAGTTAACATCTTTTGCATTAGGAAATTTAAAGAACTCCTTATGAAATAAATCCACAAGAGTTAGTAGTTTTTTGTGATCAACGCCGTTTATAAAAATGTCTTGTGCAGACTCTTCAAATAGTTGCCGTTTGCTATTAAAGGAATCATTTAATCCGGAAAAATCGATCTTTTCTTGAGCAGATATTTTCCGCAAAACATCCATTAACATTGGCACAAAAAGTGATTCCTTTACATACTTACCATCATCATCTATTAATAATGTAAAACTATATAAATAATCAAAATTTTTGTTGTAAAGCTCATTATGATTTTGAAAGTACCGACGTAAATACCTCACTAATTTATCATTTTGGAAACAAGAAAAGTAATAACGATGTTGAATTTTTTTACGCTGTTGATTCTTTAAAGGATAGTTTCCCCATGGCTCTGACTCCGCCTGTTCAACTAACGAAATCCTTTTCACTTTTGTTCTTTTTTTATGATCTTGAAATAATGATTCGTTAAGTTCGCCCGATTTTTTTGGAACTTTACACGGCGCAAGAGCTTCTACTAAGTACCATGCATTTAATACAGACTGCTCATCCATACATCCACCAGCTTTCTTGTTGTTTACTAACTACTTCTAATGAAAAAAAATATTCCCTTCTCTGTTATCGGAAAACAGGAGGGAACGCACAAGGTAGCTAAGCTTTCATTACGATAACTAGGAAAAAATAATCCCGTCAAAATGCTCATAAAAAAAGGACTTGGCACACAATACTTCCTTTGTTTCGTGGCGCATGCGGTAAATTGACTGGGTTGTGCGTGAATGGGCTGTCCTACGCGCGAATGGAACCGGTCTGTGTGCGCACCGGAATTTCTTATGCGCTTCACTCTTTTCGCCATCATTGAAAAGCTCTTACGCTATTTCTTATCATTTTTGAACGCATTTACGAAATGATCTCTTCATTTTCTCTTTTTTTCGTCCCTTACCTACGTTGTTAGAGCCAATTTACTTAGTCTGCGCGCGAATCGAGGACTTCTGCGCGCGAACGGACCTGGTCTGCGCGCGTTTACAGAAGAGCTTGCTTTCTACTCCAATTTTTGGTGCATTCGATGGCTGCTTATGTACAAAAGACAATTTAAAACAAACGAACGAGCGACATAAAAAAATGGCTTCATCACCGAAACGGATGATGAAGCCATTTTTTATGTGCTAAGGCTGTTTATGTCCCAGCCTCTTTGCATATAAACAGTTATTTTTTATCTAGCCCTTTTGACTCGATAAACTCTTTCATGTAGAGACGATTTGGCGTTTCCATCACACGTGCCATTTGTTTCGCCCAGCCCTCTTGGCGCTCTCCACCTGTTCGTTCTTTATAGTAAGTCGCCGTCGTTTGTTCAAATGCTTCTAGTACTGGTAATGCTTCTTCATCCTTCTTATAGCCATTCACATGAAAAACCGCTTCTTTTGGTAAACGCGGTTTTAACCCTGGTGTCGCATCTGGATAACCAACAGCCATACCAAAGAGAGGAACGACGTGATCAGGACATTCAAGCAATGACGATACGGCTTCTAAATTATTGCGCAGTCCACCAATATAGACAATTCCCAAACCTAAAGATTCAGCTGCAATGGCAAGGTTTTGAGCAGCAAGGCTCACATCAATCGTTCCCACCATAAAAGCTTCCTTCGATTGAACCGTGTCATCAATATTCGTTCCTGCCATAGTAGCTATGAGCTGATGACGATGATAATCTAAACAAAATACAAAGAAGTAACCATTTTTCTCGACATAAGTTTGATTACCAGCGAGTGTTGCTAACTCCTTCTTAATAGCAGGATCCTCTATACCAATAATGGAATATACTTGTTGATAGCTTGATGTTGAAGCTGCTTGCGCACTTTGAACGAGTGTTTGAATCATTTCTTCAGTTAACGGTTGTTCCTTGAATTTTCGAATGGATTGATGCGCTAGCAGCGTTTGAATGGTTTCATTCATCTTTATGCCCATCCTTCCTTTTATCATTTTTTTATAACCTACCATAACTGGCGCGATAAAAGGAAGCGAGAAGCTTACGAATGAACTTCTTCTCCTTTCACTGCAACGCCTCGTTGGGAAAAGACTTTCTTGGCCACCGTTAATGCATTAAGAATACGCGGAAAGCCTGTATAGGGAATGAGCTGTACAAAAGATTCAACAATTTCTTCAGGGGTTAGACCTGCTGTTAATCCTGTATTAATGTGTAGTTCGAGCTGTGGTTCCGTTCCTTGTGTTACGAGAGAAGCAATCGTTACGAGTGCTCGTTGCTGGTTGGTAAGGCGCCCTCTCGTATAAATCTCTCCATAAGCAAACTCTATAATATATTGCCCTACTTCTGGAGCAATGTCCTTTAAATGTTCAACAATTTTTAAATGAGTGGATGCTTCATCGTTCTCCGTCGTAAATTCCATTAACTTTTCAATTCCTTTTTCATAACGTTCATTGTTATTCATCATCATTTCCTCCTCTTACGTTTGTAGCCTTACTATACGCCCTAAGAAGGAATTCGTTAAATACATATAAAACATACCTACTATGCACAAAATGAATACCGCTACGATTGAAGATGCGCCAAGAACTGACGAAGCGCGTAGCTCTTGTATTTCCCTTTTTTCATTACAATGCCTAAATGCCAAGGAATGGCTTCTCCTTCTAGACTTACAGATACAATGTTGTCATTGTGTAGTTTGTTATAAAGAGAGTGAGGCAAAAAAGAAATGCCCATATTCTCTCCAACAAGCCCAGCCATAAAGTCCCATTGTGAGCTTTTATAAGCAATAGTCGGTTCAAACCCTGCTTGCCGACATGTGGCTACCATCCGATCATACAATGCAAATTCTTCTGTAAAAAAGATAAATGATTCCTGTTCTAATTGGTTTAGCGACACCTTCTCTGCTTTCGCAAAGGGATGCTCAGCACTAACAATAAGGGTCATCTCATCTTGTTTAAATGGTAAAACGTCAAATGCTTCTTCATCTACAGGTAAAACTGATATTCCTAAATCGAGCGTACCGTTTGCTACCTCTTCTTCCATTTTATTTGCTCCATATTCCATTAACTGCATAGTGATTTGCGGATATTTTTTTTTGAAATCTCCGATGATTTTCGGAAAATAAAGGGTACTAATGACAGGAGGGATACCAAGTGTAATCTTTCCTTTTTTTAGTTGCAGAACATCGTATAGAGAAGAAGATAGTTCATCCATGGCATGTAAGATGCGAAGCGCATGTTCATACACTGCTTCTCCAGCATCTGTTAATTGAAGCTGCCGTCCTGAACGGTCGAGCAACTGTACTTGAAGCTCTTCTTCTAATGACTTGACCATTTTACTTAAGCTTGGCTGAGACAAAAAAAGGATGTTTGCCGCCTTCGTAAAGCTTTTCTGGCGACTCACCTCCACAAAGTAAAGCAATTGTCGAACGTCCATTTCAATTCATCCCTTTCACACTATAACTAAAGGTTATGACCCTTATAGTTATTATTCATTTTACCCATGAAGAAATGAGGCGTAAACTTAGGGATACAAAAAACAGGAGGTTAGCGAAAATGGAACAACGATTACAAGGTAAAACAGCTCTCATTACAGGAAGCGCGAGTGGCATAGGTTTAAAGATTGCCGAAGAATTTGCACAGCATGGGGCCAATATCATTATTTCTGATTTGAATGAAGAAAAAGTATCTAAAACCGTCTCATCATTTACACAACAAGGGTTTTCGGCAATTGGTGTCGTTTGCGATGTTACGAACGAAACACAACTAGATGAAAGTATTGAGGCCGCATTATCGAATTTCGGAAGCATTGATTTACTCATCAATAATGCTGGCTTTCAGCATGTTAGTCCAATTGAAGACTTTCCGACAGCTACATTTGAAAAAATGATCGCCGTGATGCTGACCGCTCCATTTATTGCTATTAAAAAAGTATTTCCGATTATGAAAAAACAAAAGTTCGGACGCATTATTAATATGGCGTCTATCAATGGCGTTATCGGCTTTGCTGGGAAAGCTGCATATAATAGCGCCAAACACGGCGTCATCGGTTTAACAAAAGTTGCCGCTATTGAAGGGGCGTCTCACGGAATTACGGTAAATGCCCTCTGTCCTGGCTATGTAGATACACCACTCGTTCAAAATCAATTGAAGGAACTTGCTGAAACACGCAATGTTGCGATTGATCAAGTATTCGAAGAAGTAATTTTTCCACTTGTACCACAAAAAAGACTGCTTGATGTTCAAGAAATTGCAGATTACGCTGTCTTTCTTGCAAGCGAACAAGCCAGGGGTGTAACAGGGCAAGCTGTCCTGCTTGATGGCGGGTATACAGCTCAATAATGGTTCTTTACATGCATAAAAAAAAGGCTGACAGTGTCATCCATGACACTGTCAGCCTTTTTCATCATATTATACAGGAAGCGTTTCCAAATACTCACGTACTTGTTCAGGTGTTTTTGCATGAGCACTGTGTAAGTGCGCAAGTTTTTCGCCTTTTTTGAAGAGCAATAAACTTGGAATACCCATAACATCATACTTTTCAGCTAGCTCTGGAAATTGATCGCGATCTACTTCATACCATGCTTTATCTGTATGCTCTGCCATAATGTCACCTATAAACATTTCAAGGCGACGGCAATCTGGACACCATCCTGCTGTAAAAATCATAATCGTCTCTTTATCTTCAGAAATGATTTGATTGAATTCTTCTACTGTTTGCACTGTTTTCATGCTAATTGCCTCCTTTATAATAACCTTACATACTATATATACCATGCAGACAGCATTATACGAAAATGGTATGCTCGATAATAGGATATTATTTGATATTGTTCTATTATTATGTTTAAGGTATAAAGAAAACTGTATGGTGGGACAGAAAGAAAGGATGACAAGCTCGTGAAATTTCCTATTTTAAAAACACACGGCTCTTATAATGATTTTATTCTTATTGATGAATATAGCACTGATTATGGTTTAAACGATGAAAAAAGAACACAATTAACGAAGGCACTTTGTGATCGGAGCACAACGCTTGGAGCGGATGGGATTTTATTTGTTCAAAAGAGCGATCAAGCAGATGCGCGTATGCGAATTTTTAATGCCGATGGAACAGAACCTGAAATGTGTGGCAATGGCTTACGCTGTGCTAGCCGCTATATTACTGAACTTCTTTCTACTCAACAGGCAACTGTTGAAACATTGAAAGCCAATCTGCCTGTTAAGCAGACGGAAAGTCTTTACGAAAATATTCCAACTTTTGAAGTCTTAATAGATCCTGTATCATTTGATGTTTCCACATTGCCAGTTATTCATGACAAATCAACGCTCATCAATACAACCATCCCTGAGCTATCACCACATTTACTTTTTACAGCTGTAAGTATGCCTAACCCGCATATTGTGACGATTGTTGATGAGATCAATGAACAAGATGTACAAGAGATTGGTGAAAAAGCAAATAACTTAAAAAGCGTGTTCCCAAAAGGAGTGAACGTTAGTTTTGTAAAACGAATTGGCTCACAACAAATTTTCGTGCAAACGTACGAGCGTGGTGTTGGCATTACCAATTCTTGCGGAACGGCGATGTCAGCTTCAAGCTTGATTACGTGCATTCTTCACATGAACGATGCCTCACAAGATGTAACGGTACTTAACAATGGCGGGATGGTTCGCTGTAAAGTTAATACAACTGCTGACGGGTATACCGTTAGTTTAAAAGGAAATGCAACTTATGTGTATAAAGGAACAGTGACGCTAGACTTTTCCACTTTACCTTCTTTCACTTTTGAGCAAGAAGAAACATTCACGGCCGAAGATCAACAGTATAAAGAATTAGAACTCTATGCAAAAAAAGCATTACAACAGTCTTAATTCTATTCATCAAACGTAAAGTGAACGGCTACAGTCCGTTCACTTTTTATGTATCCTACTGTTGCCTTAGCTATGAAAGTTGACGAAAAATTCGATAAAAACGTACAATATAGAGGTGCTGGTCATGTCATACGTACAATGACCAATTTATAGGGGGGAAATGTAATGGAAGCTCTATTTTTCAAAAACAATCGAAAAAAACTCGTAGAAAAACTACCAAATGGTGCAGTGGCCATTCTTTTTGCAGGTCATGCTCCACACAAATCAGCCGATGAACAGTACCCGTTTACACCAAATCGCAACTTTTATTATATGACTGGCATTGCCGAACCGAACGTGATCGTTACGCTTCGAAATGTGAATGACTCTCTCGAAGAAACACTTTACATTGAAAAAAGTGACCCTGTCATGGCGAAGTGGATTGGCGCTTCTTTAACAAAAGAAGATGCAATTACCCATTCCGGCATTACAAACATCCACTATGTAGAAGATTTCGAAAAACAATTCAATCGCTCTTTATTAAACGATTCTATTACCGATGTATACCTTGATATGGAGCGCCGAGAATGGGGACCAGCTCAACCTGTAGTGTCTCAATTCGCTAATGATCTTAAACAACGTTATCCTTATGTATCCTTGTATAACGTGTATCCAATCATTGCTGAATTTCGTGTGTTCAAAACAGCCGATGAAATTGCAAAAATTAAAGAAGCGATTACAATTACGAAAGAAGGCATCTACAACGTCTTGCGCAATGCTCAAAATACAAAAGTAGAGTACGAACTAGAAGCGCACTTTAATTTTGTTCTTAAGTCAGCCGGTGTGAAAGATTTTGCTTTTAAAACGATTTTAGCAAGTGGAAAAAATGCCACCGTTCTTCACTATGAAGACAATGATGCTTCTATTGAGGAACATGGACTCATTTTACTCGATCTTGGCGCTCAAAAAGATTTCTACAACGCTGATATCAGCTTCACGTTCCCAGCAAGCGGAACATTTAG
Source organism: Fictibacillus macauensis ZFHKF-1 (assembly GCF_000269865.1). GTDB lineage: Bacteria > Bacillota > Bacilli > Bacillales > Fictibacillaceae > Fictibacillus_C > Fictibacillus_C macauensis. The sequence continues at coordinate 300,394 of NZ_AKKV01000024.1, forward strand.
CGCACGTCAAAAAGAAATTTATACAATCGTTTTAAATGCGCTTCGCTCAACAACTCAGATAATTAAGCCTGGACTCAAGTTTGCTGATTTACAACAACATACAAAAACATTTTTAAGTGATGCTTGTAAAAAGATTGGTCTAATTGATGAAGCAGATGAAATTACTCGCTATTATTACCACGGTGTCAGCCATTTCCTTGGATTAGACACACATGACGTAGGTTCCTATAATGACCGAGTATTAGAGCCTGGTATGGTCCTTACGATTGAACCTGGTTTATATATTGAAGAAGAAGGCATTGGCATTCGAATTGAAGATGATATTCTTGTGACGGAAGATGGTTTTGAAAATTTATCAAAAGACATTATTCGTACTCCAGAAGAAATCGAAGCCTATATGAAAGAGCATGCAGCTTCAGTGCTTGCTACGAAATAACAATGAAGAGACAGCTTCCGCTGTCTCTTCTTCATTTCTACCACCAAAAACGGCGAAAGCCGCGGAAGCCGAAATACGGAAAGCCAAACACGCCAAATCCCGGACCAAATCCTCCTGCAAAAAACGGAAAACCGAATCCTCCAAAAAACGGGAAAAACCGTTCCTCTTCCTGACGATTTTGTTGCGGCATATTCATAATAATATACATATTATCATGATCATGACTATGAATTTTCCCTTGATACGTTTTACCATCAGACATTTCAAACTCTACATTTGCACCTTTATATTGATGACAAGCATGCATCCATTGTGATTTATTTAACGTCATATTCGCATTCATGTTCATATGATCGTTTGCTTGTACGCTCATATTAGCGTTCATATGCGTATTCACAGGATGATTCACTTGCCCTTTTCCGTACAGAGGCATATTTTGATTATCACTATGCATAGTAGGAAACCTCCTTTAATTAAGTCTCACAGTAGTTTATGAACAAAAAAGGCAGAGGTTCCATCTTCTTCCCCCCATACACCTCGCTTCATGAAAAAAATCTTGCCCTTTTCTTTCCAGAGTACAGACACATTAAGCCAAGCTGTCATATTTTATTTCGAGGAGGTGTAAAGTATGGGTTATTTTGGCGGCGGCGGTATATTCGCCTTGTTCGTAGTATTGTTTATCTTATTGATTATCATTGGCTGCGCCTGTGTCGGATTTGGCGGTTACGGCGGCTTTGGTGGCGGTGGCGGCTTTGGTGCTGGAGGAATCGGCTACGGCGGCATCTATTAATTCATGTTTTACGACGATATGAAAAGAAGAAGATGTTTCTTGCTTATAGCAAGAAACATCTTCTTTTCATGAAGAACGCCGTTTATACGTAAGTGCCAATAAGAGAAAAGATATACAAATGCTTGCTCCAACTAACAGCCATGCTTCAGTCCGATTCCCCGAATCAATCGCAACATAGATAGCGGTTGGAATCGTTTCTGTTACGCCAGGAATGTTACCTGCAAACATTAGCGTTGCTCCAAATTCACCTAAGGCGCGTGCAAAGCTGAGAATAATCCCAGTAATGACCGCTTGTGACGCAAGTGGTAGTGTAATTCGTAGAAATACTTGCCAAGAACTCGCACCGTCTACGAAAGCCGCTCCTTCAATATCTTCATCAACAGCTTCAAGCCCTGTTTTGACCGATTGATACATAAGTGGAAGGGCAACAACACTTGAGGCGATCACAGCTGCCCACCAGGTGAAAATAATCGGCTGATGAAACAGTGTTTCTATGAATTGACCAAGCCAACTACTTTTACCAAATACAATAATTAACAAAAAGCCAATTACCGTTGGCGGCAGAACGAGCGGTAGCATAATCATTGTTTCAATCATGATTTTTCCTTTAAATACTTTTCGCGCCATTCCTTTTGCCAGCAAAATCCCTAGTACTGTAACAATACTAACAGAAGCAATTGCCACGCTAATGGATAGCTGAATGGGCGACCAAATCTCATACGGCATGCCCTTCTCCTATTCTATTTTTTCTCTATTATACGCATTTACCATAGGAGAAATAAAGACATGAACTACGATTCAAGAATTAGTAGGCTTACTCATTGCTCGTTATCTTAGATAATAGACCGTTTGTGCCACTCCCCATGTAACAACAATCGCAATCACAGTTGGAATAAGAAACGAAATTAACGTCCATTTTGCCGATTTCGTTTCTTTATAAATGTTTACTAGCGTGGTTCCACACGGAAAGTGCAAAAGGGAAAAGAGCATCATATTTAATGCTGTTAGCCACGTCCAACCATGATCGACGAAAATCTGTTTTAAATCTCCTAAGTTATCAACTTCGGTTAATGATCCTGTTGATAAATAGGCCATGAGCAGAATCGGCATAACAATTTCGTTTGCTGGTAAACCAACAATAAATGCCATTAAAATATAACCATCTAAGCCTAGCGCTTGTGCAAAGGGATCAAGAAAATGAACAATATGTAGGAGCACACTCGTATCTCCTACATTCACATTCGCTAAGATCCACGTTGCGAAACCTGCGGGTGCTGCCACCTTTACTGCCCGCATTAGCACAGCTAGCGAACGCTCTAAAGAAGAACGAATAACGGTTTCGAAAACTTTTGGTCGACGATAAGGTGGCAGTTCAAGCGTATAATGCGTCGGAACCCCTTTTAACGCCGTTTTAGAAAGGACCCATGATACGAAGAACGTAACCATAATACCGAACAAGACAATGCCGACGACCGTACCAGTCGTAACGAACATACCTACGCCACTCGAAAAACCTGCCGCCATAAATAAGGAAGATAAAACAATTAACGTTCCCCATCGCCCATTACACGGTACAAAGTTGTTCGTTAAAATAGCTAGCATCCGCTCTCTAGGTGATTCAATAATGCGCGAGCTCATCATCGCAGCCGCATTACAACCGAAACCCATAGCCATCGTTAATGACATTTTTCCGTGCGCACCTACTTTTTTAAATACACGATCCATATTAAAAGCAACGCGTGGTAAGTAGCCATAATTCTCTAATAGCGCAAACATGGGAAAGAAAATCGCCATAGGTGGTAACATTACGCTAACAACCCAAGCTGTGCCTCGAAACAAGCCGAGTATAAGCAAACCATGCAACCATTGTGGCGCTGACAACAGCTGAAACAGCGTTGTTAATTGCCCTTCTATATAACCGAACGATTGAGCAATCAAATCTGATGGCACATTGGCACCAGCAATGGTTAAATAAAACAGCACGCCTAGCAGGCTCATCATAATCGGAAATCCCCAGATTGGGGAGGTAAAAATACGATCAAGTTTCTCCGTTCGTACATCACGTTTTGTTTTCGAGAATGTCACACTTGCGCTACAAAGTTCCTGACTTTTCATGTACAATTGCTGCACGATTTGATCACGAAGATTTGCATTAGACATTTCCTGCGCTTTTTCATAAAGACTAGCTAACGTCATATGTGCACCATGTGCTCCGTTTGCGGACATAGAATCTCCTCCTCCCCTCTATTCCATCGTTTCATTAGTTCCTGAAGAAGTGACTCATCGCCATCTAATAAACGGAGCGCAATCCAACGAGCTGAAATGGTATCATTGACGACGGTTCGCACGAATGGTTCTAATTTTGCTATTTTTTCTTCAATTTCCGGTTGATAACGTACAACGTTTGGTGTGCCTTGAATCACATTTGAAACGAGGCGATCAATCGTATCGAAGAGCAGCGCAAATCCTTTTTTTGAGCGCGCTGTTATTTTAACAACCGGTACGCCTAATTTTTTTGTTAATACATTTTCATTGATTGTAATGCCACGTTTTTCTGCTTCATCCATAAGATTAATGCAAATAATAACATTAGGTGTCATCTCAATAATTTGTAGCGCTAAATTTAAATTGCGCTCTAATGACGTTGCATCAACAACTACGAGTGTTACAGCGGGTTGTTCAAAAACAATATAATTTCGTGCCACTTCTTCATCAGTAGAATTAGAAAACAACGAATACGTACCCGGTAAATCAATGAGACGATACGTATTCTTTTTGTGAACATAGGTTCCCTCGGCTATGGTCACAGTCTTACCTGCCCAGTTTCCCGTATGTTGCTTTAAACCTGTTAGTGCATTAAACAACGTACTTTTCCCGGTATTTGGATTACCTGCTAGAGCAATAACGTATTCACGCTTCATGTGATAATAGTACCCCCCCAATTTTTGAGCTTTCTTCTCTTCGTAATGCAACCGTTGTTTGGCTTACGCGAAAGGCTATCGGATCACCAAGCGGACTTTTGCGAACGACTTCGACGACTGCCCCTGGAATAAAGCCTAAATCTAATAACCGGCGCCGCATAACTCCCTCAAGATTGATTGAAGTAAGTTGAATAAACTGACCTTTTGAAGCTTGGTTAAGCCTTAAAATATTAGCTTGACTCATTAATTTTTCCTCCGTTCTTAATTGTTTCTCTAACGCAACTTTTATTCTAATATATGTATATACGCCTACTTTGTCAATCTTTCTTCTCTTTAAAAAAATATTTTATTAGCCAATAAACCGCGTGTTATGCATACGACTATAGACCTGTTTTTCTTGCGCAAAGCCTTCATTAATAAGCATTCTCGCCAATGTAATAGTTTAACAACTTCTTTTTTAGTTAATAGAATAAGTAATACTATAAGAAAGAAGGAATGCCGCATGAAAAAACCACTTTTCACCCTTATTGCAACATGTACGCTCATTATTGCCCCTACTCTTCATGCTGAATCCGCTTTCTCTTCACCATCTACTCAGCATGTTCGCCAGGCAGGAACATTTGTCGGTTGGGCAGACAATCATAGTTTCGAAGTAAAATTCCCACATAAAACATATAAAGTATTGCGCACGGATAATCATTGGTACAAAAAACACCTTAAGCCAGGAACAACCTATTCCTTCGTCTATACGAAAAATCAAGATGGACAATACAAGATCGTTACCATTAAAAAATAGCGCATAAAAAAAAAACTTTACAGCCTGTCTTTCTTACAGGCTGTAAAGTCTTTTCTAGAACGAAGCTATAATTTTCACATCTTCACCAACAACACTTGCTGTCATTTTGCGGAGAGGGATCGCATTTGTCATGGATGCCATACCCAGTCCTTCAAAGAACGTAGGCGCCTCTTTTCCACCAATCAATTTTGGTGCAACATACACAATTACTTGATTGACAAGCTGCTGAGTTAGAAAAGAAGCATTAAGCGTGCCCCCTGCTTCAATGAATACGGAGGATATCGCATGCTCACCAAGTGTTTGTAACACATCTGTAAGCTTAACCTTTCCTTCGTGTGAACCAACAACGAAGACTTTAACGCCCAGAGCCTCTAAGGCTGTTCTTTTTTCGGGAGAAGAAGCATTCGTTGTAAATACCCACGTAGGCGCTTTACCATCGCAAAGTACTTTAGCACTCATTCCAATTCGCAGTGTAGAATCTAAAATCATTCGAATTGGATTACGGCCATTAGGAATGCGAGCCGTCAATTCAGCATCATCCTCAATAATGGTTTGAACACCAACAAGAATCGCTTGATGTTCGCTTCGTAAAACGTGTACATCTTCACGGGCTTTTTCTCCAGTAATCCATTGACTATGCATCGTATGAGTAGCTGTTTTTCCATCTAACGTCATCGCTGCTTTTAACGTAACGAACGGCCGATTATGAACAATGAAGTGATTAAATACTTCATTCATCTCCCATGATTCTTGTTCTAGCACACCTGTAACCACTTCAATTCCAGCTTCTCGTAACATCGTAACACCTCTGCCTGCAACGAGAGGATTAGGATCGAGTGAAGCGATGACGACTTTCTTTACACCTGCTTTAATAAGCGCTTCTGCACACGGTCCTGTTTTGCCAACATGTGAGCATGGCTCTAGTGTTACATAAATGGTACTTTCACTTGCTTCATCTCCTGCCATCCGCAGCGCATGAATTTCAGCATGTGGCTCACCCGGCTTTAAATGAGAGCCAATACCGACAATTCGCCCATTCTTGACAATCACCGCTCCTACCATTGGATTTGGCGCTGTTTGTCCCTTCATGGCCCTCGCGTTTTCAATTGCAAGCTTCATATATCCTTCATCATTCATACTGGACCCCTCACTCTCTAAAAAACATTCTATGTCTATTATACGACGAGTTCATAGGAATTTAAAAAAGAAGCAAAGGTGATGCTCTCGCTCCTTATCGAATTAGTGCAGCGCGTATGCCAACTGTGGCGCGCCTTCTATAAGTGCTTCTCTCACTAAAGCAATCCAACCTCTTTACTGACGCAAAAAAGCTAGGAAGCGCAACTTCCTAGCCTAACATGCTATTTACTGTATAAATTTATCATTCGTTTTTGCATCAAGCACTTCTTTCTTATCAGTGCGCATTAACGGCTTATTCGTAATATGCAACATGTCTAATACAAACATAACGAGCGGCAAGCCGATTAGAAGTCCCCAAATGCCTAAGAAATGCTCTGAAACGATTAAGGTTAAGAATGTAAAGAATGTTGGTAGCTTTGTTCGAATCGACATCAGCTTTGGGTTCAAGAAGTAACTTTCCAACGCGTGCAGGACAATAATCATGACAACTACCCAAATGACTTGTGTCATACCTCCAATTTTAAAGGCAATAATCGCAAGTGGCACAAAGGAAATGACGACGCCAGCAACCGGGATCAATCCTAATAAAAAGATCATGACACCGAGTCCGAATAATTGATTAAATCCTAAAATCCCCAACATAATAACAGATAAAACAGCATTGATAAATGATATCAATATTTGTGTTTGCAATACTTTACCAAAGGAATTTAAAAAGTTTTTACCAAAATAGCTATAATATTGATAGAGCGGTCCGATTTTACTCGTCTCAACTTTTTTTCCAAACGCTACAATTGTATTTTTTTCTAATAAGAAGAAAAAGCTTAGCAACAATGAAACAAACAGTTGAACACTAAATGATCCAACGGACGTGATGCCTGTAATAATCGTATTCATTCCACTAGAAATATATTTCTGTGGTTCAATGTTATTAATTAACGACGTCACCCGAGGGTCAATACTTCTGGCGAGTTCTTCCCAATTAAACGAAGAAACTTCCTTCCCTATTTCTATAAATTGAATTCCTAATAATGGAATGTATTTAACAATAACGAGTACTAGTAATCCACTAATACATAGGTAAATCGTAATAGCAATTAATTTACGATTAATGTACCCTCGTGTAAATTTATAGATAACTTCTTGTAAGTTATAAAATAAATATGAAAAAATAAAGGTAATAAGTAAAATATTAAATAAACTCTTCACCATATACAATATCCCAACCAAAAGTAATAAAGCTAAGACTTTTTTTGTGTTTTCTGATTTCAATAGTTTCATCATTACATTCAAGCAAAAACCTCCTATTGTACTATGATACTCTACCACTCCATGAACTTCTAGTAATTTATAGGAAAAAAGCAAAGTATATTTGTAATTCGTTGCTACCTCTATTTTATACTATGAAACACTTCTGCTGAAATGAATTTCATTCCATAAAAACGCAAAAAAATACCCACTTGTTTTATAGCATAACACGTTTAAACGTTAACACCTTCACCCTGTTTAGTACGTCTATCTATTTATAATTAGTATCACCTAAAAGTACGAAGCAGAGACTTATCTTGTAAGAAAACACACAATTATTTATCTGCATGAAAAAAGCTGAAGTAAACGCTAAAAGCGCCTACATTCAGCTTATTTGTTGTTATTCTGCATGAATCACATAGTCTATTTTTCCGTTACCGAATTGTTTTTTTAATTGTGAAGCAATAATGTCATGGTAACGCGTTTGCACCCAATCATTTTCAAAAGCATGAAAGAGATGAATGGTAGCCATGCGCTCGTTCTCATTCAGTTTACAGTAGCTATTTGTAAACCAAGTGTCCATACTTGGTTTTGGAAGTTTATCTGCCAATGCCTGTAACACTAAATTCCACACTTTTTGTTCTTGCTCTGTCATAGTAGATTGTTCTTCAATCACTTCTTCAATCTCATTAACAGGTGCAGGTTCTTCTTTCTCCATTACCGGAAGTGGTTCAACCACAGGATCTGCTGTAGACGACGCAACAGTTTCAACGCGCTCTTCTACCGACTCGACCTTCACAACTTCTTCGTTTACTGGCTCAGGAGTTGGTTCTTCTAACGCTGGCTCCTTAACTTCTTCAAAAGGAAGTTCTCGCGTTACCATTTCAGGACGAGTTTGATCTTCTTGCTCTTCTTCCTCTTCTTCAATTGGTTGGGCAAGCTGATAACCGTAAACTTGCTGAAGTCGCCCGATAAATTGCTCATGCTCTTGTTGAAGCACTTCAGGAATCATATCAAGAAAGAGTGGATCTAATAAAGGCACAGACTGTCTTACCTTGAAAATGACATCCGGACCACCTTCTCCTGATGCTTTCCAGAAGCGAAATATAAAGCCAAATGCTTCTAACGTATTAAATGCTTCTTCTAATGCTTCTTCATTAATTCCTAGCTTCGCTGCTAATGTATGTTCGTCATGAATACATGCACGCTCTCCCGCGGTTGGACGTAATAAGTGCAAATAAACATTCCCCGCTACAAGCCCTAATACAGGCATCCAATAATCCATGAAATAATCATCTATATATACTACACCCGCTTGTAAGCGTGGCAATGGCACACCTGTCGACTCAAGCGTGAATTGTTGAACGTCTTCTTCTTTAAAATATACGAGCGTATCTTCGCCATCTTCCATCCCTCTACGGAAATATAGAAGTGGATCAGTAGTCATATCCTTGCTGGTCATTGGTGATCCTCCTATTTATATCATCGTATTCTACTATCATAACAGTTTCCATAGTGTTGTGCGTCTTTATTTAAAAGAGGAGATTGGTACATCCTTCTTCACCCATCTTTTATCATGAGTCATTTTTCCCTCCTTACAAATGACTACATACCTAGATTCATTTTTCTAAAAACAAGGAGTATAGACCCTTAAAACAAGTAGAACCCACTGTAATTTATAGGAAAATAGTATTTTTTTAAACAAAAAACATATAGTAGGGCTGGAAGTCTTAGTCAATCAGTGCCATAATAACAACCGGGCATCATTTGTCTAAACTGAAAAAATATGGAGGAATACTATGAAAAAGGGTCTACTCTATAGTTTGATCATGTTCGGGGTATTCGTACTAACTGCTTGTAGCACGCATTCTACAGCATCACAAAATGACAAGCAGGAAACTGCACAAGATACAGCTCAAGAAAAGAAAATACAACAAAAAAAGGAAATGAAACAAGCCATTTCATCCTATTCAGGTACAAAGTTACAAATGATCGCAACAGCTGAACAAACGATTCTTCAGCAATATCGTGGACTTGAAGATACGTCAGATGAACATAAAAAAAATACGCTATACAAACAAATTATTCCTAAGTACACGTCGCTAAAAAAGAAAGCAGCTAACATGGCACCTCAGCCGAAAGAATTGAAGACTGTACATCGGACATTCATTACAGGCATGACGTTTCAAGAGCAAGCGTTACAAACCGTTTTAGATTCGTTACGAAGTCGTGATCATACAAAAAGCTTAGAAGCTAACCAACTTTTCAAAAAAGCCGCCACTTCTTTCCGTACATATCATAAAGAACTTGTGGCTTTAGGAAAAAAATACGACTTGAAAATTACATTTTCAAAATAAAGAAACAAGCGCGATAGAGGATTACATTCTATCGCGCTTGTTTCTTTATAAATATTTACGATGCACACTCTTCCCTTCATACGTAAACAAAACTGCTTTTCCTTCAATTTTTGATTCCATATGCACTGGACGTCCCCATAGCTGATGAACGTAAGGTAATACTTTTTCTAAATACTTTACATCTAACTCAATTCCTTCAAACCAATGCTTTAAATAAAGCTCTCCACTTTTCATATAATTACCATCATTAACCGTTAAGTATGGAAAGCCACCATTTACTCTCATCCCAACTAACTGATCACGCACTGCTTCCCACTCTTTATCTACTACCTTATAATCTCTCCCTTGCTTTTGAAACAAGTACATATCTTCGCGCTGACATAGCTCTTTAGTTAAATAATTTCGAATAAACGACATATCAGACTCTAATTCTCGCACTTCAAACATTTTATCGCGCCCAGAGCCCGGTGTTACTCCCTGTCTTCGTAATTCTTCATCTGGCTCATTATAGCGCGCTTCAATGTCTTTAAAAATTTGCAGTCCTAAATAGTATGGGTTAATGGACGTTCTTGACGGCTGAACGACTCCTGCATTTAACTTCGCGAACTCAATCGTATCACTGCTCGTTAAATCCATTTCCTGAAGAATTTTAGCATGCCAGTAGGACGCCCAGCCTTCGTTCATAATTTTCGTTTCCAGCTGCGGCCAGAAATACAGCATTTCTTCTCTCATCATTGATAAAATGTCTCGTTGCCAGTCTTCTAGCTCATTGCTGTATTCTTCGATAAACAACAATAAATCTTTCTCAGGATGGGGCGGAAAAGATTTTTTCTTTTTAGCACCAGATGGCACATCTTTCATTTTGGCAGCATCATCAATGTTCCATAGATCGTCATAAGGCGTTTCTTTACGTTGCTCTTCACTTTCATCTTCATCTTCTAAATTATAGTTAAGTGACGGGCGCATAATCGATGGATCAATATGCTCTTGGATGGCGAGGACGGCATCTAAAAACACTTCCACTTCCTTTTTTCCATGCTGTATTTCGTACTGTGAAACCCGCTCAGCTGTCGCTGTCATACTTTCGACCATATCGCGTCGTGTATTGGAAAAACGAACATTATTTTTAAAGAAATCACAATGCGCTAACACATGCGCAATAATTAACTTATTTTGAATCAACGAATTCGTATCTAACAAAAAGGCGTAACACGGATTGGAGTTAATGACAAGCTCATAAATTTTACTCAATCCTAAATCATACTGCAGCTTCATCTTATGAAACTGTTTACCAAAGCTCCAATGCGAAAACCGCGTCGGCATATTGTACGCACCAAATGTATAAATAATATCCGCTGGACAAATTTCATAACGCATCGGATAAAAATCAAGCCCAAAACCCGTCGCAATTTCCGTAATTTCCTCAATCGCTCTACCTAATTCCTTATTTTGCTCATCCCAGGACATGTTTTCCCCCCTTAATTTCTCTTACATCATACGTATGAAGAAACAGTCCATTTCATGAAAAAAGCAGAACGGAAAAAAAGGATACAGCTGAAATACTGTATCCTAAGGAGGAAATATGTCTTATTCACGTTTATAAGTGCTCATCCTTACTATCTTCTTCCTCCCAATAGGAAGGATCGATTGGCAGCATTGGATCCTTGGAAGTAACAAGAAAAGATGGGAAGCGTGATTTACAATAGAGAAGGAGAATAGACTCCGGCATTGCTAGGCCAACAAATACGGGGACAACACTCATTAATAAAAGCAAACCGAATAACCATAATGAATAGATATAAATATTATTTGACTCAGAGGCATGCCTTGAAAAAATACCAACTAACAATACTGCTCCCCCTCCTATTTGGGCAATTTTTGTTAGTTTATCATTCGGTTTATAATCGTATAAACCTGGTCCATCTATTTTAAATGCCCCTTGACCCACTTGCCTCCATGCTCTCTTTACGCAATAGATAATAAAAACAATCCCACCCACTAATGAAATCAAATCAAGCACTAAAAATATAAATGATGTGTTTTTCTCTGCTGTAAAAACAAATAGAACAATGTAAGCATCAATAGCCATTTTTACCAAATAGGTAATACAGAAGATATGTAATAATTTTTGTAATTTAAATTTCAATGGTGTACATAAAAATAAAATACCACTCACTACTTGAAACACTAAAGCCCCCATTTCTATATAGAAGAGACACTCCCAAAATAAACCAGATAATTCAGCTGAAGACAAAAAACCAAAAAATCCAAAAAGGCTTGTAAACAAATAATAATACACGACCCTACGAGGGTGTAATCGTCCTCTTGCTACCTTTTTCAAATATTCTAAATCTATTTCATTGTAATTATTTGACATACACCCTCCATATCAAGATACAATTTGTTTTTTATTTGATAGCTAGCTGCTATTTTACATCTACTTTAATGTATATATACTGAATCTCATCATCTACTGAAAACACATAGAAAAAAGGGTGTTTGTCATTCATAAATTCATATAATGCATTAACTCCAAGAGTGTTGCTAATATCAAATTCATCAATCATACAAACCGAAATAACCTTTTCTATTTCGAAGTAACTTTGAAACTTGATATCAGCACGTGTATCATTTTCAAATGCATTAAATTGTATTATAGGCATATTAAAATCTGCATTAATTATTATTTAAAGATAAAAAAGGTCCTTTTAACTTCTAGGTCCCCACAAAATAATCGAAGCTCCAATTAAGCATATAATGGTCCCTAACCAGTCGTAAAAATCAGGTGTCTTTTGATCGATTGCCCAACCCCAAAGGATGGACAAAATAATAAATACGCCTCCATAGGCAGCGTATACACGTCCAAAGGAGGGAAAGGTTTGTAGTGTTGGGATGATGCCGTAAGCAACGAGAATGACGCCTCCTATGATGGCGTAGAGCACTGTTTTGTGTTCTTTAATGGTAAGCCAAATAAGATAGCCACCACCAATTTCAGCAAGCCCGGCAAGGATAAATAGAAGGATCGCTTTAAACATGTGTAACATTCCTTTCAGTGAGTTTTCAGTTGCGTGACAATATTGAAACAGACTGCCAGAAAAGGTCAGTTAACGCCGAATCTTGCTTGGTAAGACGTCTCATTGAGGGAGGAATGAAAAAAGATATGGCTTTTCTTTTTAGTATCCTTGGTGTGCTCGGCATTGCTGTTTGTAACGAAGCGAGACACACGTATTTCAAGAAAGACAAACATCATACGAAAGTTAATGCGTAGCCGGAAATTCAACCGGCTTTTTCGTTTTCAATCGCCTTCTGAATCTGTTCATAAAAGCGTACATCATCATCAACTGTAACATGAATTCTATCAACTTTCGAAGATTTTCCGATAAACTGAAATACTGAATGAGGCTTTTTTAAAACCATTTCAAAGGCCGGTTTTTCTTTTGTAAACTCAGCAAGCACGGCATTAAACGTTCGTTTGCGTAATGATTTCGGTAGTTGCTCTGGACCATTGTATCGTTCAATACTTTCCAGTTCACTAAGCGGAAGAGTTATAACGCTTGTTAATCCTTTATAAATGATAAGTCGTTTACCATCAAATGTAATAGGTTGTGTACGAATGGCTTGAATGTTGGCAAGCGTGTATAGAATGGTATAGCTATTAAGACTTAGCATAAGCCAAGCTAGCATAGGATGAAAAGAAATTAATACATAATGAAATCCAACACTTTCAATCACTAATGCATGAATAAGCATCGCTTGAAAAGCCATACTCGATGTTTTTTTATGATAGGAAAAATATGATTTACCTTGAACTCTTTTATGACGTTTCCAAGAACAAAAAAGAAGATCATAAAAAGTCATAAGTGCAATCATCGTATGAAAACCACCTGTCTCATGCGCATGCATAGAGCGTATGAATTGCATAGATGGGACGTTTTGCTCGTTGCGTATAATGCGTTGCACTTTCAAAAAAAGCAGCAAGATGTAGGTACAAATAAAAAGTACAAGGAGTAGTCCAAAGCCAACTGGTGAGAGACAAAAACGAATGATACTAGGAAATTCAAGTTTAAATGACTGGGGAATGATGAACGTCGCACTGCCCACACCAACAAGTAACGTGAGGCTGGCATAACGTAACGAGAGACGGCGCTTCCGCAAAAAGAAGAGGTAAACTAAAAGAGGCCATACGAATAAACAGTCTAGCAACGTGGCATACACGCTCTCTTTTGCAAGAGGATCTATAAACTGAATCCGATAAACAAGTATATTACCCATAAAAAGAAGACTGCTTAAACCAAGAAATAAGAACAGTCGAGCGTTATATTTTTTAACCAACATATGGTTACACCTCCATTTTAAGTATATAAGAAGTGTAGCCCATTGTCACTCACTCTTGATCAAACCAGCCTTTCTTACGGAACCAAATATACATTCCAATTCCAATGAACACCATAAATCCAAGGAGAATAAAATAGCCATTTTCCGTTTTTAATTCTGGCATATTTTCAAAATTCATACCGTAAATACCGGCTAAAAAAGTTAAAGGCATGAAAATCGTCGTAATGACCGTTAATGTTTTCATGATTGTATTCATCTTATAGGAATTGAGTGAAATATAATTATCACGAATATCTGACGTCATTTCTCGACTAGAGTCGATCATTTCACAAAGCTTTAACAAATGATCATAAATATCATGAAAATACGCCTTTTGTTGGTCATTGATTAAAAAACGACGCGATTCTAGCATGCGATACAGTAAATCGCGCATAGGAAAAATGGTCCTCCGTACTTTTAATAAGTCACTGCGCACATCAAATGTTTGTTGGATAAAAGAATGTTTATTTCCTTTTTGATAATTGTTCTCTATATCTAATAGATGATCTTCAATGCTTTGAACAATTGGAAAATACGTATCAACAATTTTGTCCATAATTCGATGACCTACTTCTAGCGGCGTAATCGATAAAGATGGCTTCATATTCTTAAAATATTCCCATGTGGCACTCAGTTCCTTAAGCGGATCTAAATGAAAAGAAACAATAAAACGCTCTCCAATAAACAGATCCACTTCATGTGCAGATAAAGAATGCTCATTAAGAGCGTGCATCACTAAAAAGTTATGGTCTCCATAATACTCAAGCTTTGGACGTTGTAAGAACTGTAAGCAGTCTTCAATCGCCAGTGGATGAAAGGCAAAGAAAGAAGCAAGGAGACTACTCTCTTCCTCCGTAGGCTGATCAAAATCCATCCAATACCACGCGATTGTGTCTTCTTTTAACGTTTCAATAGGTGGTTGAATCAACCATTCCTGACTTGTAGTCATTGCCATAATTCTTACCATGGGGCACACTCCCTTAGATGCCTTATACGGGCTGCATTTGAAGCATTTTATTTTCATTCAATAAATTAAGCACAACTTCATATGCACTTTTTTCTTTATGCTTTTCAAAATAGCTCATTTTCCGTAATAAACCACGTACTTCTGGTTCATTTTCTAATACGGACGATATTTGCTCTTCAAAGGGAAAATCATCTTTTAAACAAACGATTAACTTTTCACGCGCTAACTTTTCTAAGTTAATTTGTTCTTGACCAGGTAAAGCTGAATGAACAAAGATCGGAAGGCGTTTCTTTAATGCTTCACTTACTGTAATACCACCCGGCTTCGTAACAATAGCATCCACCTGCTCGTACAAATAGTTCATCTCAACACGTGTCGTAATGTAGCCACGCGGTTCAATGTTAGGATGATTCCAAGAAGATAGTTCTTTAAATAGTTTTTGGTTTTTTCCACATAGAACGGTATAGCGATAATGAGAGTCCGTTCGAATTTGTTTAAGAAATCCTTTAATTTTTCCAAGTCCAATGCTGCCACCTGAGATTAGAATATGTTTCTTAAGTGGACGCGTATTGTAATAGGCTTGAATATCTTCGTTTACGGGTATACCCGTTATAATAATCTGGTTTTTACGAATTCCATGATGAGAGACGAGCTCTTTACGCATCGAATGATCGCTTACTAAGTGATAATCAATCCCTTGCTTGCCCCAAATGTCATTAATAAAAAAGTCTGTATACACATTCACAACGGGTACATCAATAAGCCCTCGTTGCTTTAAGCGGCTAATGATCGCCGAAGGAAAACAATGGGTACATACAATCACATTTGGTTTTTCTTCTTGAATAAGGCTCGCCATTTTTTCTTCAAATTTTAAAAATTGATGATAGAGCGCACCCCGTTTTTTTGAAGGCGAATTCCACATATGCTGATAAAACCAATCATACGTTTTTGGCATCATATGAATCCATTTAATATAGGTTGAAGAAATGACACGCTCTAACGGTTTATTCCAATAGCTTAGGAAATCAATTTTCTTACAAATAACATGTTGTTCGCTGCTCTGCTGAATTGAAGACATGAGCGCGTCCGCAACTTGATGGTGACCAGAAGGCATTTGGAACAAAGGTAAAAATAATATTTTCTTCATCAATAAACCCCCTTACAAACCTTCTACATCCTTGTTTGCAAATTTCTTTTTTACAATCATTAGTACAAATACGAGCAATGCTGCTACAGCGATCCACGGCAAATACTTTATTTCTATTGCATCGCCAAAAAAATAACCGACACTAATAAAGGTTGTTGTCCATACGGCCCCACCAACAACCGATAAACACATATAACGAACAAAGGAATAACGACTAATACCGGCGACATACGGACCGATCTGTCGAAGGCCCGGTAAATAAAATCCAAACAAAATAGTCATGTTCGCATGTTGATGAAACCGAGTTTCAACCTGACTCATACGTTCACTTGTTACTTTAATATACTTTCCATACGCTCGTATAAAGGGAGCACCAAACTTTTTCCCGATAATATAGGAAATAAGCATCCCCACTTCTGTCCCAGCGAATGCTGCGAGTAAGCTCATTTCAAAAGAAAGTTGTCCTTTGGCAATCAATACTCCTAGTAAGAACATAAATGATTCCTCTGGTGCAGGAATACCTACAATGCCACACAATAATATAAGAAAAATGACCCAATAGCCATAATCTTGTAAATACATAATGACATGGTCTAAACTCATGGTAACCTCATTTACTTATTTTGTGAAAATGTTGCTAATGACGTACACCGATAGCCCTGCTCAGTGGCATGTGCTAAAAATGGGCGCAACGCTTCTAGCATAACAGCAGGTGCCTCTTGATCTGCTCCTGGGTTATCTCCGTTATCGTGTAACAAATAAATTGTGCCTGGCGCTAAATCATTGCTTAAAGAGGCATATAATCGTTCTTTACCTTGTGATACTTTCCAATCCTGATGGATCGAAGACCACATTACGATGTGATATTCTTTCGCAACATGCATACTTGTCATATTAAATCGGCCAAATGGTGGACGGTAGTAAACAGGCTTCTTTCCTGTAGCTTCTGTAATTACTTTAGCACATTGTTCAATTTCCTGCCTTAACTTCCACGGAGTCAAAAACCAACTATTGCTATGATGATAATGATGAATGCCAATAGAATGTCCTTCTTTAATCATTCGCTGTAGAAGCACTGGATACCTTTGCGCGCGTTCGCCGACGACAAAGAAAGTTGCTTTCGCATCGTATTCTTTTAGTAGGTCTAGAAGTTGCTCTGTATAAATAGGATCTGGCCCATCATCAAAGGTTAAGGCAATCTCTGCATTCATTTTACCTTTTTTTAACATCCGATATGAAAAGACTCGTACAATAATAGTATACAATACACCGTAAGAAAGTATTATAAGACATACGATGAGAGCAATTAAGACAATCATGAAGTATACGTAGCTCCTTTAGACTCGTACATCATTTCAATATACACAGTTAGTTGCTCTTCACATTTTTGAAGACACCCTTTAGCATCTCTCAAAAGGCTATGTTTAAAATAATCTTTTTTCATCATTTTACGATAGCATCGCTTTAAGCGATTAAGCTTGATCTCACTTTCCTCAATATTTAAATCATGAGAGGCTTCCTTATTTTTTAATTCTTGAAGAAACAATCGGCAATTCTCCAATAGCTCATTGTATTCACTAGTACGCTGCACATGAAACAGCTCAATGAGTTCACACTCAGAGTAATGTGCGAATTTTTTTATTTCAATAATAAAAGCTTCTCCCGCATGATCGTCAATAAGCATCTTAATCTTTGCTAACTTTTGTTCTACTTCCAGTGTTTTTGGCACTATACATACCGACTGTTGAATATAAAGAACACCTAACGCCTTTAAATTTCTCCAAATTCGCACCCGAAGTGTCGAAGGCTCAGGTGGTACCTTATAGGAAAACAAATACCACGTTCTGTTTTCTTTCATCCCGTTCACACCTTATGTTACAATATCATGTTGTCATTTTAACACATTTATCAAGTGTTTCAACCAATAATGAAACGATTGTTTCATTTTTCCAAAGTTATTTACTAAATAATCTTCAAAGGAAGCACAAAAAGAGCTGTCAGGAAAATCCACTCGTTTCTCCTAACAGCTCTCTATTAATGAATATTTTTCTTTTTAAAGCGACCGCCTTTAACATCGTGAATATTCCCAACAGCCAAAAAGGCGGTAGGATCAATATCTTCTACGATATTTTTTAATTTTGCTTCCTCTAAACGAGTAATGACGGTAAAGATAACTTTTTTCTCATCACGAGAATACGCACCTTCTCCATTTAAATACGTAACACCACGTCCTAAACGGGCTAAGAGTGCTTCACCAATTCTTGTATGCTCATCACTAATGATCCATACTGACTTGGACTGATCAAAACCATCTATCGTAATATCGATAACTTTAAAGGCAATATAATAAGCAATTAAAGAATACATGGCTCGATCCCAACCAAATACAAATCCTGCACTTCCGAGAATGAATAAGTTGAAGAACATAACAACTTCACCAACAGAAAATGGTGTTTTCGTGTTGAATAGAACAGCGAGAATTTCGGTACCATCCATGGATCCTCCATAACGAATGAC
Organism: Fictibacillus macauensis ZFHKF-1; assembly: GCF_000269865.1. Classification (GTDB taxonomy): domain Bacteria; phylum Bacillota; class Bacilli; order Bacillales; family Fictibacillaceae; genus Fictibacillus_C; species Fictibacillus_C macauensis. The sequence continues at coordinate 319,084 of NZ_AKKV01000024.1, forward strand.
CATTCCCACACCAACACCTAAAATCACGCCTCCAAATACGGAAGCTAACAACGGATCATCCGTCAGTACTGGAACAGGATTTAAAAAAAAGGTACCAATTGACATAATGATAACCGCATAAAGAGTGGAAAATGCGAAGGTTTTACCGATTTGCTTATAACCGAGGAAAAGAAATGGCAAATTTAAAAGAATGAGTAATACACCTAAACTTAATGGCGTTACAGAAGAAAGTATGATGGATATTCCAACAATTCCTCCATCAATAATGTTGTTCGGTACAAGAAAAATTTCTAAACCGACTGAAAAAAGTGCGGCACCAAGCGTAATAAAAATAATACGTTGAAGCAGCTTTGTCTTGGAAATTTTCTTATGATTGGTCGTTTGTTCCTGCAAAGATTCCAATAGCAGTCCTCCTATCCTTTCATAAGTTTTTCTTATCATCTATTTATATTATATCAGTTTTAAGTTAAGACATAAAACATTACGCCTTATTCTTTCTAGTGTATCCGCTAATATTTTTTTCATTATGTAAAAAACCGCCCTCTAATCATTAGAGAGCGGTCTTCATTAAGATGCTTGTTTTATTTCTTTTAGATACGCTTCACCTTTCGCTTCGTCATATTGACCTTCCCACTTCGACATAATAATCGAAGCAAGTGAGTTACCAATGACGTTAACGACTGTACGTCCCATATCTAAAATACGGTCAATACCTGCGATTAACGCAAGACCTTGAACCGGAATGCCAACTGTGCCAAGAGTTGCAAGAAGAACAACGAAAGATACACCAGGAACACCGGCAATCCCTTTCGAGGTAACCATTAACACGAGCATTAATGTAATCTGCTGTGTAATAGAAAGATGTATACCATACATTTGAGCGATAAATAATGCTGCCAATGCTTGGTATAGCGTTGAGCCATCTAGATTAAATGAATATCCCGTAGGAATAACGAAGGAGGCAATCGGCTTAGGACAGCCGAACTTTTCCATTTTCTCCATCAGTTTCGGAAGCACTGTCTCTGAACTTGATGTAGAAAACGCAAGAATCATTTCATCTTTAAGAATTCTAAAGATGTTAAAAATGTTGATGCCTGCCATTTTCGCTACGAGACCGAGAATAACGAGGACAAAGAAAAACATTGTTCCGTATACAGTCAAGACAAGCTTAGCAAGCGGAATGAGCGATTTAACCCCGAACGTCGATACCGTTACCCCTATAAGTGCAAATACACCAAATGGCGCAAAACGCATAACAAGGTTCGTTACGTAAAACATTGCATCGGCCGTTCCCTGGAAGAATTTAAGTACAGGCTTTCCTCTTTCTCCAATGGCAGCTACTCCTAGTCCAAAAATAACGGAGAAAAAGATAATAGCAAGCATATCACCTTTCATGAGTGAGTCAAAAATATTTGACGGCACTATGTTAATGAACGTGTCTGCAAACCCGTGCTGCTCAACCGTTTTAGCGCTTTCAACAAAAGAGCTAATATCAGTTTTTTGTAAAGATTCTTTATTGATTCCGTGACCTGGTTGGAAAATGTTAGCTGATAAGAGACCGACAATAATAGCAATTGTCGTAATAATCTCAAAGTAAAGAATCGTTTTACCACCGAGCTTACCGAGCTTTTTCATATCTCCGACACCAGCAACACCGACAATTAGACTGGAAACGACAATCGGAATAACAATCATCTTGATCAGTCTTATGAAGATTGTACCGATCGGCTGTAAGTATACAGGAAGGTTCGGATTTTTATAAAAAATAGCTCCGACAATAATCCCCAGAATTAAACCAATCAGGATTTGCCAAGCTAATCCAATTTTCTTCATATTTATTCTCACCTCTACTTGTTGTATAGTTCTTTGGCACATTATACTCATTGTATATTTTTTTTAAAATGTTTGTCAAAGGTAATCTATGTTACTGATCCTATTTTTCGCTTTTTTTCGCTAAATTACTACAAGAAAAGCCATCCATCTTTTTAGGAAAATGTTATGTAAAACATTGCAACTGCAAGCGTTTACGTGTTTGTAAAACCAAACGTTTCTTCACTTTTTTGATAAGAAAAAAACATCGAAGTACTCGATGCTTTTTCTTTGCTTAGTTCCCATTAAATAGGGAAAATCGCGACAATTTCTTCAATTCGGATGATGACACGGAATGTACAATCGTTTCTTCGAACACGAAGTACGAGCGTATCTTGGCATACTTCGACCAGTCTTCCTCTGTAGGACTGATTGACGGTATCAACTTGGACACGTTCATTTAATAACGCACATGCCTCACGACTGAATGCGTTACGCCGTCTTCCCCATCCTGCTCCATCGTAACCAAAACCCATTAGTTACTCTCCTTTCATCACCGATTAGATATAAACCGATGTTACTAACAGTAAATGCAAAAGAGAAAAAAGGGTGTGGACAAACATCATGAGAGAGCAGAGAAATTTTCAATTCTCATACATGATGATGTGCACTTAATCATACGTTTAAAAGAGAGGACAAGGAGGTTATTCGGTGATCGTTAAGATCCTTGCAATTACAACAGGGAGTTTTTTAATGGCAGTTGGCATTAACGTCTTCATTCTTCCTTTTCACTTGCTGGATGGAGGAATTCTTGGGATAGGTTTACTTTTTCAATACGCCTTTGGAATTAATGTCGGGGCAACGATTGTACTTTTAAGCCTACCTATTTATTTATACGCCTGGAAATATGAACGGTATTTTTTTATTAATGGTATTCACGGGATGCTTATTTCCTCCCTTTTTATCGATTTACTCTTCCCGTTAAAAGGACTTTTTCATTTACCAGTACTCGAAAGTGCAATTTTAGGAGGATTATTCATTGGAACCGGAATCGGTATTATGCTTCGACAAAAAGCAAGTACGGGTGGAACCGATTTACTTGCCCTATTTATCGCAAGAAAAGCTTCTTTAAATGTTGGAATCATTATTTTTGTCATGGATTGTCTCGTCATTGGAACCGGTGTGTACGTCACAGGCCCCTCGTTATTTATGTACTCCATGGTAACCATCTTATCGGTCGCTCTTGCTACGAGTACAATCACCTTTTTTCATTCCGTTAAAGTATATTTAAATTCTTAAAGAAACAAAAAAGGAGCTTTCCTAGTCGTTCAGGAAAGCTCCTTTTGCTATTCAAAGCCATTAACAAGTTCACGTGTTGTTGAAAATGGTGTTTCTGATTCTTTTACTGTTTCTTGTTTGCTAACTTCGATTCGTTTAATTTGATGACCGTCCATCTCTACAACTTTAAATACCAATTCATTATGCTTGATGCTATTTCCTTCTTCAATATCGGAGTTTTGAGAAAGCATCCAACCACCAATGGTGTCTAAATCTGAATCATCAATATGCAAACCATATAAATCGTTCACTTCAGAAATAAGTACTTTTCCATCGAGAACAGTAACTCGTGGCGTGATCTTTAATATCATTGGTGTTTCATCTGTATCAAGTTCATCACGGATTTCACCGACAATTTCTTCGAGAATATCCTCTACTGTTAATAATCCAGCTGTTCCACCATATTCATCCATCAAAATGGCCATATGCACTTGTTGTTTTTGAAGTTTAACAAGCGTCTCTTGAATTGGTGTTGTTTCAAAAACAGTCATAATGGGACGCAGATAATTTTCTAGTGGCTGTTCTACGCCAGACATTAGATCGTAAAAAATTTCTTTCACGTTGACCATCCCTACAACATGGTCTTTATCTTCGTCTACAACTGGGTAACGTGTGTATTTTTCACTCGTAATAATCGCAAGGTTTTCCTCTAATGATTTATTGCTATACAAACATACAATTTCGGTTCGAGGAACCATGATTTCTTTTGCAATGCGATCATCGAATTCAAATACTTTATTCACATAGCTATACTCTGATTGATTAATCTCACCACTTTTATAGCTTTCAGATAGAATTAAGCGCAGCTCTTCCTCCGAATGTGCCATTTCATGTTCTGAAACAGCTGAAAGTCCAAAAAGCTTTGTAAAAACACGCGCACTCCCGTTTAGTAACCAAATGATGGGATACATCATTTTATAAAATAGGATTAGAGGACGTGATAAAACAAGAGAAACCTCTTCTGCTTTTTGAATAGCAAATGTTTTCGGTGCCAGTTCTCCTAACACGACGTGGAAAAACGTAATGATAGCAAAGGCAAGGAAAATGGAAATGGTTTTCGCAATCGTTGGACTCACCGCTAATTCCCGGAACACCGGGCCGAGCAAGTGCTCTAACGTTGATTCTCCTAACCACCCCAGGCCAAGCGCTGTAATAGTAATTCCTAGCTGACAAGCTGATAAATAGCCATCGAGGTTAAGAAGCACGGTTTTTACAGACAGTGCTTTCTTATTGCCCTCTTCAATGAGCTGGTCAATACGTGTCCGACGAATCTTTACGATGGCAAACTCGGCGGCCACGAAAAAAGCGGTTAATACAATCAGCATCACTACTACGAATATTTTAAATATGTCCAAATAGACTTTCTTTATTCCCTTCCTTCTCTTAGGGAATAAAGATGTCACCTCCTGATTAATTTTTACTGGATTTCTTCATTAAGTAAGCGGCGTTTCTCCAATAAATGATAATAGGCTGTGAAATAAGGCTGCGCGCTTCGCCGGCATATGTTGCAGAGCTAATTGAAGCTCATCTTTGCGAAGTTTCTCTAGGAGCGATTTCAAATCATAAACTCCTTTTTCTAGCGTATTCAAATGGATCTCTACTTTATGCAAAGTTTCATCAAACTTTCCTTCTTCTGTATGAAATGAATCCATTTTTTTCTTGATGCTATCTAAAGGAAGGTGCTGTTGTTTATAATAATCAATCCATTGAAGTTTCAACAATTGTTCGTCGTTGTAGAACCGGTAATTGGATTGGGATCGCTCAGCCTTAATTAGCCCGCGCTTCGTATAATAATCAATCGTGCGCTTAGATACGCCAGCTATTTCTGCTAGTTCACTGATACGATACTTCCCAAGTGAATCACCCCTCTACCTATAAGTAATTTAATTTTACTAGACATGAAACTGTACAGTCAAACGTTTCGGTTAATAACCATTTAATTCCTTATGAACTTATTTGGTGTCGGCGGCTGCTTGCACCCGTTGCATAACCTCATTCATTAACGTTTGTAGCATGGCTTTACCTTCTTTTTCCGAAGCACCTTTTACTGCGAAATAAAACTTTATTTTAGGTTCCGTCCCTGATGGTCGTAAACAAAACCATGAACCATCAGCCAATTTATACTTTAAAACGTTAGAGGCTGGTAGTTCAATGTCATAAGGTTCATTTGTGGTCATGTTCATACCTTTTTGAATACTATAATCTTCTGTAAACAGCACATCTTTTCCTGCTACTTTTGTTAATGGTGTTGAGCGGAAAGTCTCTAAGATTGCTTGGATTTGTTCTGCTCCAGCTTTCCCTTTCATCGTGATCGATTGAAGACCTTCATAATGATAGCCGTACGTTTCATAAAGATCTAACAATGCTTCATATAATGTCTTTCCTTGTTTTTTATAGTAAGCTGCCACTTCCGCAGCAAATAAACAAGCTTGGACAGCATCTTTATCTCGCACAAAGTCACCAATTAAGTAACCATAGCTTTCTTCATAACCAAAAACAAACGTATGTTCTTTTGATTGTTCAAATTCTTTTATTTTTTCACCAATAAATTTAAAGCCAGTTAATGTGTCAATTGTCGTTAAATGATACGCGTCTGCAATTGCGGCCCCTAGTTCAGACGTAACAATCGTTTTTAAAACCACCCCATTTGGAGAGAGACGGTTTTGCTTTTGCCGTTCACTTACTAAATAGTGAAGAAGGAGAGCCCCAGTTTGGTTCCCTGTTAAGACAACATATTCGCCCTCTGTATTCTTTACAGCAACACCAACACGGTCTGCATCCGGATCGGTAGCTAACAAGAGGTCTGCTCCTTGTTTCTCTCCATACTCTATCGCTAGTTTAAAAGCTGCATGTTCCTCTGGATTTGGAGAGGTTACTGTTGAAAAGTTCGGATCTGGTTCAGCCTGCTCGGCAACGACTGTGACATTTGTGAAGCCAAGGGCCGCTAGCCCTTTTTGCACAGGGTGATTGGCTGTTCCATGAAGCGGTGTAAACACAATTTTTAAGTCATGCATTTCACGAATAACATCAGGATTTACAGTAATTTTTTTTAATTGTTCATTGTAGGCTTCATCAATTTCCGCACCAATGATTTCAATGAGTCCTTTAGCCATTAACTCTTCTTTGGAACCTGTTTCGATTTGGAGTTCATCTTGCACTTCATTTACTTTTTCGGTTAAGAGATCTGCTTCTTTTAATGGTAGCTGACCTCCATCACCACCATAGACTTTATAGCCATTATATTCTGGCGGATTATGACTTGCCGTAATTACAATACCACCAGCAGCTTTTAGATAGCGCACGGCAAATGAAAGCTCTGGTGTCGGTCGTAAGCTTTCGAATACGTAAGTTTTAATGCCACGCGATGCGAGCGTTTTCGCTGCCTCCATTGCAAATTCAGGCGATTTGTGACGGCAATCATAGGCAATAACGACGCCGCGCGCGGCTGCCTTCGTTCCTTGTTGCTCTATATAAGCTGCTAGTCCAGCTGATGCCTTACGAATGGTATAGATGTTCATACGATTTGTACCGGGACCAATCTCTCCTCGCATGCCCCCTGTTCCAAACTCTAGATTTTTATAAAAGGCATCTTCTAAGCCTGTCTCTGTTTGTGCTAGTTCCTGCAACTGTTGACGAAGCTCTCCTTCAAGCCCTTCAGTATTCAGCCATTTTTTATAGGCTATTTCCCAATTCATTGTCGTTCTCCTTTCATCTGTAACCACGGTTTTATCCTACTATTCTTGAAACATCTTTCATTTCCTCTTATAGACTGCTTCTGATACATTATATCCTACTATTATCAAGCATTCGACAGGTCTGCTTATGTTTGCAAAAAGAAGTCGTTATTTCCCGGTGAATAATTCTCGAAACCGACAGTATATAGGAGAATTCCACAAAAAAAGCTTGTAGAAAAAATCTACAAGCCGCTAGTTAGTTTATGTTTTTACTTTTTTGTACAACTTCATAAAGATCCAGTCGACGATTACGAAGTTGTGTAACATTCCCAGCTTTGCGTTGTCTACGCAAAATCTCTAAATCAACATCTCCAACGACAACCGTTTCAATATTCGGATGACATTCACCAACAATGCCATCTCGTGGAAAGGCAAAATCTGAAGGTGTAAATATACCAGATTGCGCATATTGAATATCCATGTTTTCCACTTGTGACAAGTTCCCTACCGTACCTGCAATAACGGTATAGATTTCATTTTCAACTGCGCGTGCTTGCGAGCAGTAGCGTACCCGTACATAGCCTTGGCGATCTTCTGTGCAAAAAGGTGTGAAAATAATATTAGCTCCCATGTCAGTTACGATTCGTGAAAGTTCTGGGAATTCAATATCATAACAAATAAGAATGGCAATTTTTCCACAGTCGGTATCAAATACTTGGACTTTATCGCCTGGTGTTATGCCCCACCATTTTCGCTCGTTAGGCGTAATATGAATTTTATATTGCTTTTCAATGGTTCCATCTCGTCGGAATAAATAGGCAACGTTATACACATCGCCGTCTTCCTCTACAAAGTGTGAACCTCCAATAATGTTAACATTATAACGAACTGCAAGCCCTGTAAATAATTCAATATAGTCTTCCGTAAACTCCGTTAGCTTACGAATTGACTGACTTGGACTTTTCTCTTCTACAAAAGAGAGAAGCTGTGTTGTGAGCAATTCTGGAAAGACAGCAAAATCGGATCCTTGATCTGCGGCAACGTCAGTATAATACTCAACTTGCGTAGCAAAATCTTCAAAGGATTCAATGGTTTTCATCATATATTGAATAGCTGTAATGCGAACAGGTTCACTCGTTTTAAAGTGTCGCTTCGTATTGCTTGGAATATAGTCCACATTATTCCATTCCATTAACGTGGCATATTCTTTAGATTGTTGATCATCTGGTAAGTAGGAACGATTGATCCGCATCACCGTAAACTCGTTCATCAATTGAAAGGTTAAAACGGGATCATATAGGTTATGGTGAATAACTTCCTTTACATAATCACGCGCAGACATTTCATTGGCATATTTATAATAATTCGGAATGCGTCCGCCAATAATGATACTTTTTAAGTTCCATTCTTCTGCTAGCTCTTTACGTGCTTCATATAAGCGTTTGCCAATTTTCATTCGTCTAAAATCAGGATGAACCATTACTTCAATCCCATAAAGGTTATACCCGTCTGGATTATGATTGCGTATATAGCCATCATCGGTAATTTCATCCCACGTGTGTTGATCATCATACTCATCGAAATTGACAATTAAACTAGAGCAACTGCCGATGATTTTTCCTTCACACGTGACAACAAACTGTCCTTCAGGAAATATCTTAAGATGACTTTCTAACTGCTCTCGCTTCCAAGGCTCCATGTGGTTTGGAAAACAAATCTTTTGTAACTTCAATAACTCATCAATATCGTTATATTGAATATTCCGAAGTTCTACTTTTTTTTCGAACTTAGAAACATCTAATTCACTCATGATTTCGCCTCCATATACGTTCTATTTCCAAACGCTCATCCGCTTTGCTAACGAACCTGTGTGAAGTTCTAGTTGGATTCCATCAGGATCAAGGAAATTAATACTTCTTCCTCCACCTCTTTCAACCGGCTCTCTGACAATGGGTACATTCTTCGCTTTAAGAATTGTTACCGCTTTATGAAACCCATCTTCAGTAACCGTAAAAGCCAAATGATCTAGACCGACGCTCCGCTTAGGAAGCGGAGCGGTATTTGCTTTTTGGAGTAAACATAACCATACCGATCCCCATTCTAAATAGACGTCCGTATTTCCTTGATGTATTAACTTTGCTCCGAGCACGTCCACATAAAATGCCACAGATCGTGACAAATCGCTCACGGTGAGTGTCACATGATTTATCCCCTTAATTTCCATGAGATAAACGAGTAATTACGTCTTGAAGCTGCATATGAGCAAGGGATTCAAGGTGATGGTCCACTTCTCCAAAGGCAAGACCTTTTGTAATTTCATTAGGGACAACCACACAATATAGCCCTGCCGCCTTAGCGGCTTTTGCACCATTTACTGAATCTTCAAAGGCAATTGCTTCTTGCGGAGCTACACCTAAGCATTGAACAGCTTGACGATATAAGGCTGGATCTGGCTTTACCTTTTCCACATCATTCGATGTTTTAATGCAATCGAAATAATGAAGCAATTGAAGCTTCTCTAAGTGATTAGTAACCCACTCATTCGTTGAACTTGTAGCAAGTGCAATCTTTAAACCTAATTCTTTTGCTGCTTTCATATAATCTTCAACGCCTGGAAGGGCACCTTCATCTTCAAGCATTTCTAATACCCTTTGATGATGTCGTTGTCGTAAACTTTCACGATCTACCGTACTTGAAATTTCATTTTCTAAATACTCATAAGGATCTAGGAATCCTTGTGTACCTATGCATTTTTGCCAAAGTTCCACCGGCATATGAGCATCATGATCCACAAAAATTTCTTGTATCGCATCATAAATCTTTGTTTCAGTATCCATAATTAACCCATCAAAATCGAACACAACCGCTTTAATCATTTAAGAGAATTCCTCCTTTTTTCTTAACCTTATTTTCATTGTTACGTTAAAAAAGTGCAAGTTCAAACAACGCTTTCTTCATTTCCCCAACGAAAAACACCACATGTTCATTAACTAACGTATGTAGAAAACCGAACGATTTAAAAAGTGATCATTCAGCTTTATCTTTCATTTCGTTCCTTACCACCTTAAAAACCATTCGTTTTAAAGCGAATACTTCTTCCATTGCTGATAGCCGTTATCACGCCTAACTGATCGGTACGATATACCGTCATATTCAATTGTGCTAAACGTCCTAATACGACGTTTGATGGATATGCATTTGGATTTTGACTACCACATGAAATAATCGCTGTTTTTGCAGACACCGCTTTTAAAAACTTCATCGTTGTACCGGTATTGGCTCCATGATGACCCACTTTAATCACATCTGCTTGCAAATCTTGGTGCGAACGTAATAATTCTCGTTCAGCAGCAACCCCTGAGTCAGCCATCAATAGAAACTTATTGTTGCCATGCGTAATTTTAAGAACAGCAGAATAGTCATTAATGTATTTATAATACGATGCGCCTGGTGCTAATAGCTCTGCTTTTGCTGAAAATCCAAAACGGAAACTCGTACCCGCTACCGCTCGTTCAACCGGTATTTTTTTCTTATTAATCACTTTAAACAAGTCATGATAAAAGGACGTATCGTACGGCAAGTTCGGCATATAAATCTTTTTTACTGAAAAGGTTTCAAGTACTTCATCCATGGAACCAATATGATCATGATGGGGATGCGTAGCGATTACAAGATCAATGGTTTTCACACCTAACCCTTGCAAAAATTCAATGATGCGTGCGGCATCATGCTCATCTCCGCCATCCACTAAGATATTTTCGCCATTGGGCATTTGTACAAACATACAATCAGCACGACCCACATCTAAAAAATGAATTTTCATTGGCTCAAACCATGCAGCCTTTGCATCGTGTATGTCTGATAAACACACTAACATCGCAACAAATATAGCACTAATAATAATTTTTTTCACAATTCCGTCCTCTCCTTCCATTATGAATTAGTTATATGTAAAAGTGTTCCGTAATAAAAGAAATCCCACTATCCAAAAGATGGATAATGAGATTTCTTTTTTATAATAGGCGTGCTTCTCTTTTCTTAAAGAAGCTTTTCATTGAATGATACACATCCGCTTTTTCTTTTAAGATATAATAATTGAACTTCGGATCTGTAATGTTTTTATACACGCTCATAAGCGTCGAGTGCCGATTATAGGCATTGACTTCGCCATAACCAAACATATTGCTATGTTCCATAATTTGTTGCACTAACTTCACGCAGCGTGCGTTATCACTCGTTAAATTATCTCCGTCAGAAAAATGAAACGGATAAATATTATAGCGTGACGCATGATACTTTGTTTCAATAAGCTCTAGCGCCTTCTTATAAGCAGAAGAACAAATCGTTCCTCCACTTTCTCCTTTGTTAAAAAAGTCTTCTTCTGAAACGACTTTCGCCTCTGTATGATGAGCGATAAACTCAATCTCTACCGTTTCATACTTCGATCGTAAAAATCGAGTCATCCAAAAAAAGAAACTTCGGGCCATGTATTTTTCCCAAATACCCATACTTCCTGAAGTATCCATCATCGCAAGAACAACAGCTTTTGATTCCGGCTTTTCGATTTCATTCCACGTCTTAAATCGTAAATCATCATTGTGAATTGGCGCAATGGACGGTACCCCACTTAACGCATTTCGTTTAAATGCTGTCAATATGGTACGCTTCTTATCCACATTTCCCATAAGACCTGTTTTTCGAATGTCATTAAATTCAATTTTCTCTAATGTAATGTTATCTTGTTCTTTTTGCTTTAAATCTGGAAGTTCTAATTCCTTAAACAAATAATCTTGCAGTTCTGCTAAAGACACTTCTGCTTCAGAATAATCTGTTCCGGGCTTATCACCGGCGGGGCCTTTTCCTTTGCCTGCTCCTGCTTGCGAAGCACTTCCATCTCGCGCCACCACATCGCCTACCTGGCTATCACCATCGCCTTGCCCTACATGTTTATTTTTTTCATAATTGTATCGAATTTTGTATTCATCTAATGAACGGATTGGAATTTTTATAACATCCTTTCCGTTGGATAAGATGATGTTTTCTTCACTAATGAGATCGGGCAAGTTGTTTTTTATGGCTTCTTGTACCTTTTCCATATGGCGCTGATGATCCTGGTAACCTTTGCGATGGAGGGACCAGTTTTCTTGAGAGACGGCAAAATTATTCTTCGCTTCCTCTTTCATCATTTCCCCTCCTTTTGTCATTAGTACAGTGACTAACACGTGTTTATTTAAGATGAAAATAAGTTCATGTGTGAAAATGACCACCCCATTACTCTGTAAAAAGGGTTGGTTACTTTATCCTATGCAGTCCAAAGAGAGAATTGCTAAGTAATTGACACATTTTTCAAAGAATTGTTTAAGCTTCCTCGTCTATGTTCTTTAAAATATAAATCGAGTGAGAGGGAGGGACTAACTCCCGACCGCTCACGCCACCGTACGTACCGTTCGGTTTACGGCGGTTTCAAGTAAGTAAGACGTAGCGTTTTTTTAGTTTAAGGCTCCTACTATGTAAGTACTTTAGCGTGCAAAAATGCACACCAATAACTTAAAAAGTGCTGAAAAATCAACAAAAAACAGAGCGAGTTGGTGTAGGAATCGCTCTGCTACTTTTATCTGTTTTTATCTCTTCGGGGTCTTCAGAAATGAACGCCCCTTGCTTTTAATTTTCTATTCAATCGTCTTTACTAACAGGTGCTAAAATTTTATATCCTTCCGGTACATATAAATGAGTTTCATAATAAGCTTGTTCATTATATGTACTAGAAATTGACTTCTTCATTTTTCTATATTTCACATAAGATTTTTTTATATTTTCTTTATGTATAACGACTTGGACAGTAATCGTTTTAAGTTGATTTTTACTGTCTCTTACTAATAACTGAACCCATGAGGACTTACTATTCGGATTCAAATAGTTTGATTTAATCCCTGTTTTATCAATTTGAGTCTTTGTCGGTTGCTTAAAATCGACAACCTCTTTTTCTTGAACAGGGAGCGATTGGATATAAGGGTTCAAATAATTTTGTTTCCATGTTTTTTGATCAAGTGAAAAATCATAAGCCATGATTTTTTGGGTCAAGAACGCACCCGCTGCTAAGACCATGATCAGTAAAACAATTCTTGCCATATAATCACCGAATGTGAACTTTCTAGACTTGAAAAAATCGACAATTATACATAGACCGATAAAGGTCCATAAAATTTCTGCTGCAATGGTTAATGGTGCATCATTTAATGCTAGTACTTTTGTATGCGCATCTTGTACACTTTCAAAGCTTACCACTGTTCTCACTCCTGGTTTCTAAAAATAAAGTCCCCTCCCAATTAATACCACTAGTAACTATACATGATTTCCTACAACAATACTAATAAAATAAGATATTACGACGTAAATTTCCGCTTTCTTATCAACATATCTCTCACACCCAACTCAATGTTTTGCTCTTTAAATTGCTTGCATGAACCTTTCATTTATTTCGTTTTTACATTTTTAGGAATAAAGGTTTGTACTATCCATGCTCATTTTGCCAAATTGACTACAGTAAAGGCCGATGGCATTCCAGAGGGTGAATTTATTTACGACGACGATAGCCAAAAGGTCGACTACGAAAAAAGTAAGAAACTGTATCGCCTTTGACAGAATGAATATTCTTTGTTTTGCAAACTCATTCAACGATACCTAGCCTCGTATGAAGCTTGTGTTCTTCAGACCAGAGGATTGCCAGCCAATCACTTCCTTCAAATCCACGTCACCTTGGACACCCTTGCTTTAAGCTAACTGTTACCATGCCAGACAAACCTAAAAAAACTCCTGCGAACACTTGGTTCGCAGGAGCCTTTTCTTTTGGACAGATTAACTGCTACTGCTGTCCTAAGACATGACTTATTTTTCTTTATGTGGCTTCCCGTCTTCTTGAATCGGATCCGGCTGCTTGCCACTTTTTCGTATTTCTTTATTCGTTTCCATATTTTCCATGATTTTCCCGTGTTCTTTCATATCTTCATAAGATGGTGTCATCGAGCTGTTTTCCGGTTTATCAATGTAATCTTGTTCTCTTGACATAGCTTTTCACCTCTTAGTTAGACTTTCCCCTTATTTACCATTTCTAAACTAGTGTATGATCTTCAATTCATTAATAGGCCAATACCGTAAATTCACTTTACCAACAATGCGATCGGTATTCACTAGACCGAGCAGACGACTATCCGTACTATGAAGGCGATTGTCTCCCATCACAAAAACTTTTCCCTTAGGAATTTTCGCATAACCTGTTATTTCTTTTAATGTAAAATCCCCTGTGAAGCTTCCACTTAATATATTTTTTCGGTATTTCTCCAGGAATGGTTCTTTTACCTTCTTCCCATTTACATAGAGCTCATCATTTTTATATACAATCGAATCACCAGGCACCCCGATCACTCGTTTAATATAATCTTCATTCTTATTTGCATGGAAAACCACTAAATCAAACCGCTTTGGATTTGAAAAAAGGTAACTAACTTTATTAATGATTAAGCGATTTCCATTTTCAATAGCTGGCATCATTGATTGACCGTAAACAACATATTGTTCAAACAAAAACTTTTTTATAATAATGGCTAGAATAAGGGCAATTCCAATCGCTTTTATCCAATCCCATATTTGATTTTTGGAACGCATCCCTTCACTTCCTTCTAGATAGCATATTAGTATCAATGTACCACTATCATACAATATTATTCAATCTTTTCATTGTCTCATCTAAAAGTTGCCAGTCCCAATTCTGCTTCTTTGGTAAAAAAAAACGCATCCTATAGGCTAGGAATGCGTTTTTTTCAGTCATCGGTTTAATAGACTGCCTACATACCTTAGAAGTTCATTTGCAGAGGTTGAGTTGTAGCCATGTTCGTCTACGAGTCGAGCAATAACTTCATTTACTTTTTTCAACTGTGCTTCATCTGGTGTTTTTGAGGATGTGGTAATTTTGACAACGTCTTTCAAGTCAGCAAATAGTTTCTTTTGAATCGCCTCACGTAATCGTTCATGTGAGTTATAATCGAATTTCTTTCCTTTGCGCGCATAAGCCGAAATTCGAATGAGTATTTCTTCACGAAATGCCTTTTTCGCATTTTCAGAAATACCAATTTGTTCTTCAATAGAGCGCATTAATTTTTCATCCGGACTCATTTCCTCGCCCGTTAACGGATCACGTAGTTTATTTTTATTACAATACGCTTCTACGTTATCTAAATAATTATCCATCAGCGTTTTCGCTGACTCCTCATACGAATAGACAAAAGCCTTTTGTACTTCTTTCTTAGCGATATCATCATATTCTTTCCGAGCAAGTGAGATAAAATTAATATAACGCTCTTTGTCTTCTTTCGAAATGGAAGCATGGTGATCGAGTCCATCTTTCATCGATCGCAATACATCTAGTGCATTTATTGAAGGCACTTCTTTACGTATGATGGCAGATGAAATTCTATTAATAACATAACGCGGATCAATTCCGCTCATGCCCTCATCAGCAAATTCTTTTTGCAGTTCTTCTAAATCAATATGGTTATACCCTTCTACCACTTCACCATCATATAGTCTCATCTTCTTGATTAGATCCATGCCTTGTTTCTTTGAATCTTTAAACCGAGTTAACACTGAGAAAATGGCAGCTACGCGCAAGGCATGTGGCGCAATATGAACGTGAGCCATATCACTATCTGAAATCATTTTTTCATAAATCCGTTCTTCCTCTGAAACACGTAAATTATAAGGAACGCCCATTACAATAATCCGTGAATGCAACGCCTCATTCTTTTTATTAGCAATAAAGGAACGATATTCTGATTCATTGGTATGGGCTACAATAAGCTCATCGGCTGAAATAAGCGCAAAGCGTCCTGCTTTAAAATTTCCTTCTTGCGTAAGTGATAATAAATGCCATAAAAACTTCTCATCGCATTTAAGCATTTCCTGAAACTCCATCATTCCACGATTAGCTTTATTTAGTTCTCCATCAAAACGATAGGCACGCGGATCTGATTCAGAGCCGTATTCTGCAATCGTTGAAAAATCAATACTGCCTGTTAAATCTGCAATATCCTGAGATTTTGGATCAGACGGGCTAAATGTCCCAATACCTGTTCGTTTATCTTCCGAAAAGAAAATCCGTTCAACCATAACATCTTCAATACAATGGTCGTACTCTTTTGCTAAACGCATCGTATTTAGTGGTGATAAACTTCCTTCAATGCGAATCCCAAAATCTTCGTAAAAGTCTTTACGTAAATGATGAGGAATAAGATGTAACGGATCTTCATGCATTGGACAACCTTTAATAGCATAAACAGCCCCAGCATCCGTTTTCGAATAATCTTCTAAGCCACGCTTTAACATCGTAACAATGGTTGACTTACCTCCAGAAACAGGTCCCATTAATAAAAGAATACGCTTCCTAACGTCCAGACGCTTTGCTGCCGGATGAAAATATTCTTCTACGAGCCGCTCAACTGAGTCCTCTAAACCAAAAATTTGCTGATTAAAAAACTTATAGCGTTTTACGCCATTTACTTCCTCAATACCAGCATCTTTAATCATATTGTAGACTCGAGAGTGAGCAGACTGCGCGACATATGGACGTTCTTTCAAAATCTCAAGGTATTCTCCGAAGGTACCCTCCCAGGCAAGCCGCCTTTCTTCTTCACGGTGCGATTGGATCTTCCCTAAAATATCCATGTGGACCCCCTTGCTTAAGTTTTGCATCCTTCGTTAGTTAATCTACTCTATGCGAGGATGTCCGCAATCATTCAAACTGTTTTTTCTCCATCCTCACCATGCACGTTCCAATGAACGGTACACTTTATAACTATGCGGTGTCCTCACGATTTATCTAGAAATATTTAAACAACTTCTCAAGTTTCAGTTGCTTGAAAAACAAATAGTTCGCTATAATAAAGAAAAGATGGAAATATTGTCCGAAATAAAGGAGGATCTCTCATGAGTTTTATCCTAATTCTCGCTGTTATGCTTACATTCTTAACAGCCATCTTTACAGCTGGATACAATGACAATCCAGGCGCCAAGTAAATAACACATAAAAAAACGCCCTGTATGAATCATACAGGACGTTTTTTTGCTATTTTAAATGTAAAAACTGTTGTTGACGAAGAGCCTCATATACTAAAATGGCAGCGGTATTTGATAAATTCAAAGAACGAATATGCTCTGTCATCGGCAAGCGGAAGCATCGTTCTTGGTGCGCTTCCATCACTTCATCTGGAAGGCCTGTCGTTTCACGTCCAAAAACAAAAAAATGATCCCGCTCGACATCACTATAATCCATGTCTGTATAACGCTTCGTACCAAATTTCGTTATAAAATAAAATAACCCTTGATCATACTTAGCAAACAGCTCATCTAAAGAATCATAATAATGTATATCAACATGTTCCCAATAATCTAGTCCGGCACGCTTTAATTGTTTATCGTCCGTTGAAAATCCAAGTGGTCGAATTAAATGAAGCGACGTATCCGTTCCAGCGCACGTACGTGCAATATTTCCAGTATTCGCTGGAATGAGTGGTTGATAAAGAACTACATGTAAACCCATATCTTCACCTCAAATGCTTATTCCTATCTTCATTATAGCATTGTACACTATTACTATGAAAAAAAGGAACGCTTAAGGTGTTTATAACAAATGGAAAAATTTATACTTAATGTTTGGGGTATAGGCGGTAGAATCTTCATAACGCCAATAGCGCATTCGACAGTTAACAGAGTGGGCATTGACGAGTGGCTCTCCTGCAGAATCTTTTCCCGTAACGATTGCCGTATGTTCCCATGTGCCATCTCCGTCGAAATCATAGCAAATCACATCCCCTGGTAAAAGGTGTTGAGCAGACGTTACTTCCCTTGCCTGCAAGATCCCTTCCCCACCGCTTAAGTACCAGCGCATCGCATTGGCTACCGTCCAACTATAGCTCCAATTATCTTGCGTAAACCACCAGCCCTTTGAGCGACTATTCGTGTGAGCCATTGGGATGCCACCTGCATAAATGCATTGTGAAATATAGTTTGTACAATTTACATCAAAGTTACGAAAAGCTGGATTTGCTTCGTTCCACCATGTTTCTGCATAACGCACCGCTGCTAAGCGATCATAAACCCCTTTTGTACCTTCTAATGCTTTTCCTTCTCGCTCAATTTTCGTAGCTTCTTTCAATGTTCCTTCCGGATATAAGCAAAAGTCCTCCATCATCTCATTCTCTTGAAAAAAAGCGCGTCGCTCCTGAATCCATTCCTCTACATAAAAATCAAAGCCATGCTTAATTAAATGACTAAAGTGAACATTGTAATCTACTTGACATCGCTCATCACTAAGCTCCTCATGACGAAGAACCCGCGCTTCTACATTAGTATTAACAAGCACCGCATTTCTTTCATGTAACACACGTTTTTTTCTTGTCATACATGCTCGTTCCTCAACAGGGAGCGCCACACTATCCGTCCATGACTCATTAACCATCCAATCGGTTAATTGTTTAATATATGCTTCTAAATTGTCTTTCCACTTCATACAGCACCTCCGTCCTACCAAAAAGTAACGCATTATTACTGTATGAAGTGTAGCTACAAAAAAAGAACCGCTATAAGCGGTTCTCTCATAAACGATCCTCATTCCTTCGTTAAGAGGTAATGCGAATGCTATATTGTTGTTCGATTGAAAGCAGTTGTTCTTTTTTATCCAAGCCGCCTCCATAGCCTACGAGCGCACCATTACTTCCAACGACACGATGACATGGAATAATAATTGGCACAGGATTTTTGTTATTTGCACTTCCTACTGCGCGAACAGCTTTTGGTGCTCCAATGGCACGAGCAATATCTTTGTATGAGCATGTTGTACCATATGGAATGTTCTGTAGCTCCTGCCATACTTTCATTTGAAACGGTGTTCCGTATAGATCAAGTGGAATCAAGAATTCTTTTCTCGTTCCTCTAAAGTAGGCATCGAGCTGTGAAAGAACAGGCTCTAGCTTCTCTGGAGAATGTATTAATTCCCCATTCAAATAATGTTTCGACATCCAAGCTTGAAGGGATGGTTGGTTGTATTCTAGGCCTCCAAAATCTAGTCGGCACACCCCGGATTCGGTAGCGATCACAGTCAGAAGGCCAATCGGGCTTTCCATTTCCTCATAAAAGAGCGCTGTTTTTATCGTACACATAAATATCCCTTCTTTTTCATTTCTTGTGTTCTATACTAACGGACATACCTAAAGATTGCGATTAGGAAATTCCGTGATTTTCAAGCATTTGAAGCCCTTTATCGATTTCTACCAATACATTTCCATCCTTTTCTTGCTCTTTCGCAATATTTAACGATTGTAGTGACAAAGGTCCCCCAATCTTACCGATTGCCCAAGCGGCAGTGCCACGTATAACAGGTCTTGGGTCCTCGTTCATAAGACGGATGAGCTTTGGAACAGCACTCTCTTCCTTATAATGAGCAAGAGCAATGATGGCATTGCGTTGTATGGGCTTTTTGCCTCGCCATGAGCCTGATACATGCCCAAATGAATCTTTAAATTCACGATTGCTCATGAATAGCATGGGCTCTAATAACGGCTTAGCAAGCTCGGGATCAGGTTCCATTTCATCATGTAAATGAAAATCAATCCCTTTATTTTTCGGACAAACGGTTTGACACGTATCACAGCCATACAGTCGATTTCCTAATTTTTCACGATAGCGGTCAGGAAGAAAATCTTTTGTTTGTGTTAAAAAGGCAATGCATTTTCCTGAATCGAGCTGTCCACCTTGTACGAGTGCCCCTGTAGGACAAACCTCTACGCATTTGTTACACGTACCACATTGATCCGTAATAGGCTGATCGGGTGGCATAGAAACAGAGGTTACGAGTTCACCTAAATAGACATACGAGCCGAATTCTGGAGTAATAATGCTACAATTCTTTCCACTCCAGCCAATCCCCGCTCGTTCTGCAACGGCTCGATCGGAAAGCTCCCCTGTATCAACCATTGATTTAATCGAAATGCCAGGTACTTTTTCCTTTAAAAACTGTTCGAGTAATTGAAGCTTTTCTCGTAAAATATGATGATAATCCTTGCCCCATGACGCTCGACAAAAAATTCCGCGCCGTTGCCCTTTTACACTTCGTGGAGGATTTTTCATCTTTGATGGGTATGCTAAAGCAATTGATATAATGGAAGCAGCCTCGCTTACAAGGAGTGCAGGAGTCGTTCGCTTTTCAATATCTGGTTCCTCAAAGCCTGACTGATAACCGAGCCGCTGCTGCTCATACAGTCTTGTCTTCAAGCTCGTAAAAACATCCGCTGAAGCAATACCAATTTTATCTATACCAATTGATTTACTATATGCAATGAGTTCTTCTTTTAACTGGGCGCCTGTCACGTCTGTACCTCCTTTCCGCTTTTTCCTTATGTTCTATGGTACACTTTCATTAATTAACGTAGTAGGAAGGTGATTTTCTTGAACATTCAAATTGACTCTGTCATTTTAGAGCGTGTCCCTACATTTAAAGTAGGTGCAATCTTTTATCATAATACAGTGATTGATCAGTCTCCGCAAATGCTAAGAGGTAGATTCCAACTCTTTCTAGAATCCTTAAAGCTAGATGCTCTCCAATACAGCGTTAGTGACCATGACGCCATTAAAGAATGGCGTGGTGTTTTCAAACAGCTTCATATGGATCCTAGTCGGTATAAACCCTCTTCTGAGGCACTACTTAAGCGTATTTATAGTGGGAAAACACTTGATTTTATGAATGGAGCTGTCGATCTAAATAACTTCTTTTCGCTACAATATTTACTCCCCATCGGCATTTACGATACTGATTGTTTATCCGGCGATATTACGTTGACCCTTGGAAAAACAGGGGAAGCCTACGAAAGTTTAAACGGTCGTTTAATGAATATGGAGGGCCGCCTTCTTTCAAAAGATGCTAACGGTCCATTCGGCAGTCCGATCGTTGATTCAAAACGCTCAGCTATTACTGCTGAAACAACAAATGCGCTCCAACTAATTTACTTGCGTCCATCCATGACCGATGACGAAGCTCACCAGCTTCTCCAAGCGGTTCAAAAAATGTTTGTTCAAGTAAATGGTGGCTCCTCAACTTCACATATTATTGCGTAAAGAGACTGGGACACAATACTTCCTCTGTTTCGTGGCTCCTGCGGGCGCATCGCATGCGCTTTGCGCTATGCCCTTTTCGCCATCATTGAAGAGTTTTTACGCTATTTCTTCTCATTTTTGAGTGCATTTACGAGATTATTTCTTCATTTTCTCTATTTTTCATCCCTTACCTACGTTATTGGAGGCAAATTATCTGGTCTGCGCGCGAATCAGGAACTCCTGCGCGCGAACGGACCTGGTCTGCGCGCGAATCAAGGGCTCCTGCGCGCGAATGGACCTGGTCTGCGCGCGAATCAGGGGCTCCTGCGCGCGAACGGACCTGGTCTGCGCGCGAATCAAGGGCTCCTGCGCGCGAACGGACTATCCGCACTCGTATATTTTTTGATGCATTTAATGGCTGCTTATATACGCAAGACCATCTAAGATCAAACGAACGAGCGGCATAAAAAATGGCTTCATCACCGAAACGGATGATGAAGCCATTTTTGTGCTAAGGCTGTTTATGTCCCAGCCTCTTTCCTTAGCTTCTGTGCTGCTAGTAGAATTAATGACACTTACTATTTGGACTAACTGCTTGCCGATTTCTTTAATTAACCCCTAAATCAAAAGAACAACAAAAACACGCACAATACCAATTAACGTTTCATCACACCAGACTGATATAATAACGTCAACATTTTTAAACATTTGTTTAATTTTATGTATATCTTTAAAAGAGTAAATTATCCCCAACTTTATGAACACATTCACATCTTCTTCAACACGTACTTCTTGGTGACTTGGATCAGCGCGTAAATCCCATCCTTTCGTTAATCCTTGATGGGTTTTTACTAAAAAAAGCGGCGAGCTTCATTAAAAACGAAGCTCACCGCTAAAACCTACAACTGCCTTACTTCATATATAGCGCTTTCTACGAAAAATATGACAACCATTCTAAAATTTTATCTAAACCTTTAGCTGTTCCTTCTAGGCCCACTGTGTTATACTTAATATAACAACATACGAACGGTTTTTTGGGAGGAGCCTGTCACCTTAGGATATCTATGTCCTTTGGTTGACAGGCTCTTTTTGTGTTTTCTAAAAAGAGTCGCGGTCACAAGCCGGGCTCTTTTTTCTATACAACCAGCTTGCTGACCGCTATGGCTACGTTCGTACACAATAGCAAACACTACTACAAGAAGAAAGGTGGATCTATCATGATTGTCTTACAACTTGCGATCATCTTAATTGCATCAAAAGTAGCGGGAAGCATTGCTGTTCGCCTTGGTCAGCCTTCTGTCCTTGGTAAACTTTTAATTGGTATCATCGTTGGGCCTTCAGTTCTCGGACTAATTGAAGAAACGCACACACTCGAACAGTTTAGTCAGATCGGCGTTATTCTCTTAATGTTCTTAGCCGGTTTAGAAACAGATGTGGATGAATTTAAACGAACTGGCAAAGCATCTCTTTTTGTTGGCTTAGGAGGAATCATCGTTCCTTTCGTGTTCGGTTATGCAGCCGGTCTCATCATGCATCTCACAAGCATAGAATCAGCCTTCCTTGGCCTTTTACTATCCGCTACGAGTGTTAGTATATCTGTGCAGGCTTTAAAGGAAATGAACGCCTTAAAAACGCCAGAAGGAGCAACCATATTAGGGGCAGCCGTCATTGATGATGTTGTCGTTATTATTGCTCTTGCGTTTCTAATGAGCTTTACAGGGGAAGATGTGCAATTATCTATTGTAATCGGTAAAAAGGTTCTCTTTTTCGCAGGCGCCTTGCTGTTCGCTTGGAAAGGTGTTCCCTACTTTTTAAAACGCTTCTCATCACTAAAAGTATCTGAAACGGTTGTATCTTCTGCATTAGTTCTCTGTTTCCTCTATGCGTATTTAGCTGAATACACCGGTGTAGCTAATATTATCGGAGCTTATATTGCTGGCGTTGCCATTAGTGTGACTTCGTTTAAAACCGAAGTATTCGAAAAAGTAGAAACGATTAGCTACGCCATTTTCGTTCCTGTTTTCTTTACATCCATTGGGGTTACAGCCGAGTTTAAAGGATTGTCTGAACACCTCGTCTTAATTGTAAGCTTAAGTCTCATAGCGATTGCTACAAAATTAATAGGCTCTGGCGTTGGCGCGCGCTTAGCCGGCTTCAATACGAGCAGCTCCTTAGCGATCGGCTCCGCCATGATCTCCCGTGGTGAAGTCGCACTCATCATTGCATCCATCGGCACAGCAAGCCATATGCTCTCAGAAAGCATGTTTAGTGCCATCATTGTTGTTGTCTTAGTAACAACGGTTGTTACCCCACCACTCATGAAGCTTTTCTTTAAGGAAAAAGCTGTCGCATAATAGAGAATAAGAGCTCGTAGCGTTTAGCTACAAGCTCTTATTTATGTTTGTAGGATCTTTTGTATAAACGCGCTTTTACCGTCTGTATACTTATACTTATCGCCCTGTGCGTCCTTCGCCATTTCTCTTTTTAACTGTTCGTATGCTTCTCTCGCTTCATCATGCTTGCGTAAATATTCTCTAAAATAAAGGTGTTCATGTAAGTAAGAATTTTCGCGCTTAAACATATGAATTTGATGCGTTCGCGGCTCACCTTTATTAAAATAGTGACGCTCTGGTAAAATGTTCGTCCCCTTATACTCATAACCAAGCCGCTCTAAAGAACGTGCACAGCATTCCCCCTCTTGAAACTGACGAATTTCAATCGCAATATCAATAATCGGTTTTGCCGCTAAACCTCGTACAGCTGTGCTACCTATATGATGAACAGCAACAACAGCCTCTCCTAACAACTCTTCAATCATCTCTTTTTCTTTCTTAAATTCCTTTTCCCACTCTTCTGTCCACGGAACTAAAAAAACTTCACCTTTAGGCAAACCTAGCATGATTCCCTCCCCTTTCAGTTGGATTATCATACCATTTCATGAGATAAGGCGCAATGAACTTTAAAATGACTGAATTGAGGGTATACATGACCTTTAGTAAATTCAAGGTCATGAGTATTGGTTGGTTCACCTAGTGCTGTATACCCGGATTCTTGACATGAAGAACACCACCATGGAGGCATCATTGTATGAAGAGGACAAAAAAAGAGCTCCTACAATGTGTAGAAACTCTTGATCATTAGTATGTAATGGTACCGGTGGTCGGGGTCGAACCGACACTCCCGAAGGAACACGATTTTGAGTCGTGCGCGTCTGCCAATTCCGCCACACCGGCATGTCATTGATCTTTGGCAGTAGATTTAAAAATTCTCCATCTAAAAAAATAAATGGAGGCGGCAACCGGATTCGAACCGGTGAATAAAGGTTTTGCAGACCTTGGCCTTACCACTTGGCTATGCCGCCGTATTGATAAAGCATTACTAAAAGTGGAGCGGAAGACGGGATTCGAACCCGCGACCCCAACCTTGGCAAGGTTGTATTCTACCACTGAACTACTTCCGCATATCTGGCTGGGCTAGCAGGATTCGAACCTACGAGTGACGGAGTCAAAGTCCGTTGCCTTACCACTTGGCTATAGCCCAAAAATATGGGGCGACTGATGGGAATTGAACCCACGAATGCCGGAATCACAATCCGGTGCGTTAACCACTTCGCCACAATCGCCACATGGCAGGGGCAGTAGGAATCGAACCCACACCAAAGGTTTTGGAGACCTTCGTTCTACCGTTAAACTATGCCCCTAAGTCATAAAATGTGCATGTTTCATAAAAAAATTAAGATGGTGGAGGGGGACGGATTCGAACCGCCGAACCCTAAGGAGCGGATTTACAGTCCGCCGCGTTTAGCCACTTCGCTACCCCTCCAAGAGAGACAATAACTATTATAAGGTATTCTTTCTAGAATATCAATAGTTTTTGTGGTGCCGGCTAGAGGACTTGAACCCCCAACCTACTGATTACAAGTCAGTTGCTCTACCAATTGAGCTAAACCGGCAAAAAATGGTGGAGGATGACGGGATCGAACCGCCGACACGAGGATTTTCAGTCCTCTGCTCTACCGACTGAGCTATCGAGCCAAAAAGATAAAAATGGCGGACCCGACCGGGATCGAACCGGCGATCTCCTGCGTGACAGGCAGGCATGTTAACCGCTACACCACGGATCCATTTTGGTTGCGGGGACAGGATTTGAACCTGCGACCTTTGGGTTATGAGCCCAACGAGCTACCAGACTGCTCCACCCCGCGATAATGTAAAAGGTATAAATGGTGGAGGATGACGGGTTCGAACCGCCGACCCCCTGCTTGTAAGGCAGGTGCTCTCCCAGCTGAGCTAATCCTCCAATATAAGTTTCGTTTACTATGTATAAGTGGTGACCCGTACGGGATTCGAACCCGTGTTACCGCCGTGAAAGGGCGGTGTCTTAACCGCTTGACCAACGGGCCACTATCGAGAGTTACATGGCGGAGAGCAAGGGATTTGAACCCTTGATACGCGGTTAACGTATACACGATTTCCAATCGTGCTCCTTCGGCCACTCGGACAGCTCTCCAAAAATATGGCTCCACAGGTAGGACTCGAACCTACGACCGATCGGTTAACAGCCGATAGCTCTACCACTGAGCTACTGTGGAATAATAAAGGTATGCCCGGCAACGTCCTACTCTAACAGGGGGAAGC
>NZ_AKKV01000025.1 GCF_000269865.1 Fictibacillus macauensis ZFHKF-1
TCGGAAGCAATTTAACTGGTCTGCGCGCGAATCGAGGGCTCCTGCGCGCGAACGGAGCTTGTCTGCGCGCGAATCGGGGCTCCTGCGCGCGAACGGACCTGCTCTGCGCGCGAACGGATCTGGTCTGCGCGCGTTTACAAATGAGCTTGCTCTCTTCTCCAATTTTTGAGGCATTCGATGGCTGGCTACTTATATACGCACGACAATCTAAGCGACAAAAAAAATGGCTTAATCATCGAAACGGATGATTAAGCCATTTTTTTATGTGGTAAGGCTGTTTATGTCCCAGCCTCTTTTCTATCATCCTTAGCCGCGACCGGCTTGAAAGGATGGATAAAGCGACATGCCACCATCAGCAAACAATGTATGCCCTGTCACATATTTCGCCTCTTGTGAAGCAAGCCAAACGGCGAGAGAGGCAATCTCTTCTGGTTCAGCGATGTATCCCATTGGTATCATTTCTTCTACGGAAGCACGTTGCTCTGGATCGGCAAATTTTTCAGCATTAATGGGCGTATTGATGGCACCAGGCGCAATCGCATTCACGCGAATTTTCTTTGGTGCATATTCCATTGCGAGCGTTTGTGTCATCATTTTCACCCCGCCCTTACTGGCAGCGTAATGTACGAAATGCGGCCACGGAATGATCTCATGTACGCTTGACATGTTAATGATGTTTCCTTGAACATTATGCTCTAGAAAATAAGAAATAGCTTCCCGACAGCCTAAAAACTGACCTGTTAAGTTCGTTGAGATGACTTTATTCCAATCATCAAGGGAAAGCTCATGAGAAGGTACTTCATTTTCCAAACCGGCATTGTTAAGAAAAATATCTAACGATCCAAATGCCTCAAGCGTTTCTTTTAATAGCGCCTTTATATCTGCTTCCTTCGTAACATCTCCTTGAACAGCAATGGCTTGTCCTCCAAGATCTTTCAGTTGCCCAAGTAATTCTTCAATGCCAAGCGCATTATTCTCAAAGTAGTTGACAACAACGTTGCATCCTTCTTTTGCAAACCGCTCAGCACATGCCTTACCGATGCCTGTATTTCCGCCTGTAATAATAACCGTTTTTCCTTGTAAATCTTGATACATCGTATTATGTCACCTCTGTTTTAGCTTTTCGTAAATCCAAGCATTACGCCACCAATAATGATGAACAAACAGCCAGCAATGATAAAACCGACTTGTTTCTTAGATTTCTTCTCTTTCAAAATGAATATTCCGCCAAGTGTGGAAATAATAATACCGGTTTGTGAGAGAGAAAAGCTTGTCGCGACCCCAATTTTCGGTAAAGAAAGGAGAAGCGCGATATTACCTGTGCTCCACAGTAAACCAGTTAAAATATTTCTTATAGCAAATTTATTAAATGGTTTCCCGCTAAAGGTTAAGAGTAAACCTCCGATAAACATACCGAGAGCTTGAGGTAGGATGGCTTCCCAGCCGCCGACATTAAACCATCGAACGATGACAACATAGCCAACATAGCCAGCTGTTGATAAGATTAAAATTAAAAATCCTTTACTCGTTTGTTCCGAACCGCTCTCATCATTCGCTTGATCTTTAACAGACGTAAAGACGGCACCTAGAATAATAATTACGATTGCAATAATACCCACAATAATTTCTGTGGATGTTTTCCATTCATGAAAAACAAGCACCCCGAAAAGTGACGTTCCAAAGAGTTGCATACCAGTAGATAGAGGGACAATTTTTGAAACCCCTAAATGATCTACACTCGCAAATTGGAAACGTTGTCCGACAACCCAGAACATCCCTGAAACAATTCCGACGATGAAAACGAGAGAATTGATATGAGGATGTACGATAAAATAGGTTACGATGGAGAATACAAGTGCCCCAATCGTCATACCAAGTGTTTGGCTATAAGAGTTCCCTCCAAGCTTTTGGCTGACAAGGACGATACTTCCCCAACACACCGCTGTAAGTACTGCTAAAATAATACCCATATCCATTTCCTTTCTATTCTTGCTGCAACACACATAGTATTTGCATCTTCCCGATGTTTCATGAAGCTAAACAAAAAAAACAAAAAACCCCACCAGTAAATGATGGGGAGACGTCCACTTCTTATTGATTCGCTCGAAAATTCTTGTCACCACCAATAAAAATCGGTGTGGCAAGATGACGAATCCGTTCCATGATCCTCTTTGCTTTCGCTTCTTCCAATCCACCCTTTTGCGAGTAGGAAAAGTGTTCTTCAAGAAATTCAAAATCGTAATTGGAAGAGTACAGAGTAGGCAGCCTTTCCATCATTCTATATTGAAGGATGACACCTATTATCTCATCTCTTACCCAATTGGTCATGTTTTCTGCTCCAAGATCATCTAACATGAGAACAGGCACGGTTTTCAGCAATTCCATTTTCTCGTTGAATGTCCCGTCTGACAAGCTACTCTTCATCTCCCGAAGAAATTCGGGCGTATGAATGAGCAAGGACGAGATACCACGTTCAGCAAGGGCATTCGCAATGGCACCGAGAAGGTACGTTTTTCCAACGCCAAATTTCCCATAAAAGTAAAGACCTTTGGCTTCTTCTTTGGCGCTGAGCTTCTTGACAAAAGCCATCCCTGCTCCAATTGCTTCTTTCCGATCTTCATCAATGCTTGTTAAGTTCGTAAAAGAAGCTTCCAAAATATCTTTCGGAATAAAATAGCTTTGCATCCGAGCAGACAATGATTTTTGATGCTCATCCTGCTTTTTAAGGGAACACTTTTCGTAATAAATACTTAATTGATTTTTCTCCACTTCAAGATGAGGCTGGTAGCCTGCCATCAGGTTGGGACACGCTTGCAAACCAGGGCATTGACTACATTGCTTTTGCTCTTTACTGTATTCATACAGCTTCGTTAATCCTTTTTCAATACTAGCGTCACTCAAGGTAGGATAACGACTTAAAAAAGAGCGGACAAGTGGGTCTTGTAGCACTTCTCGCTTGATTCGGTCGTATTCTTTTTGAAATTGATTAAAGCCTGGCATCGTTTTAACGGCATCTTCAATCGAATCCATAGTTTCTCCTCCTTAAGATGCTAAAATTCTTTCAAAAGATCTTCTAGCCATTGTTGATTCTTTGCTTCAACTTCCTGACTTGGCGTGCTGTCTTGCGTTGTGCGATCCTTCTTTTCTTGGCTTTCATTTGTATCTTTTAACCAATCCGGCAATCTTGCTTGTTTCGTTTGGCCACGTGACGCTCTTCGTCCTTGTGTTGATTTACGCTCTTGCCACTCACGATACTTTTTTTGCTCCATGCGAGCAAGCGTCATCGCTTCTGGCACCGTTTGAACTTTTTTGCGTGCCCAGTGGCTAGCAATTTTTTCAACAAACGAGCGAATGAGCTTCATATCACTCGTCTTCATAACATAATCGAGCAATACATTAACAACACCTGGCTGGAGCTTTTGATCCATTAATAAATACGCAATAATGGATACATCCGCCTCTGCCGGTCGTGCACCTGATTGAATTTCAAGCAATTGATAAGGCGATACTTCCTCGAAAAAACGAATCATCTTTTCCTCATCTGTTTGAGGCTCTTCTTGCACCGTTTTCAAATGATGTGGTTGCGTTTTTAGTGCCATATGAGGTAGCCCATTGTTATTTTCAATTCGATACCACTTTTGAACTTCTTTTCGTAAGTGCTCTTCTGTTAATTCACCGTGTGAATGATAGGCATTTTGAATTTGGCGACTCATTTCAAGCGGCCCCATCCGATAAATATACGCAAGCTTTTTAATTGCTTCCTTAACTTTCGGTGTAAGTACGTCTTCTGGAATAATAAAACTCGATAGCGTCGTTTGTAAAAGATCAAAATCAAATGCTGCATTGGAGAAGTCTAGCTGTCCCCCGCTTGTCCGATCCATCACATGTTGCTGACCTTCATGAATTTCTGAATATACACCTGCCGTCATTTCTGACGGATGCAGTGAAATAAAGACATCACTAAAGGAAGCTGTCGTTTCCTGAAAAAGTGAAACATCCTGATCATCCGCTTGAAAGCTTTCTTTCATTTCCAAATACTTTGTTTTGCCAAGACGATTGTATAAATAAATATTTAATACGCCATCATTAAAAAAAGCAGAAGGCGATAACGGTGTTTGTAACTGATACAAGTAATTTCGCTCTGTTTCATTTTCCTGCTTAAACGACTTCAGCAATCCTATCGCCTCTAGCCGCTTGCGAGCAGCAATGATATCTTTTAATGAAAACTGAGTAACGTTCATCAATCGTTGATGCGAGTGCCTCTTGGCATTGCCCATCTCTGCATCACACCAAAACGTCATATATAAACTGTAGGCAAAGGCTCCTATTAACGGTTGGTACAGCAAGGTCAATACTTTACGGTCTAGATGATCCAAATAACCGCTACATTGAGCTTCATACGTATCCACCGGGAGAATTTCTTTCCAGTGTCCACTCATGTTCCTCACCTTTCAAACGTGTGTCCTATATTTCTGATAAAAAAAAGCGTAAAACGAAAAGCTGTCTTACGCAAGATTAACGCTCATCTTTTTTAATTAGTTCTTTCAATTCCTGAATAAAAACATTGATATCTTTAAACTGGCGATACACAGAAGCGAAGCGGACATACGCTACTTCATCTGTATCTGCTAAATAGTCCATTACTTTCTCTCCTACTTCTTGACTGTTGATTTCAGGAGATCCTTGATTTCGTAAATCTTTTTCAATATGATCAACAATATTTTCTAATACTTCAAGAGGAACGGGACGTTTTTCACACGCCTTAATGAGACCACGTAAAATCTTTTCGCGACTAAACTCTTCACGAATCCCATCTTTTTTAACCACAATAAGCGGAATTTCCTCGACTGTTTCAAATGTCGTAAAGCGATACGTACAAGATTCACATTCCCGTCTGCGACGAATCGAGCGCCCTGAATGAACAGGACGAGAATCAAGTACCTTTGTACCGTTAAACTGGCATGACGGACAACGCACTGCAAATCAACTCCATCAACTAAATAAACTGCTCGTTATTATTATCTTAGACAAAAGAGTGGCACGTGACAAGATGTAATTATTCTCTATTCACATATCCTACCTCTATTACGGTCATACTTCTTTATTTTCTCAAAGCAATAGCGCATTCGTCAATTCTTTTTCACCGTAATGGCACTAAAAAAAGAGATGCTTCCACATCTCTTCTTTGTACCTTGTTTGCTATTGGTTTGCGACTGCCTTGCTTTTAGCCGCCATAATTGGTCCCATACCACGCGGAACCTCCAAATTTTCACGGCTATCTGCTTCTAAAGCCTGTGAAATATAATCGGCAGCTACATTGGGATCAATGCGATCTCCACAAGTGTATACGTCGATACTTGCATAACCATGCTCTGGAAAACTGTGAATCGTTAAATGTGACTCCGAAATAATAACGACCCCACTTACGCCATGCGGCGCAAATTTATGAAAAGCAACTTCACGAACCTCAGCACCTGACTTTAGAGCAGCATCAACAAATGTTTCCTCGATGTATTTTAAATCATTGAGCTTTTCGCTGTTACAACCCCACAGTTCGGCAATTACGTGTCTTCCCATTGTATCCATATTTAGCATAGTCCCCCTTTAAAAAATGT
The DNA here is from genome assembly GCF_000269865.1 of Fictibacillus macauensis ZFHKF-1. Lineage (GTDB taxonomy): Bacteria > Bacillota > Bacilli > Bacillales > Fictibacillaceae > Fictibacillus_C > Fictibacillus_C macauensis. Next base: position 5,616 of record NZ_AKKV01000025.1, read on the forward strand.
CATGCCCTTTCAAGCATGCGGTACTGAGCTCCTACCACGGGGGAAAGTTAGTCCAGAGAGGTCCTAACCCTTTAAGTAGAATCCAGCGTCCGAATCATAGTATACTTGTTTTATTTATACATTTCAACATAATCTAGAATTTTTTTCATTAATTTAACATAAAAAGAAGTAAAAGTGCTTTCATGCTGTAAAGCACGTAGCAAAAAAAGCAGCTCCGCTCAAGGGAAGCTGCTTTTTACACGTTATGAGATGAAAAAGTAACCTTAGGAAGGAATTTTTTGTTCTGCTGTTTGCGAAAGGCCAGAAGCAACCATGCTAGCTAAATCAACGACACGACAAGAGTAACCCCACTCGTTATCATACCAAGCAAGTACTTTTACCTTTTTCTCTTCTATTACCATCGTTGACAATCCATCAATAATGGACGAATTTTCATTGCCGTTATAGTCAATTGAAACGAGTGGTAGCTCATTATAGCCAAGAATGCCTTTTAATGGGCCTTCTGCCGCTCTCATTAGTACTTCATTTACATGTTCTTCTGTCACTGGCGTTTTTACGTCAACGACTAAATCAACCAAAGACACGTTAGGTGTAGGCACACGAAGTGACATACCATTTAGCTTGCCCGTAAGATGCGGAAGCACTTTAGAGATGGCTTTAGCAGCACCTGTAGATGTAGGTATAATAGACTGACCACACGCACGTGCACGGCGCAGGTCTTTATGTGGGTTATCAATGTTCTTTTGATCGTTTGTATACGCATGAATCGTCGTCATCATACCAGACTCAATGCCAAAATGATCATCAAGCACTTTTACGACAGGCGCTAGACAGTTAGTCGTACAAGACGCATTTGAAATAATATGATGTTCACTCGGATTGTAATCGCTATCATTTACACCCATAACAATCGTAATGTCTTCATTTTTACCCGGAGCAGTAATAATAACTTTCTTAGCACCCGCTTCTAAATGATATCCTGCTGTTTCTTTACATTTAAACTTACCGGTTGCTTCTATAACGATATCAACCCCAAGACCCTTCCAAGGAAGCGCTTTCGGATCGCGAGAATTTAAAAGAAGTACCTTTTGATTGTTGACCATTAAATACCCTTCATGCGGTATAACTTCACCTTTAAAGACACCGTGAATAGAATCATATTTAATCATGTGCGCTAACGTTTCTGGAGAATAGCTTGCGTTGATCGCTACTACTTCAAACTCGTTGTCCTCCATCATTTTACGAAATACCATTCGTCCGATGCGCCCAAGTCCATTAATCGCTACTTTTGCTTTCATGGTTTGTTCCCTCCAAAATAGGTTATACTTTTTTTATCTCTTTCTAGAATTAGTATAGCATATTGAAACAAAAAAAGAACGGTATTTTATAAAAATAGGCAAAAAAAACCTACTGTTCATGACAGCAGGCTATAAAACGTCCCATTTTATCAATTGTTGGCGAACATTTTCCCATAATTCTTCTTCCGATCCGTTATTATCAACAACAGCATCTGCCCATTTTTTCTTTTGCGCAAGCGGCAGTTGAGACGCAATGCGCGCTGTCGCTTCTTCTTTCGTTGAATGATCGCGCTCTATTAAACGCGCTAATTGAACATCTTCTGCAACATAAATGAGGAGCGTCACATCTACCATATGCGTAAGCTTGCTTTCAAAAAGCAAAGGAATATCCATCACGACATGAGGATAACCTTGCGCTAAATAGCTTTCCGCCTCTTTTTTTAATTGGGCACGAACAGCTGGATGCACAATGGCATTTAATTGTTGACGCTTTTCTGCACAGTTAAAAATAATCGACCCTAGCTTTTTCCGATCAAGTTCCCCTGTAGAAGTAAGCACCTCATCACCAAATACAGCGACAATTTGCCGAAGCGCGTCGGTTCCTTTTTCAACGACTTGTCGAGCCGCTATATCTGCATCACAAACCGGAATGTTCCATTCTTTTAAATAACGAGAAACGGTACTTTTCCCGCTCGCGATCCCTCCTGTTAAACCAATGATCATCTGAATATCGTTCCTTTCATTGCAACTTCAATAGTCCCATTAGTATTAAAACGATGCCCGGTAAGTAGCTGACGTTTTTCATCCAAGCTAGCTTAGCAGCTGCATACCCTACTTTCATGCCAATGACGACAAACAAAGAGCTCATCATAGCAACTGCCAGCGCTGTTGCAAGCGGCGGTAAGTGGAGAAGTGCTGCTCCGATCCCGGCACCAAAAGCATCCAAAGACAAAGCAACGCCTAGTAAGATGGCTTCGACACTATTAATGGATCCCGAACGGTCCACATCTGCCATTGCTGGCTTTTTAAGTATTTGAATCATAATGCCTAAGGATTTTATTTCTAATTTTACAATAGTCTTTTCTTTCCGTACAGTTTCCGGCGCCTTCGATTGAAAGGCTTGATATAAAAAATAACCACCAAGACCGATTAATAAACATCCTCCTACGATCTTTCCAGCATGAGGAGAAAGTACATGTTGAAGCACGGTACCAAAGCCCATCGATGTATAAAAAACAATCGCAGAGCATAGTGAAATAATTAAAATAGAGGATAATGGTATCGTTATTTGCTTCATACCATACGTTAAACCTGTTCCAAAGCTATCTAAGCTAACGGCAAAAGCAAGGATCAGAATAGAAATTGACATCATAATGAAACAAACGCTCCTTTCGCTACAGCTGCTGTTGCAGTGTATGAAAGAAGCGTTCATTGTGTTATTTTTGACAGTTTGTACAAAAATGCGTGCCACGCCCTGCAATAACGGTGCGTTCGATTTCACGACCACACGTCAAACAAGGCTGACCTTTTTTTCCATACACAAACAGCTCAAGCTGAAAGCTACCTTGCTTTCCTTCACTATTCGTATACGAGCGAATCGTGCTGCCACCTTTTTTTACTGATTCACCGAGAATGGCCACGATTTTTTCATGAAGAACACCTAACTGCGCAAGCGTTAACGCTTGTGCCTTTGTTTCTGGGTGAATGCCGGACGCAAACAGAACCTCATCCACATAAATATTTCCAAGTCCAGCAATTAATGATTGATCGAGCAGTACGGCTTTAATGTTACGTGTTGTTTTTTTAAACAGTGCTTGCATAACTGTCGGCGTGAGTGCTGGATCAAACGGTTCAAACCCCACATTGTTGAGAGGAGGCGCCGTTTCTTCTTCACCTTGGCGATACAGGTGCATCGTACCAAATTTCCGCACATCATGATAGCGAAGCTCTGTTCCATCTGTAAACGAGAAAATGACGTGCGCATGCTTATTCAGCGGCTCCTCGTTATCATGTAAGCTATACTTTCCTTCCATGCGCAAATGAGACACAATCACATCTTCTGACAACACAAGCTTTAAAAACTTACCGCGCCGCGTTGTTTCTAGAATGGTTTGACCGCTCAATCGCTCTTTAAAAGCATCGATTTCATATTTTACAATGTTGGGCCAACGAACGGTTACGTTTTGGATCGTTTTATTGGCCACAAGTTTGTTTAATGTATTTTTGACATTTTCAACTTCTGGTAGCTCTGGCATAGGAGGCAACTCCTTTTACTTCTTTTTATTTCGCATCATACCATGTATTGCCGCTATTCATATCCACCTTTAGTGGAACGTCAAGCGCTAATGCTTGTTCCATCACACGCTGTACCACTTCTTGAAGCTTCTTCACTTCTTCTTCTGGCACTTCAAAAATTAATTCATCGTGTACTTGCAGTAACATCTTTGCTTGCATACCTTCACGTTGTAACGCTTCATCCATTTCAACCATCGCCTTTTTAATAATATCGGCTGCTGTTCCTTGAATCGGCGTATTCATCGCTGTGCGTTCAGCAAAGCTGCGCAAGTTAAAGTTTCGACTCGTAATCTCTGGTAAATAGCGACGACGATGAAGCAAGGTCGATACATAGCCTTGATGTTTCGCTTCACTTACAATGCGCTTCATATATTCTTCAACGCCAGGGAACGTTTGTAAGTATTGATGAATGAAGTCACTTGCTTCTTTACGCGTAATATTTAAACTTTGCGATAAACCGTAATCACTAATTCCATACACAATTCCAAAGTTAACAGCTTTCGCATGACGACGCATTTGAGACGTTACTTCCTCTTGCTCTACGTGAAAGACATCCATCGCTGTTTTCGTATGAACATCCATTTCTTTTTTAAAGGCTTCCATTAAGTTCTCGTCCTGAGAAATGTGCGCTAAGACACGAAGTTCAATTTGCGAATAATCCGCCGCGAGAATTTTCCAACCTTCTTTAGAAGGAATAAAAGCCTCACGAATTTTACGTCCAAGCTCTAAGCGAATCGGGATATTTTGCAAATTCGGCTCTGTGGAGCTTAAACGACCCGTTTGTGTTAACGCTTGGTTAAAGCGCGTATGAATTTTCTTCGACTCAGGATGAACGACTTTTAACAATCCTTCAATATAGGTTGAGCTTAATTTTCCAAGTTGGCGATAGAGTAATATTTTCTCGATAATCTCATGTTTATTCTCAAGCTTTTCAAGCACGTCAACAGATGTACTATAACCTGTCTTTGTTTTCTTCTGCACGGGTAAGCCTAGTTTTTCAAATAAAACTTCTCCAAGCTGTTTCGGCGAATTAATGTTAAAAGCAACACCAGCTAACGCATGAATATCTGCCTCTAATGTAATCAGAGTAGCTGTTAGTTCTTTCCCCATTTGTCGCAAACGCTCCAAATCGATTTTCACACCGAGCGTTTCCATTTTTGCTAATACGAGTGAAAGCGGTAGCTCTAGGGAAGCAAATAAATCATATTGTTCATTTTCCTTTAAACCTTTTAGCAATGGTGCTTGTAAGGCATAAATGGCTTTTGCTTTACGAACGGTATGCTCCATTAATGCTTGCACATCAGGTGCTTTGCGCTTTGCTCCTTTTCCATACACAGCATCTTCATGATCAGGTGGCGATAAGTGATGGCGAATAGCAATGCTAGCAAGCTCATCACTTGATTCGGACGGATTTAATAAATAGGAAGCAATCATCACATCAAAAGAAACACCATGTAAGGAAAGTCCCGCCTGCTGCAACGCCACATAGACACGTTTGCCATCAAAAACGAATTTTTCTTTGTCTTCGTTTTCGATCCATTCTTTAAACAAGGCAGAAGAAAAAGCAAGATCACGTGAAATGTAATAATTCCCTGTTTCATTAACGATAGCAATACCAAGCGTTTCTGCTCCATGATACGTTTCTGGCATCGTTTCAACGATGAGCGCAGCGGGGGAAGCTAAGACGTCTTCCGTAATGTCCTCTACTTCTTCAAAGGACAGCGCTTCTTGCTCTACTTTCACCTCTGCAACCGCTTCTCCACCTAATCTCTCAATAAGCGAGTGAAAGCCAAGCTCTTTAAAAAAGGGGAAAAGTCGCTCGCCGTCATACCCGCTATAGCTTGTATCTTGTAATGACAATTCGAGCGGTGCTTGACATTCAATCGTTGCGAGTTGCTTGCTCATAAGCGCTTGCTCACGGTTCTCAGTTAGCTTTTCTTTTAATTTAGCACCCGACACATCTTGAATATGCTCAAGTACCGCTTCTAAACTGCCAAATTGCTTGATCAGTTTAATGGCTGTTTTTTCACCAACTCCAGGTACGCCAGGGATGTTATCAGAAGCATCTCCCATCAGCCCCTTCATATCAATGATTTGCTGTGGCGTTAAGCTATAGCGCTCCTCAATCAGCGCTGGATCAAAGCGGTCGATATCGGTTATTCCTTTTTTCGTTAACGCAACAGTCACATCATCCGTGACGAGTTGCAACATATCTTTGTCACCTGTAATAACGGTCACTTTCCACTTTTCATCGTGCGCTTGTCCTGATAACGTGCCGATAATATCGTCCGCTTCATAATTAGGAAGCTCATAGCGTTTAATACCAAACGCATCTAACAATTGCCGAATAAGCGGAAATTGTTCAGAAAGCTCAGGTGGTGTTTTCTGACGTCCGCCTTTATATTCTGTAAACGTCGCATGACGAAACGTTGTTTTGCCAGCATCGAATGCTACTAACACGTGATCTGGCTTCTCTTCTTCTAAAATCTTTAGTAGCATCGTTGTAAAGCCATACACGGCATTTGTGTAGACACCTTTATCATTGTTTAAAAGCGGCAATGCAAAGAACGCCCGATACGCAATACTATTTCCATCAATTAATACTAATTTATGACCCAACTTAACAGACCTCCACATTAGGTTTCTTCCTCTTATTGTACCACCGCTGTTCCCCAAAAGAAAATAACATAAGAACCAACGTTCTCTATACAAAAAAAGAGAGAACCCATAAGGATTCTCTGTGAAAGGGGGTAACAATTGAAAAAGGATACTTTTAGTATACAAGGGCTTTATGAAGGAAATCCGTTAGCGATGTTAATTATTTGTAAACTTCTTCCGAAACACAAGCGTAAAGGTCGAGCCTTCACCAACCTTACTTTTTACGTGAATGCGCCCATGATGCGCTTCCACTAAATGCTTGACAATGGCTAAGCCTAGCCCCGTTCCCCCAGAGTTACGGCTACGCCCTTTATCCACACGATAAAACCGTTCAAAAATCCGGGAAATTTCTTCTTTTTTAATTCCAATCCCCGTATCAGATACTGAAAAAGTAACCTTCTCGGCACTTTCCTTCAGCCGAATGAGAACACGGCCTCCAGCAGGAGTGTAATTTAGCGCATTGTTAATTAAATTGATAAATACTTGCTTGAGGCGCTGTCCATCCCCTTCTACTGTCGTAGCACCTTCTACTGCAAACTTAAGCGCAATGCCTTTTTCTTCTGCCTTCGGTTCTAAAATTAAAAGCACTTCCTCTACAATCGTAGCAAGTGAAACTTCCTGAAGCTCAAGCGCGTAGCCTTGCTCCGCTTTTGACAAATCTAACAAATCTTGAATCAAGAGCTGCAGCCGTTCACTTTCCTTCCACATGATTGTTAAAAATTTATCACGAATATCAGGTTGATCTGCCGCTCCATCTAATAAGGTTTCAGCAAATCCTTTTAATGAAGTAACAGGCGTTTTCAACTCGTGTGAGACGTTCGCAACAAAGTCTTTACGAATTTGCTCTAATTTTTTTAATTCCGTAATATCATGAAAAACAAGTACGATGCCGCGGAGCTTGCCAAGATTATTTAAGACAGGTGCACTGCTCACATCAAAATGCTTTCGTTCAATATGAATGGGTAAAACGACTTGCTTACGAATATTCGTTTCCATTAAGAACGTATCTTCTACAAGATCAATGATCTCTTTATGCGGAAACACTTCGTGAAACAAATGACCTGCCCATGACTCTGTATGCTCTTTAAATAGTTCTTTAAAGGCGCGATTTACAATCGTAATGCTTCCGTTTTTATCAATAAGAATAACGCCGCTGCCCATATTTTCAATGAGTGTTTTTAAACGATCCTGTTCTGAAGCATACGACTTTGTCATTTTCGCAAGATTGCGTGCTAACACATTTAATGAGTAATTCAACTCTCCAACATCGCCTTTATACTCGTACGTGCGCGCTTTAAAGTTACCGCGTGCCAGTTCCTTTGCCGTAGTTGTTGCTTCTTCTACAGGTTTAATGATCCGATTCAACACCCGTATGGAGACGATGAGCACAATGACCAGTGTGACTAAAAATCCAAACGAGAGAAGCAACCAAATCCACCGTTCACTTTGATTGGCGACTTTCTCTGGAATGACAAGCTGCATAAAGCCAACAGACTGATTTTGCTCAATGGGTAGCGTGTATAAGTTATTGGCTCCTTCTTTCGTCATTGTCAAACTGTCGTGTTTAATGGACGCAATCTTTAATGGCGCTTGCTCGCTTTCCTTACGTTTCCCATATTGCAGCAGAAGCTTGCCATCTTTCGCATAATAGCGGACTTTCCCTTCTATATTACCCGCTACTTGCTTCATTTGTGCTTCTAATACGTGCTGATTTTGATCTTGTGCAGCAAGCGAAAGCAACATTAACTCGCTTTTATAGTGTTGAAGTCGCTTTTCTTTCACCGTGGAATGCACTAAGCTACCTACCATAAGCGAAAGCAAAATAAAAACGAACATGATGGCAATGAGGAAAAACGTTAATACCCGGTTTTTAAAATCCGGCATTACTGCGGAACCTCCAGCTTATAACCCGTACCCCGAATGGTTTTTATATACATCGGCTTTCGGGTGTTTTCCTCGATTTTTTCTCGCAAGTGGCTAATATGCACATCAACGATGCGTGTATCGCCTACAAAATCATAGTTCCAGACGGCAGAAAGGAGCTGCTCACGCGTTAAGACGCGATTTTTATTTCGTGATAAATACAGCAGCAGCTCAAATTCTTTTGGTGTTAACTCCAGTGCTTGTCCTTTAAAATACGCTTCATAGTTATCTGGAAAAACTTCCACTTCACCAATGGTTAGCTTTTCAATTACATCAGCGGCGTTTTGCTCCATGCTTAGCTGCTGACTTCTTCTTAAGATCGCTTTCACGCGTGCCACGACTTCTCGTGGTGAAAAGGGCTTCGTCATATAATCATCTGCGCCCAACTCTAAACCAAGAACTTTATCAAACTCATCATCTTTTGCAGTTAACATAAGAATTGGTACGAAAATTTGTTTTTGACGCAATTGCTTACATACTTCAAGGCCATCCATTTCTGGTAACATTAAATCTAAAACAATTAAATCTGGAGGCTCAGCAACTGCTAGATTAAGTCCTGTTAACCCATCCATCGCGGTTGTCACCGTAAAGCCAGCTTGTTCTAAATTAAATTGCAGTAACGTAGAAATTGATAGCTCATCCTCAATAACCATGATTTTGCGGCTCATGTTTTCCCACCCTTTTTCTTCATGTTTCTATACATGTATCATACTATGTTTCAGCCATTATCACAAAAGGTCAAAGTTTAAGTTTATGTAAAGAATTCATGACGTTTTCTCATTGTCCGCTCTCTTTATGACAGGAATGAAAGGCACGATAGCGAACTATCATGGTATATATAGAAAAAAGGAGGGCTTCTTTTGTTTACACTTTTTTTAATACTAGGGATTGTCGGTATTATTATATCAGGCGTTTTTATTGGTGCATGGACAAGTGGCGACCAACAAAGAAGTACGTTTCATTCAGAAACAGGAGAACATCGAAGCTTTAGAATACGCGTGGCGCTTTGGTGTGGCTTACTTGGCTTACTTTGCCTCGTGATTGCCTACTTTCTATGGTAAAGCATTAAAAAAACCGGCACGAGGCCGGCTTGTTAGAAATTTTCTAATACTTTTGATGTAATTGATTTGGGTGGAAAAGGTGGGCAGACTACAAGTTCGCCATCCACAACGACTTCTTTTTTTTCGTTATGGGCAGTAACAATGATTTTCACGTGATGCGCTTCAACGTTTACCTCACTCAATTCAAAGTGCAGCGTTACTTTGCTATAGTGATAGACAGGACGTGGAAAGGTTAAACTTTGCTTTTCGATGCTACTTCCTGGTCCAGGCAAATATTTCGAAACCGCAGCTGTAATTATTCCTGTTAATAGAATTTGGGGCACAATTGGTTTTTTAAATGGTGTCATTGCTGCATAGTCATGTTGAATAAACAACGGATTGTTATCATTTGTCATTCCGAGATATAACAGCAAATCTTGATCTTCAATCGCTTGCGTTAATTCTAAGCGCTCACCCACTTGAAGTTCTGAAATCATTCGTCCGAGCTTGCGTTTTTTCCCTAACAGCATCACAGTCATCCTCTCATCCCGCAATTTACGTAAACGCTTACATTTTTCTTATAGAATAAACTCGCCGATCAAGCGAGTTTATTCTATAAGGCTATACGTTTACGCTAATACACTCATCACACTTTTCACTGATTGAGCAGATTGGTCAAGTGCCGCTTTTTCTTCTGGCGTTAAGTCTAGTTCAATAATTTGTTCTAAACCATTTCCACCAACGACCGTTGGAATACCAAGGCAAATCCCCTCATACCCATATTCTCCTTCTAAATAAGCAATTGCCGGAAGAATACGACGTTGATCTTTTAAGACAGCTTCCGCCATTTCCACGAGAGCAGCGGCTGGTGCATAGTACGCACTACCGTTACCTAACAAGTTAACGATTTCCCCGCCACCTGTACGCGTTCGCGCCACAATCGCATCAAGACGGTCTTGTGGAAGTAAGCTTTGTAGCGGAATACCACCAGCATAGGAGTAACGAACGAGTGGCACCATATCATCGCCATGACCACCTAGAACAAATCCCGTCACATCTTTTACAGAAACGTTAAGTTCTTGTGCAACGAATGTGCGGAAGCGTGCCGTATCTAGAATACCCGATTGTCCAATGACACGGCTTTTCGGAAACCCTGATTCTTTTAATACGGTGTATGTCATTGCATCAACCGGATTTGTGAGAACGATAATAACGGCGTTCGGAGAATATTTTACAATTTCCTTCGTTACGCTTTTCATGACTTTCGCATTCGTATTCACAAGATCATCGCGGCTCATGCCAGGCTTACGCGCAATGCCCGCCGTAATGACAACCACATCAGAGTCTTTCGTATCTTCATAGTTCGATGTTCCAGTAATGTTGGCATCAAATCCTTGAACAGGACTCGCTTCTAACATATCGAGCGCTTTTCCTTTAGTTGGATTTTCCGCTTGCGGGATATCGACGAGCACAACATCGCCTAACTCTTTTTGAGCAGCAATAAAAGCCGTTGTTGCTCCTGTAAAACCTGCACCAATAACAGCAATTTTTTTACGTGAATTCATAAGATACGAACCTCCTAGTAAGCTAGCTAATTTAAAAGATTGAGATAAGGTGTAAAGAAAAGGTCCCGACGCGCGGGACCCAATCCTTACATTTTGCTAATAAGTGCGTCTGCAAACTCAGAGCATTTTACTTCAGTAGCGCCATCCATTAGACGAGCGAAATCATACGTAACCACTTTCTCAGCAATTGCTGATTCCATGGAATCCGTTACAAGTTTCGCTGCTTCATGCCATCCAAGGTGTTCAAGCATTAATACACCAGAAAGGATGACTGAAGATGGGTTTACTTTATCAAGACCCGCATATTTCGGAGCTGTACCGTGTGTTGCTTCGAAAATCGCATGTCCTGTTTCGTAGTTAATGTTTGCTCCAGGAGCGATTCCAATTCCACCAACTTGTGCAGCTAGGGCATCAGAAATGTAGTCACCGTTTAGATTCATTGTTGCAACAACATCAAACTCAGCTGGACGCGTCAAAATTTGTTGTAAGAAGATATCAGCGATTGAATCTTTTACGATAATTTTGCCAGCAGCTTCTGCGTCTGCTTGTGCTTTGTTTGCTGCTTCTTTACCGTCTGCTTCAGCAATACGGTCATATTGCGCCCACGTAAATACGTGTTCACCGAACTCTTGCTCAGCAAGCTCGTAACCCCAGTTTTTGAAAGCACCTTCTGTAAACTTCATGATGTTTCCTTTGTGTACAAGCGTTAGGCTCTTACGTCCTTCGTTAATAGCATATTGAAGCGCTGCACGCACAAGACGTTTTGTTCCTTCAGATGAAACTGGTTTAATACCAATTCCTGAAGTTTCAGGGAAACGAATTTTGTTAACGCCCATTTCTGTTTGAAGGAAAGAAATCAATTTCTTCACTTCGTCAGATCCGCTCTTATATTCAATACCAGCATAGATATCTTCTGTGTTTTCACGGAAAATAACCATATCTGTATCTTCAGGACGTTTTACAGGTGAAGGTACACCTTGGAAGTAACGAACGGGACGTAGGCACGTAAACAAATCAAGCTCTTGACGAAGTGCTACGTTCAATGAACGAATTCCGCCACCGATTGGTGTTGTTAGTGGTCCTTTAATTGCGATGATGTACTCGCGAATAACGTCTAGTGTTTCAGCTGGAAGCCATTCACCTGTTTGGTTAAACGCTTTCTCCCCTGCTAATACTTCTTTCCAAACGATTTTCTTTTCACCGTTATAGGCTTTATCTACGGCTGCTTCTAAAACGCGAGAAGCTGCTGCCCAAATATCAGGACCTGTTCCGTCTCCTTCGATATAAGGAATCACCGGTTGATTTGGTACATTTAGTACGCCATTATCTACTGTAATACGCTCTCCATTTGACATGTTGCTTGTCCTCCTATCAAAATCTGTTTCTCTCTTATCCTACTAGATAACCTCTTAAAAGAGAAGAGAGATCTCTCTTCTCTTTTGTTTTCCTTTAAAGGATTAACGTTCTGTTACAGGAATGTACTTCTGCATAGCAGGTCCTGTGTAATCCGCACGTGGACGGATGAGTCGGTTGTTATCATATTGCTCTAAAATGTGCGCAATCCAACCAGATACACGGCTTACCGCAAAGATTGGTGTGAAGATATCATGTGGGATGTCAAGGCTATGGTATACGCTTGCAGAATAGAAGTCAACGTTTGGTAGCAAGCCTTTTTCTTTTCCAAGAAGTTCAGCAAGCTTCACAGACATGTTGTACCACTTTTCTTCTCCCGTCATTTTTGTTAGTTGTTTAGACATTTCACGCAAATGTTTTGCACGAGGATCGCCGTTTTTGTAGACGCGGTGACCGAAGCCCATAATTTTTTGTTTTTGCTCAAGTGCTTTTTGTAAGTAGCTCTCCACTTGATCTTCTTCTTTAATTTCACTCAACATTTTCATAACTTGCTCATTTGCACCACCGTGAAGTGGTCCTTTAAGTGCGCTAATTGCAGCGGTAACACCAGAATACATATCAGAAAGTGTCGCAACAGCTACACGTGCTGTAAATGTAGACGCATTCAATTCATGGTCAGCATGAAGAACAAGTGCCTTATTAAACGCTTCAACTGCTACTTCCTTCGGCTCTTCTCCCGTTAACATGTACAAGAAGTTCGCTGCAAAGGATAAATCGGTGCGTGGTGCAACAGGATCTTTGCCATCACGAATGCGTGCAAACGCTGTTACAACCGTCGACATTTGCGCTTGTAGGCGAATTGCTTTACGCATATTGCCTTCTTTCGTCATATCCTCCGCTTCCGCATCATACATGCCAAGCATTGATACAGCTGTGCGTAAAATTGCCATTGGATGCACATTTTTCAAAGGAAGCGATTTCAAATGGTTAAGTAAATCATCAGAAACAGCGGATGCTGCTGCTAGCTCTTTTTTAAGCTGTGCTAATTCTTGTTCATTTGGAAGCTTTTCGTTCCAAAGCAAATAAACGACTTCCTCAAATGTTGCGAAATCTGCTAAGTCGTCAATGCTATACCCTCTATAAGTCAATACATCGTCGATGATGGAGCTTACAGATGAGGTCGTAGCGACAACCCCTTCTAATCCTCTTGTTGCTGTCATGGTTATCTCTCCCTTTCCTAATTCTCTTTCTCCTTTTAATAGAAAAGCACAAAACCAAGTAATCCTTATAAGTAAGAGCTTACATTTCTAAATAAAAGAAATGCAGACTATTTAAAGGAAGTAGTACATACAAGTTAATTATAAACAAAAAAAAGAGCTTTGTGAATGGAAAAGCCCTTTTTACTTCTTTAACTGTTAAAATATTCGACAATTTTCATGGCAACATAAGCAATTCCAGCCGCAATAAGCGGTCCGACAGCCACGCCATTAAAGAGCGCGACAGCAAGAATCGTGCCAATTACAAGCGCTGCCGTGATGTGAGGATCATTTTGCAAAAGAATTAACCCTTTGGATGCAATGAGTGCTACAAAAATTCCTGAAAACAGCGCAATCCAGGCAAATGAAGATTTGACAGCCTCCTGCATTTGCTTCAAACCGATCTCTCCAGTTGCAATGGGTACGAGTACAGCAATGGTAATAATCGTTACACCCCAGTTAATTCCTTTTTGCGATACGATCGGAAATAATTTATCGCCAAGCCCGGTGAATTTAAGGACAAGCAAGACGGCAATGGCAATGATTAGCGACTGATTTTTTGCAAGAAGTGCGATCAGTAATAGCGCAATTAAAAATAAGTATGATTGCATAGCGTTTTAAAACCTTCTTTCAACATTTAAAGAATTGGGGAGATAAAGATGCAGCGGTTACTCCGTTTTTTACTCGTTGTTGTTACCGCGGGTGTGGTGTTTATTTTATGTTTTTATTTATCGAAAGTGACGTATCCGTTTATTTTTGGCGCCATCATCGCCATGATTATTAATCCTTTTGTTAATTTTCTCGTAGAAAAGGGGCGTTTCCCGCGATCGGCCGCTGTCTGTACAGCATTATTACTCTTAATTGCCATCGTCGCAGGCATGATTCTTTTGTTGCTTCGAGAATTCTTTTCAGGTATATCCTATCTTGCCCATACCCTGCCAACCTATAGCAATGATCTTATTTATTATTTAGAAACATTTTTTTCTACGAAAATCTTACCCATTTATAATGACATTAGTAAAATGTTTAGCGCGCTCGATGACTCCCACCAACATACGATTATGAAAACAATTAATGAGCTCGGCGCAAAGCTTGGTTCTTCCATTTCACAGGCAGCTAGTTCTTTAATTAATGCTTTATCGGGGCTGTTCGTGCAGTTGCCTACGCTCGTTACCACTTTTATTTTCTCACTATTAGCAGCCTTTTTCATGTCTAAAGATTGGTACCGCTTTTCACGCTACCTTTCAAAAACGGCTTCTGAAAAATGGGCAAAAAGCGCCCGCACGGTGTATATCGAACTTCGAAAGGCGCTCTTTGGCTTTGCGAAAGCACAGCTTACCTTAATTTCGATTACGGCGATCATCGTGCTGATTGGATTGCTGATTCTGCGTGTAAAGTACGCCATTACGATTGCACTTCTCATAGGGGTAGTGGATTTGTTGCCGTACTTAGGAACAGGTGTAGCGTTCGTTCCGTGGATTGCGTATACCTTTCTATCAGGCAACTATCCTTTAACCATTGGTCTTTCCATCTTATACGGTGTGATTATTATCCAACGCCAAGTAGCAGAGCCGAAAATTTTATCATCAACCATTGGCTTAGACCCCCTAGCAACGCTCATTGCCTTATTTGTTGGCTATCAATGGTTCGGTTTCATTGGTTTAATTGTTGGACCAGCTTTTCTCGTGTTGTTACGCGCCCTTCATCAAGCGAACTTTTTTAAAGAACTATATCAATTTATTAAAGGGCAATAAGTGAAAAAAGAACGAAGGTGAGAGTAGCACTCCTAACCGTCGTTCTTTTTCCTATTATGCTAGGAACGCTTAATGTGCACACGATGAGCACCTTTGTTTATCTTTTGGCCTACATACTTTACAACCCACACTTTAGCGAGCACTCTCGTTGGTGGAAAGAGTAACAGCAACCCAACAACGTCTGTTAAAAAACCTGGGATGAGTAGAAGCAAGCCCCCTAGAACGATACAAAGTCCATCCAGTAACGATTGACTTGGCACCTGACCATATTGGAGCTGTTGTTTCACATTTTTCACTACGTGTAATCCTTGGCGCTTTGCAAGCCAGGCACCAAAAAAACTTGTAATGACGATGATGGCAATCGTCGGCAGCGCGCCAAGCAAATGACCAATCCATACAGCGATTGCGATTTCACCTACTGACACGATTAGAAAAAAAAGCACTAGCGCTCTCAACCTATCGCCCTCCACTTCACTTTAAAAAAAAGAGAAGGATTTCTCCTTCTCTTCGTATTATAAATTATAAAACGTTTTTATGCCCATCATAGATATCACCTGTTGATGCATCTACGGTAATTTCTTGACCTGTCGTTAACAGTGTTGTTGCGTTTTGCAAGCCAACAATAACTGGTTTACCAAGGCTAACACCTACGACCGCTGCATGGCTAGTTAAGCCACCTTCTTCAGTAATAATTGCGCCAGCACGTTCAATTGCAGGCATCATCTCACGATCTGTTCCAATCGTTACTAGAATATCTCCCGCTGTTACCGCTTCTGCTTCAGCTGCATTTCTTGCAACAACCACTCGGCCTGAAGCAGATTGTTGACCAATTCCTTGCCCTTTTGCAAGTACATCACCGATTACATGAACTTTTAGCAAGTTGGTAGATCCTGTTTTCCCTACAGGTACGCCCGCTGTAATCACGACCACGCTGCCATGGTGAACAAGACCGCTAGCTAGTGAAGATTCAATCGCTACTTGGAACATTTCATCCGTTGTTTCTGCTTTCTTGCCACGAACCGGATACACACCCCAGACAAGCGCTAATTTACGCATGACATCTTCATGGCTTGTAACAGCAATAAGCGGTGCTTTCGGACGATATTTAGAAATCATACGTGCTGTGAAACCACGCTCTGTCGCCGTTAAGATTGCATCAGATTCAAGGTTTAATGCTGTAAAGGAAACCGATTGAGAAATAGCATCTGTAATTGTTGTTTTGCTTTCTTTGCTGCGCTGTGAAAGAATACTACGATAATCAAGACCTGCTTCTGCACGGCTTGCAATTTTATGCATCGTTTGTACCGCTTCAACTGGATACGTTCCTGCCGCTGTTTCTCCTGAGAGCATAATTGCGTCCGTTCCATCAAAGATGGCATTGGCTACGTCACTTGCTTCTGCACGTGTAGGACGTGGGTTACGTTGCATAGAATCTAACATTTGTGTTGCTGTAATAACTGGTTTGCCAAGCTCATTACACTTTTTAATCAACATTTTTTGAACGAGTGGTACTTCTTCAGCTGGAATTTCCACGCCAAGATCTCCACGCGCAACCATTAAACCGTCAGAAACCGCAAGAATTTCATCGATGTTTTCCACACCTTCTTGGTTTTCAATTTTCGGGATGATTTGAATGCTTTGTGCTTGGTGTTTTTCTAGAATTTCACGAATTTCTAACACGTCTGTCGCACGACGAACGAAAGAAGCTGCGATAAAGTCAATGCCTTGTTCAATACCAAATTCGATATCCTTTGCATCTTTATCTGTAATACCTGGAAGCTTCACGCTCACGTTTGGCACGTTAACACCTTTTTTGTTTTTCAACGTTCCGCTATTTAATACTTTTGTTGTTAATTCTTTTTGTCCAACATTCATTACTTCAAGCTCAATTAAGCCATCATCAAGCAAGATTTTTGAGCCAACGCGAACATCATCTACAAGTCCAGGATATGTAACAGAAATTTTCTTTTCATTTCCGATTACTTCCTCCATGGAAATAACAAGTTCTTGTCCCGCTACTAGTTCAGCGACGCCGCCTTCTAACGTTTGAGTACGAATTTCAGGTCCTTTCGTATCCAAAAGAATGGCTACGGTTTTACCAAGCTTTTCAGCTGCGATGCGAATATTTTTAATACGCGCTCCGTGCTCTTCGAAATCTCCGTGTGAGAAGTTAAGACGAGCGACGTTCATGCCCGCTTCCATTAATTGTGTAAGCTTTTCAATACTTTCACTTGCTGGTCCAATTGTACAAACGATTTTTGTTTTACGCATAATTGCCTCCTGTGTTTCTGTTCATTTTTCTTTAGATCGATAGTTCTTGAGATAGACGATACATATTCAAATCAAGTGTATGTTTACTTGTTAAAATATCTTGAATATCGTGATCCACGAGTTTGCTATTTTGCACACCAACAGTACGGCCTGCTTTCCCTTCTAGCAAAAGCTCTACAGCTCTTGCGCCTAAGCGGCTCGCAAGCACGCGGTCAAAGGCTGATGGCGAACCTCCACGTTGAATGTGGCCAAGTACAGTTACACGTGTATCTAGTTTTGTTTTTTCTTGAATTTGCTTTCCAATTTCAAGCCCGCTACAAACCCCTTCAGCGACGATAATGATACTATGTTTCTTACCGCGCTCAAGACCGTGATTTAAACGCTCAATGATTTGTTCCATTTCATGCGTTTCTTCTGGAATTAAGATGGATTCTGCGCCATCTGCTAACCCTGCCCAAAGGGCAAGATCACCAGCATCTCGACCCATAACCTCAATCACATACGTACGGTCATGACTTGTTGCTGTATCACGAATTTTATCAATAGCTTCAATAATCGTATTAAGAGCTGTATCAAAACCGATTGTAAAATCTGTACCTGGAATATCGTTATCTATCGTGCCCGGTAAACCAATGGTTGGGAAGCCTTGCTCTGTCAGTCTCAATGCTCCTTGAAACGAACCATCGCCACCGATGACTACAAGACCTTCAATGCCAAACTTTTTTAATTGCTCGATGCCCTTCGCTTGTCCTTCAGGTGTTTTGAATTCTTCACAGCGCGCCGTACGAAGCATTGTACCGCCTCTATGAATGATATCGCCAACAGAACCAAGCTCTAGTTTAGTAATATTACCCTCAATAAGTCCAGCATAACCGTTGTAGATTCCATAAACTTCTAAATCATGATAAATTCCTTTACGTACGACAGCACGAATGGCAGCGTTCATCCCTGGCGCGTCTCCTCCACTTGTAAGGACTCCAATTCGTTTCATGTTTCCTTCCACCTCTCCAGTATTCTCATCTTATTAAAATATCATGTTCAAAAGTCGAGCACAATAGACAACAAAAGACAAAAAATGCGCTCTCCCACATAGGAGAAAGCACATTTCTTATTTCATCACAATGGAACCGTTTTCAACCGTGAATTGTCCCATTTTTTTGTATTTTTCGTAACGTTGTTGCACCAGCTCTGCTTCACTTAATTTTGAAAGTTCTTCCAATGATCGTTTCAACACAAAATCAATGCGAATGGCTTGCTCTTTCACATCGTGATGAGCGCCACCTTTCACTTCTGGAATAATTTCATCAATGACACCTAGCTCCTTTAAGTCTGGAGCTGTAATTTTCATTGATTCGGCTGCCACTTTTGCTTGTGTTGCATCTTTCCACAAAATCGAGGCTGCTCCTTCTGGAGAAATGACCGAATACCAAGCATTTTCAAGCATATGAACGTGGTTACCAACACCAATGGCTAAGGCCCCACCACTAGCGCCTTCGCCGATGATAATACAAATAATAGGTACAGTAAGACCAGCCATTTCTACGAGGTTACGAGCAATCGCTTCACTTTGGCCACGTTCCTCAGCAGACTTTCCTGGGAAGGCACCCTTCGTATCAATTAAGCAAACAACTGGACGGGAAAACTTCTCAGCCTGCTTCATTAACCGAAGCGCTTTACGATAGCCTTCTGGATGTGGCATTCCGAAATTACGGCGGATGTTTTCTTTCGTGTCTTTACCGCGTTGATGACCAATAACGGTAACCGGCTGATCATGAAACAAGCCAATACCTGCTACGATCGCTTCATCATCGCCGTAAAGGCGATCACCATGCAATTCAATAAAATCCGTAAACAAGTGAGAGACATAATCAAGGGTCGTCGGACGCTCAGGATGACGAGCAACAAGGACGCGATCCCACGGGCTCATGTTTTCATACGTATCATTTTGCAACGACGCGAGACGATCCTCAAGCCTTGTAATCTCATCGGTTAGATCGATGCTCTTTTCTTCCATGAACGCTTTCAATTCAGCAATCTTATTTTCTAGTTCTACCATTGGGCGTTCAAATTCTAGCTCTCCTGCCATGACTATTCTCTCCCTCCTAAATGGATTTTCAGTACGGTTGTTAACGTATCTTTCATGTCCTCTCGATGAATAACTTTATCAAGTTGACCGTGTTTTAGCAAAAATTCTGCTGTTTGGAAGTCTTCTGGAAGATCTTCACGAATGGTTTGTTCAATAACGCGACGACCGGCAAAGCCGATTAATGCTTTTGGTTCAGCAAAGTTATAATCCCCTACGGACGCAAAACTCGCCGAAACCCCACCTGTTGTTGGGTGCGTCATAATAGAGATAAAAAGCTGCCCACAATCACTCAAGCGACGGAGCGCAACGCTCGTTTTTGCCATTTGCATTAGGCTTAAGATCGCTTCTTGCATACGCGCACCACCCGATGCTGTAAAAATAATAAACGGCGTCTTCTTCTCGATCGCTTTCTCAATCGCACGCGTAATTTTCTCACCAACGACCGATCCCATACTACCCATACGGAACCTAGAATCCATGACTGCCACAACGACTGGATAACCATTAATCTTACCTTCACCCGTCAAAACAGCTTCATTCATATTCGTTTTTTTACGATCGCTGTCAAGTTTCTCTAAATACCCTGGAAAGCCTAGCGGGTTTTCGGAAATTAATTCACGATCAAGTTCTTGAAAAGTACCTTCATCAATCAAGCTTTCAATGCGTTCATGAGAAGGCATCGGATAATGGTAGCCACAGGATTGACATACAAGAAGATTTTTCTTTAATTCTTTCGTATACATAATGTGCTTACAGTCTGGACATTTCGACATCAGACCTTCTGGCACTTCTTGTTTCATTTTTTCAGTTGGTATTGTGGCATATTTCTTCTTTTTAGCGAAAAAATCTTTTAACAAAATAACACCACCCTTTGTTGTACTAATTTGCTGCTATGTACGAGAAAAAATTCTCCATGCTTCATCGCTATCCTTGTTCTTCAAATGCTGCAATAACTGCATGCACTCATCATAATCAAGGAACGCTGAACCTATTGGTAAAGAAGCTTCATAGCTTGTTAACTCGACCCAAAGTCGATAGAGAAGTTGATTTCCGCACATTCCAATAACACTTTCTTGAAATTGTAAAGAAAGGGTTGATCGCAGCACAGTATCTTCTGTTGCTTTCATTGAAGTGAGCAAGTTGGTTAACGCTTGCTCATCCTCTCTTGTCATACGGTATGCGCCAAGAGATAAGCATTCTTTAATGACCATTGCCCGTGTTTGCAACAAGTCTTTAACAGTTGCGTCGTCATGTAAAACGAAGGATGCGAGCACTTCAACGAGTCGATGCTGAGAAGGCGGACGAATAAACGTCCCCTCGCCTCGCTTCGTTTCAATTAAGCCGAGCAGCTCTAGAGAGCGCAATGCCTCTCGTACAGAAGAACGACCTGCTTGTACGAGATGTGCTAGCACTCGTTCCGACGGAAGCTTGTCTCCTGCTTGCAAACCGCCTTCTTGAATAATCGTCTTTAACTTACGTAAAATCTCTACATAAACTTTTTCAGAAGCAATTGACAATGTCTTTGCCCCCTTCTGACAACCTATTCTTTATCAATCCAAGAGAGACGACGTGTCTTTTCAGCAATTTCCTCAGGATCTACTTTTAAACGAGCAACGCCTGTCTCCATCGCTGTCTTAGCTACAGCAGCTGCTACAGCAGGTGCCACGCGTGGATCAAACGGTGCTGGAATAACGTAATCTGGGTTTAACTCACTATCGGCTACAAGATTAGCAATGGCATGAACCGCTGCAATCTTCATCTCTTCGTTAATGTGTGTAGCACGAACATCAAGTGCACCACGGAAAATTCCTGGGAAAGCTAACACATTATTGACTTGGTTAGGAAAATCAGAACGACCTGTACCAACGACCATCGCCCCTGCATCACGTGCCTCTTGTGGCATAATTTCTGGGTTTGGGTTCGCCATTGCGAAAATGATTGGTTGCTCATTCATAGACGCTACCATCTCACTCGTTAGAGCACCTTCTACAGACACACCAACAAAGACGTCTGTGCCAGCAATAACTTCCTTCAGCGTTCCTTCTTTCTTTTGGCGATTTGTAAACTTCGCTACTTCGCTTTTAACGATGTTCATACCAAACGGACGACCTTCGTAAATTGCCCCTTTTGTATCACACATCACGATATCTTTTACACCAAAGCGATCAAGAAGCTTAATAATCGCAATCCCAGCAGCTCCCGCTCCGTTAACCACGACTTTAATTTCTGACATCGTACGGTTTGTAAGTTTCAAGGCATTAACTAGACCCGCTACTGTTACAATGGCCGTTCCATGTTGATCGTCATGAAAAATAGGAATATTGGTTTCTTTTTTCAAGCGTTCTTCTACAAGAAAACAATTGGGTGCAGCAATATCTTCTAGGTTCACTCCACCAAATGTAGGCTCAAGCAGCTTCACCGTTTCCACGATTTTATCTACATCTGTCGTATTTAAACAAATTGGAAACGCATCTACGCCTGCGAAGCTCTTAAATAGAACTGCTTTTCCTTCCATAACAGGAAGCGCCGCTTCGGGACCGATATTTCCAAGACCTAATACGGCCGTTCCATCAGATACCACAGCAACAGTATTGCCCTTCATCGTATATTCATAGACCTTTGCGGGATCATCGTAAATATCTTTACAAGGCTCTGCTACTCCCGGGGAATAAGCTAGGCTTAAATCTTTGGCGTTACGAACAGGAACTTTAGGTGTAGACTCTAATTTCCCTTTGTTCACTCGATGCATATGCAAAGCTTCTTCTCTTAATATAGACATCGTTTCATCTCCTGAGTTTATTATGTCAAGTCATGCAATCTTGAAAGGTCTGGTGATGCTTTGTCCATGTAGCGAGCAACTATGAGTAGTATGCCTTTCCATATGTGAGCGGCATTCTCTCTTAGTGCAAGAATTCCAACGACAATTAACCTACTAGTGGCCAGACCACCAGTGACCTACTTATTATAACAGATGACATCTTGCTGTAAAGTCATTAATTGCCCTTTAAAACAACGTTCCCGTCTCCTAAAAGCGCGGTAATTGCCGAAAGGAGTTTCGTCGTTGCAGCGATGGAATGACCAATTTTCACAGTCTTATTTTGGCGTTCATAATAAAGAATAACAGGCGTAGAACCTTCACTATGTTCTAATAATTCCTTTACGTGTTGCAATTTATGTGCTGAAATCGAATCCTCGTCGATTTTTAAATACAACGTTTCCTTTTTCGGCTCCGGACGGCTAGCTGCATCTAGCAAACTGGTTGCCTTTTCTAAAATCACTTGCTTGCCTTCATTCTTGTGCTCTACACGCCCCTCTACAATGAGCAACGCTCCTTTTTGGAGAAGACGATAGTGCGCCTTAAATGCTTGCGGAAACACAACGAATTCCATCTCTCCACTTTCGTCACTACCAGTTAAAAACGCCATTTGCTCCCCTTTTTTCGTCTTAATCACACGCGCATTCGTTATCAAAATACCTATGCGGACAAGCGTACGTTGTGCGCTTTCCTTTACATGTGAAATTGGCGCTAACCCATAACGCTTCATCGAGGGACGATACTTTTCCACCGGATGGCCGCTTAAATAAAAGCCAAGCACTTCACGCTCAAACTTTAACCGCTCTGCTTCTTCAAAAGGAGGTACATCTACATAGTTCGGCTTTGTAAGAGATTCTCCTTCACGAAAGAGACCAAATTGCCCTTCTTCCTTGGAATCATGCATCCGTTCTCCATAGGATAATGCCTCATCCAATGAAGCAAGCAAGCTAGCACGATCTCGTCCCCATTCATCACAAGCTCCAGCAAAAATGAGTGACTCTAGCATTCGTCGATGCAGCTGACGCCCACCTAACGCGCTACATACATCAAATAAATCAGAAAAGGGGTGAAGCGCTCGTGCTTCAAGCAATTGTTGAATGGCCTGATTTCCTGCGTTTTTAACGGTAAATAGTCCGAAACGTATCCCGCTATCTTCCACCGTAAAGGCAGCTTCACTTTTTGTAATTGATGGAGGAAGCACAGATATGCCTTGGTCTTTACATTCTCTTACATATTGTGCCACTTTATCAGGATTACCCGCTACACTCGATAACAATGCCGCCATGAAATAAAGCGGATAATTCGCTTTTAAATAAGCCAACTGGTAAGAGATGATGCTATACGAAACAGCATGACTTCGATTAAAACCGTAATCGGCAAAGCGAACAATTAAATCGTAAAGCTCGTGAGCAATGTGTTCCTCATATCCTTTGGCAAGACACCCTGCTACGAAATGCTTGCGCTCCTGATCCAGGACATCGCGCTTCTTTTTACTAACAGCTCGTCGTAGCAAATCGGCTTCACCAAGAGAAAAACCGGCAATTTCAGAAGCAATTTTCATAATTTGTTCTTGATAGACGATCACGCCATACGTAGATTGAAGAATCGGTTGAAGTGCTTCATGCAAATAGTGAACAGGCTTCGTCCCATGTTTCCCTTCAATATAACTAGAAATATTTTGCATTGGACCTGGACGATACAGCGCATTAACCGCCACGATATCTTCAAATTCCGTTGGCTTTAATTGTTGCAGTACGCGTCTCATGCCGTCAGACTCTAATTGGAAAATACCTGACGTCTCTCCTCGCCCGAGTAGCGCGAAGGTTTTCTCGTCATGAAAAGGAATCGAAGCAAGCACAATCTGCTCTCCCGTTCCTTCTCGTATGCGCTCAGTAATGTTTTCAAGCAACGTTAAATTGCGCAGTCCGAGAAAATCCATCTTAAGCAAGCCGAGTGCTTCAAGCCATTCCATACTATATTGCGTTAAATAAATGCCATCGTGACCGCGCTGTAAAGGCGTATGCTCGGTTAAAGGCCCCGCGCTAATAATTACACCCGCAGCATGCGTAGACGCGTGGCGTGGCAATCCTTCTAGCACAAGGGCTGTCTGAAATAGCGTCGCCGCTTCGTTACTGCTTTCTAGTAAATTTTTTAACCCATATGACTCTTGCAGCGCCCGCTGTAACGTCATGCCTGGTTGGGATGGAATTTGCTTGGATAGTTGATCAACGAGTGTAGATTCAACGTTGAGCGCGCGTGCAGTATCTCGTAATGCAGCTTTAGCTGCCAATGTACCAAATGTAATAATTTGCGCTACTTGTTCTTGCCCATATTTTCTTTTTACATATTGCAACACTTCATCTCTATGAATATCTGGAAAGTCAATATCAATATCAGGCATCGAAACACGTTCAGGGTTTAAAAAGCGCTCAAATAACAAGTCGTGTGCTAACGGATCTACATCTGTAATTTCTAGCAAATAAGCAACCAATGAACCGGCCGCCGAGCCCCGCCCTGGCCCCGTTAGGATTCCTTGTTCATGAGCAAAACGCATAAAGTCCCAAACGATGAGAAAGTAATCAGCAAACTTCATATTCGTAATAATATCAAGCTCATACGTAAGGCGCTTTCTCACTCTTTCTGTCAGCTCACCATAACGCGCAAGCGCTCCTTCTTCACACAAGTGACGTAAGTAGTGCGACGTCTCCGTATGCTCTGGTAACGGATAACGTGGAATAAGCTGCTCATCAAAGGTTAACGTCACATGACAAAGCGCTGCAATCTGCTCGGTTTGAGCAAGCGCCTCTGGAAAGGCAGCAAACGTTTCGGTTACCTCTTCTTCGCTCGCAAAATAGAAGCGATCAGAAGGAAGAACACGGCGCTGATCATCGTCGATTTTCGTGCCCTCTTTAATCGCCAGCAATACGTCATACGCAGCTGCTTCCTCTTCATGTAAAAAGTACGTTTCATGCGTCACACATAAAGCAACATCGGCTTCCTTACTAAACGAAACAAGCGTCTCATTTAACATTCCTTCCTTCGCGTGACCGTGGTCCTCGATGCCTAAATAAAAATAAGAGGAAAATATTTCTTTATAATAGCGAACGGTTTCTAACGCAGTATGTACTTCCTGTCGAAGTAAGAGTTGCTGAACTTCTCCTTCTACTCCCGCAGAAATAGCAAGCAAACCCTCACAATAGCGTAAAAGCGTATCTTTTTGTAACCATGGCGTCGTCTCATGACTCATAATGGTTGAACTGATTTTTAAAAGGTTCCGATAGCCTGTTTCGTTTCGCGCATACAATAAGAGCGTTCCAAGAACAGGCTGATCTCGCGGCGATAAGAGCGGCTGCAAAAGAAAGCTTACCTCTAAGCCAATAATCGGCTGAATACCTTCTTGTTGGCAAGCGCGATAAAACGGGATGACACCGTACATATTTGCTTTGTCTGTAATCGCTAACGCCTTCATGCCGGCTGCTTTTGCTTGTTGGACAAGTGGCTTAATGCGGCAAAAGCTTTCGAGAAGGCTATATTCTGTATGAATGTGTAAAGGTACAAAAGCCAAAAAAGACCACTTCTTTCCGTTCATTTTCTACTTATTATAGTATACCTTATGCGCTTTAGAAAACGCCCGCTAAAGTAACTAGCATATTTTTACGGACAAGATGATACACATGAAGTAAGGAGGAGGTGCCTATGAGAGAAACATTAGCTGCTACTATCATTACGTTTTTCATTGCTTTTGGCGTCATTCTCGGCGGCGCTATTATCGGGGGTTTAGCAGCCTTTCTTGTCGGTAAAGCTCCCCTCATGGAAACGGTTGATTTAGCACGCAAACTAAAAATATGGGCAATCGTGGCGGCAATGGGCGGCACATTTGACACGATTACCAATTTTGAACGCAGCTTCTTAACGGGTGCCACCCATGAAATCATTAAGCAAATTATTATTATTTTTATTGCAATGGCCGGCGCCAACGCAGCTATGGTTCTTCTTCAATGGCTTACTCAGGAGAATTTGAATTAATATGCGAATTCCACCGTTTTTTTCTCGCAAAGAGTATCAACGCTTTCTAGCAGGAATATTTCTCGGCTTTCTCGTCGGCTGGTTGTTTTTTTTACTGCAATACGGTTGGACTGTCGAGCACTATGTACGCAAGATTGATACGCAAGCGCGAAGTATTAATGATCTTAAAGAGCAAATTTCACAGTGGAAAAGCACGTACGAAAAGAACAATGCCGAGAATGAAAAGAAGCTGCGCCTTCAGCGCATTAAAGTATTTGCAACCAAAAGCGCTTCACTCTCTCTGTCGCAATTGAAGATTTATCATATTAGTGAAGATGTCCAAGATCAATTGGAAAATCTGCTCGGTGAAGATTTAGATACCATTCATAAAACAAGAGCGCTAATCTATAAAGCGATTGAAAATAAAATTTATGAACTCGATGGTGAAAGCTATCGCGTGCGCATTGATCATCTATTTTTATACACATCTTTGGAAGTTCATGTGAAAATTGTTCCAGAGAGCTAAGCACAGCCCTATTTTTCTATGGGCTGTTTTTACTGTTTTGTGACAATTCTAACAATCCAATAGCATTTTTATACAATTTTTCGTAAAATAAAGAAAAAAGAGTGGATGATGGGGGTTATGAAGATGATTATTAATCGAAAAGAAATTGCTCAAGCACAAGTAAAAAAAATCCAAGAAGGCTTTTCTGCTTTTGCCGAAACGCGCGAAGTTGCTGAACTCATCAAAAAAGAATTGTTGCGCCTTAACATCCCCGTTCACGAAGATGTTACAGAAGTTGGTTCTTGGTTTATCCCCGAAAAAGTATAGTCGTTAACCGGCACATACTAAAAAAACCGAACGATTATGCCGTCATTTCAGGACAATCGCTCGGATTTTTAGTGTAACAAAGCGTTATTTTTGGTGTTTTTGTACGTATTCCTCACAAAGCGCCGTTAATTCATCCACCAATCTTTCTCCTTCTTCTAGCGAATGTACTGTCGCTCCTGATGCACGAGGATGACCTCCCCCATTATATCTCATCGCTAATTGATTAATAGCAGGTCCTTTTGAACGAATGCGTGTTCGAATATGTCCCGGCTCATCAATAAAAAAGACCCAAGCTAGCATTCCTTCTACGTGTGCGAAAGAATTAACGAGAACAGCTGCCTCACTTACTTCTACACCATAGCGGTCAAGCACAGTTTTTGATAAATGAATGGAGCCTGTATGGCCATTCGTAATTTTAAAATTTTGCATCACATAGCCATTTAGGCGCGCTGTATTTTCTTTCACTTTATACAATTCATCAAATAAATCTTGTGGAACAGCACCTTTTTCCATTAAAAAGGCAGCCGCTCTAAGCGTGTCCGGCGATGTATTAGAGTACAGAAAACGACCCGTATCTCCGATAATACCCGCATATAATAATGAAGCAGCCTCAGCAGTCATCACAAGCCCCTCATCCTCGTGAGCAAGAAACCATTGTACGATCATTTCACTCGTTGAACTAACGGACGTATCAACCCAAACAACATCGCCATAGGGCTCTTCATTCGGATGATGATCAATTTTAATTAACTGCTTGCCTAGCTTATAGCGGCGGTCACTAATCCGTGCTGTATTTGCCGAATCACATACAATAACGAGCGCATCCTCGTAAGACGTCTCTGCAATCTCATCCATCGTTACAAGAAACGTTAATGCAGGGTCTTCTTCTCCTACAAGGTACACCTTTTTTTCTGGAAAGCTTGCTTTTAATAGCGCACCTAAGCCCCCTTGCGAACCGAGCGCATCGGGATCTGGGCGAACATGACGATGGATAATAATCGTGTCATGTGTTTTTATACTTTCAAAAATGAGTTTATTCACTAGTAAATCTCCTTTTTGTTGAAAGGTTATGGCAATTCCAACCTAAAGCGATTACAATGGAAGATGATTACTTTCATGGGGGTCAGAGGAATATGCCGATTTTCGTAATCTTCATTGTTGTTTCCTTTTCATTTTACCTTTTTTATAAAGTAAAAGAAGTGCGTTCACGAGCGATTTATGAAAAAAATTGGCTCTCTTCTAAAGCAAAGCTAGCTCTTGGACTATTCTTAACAGCGTTTGGCTTAAATATTTTTACGATGGTCAATACAAAGCCTCAGCTCTGGGTTGCCATCATCTTTTGTGTGTACGGGCTCTTCCTCATCATTGCCGGCTACAAGCGGTACAAGTATTATCTTCCCTTTGCTATTGAAGAAGCCGAACAACACAAATCACTGCATAAAGCATAACAAGGCCGGGACATGTCCCGGTCTTGTTCGTTGTTAGGAGCGACCTAGCAGTTGAGCCGTGAGTAACGCTTTCCCAACGACGGCTCCTTCGTGATAAAGCTCCACGTCTACTTTTCCAAACTTTCTACTCACTTCTAGCACGCGTGGAACAATTTGAATCGTACTTTCCATTTGTACGGGTTTAATAAAATAAAAGGTTAAATTTTCAACTACGATATCCCCTTTTTTGCTTTTACGAAGCGCCCGCGTAGCCCCTTCAATTACGAGTGTAGACATAACACCGTAAGAAATGGTTCCTAAATAATTTGTCATTTGAGGCGTCACTTCAAATTCATAGGCTCGTTGTTGTCCATCCTTCGCTTCTCGAATGGAAGCGGTAATTAAATCATCAAAGGTTTCCCCCATTTGTGGTTGTTTTTGAATCATTTGCAATGACTTTAAAACGTCTTGTCTCGTTAAGATTCCAAGCAACTTTTGGGTGGAACTAATAACCGGCAATAGTTCAATGCCTTCCCAAATCATCATATGCGCACAAGAGGCGACAGACGTTTTTGGATTCACAGTGATGGGTGCTTTTGTCATTACCTTATCAATCGGTGTTTGGCGCTCTAAACCAATCACGTCTTTAGACGTTACAACGCCAACAATTTTCATGGCTTGATCAACGACTGGGTACCGACTATGCCCCGTCTGCTCATTGAGTGTATACCATTTTTCAAGCTGATCACTAGTATAAAGAATGCTTGTCTCTTCTGCAGGTATTAAAATATCTGCTGCTAAAACTATTTCTTTTTTTATTAACTGATCGTAAATAGCGCGGTTAATCATCGTCGCTACGGTAAAAGAATCATAGCTTGAAGAAATAACCGGAAGCTGCAGCGCATCGGCTAGCTTTTTCACTTCTTCCGTAGCTTCAAATCCGCCGGTAATTAAAACAGCCGCTCCTGAATTTAATGCTAATTCATGTGCATTTTCCCGATTGCCGACAATAAGTAAACTACCAGGATCGACATAGCGCATCATCGCCTCGATTTTCATCGCACCTATTACAAACTTATTTAACGTTTTATGTAACCCTTCTTTACCACCGAGTACTTGACCATCAACAATGTTCACTACTTCAGCAAAGGTAAGCTTTTCAATATTGTCTTTTCGTTTCTTTTCAATGCGAATCGTCCCAACACGCTCAATGGTGCTCACGATTCCTTGGTTTTCTGCCTCTTTAATCGCTCGATAAGCTGTGCCTTCACTTACCGAGAGCGCTTTTGCAATTTGCCGAACGGATATTTTCGATCCAATTTCTAATGATTCAATATAATCTATTAATTGCTCATGCTTCGTCGCCATCTTTCATCACCGTTCCCTTTGGCTCCTGTTTTAACTGTTCTATTACTATTCATTATAACAGGTTTTTCATTTTTTAAAAAGGAAGGTCAATAATTCTTCAACAAAAACGGCTTTCGTTCCTTCTCATTACTGAACAAATCACACTTTTCCTTATTTTGTATCTCTTTTAATTCTAACCAGTTTTTTTGCAACTGTGCTACAAGAGTAATGGCTAAGAACAGCGTCCATAGTACCGAAAAAAGCAATGAACCTACTTCATAAATGTTCCACGGTAGCCGTGGTACTCCGTACACAAGTAAGGCAACTGTTAGCAGTAAACGTAGCGTTTCAAAGCTTTTCATATAAAAACCCCCTTGTTTCATGCTATGCAAGGGAACAAGGAGGCAGAATCATCGTTTATCGTTCTATAGATTGTCCAGGTTCAAGCACTTTACCTTCTCCTTTTAAAGAGGCAACAAACTTATGACCATCCTGTTCAATGAGCGGGAACGTGTTATAGTGCATCGGAATCGTAATGTTCGCACCAATCCATTCTGCCGCAAGCGCCGCATCGTCTGGACCCATTGTAAAATTATCACCAATCGGTAAGAACGCTACATCGACGTTATTTCGCTCACCAATGAGCTTCATATCGGAAAACAATGCGGTATCACCCGCATGATAGATCGTTTTATCTTCCACTGTTAGAAGTAAACCTGCTGGCATACCGGTATAAATAACCGTGCCATCCTCTTCCGTAATGCTTGAACCATGAAAAGCTTGCGTCAGCTTCACATGACCCCAGTCAAATTGATGACCACCACCGATATGCATTGGATGTACATTTAATCCTTTCGCAGCAAAATAATTCGCTAATTCAAATGGCGCAATAATTAAACTATCATTTGCACGTGCAATTTGCTCGGCATCTCCAGCATGATCGCTATGGCCATGCGTTAGTAAAATAACGTCTGGCTTTACATCCGAAACATCAATGACGGCTTGACCATTTCCAGAAATAAAAGGATCAATCCAAATAGAATGGGTTTTCGTTTGAACTTCAACTGCAGATTGTCCATGGAACGTAATTTTCATAGATTACCATCTCCTCATTTGCTGATTATGTACTCACTCTAAAAGTATACCTTTTTTTCTATCACATAGCCTCTTTTTGACTTCTTTAAACCTATTTTGTTAAGTGTCGTTCGTTTACAGCTATGACGCATAATGATACATTTTATAGGAAAGAACACTTTTACTTTATGGTGATAAAAAGGAGAAATGGCTTATGAAACAACTTACAGAACTACAAAACTGGCTAAAAGAGCAGCGCATTGAAGGTGCCTTTATTACTTCAACAGCAAATGTTTATTACTTAACAGGCTTTCGTTGTTTTCCACACGAACGTCTATTAGGTGTTTTTGTTTTTGCTGAACAAGATCCGATTCTTGTCTGTCCTGGAATGGAAGTTCATCAAGCAAGAACAGCTGGCTGGGAAGGCGAAATTCTCCCTTTTTCAGATACTGACCACCCTTGGGATCTTATTGCGCAACGTTTACCAGAATCGTTTCGTGATGCCACACTTTCCATTGCAGTAGAAAAAGAACATCTTTCCTACGCGCGTGGCATGCAATTGCTCGCTCTTTTCCCTAATGCCACACTCGTTTCAGCTGAACATCAGTTAAATGAGATGCGGGTGTTAAAAACACCAGAAGAGCTTGCTATTTTAAGAAAAGCAGCTGCATTGGCGGATTATGGCGTTGAAGTTGGTGTTCAAACGATTGCAAAAGGCGTCTCTGAGCTAGAACTCGTAGCAGCCGTCGAGCAAGCAGTAAAAAAACGTGGCGCTTCTGAAATGTCGTTTGCAACGACGATTTTAACTGGTGCAAATTCAGCGTTACCGCACGGCAAACCGGGCTTAAATGAAATTCAACCAGGCGATTTTGTTTTATTTGACTTAGGTGTTGTCGTTGACGGCTATTGCTCAGATATCACACGTACGGTAGCTTATCAACACGTTTCAGACAAACAACGCGAAATTTATGAAACGGTGCGTGCTGCACAACAAGCTTCATTAGACGCTAGTAAGCCAGGTAGCCGCATTGGCGACATCGATCTAGCTGCACGACGTGTGATTGAGAATGCAGGCTACGGCGATTACTTCCCTCACCGCATCGGTCACGGCCTTGGGTTAGATGTTCATGAGCATCCATCCCTGAATGCCACAAACCAAGAGGCATTAAAAGCGGGTATGGTCTATACGATTGAACCTGGCATTTATGTACCTGAAGTTGGCGGTGTTCGCATTGAAGATGATGTATACATTACCGAAAATGGCCACGAATGTTTAACGAAATTCACAAAAGAATTAACGATTATTAAATAACACGCAAAACAGCCTTAACTCATTCAAAATGGCTTTATCATCAATTTTGGTGATAAAGCCATTTTTGCATGTCACTCGTTCGTTTCATTTTAGATTGTCTTACGCACCGAAAACTGAAGTAGCGCGCAGGAGCCTCCGAAGGCGCCACAAAAACAGAGGAGTATTGTGTCCCAAATCCTCCTTTATATAGGTTGCGGCTGATGTCTTCTTTACTTCCTAACACAACAAAAAAAATCATCCACTAGAACATGGGATGATTCATAATAACAACCTGTTTATGTATGCACATGACCGTTATTTACGATGCCGATTAATAACATCTAAGCCACCTGTTGCTGAAATAACACTTCCTGTAATCATATCCGATTGCTCTTCACACAAAAAAGCAATGATTCGGGCAATATCTTCACCCGTTCCCGATCGGCCGATTGGCGTATCGGCGTCTTGCAACCGCCGTGCTTCCTCGATGCTTGCTTCTTTCATATCACCAACAATATTCCCTGGGCATACCATATTAGCAGTAATACCATGCTCTGCTTCTTCTAGAGCAATTGTTTTTGTTAGAGATACAAGACCCACTTTCGCTGCACTAAATGCGGAACGATACACCCAACCTGGTGTATACTCTGCATCTTGAAAACCATACGTTATGATGCGACCAAAGTGCTGTTTGCGCATAATCGGAATGACAATTTTTAAAAAGTGATAAACCGCACTTAGATTGCCTTCAATCATTTCATACCATTCATGGTCTTCATAGTCTGCTAACTTCTTCCTTTCAAACACGTACGGTCCTGCATTGTTTATTAAAAAGTGAATGGCTCCGAACCGAGCAACCGCTTCTTTACAAATACGCTGAATGTCTTCTTTCTTTGTAATATCACCTTGAACAAAGTGCAAACGATCACGATGACTCTTCCATTCCTGTTGTAGATGAAGAACAGATTCCTCATCACTTCGGTAATTTACCGACACACAATAGCCTTTATTCAATAGCGCGAGCGTTACTTGCTTCCCTAATCCTTTTGAACCGGCCGTTACAATAGCATGTTTCAAGATTCTCCTCCTCTACTTACCTTCTTTTGTACTCCTATTGTAACCATTTCTTCAGTTAGAAGTCTATTTTAAGGCGATTGGTCGTAAAAAATGAGCGGCCGTGGCCGCTCGCGTTTGCCTTACTGCAGTGATTCTTCATCTTCTGTTTTCGTGTCTTGCGCTTGTTGATCTACATAGTCAACCACTCCGCTTTGATACGATTGCGTAATTTGCTCTGCAATAATTCGCTCATTTTCATCAAAATCTTTAAACGATGAACGCTCTTTTTCCATAGAAAATCGTCTCCTCTCCCTAGTTTCCCTTAGTGTGAACGAGCGACTTCTGTTTTAGCAGTCCATCTTTTACCACTATAGCCCACTCTTAAGAGCGCATTTCAAAAACCCCTTTTTTCCTGTATGATAAAGAAAACGACTAAAGGAGTGCGGTGTATGAAATATTTTACATACGATGAACGACTAGGCATCCATACGCCAGACTTACATCAGTCGTGGGAGCTTTATTCCTCACATGAACAAGCCGCGATATTATCGCAATGGGAAAACATTCGCGGTACGATTCCCGATCGTATTTTAGCTATTGAACAGACAATCAATACGAAGCAGGATCAACTTAGCCTAGAAGAAGATTTCGAACGATCTTGTGAATTAAATTGGGAAATTGCCTCTCACGCTTCGGTTATTAATGATTTATGGCTTTGGTATCGCACAGCAGAACATGTAACAAACAAAGCCCATACGTAACGCCCGAACGAATACTCGCTCGGGCGTCTGTTTTACATTTTTTCAACTAAATAGCGTTTTTGATAAAATTTATGAGCAAACTCTGTGACTTCTCTTGCCTTTTGATAGTTAATGCCCGCTCCAAATACAACGCCAAGCAGCGGTATACCTTGCACGGCTTTTTTCTTCAATAGCGATAACACGACCGCCTTGACACCTTGCTTTAAAGGCATTGCTAACCACGCCACATCCGCAATAACCTCTTCTCCTTCATAAAAGAATGGATCATATTCTTGATTTGCAATTTCTTGCATGAGCTCATTCCAACTTTCATGCTGATAACGTTTCGGTAACGTTGCCGCATGAAAAACTTTTAATGACATCATCATTTCTGCGGGACGATGAATATCATAGCCGTAGTTCATGGCGATATATTGAATCGAGCGGATTTGCAGTGCAATCATTGCAGGAATGTCCAAGCCAAGAAACAGCAGGCCTCCTGTTCCAGACAAACCACCTTGCGCCAGTGATAACAAGCGATTACGCGCAATTTGTTGTTGCGCGATATATGTAAGCTGATCAATCGAACATTTTTTCATATCTTCAATGTCTTCAATATCTCCATGAAAAATTCGTCCGCTCGTTAAAAGCTTATCACGCACATCCTTTTGATAGCTTGAATTTTGAATTAAGGCATGCACATGAAATAAGATGCCATCCATTTTTTCATTCATTTTTTGGAGAAGACTAGGATTAATGCGCGCTAATTGTTGCTGCACAAAACGCTCGTACGTCGCTTCAAAGTCTGTCATTTCATACTCAAAATACGTCTCTTCCCATGCTTCTAGAGCTCTCCATACTTTTTCTTCTCTTGCACTCAATGCCAAGATAACCACCTACCTTTTATGCCATTTGTCTTTCTTTGTATTATACATACTTTCGGTTGCTCGCACCAAATAACCTGCTAAAAAAAGAAAAGACCGTTTTTAATATGCTTTTCTACCCACTTGCTATACTAAGGGGAGTTGTATCCACTCGTATTTTTTCCACACTCAGTATTTAAGCAGTATGTAAAAAAACAAGCAATAACTATGGAGTACTCCACAATTATTACTTGTTGTTTTTTATAAGCCTAATCGCACCGTGTCACGAGCAATAACGACTTCTTCATTGGTTGGAATGACAATTACTTTAACTGGAGAATGCGGATAGCTAATGAACGCTTCTTTTCCTCTTACTTGGTTAAGAGCTGGATCCCAATACACGCCCATAAACTCCAAACCACGTAATACACGAGCGCGAACCGTATCGCTGTTTTCACCAATTCCTGCAGTAAAGATAATCGCATCTACACCCGCCATACGCGCTGCGTAAGAGCCAATGTATTTATGAATACGAGAAGCAAATACTTCAAGCGCTAATTCAGCACGTTCGTTACCTTCGTTTGCTTTTTCTTGGATATCGCGAAGATCAGAAGAGAATCCAGATACACCAAGCATTCCACTTTTGTTATTAAGAACATTTAATACTTCTTCAGACGTTTGCCCTGTTTTTTGCATGATGTATGGAATAAGCGCAGGGTCAATATTTCCTGAACGAGTTCCCATCGTCACACCTGCTAGAGGCGTAAAGCCCATTGATGTATCAATTGATTTGCCGCCTTCAATCGCTGCAATACTTGCTCCGTTACCAAGGTGACAAGATAGTAGACGAAGTTGTTCAACAGGACGACCTAACAATTCAGCTGCACGCTCGGAAACGTATTTATGAGATGTACCATGGAATCCATACTTACGAATGCCATAGTCTTCATAATATTCGTACGGTAAGCTATATAAAAATGATTGTTCTGGCATGGATTGGTGGAAAGCTGTATCAAATACCGCAACCGCTGGCACGTTCGGAAGAATTTCTTGGAACGCACGAATACCAACGACGTTTGCTGGATTGTGAAGCGGCGCTAAAAACGATAATTCCTCAATATCTTTAAGAACGTCTTCTGTAATTAAAGCTGAGTCACTAAACTTTTCTCCACCATGCACAACGCGATGACCGATTCCTTCAATTTCATCATACGAAGAAATAACGTCATGTGATGTTAATTTTTCAAGAAGCATTTTAACAGCAATCCCGTGATCTGGAATATCTGTTACTTCTTTTATTTTTTCATCATTTACCTCAATGGTAAAGATGCTATCATTTAACCCAATACGTTCGACAACGCCTTTTGTTAACACAGTCTCTTCAGGCATTTCCAATAGTTGGAACTTCAAAGAAGAACTACCTGCGTTAATCGCAATAATTTTAGCCATAATGTATTTGCTCCTTAACCGCAATGAAAAAGAAGTGTAGTGTTACACTTCTTATCCATCGTTAAATTCATAATATCCTTAACCATTTAAACACCGTTACTTTAATATTTCAAGTTAGTAAAGCGTTTTCTACTTATATTCATTATATTCAGAAATGAATTCGTTTCCATGCAAGGTGCATTTCTTATGAATTAGTATGAACGATTGAGCTCTTCCTTAAACCATTCATTCATCTGGGTCATGATGCGGGAAATAGCTTCTTTATTTGAAAAAGATGGCAAATCAACGAGCAACGCTTGCTTCGGTTTTTTCGTTGTTTCTCCTTGTTTTTGAATCATTAAAATACTTTTCGCATGACTTTCTTGCTTAAATAATGAATGAGGCAGTTGAAGCATTCCAATAATTACAGCTTGTTCTTTTAACATTTGTTGAAGCAACGGTGCTTGTTCGCTCGTAAATAAGCTATTAGGAACGAGGTAAATCCCATAGCCAGATGGCTTTAAATAATGCAAACTTTGCTCCATCAATAAATGATGGGCATACGTATGCCCTTCTTTACTATGGACGGTAAAATCTTTTGCTGTCTCATCATCCGGATAATAACCAACCGGTAAATCTGTAACGATTAGGTCGACAGGATCAACATAGAGCGGCTTAATGCTATCTTGATGATAAAATTCAACACCATGTTTTTGTAAATTTGCACTCACCCACGCTAAGCGAAGCAGCGTTTCATCGACTTCAATCCCAAATCCTTGGACGTCTTGAGTTAATTGATTAAGGATGGTCGTCAGTAAGTTACCAGAACCAACAGCCAAATCTAACATCGCAAACTGTTTTTTGCCTTCAGTTACCTTTTGCACTAAATACGATACAAACAGACCAACAGCATCTGGTGTCATCGCATGATGAGGCTGAACAGCTTCTTTCATTCCTTTAAGTACAGCTAATTGAAACGCTTTGCGCACTTCTTCAGGCGCTGTCGTCTCTAGGTTCACTTTGCTATATTCTTTCTCTAAGAAAGCGCGTGTTAGTTGCGAAATTCCCTCTGGAAAATCACCGTGAAACAAATGCTCTCCCGTCTGTGCTAATGCATCTAAGTAAGGGAGATCCTCTTCTTTTTTAATTCGTTCTGCCGTTTCATCTAATGCTGTAAAAAAAGTCTCCATTTTTTCAAAACTACTCATCTTGCCTTCCTCCTTAAAACAAAATTACACGCTATATGATTAATGTTTCATGGGCTTAATGACCGGAAAAAACCCCGGAAAGAATCTTTCCGGAGTTCGCTTCCTTCACACATTACTTCGCTGCTTTTACTGCTTCAATCGCCGCTTCATAATTCGGGTGATCTGTTACTTCGTTCACATACTCAACATACGTAACCACATCCGAGCTATCGACTACGAATACAGCACGAGCTAATAAACGAAGCTCATTAATTGCTACGCCAAACGCAGTACCAAAAGATAAGTCGCGGTGATCCGATAACGTTTGTACATTATCAACACCTGCAGCTCCACACCAACGCGCTTGCGCAAATGGAAGGTCAACAGAAACCGTTAATACCTTTACGTTATCTAATTTCGCTGCTTCTTCATTAAAACGACGTGTTTGCGCATCACAAACACCTGTATCTACAGATGGCACAACCGAAATTAAACGTACAGATCCTTTTGAATCAGCTAATGTCACTTCTGACATGTTGTTTGCCAGTACTTTAAAATCTTTTGCAACATCGCC
Source organism: Fictibacillus macauensis ZFHKF-1 (assembly GCF_000269865.1). GTDB lineage: Bacteria > Bacillota > Bacilli > Bacillales > Fictibacillaceae > Fictibacillus_C > Fictibacillus_C macauensis. The sequence goes on from NZ_AKKV01000025.1 coordinate 43,754, forward strand.
AACTTTTACTTGTTGTCCCGCTAATGTAACGGGTTGTCCTTTAAATGTTACTCCCATGAAACATCCTCCTTATAATTCATATGTACAAATTCATAATAAAGCTAAGCAACAAAATGTGCAAACATAAGAGAAATCATTTTAAAAAATGATAGAGAAATGTGTAGTAGGATCAAAGGGGAACAACAAGGGGCCGTCGAGGTTTATGATATAAAAAAAAGATTGAATAAACTTCAATCTTAGCGTATTATTAAGAGGTCATGCGTATTTTTTAGGGGAAAATATTATAATAATCCGTATTATAATTATAGGCTAAAACATACGCATTTGTCAATCCCCTTATTACTCACTTTTTAAAGGAGTGTATGCGATGAATGATGATGTAAGGCAAGAACAAAAAAAGATAGATGCAGTATTACAAACACTCACAGAAGAAATTAACCGTTTAGAAGGCGAAACATTCACACGAAAAAAAGAAATTATTCAGATTCGTAAACATTTTTGGGATGAAATTAAAGTGAATACAGATACGTTTGATGATTATCTTGAAACAATGATTGGATTAAGACAAGAGGCAATGGCCTTATCTGTAACACAAAGCACGCATCGCCACGCTTCAAATCGCCTTTCCACGCTAAAACGAATGAAGGACGCACCTTATTTCGGCCGCATCGATTTCATAGAAGATGGAGCATCTACTCCAGAAGCAATTTATATTGGTATTTCTACACTAAGTGATGCTAATCATGAAGATTTCTTAATTTATGATTGGCGAGCTCCCATTTCTAGTATCTATTACGATCATCAACCAGGAAGAGCACATTATGGAACACCTGAAGGCAATATTCACGGCGTATTGAAGAAAAAGTGGCAATACCTGATTGCTAATGGTCAACTTCAGTCTATGTTTGATACGAGTTTAACCATCGGTGATGAAATCTTAAAACAAGTTCTTGGTCAGGGTAACAATCCTTATATGCAAAGTATTGTAGCGACGATTCAACAAGAGCAAAATGAAATCATTCGCCATGATTCTAAAAAATTACTGCTCGTTCACGGTGCAGCTGGTAGCGGTAAAACGTCAGCTGCGCTGCAAAGAATTGCGTATTTGCTTTATAAGTATCGTGACACACTAAGTGCGAATCAAATTGTTTTATTTTCTCCGAATTCAATTTTTAACGATTACGTGTCTAATGTCTTACCAGAGCTCGGTGAAGAAAACATGCAACAAGTGACCTTTCAAGACTATTTACACCATCGACTACGTCATGATGTTTCCATTGAAGATCCATACGAGCAATTAGAATATTGTTTAACAGCATCAAATAGCTCGTCACTTCAAACGCGAATTGCTAGCATACAATTCAAAGCCTCGCCCCATTTTTTCCATGCGATTCACCGTTATATCGATTCACTTCTACAATCTGGCATGATCTTTAAAGACATTTCGTTTAGAGGAGAATCCATTGTAACGGCTCAACAAATCGCTGATACATTCTATCGTAGTGATGGCACAACTTTCTCGAACCGTCTGGAAGATGTAACAAATTGGCTCACAAGACTTGTGAAGAAAGCGGAGATCGCACAACGACACTTACCATGGGCAGCAGAGGAAATAGAGCTTCTTTCAAACGAAACATACCATAAAGCACATGCTTATTTAGCAAAAAAACAAGGATTTCACAGAGAGGCTATTAGCGATTATGAAATGGACCCTGAAGCGCTCACTCAACTGATTGTTCAGCAAAAATTTAAACCGTTACGTCAACACATTCTCCGTTTTCAGTTTATCGATTTCAAAGCACTTTACGCACAGTTTTTTAATGATTCATCCGAAGGTAAACAGTGGCTAACAGAAGATGTTCCGAAGTGGGGAGAGATTTGCCAAGCAACGCTTAACATGCTACATCAGGGAAAACTCTTGTATGAAGATACAACACCGTTCCTATTGTTAAAAGAAATGATTCAAGGATTCGAGGCCAATCGGTCGATTAAACACATTATTATAGATGAGGCACAAGATTATTCTCCCTTTCAATTTGAATATATTAAGCGCTTGTTTCCTAAAGCAAAAATGACCGTTTTGGGTGACTTTAACCAAGCCATCTTTGCACATGCTAGCGAAGCAGATGACTTTCACATGCTACGTAGCATCTATGGACCAGACGAGACTTTTCGTATTCATTTAACCCGCAGCTATCGGTCTACTAAAGAAATCATCGAGTTCACATCCCAACTTATTCCGCATGGCAAAAAAATTATTCCATTTAATCGCCATGGTCAGCGTCCTCACTTTGAGCAAGTGAAAGACACAGCAGAATTGCACACACGTATTACCGCTTCCGTTAGGAAACTACAACAACAAGGCTATACTAGTATCGCAATTATTTGCCAATCTGCGAAAGAAAGTGCTGAGGCGTACGATGCTTTAACTACTTTGACAGGGCGAAAGCTCCTACAAACACATTCAACACACTATGAGCAAGGGATCGTCATCATTCCTGCTTATTTAGCAAAAGGAATTGAATTTGATGCTGTTATTATTTATAATGCCTCTTACTCAAATTACGCTCATGAACAGGTGCGCCGCCTATTTTACACGGCTTGTACGCGCGCTATGCATGTTCTTCAGTTGTATAGTGTTGGTGAGCCAAGTCCCTTTTTACAATCTGCGCAGCGCAGTGGATTTCTTCAATAACAAAAAAGCTGTTCGTTCCTTTTTAGGATCGAACAGCTTTTTTCGTTTCGCCTGGTTAGTTAAATGGGTTATCGTCTGTACGATGACGCTCATGTGTGTTCCGTCCATCACGGTGGCGATTGTTCATCATTTGTTGGATTTTTTCCACAACGGCTGGTGCTAAATCAAGCAAACGCTCGTATAAATGCGTGCTATTGTCTAAATGTATGGTTTTAATTCCTGAAGAACCAACAATTAAGAACGCGATCGGTGTAATGGAGACGCCTCCACCACTTCCGCCTCCAAATGGAAGCTCAACCGCATGTTGGTTCGTATGTTGTGAAGCATCATCAGAAGCACCGCCTCCAAATTCACTTCCACCTGCCGCAAAGCCAAACCCTACTTTTGAGACCGTAAGGATGACACTGCCATCTGGTGTTTCGACCGGATCGCCAATAATTGTATTCACGTCGATCATATGTTTTAAATTTTCCATCGCATTTTTCATTAAGCCTTCAATCGGATGCTCGGACATGGGATGTTCCTCCTGAACTAGTGTAATTTTTCATTTTTTTCTTTTCATCAGAGCGCATGCGTCTCCAATGTTTAAGAATCTGAAACATGACGGTCATAGCATGCCCGATTTTAAAGGAAACCATACAGCTAATTCTCGTTTCAGTATACATCCCTTGATAAACCGGCGTAATCATGACATTTTTTACATTTTTCAATTGAACAAACCGTGATAATACGCCAAGACTATTGCTTTTAACGCTCCAAAGCACCCCGACGGCTGTTGCCGTATGACAGGCATCTCCTAGCCCAAATCGTGATTGCCACTCTACATCTGAGACGTTCACTTTTTGTAAAAATCTTCGGAAAATTTTATAAAAGCCTTGAACATGAAAAAGAAACTTTTTAAAGTCTCGCAAGCTTCGTTTAATACTTCGAGGCGTAATATCCTCTTCTTTCGCTGAAGTTCCGGCATTGCTTTTTGTTTTCTTTTTCACTTCAATCTTTTGTTCAGTCGGCTTAACTTTAACGACTGGTAATGTATACGTATAATGAAGCCACTTCCATAACACGAGTTTCACACGTAAAAAATCATCATCTTTTTTATGCGCATACACGAACGAAAGGTGAATGCTTGAGAAATATAAAACGCAAAGCAAAAGCACAACACAACCAACAACAATAGCAAAAATAAACATACCCCTCCGTCCTTTCTCCTACCAGTATGGACGACGTGTACGATCTTCAAACCTATAATATACCGTCCAAAAAAGGAATTAGTAAGACAAAAGCCGAAGTGAAATACTAGGATGGATGATTACAATACGATGAGAAGGAGGGAGAGACCCCTTATGAACAACGAACGAAAGAACTTATATTTCTTTTACCGTCAAACAGAGGAAGTTCTCCAGAAAATCACACCCCTTATTTCCCTCGCTAAACAGCACGGTTTTACGATTGTAGACGACGCGCAGAGCGCCAACGTCATCGTGGCGATTGGTGGCGATGGAGCCTTTTTGCAAGCGGTACGCAAAACAGGCTTTCGCAATGATGCGTTATATGTTGGAATGAGCACGGGAGAGCTAGGCTTTTATTGCGACTTTACGATTGAAGATCATGAAGGGCTTCTTCATGCGATGAAAAGTGAAAATATTGAAGTTCGAAAATACCCAACGTTAAAAGTTACAATTGATGAAGAAGACACAACCTTTCACTGTTTAAATGAATGCAGCATTCGCTCTTCTGTTATTAAAACGTTTGCGATGGATGTCTTTATTGATGATTTATATTTTGAAACCTTTCGAGGCGACGGCATGATCGTATCTACACCTACTGGCAGTACCGCTTATACAAAATCTCTAAACGGTAGCATCGTCGATCCAATGCTTCGTTGTTATCAAGTGAGCGAGTTAGCTTCGTTAAATAACAATCATTATCGAACGCTCGGTTCTTCATTTTTATTAAGCGATCAACGCAAATTAACGTTTAAAATTCAACAAGAAAATAGCCAATTTCCGATTATCGGCATGGATAATGAAGCGTTAAGTAGCAAACATTCAGAAGTCATTTCTTTTCAATTAAGCGATGTAGTCATTAAAACCGTTAAATTAAAAAATAATTCATTTTGGCATAAAGTGAAACGAAGCTTTCTCTAATATAAAGGGGCTGGGACATAAACAGCTTTAACACATAAAAAATGGCTTCATCATCCGTTACGGTGATCAAGCCATTTTCTTCATGTCGCTCGTTCGTTTGATTTTAGATTGTCTTGCGTATATAACCATCCATCGAATACACCCATGCAAGCTCTTCTGTAATCGCACGCAGACCAGCTCCGTTCGCGCACACACGAGCCTTCGATTCGCGCGCAAGAGCCTTCGATTTGCGCGCAGACCAGCTCCGTTCGCGCGCACGAGCCTTCGATTCGCGCGCAGACCAGGTCCATTCGCGCGCACGAGCCTCCGATTCGCGCGCAGACCAGGTAAATTGCCTCCAGTAACGTAGGTAAGGAATGAAAAAGAGAGAAACTAAAGAAATAATCTCGTAAACGCGCTCAAAAAAGAGAAAAATAGCGTAAAAGCTCTTCAATGATGGCGAAAAGAGTGAAGCGCACAAAAAATTCTGCTTTGCGCGCAGCGGAACGACTCGCACGCAACCAAGTCAATTATCCCGCTTGCGCCACAAAACAGAGGAAGTATTGTGTCCCAAGTCCTTGCCTTTACCGCAAAAGTGCCTGCTCTCGCTTATATACGATTGTGTTATTAACAATCGTATACATAACGTTAGCTTTGACAATCTCGTCCACATGACACTGTAACAAATCACGATCAAACACCGTAAAATCAGCGTCATAGCCTGCTTTAATATAACCTCGATCCTTTTCATGACCAATGCTATAGGCACTTCCTGATGTATACAAGGACACAGCTTCAAACGGCGTTAAACATTCTTGAGGTTCATAACCCCCATGTTGATCATATGGACGCTTCCGTGTAATCGCCGCATAAATGCCTTCAAGTGGGTTTGCGCTCTCGATGGGTGCATCAGATCCTCCCGCACAATGAAGCCCATGAGCTAATAGCGTTTTAAAAGCAAAGGCATACGGCGTTCGCTCTGGACCAAGCCGTTTCGCTAACCACGGAAAATCTGATGTAACAAAGCTAGGTTGTACATCAATAATTAAAGGTAGTTGTTGCATTTCTTGTAGCAGTTGATCAGACACGAGCCCCGCATGAATGACACGATCTCGCAGCGAAGACGTTGGTGGATGTTCCCTGAGTGCTTTAAGCACATAAGAAAGAGAGCGATCGCCAATGGTATGAATGGCAACAGCCATCCCTCTTTTTCGAGCCTTCTGAACAAGCATGCTTAATTCTTCCTCTGTATGAATAGCTACCCCAGACGTTGTAGGATCATCTTCATACGGCTGCTCTAATAACGCTGTCCGTCCGCCAAAGGCACCATCACTAAAAATTTTCATCGCCCCTCCTTCTAAATACGGAGACGACGCTTTCTTACTCTGACAATAATCATCCACTACGCGATGATGAATCAATAAATGAATGTTAAAAGGAATGTTAGCTGTGAGAAAAAAACGTTCAAACGCTGCATACGTTCGTTCAAAACCACCATAGTAAGATAAATCCTCTGTATGGCACCCTGTTAATCCATAGGAGATGAGCTTGCTAATGCCAGCATGCAAAGCATGATCCAAATAGGCAGGCGATGGCTTTGGAATGACGCGCTTGACAAGATCTCCAGCACCATCTAATAACAGTCCTGTCGCTTCACCACGTTCATTCCGAACAATCACTCCTCCTTCTGGCTGCGGTGTTTCCTTCGTAATACCCGCTAGCTGCAGGGCTTGCGAATTCACAATAAAGGAGTGTCGACAGATCCGCGATAAAAAAATCGGATGTTTTGTGGACAGCGCATCCAACGCCTGAAGCGTTGGAATAGCCGCATCTGGAAACTGATTTTCATTCCACCCTTCACCAATAATCCATGTCCCCTCAGGAGCAGCACTTACTTCTCTTTTCAAATAGTGAAGCATGCTCTCTTGGGAAGTAAAAGCCGATAAATCACGGGATATTAACGTTTCACCAAACCCAATTAAATGCATATGACTGTCTACGAAACCCGGAAACATCGTATGACCACAAAGATCTACTTCTTCTGTTAGTTCCTCCTGAAAAGTGGACACTAGCTCCTTCTTGCTACCAGTAGCAACGATTTTCCCCTCTGACACATAGACCGCTTCCACAATTGAACCAGTAGCCTCCATCGTATAAATTGTTCCGTTGCTATATAAAGTCCCCATGCAAACACTCCTCCAAAAAAAAATGGAAAAAGAGAGGGCAAGCCCACTCTTTTTTTGTATTAGATCCCTTCTTGTTGTCGAAGTTCAATCCGTCGAATTTTCCCTGATGTTGTTTTCGGTAAATTTTCTACAAATTGAATTTGGCGCGGATATTTATACGGTGCCGTTAACGTCTTCACATGATTCTGTAGAGCTTTTACTAAGTCTTCTGATGGCGTTACATCATCCTGTAAAATAACGTACGCTTTAACAATATGGCCACGCACCTCATCTGGGCTTGCAACGACTGCACATTCTTTAACACTCTGATGCTTAATTAAGGCATCCTCGACTTCAAAAGGACCGATTGTATAACCGGAACTAATGATAATATCATCGCCACGACCTTCGAACCAAAAGTAACCCTCTTCGTCTTTTTTCGCTTGATCGCCTGTAACATAATAATCTCCACGAAAAGCACGACTCGTACGTTCAGGATCCTTGTAATAATGTTTGAAAAGAGCTGGAGAATCTTTATGAACGGCAATATCGCCCACTTCTCCAACGGCAGCGATTGCCCCATGCTCATCAATGATTTCAACGATATTTCCTGGTGTTGGTTTACCCATTGATCCCGGGCGTAGCGGCATACCATCCATCATACCGACAAGCAACGTGTTTTCAGTTTGTCCATACCCGTCACGCACGGTCACATCAAAATAGCGCTGAAAGGTAGCAATTACTTCTCGATTTAATGGCTCCCCAGCAGAAACAGCACTACGTAGCTTCGGTAAAGCATACGCATTCAGATTATCTACTTTTGCCATAATGCGGTATTCCGTCGGTGTGCAACATAAGACGGAAATGTCTTGTTGCTGTAGGAGCGTTAAATACACGTGAGGATCAAATTTACCATGATACACGAATCCTGTGGCTCCACATCCTAAGACTGAAAGAAATGGCGTCCAGATCCACTTTTGCCAACCAGGTCCTGCCGTTGCCCACACAATATCTTCTTCCGTTATGTTAAGCCAACCTTTTGCAGCTGTTCGTAAATGTGCATATGCCCAACCATGCGTATGAACAGCCGCTTTTGGCAGTCCTGTTGTTCCGGATGTATACGAAAGAAAAGCCATATCATCGCTTTTGGTCGCTTCTCCCACATATTCCGTATCTTCTTGACTTGCTAAATTCCTTAATGATTGCCAGTTTTTAAGCGTTCCACTCGACAAAAGTTTATACGATAGTGTCGGAAGTTCTTCATTGATGGCTTCCACACCTTCCGTAAAAGCCTCATCACAAATAATGGCTTTTGCTTCACTGTGAACGATGCGATAGCTAATATCTTTCGGACGTAACATTTCAGAAGAGGGAATGACGACAATCCCTGCCTTTAAACAGGCTAAGTAGATCACATACGTTTCAATTTTTCGGGGCATCATAATGAGCGCTTTATCCCCTTTTTGTAGACCCAGCTTTCGTAAAGCTAACGCGGTTTGGTTACAGCGCTGAAACAGCGCATGATATGTAATGTCTTCGGTATCACCTTGTTCATTTCTCCACATAAGCGCAATTCGTTGTGTATTCTCACTAAATTGTTCCATTTCAGTTGTTACATTATAAAATGGTGGTGCCTCTAGAGGTGCTACGTTCTTCAATGTCATTCCTCCCTTATTTTTACCAATCCTCCTTAATTATACTATATTTTTAGAAAATTTGTACATTAAAGGAGTGGACAGCGCCCACTCCTTAAGCAATAGATATGAAATTATTATTCCTTGTGACCGCCAAGCTGTTGCTGACTCATTGCTACGAGTCGTTTCGTAATTTCTCCACCAACTGATCCATTTGAACGTGAACTGTTCTCTGGGCTAAGGTTTACTCCTAGCTCCATTGCGATTTCATATTTCAATTGATCAATCGCTTGTTCTACACCAGGTACGACTAACTTGTTTGATTGGCTCATTGTCTTCACCTCCTGTACGTATAGAATGTGATGAAGAGCGTCGTTCAAACCGTGGTAAATATTAATTGCTGTGGCAGAAAAAAACCTGCAGTAGAAAACATCTGCAGGTTAGAAAAGGTTTGTAAACTCATCGTCTTTATTTGTTGCTTCTTCAAAAAGGACCGTTTCAATCGTGGCCACAGCTTCTTCGATAAGCTCTTCCATATTTTCGATTTTTTGCTCAAATAACTGAGCCTTATCACGACGTGGCTTTGTTTTAGGAGCAGCTGGCACAAAAATTGTACAGCAATCTTCATACGGACGAATGGAAATATCATACGTACCGATTTTTTGAGAAATATCAATAATTTCTAATTTATCCATCGTTACAACAGGACGAATGATCGGTAAGTTTGTTACTTCATTAATGGTATTCATGCTATACATCGTTTGGCTTGCTACTTGACCTAAGTTTTCACCGTTCGCGATTGCCATAGCATTGCGTTCTTCAGCAATGCGTTCCGTAATGCGCAACATCATACGACGCATAATCGTCATGCTATAGCTAGCAGGTATTTTTTCTTTAATAATCTGTTGAATTTTCGTAAAAGAAACGATATGCAGCTTTAATTTTCCGCCAAAGCGTGTCAGCTCTTGCATTAAATCTTCTGCTTTTTGACGAGCACGTTCACTCGTAAACGGCGGGCTATGAAAATGAACAGCCTCAAGACGAACACCGCGCTTCATCGTTAAATAACCAGCAACCGGGCTATCAATGCCACCGGAAAGCATGAGAATGGCTTTTCCACCAACACCGATCGGTAAGCCGCCTGCTCCTGGGAACGTTGAACAGCTAATGAATGTACCGTTGTCTTTTACTTCTACTTTTACTTCTACATCTGGTTTATGCACATCAACCGTGATGTCTTCTGTTGCGCGTAAAATATGACCTCCGACTTCGCGATTGAGCTCCATCGTACCGACAGGGAAGCTCTTATTACTTCGCTTCGCTGCAACTTTAAAGGTCTTTGCTGTACCGCGTGCTTCTGTAAAAGCTGCTAGCGCACCTTCTAATATAGCGGAAAGATCATTTTCGGTATGGATCGCTAAACTAATGGCGTGAATCCCAAATACTTCTTGCAGTTTTTGAATCATTAGCATATGATCTTCCCCATTGATTTCAACAAGAATGCGATCATACGATTTGACAACAACTGCTTGTTTAAAAGGCGCTAATTTTTTGCGGACCGTTTCGCGAAGCTGGCTTTCAAAATGTCTTCTGTTTTTACCTTTCAGTGATAATTCACCAAAACGAATAACGATATGATTATATTGCATATGATTACCTCATGATTTCTTGCAGCTCTGTCACTGCTTTTTTTAATTCTCGAAGCACAATCTCTGCTTCTTCCATCGTATTTTCATACGAAAGCGAAAGGCGAATAGCGGAACTTGCTCGTTTTTCTTTCATGCCCATTGCCAGAAGAACGCGGCTGGCACCCGTTTGCTTCGATGCACAAGCTGAACGCGTTGAAACGTAAATCTCTTTTTGATCTAATGCATGTATAAGCACTTCAGGCTTCACATCTTCAACTGAAAAATTTAAGATGTGTGGTGCACATTGTGTCTTTGGTGTGTTAATGACAACACTAGGCAACTTTTCTAACTCATCACGCATGTAACTTGTAATTTTTTCCATATTACGAACACCAGCATCCATATACTCAAATGTCATGCGCAGTGCCTTAGCAAGTGATACAATTCCAGCCACATTCTCCGTGCCAGCGCGTACACTTCCTTCTTGCTCTCCACCCGTTAAAAGGGGCGATAACAAAACACTTTCTCGCTTATATAGGATACCCGTTCCTTTTAATCCATGCACCTTATGGCCAGAAATCGTACAAAGATCGACGCCTGCTTTCGTAAAGGAAAGCGGCACTTTACCAATTCCTTGAACGTGATCAACATGAAAATAAATCTTTTTGTATTCTTGTAATAGCTTTCCAACTTCTTCAATTGGCCCAATCGTACCCGTTTCATTATTTACAGAAATAAGGGAAACGAGAATCGTATCTTCTCTAATCGCAGCTTTCAGTTCATCAACAGAAATGCGTCCTTCTTCATCAACAGGTAAATAGGTAACATCAAATCCTAGTGTCTCAAGTGCGTGAAATGTTTCAAATGAAGAGGCATGTTCGACAGCACTTGTAATAAGATGCTTACCGCGCGTGGCATATTGCATAGCAACACCCTTAATTGCGGTATTGTTCCCCTCTGTTCCACCGGAAGTAAAGATAATTTCTTGTGGCTTAACGTGTAATAACTGACTAACCGTCTTGCGTGCTTGTTGCAACAAACGTTCTGATTCTCCACCTTTAGAATGAATCGATGAAGGGTTCGCAAAGTACGCTTGTGAGACTGTTACGAACGCATCGAGTACGTCTTTATATGGTTTGGTCGTTGCACTATTATCAAAATAAATCATCTATGTCCCCCACCTCATGGTGTACCTTCTACACATCAGTTTATAATACCATAATTGCGCAATAGAGAAAAAGGGATTTTGTAGGAAGCCATTTTATAGAGTAAAAAAATAAACGGCCCCAGCAACAGGACCGTTCGTTTAACTTAAAACATTTTGTTTTACTTCCATTTCCATTTCTTTCAAAGCGCCTGGTTGCACTTGCTCAATAGCTTCCCCTGCGATCGTTAACGCTTCTTCGTATTGATAATTTCGAAACGCAACTTCCGCCTCAATGAGACGAACGGAAATATCTTCACTTGAACGTCTAAAACGATTACCAAATTGAATGACTTTTTCAGCTAACGTGGACGTTTCAATAATATGAATCGTTTCATGATAACTTTCATCTACGACCGCAACCGCACCTTCTAATGAAGCAAGTACTTTTGACATTTCTAACGGTTTTTCATCCAATCGTTTCGATACGTCGATAATGGCGGCTTCTGCACGTTCAATGGTTGTTAAATAATGCTCCGGCAAGCCTGGTAAGTTACTTTTTTGAACCATTCTTCGCGCTTCTAGTAATTGTTTGCGCAGTCCCTTAAGCTTCTCAATCGTTTGTAACTCATCCTTGCGCATGCTAACTAATTTTTCTTTATAGTTAGTGTTCGACTTCTTCATATCTTCTACTTGAACACCCATTTCCTCCATCATTTCTCGAATCACCGAGTACGATTCTTTCTTTTCCTCAATGGATTGATCAATGAGCGAGTAGCGAGATTGAAGCTTTGCAAACACTTTTTCAAGCTTTTTATATACTTCTATATCCGTATGATCGAGCTGATAGCTTTGTGAAATTTTTGAAGCTTCGGCTTTCATCTCTTCCATATCAAGTTGTAGAGAGGCAAGCGCTCTAAAAATCTCTTCTCGTTCTTTTAACACATATTGCTTCGAAACGACTTCGTTTTCTAACAAATCATAGAGCTGATCAATGCCGGCAGTTAGTTCTTCTACGCCTTTTTGGACGTCTTCTGTCTCAAGCTTGTACAGCTGATCCATTAAATAAGCAATCGCTTCTTCCATTTGCTCTACTTCTTGTTCAATGCCGATATGATCGAGAACATAACCTTGTGTTTCCATATCTAGAAAACCATCATGAACATCTTTGACGCTTTGTGGAATGTCAGATAATAATGTGACGAGAAGCTCTGGTACAGCTTCCATTTTTGCTCGAGCCACTTTTAGTTGGTTAATGCCTTCTACGAGAATCGAACGGGCTTCGAGGTGATTGCCATGTGAGGTCATTTCGTCAAACGTTGAAAAGCTTTCACTAATTGCATCAAACGTTTCTTGAAAAATACTCGCCGTTTTACCGAGCGAGCGTGAATGAGAAAGGAAATATTTCTTCGCTTCGGCAAACTGTTCTTTTGCTTCAATAATATCTTCTCTATTTAATTCTTCACTCGTAATAAGTTCATCAATCTCAGAGGAAATAGCTTTGATTTGCTCTTCAATGCCTTGCATACGCTTTTCGATGTGTCCTAACATTTTAGATGCTTTCTTGAACTTATACTTATCAGCGCATTCTTCAGCATCATATAGCGCCTCTTCGATATCAGGAAGTTTGCTTGTTACGATGTCATCCCAATCGTTTCGCCATGATTCAAACTTCTCTTCTGTTTCTCCCATCATCGTGAGCCCTTTTACTTTTGAGATTTCCTCTGTAAGCGGGCGATTCATAATTTCATTTTTCCACGATTCCATCCGATCAATCTGCTTATAAATTTTCTTTCGAGATAGTGAGCCCATCACTACTGCAATCATTATAACAGCCACTGCGGCAATCATTATGTATATCATAGGAAGCACCCTTTCTTCCTTTCTGCTATATCGCATTTTTTTCTATGTTTTACAAAAGCTTGTCTGTTTGCCTTTAACCTACATTTTTCTCCGTAAAAACAACCTTTTTAGCGTCCGTATTACTATCGACATTTACTGTTTTAATGATAACATGTAAACAAGATTTTTGACTAAAAAAAATGAAAAAAGCGCAATTTATTTTCCAAATTTATCAATGTGCACCATTCCATATAAAGGAGGAAGATCATGAAACCTACTTATGACGGTCACGTCCATACTGCCTTTTGCCCACACGGTTCAACGGATCGCCTTGTGGATTATGTAGAACGAGCTTTGAAGCTTGGCTATACTGGTATTTCCTTTACAGAGCACGCCCCCCTTCCTGAAGGTTTTGTCGATCCTGCTCCTAGTCAAGATTCTGCTATGAAAAGAGAATTCCTTCCTCTTTACTTAGAGGAGGTTGCCAAAGTGAAAACCTATTATCAATCTGCTCTGCAAATTTCCATTGGCTTAGAAGTAGATTATATCGATGGATGGGAGTCTGAAACGACTGCGTTCTTAAATGAGGTCGGTCCTAAACTCGACGATTCCATCTTATCCGTACATTTCCTTGCGCTACACCAAGCCTACTATTGCCTCGATTATAGTGCTGAAGAATTTCAGCACATCGTCGAACAGTTCGGTAGTCTAGCTTTCGTGTATGATGCGTATTTTGCTACCGTCAGTCGCTCCATTACGAGCAACCTCGGTCCTTATAAGCCGAAACGCTATGGTCATATCTCACTTATTCATAAATTCCAGAAAAAGTTCCCATCTCCTCGTTCTTATGAAAAAGAATTTCTAACACTTTTACAACTTGTGAAGACGAGAGGAGAAGAATTAGACTATAACGGCGCCGGCAGTACGAAACCGTACTGTCAAGAAACGTATCCACCACAGTGGGTTGCAAAAGAGGCCGCCAAACAAAAAATCCCTCTTATCTATGGATCAGATGCCCATAGTTTCAAGGGATTACATCAAGGAAGTGATCAATTGTCACCTTGCATTTCACTTAGTATACCACAAACATTACAACGGCAATAAAGGTGCCCCCGCTGCTTGACCGAGGCGACTTTCTTGGCGAACACAGACGGATTGCTCAAGCCATTTATTAATAAACCCAACAAACGATGTTAAAAACAGAGGATCGTGGGGTGCCGCATGAAACACCTCTGCAATATAAAGAGGATGAAGAAACGGCATAATCATTAAATTGCGAAGCTGCAACGTTAATAGCATAACAGGCTGGCGTATAAATTCACGGGTCTTCATCCCTTTTTCAAAAATCGAATCATAAACAAACTTTTCTTTCGTTAAGTAGGTAGTCATCACTTCCCGAACAAGGGTCGAATCGAGTGTCATTTCGCGATGAACGAAACGAGAGAGCTCGGGTTGCTGGAGCTGGTAATGCAACACATGCTCAATCATAACTAAGAGCTGTTCCTTCACGGTTGAAAAGCTATACGAGGAATAGACGGTTTCGATTTTTTGAATATAGCCTTCATAAAATGAGGAAATGAGTTCTTCAAGAAGACCTTGCTTACCGCCAAAATGATACGAAACAAGCGCTATATTTACATTTGCTTTTTGCGCAATTTGGCGCACACTTGTCCCTTTATATCCTTGGTTCGTAAACAGCTGCACGGCTGCTTGAGCAATTTGAATTTTTGTCTCCATTCGAACGTTCGTCATAACATCCGTCACCCTTTCTTCATACTACTTTTTTCTTTGGTAAACGTCATTTCCCTTTACGAATCGCTCGACAAATACATCACTACAGGTGTACTCTTCAACATTTTCTGATAAGATATAAGACGAAAGTCAGCATTTAGAGGGGGATGTTCATGTTTACCGTCGAAAATTACAGCGAGAATCGTGCAGAAAGCTATGAGCTATTGCTCAAGCAGCTTCGTGCTCTTTTAGAGGGAGAAACAAGTATTACGGCTAATTTGGCAAACGCCTCTGCGCTGTTAAATCAATTTTTAAGTAACGTTAACTGGGTCGGTTTTTATGAGTATGAAGAGCTGTCTGATCAGCTTGTACTAGGGCCGTTTCAGGGGTTGCCAGCTTGTGTACGAATTCCGCTTGGTAAAGGGGTTTGTGGAACAGCAGCTGCCAAAAAAGAAACGATCGTTGTTGAAGACGTTCATCAATTCCCAGGACACATTGCGTGCGATGCCGCTTCTCGTTCTGAAATTGTTGTGCCGATCGTAAAAGGTGATCATCTATTTGGTGTGCTTGATATTGATTCTCCGGAAACCGGTCGTTTTGATGAAATTGATCGCGTAGGTCTTGAGCGCTTCGTTGTTGAACTAAATAAACACTTATAATAACCATAAAAATCCGAATGAGAAGCCTACAAAGGCCCACACATTCGGATTTTTTTATGATTTGCTAGTTGCTTTCGTAGTTTGTAACAGTCGGCATATTTTGCAAGGCGGTGAAACCTCGTTCTAAATCTTCCCAAATATCTTGCCACGCTTCTAAGCCAAGTGATAGTCGTAATAAATTCTGACCAATGCCCATTTTCTCACGGTCTTCTTCAGCAACAACCGCATGTGTCATCGTCGCTGGATGCTGAATGAGCGTCTCTGCGTCTCCTAAGCTTACTGCAATCTTTATTAATGAAAGCGCATTCATAAATTGCTGTGCTTCTTCCTTTCCTCCTTTTATTGTAAAGCTAATCATGCCACCACCGCGCTTCATTTGTCGCTGCGCTAACGCGTATTGCGGAAATTGATTATCGCCTGGAAAATAGACGGACTCTATATGTGGATGTCCTTTTAAGAGCGCTGCGATTTTCTCAGCATTTTCGCAATGGCGATCTAACCGTATGGCCAACGTTTTAATGCCGCGTAATAATAACCACGCATCAAACGGCGCCATAACCCCACCAATATCTTTTTGAACGGTTGCGGCGAGCTGCTTCATAACGTCTTCCCGCCCGACAACAATGCCACCAATTACATCACCATGGCCACAAATATATTTCGTCGCACTATGCAAAACAAGATCACACCCAAGTGCTAAAGGTTGTTGTAAATAGGGGGAACAAAACGTATTATCCACAATGACAGGAATCCCTTTTTCCTTGGCAACGTGTGCTACCATTTGTAGATCTACGAGCTTCATCGTCGGATTGATTGGTGATTCTATATAGATGAGTGACGTATTGTGCACAATCGCTTGTTCAATCTCTTCTTTCGTTTCCATGGACAACAGCGAATGGCTAATGTTTAATTTTTCTTCCATATAATGTAGAAGTCCATACGTACAACCGTAGACACCTTCTGAACAGAGAATATGATCCCCTGTTTTCGCAAGTCCTAACAAAACAGCGGAAACAGCTGCCATGCCTGAGGCAAATGCCAAGCCTCGATCGCCGCCTTCAAGCGCCGCCATTCGTTCTTCCAGACAAGCAACCGTTGGATTGCTTAACCGCGAATAAACGTACCCTTGTTCTTGACCAGCAAAGCGCCGTTCTCCGCTTTCTGCACTCGGAAACACAAACGTCGATGTTTGATAAATAGGCACCGCTAAGCTATCGTTATGTTGTGATTGATCATGACCTACATGAATTGCTTTCGTTTCAAAATGTTCGTACTTCATGATTGTTAAACACCCTTTCTAGAATAAATAAACCTTATACCCCTTCTACAAAGCATTGCTTTTCCCCTTTATATTACGCAGCAAAAGTCACGCTTGACTTGCATTGCGAAAAAACATATACTAAAGCTTGTGTAAAATAAAGCGGCACTGTGCTCGTCAGTCGTTTCATTTTGTTACATATCTCATGAACGATATGGTATATCGCGTAGCTTCATAGGCTGCTGAAGTGAAGGTATAGGTCAATAAAATGAGCGGTTGAAAAGAAAACAGTCACTGTTTGTTGTTTTACAAAAAAACAAAACAAGTGAAGGAGGAGTCATTCATGGCTCGATATACAGGTTCTACATGGAAAATCTCCCGTCGTCTTGGGATCTCTCTAAGCGGCACAGGAAAAGAATTAGCAAAGCGTCCTTACGCTCCAGGACAACACGGTCCTAACCAACGTAAAAAACTTTCTGAATACGGTCTTCAACTTCAAGAAAAACAAAAACTTCGTCACATGTACGGAGTAAATGAGCGTCAATTCCGTCGTATTTTTGATGATGCTGGCAAAATGCCTGGGATCCACGGCGAAAACTTCATGATTCTTCTTGAGTCTCGTCTTGATAGCCTAGTTTACCGTCTTGGTTTAGCTCGCACACGTCGTGCAGCTCGTCAATTAGTAAACCACGGTCACGTAACAGTTAATGGAAAACGCGTTGATATTCCTTCATACCGCGCTGTACCAGGTGCTGTAATCGGAGTTCGCGAAAAGTCTCTTAACTTGAGCGCTGTGAAAGAAGCAGTTGAAGTAAACAACTTCGTACCTGACTTCCTAACATTCGACGAAAACAAACTTGAAGGTACATTCACTCGCTTACCAGAGCGTTCTGAATTACCGGCTGAAATTTCAGAGCAATTAATCGTAGAGTACTACTCTCGTTAATCCTTTAAAACCCTTTCGGAGCTTTTGCTCCAAAAGGGTTTTTTTGTGATATTGCTGGAAATTTCCACAGTGCCTGAACTGTTTTTTTACCGTGGCTTTGTGTAACCACAACACTATAAAAAAAGCTACTTAGAGCATCTACACTCTAAGCAGCCTGAGTTCTTAGTATTTCAATAAGAAGTATTTTTTCTTGCCGCGACGTAAAACGATGAAACGATCGTCAATGCGGTGACTTTCACCAACCATTGCATCAAGATCTTGCACGCGCTCTCCATTTACGTAAATCGCTCCGTTCGTTACATCTTCACGCGCTTGGCGTTTTGATGGTGCCACTTTACTAGCAATGAGAAGATCAACGATATTTATGTCTTCTTTTGTAGCCATGTCTACAGATGGAACATCTTTAAAGCCTTGCTCAATTTCAGCACCTGTAAGGTCACTTAGTTGTCCACTGAATAACGCTTGCGAAATTTTCACCGCTTGTTGCAGAGCAGCTTCGCCATGAACGAGCGCTGTTAATTCCTCTGCAAGCGCTTTTTGAGCAGCGCGTTTTTCAGGTGCAGCCGCCACTTCTGCTTGGAGCGCATCAAGCTCTTCTTGGCTTTTGAATGAGAAGTATTTTAAGAACTTCATCACATCACGATCATCTGTGTTAATCCAAAATTGATAAAACTCGTATGGCGTTGTCTTTTCTGGATCCAACCAAATGGCGCCACCTTCTGTTTTACCAAACTTCGTACCATCACTTTTCGTAACGAGTGGAATCGTTAAGCCGAATGCACGCTCTTCTTCCCCTGCTTTACGAATTAATTCAAGACCTGACGTAATGTTCCCCCACTGATCACTGCCACCTAATTGCAATCGACATCCTTCTTGGCGGTATAATTGTAGGAAATCGTATGATTGTAAGATCATGTACGTAAATTCTGTAAAAGAAATCCCCGCTTCTAAGCGTGAACTTACGGAATCTTTTGCAAGCATGTAGTTTAATGGGAAGTACTTCCCAACATCACGCAGAAAATCAATGACATTAATGCCGCCTAACCAGTCATAGTTATTAGCCATTTTTGCTGGATTTTTTGGTGCTTCAAAATCAAGAAACTTTGAAAGCTGTTCTTTAATTCTATCGCTCCAGTCTTGCACAACACTCATTTCATTGAGCGTACGCTCTGCTTTCTTTCCGCTCGGATCGCCAATTAGCCCTGTTCCGCCGCCAACGAGTGGAATCGGTTGATGTCCGGCTTGTTGCAAGCGACGCATCGTCATCACAACGAGTAAATGACCAACGTGTAAGCTATCTGCTGTCGGATCAAATCCACAGTAAAATGGCGTCATTTCCTTTGCTAACTTTTCCTCTAGCCCTTCTCGATCTGTTACTTGATTAATGAGGCCTCTAAACTCTAATTCCTGTAAAATACCCATCACCATACTCCTTTCAAATTTTAAACATAAAAAAAACGCCCCTAAAAAAGGGACGTGATGCACGCGGTACCACCCTTGTTGAAGAACACTGTTCTTCCACTTCGCATTCATAACGGTTTATCACCGTTCTTTTTTACAAGATCTACCTATAAAAAAGAAAGCTCCAAGAGTGTAATTCAGCCTCATCCTCTGTACTGGTTCACAGCAACCACCAGCTTTCTGAAACAAGAAGAACGCGCCTACTTCGCTCTGTTCGTCGCATTTTACGTTTATTAAAGATTCTAGTTTCTTTTTTACCATATTCCCGGTGCGCTGTCAATGAAACGAATTTTTTAAACTTTGCAAAAATCATTTCACGTTAGCACTCAACGTCTACTATTATGGTATAATACGTCCGATAGGAGGGAATTTACATATGTCTCATCTAAAGGAAGCACAAAAAAAGTGGAATAAGTTTCTTCATTTTCTTGAAGAAAAACGTATCCTTCAAAAAGCTGACAAGACATTTAAAGTTACATGGAACTCATTTTTAATTCTCATTGTTCTGCTTTTGTTCGGTGCGTGTTTCGCTGTTGGAGCGGGCGCAGGATACTTTGCTTCTCTTGTGCAAAAAGAGCCCGTACGTTCGTACAGCTCTATGAAACATCAAATCTTTAACTACGAAGAGACAAGCCGCATGTACTTTGCAAAGAATCAGCTGATTGGCAAGCTACGTGCCGATCTTGATCGTCAAGAAGTCTCATTAAAAAATATCTCACCCAACGTAACAAAGGCGGTTATTTCTACAGAAGATCGCAACTTCTACGAACACGATGGTATCGTTCCGAAAGCCATCTTCCGCGCCGTTTTTCAAGAAGTAAGTGCCTCTGACAGCCGGTCCGGCGGGAGTACCCTTACACAGCAGCTTATTAAAAACCAGATTTTAACGAATGAAGTTTCGTTTGATCGGAAAGCAAAAGAAATTCTGCTTGCTCTTCGTCTGGAAAAGGTGCTGAGTAAGAAAGAAATTTTAAATGCGTATTTAAACATCGTGCCATTTGGACGTAACTCTTCTGGTATGAATGTTGCCGGCATTCAAGCCGCGGCTCAAGGGGTATTTGGTGTAGATGCGAAAAACTTAACATTGCCACAAGCAGCCTTTTTAGCTGGGATGCCACAAAATCCATTTGTTTACACACCATTTACGAATAAAGGTGAAGTAAAAAAAGACCTCTCTCCTGGTGTGAACCGAATGAAAACGGTGTTAAACCGGATGCGAACACAAAAAGTTATTAGCGAAAAGCAATATAAGGATGCCATTACGTATAATGTTCGCAAAAATTTAACAACAAAAAAGAAATCGTCGTATGAAAAGTACCCGTACCTTAGCATGGAAATTGAGCGAAGAGCCGTTGATCTTCTCGCCCGAAAAGGTGCAGAAAAAGATGGCAAAAACTTCGATAAACTCGACAAAAAACTGAAACGTGATTATGAAGAAAATGCGACAAAGCAAATGCGTCAACAAGGTCTAAACATACACACAACGATCAATAAAGATGTGTATGAAGAGATGAATGCAGCCGCTAAAAAAGATTACCTTTTCGGCTCACCTCATTATGTTTCAAAAGAAAACAATAAAGGCAAAAAAGTGTCTGTTCTGGAACGTCAAGATACAGGCGCAATGCTTATTGAAAATCGTACGGGCGCGATTGTTGGCTTTGTTGGTGGTCGTAACTATGATCGTTCCAAAACGAATCACGCCACCCAGATGATTCGTCAAAATGGATCAACGATGAAACCTCTTTTAGATTATGCCCCAGCGATGGAACAAGGCAAAGTACAACCTGGGTCTATTTTAGAAGATAAGCCGCTGCAATTGGGCGGCTGGCAAGTGCATAACTTTGATGATCGTTATCACGGATTAATGACGGCTAGAACAGCTCTTGCTAAATCGTACAATACACCAGCTGTTCGTACGTATTTAAACTCAAATCAAGCCGAATCGTTTCATGCTTTAGAAAAAATGGGCTTCACTTCGCTTACCGACGAAGATCGCACGGCAAAAGCAGCGGCCATTGGCGGGATTCATTACGGGGTATCCGTTGAAGAAAACACGAATGCCTACGCAACTTTTGCGAATGGCGGAAACTTTGTGGATGCCTACTTAATTGATAAGATTGAAACGCAAGATGGCAAAGTGCTTTATCAACATAAAGTAAAACCTGTTCACGTTTTTTCACCACAAACGTCTTTCTTAATGCTTGATATGATGAGAGATGTGTTAAAACCAGGTGGAACCGCCTCACCAGTAGCTGGTAAGCTTGCCTTTTCAGCGGACTGGGCTGGTAAAACAGGGTCTACTCAGGAATACCGTGATTCTTGGTTCGTTGCAACTAATCCAAATGTAACACTCGGTGTATGGCATGGGTATGATAAGCCAGACTCAATCCCAACTGGAGAACGACAAATTAGCTTATCCCTTTGGGCCGCTTTTGCTAATGCCGCCTATAAAGCAGCACCATCGTTAGTCGCACCAAGCAGTCATTTTAACATGCCCGATGGAATTGTTCGCCGCGCCGTATGTGGTTCTGTTAAAGTATCCGGAGAGCTTTGTCTCGTCAAAGGACAACTTCGAACCGATCTGTTTAATACACGATTTGCTCAAGATCATGTGAAATTAGATACAGGTGAATATATTATTGCAAACGGCCAACGCTATAAAGCTGGGCAAGGAACACCGAAAGAATTTATTAAAAAAGGAGTGATCATCGGTGGTGAGCTCTATGGCAATGGCGCAGGTGGTGCGACGATGCCATACTCTTCTTCTCCGCTCGCCGATAACGGCAGAGCGCCTGGAGGAGTGATCGCTTCCTATAGTGCAGGAAAAGTATCGTGGAGCAAATCTGCAGATGCTGACGTCATCGGCTATCGCATCTATCAGGCGAGCAGTCCAAAAGGTCCTCTGAAAAAAGTGGGCAGTGTCACATCTGATCAAGCTTCATTCCCTGCTTCCACAGGAATTTATTACGTAACTGCGGTAGATGTATCTGGACATGAATCGAAACCATCTCCGCCTGTCACATCTGGAAAACCAACGAAACAACAACCACCAAAGAAAAAGAAAACACATTAATGACCTGAAACCCTCTTTTATTTACTGTCCTAGTAGATTAAAGAGGGTTTTTAAATGTGAAAAAAAAGATGTGTGTTTTCATAACCTCGAAAACACACATCTCTCTATTAATCTTCCATTGTTGATAAATCGCCTGTTGGCAAATCAAGCTCCCATGCTTTTAACACACGGCGCATGATCTTACCACTTCTCGTTTTCGGAAGCTTATCACGAAACTCAATTTCACGAGGCGCCGCATGCGCCGCTAACCCTGATTTAACAAAACTGCGAATTTCTTGAATTAACTCTTCATTTGGCGTGTACCCTTCACGCAACGCAATAAATGCTTTAATCACTTCTCCACGAACAGGATCCGGTTTACCAATTACCCCTGCTTCGGCAACGGCCGGATGTTCCACAAGCTTACTTTCCACTTCAAAAGGACCAACGCGTTCACCAGACGTCATAATAACGTCATCCACACGTCCTTGGAACCAAAAGTAGCCATCTTCATCCATATACGCAGAGTCTCCAGAAACATACCAGCCACCTGGTGTAAAATAAGAATCGTACTTTTGTGGATTGTTCCAAATCGAGCGCATCATCGAAGGCCAGCCACTTTTAATCGCTAGATTTCCCATTCGATTAGCTGGTAACACGTTATCTTGATCATCAATGATGGCTGCTACTATACCTGGAAACGGCTTGCCCATTGAACCTGGCTTAATTTCCATCGCTGGGTAGTTACTAATGAGTTGAGCTCCAGTTTCTGTCATCCACCAGTTATCATGAATGCGCAAATTAAATACTTTTACACCCCAGCGTACGACTTCCGCATTTAACGGTTCACCGACGGATAAAATATGGCGAAGCGAAGCAAGATCAAACTTCTTCACAATTTCATCGCCCGCTCCCATTAACATACGGAACGCGGTTGGCGCACTGTACCACACTGTAACACCATATTTCGCAATCGTTCCATACCAATCTTCTGGACTAAAACGACCGCCACGAATGACATTACTTGCGCCATTTAACCAAGGACCAAAAATACCGTACGATGTACCTGTCACCCAACCAGGGTCAGCTGTACACCAATACACATCTGAATCTTTTAAATCAAGGACCCACTTCGCCGTTTGATAATGTTGCAGCATCGCATTGTGAACATGAAGTACGCCTTTTGGTTTTCCTGTAGAGCCCGATGTATAGTGAAGAATTAAACCGTCTTCACGATCTACCCATTCAATCGCCAACTTCTTGTCTGCTTTTTCCATCCGTGAATGGTAGTCCACGATTGGGCCTTCTTCTTTTACATGCTCACCAATCAGCACCACATGCTTGAGGTGAGGTAGCTCACTAACAGGAACGCGCTCTAATAGCTCTGGCGTTGTCACAAGGACTTTCGCTTCCGAATCTTCTAAGCGATCGCGAACCGCTCCTTCCATAAAGGCTTCAAACAAAGGCCCTACGATGGCGCCTACTTTAATGGCACCAAGCAATGTAAAATATAGCTCTGGTGAACGTGGCATAAATATAAAGACGCGATCGCCTTTTTCCACATCTAACTGACGCAGCAAATTGCCTGCTTTATTGGAGTACTCTTGCATTTCTTTAAATGTATACTTCTCATCCCTCTTTTGATCAGAAAAATAGAGAGCTACTTTATTTTTTCGATCGCCTTGTGCATGACGATCAATGGCTTCATAGGCTAAATTGACCCGCCCCGTCTCATACCAGGAGAATTCTTTTTCGATAGTTGTCCAGTCAAATGATTCGTAGGCTGCTTGATAGTTCTCTAAATTAAAGTCACCTTTTATGCTCGGAAGCGCTTCCACTTTCATTGGTCAATCTCCTCCTACATCATAATATACATCCTTATTATACCACATTGCTTTTGAATTTTTGAACTCATTTGAATTGTCACATTTTAAGCGCTTTAAAATCACGTACAATAGCGCTTCTTTATGTATAATAGAGATGATCGAATTTTTTTAAAATAGGTGGTGTACGAATGATTCACAAGAAAACCTATAACTGTTTAGCGATGGACACTCCCGCTGGTAAAGTTGTGATTGAAGGGCCCATTTCCTCTGAACGACTTGCTTCCTATGAATTCCATCCTGGGCTTCACGCCTTTCGTCCACATAAAGAACAGCAGGCAGCACTTGTGGAAATTGCCAAGCTAGAAGAAGGGCGCATTATCATTGCCCGCAATAAAGACCTAATTATTGGCTATGTAACGTATGTCTATCCTGACCCTATGGAACGTTGGTCAGAAGGCAATATGGAAAATTTACTAGAACTCGGTGCCATTGAAGTGATTGCCGACTATCGCAACGCAAAAATCGGAAAAAATCTTTTAAAAGTTTCAATGATGGACGATGCGATGGAAGATTATATCATTATCACCACCGAATATTATTGGCATTGGGATTTAAAAGGAACCGGTTTATCGGTATGGGATTACCGCAAAGTTATGGAGAAGATGATGAACGCAGGTGGCTTAGAATATATGGCGACCGATGATCCTGAAATTAGTTCTCATCCTGCCAACTGTTTAATGGTTCGCATGGGCAAGCGTACAACGCTTGAAGATGCCCAAGCTTTTGACCGTATCCGCTTTCAAAATCGGTTTATGTATTAAGAAGTACCTCATCGTTGAAAGGAGCTTTTTAGTATGATTGTTCAAGATATGATGAATAAGAAACCAATCACCGCCGAGTCTCATACGACCATTAAAGAAGCCTTTATCTTGCTTCGTCATCATCACATTCGTCATCTGCCGATTGTCGACAGTGCTAAGCAATTGCTTGGCATCGTTTCTGATCGTGACTTACGCGATGCGAGTCCATCTATTTTTGATGGAGAAGATCATCAAGCAGCGTTTGAGCGTTCACTGTCTGAGGTTATGAAAAAAGATGTAATCTCAGCGCATCCACTTGATTTTGTGGAAGATACGTTAAGTACTTTCTATGATCAACAAATCGGCTGCCTTCCTGTCGTGGAGCATGGCCGCCTCGTTGGCGTTATTACAGAACGCGATATGCTGCATACACTCATTCAACTCACAGGGGCTCATCAGCCTAGCTCACACCTAGAAATCCGCGTAGAAAACATTGCTGGGAAACTGGCAGATGTGGCAAACCATATTAAGAAATATAAGATTAATATTAATAGCGTGCTCGTCTATCCGAGCAATGATGAGGAAGCGTATAAAATTATCGTCCTGCGCATCAATACAATGAATCCATTGCGCATAGCTAACGATCTTCGCGCACACGGCTATGACGTGCTTTGGCCACAAGAAGCGGAGTTATCGCAATGACGAAGCCGGCCTTCATTTACTCAACAGACATGCTAAACTATAAATTTAGTGATGGCCACCCATTTAATCAGCTGCGTGTAAAACTAACGTATGATTTGCTGAGCGCTTCTGGGTTGTTATCTAACGAACAAATCATTGCACCAAGAATAGCAACTGATCAGGAAATTGCGCTTATTCATGACGTCTCGTACATTGAAGCCGTCAAAAAAGCGGGCGCAGGAACATTAAATGAAGCGGTAGCCGCGAACCATGGCCTTGGTACAGAAGATACGCCTATTTTTCCGCGTATGCACGAAGCAAGTGCCCTTATTACAGGAGCAACGTTAACCGCCTGCGATCTTGTCATGGAGGGAAAAGCCACCTACGCCTTTAATCCAAGCGGAGGGCTTCACCATGGCTTTCGAGGTAAAGCCTCTGGTTTTTGTATATACAACGACAGTGCTGTTGCCATTGAATATTTAAAACGTAACTATGGTGTTAAAGTACTGTATGTGGATACGGATGCGCATCACGGAGATGGGGTTCAATGGGCCTTTTATGAAGATGAACGTGTTTGCACGCTATCCCTTCATGAAACCGGTCGTTACTTATTTCCTGGTACAGGTAGTGTGATGGAAAAAGGACAAGGAGACGGCTACGGCTATTCATTTAACATCCCTGTTGATGCGTTTACAGAAGATGAATCGTGGCTTCAGCTTTATACGACGTCACTACAAGAAGTAATGGACTATTTCCAGCCAGATGTAATCATGACTCAAAATGGCGCCGATGCTCACTACTTCGATCCACTGACACATCTATCCGTTACGATGGATACATATAAAGCCGTGCCAAAACTAGCGAAAGCGCTTGCAGATCGCTATTGTCAAGGACGCTGGATTGCTACCGGTGGTGGAGGCTATGATATATGGCGTGTTGTCCCCCGTGCCTGGAGCTATATATGGGCCGTTATGAACGAACAAGCACCAACAGGCAACTTGCCTATCGAGTGGTTACAAACATGGCAAAAAGAAGCGCCTGTACAGCTTGTAACGACATGGGAAGATGCGCCAGGTATGTATAAGCCCATTCCGCGTAAACAAGAGATTACCGACAAAAATAACCTAACCCTTGAAAAAGCACTGTTCCATATTCGTCCTTATCATAAAAAAACCTGATCAACAATGGCTGATCAGGTTTTTCATTATAACTTTTTAATCATTTCTTCGACAATATGTGACGAGCGTTGAGCAGCAAGCTTTGTAAATTCTGTGAAATTAACCGTCGCTTCACTGTTTGCTTTGTCAGAAATTGAACGAACAATAACAAAAGGAATTTCATTTAAATAACAGACTTGCGCAACAGCTGCCCCTTCCATTTCAATGCAGCTTCCTTGAAATTGTTCATGATAGGTAGCCACTAGCTCACCATCAGCAATAAATTGATCACCGCTTAGTATACGTCCTCGTACAACAGCCACATCACCTAACGACTGTGCCGCATCATCCGCTAACTGAATTAAATGCTCATTTGCTATAAAATCAGAAGGGTGATCAAACATTGGAATTGTACCTTGCGGATACTGTGCAGATAATTTTGAGGCATCCATATCATGCTGAATAGCACTCGTTGAGATAACGATGTCACCAATGTCTAGAGATGGGTCCACCGCACCTGCAACCCCTGTAAAGATGATATGTGTAACTTGAAACCGGTCAACTAATAGTTGTGCAGCAATGGCTGCATTCACTTTACCAACACCTGATTTACAAAGAACAACCTCTTGATCGAAGTACGTTCCTTCATAAAATGTTGTTTGCGCATAGAGACATTGTCCATAAAAATCAAACACGTGTTTCATGGAATGAATTTCTTCATCCATCGCCCCAATGATCCCAATTCTCACCGTTCTTCCCCCTCTAAGGTGTCTTAGCTGTTATTTTTTGTGCTGCCTCTAAACTGAATGCGGTGCGGAAGAACGACCGTATTTTCATCCACTTGTTCTTTATTCATAAGCTTTGTTAATAAACGCATGGCCACGGCACCAATATCATACATTGGTTGCACAACAGTTGATAACGTTGGACGAACCATCGTAGCAAGACGCGTATTATCAAAACCGATTACTTCTAAGTCTTCAGGCACCGATAAACCTTGATCTTGTGCGCCATGAATAACGCCTAACGCCATTTCATCTGTTCCGACAAAGATTGCAGAAGGCATCGTTCCGCTTTCTAAAAACGTTTCAACAGCTTCAATCCCAGAATCATACGTATAGTCACCAACGAAAACCTGCTTTTCGTCTACCTTTTTGCCCGCATCTTCCATTGCTTTACGGAAGCCAGTAAACTTATGATAGCCGTTTATTGGATCTTCAAGTGGACCTGTTACCATCGCTACCGATTCGTGACCACCTTGTAGCAGGTGTTCAACTGCTTCATACACCGCTTTTTGATAATCAATATTAACAGACGGAATTTCTTCATTCATATCAACAGTTGCTGCCATTACAATCGGAACAGGTGATTTTTTAAATTCTTCCACATGCTCATCTGTAATTTTTCCACCCATAAAGACAATGCCGTCTACTTGCTTACCAAGTAACGTATTTAACAGGTGAATTTCTTTTTCTTTATTTTGATCCGAGTTACACAAAATAATATTGTACTTGTACATAGTCGCAATATCCTCAATACCTCGCGCTAATTCAGCAAAGAAAATACTGGAAATATCAGGGATAATAACGCCAACTGTCGTTGTTTTCTTACTTGCTAACCCTCGAGCTACTGCGTTTGGACGATAGCCTAGACGTTCAATTGCCTCTAATACTTTCTTTCGTGTTGACGGTTTTACATTTGGGTTTCCGTTAACGACACGAGAAACAGTTGCCATAGAAACGCCTGCTTCGCGAGCCACATCATAAATAGTTGTATTCAAAATAATCCTCCTTGTAATTCCACAATCCAGACAGGTTATGTAATGTTATTGATATCATACAGTAAAGCACCGTTGTAGGCAATAAAAGCAGTGCTTCAAAGAAAAATCGCTAACCAATCTGGGTTTTACCTTCTTTTTTTATAGTTTTTACCACGGATTCTTTTACCATTCACACTTTTTTCATGAAAATAACTCTCCAGTCATACTGAAGAGTTATCATAATTTACTTATTGAATTGTTCTTGCAGTGCACCGTATGTAATGGACCAATGAGAAGTCGTCCATGTAACGTGCCCTTGTTCAAAAAGCAATACTTGTGGTGATTCATGTTTCACACCGTACATTTCGGCAATCTCATTTGATAACGGCCGAGCTTCTTGAACATTTAAATAATACAGCACCGCTTCTTGATCTTGTGCAAATTTCTGATACTCTGAAAAAGCATTGTGGCTAATTGGACACGTCGTGCTATTTTTCATAAGCAACACTTTCCCACTGTTTTCTAGCCCTTTTTGCAACGCAGGCATATCATTAATTTTTTCTAACGACATCGTATTCTCTCCTTATCTTTCGAAAAAACGGAGCAGGACATTGGTCCTTCTCCGTTCGGTACTCTGAAGTCTATTATTTTTGCTTCACAAGTTCCTCTTCTGATTTCATTTCAGTAGCCATTTCACTCATAGCAGATGCGCTTTCATCAAGAACTTCTGCTCCTTTATTGCGCCAATTATCAATATCACGACGAAGGCTTTGCGAAAGCTCTTTTACTTTGCCCGCTACTTGCGTGGATTGCTCTGTCACAGCTTTAGCAATCGTAGACGATTTATCCTTAGCAATGCTCGTCCACTCGCTACCTTTATCCATAACCGTTGACGCTTGTTCATTAATATCGCTTCTTAATTCTTTACCGCTTTTCGGTGCTAGTAGCAGTGCAGAAGCTGCACCAACAAACCCACCGATCAACGCTCCAATTAAAAAATCTTTGCTATTAATGCCTGCATTATTATTGTTGTTATTATTCTCGCTCATTTTAACTCCCCCTATTCGTAGTGTCGCTCTTTTTCTAGTTCATGTGTAGCTTTGCGCATTTTCCACTTTTCCCACAATTGCATGGCAGCATTTCCCCATTGTACGGCTTGGGTAATATTTTCAGATTGATGATCCGCCCCTGCAGAGATCTTATCCGTTACTTTACGAACGGACTGATTGACAGTGCGGATGGACGTTCCTACTTCTTGTACCGCTGTAAATACCGTATTTAGAGAATCGGCTTTCGATTGAACATCATCTGCCAATCGGTTCGTTTTGTGAAGAAGCTCTGCTGTTTCTTTCGTAATACCTGTCATTTGCGTTTCAAGTCCGTCTAATGTCTTAGCCACATTATCCAGTGTTAACTGCAATGATTTTAATGTGCGCGATAAGAAATACACGAGTACAGCAAATGCGAGGGCAACTACGGCTACACTCACTGGGATAATAATGTTCATGTTCCTACGACACCTCCTGAGTAATTAGTTAAAAAAATACCCTATCCCCGTAAAACTAAAACATGTATCCTACTATTCTATAACTTTTTACGAAATCCTGCATCACCTAAGCAGTTACAAGATTACAAATCGTTTTAATTGCGTTAAACTATAAGAGTACGGCATTTATTTTATAAGGGGGAACTATTCATGAAAGATCCACGTATTGAAACGCTTGCGAAAAATCTCATTACATATTCTGTGAACTTGCAAAAAGGTGAAAAAGTTCTAATTGAAAACTTCGGCTTTCAAAAAGAGCTAGTCAACGCACTTGTTAAAGAAGCATACGCTGCAGGTGGTCATCCATTCGTTCTTTTGAAAGATCACTCCGTCATGCGTGAACAGTATATGAGCGCATCTCAAGAGCAAATGGAAATGATGGCAAAGCATGAAGGGGATCTTATGTCGCAAATGGATGCTTATATCGGTCTTCGTTCTGGAGACAATATTAGCGAGCTATCTGATGTCCCTTCTGAGCAAATGGCTCTTTATGAAAAAACAATTCAAGCGATGCACCGTGAAATTCGCATTAAGAAAACAAAATGGGTCGTTCTTCGTTACCCAAATGCAGCGATGGCGCAACTAGCGAGCATGAGCACAGAAGCATTTGAGGACTTCTACTTCCAAGTATGTAACCTTGATTATGGCAAGATGGATGAAGCGATGAAATCACTTGAAGACTTAATGAACAAAACGGATAAAGTCCAACTGAAAGGACCGGGAACTGACTTAACATTCTCTATTAAAGACATTCCTGCTGTTCGTTGCGCGGGCGCAAATAACATTCCAGACGGAGAAGTATTTACCGCTCCTGTTCGTGATTCCGTGAACGGAACGATTTCTTACAATACACCGTCTCCATACCAAGGCTTTACATTTGAAAACGTATCGCTTACGTTTGAAAACGGAAAAATTGTCAATGCGACTGCCAATGATGCTGAACGCATTAACAAAATTTTCGATACAGATGAAGGCGCACGTTACATTGGTGAATTTGCTATTGGTGTGAACCCATTCATTCAACATCCAATGAAAGATATTTTATTTGACGAAAAAATCGATGGCAGCTTCCACTTCACACCAGGAATGGCGTATGAAGAAGCAAATAACGGCAACGTTTCCGATATTCACTGGGATATGGTCATGATTCAACGCCCTGATTATGGCGGCGGTGAAATCTACTTTGACGACGTGCTCATTCGCAAAGATGGCCGTTTCGTATTGCCAGAGCTTGAAATGCTTAATCCCGAAAATCTTAAATAATATGAAAAAAACGTCGGTGTATACACCGACGTTTTTTTTACCCTATTTTAGAATCAGCGTCTTCCACATGTTGCTCGTAAGACTTTTGAAACTTTTGAATATCGCCTGCACCCATAAAGAGTAGAATGGCGTCTTTATGCTTTGTTAGCACCTGAACATCCTCTTCTTTTAAAAGCTGGGCGTTTGGAATTTGATCTTGTAAATCTTTAATCGTTAGCGTGCCTGCATTTTCGCGAGCAGAGCCAAAAATATCACATAAGTAAACAGCATCTGCCTTTTTTAAGCTTTCGCCAAACTCATGTAAGAATGTTTTCGTGCGCGTAAACGTATGCGGTTGGAAAATCGCTACTACTTCGCGCTCTTTATATTTATACTGCGTAGCCTCGATCGTCGCCGAAATTTCAGTTGGATGATGGGCGTAATCATCAATAAGTACTTGACTGCCAAATGGTTTTTCTGAATAGCGTCGTTTCACGCCACCAAATGTCTTTAAATGCGCTTCTACAATTGTCGGTGCGACATTTTCAAAATGACAAATAGCAATAACAGACAACGCATTTAATATGTTATGCGTACCGTACGTTGTGATTGTAAATGTATGATGAAACTCGTTATTCATATACACATCAAACGTCGTTCCGTGTTCATGACGATTGACATTACGCGCTTGAACATCATTATGATCGCCAAAGCCATAACGCGTCACAGGAACATCTGTCTTAAACGTTTGCAAGTGCGGATCATCTCCACAAGCAATAATGCCTTTTTTTACTTTTGCTGCCATTTCTTCAAATGCCGAAATCACATCATCTAAATCTTTAAAGTAATCTGGATGATCGAAATCAATATTCGTAATAACAGCATAAGCCGGCTCATACGAAAGAAAATGACGACGATATTCGCATGATTCAAAGACAAAATATTTGCTATCAGGAACACCTTTTCCAGTGCCATCGCCAATTAAATAACTCGTAGGTTCAGCACTTCCTAAAACGTGAGCAAGCAGCCCTGTCGTTGAGGTTTTTCCATGTGAACCCGTGACAGCAATGCCTGTATATTTTTTAACGAAGTCTCCGAGAAAATGATGATAACGATACAGAGGCAGTCCTAGTTCGCGCGCAGCAACAATTTCCTCGTGATCATCGCTAAAAGCATTACCGGCAATAATCGTTTGTCCTTCTTTAATATTGTTTTTGTCAAATGGGAGAATGGTAATGTTTCGTTGTTCAAGCGCTAGTTGCGTAAAGAAATATTTCTCATAATCTGAACCTTGAACATCATACTTCATATCATGAAGTATTTGCGCGAGTGCGCTCATCCCAGTCCCCTTAATTCCCACAAAGTGATAATGTGTCATAGTAAGACCTCCACAATCGAAACCCTTTAGTGAATTGTCCAGTGAGGACGATCCATTTTTCCAAGGCCAATTTTCTGTCAGTATATGCCCGCTGAAACAATTATGATCATTTCAGCAGATCTCGTATTCCATCTTTCCATTATAGCAAAAAAACAACGTGTTCTCTATGCTTTCCTTTCAAGCGCCTTAAGCATCCATCGTCACTTCTTCTTCTACTCTTTCTAAACGAGGATTGTGACGGTAATAACGACCTGCTTTCGCTTGATGTTTGCCATGCATGCGCACATTATCGCCAGTAAAGCTTGTCGTAATTTTCAACAAATTACTGCCAACGCCATACATATCAACAGGTACACCATTGCGCTCGAATTGCGTAATTCTCTCTTCTGTAAAACCACCACTTACGACAATCTTAACGTGTTGGTAACCATCTTGATCTAACGCCTTGCGTAGCGCAAACACAAGCTCTGGATTAACGCCGCGTGGATCAAAGCTTCCTAACTCCTCATGATTGCGGAAAAAGTATTGATCGACCATCGTGCGTGACGTATCGATGCGCACACCTTTTAAATCAGCGCCAAAAGCTTGCGCTACTTTAAGGGCATCCGTAATCACATCATTATTGTAATCAACAAGCGCAATGAGTTCATCGTTTGGATAGGTTTCTTGATAGGCTTTCGTTGCAGCAACAATATCCCCGCCGAACAGTTGAAGAAGAGCATGTGGCATCGTACCCATTCCTTCTTTTCCCCACCATTCACTCATCGCATGCGTCGCTTGTGCTGTCGATCCACCCATGTAAGCCGCGTAGCCGTCTCCTGCTTGTTGGGCAAAGTGATCATCGCGGTCTCCCATGAAAATAACCGGCTTTTGTACACCAGAAATACTAGCTGCCTTTACAACATTATAGACGTTCGTCGCTACGGACGTGCGGCGCGCTAGAATGCCATCAATCATTCCTTCTAAAAAGCCAAAGTTTTGATATGGACCGGTAATCGTCAGAACCGTTTCAAATGGAGCGATGCGGTCACCATCTTTTAATGAATAAATTTCTAATTCATGCGGATTTTTTGCAAACGTATGGATGAGCGCAATCGCTTCATCTGTACCGCATAATACCGCATCTTTTTTTTGAAAAAACTGCATTGTTACTGAATTATCTTCCTGATAACGATTCACAATTTCACACGTTTTCAAAAAATAGACAGCAGAAAACCAACCGTCTCCTACGCGTTCATCAAATTTAAATGTTTTATTAGTAAGACGTTTTATTTTTCCTTGTAGCTTCAATTCAATTTCTTTCATACCTGTACTCCTCGTCATCCCCTAAAAGAAATGTAAACCTTTTATAAGTGGAATCCACTTATCCTACCTTATAATATAGAACTCCTCTTCAGAAAACAAGAAAATAACGCTGTTTTTCCGATGAAAACCCGTTCATCACGAACAAAAAAAAGACGAGAGCTACCACCGTGCATCGTCTCGTCTTCTTTTCCTAGCTATTAGGCTTCTTGTTCATGATACATTTTGTTTTCAAATTCTTCTGCTGTTAGTAGTACGCTTCGCGGCTTGCTTCCCATCGCTTCTGATACGAGCCCACATGCCTCCATCATTTCAACGAGACGGGCGGCGCGATTAAATCCAACCCGAAAGCGGCGCTGAATGCTAGAGGATGAAGCCGCACCAACGTCCAATACGTAGTAACATGCTTCTTCAAATAAATCATCTTCTGGATCAAATGCCTGACTAGAGTAGGATAGCTCTTCTTTTGTAAACAAATAGCTTGTTGGATATTGTTCTTTTACAAAAGTCGTTACGCGTTCAATCTCCTCATCTGATACGAAATTCCCTTGAATGCGTACCGCTTTACTAGAGCCATTTTCCATAAAGAGCATATCGCCTCGACCAAGCAATCGTTCCGCTCCGCTCATATCAAGAATGGTGCGTGAATCTACCGCCGAAGAGACGGCAAACGCTGCGCGGGTTGGAATATTGGCTTTAATTAAGCCTGTAATGACATCCACAGATGGACGCTGAGTAGCAAGCAATAAATGAATGCCACACGCCCGCGCTTTTTGAGCTATACGACAAATGGCTTCCTCAACATCGCCAGGAGAAACCATCATTAAATCAGCGAGTTCATCAATGACAACGACGATATAGGGCATTTTTTGGTCGTCATGTCTTTCTTCTTTCATCTTCTGATTGTAGCGTTTAATATCGCGAACAGCTGTCGCAGCAAAGCGCTCATAACGCCGTTCCATCTCTTCAACGGTCCACTTTAACGCGCTAGTCGCTTCTTTCGGATCTGTGATCACCGGTGTAACGAGATGAGGAATTTGATTGTACGGTGCAAGCTCTACCATTTTTGGATCAACAAGCAATAATCGCACCTCTTCGGGAGACGCTTTATACATAAGTGAAACGAGAATGGAGTTAATGCAAACACTTTTCCCTGATCCAGTTGCTCCAGCAATCAGTCCGTGCGGCATTTTCTGCAAATCGGTCACGACGGGCTGACCAGAAAGATCAAGTCCAAGCGCTACCGTTAGTGGTGAATCACTCTGTTGAAATTCGGGACTTTCGAGTATTTCTCGTAAATAAACGGCCTGACTGAAGCGATTAGGCACTTCAATCCCAATCGTATTTTTACCTGGGATTGGCGCTTCAATACGAATGTCTTTTGCAGACAAACTTAATTTAATATCATCGCTTAAGTTCGTGATTTTATTGACTTTAACGCCTGGAGCCGGATGCACTTCTAAGCGAGTTACAGAAGGTCCCTTCGTCATATTCACAACTTCAGCATTCACGTTAAAGTTATCTAACGTCATTTGCAATAAATCTCGTTGTTCTTCCATCCACACACTATCATCTTCTGTTTCAATCGGTGGAGCATGTAAAAAGCTTAGTGTTGGAAACGACGGGTCATCCCATGAAGATTCTGGTGTCGTTAAGGGTGCACGTGACTCTGTCACAGGTGCGTTGATAACGGGCGGTGCTTCCGTTACAGGTTCGGGTTCGGGCGAACGCATTTCTGTGACAACACCTTGTTTCTTACTCTCTCGTTTCCGATCGTTTTTTAACATTAACACATTAAATGGTACATAAGTCCCGCCACGCTTAGGCTGTTGTTGTTGTAGTTTTGGTGCTGGTGGTTCTTCTAACGGCGGTACTTCAGTCACGCGTTCGGCAACGGTTTCGGGTGCTTGTACACTAGGTGGATCTACGCTGACAACGTCCTCTTCTTCATGTTCAATGAGCATCAGTTTCGGCCGATCTTGCTCTTCTTCAAGAGATTGTGGGACTTCACGCGCAATGATGACATCGTCACTCGACACGTCGGGGAGCACTAATGACTCTTGCTGCTCTGTATCTGTTAGTTCTAGTAGCGGAGCCGATCTTGTTTCGTCGTTCGGTAGCAAAACGGTTGGTTCTGCTACTGGCGGCATCGGTGCTTTTTTTTGCAGTTCAGATGCTTTCCACAACCCTGGATTTAAAATGGTATCGGGCGAGCGATCACGATAGCCATAAATAGGGGATGGGACTTCGGACGGTTTAAAGTGACTTTTCGGACGACTTTCGTACAATGAACGCGTTGAAGAATCTTGTACAGGCTGCGTTTGTCTATTCTCATGAGGCATAGGCGTCTCTTGCTGTGAACGGAGTTCTTGACGCTTAGAGAACCCGTACACCGGCGATGGAATTTGTGACGGCTGAAACGGTCGTTTTTCTACTTTCGGTTCCGGTTTGCTTATCGTTTCATTTTCCACCGTCAACGCTCGCTCTTGAGAAGCCGTTGAACGCCGTTCACTTTCGTGTCCAATATGCTCATCATCGCCAATGAGGGGAAAACGAAAATTCCCTTCCGGATAGCGACTCACCATTTTTGCTGATGCACTATGCTGGCTACTCTGAAACCGACCAACGCTACGTTTTGTTTGTGATTTTTCCGTTTCTTTTCTCGGCGTATGTACTTCTTCTTCATCTTCGGAAGGTTCTTCGACAAACATTAAGTTCATTAATTTCTTTAGCCAACTCATAGCATCACCTTCTTTTCCCAATTGTTTTATTACTATTATTGTAGCGGAAGTTTGGCTTTTATTTAAGAATAAATTCCAACAAATGAAAAAAAGATAAAAACCACTAGCCTATCGTCTAGCGGATCGCTGTTTTCTTCTCAATTTTTTAGATCATCAACAAAAAGGTTGCATCATAAAAGTTCGGGCTCGCTTCGTCTTTTATGACGGACGCGAGCCCTGTTGTTTCTCTATTCTTCTACTGGCTTGTTTTTTGCAAGAATGAAAATCGGATCCAACGTACTATTTTCATAAATAAATGGTAGTGCCGTAACCGGTACGCGACCATTCATGAAAAATTGCATCGCCATTTGTGCTACAATATCATATCCTTGATTGTTACGAATATCAGCCAAAATAAGCACATCTTGATGAGGAACAGCAACTACCATCGTTCCTTGCATTTGCTTTGCCATTTCATCTAACCAAACCGTATTTAAAATGCGACTTGCATCGTAACCGTCGTTATGATTTAGAAAATAAAAGATATTTCCAGCTACCTCATCCTTTTTAAGAGAAGTCGTTAACGAACGGGCGTTAAACAGCGCAATTTCCTTCACTTGTTCTCTTTTTAAACCGTATTCCTGCATGAGTTTTTCTGTTAACAAACGATACGTTTTACCGAGATCAACAGCATAATAAATCGCCGTCTCCGCTGTATGCTCATCATAAATGAGCGGTTCATGTTCAGGTGTTTCTTTTGGAAATGACGTCGAACGAATGACGGGAAAAATTACTTTTTCGATAGCGCTCGTAACGGTTTTCGTCGCCGCAGTGAGCGCTTCCTCTACATGATAGACAAGCTCATCAATAAGCGCTTCTTTCTTTTGATCCCATTGCGCAGACAAGCCTGCTAACGATAAGGTAATCCCCTTTTTCGTTGTCACATCCTCGACACGAAACTCTTCTGTTTCCCGATCATAGGCCGTCGTCCATTGCGGACGTTGCAATCTCGCTTCTAGTTGTTTCTTTAATTTTAGTGATGTCACGATCGTTCCCTCCTCTTCTTTCTAGATATGAAAAAAACCTCCTAAAGCGGAGGTTTAAGGCGCAGATTAGTCTCGATTGTATTCGGCTACTACTTCTGTTCCAAGACCACCGCGTGCATTCCATGTAGCGGTAATTTTCATATGTTTTGGCTTAAGTAGCTGAACAAGATCGTCTAACATACGATTCGTTGCATGCTCTTGATAAATTCCAACGTTGCGGTAAGACGTTAAGTAATACTTTAGCGACTTCATTTCAACTAGCTCTTCACTTGGAATATAGCTAATAATAATGTCCGCGAAGTCTGGCAATCCTGACCATGGACAAACAGATGTAAATTCTGTCGTTGGAATCGTAACAAGTGTATCTTTTCCTACATATTCATATGGAATTGTTTCAAGAATATCTACAAGAATAACACTTTCATCTTCTATATCAAATCGAATACCTTCATACTTCTGATGGTTAACTTCTACTTTTGCCATAACTCTTGTAACGCCCTTTCTTTATTCGCTTTATAGTTACAAACTATAGTACATTTTATCATATTTTCTAGCGTTCTAGGCGTTAAACGATAAATTATTTAGAAAAGCTGTAATTTGTTCTTTTGTTTTACGTTGTTTATCAACATAGCGATCTATTTCTTCGCCGTTATGAAAAACAACAAAGCTTGGAATGCCAAAAATGTCTAGCTCTTGACATAGCTCAATATGCTGATCGCGATCTACATATAGAAATTGATACTGAGTAAATGCTTCTTCTATTTCTGGCAAAATAGGTTTAATAACTACACAATCTGGACACCAATCGGCTGAGAATACAACAACCGACGTTCCCGTGCTAATTGCCGTCTTAAATTCTTCATGACTTTGAATCATTTTCATCGTAACATCTCTCCTAAGTTCACATTCTTTCTTACAAAATAACAAACTTTATCTGAACAATCCAGTCATCTGCGCTTCTTCATCAACATTATACCCAAGAATCCGATAATAGTAGTAAAGGGGGCTTTTGTTCATGACAATTAAACAAAAAATTAAAATGCTCATGATCGTAAGCGTGAGTTCATTATTACTAATGATGCTTTTTTCAGCTTACTATAGTTGGTCTAGCATTTCCGTACAAAAAGAAACCGCACACTTGCAACAATCGAACGAAGTAATGAAGGACTTTGATAACCGTTTTGCCGTCATTCGAGCAGGTGAGCAAAAATATTTACGTTCACCTTCTGCTAAGGAAGGGGAGGACATTTCTGCTAAAACAAGCAAGCTGCTTAACGATGTCGAACAGGTGGCAAAGAAAAGTGAGGCAACAACGGCTACATATTATAAAAAAATCGCTGAAAATATTAAAGACTATGGCGATCGTTTTGCTACGACGAGCAACATGGCTACCCAAATTGATTACTTACAACGAAAGATGATGAGCGTCTCTACTACAATTGAAAAACAACTAGCAAAGCGCTCCAATGAACAAGATTATCTTCGGTTTTTGCGCATGACTCGGAGTGAATATTCCTTTTATTTAGATCCAAATGACGATACAAAAAAACAATTATTACAGTACAGTAAAGCGCTCTTGAAAGATTTGCGTCAGTCCGTGAAAACCGCTAAAGAAAAATACGACCTAGAAAGCGCCCTTTTTTCCTACGATTCTTATGTCGGATCGATTTATGATACGAATCAGCAAATTGAACAAATGGTAGAGAACTTCGAGAACGCTTCTACTTCGATCCATGAAGCGATAAAAAAAATCGAAGGAAAAAGCAAACAGCAACAACAAGAGCAAAACGAAAAGCAAGAGCACATGAACACGCT
The DNA here is from genome assembly GCF_000269865.1 of Fictibacillus macauensis ZFHKF-1. Classification (GTDB taxonomy): domain Bacteria; phylum Bacillota; class Bacilli; order Bacillales; family Fictibacillaceae; genus Fictibacillus_C; species Fictibacillus_C macauensis. The sequence goes on from NZ_AKKV01000025.1 coordinate 83,367, forward strand.
GTTACGTTATTTAATGATTATTATTTTCCTAGTCGCCACTTCGGCTGCCATTACGGTCGGCTTTTACATGCTTCGTTCCATTCGTCGTTCGATTTCTTCGTTAAAAGAAGGAGCGATAAAAATCGGCAGCGGCTCGCTACAACATCGCGTCCTACCGATTGGCAACGATGAGATGAGTGAGCTAGCCTTTGCATTTAATACGATGGCTGAAAAGATGGAGCATAGCATTCGTGAAGTATCACTTGCCTCTGAACAACTTAGCAGCTCTTCTTACGACCTACTTAGCTTTTCTGAACAAACGGCTGCACAAACGGAAGATACAGCTGTTGCGATGCAAGATGTTGCGCACGGAGCGCAAACACAAGCCCTACATCTTCAAGAGAGCACACGCCTTCTAGAAGAGATGACCGCCGCCATTGATCATGCTACAGAAGCCTCTCAACGTATGGCCCATGAATCAGTAGAGGCACAAGATGCGGGCCAAGCAGGCCTTCATACGGTCACCTATTTAAAAGAGCATTCAGAGCGCTTTACATCGCTTTCTGTAGCGCTTATTGGACAAATTAATCATATTAGTGAGCGCACGAATGAAATACATAGCATCGTTCATTCCATACAAGAAATCGCGCGAAGCACCGATCTTCTCGCCTTAAACGCCGCCATTGAATCCGCACGTGCAGGAGAAGCAGGCCGCGGATTCTCAGTTGTTGCAAGCGAAGTCCGAAAGCTAGCTGAGCGCTCTAAAAACGAAGCGAAGCGCATTCAAAAATTAATTGCCTCCATTAGTACACAAATGAAGGAACTTACAACGGAAACGGTTCAGTTTGAAAAACAGAGCATCGATCAAAACCATTCGGTAGAAATGACTGAGCTTGTTTTTCAAACGGTTTCAAACTGCATATCGTCCATTCATGAACGCAATCAAATCGTTCAGCAAGCGATGAACAATGCGCAGCAAGCCAATCATACACTCGCTCATAACTTGCTTGAAGTAAGCGCCATTGCCCAGCAATCAGCGGCAAGTAGTGAACAAGTCAATGCTTCAAGTCAAAAGCAAAAAAACGATGTTCAACACATGAATGAAGCGGCTCATAATCTCCAATCTCTCGCAACCGTTTTACGAAACGAAGTGAACACCTATGAATAATCGCAAAAAACCGGAGCACTCGCTCCGGTTTTTTTGCTTATTTTGCGTGATATAGAAATTGTCCCCATAACATTTTTACGATATGTGTAAACATTTCATCACGATGGATGACTCCATTGGTGAACACACCAATCGCACCCTCTTTTTTTGAAATGCCTTGCGCTTTAGTGAAGCGATCCATCACTGGACCAAGCTCTTCTCCGTTAAAAAGGGCAGCCGCTACCTCTTTTGGTAACGGCAGTTTCGCACCACTTGCCACGAACACAGCTCCTTCTTTTGTTGCAAGAGCTCCCCAGTTACATAAATACAATCCATCTTGCATCTCGACAACGCCACCTTCAAGACCAATGCCGATTTCAGCGCCTTGCGTAACCGCCGCCTTTGCACGATTTTCTGCACCTTGTTTCGTTTCTTCGTCTGAAAATGGCTGAGCTGCAACGCCTGATGCTACCTCTACACCTGTAACAGGGTACGGCATACACTGTTCTACAGCGCGGATTTTCGCCGGATTGCTAGAACCAACGACAATCTTCATGTTAGTCCTCTAAAATGGATGCTAGCGTAGAAGCATCGGTCGTTTTAACAAGTTTCACAAGCAACTCTTTAGCCGCAGCATAGTCATCAATGTGAATAATCGATCCATGCGTATGAATGTAACGTGAGCAAATACCAATGACAGCGGAAGGTACACCGTTTCCTGTTAAATGAACACTTCCAGCATCTGTTCCACCTGGAGAAATGAAATATTGATACGGAATACGATGAGTTTCGGCTGTATCTAAAATAAACTCTCGTAATCCTTTATGCGTTACCATCGTACGGTCCAATATGCGCAACAACGTCCCTTTACCGAGATGACCGAATTCATTAGGATTCCCTGTCATATCATTGGCAGGACTTGCATCTAATGCATAAAAAATATCAGGCGCAATCATATTGGCTGCTGTTTTCGCACCACGTAAACCCACTTCTTCTTGAACAGTAGCACCTGCATAAAGGGTACTTGAAAGCTTCGTATCTTTTAATTCTTTTAGCAATTCAATGGCCAAGCCCACGCCATAACGATTATCCCATGCTTTTGCTAAGATCTTCTTAGGATTAGCTAATGGCGTAAACGGACAAATCGGTACAATTTGCTGTCCCGGTCGAATGCCAATGGCTAAAGCATCCTCACGGTCATCAGCACCAATATCAATATACATATTTTTAAGATCCATCGGCTTTGCCTTTTGACTGTCTTGAAGCAAATGTGGCGGAATCGAACCAATCACACCTGTTACTGGTCCTTTGTCTGTAATGACTTGAACCCGTTGGGCGAGTAAGACTTGACTCCACCAACCACCTAATGTTTCAAAGTGTAGCAAGCCTGTTGCTGTAATTTTCGATACCATAAAGCCTACTTCGTCCATATGACCGGCTACCATAATCTTTGGACCTTCTCCGTGCTTTACGCCGAACACGCTACCGAGGCGGTCCGTAATGATTTCATCTGAATAAGGTTGAATTTCTTTTTTTACAAATTTACGAACCTCATGTTCAAATCCAGGTGCACCAGGAAGCTCGGTTAGCGTTTTAAATAACTGTAACGTTTCTTTATTCAATATGCTTACTCCTCTCACTGACTTTGCGTATGTACATCCATATTGTAACGCTGGCAGTGAAAGAATGCCAACGAACAATCTAGATGATCTTACCTGTCTTAACGGCTTGCGTAAGCAATGGGATCGCGCCCACCCGCCTCTTCAAAGCCTTTTAAGCGCAGTAAACAGCTGTCACACGTCCCACATGCTTCTTCTTCGCCATTGTAGCAAGAGGTCGTCAGTTCATAGGGTACGCCTAGTGCTAATCCTTCTTCAATCGTTTCTTTTTTTGTTAAATGCATAAGCGGAGCAACAATGGAAATACGCTCTCCTGTTGTGCCAGCTTTTGTTGCTAAATTGATGGTTTCATCCATGCTTTGAATAAATTCAGGGCGACAATCTGGGTAGCCGCTATAATCAACGGCGGACACACCGATAAACACCGCTTGTGCGCCAATAACTTCAGCATACGCACTTGCAAGCGATAAGAAAATCATATTGCGAGCCGGAACGTACGTTGCAGGAATCTCCTCTTTGTCGTCTTGCTCGCTTGGAACAGCAATCGAAGAATCCGTTAACGCACTGCCTCCGATTTGATTCAAAAAAGCAATGTCGACAATACGATGCTCGCTTACCTGATAGTGAGCAGCCACTTTCTTCGCTTGCTCCACTTCGCGATTATGTTTTTGACCATAATGAAACGTTAATGGATAAAGCGCATAGCCTTGTTCCGCAGCAATTCCCATACACGTTGTACTATCTAATCCACCACTTAATACGATGACAGCTTTTTTCATCGTTATACCCCTCTCTTATTTGGATCCCAAATGATTTTATGCAATTGAATATTGACACGAATGTCGGCTCGTTTTTCAGCTAATACTTTTTCCACAAGCGTTGCTGGTGGCATCGTTTCCCATACTGGACTGAATAACACTTGACCTGCCTCGTGGTGACAATCAACGACTTCACAAGCAAGCTTGAAGTCCTCATCACTGCCAATCACAAATTTAATCTCATCTTGTGCGCGCAACGAAAGAAAGTTATCTGTAATCATACGATTCATCTCACCAGATGCTGGCAGTTTATAATCCATGACAAACCGCGCTTTTTGTTTGATCATCTCATCTTCATTTCGCAGTTGCTCAAATGGGGCCAGCGCAATGGCACCGTTCGTTTCAATATGAATATCTTCAATATGTTCGAGATCAGCCATCGCTTTTAATAAAGCCGCTGATTTTTCTCTATGAATTAAAGGCTCCCCTCCTGTAAAGCAAATGCGTTTAGAGGAAAACTGTTGAATAGTCTCAATAATTTCAGCAATGGTCGCGTGAAATTCAGGTTTAGCAGGTGCATAGCTATAGGGCGTATCGCACCATGTACAGCGAAGATTACAATGAAATACGCGAACAAAAACGGTCGGAAACCCCGCTCCTGTTCCTTCTCCTTCAATGGTTTCAAAAATTTCAACCATTGGCACTTCCCATTGCATATAGCGCTCAGGTTCTGGGAGATTAAAGCGAGCGGTCATCTTCCATCCACTCCCTTTTCATTGTGGCATAGCTTGTGGGCGTTTCATAAAGCACCATTTCTTCGATTCGAAAGGCTTTATCTTTCCATCCATAACAGGCTAGTTTGTCATCAAATTGCTCCCAAATCCAAACAATCATATTTTCTGCTGTCGTGTTCATGAGAGGGAGAACGTCATTTAAGTAACGATGATCAAGTTTTGCATCAATCGTTTCTTTGTAAATGCGTTTTAAATCTCCAAAATCCATTGAAATACCAATCTCATCTACAAACCCGCTAACGGTAACAATGAGCTTATACGTATGACCGTGTAGACTTTTGCATTTTCCTTCATAGCAGTGAAGGTGATGCGCGGCATCAAAAGTAAACTCTTTCGTTACCGCTACACGTTTATGATGATATTTTAACTGATGTTGCTCGATATCTTGCCCTAGCGTTTGTACTTTTTTCGGTATAGTAAATTCCATCTTCTCATCCTTTTAGTCAGAACGTAAACACAAAAAAGCTCTCTTTTTTTTGCAGCAAAAAGAGAGGTGACATCATCCCACGTATGTTCACGCTCCCTAGTTTTTTTTAGCGAGGGGTGGGAATTTCGAACCCTCATGATCTTTTCCTCACCTAGCATAGCACATAAATACGGGAAATTTGAAGTACCTTTTTGTTATACTGTAGAAGAACCCGTCTACAGGACAAAAAAGGAGATGCAAAATATGAAAGCAAGTAAACTGATTCTTGCCGGTGTTGCAGGCTTCGCGGCAGGCTATCTTGCAGCAAAGCAAGTTCCTAAGCATATGACGCCTGAGAAAGCACTTAAGCTTGTAAAAAACCAAGCAAAGGACGAATTTAAAGTTACAGGTTCATGGATCGGGGTCCACCCTGAAGAAGTGAAACGCTTTGGCATTCCATTTAAAGTATATAAAGGTGGATTATCAAGCGCTGAAAATGCTGTTATTACGCAATATGATTTCATGGTAGATGCAGAATCAGGTGCCATTCTTGATATTTCTGAACATGCCTAAAACCAACACAAAGGGACGCATCAACTGATGCGTCCCTTTTCTTTGTTACTGATACATTTTCGTATGGTTATACACGTTATTTTTAATTTTAAACTTTGTCGTTAAATATTGACCTTTTTCCCAAATGCCTAGTAAATAAAGGGGAATAAGTAGTACGAGTGCTAATAAAAGAAGAATCGCCGTATAGTGCATCGTAGAACCAAGTTCTCCTTCATGCGCCTTCTTGTATTGCAGCAACGCTGGATTTGCTTTTGCAACTTGTTGCTCAGCTAGCATTTTATTTCCTTTCGGATCATAAAAGCCTAGCTCCTTATGATCTGTATAGAAAATGCCATCCCGCACGGTTTGATAGCTTACAACCATTGCAACAACGCTGTCTGTCTCAAGCTTCGCATCTTCGTTACTAAAGGTTTTAGCACTTTCAATTGAAAGGCTTCCACTTTTCAAATCATAATACTTGTCCTTTAACCCCTTTTCCATCGCCGCCTTCATTGCTTGATCCCCATCGGCAGCAAAAGCAAACGGAGCGAATGACAAAATGACCATCATAGCAGATAAAATCGCTACTAGTTTCTTTTTCATCCTAATCCTCCTTGCTTTACAATGACTTCCATCTTGCCTTCATCATAACATATTTCTCTTTCACTCATACCCACTTGTTCTTGGAAATATTGTGTCTGTTATGTGACATTTCGTGTTCGGCGTACATGATCAATGATTTGATAGTCTTCATCCCATTTCACAGCCCGATAGACGCTATCATGATAAAAAACGTACCACGTATGAGGTTTAATCCACTGTTCTTTAGCAGCAATACTCGTCATCGGATAATCATCGTATGCTAGTACCCATAATGGATTTTTGTGAGCATGCGTTGGCATAATGTCACCTAGGTGATACAGCTTCTCACCCGCTTCTTCAATTTCAATAATGCAGTGGCCATCGCTATGTCCACCGGTATGAATCATCGTAATTCCTTCCAGTGGACTTATTTTCTCTTGAAACGTTGTTACTTGATGGGCAATGGGTTGCCAGTTTTCTTCCCAATATGTATTTTTCGAGCGAATATTTGGATGCTGCATTTCCTTCCATTCTACTTCTGATACATAAATGGTAGCGTTTTCAAAAACAGAAACAAACGTATCTTGTTTCTTTGCTGTCAAACCACTCGCATGATCAAAATGCAAATGTGTCATTAATACTAAATCAATGTCAGCAGGCGTTAAATGACACTCCTCTAAGCTAGAAAGAATAGACGATTCTTCATTTACGCCATAATTTCGTTTTTGCTTGTCAGTCAATTTTCCAAAACCGATTCCTGCATCAATCAAAATATTTTTGCCTAAGCCTTGAATTAAAATCGGTTCTGTACGCAATTCAATTTGGTTCAGCTCATTGACTGCATATTTTTTACTCCAGAGGGGCTTTGGAACAACACCAAACATCGCGCCACCATCCATGTGCGTAACGCCGCCGTTTAACCATGTAAAGGTTAACTTCCCTTTTTTCCACTGATCCATTATCACAGGCTCCTTTCTCATTTTCCTTTTAAGTTTAGCATAATTTGTCTCTTGTTAGAAAACAAAAAAAAGCTTGCTTACAGTACAAGCAAACTTTTTTAATAAGAAATTAACGTTTTTTAAATTGTGCTTCTGTTCGATAAATTCGAAAGCCTTTAGCAGAAAATTTCTCTTCGTACTCGGTCATAATATTGCCTTCATAATCACTCGCATGAAGATCTAACCATACTTGATTTAATGTCATACCGTATTTGGACATGCTGTGCAATGAATATTCAAATAACCCTTGATTATCGGTTTTAAAGTGAATTTCACCTTCATCCACAAGAATATGCTCGAAAATGGAAAGAAAGGATTCATGTGTTAGTCTTCTTTTTTCATGCTTTTTCTTTGGCCATGGATCAGAAAAATTTAAATAAACACGATCCACTTCTCCTTCTTCAAAAAACTCAGTTAATTTTTGTGCATTTTCACGAATGATCTTTACGTTAGGTAGCTCTGCTTCGATAATACGATCAAGCGCGGTAACGATAATGCTATCGTAAATTTCCATACCAATGTAATTTACATCTTGATTGACCGTGCCCATTCCTGTAATAAACTGCCCTTTGCCAGTTCCTACTTCTATATGAATGGGATGATGATTCCCAAAAAACTCATGCCATTTTCCTTTAAGAGCAGCTGGGTCGGCTACTGCAATCTGTGCATGTTCTGCCAACTTTTCTTTTGCCCACGGTTTAAAACGCTGACGCATTTTTCCTCTTCCTCTCTCATTACAAGCTCCTCATAATTCCTTCGACATTTTATCATGAAATGTCGAAAAGAAAAAGCTTCCGTTCTGTTTTTTATCATAAAAAAAGAACCTGTAACAGGCTCTTCGTTCGGATAATTTAACGTGCATTCCATATGCTAACGGTATCCACACTTTTAAAAGAAAGGATGATCATGATGCCTTTAGATTATACACATCAAATGACCATTTTGCGTGACATCTTACAAGACCATCATACAGACTGCAACGGTACAGCATCAGAATGTGCTCAGCTAGAACGGCTAGCGGCACAGCTTATAGCGCAAGAAAGCATCTCCTCAGATGTAAAAGATGCTTTATCCTACATTACAACATACAGCCACGATGGTTCAACTCATCAAAATTTATCTCAGCATATAACCGATCATAAAGAGCATATCGAAAACTGGTTACAAACCATTGATGGAACGTCTCTTTAATACCCGGGAAATAAATGCTTACGATTGGATTTTTTTCAAAAATTGACACCAGTACTCTTTTTCTGCAAATTGTTTGCGTTCATGATGCCAAAAAATAGAAATAATCGTTTGCGCAACAACATACCAATGCATCCGACGCTGTAAATCTTGCGTGAGTGCTACTCCGTACGTTGCTAACCAAGATTCCCAGTGGTCTTTATCAATGTACCAATAAAGCAGCATACCAAGATCAAGAGCAGGATCGGCAATCATCGCTCCATCCCAATCAATTAAAAACAGTTCACCACGATCACTCATTAGCCAATTATTATGATTCACATCACAATGGCAGACTACTTCATGATTAGAAGAAATAGCTGCCATTTCTTCTTTTATATACGCTAAGCTTTCAAGAATTACTGGCGGCACAGGTTGCAATTCTAACGCTTTACGTTCTAATTCATCTGCAATACTTGCTGGCGTTAACGGCTGTTTCCCTAATCGTTGCAACATTGCTTTTAATTCTGTTGATGTATGAATGCGTTGCAGTAGTTTCCCTACTTCTTCTCTGTTCATTTCTGTTGCTTTTAATTCTCTTCCGTTCAACCACTTTTGTGCGGTAATTACATCGCCGTTGCCTAGCCGTTTTGTCCAAAGCAATTTAGGAACGATGCCTTCCGCCGACAAGACCGCAAGAAAAGGTGACGAATTGCGCTTTAAAAAAAGCGTTTGATCTTCATATTTAGCTTGATACGCCTCTCCAGTTGCTCCACCAGCCGGCTTGATTTCCCAGCCATTTCCTAGTAGATGTTCCAAATCGTTCACCTTCAATCTCATGCGGAAAATTTATAATCATAGTTCATACATTTTAGACGGTAACCTCTACGAATACATTATTTTAACACAGACTGAGAAAAAATCGTACACATTTATTAGCTTTCCTATAGAACATACCATATAGTAAAAGATTCCCATGTACTCTTTTTCTATTTTTTTAGGTTGATCTTCCCTTTACTTTCTCCTAAAAAGAGTTAAAGGCATAACAACACAACAACAGGAACGATAAGTGAAGCAATAATGCAACTTAAACCCATCGCTACAGAACTGAATGCTGCTGTTTCTTCCCCAAACTCCATTGCTTTAGATGTGCCTATTGCATGAGATGATGTTCCAATCCCTAGCCCTCGAGCTAGCGGCGTTTGCAATCGAAGCCACTTAAACCAAAGCGGGGCGAATACAGCACCCGATATGCCCGCTACAATGACGAAAACAGACGTTAACGCTGGCAAGCCCCCCGTTAGACGTGCCACTTCCATAGCAACCGGTGTCGTAATCGATTTAGGTAGCAATGAAATGAGGAGAGGGCGCGCTACTCCGAGCATCTGACCAAAAAGCAAAATGGTTAGAATGCCAGTTATTGTTCCAGTAAATACACCTATAATAATGGACACAACGTGTTTCTTTAGCTTGCTTCTGTAGTTATATAACGGATAAGCAAGAGCCACCACACCGGGTCCAAGCAATTTTTGGATCCATTTTCCTCCTTGCATATAGTCATGATACGGTATGTGAAACACAAGAAGGATGGCGATGATGGCTGCTGTAGCTGTTATGACCGGAATGAGTACTGGATTGGACCAACGTTGATACAAAGCTTTCATGACCAAATAAACGAAAACCGTTACTACGATAAATAAAAAACTACTCATTGTTCATCACTCCTTTTTCACGCGAAAGCAGGTGACTAACCCAACCTGTAGCCCCCACCGCAAGAAAGGAGGAAATAACAATGGCAATCATTAGGCCTACACCTGTAAAAGAAAGCAATTTTCCTTCATGCATCACACCAACTGTTATAGGGATAAAAAAAAGTGGTAAAAAGGCCATCATAAAGGTAGCTCCTGATGCTACCGACCGACTTGGAAGCACCTTCGTACATAAAAGGACGAATAAAAGGATCATCCCGAGGACGCTACCTGGGATCATTAAGTGGAATTCTTTAGAAAGATACGTTCCCACTTCATTGCACAAAAACAATAAACCAATTTGTATACTAATGATGATGATTTTTCTCATACTAATCCTAACCTTTCACGAACGCAACAAAAAAAGACGCGCTTATGCTGCGCATCATATTCTTATGTTCCTAAAGGAAATGTGTCTATTACCGCATACTTCGGCAACTCATTCCGTTTTATTTCATACAAGTGAAGACAAGACACGGTCAAGGTTTGCTGTGCTACCGGTACACAAAGCTCGTCAACCACCGTTTTTTGAAGCTGTACGGCAGAGTCCTTCCATTTCTTTGCTAGCGTTATGTGTGGCGTATACGGTCGGTCATCCACTTGAAGACCGAGCGATTCACAGAGCCTTTGAACCTTTGCTTGCAACGTAAAGAGAGCCGCGTGCTCATCTAGTGCAACATAAAAAATGCGAGGTTGTGTTGGCTGACCAAAATAACCAACGCCTTTAGTTGTTAAGGTAAACGAAGTACTTTCATGACAAACAGTACGCAACGCAATCCTTAATTGTTGCAACTCCTGATCAGTGACGCTACCTAAAAATGAAATCGTTACATGTAAATCTTCTTCATGCACCCACTCTTTATACGGAAGCGCTCCTTTCAAGCGGGGGGTAGCTTCCTGAACTGCTGTTCGCACCGTTTGTGAGACAGGAATCGCAATAAAAAAATGTGCGGCCATCTACCATTCCCTCCCTTCTTACTGACCATCTCCTTTTACTATCATAACAAACTTTCACCACAACTTTCACCTCTCACCATTATCTGCTATACTTTATGAACGAAAAAATAGCGAGGTGTCCACTATGAAGGTTGTTCAAAACATGGCAGAACTGATCGGCAACACACCGCTCGTTTTACTAAATAAAGTCGCCGATCCAAATGGAGCAAACGTTTATGTAAAGCTAGAGTATTATAATCCAAGCCGCAGTCTCAAAGATCGCGCCGCGTACAATATGCTACTACAAGCTGAACAGTCAGGTCTTCTTAAGCCTGGGGACACAATTATTGAACCCACTTCTGGAAATACCGGTATTGGCTTAGCAATGAATGCCGCCGCAAGAGGCTACAACGCAATCATTGTCATGCCAGACACGATGAGTGCAGAACGCATTAATTTATTAAAAGCATATGGCGCAGAAGTCGTTTTAACCCCAGGTGAAGAGAAAATGCCAGGCGCGATCAAAAAAGCAAAAGAACTACTGGAAGAAGATCCAGACCATCGTTTTATGCCGATGCAATTTGAAAACAAAGCAAATCCGGACGCACACCGGACGACTACAGCACGTGAAATTATCGAAGCGATGCATGAACTTCAAAAGCCGCTAGCAGCCTTTGTTGCACCTGCCGGAACAGGCGGTACGATTACAGGTACTGGGGAAGTTCTAAAAGAAACTTATCCTGATTTAAAAATCTATGTTGTAGAGCCTAAAGGGTCACCTGTATTATCAGGAGGTAAGCCAGGTCCTCACAAATTAGTAGGAACGAGTCCCGGCTTTATCCCAAGCATCCTCAATGAAAACGTTTATGATCAAATTCTTCCGATAGACGATCAGGATGCCTATCAAATGGTTCGTCAATTGGCACGAGAAGAAGGCATTCTCGTTGGTCCTTCATCAGGTGCCGCTGTGTTTGCCGCGCTTTCAATTGCAAAATCGTTACCTAGTGATGAAATCGTCGTCTGCATGACGTGCGATTCTGGCGAGCGTTATTTATCTACCGATTTATTTCAATTTGAAGAGAAATAAAAAAAAACAGAGAGCTCTTTAACCGAGCTCTCTGTTTTCTACGATCATTGGCGTTTTCGCCTGCCATCGCACGAGGATGAAGACGGTTACAAGTCCAGCCGTAGATAAAATTCCAAATAATAAATATGTTGTAAAAATGGAGTAATAATCAAAAATGATTCCTCCAACAAACGTACAAAACCAAGAACCAAGGCCATTTCCAACCGCCGTATATAAAGAAACGGCGGTTGCCCTAACATTGGTCGGCGTCGTTCCTCGAATATACTCCATCGCCGCCGGAATAAATAAGCCAACGGAAAATCCTTGAACAATTGTAGTAATCATTACAATGGTAATGGATGGTTCAAAAAAGTAAAACAACCAGCGGGCGCTAGAAATAGCCGCTGCGAACATCATAACGTTCATAATACCGAATTTTCGTAGCGCCAAACCGGCAATTTTCATGAAGGGTGCTTCACTTCCTGCCGCGAGCAGAAATGCAATCCCCACAGCAGCAAGCGAGCCACCAATTCCTTGAATATAGAAGCTAAAATAAAAATTATTCGCAAAAATAGGGCCAAACACAAGAAACGTCGTAAACAAAAAGAGCATAAAACTAGGCATTTTCACGAGCGTAGCAAGACCAGACCGCAAATCGGTTTTCATCATTTGCCCTTCGTTTGGCATATTTTTCACCATAAAAAAACAAAGAATAAGACTGATGGCGAAGGAATAAAAAATGACCGATACGCCAGAGGATCCCGCTAATTTCCCCATTACAAATACAGCAATGGCAAAGCCAATCGCACCAAATAATCGGTAATTTCCATAGTCCTCTTTCATTTCATGAACATATGTTAACGCGATGCTATCAGAAACAGGTACGATCGCGCTTTGAAAAATAGCCAACGCAATCAACATGAAAATTAAAGCAACGTATTGATGAACATACAGCACAAGAAAGCCTAACAAACCGGTCACAACAACCGAAAAAGCTAGCACATGTTTTGGCTTTCTCGTGAAATCTGTAATCATTCCCCAAAGTGGTTGTGCAAAAATCATAACAACTGGACTAATTGACATAAGCGTGCCAATTTCAGTTCCCGATAATTTTGTAACATCTTTAAAGTATACACCTAGCAATGGAAATAAACTACCAAATGCGAAAAATGACAGCACATAAAACGATTTTAAACTAAACGAGGTTTTTTTATGACTGTTCACTACTGTCTCGTCCCCTCTTTCTTTTAACCCTTATTTCTGTTTAGCGCGCTAATTCATAAATGGCTTCCGCATATATGGCACAAGCGTTAATGAGATCCTCTACAAACATGTATTCATCCTTTTGGTGAGCAACGTCTTCACGTCCTGGAAATAAGGCTCCAAATGCAACACCAGCCTTTAAGGAGCGTGCATATGTACCTCCACCAATGGCAATAGGCTTACCGGATAGACCCGTTTGTTCTTCGTATACCTTTCGTAACGTCTGCACTAAGGTATGATTTTCATCAATAAAATGCGGACGCGTATGCTTAATAATTGAAATGTCAAAGGCATGGTCACTTGCAAGCTGCTGCATTTTCGCTAATACTTGGTCACCATCATGTTGAACAGGGTAGCGAACATTTAAACCGATAGTACTTTTACCGTGTTCATAAGAAAAAACACCTGCATTAACAGTGAGTGGTCCACTGACCTCATCTTCAGAAGCAATGCCTAATGCAACACCTTGCGTTTCTTGTACATACGTCGCTACAAATGTAACATACTGTTTCCCTGCTTCATCTAACGCTTGTGTCGAAAGGAATTGCGCCAGCATAACCCCAGCATTGATTCCGAATTCCGGTGTACTTCCGTGTGCTGATTTTCCCTGTAATGTTAAATGAATACGTTCACCCTTCACTTCGGATGATCCTGCTGCTTGATGTTGTGCAAGATACGCATCAAAAGCTTTACAAAGAGCAGCGTCTCCAGAAATGACCGCCTCGGCAACGTCAGGAACCATATTTAACCGGCGACCCGAATGAAACGATTGCAGCACATAATCTCCTGTTAGTGAGGCCACATTAGGACGACCTGTCCACTCTACGTTAAGCATACCTTTTTCTGCATGAATAATAGGAAAATCCGCATCAGGTGCAAAACCAATGCTTGGCATCTCTTCACTTTCAAAATAGCGCTTCACACAACGCCATTGACTTTCTTCATCTGTTCCTAAAATAAGACGAACTCGTTTAGAAAGAGGTAGCTTTAGTTCTTGCACAATTTTCATCGCGTAAAAAGCTGCCATTGTTGGCCCTTTATCATCAATCGCCCCGCGCGCATAAAGCTTGCCATCTTTAATTTCTCCGCCAAAAGGATCAACACTCCAGCCGTCGCCTTCTGGTACAACATCTAAATGACCGAGAATGCCTACAAGTTCTTCTCCTTGCCCCATTTCTAAATGAGCCGCATAGCCTTCTACATTTTTCACGGTCATTTCAGCCGAATGACCTAGCTTCATCATATAGTTCAGCGCTTCTGCAATGCCTTCACCAAATGGTGCTTCTGCAGCGTTGTGTTCCTCGTCTAGAACGCTGCGAATTTGCAGTAATCCTTGCGTTTCTTTCAACAAATCCTCTTTTCGTTTGACTACTTCTGCTTTCCAATCAATTTTCATGATTTATCACCTTTCTTTCCTAGCTAGTCATATCATCTCATGTTTTTCTTGTGACCGAAAGACGTTTATCGTCATTTTCTCTTCCATATCCTCCTTCTTAACTTTTCTATTGACAAAAATCATTTTATCATTTATAATATCGCGTAAATAGGAGGTGCAGGTTATACTAGTAAGATGAGCATTTTGTTTGGAACAAAGGGCACATAACTGCTGCTAAGCCACCAATACTTCACCAAAGACATAGATAAATTCATGACGAAATCATGGCTAAGCAGCGAGGAAACCTACCACGGGTTATCTTCGCTTTTTTATTTCCTTTTTATAAGAAATTTCATAAAAGTTTAATGCTTTTTTCATAATAAATTACCATCTTTTTACCTATAATTTATTATGAACGACATTACTTGTATAGGGAGTGGTTTTTTGAGTCCTTCAACTAACCGTATGTTGAACCGTGTAAAATCCATGTATCTTTTTATTAAAAAGAAAGGGACCGTTACAACGCGAGAATTGGTTGAAGAATTTGGGACTACGCAGCGCACTATCCAACGAGATCTGAACGTATTAGCCTACAATAAACTTGTTACAAGCCCAAGTCGAGGGCTATGGCAAGCAACTTCTAAGAAAGTTAAAGTATCATAAATGGAAATAACCCCCCTTCCTTTAAAGAGGGGGGCTTTTTTTGTTTTGCTTTACAGCGTATAGAGGTCGTCCACTTCTTTAACGAGCACTCCGTTCCACGCAGATGAAACAATCCATTTTTGCTCAGCCCACTTGGGCACGCCATTCATTTTCATGTATTTATGACCTTCACCGAACAGCGTCGAGAATACACCTTCTGTAATTTCAAAGGCAACGCCGACCTGATCTTGCGTTTGTATAATAATATCTTTAATTTTCCCGATTTTCTCGCCCGCTTCATTTTCAACACTCCAACCAAAAAAGGAGGTGAGCGAAATACATTCTTTCGGCTCTTCAATCTGCTGATCATACCCTTTATATTCAATGCTTTCACCAATATTCACAACATTGAACCACGGTACATAACGAACTTCTGTACGTGGGGAGGTTGATGTTTCTGGATAACCAACGCCACTTAACGGTGTTGATTGTGAACCAATTCCACTCGTCGCCACTTGCATATTGAGCACGCTTTCATCGATTGGCGCAGATACAGCTCCCCTTCCTTCATCAGCTAGTACTTTCTGCTCAAAAACAACGTAACATAGTGAAAAGTCATATTGATTGAGCAGAATGTTGTCCACAAAGTGTTTTTCTTGATCATTTTCTGTTAATACGAGTGGTCTATTTAAGAGTGTAGATCCTTTAATTAGCATACGTAGTACCTCCTTTTTATGGAAAGTACCCTATCCTTTTTATTCTAAACCTTCTTTTCCCGTTAACTGCGCCATTTCTTCTGCACTTAATTCTTTATATTCACCGAGCGCTAACGTCTCATCAAGCGGTAAGTGATTCATTTTCGTACGCTTTAAATACACAACCTCTTTACCGACCGCTTGAAACATTCGCTTTACTTGATGAAACTTTCCTTCTGTAATAACAAGCTCAATTTCAGATTGTTCACCACTATGCAAAATCGTTAGCTCACCAGGCTTCGTTTCATACCCATCTTCTAAAATAACCCCTTGTTTGAAAGCTAACACATCCTCTTCGGTTACTACGCCAGAAATTTTCGCATAATACGTTTTAGGGACATGTTTTTTAGGGGATAAAAGCATGTGGGATAATTGACCATTATTAGTCAATATTAGCAATCCTTCCGTGTCTTTATCTAACCGACCAACCGGAAAAGGTTCCAATACCGCATCTTGATCGGTCAATAAATCCACAACTGTTTCCTGATGAGCATCCTCTGTTGCAGAGATTACACCTGCTGGTTTGTTCATCATTAAATAAATGTACTCTTTATATTCAATGACTTCATCATATACCGTTACTTTTTGTTTTTGCGGATCTACCTGTACTTTGCTATCTTTCACGGCTACATCATCCACTTTCACACAGCCTGATTTTAAGAGTTGCTTTACCTCTTTACGACTTCCAAATCCAGTATGTGCTAACAACTTATCAATTCTCATGAACATTCCAACCCACTTTCTTTTGTATTAAGCATATTTTCCTATAAAATTTCAAATTATTGCTTTATAATTAGTAATTGAGGGTATTTTAGTACTATAGGAGGAGATTTACTCATGAAACGCAAAATAGGACTTTTAGCTACTGCTCGAAAAAAACTAGGACATTCAGCTGCCGCCATAGATTTATACATAAGCCCTCTGTTTGTGAAATCTGTTCATTACGCCAAACAAACATATGACGCTTTCTACTTCTATAGTGCAAAAGAAGGACTCGTAACAGTGGATGAGCAAATAGAGCCATATAACGTTTCCATTAAAAACTTCTCATCACGAGAAAAACGACAATGGGCCCATGAAGTAGTTCAACAGCTTTTAACCCACGAACAACCGAGCGGCTGTCATATTTACCTACATGGTGGTATGGTGTACCGTGAACATCTACAGCCTGCTTTACAAGCAGCTGGTTATACGTTTGAAGTTCCTCTCGAAGGGTATAGCATCGGCAATCAACTTAAATGGTACGATGAACAAAACAAACGATAGAAGAAAGAAGGTCCTTCCACACTAAAAGGACCTTCTTTTTACACTTCGATTTATGAGGATGCTTTCGTTTTACGCTTCCGATTTAAAAAGCCTAAACGCTGTCCAAGCACGATTTGCAGCAAACCCGAACGCATAGATAGCACTACATACGTTATGCCTCCAACGACGATGCCAACGACCAGAACTTCGATTCCTCGCAGTTTTGTGTAGACATCATTAAAGGATGCTTCAATCGGCGCTTTTACGAGCAATACGACAGCAGCCATTGCTATACAAAAGACCACAATCAACGCTGTTCTTCGCAGCACCCATTTAAATTGAAACTCTCCATATTTACGAATTACATATAAATTAATAGCAATTGATACCGTATAGCCAATATTGGTTGCAATAATGGAACCTGTTCCTTGCCATAAGTAAATGAAAGGAATGTTTAAAGATAATTTAAATAGAATGCCAACTAACATACTTAACAACGCAAACTTTTGACGATTTAACCCTTGGAGTATGGCCGCAGTAACTGTAAACATAGCAAACCAAACACCCGAAAGCGAATACCAGCGCAAGAGGTTTCCCCCAAGATCAATATCTCCTAATTTAAAGAGTGTACCGTAGGCCGGATATGCGAGGGCAGATAAGCCCACTGCAGCCGGCACAGTTAAGAATAATGTAATTTGAAAGGCTTGCGTAATTTGTTGATTTAACGCATCAAAATCGCGTTCCGTATACGATTTTGTAATGACTGGGATCAGCGTTAGGGCAAACGCTGTTGCTAATGAAACGGGAATCATTACAAGCTGATGCGATGTTTGCGTAACCATCGCAAATACATTTTCCGCTTTAGCAGCTGAATAGCCAACATTTTGCAACGTATCAACAATCGTGAACTGATCAATAATTTTATAAAGAGGAATCGCTAGTCCTACAGCTACAAATGGAATGGCGTAGGAAATAATTTCTTTATAGATAGCTGGAAGCGAGATTTCTGTCTTCGTGACCGATTGGGCATACATTTCGCGCAAATAAGAGCGCCTTTTATACCAATACCATAATAAAATAACGAGACCTGCAATCGCGCCTAATGTCGCCGCAAACGTCGCTTGTCCAACCGCTGACGTTAGCGTGCCATTTACAATATGAATAATCACGTAACCCGACGCTAAAATGTAAACAATCCGGACGATTTGCTCAATTACTTGAGAAACAGCGGTCGGTCCCATCGATTGAAAGCCTTGGAAATAGCCGCGAATTAAACTCATAGCTGGCACAAAAATAAGGGCCGTACTGACCATGCGAATGACGTACGTAATATCGTCAACCGTATTGCCATCCCCGCTTTTATGACTTCCTAAAATGTTGCCGGCGATGCTTGGCGCAATTACATAGAGGATGATAAAGGCGATGATACCAGTTGCGGTCATCACCACTAGACCTGAACGCAACATCCGTCGCCCTGTCATATAATCACCGAGCGCATTATACTTTGATACAAATTTTGAAACAGCGAGCGGTACGCCCATTGTGGCAATGCTTAAAAGAATCGTATATGGATTGTAAGCATAGCCATACAGCGCCAATCCCTTCGTTCCAACGAGAGCGTTAAACGGAACAATATAAATAAGTCCGATAAACTTAGAAAAGAAGGTAGCTGCTGTTAAAATTAAAGTTCCACGTAATAACCGGGACATGAATCCATCTCCTACTTATAAAATGCTGCTAGTATTAGCAAAGACATTGTACAAACCTGCACAATCAAAACACCAATAGTATTGTAACATAAGCCTGTATTGGAAACAGAGTTTTTCATTTCACAATTTATATGATATGTTGTAAAAATAGCGAAAGTTTCGCTCGTATTATGATGGAAGCAGGTGTATGTAACACATGAAATATGATGTAATCGTAATCGGAGGAGGCCCTTCTGGTTTAATGGCTTCAGTGGCTGCCGCCTCAAATGGCGCGCGCGTTCTCCTTCTTGATAAAGGAGATAAACTAGGTCGAAAGCTGGCCATTTCAGGAGGAGGGCGCTGTAACGTTACGAATCGTCTCCCAGTAGATGAAATCATTCAACATATTCCCGGAAACGGCCGCTTTTTATATAGCGCTTTTTCCATTTTCAACAATGAACATATTATTGCTTTTTTCGAAGGCTTAGGCATTGCTTTAAAAGAAGAAGATAACGGGCGCATGTTTCCCGTTAGTAATAAAGCGAGCGATGTCGTCGCTGCCCTACTAAATAAAATCAAAGCACTAGGCGTGACTATTTGGAGTAATACTCCTGTAGAAACGATTCAATATGACGAAGAAGCTGTTACCGCTGTTGTGTTGAAAAACGGAACCGTACTACCAACCAAAGCTGTAATTGTTGCTGTTGGCGGCAAGTCTGTTCCTCATACCGGTTCAACAGGCGACGGCTATCATTGGGCAAAAAAAGCTGGCCATACGATTACCGACTTATATCCTACCGAAGTACCGATTACGTCAAAAGAAGCCTTTGTTACCTCTAAAACGTTACAAGGTCTTTCCTTACGAAACATTTCCTTATCGGTATGGAATCCAAAAGGAAAGCTCATTAAAGCACACAGTGGCGATATGATTTTCACGCACTTTGGCATTTCTGGACCAGCCGCCTTACGCTGTAGCCAATATGTTGTCAAAGCGCTCAAAAAATTCAAAACAACTACAATTTCGATGGCTGTTGATGCTTTTCCAGACAAACATGAAGAAACGCTGTTCCAAGAACTTAACGCACTCTTTAAAGATGAGCCGAAAAAAGCCCTTAAAAACGTGTTAAAAGGCATTGTACCTGAACGCTATCTTCTCTTTTTAGTAGAAAAAGCAGGATTATCTCCTGACGTTACAGGCGAACATTTACCAAAACAACACTTTCGTGACTTTGTAACACTACTTAAGAAGTTCACCTTTGAAGTCAATGGAACCTTATCCATAGAGAAAGCCTTCGTAACAGGTGGAGGTGTTTCCGTGAAAGAAATAGAACCGAAAACAATGGCTTCTAAGAAAAAAGCAGGATTATACTTCTGTGGAGAAGTGCTTGACTTGCATGGCTACACAGGAGGCTATAACATTACCGTCGCATTCGTTACCGGACATCTTGCCGGAACGAACGCTGCACAACACTAAAGCAAGAGAAGAGTCTGGGACAGCACATAAAAAATGGCTTCATCATCCGTTTCGGTGATCAAGCCATTTTTTTATGTCGTGCGTATATAAGCAGCCATCGAATGCACCAAAAATTGGAATAGAGAGCAAACTCTTCTGTAAACACGCGGGGACCAGATCCGTTCGCGCGCAGGAGACCCCGATTCGCGCGCAGACCAAGTCCGTTCGCGCGCAGGAGTCCTCGATTCGCGCGCAGAGCAGGTCCGTTCGCGCGCAGGAGCCCCCGATTCGTGCGCAGACCAGGTCCGTTCGCGCGCAGGGGCCCTCGATTCGCGCGCAGACCAGGTAAATTGCTTCCAACAACGTAGGTAAAGGATGAAAAATAGAGAAAATGAAGAGATTATCTCGTAAATACGCTCAAAAATGAGAAGAAAGAGCGTAAAAGCTCTTCAATGATGACGAAAAGAGTAAAGCGCACAAGAGATTCCGATTCGCGAGCGGAAGCCCTCGATACGCGCGCAACCAAATCAATTCCCCGCATGCGCAACGAAACAGAGGAAGGTTTGTTTCCCAATCTTTCCTTTTACGTAGAGCGATATAAAATAAGCGCCGAATAACAATAAATCGTCGGTTCATCATCGCGCCTTAAACTATCACTTACCGCCACGCGATATTGCACATCTCGAATGCGCGATTCTGGCACACTCTCCAAAAATGCATTCACCGCTTCTTCTAAATCAGCTTCATGCTCTTCATCAAAAATCTTCACCTTCAACATCGCCCCACCCCTTTCATGAGTAACTATTTTCCACACATTAGTTAAAAATCCCTTGAAACTTCTATAAGAAAAAAACTGTTTTCCCATTGAGGTGATTTCTTAAAGCTAAAGGACCTCTACTCCACGGTTACTACAAGTGCAGGAACTCGCGAAAAATATATTTGCATATGGTGGTGGCTAGCTTGACCTTGTCGTGTAACAAAGAACTACAAAAAATTCGCTCTCGAAAAAAACGGCCATGCCTATGGTGAAAAGACTGTATTTCCTATTCCTATAAAGCCATCACTCACTTAACCTCACAACACTTTAATAAACCTGGAATTAGCTCTGGTTTTTGGTTGTACCTAAAAGCAAAAACATCTTGAATTGTTAGAATAGCATACCAAGAATTTTCAATTTGCTTAGTAAAAATCTCCCTATCATAAATCAAATCAATTTTAAGTCTTTTATCAACTTTTATTGATTTCGATAATTCCTTATAAACCGTATTCATTCCATCTGCATCAAATATACCCTCAATGGCTATCCTTCCATAAATTCCATTCCACCAAGCTAAAAAGGACGTAACACTTTCTGAATATCCGAAAACACCTTTTTCATTGTCTTCAAATAATCGTTGGAATAAAGCTTTGTCCGAATCCAATATTCCATAATGGTCATACTGATCATTACAAAAGTTATGATGTACCACTACTTCCCAAACTTCTTGAAAAATTTGTTCAAATCCATCATCTAAAATTCCCCATTTTGAACGATCTAAGTACGGAAATAAAGGATTTTCATCTTCACTTCTGCTGTTCAACACTATGTTTTGCATATAGATTAAATAATTTAACGAGAAAGGTGCATTGACTCCTATTTCAAAACTACTGTGTACTCTATCTTGATTTTTCATTTAAACACGCCTCCAACAATTATTTTGTTGCACTGCTTCACTCACAATCAGAATACACATCTCTTTATACAATACCATAAAAGTAAAAATATACCATATTTTAAAAAGCATATAAAAAAAGAGACGCAGTCAATCGACCACATCTCTTCTCCATTTATTCCGCTTCGTTATAGGCTAGCATTCCGCCTGTCATGTTTTTTACCGTATAACCGTGATCGAGAAGGAAGTACGCAACATTTTCACTGCGTTTTCCTGAGCGACACACGATAATGTGTTCTTTGTCCGCATCAATTTCTGACAAACGGCTTGGTACATCCATCATTTTAATATGAACCGCTTCTTCAATCATGCCTTCCGCTACTTCTTCATCTTCACGAACGTCAATTAAAGAAAGTTCTTCTCCCTTTTTTAAACGTTCCTTTACTTCTTGTGCTGTAATTGTTCCTAATTCCATCGTTAAACAGCCTCGCTTTCTTTTTTTAGTTAGCTACGATATTAACAAGCTTACCAGGAATGGCAATGACTTTACGGACCGTCTTGCCTTCAATGCTTGCTTGAACAGCTTCTTGCTCCATAGCGACTTGTTCCATCGCCTCTTTCGTTACATCGCGGGCAACCGATAGCTTCGCCTTTACTTTACCGTTCACTTGAATGACAATCTCTACTTCGTTTTCAACAAGTTTTGCCTCATCCCATACTGGCCATGCTGCATAAGCAATCGTTTCACTGTGACCAAGCTTTTCCCATAATTCTTCGGTCATGTGAGGGGCAATTGGTGACAATAGCTTCACAAAGCCTTCCATTAGTTCTTTCGGCAAGACCTCTTGTTTGTTGGCTTCATTTACAAATACCATGAGTTGTGAAATACCTGTATTAAAGCGAAGACCTTCGTAATCCTCGGTTACTTTTTTCACCGTTTGATGATACACACGTTGGAATGAAGCCTCTCCAGCTGTTTCTTGGATGCGTGCATTGAGCTCACCGTTTTCTTGAATAAATAAGCGCCATACACGATCGAGGAAACGACGAGAGCCATCTAAACCATTTGTGCTCCAAGCAATCGATGCATCAAGCGGCCCCATAAACATTTCATACATGCGAAGTGTATCTGCTCCATGAGAAGCGACGATTTCATCCGGATTCACGACGTTTCCTTTTGATTTACTCATCTTCTCATTGTTTTCACCAAGAATCATACCTTGGTTAAAGAGACGTTGGAACGGCTCTTTTGTCGGCACAACACCTAGATCAAACAACACTTTATGCCAAAAACGAGCATAAAGCAAGTGAAGTACTGCATGTTCTGCACCACCGATGTACATATCAACCGGCAACCAATGCTTCACTTTCTCTGGATCCGCTAGTTGTTCTGTGTTGTTCGGGTCGATATAGCGCAAGTAATACCAGCAGCTTCCTGCCCATTGTGGCATCGTATTCGTTTCACGACGTCCTTTCTTACCGGTGACAGGATCAACAACATTGACCCAGTCTGCAACATTCGCTAATGGAGACTCACCCGTTCCAGACGGTCTAATTTCCTCTACTTCAGGTAAACGAAGAGGTAGTTCTTCTTCTGCAATGTGTGTCATTGTGCCATCTTCCCAAATAATAATTGGAATTGGCTCACCCCAATAACGCTGACGAGAGAATAACCAATCACGTAAGCGATACGTAATCTTCTTTTCTCCTTTTTTCTCGGCTTGCAGCCAGTTATTCATCTTTTCGATGGCTTCTTCTTTCATTAAACCATTTAAGAAATCAGAATTCACATGAGCTCCATCACCAGTGAATGCTGCTTCTTGTACATTGCCGCCAGCTACGACTTCTACAATTGGCAACTCAAAAGCTTGAGCAAACTCATGATCGCGCTCATCATGACCAGGCACCGCCATAATCGCTCCTGTTCCGTACGTTGCGAGCACATAATCTGCAATCCAAATCGGAACTTGTTGACCTGTTACTGGATGGATACCATATGCGCCTGTAAACACACCTGTTTTTTCTTTCGCAAGCTCGGTGCGCTCTAGATCGGACTTTGTCGCTACAGCATTTTTGTACTGTTGAACGGCTTCGCGCTGCGCATCCGTCGTAATGTCGTCAACGTACGCATGCTCTGGTGCCAATACTAAGTAGGTTGCACCAAATAACGTATCAGGACGCGTTGTAAATACCGTTACTTGCTTGTCATGACCGTCAATCGCAAAATGTACTTCTGCTCCTTCTGATCGGCCAATCCAGTTGCGTTGCATTTCTTTCAAGCTATCTGGCCAGTCTAGTTCGTCTAGATCTTCTAACAAGCGATCAGCATATGCCGTAATCTTAAGCATCCATTGTCTCATCGGTTTACGAACGACTGGATGTCCACCACGCTCACTCTTACCATCAATAACTTCTTCATTCGCAAGAACTGTACCAAGCGCTTCGCACCAGTTTACAGGTACTTCATCTACATATGCGAGACCTTTTTTATACAATTGGATAAAAATCCACTGTGTCCACTTGTAATAGTCTGGATCGGTTGTATTCACTTCACGATCCCAATCATAAGAAAAACCTAACTCTTGAATTTGACGACGAAACGTTTGAATATTTTTTTCAGTAAACTCAGCTGGATCATTCCCAGTATCAAGCGCATATTGCTCAGCTGGAAGGCCGAACGCATCCCAACCCATTGGATGAAGAACGTTATAACCTTGCATTCGCTTCATACGCGAAAGAATATCGGTCGCAGTATAGCCTTCAGGATGGCCTACATGTAAGCCTGCTCCTGATGGGTAAGGAAACATATCAAGCGCGTAAAATTTCTTTTTACCAAGCTCATCTTCTGTTTTAAAGGTTTTGTGTTCTTGCCAATAACGTTGCCACTTCGGCTCTAGCGTTCTGTGATTATAATGCATCTTTTTCTTCCTCCTAATAGCCTTAACATCGCTGCCAAGACAAAATAAAAAACCTTCCATCCCTAAAATCGTTCTTTAGGGACGAAAGGTTATGCTTCTACAACATACTTCCGCGGTACCACCCACATTAGCGCTACTAAGCGCTCGCTTATCAACCCTTAACGCGGGGAAACGGCAAAAGCTACAGTAATTCTGTTCACTCATGCAGCTACAAGAGGTGAGTTCAAAAAGGATTCGGGTTGACTTGCACCGACCGTCAACTCTCTATTTTCGCCGTGGCCTTCTCTACTATTCCTTGTCATCGCTGATTGGTTCTATTTAATTTGTATTGTATGAAGGTTTGCGGTGATTGTCAAGTATCGTTAGAAAAATAAGGCAAAACACTAATGCCTTCTACACTCTTACTATTACCAACAGCGTCTTTACGTAAACAACCCGCGCACAAATTGATTTATAACATTCATTACGCTCGGAATAATGTTCGATAAAATGGGGTTTAGCGTATAATTTTTCAGGGGCGTTACGAGTAATACTAGAAATACTAATACACCTACATATTCATATTGAATCATACGTTTGCGAATATAATCTGGTGCTAAGTCTTCTAAGATGCGATAGCCATCTAATGGCGGTACAGGTAACAAGTTAAAGACGAATAACATGACATTCATATAAAACATCATCGACAGCAAGCGTTGGACAAATTCAGCGAGTGAATCGGGCATTTGCGCTAACAAGCCGGTAAAAGCAAGCACATATAAAAAAGCAATCGTAAGCGTTGCTAACAGTAGATTACTAAGCGGACCTGCAATGGAAACAAAAATACTGTATAAATGCGGATGCTTAAATTGACGGCGATCCACTAATACAGGACGTGCCCAGCCAAACCCCGCAATTAATAAAAGAATCGTTCCAATTGGATCAAGGTGTCGCACTGGTGATAACGTTAAGCGCCCCATATTTTTCGGAGTCGAATCACCACACCAATGGGCAACAATGGCATGCGCAAATTCGTGAACGGTAAACGCTAGAATGAGAGCAATAATAACAAAAGGTAATTGATCTAAATTAAATGCAAAATAGTTATCCATGAAATCCCCTATCTCAACCCGTTTTTTTCATATAATTAGCTTTCGTTGGCAACACACGATCATAGAGTAGCGTCAGCACAATGCTGATCACAAACAAGCCTATTAGTACAATAAAAACAATATTCATTCCCCAAATGTCAGCAATCATGCCTCCAAATAGCGGACCAATCATTCTTCCAGCTGTGGCTGTACTATTTACCACACCTTGATAAAAGCCAGTTTTCCCTTTTGGTGCCAGATCATTTGCAATGGAAGGCACAGCCGGCCAAACGAACATTTCTCCAAGCGTTAAAATAATCATCGCTGCTAGGAAACCCGGAAACTCATGAACATAGCCTGCTAACCAAAAAGAGATCATAAAAATAACATAACCTGTTAAAATTTGTTTTTTTACCGACGTAATCCACTTTTTTACGATAAAAGCTAATACTGGTTGCAAGAGGACAATTAACGCTCCATTTACCGTCCATAACAGACTATATAACCGTTTAGAAACGCCTGCTTCTTGTGTATAAACGGCAATTGTTGATTGCCACTGCACATAGCTCATCCAAGCAAGCAAATAGCCGCCACATAAAATGAGCAGCGCGATAAACACCGTATTCTTTTTCATTTTCTTTGAAACTTCCGTCGCGCGTTGAGCGCTCACACTATCATTTTTCATCGCAAAACTGCGAAATCCAAAGATTGCCAATAGAAGAAACACCCCGGATAAAATCGCATTGCCAATAAAGGACCATTGAAAAGAATAAGAAGCGGCAAATCCTCCCCCGGCAGCTCCTAACGCAACGCCGACGTTTTGAGCGACATAAATGCTATTAAATGCTTTGCGTCCTCCTTCTTTCCAAAGTGTTCCCGCTAAAGCGTACATAGCTGGAAACGTTACACCACTTCCAAATCCAATAATGGCTAATAGTACACTATAGATCGTAAAGTCATGATAGAGGACGAGCAAGAGCAGACACGCTAAATTAATCGAGGCTCCAGCCACAATCGTCTTATATCCTCCAAATTTATCAAAAAGAGAGCCACCTACTAGATTACCAAGCACGCCTGCTCCAGAATTAAATAGCAGAACGATGCCGGCAACCGTCATCGACTTTCCTAAATATTCATGAATGTAGATCGTATTGATTGGCCATAAAAAAGACGTACCTGTTACGTTAAGCGCCATAGCTATAACAAGTATCCATAATGATTTTGGCACAGAAATCTCCTCCATTCCCTTCTGTATTGTATTTCTTTTCAGTAAGCACCGCAATGCTAAAACATGCTAAAATGGCTTGAGGCTTCTTTTTCAAAGCCGCTGCAATTGGTTTTTTAGCATAAAGGAGAATAAATCATGCGACAAACACCACCACTTCATTTTGGTGATAAACGGTACTATACATGGAATACCCATTTGAAAGCTCATTTTCAGGAAAAAATCATAAAAATCCCGCTAGATGGCGGTTTTGATTGCCCTAATCGAGATGGAAAAGTAGCCTTTGGCGGCTGTACATTTTGTTCACAACGCGGCTCTGGAGACTTTGCCGGCAGCCGAGCAGAAGATGTGATGACACAATTTCATACCGTCAAAGAACGTATGACAAAGAAATGGAAAAAAGGAAAATACATCGCCTATTTCCAAGCTTTTTCAAACACGTATGCACCGGTTGAAACGTTAAAAGCTATGTACGAGACGGTTCTTCAAGAGCAAGATGTCGTTGGGTTAGCGATTGCTACGCGCCCTGACTGTTTGCCTCCAGATGTCGTTGCGTATTTAGCTGAATTAAATAAAAAAACATACCTGTGGGTAGAGCTAGGCTTACAAACCGTTCACGAACAAACAGCTACGCTCATTAATCGCGCTCATTCATTTGACGTATATGTTGAAGGTGTTCAAAAGCTTCGCAAGCATAATATCGCCGTCTGCAGCCACATTATTAATGGCTTGCCGCAAGAAACACCAGAAATGATGCTCGAAACCGCTAAAGCAGTAGCAAACTTAGACGTTCAAGGAATTAAGATTCACTTGCTACACCTTCTCAAGAAAACGCCAATGGTGAAACAATATGAACAAGGCTTACTCGATTTTCTTGATTTTGAAACGTATATTCAAATCGTATGCGATCAATTAGAAGTGTTACCTCCTCACATGATGATTCATCGTCTAACTGGTGACGGACCCGCGGATCTCTTAATCGGTCCAATGTGGAGCACAAATAAATGGAATGTATTAAACAGCATTGACCGCGAATTAGAGCGACGCCAAAGCTATCAAGGGAAGCATTATCAAGGAAAGGAATTATAGATTATGAACGTTCAAGGAATTTTACCGTTTACGCGAACATTGCTGCAATCCGTCTGTCACGAAGGAGAGATCGCGGTAGACGGCACATGCGGCAATGGTCATGATACGCTTTTTCTAGCCAACCTTGTCGGTGAAACAGGACACGTCTATGGCTTTGATGTTCAGGAGCAAGCCATTGCTGTCACGACCGAGCGCCTAGAAGCCGCTTCCCTTCTCAAGCGGGTTACACTCTTTCAACAAGGTCATCATCAACTAGAACACCTTCTGCCTGCTGATGCTAAAGGGCGCGTTGCCTGCGCTGTTTTTAACCTTGGCTACTTACCTGGTAGCGATAAAGCAATCGTAACGAAAGGTGAAACGACGATCCTAGCGGTAAAACAGCTACTAACTTATCTAAAAGAAGGTGGCATCATCGTCTTAGTCATATATCATGGTCATGAAGGCGGACGTGAAGAAAAAGAAGCCGTCTTACAGTTTGCACGCAATCTTCCGCAAAAGGAAGCGCACGTCTTGCAATACGGCTTTATTAATCAAAGCAATACCCCACCATTTATTGTGGCGATCGAAAAACGAGGATAACGTCATTCACTAAAAAAAGGGTTCGCATCACCAATGACGCGGACCCTTTTTACGGTTACACAGACGGTTTAAACCGTTGCATGAGTTTACGATTCATATAAAAGAACAACGTAGTCGAACCACCGAAGCGGCGAATTTTTAGCGCAGCTCGATGAATTTCCGGTGTGCTTTTCACTTTTTCATCTGCCAAATAAATGCCTAGTAAACCACGATTGATTAACTTATGAAACTTTGCATCCGGTAACGCATTAATACTTTGATCAGCCTGTCGCACAAAATGACGAAAGCGTTCAACCATGCGTGATGCATCTTCATAATACGTACAAAAATTCAAATCCCCACCAAGGCGATCTTCCTCTTGGTCCACAAAGTAATCAAGCAAGATATGAAGACCTTGTACCCATGGAAAATAACCTTCCTTAACCGCTTGTACATGTTCTTTTGATAGCTCTTGTTGCGCTGCATACGATACTAAACAAAAAATACCAAGCGTCGAACCCGCACATGCTGAAAATTCATACCAGCTCATCGGCGGCAAGCTAGACTTATGTTTCTCAAACCACGCTTCTAAGCGACCAATTCGCTCTTCAATGACGACGTGTTTATGAATTTGCAAGTCACAATAATAACGAGCAAGCTCAATTAATTCTTCTGCAATGCACTCATAGTGTGGCAAACGTTGCAGCACCCGCTGACACGTTTCCACAAGCTGCCACAAATAACCACCATCATCTTGATCTTCACGCAAACGATAATAATTTTGTCGCTTTGCTCCCGGTGTTAAGGCATGAAGCATCGCTTCATGTAACGCTTCAAAATCCAATGGATCAAGCGATGTACTACGATCGCATAAGTTATCTAAATAATCGCTAATCGTTTGATACGCAACGATAAACTCAATTACTTCATTCCGTCTACTTCCAGCCAAGAGCGCTAATATACCGCCACCTTGACAATGAAATTCCTTCGTATCAATACTCATCAAAGCTTGTTTTCGCAATTCTTCATTTGGAATTTTTTCAGCGCGTTCACGCCATTGCTCCAAATAAAAGGCAACATCGGGCAGAACATGACGATAGATGCGGTACATTAAAGCCCAAGGTTGATTCGGTACACTCATTCATTCCACCCCTATAGTAATAGTAAAAACGTATCTGTATCCTACAATAAACGTTGAAAATAACAGAGCACATCGTTAAACACGTCTTCGCGCTCTGGTTCATTTAACAATTCATGATACAAGCCGGGATACTCTTTATATAGTTTATCACTGTGTCCCACTTCCTTAAACCAATTATACACTGACGATTTTTCAACAATTTTATCATCGCCCGCTTGCATGACGAAAAGTGGTATTTCTGGAAAATGAGCCGCGTGCGCATGTGCATTCGTCATCGCTTCTACAAGTTCACGATACCAACGAACGGACACCGCCTCAACAAGCAAAGGATCTTGTTCATCTCGCGCCAAAACCATCTGATTGCGTGTTTTATTTTGCGGCTTAAGTCCGGCATGAAAGCGAACGGTAGGAAGGGTTACATTTAAGATGCGCGATAAGCGATCTAACCCTTTATTGATCGGATGATAAAGAGCAAGACATGGTGAGGACAACGCAACGGCTCTTATCGCATCGACGACCGGTGGTTCTTTCATAACGGTTGTAATAACGGCTAACCCACCCATACTATGTCCAAACAAAAATACTGGTAAAGAATACTCTTGCGCTTCTAGCACCCATTGTTTAATCGTATCTACGTATTGTGCAAAAGAGGAAATATGTCCTCTTCGTCCTGTCGTCCGTCCTTGACCCGGCAAATCACCCGTTACGACATGAAAGCCATGGCTCTGCCATTGTTGTCTAACCCACTCATATCTTCCATGATGCTCTCCTGCACCATGCACGATGACAACCGTTCCAACAGGTTGTCCGACCGCTTTTTCTGTAATCATAACGACCGCTCCTTCTCCATTTTTTAGCATGCTTTCGTATGGTATGATGACGGTATGAACGGAACTAACACTAGAATAGGAAGTGACTGTATGATTTATCCATTTCATGACAAACACCCTGCCATTGCAAAAACTGCTTTTATTGCAGACTATGTGACCATTACTGGTGACGTTGAAATTGGGGAGTATAGCTCCATTTGGTTTAATACGAGCATTCGTGGTGATGTGTCTAAAACGATCATTGGCAATAACGTCAATGTACAAGATAATTCTGTCTTGCATCAAAGTCCCAATGCACCGCTTATTCTTGAAGACGGCGTTACTGTAGGACATAGCGTGATTTTACATAGCAGTATCATTCGTAAAAACGCACTTATCGGCATGGGCTCACTCATTTTAGATGGAGCTGAGATCGGGGAAGGCGCGTTTATTGGCGCCGGTAGCCTCGTTCCACCTGGAAAAGTCATTCCACCTCACAGCCTTGCTTTTGGGCGTCCAGCAAAAGTGATTCGTGCTTTAACAGAAGAAGATGTAGCGGATATGAATCGCATTCGCCGTGAATATAACGAAAAGGGGCAATATTATAAATCGCTGCAAAAAAAATAAGTTACGCTCTTACAAAGCGAAGAAGATGACCTTCTGGATCACTAAGAAGTAAAGCCTGTGCTTCCATCGTATAGGCAATTCCAAAGTGATCCAGTCTTCGTTTTATAGACGTATCATCCATACCACTAATGGTCACCTCTGTATGCGCAATCGCCCCTTTTTGTTCCGCTACTTCTAAAATCATTTCACCTAACTCATACCATGCGCCTGGGTAATTCAGTTGCGGGCGACGTTTACACATCTCAAATCCTAACAACCCTTCATAGAAGTAAAGCGCTTGCTTTAAACTGCGCACGTGTAAGGTACAGCAAGCTGTCTCCATCATTTTACAATCTCTCTCCCATCATATCACAAAGTCTAAATAGTCTTCCTCTATATAGCGTATTACAGTACCGCCTACCTATGCCTAGAAATCACGGAAACTGTCATATTCTTAACGGTCATTCCATACGGTGATAAGAGTATAAAAATATGGGAGGTGTGTCTGTGAAACGAATGAAAGAATATACACCCTATCACAGCCCCAATGATCCTTGTCCACCGATTGGAAAGAAGTATTATAGTACGCCACCACAGCTTTATATCCCTTTTCAACCAGCAAACTTACCACAATACTCACCGAAAGAAGCGCTCGCAAAAGGAACGCTTTGGCCTGCTTTTTACGATTATTATGACAATCCGTATCGACAAAGGGGGAACTAAACGTCATGCCTACAAGTATGCCTGATGACTATTATCGGTTATTACATGATTTGCAGGCAGTCGATTTTGTGTTAGTAGAACTCACACTCTACTTAGACACCCATCCAACCGATGAAGAAGCAGTCAAGCAATTCAATCATTATAGTAGCGAGCGAAAGAAATTAAAAAAACAAATCGAACGTTCCTACGGGCCGCTGCAACAATACGGCAATAGCTATTCTGCTACTGACAAGTGGAATTGGAGTGACGGTCCGTGGCCGTGGCAAGTTTAATGTAAGAGGGGGATGAATGTATGTGGCTGTATGAAAAAAAATTGCAATATCCAGTCAAAGTAAGCACGTGTAATCCGATGCTCGCTAAATTTCTCGTCGAACAGTATGGCGGTGCGGACGGCGAATTAGCAGCCGCCTTGCGCTACTTAAATCAGCGGTATAGCATTCCTGATAAAGTAATCGGCTTATTAACCGATATTGGTACCGAAGAGTTTGCGCATTTAGAAATGATCGCAACGATGATTTATAAACTAACAAAAGACGCAAAACCTGAACAAATGAAGCAAGCGGGACTCGACGCCCACTATGCCAGTCATGATAGCGCCTTGTTTTATCACAATGCATCCGGCGTGCCGTTTACAACAGCTTATATCGCCGCCAAAGGCGATCCGATTGCTGATTTATATGAAGATATTGCTGCTGAAGAAAAAGCACGGGCCACGTATCAGTGGATTATCGATATGTCGGATGATCCTGATCTTAACGATAGTTTGCGCTTTTTACGCGAGCGAGAAATCATTCATTCGCTCCGCTTCCGCGAAGCGGTAGAAATCTTAAAAGAAGAACGCGACCGAAAAGTATTTTTTTAATAGCTGCAGGCTCCTCATCAATCGAGGAGCCTGTCGTTTATGTTCCCTATGTACGATCTTCCTTTTTGCAAAGAGTATAAAAAAGACCTCATTCCGAAGAATAAGGTCTCATGATGCTTCATTATACGTTTGCTTGTTGTTTTAATACGTCCGCTTTATCTGTTTGTTCCCAAGGAAGCTCGATATCTGTTCTTCCAAAGTGACCGTATGCTGCTGTTTGTTTGTAAATCGGGCGACGTAGGTCAAGCATTTTAATGATGCCAGCTGGACGAAGATCGAAGTTATTACGCACAAGTTCAACAAGTACTTCTTCTGATACTTTCCCAGTTTCAAATGTATTCACTGCAATCGATACTGGTTGCGCTACTCCGATTGCATACGCCAGTTGAACTTCTACTTTATCAGCAAGACCTGAGGCTACGATATTTTTCGCTACATAACGTGCCGCATACGCTGCTGAGCGGTCCACTTTCGTTGCGTCTTTTCCAGAGAATGCTCCACCACCGTGACGTGCATAACCACCGTACGTATCAACAATGATTTTACGACCTGTTAGACCCGCATCACCTTGAGGTCCACCGATTACAAAACGACCTGTTGGATTGATGAAATATTTTGTGTTCTCATCAATTAATTCAGCTGGTACGACAGGTTTAATTACTTTTTCTTTAATATCTGCTTGAATTTCAGCAAGTGTTACTTCTGGATGATGTTGCGTCGAAATAACAATCGTATCAATGCGTACCGGTTTGTCATCTTCATCATACTCTACCGTTACTTGCGTTTTACCGTCCGGACGAAGGTAAGGTACTTCTTCTGATTTACGCACTTCTGTAAGACGACGAGATAGACGGTGTGCTAAGGAAATCGGTAATGGCATTAACTCTTTCGTTTCGTTGTTAGCAAAACCGAACATTAATCCTTGATCACCTGCACCAATTGCTTCAATTTCAGCATCCGTCATAGATCCTTCACGTGCTTCAAGCGCTTGGTCAACACCAGCAGCAATATCCGCCGATTGTTCGTCAATAGACGTTAGCACAGCACACGTTTCCGCATCAAAGCCATATTTTGCACGATCGTAGCCAATTTCTTTAATCGTATCACGAACTACTTTTGGAATGTCTACGTATGTAGACGTCGTGATTTCCCCAGCAACAAGCACGAGACCTGTTGTTACAGACGTTTCACACGCTACACGTGCATTTGGATCTTTTGCAAGAATTTCATCAAGAATCGCATCCGAAATTTGGTCACAAATTTTATCTGGATGTCCTTCCGTTACTGATTCAGATGTAAAAAGACGACGACTTTTAGACAATGGTAGAATCCTCCTTCGCTTCTATAGACTTTCGACTAGAGAGCGATTTTTTATAAGATACGGTACTCATTCCTATATGTGATTCTTTTATATAGTAAATCGTTCAGGTTCAAACTATTTTAAGGCATAAAAAAAGCCCTTCCCTGAATGTAAAACGTTACGAGGGAAAAGGTATTTGTCTACGCCTTCACCTCTTATTGTTCAAGGTTCATTCACCTTGCAGGTTAGCACCTTTTCACTTCACTGCACGAGCGTGCTGTTGGTGTTGAAGTGTCGGTTGCTGGGTTTCATAGGGCCTGTCCCTCCACCTACTCGGAATAAGAGTAGCCGTTCGGGAAATATAATAGCGCACTTCAAGAAAAGTGTCAACAAAAAATCCTTTACTTGGAAAGAAATCTCCTGTGATTTCCTCTGAAATCATTTTAAAAAATCATAAAGAATCCTTATTTACCAAGGGGTTTGGTGCTATTGAAAAAGATTAAGCCCCTTTTATGAACCAAATACAAAAATAAGAAATAAAATAGTATACATTATTTAAACCAATGTGTTATACTATTTTCGATACTAAATGTGAAATTAATGGAAATGATTATTATATAAAAAGGATGGT
Source organism: Fictibacillus macauensis ZFHKF-1 (assembly GCF_000269865.1). Classification (GTDB taxonomy): domain Bacteria; phylum Bacillota; class Bacilli; order Bacillales; family Fictibacillaceae; genus Fictibacillus_C; species Fictibacillus_C macauensis. The sequence continues at coordinate 118,124 of NZ_AKKV01000025.1, forward strand.
TTTGCGAACATGAATACGGTTGATTTGACGACGACATTAGACGATCTTTTAAACAACGCTTCTACACACGAGAATCTTCCTGTACCGAAGCTCGTAGAAAAGGCTCTTCTCCGAAATGAAGGAATTCTTTCTTCAACCGGCGCTCTCAGAGCCACCACAGGTAAGTATACAGGACGCTCTCCAGAAGACAAATTTATCGTGGACGAACCTACGAGCAGAGACAAAATTGCTTGGGGTAAAATGAACAAACCGTTTGATGCAACTAAATTTGAAAACCTTTACAAAAAGGTACTTCACTACTTAGGACAAAAAGAAGAACTCTTTGTTTTTAAAGGCTTTGCAGGTGCTGATCACTCCTATCGCTTGCCGATTCAAGTCGTAAATGAGTTTGCATGGCACAATCTATTCTCGCATCAAATGTTTATTCGCCCAACAGAAGAAGAGCTAAAAGCAATCACACCGGAATTTACGGTTGTATCTGCACCAGGATTCCAAGCAGATCCTGCTGTTGATGGCACTCTATCTGAAACATTTATTATTATCTCTTTTGAAAAACGCATTGTCTTAATCGGCGGAACGGAATATGCGGGAGAAATTAAGAAGTCTATTTTCTCTGTCATGAATTATATTCTACCTGAAAAAGGCATCCTGTCGATGCATTGTTCAGCGAACGTCGGTCAAGAAGGCGACGTAGCGTTGTTCTTCGGACTGTCTGGCACGGGTAAAACAACACTTTCCGCTGATCCTCATCGTTCTCTAATTGGAGATGATGAGCACGGCTGGGCTAATACAGGTGTCTTTAACGTAGAGGGCGGTTGCTATGCAAAATGCATTAGCTTATCTGAAGAAAAAGAACCGCAAATTTGGGATGCGATTCGCTTCGGTAGTGTGCTAGAAAACGTCGTGCTTGATGAAACATCACGAATTGCTGATTACAACGATGGTTCTTTAACAGAAAATACGCGCGCAGCCTACCCGATTCAAGCCATTCCAAATATTATACAACCGAGTGTTGCGGGACACCCAACTACAATTATTTTCTTAACAGCGGATGCGTTCGGTGTGTTGCCTCCAATTAGTAAACTAACGAAGGAACAGGCGATGTATCATTTCCTTTCTGGCTATACGAGTAAACTAGCTGGAACAGAGCGCGGTGTCACTTCTCCACAAGCAACCTTCTCTACGTGCTTTGGAGCTCCGTTCCTACCACTAGAAGCAACGGTGTATGCGGAAATGCTTGGGGAGAAAATTGATAATCATGAAGTAGACGTCTTCTTAGTAAATACCGGCTGGTCTGGCGGAGAATACGGCGTTGGTAAACGCATGAATCTATCACACACGCGTGCGATGGTGCAAGCAGCGCTACAAGGTGAGTTAAAATCAGTGGAAACGGTAACCGACCCTATATTTGGTCTTCATATTCCAATTCACTGCCCAGGTGTTCCTGATCAAGTGTTACAGCCAAAGAAAACGTGGGATCATCCAGAAGAATACGATCGTAAAGCGAATGAATTAGCGCTTAAATTCACGCAAAACTTTACGAAATTTACGAACGTAACCGACGAAATCAAAAAAGCAGGACCTCAGTGTCAATAACCTAGCAAAAAGCTTCGTGCCACAAGCACGAAGCTTTTTTTATGGAAAATAGTTGAAAACGACACTCATGTCATTTATTATAATGACATGAGTGTCGTTTTTTAAACTAAAGGAGGCTGTTACAATGATTTTAAGGGGAAATAAACCTTTTTTACACTTACTCGCTGCTCAATTCATCTCAAATCTCGGTAACGCACTAACCCTCGTTACACTCTTAACGATGGTTACGTTCCACTATCATGCTTCACCACTGCAACTAAGTTTTGTGATTCTCTCTTTGGGCGCTCCATCCGCTCTTTTTGGACCGATCGCTGGTACTTTAGCCGATCGTCTTCCGCAAAAGATGCTGCTGCTTTCGTCCGATATCCTTTCATCACTATGGGTATTTTTACTCCTTTTTGTCAGCGAACTATGGCACATGTATGTACTCCTTTTCCTTTTAGGTTTATGTTCTTCTCTTTTTACCCCAGCAGAAGCAAAGGTGATTAAGCAACTGATTCGTAAAGAACAGCTACAATCCGCGTATAGTATTATGGCCATTATTCAAAATAGCTGTCGCATAGTCGGTCCAGCACTGGCTGGTATACTGTTACAGTTCATCCCCCTTTCTTTTCTATTTCTAATCGACAGCCTAAGCTTTCTGCTATCCGCAAGCTTTCTTTTGCTACTACCACTACAAAAAAAGCGAGCATCCTCACCACCACAACCGTCATCCTTTTTTACAGATATGAGAGGTGGACTGGCTTTTATGTCTCAACACCCGCTTGTGTTAGTTAGTACCATTTTGTTGTTTTTAGCGATGCTCCTTATTCAAAGCGCTGATCCCGAAATTCCTTTACTTAGCGCGTCCCTTCCTCATGCTGGTCCATCACTTACCGGCATCGTGCTCGCTAGTTCTGGCGCTGGCTTTTTATGTTCCAGTTTATGGCTAGCGAAAAACGCCATTAAAAACACGCTTGCTGCCATGATTGGCGGCATTGCAACAATTGGTTGCGTTTTTTTAGGCGTTGGTTTTAGCAGTTACTTTGAGCTTCCTTATCCGTACGTATGGCTGCCAATCATCACCATGACTGCAACATTTGGGGCTGGCTTTGTCTTCATTCCCTATCAATCTCTGCTACAAAAAAACACACCAGAAGCATTTATTGGACGAGTGATGGGGTTATCAAGCAGTTTAACGACAATTGCCACTTTAATCGGGCCACCTCTTGGCGGTGTAGTCGGTGAACTGCTTGGCTTGCCTTTTTTATTTTCAAGTGTAGGAACTTGTCTTGCCATTCTTTCCATTGTTGCTCTATTATGGAATAAAAACCGAGATCGGAGCGATACATCACATGGCGCCAAAAGTTCCGGCATCACACAAACAACAGCGCAGAGATACAATTCTCACAGCCGCTAAAACTCTTTTTGCTCAAAAAGGCTATGAAGCTACGACGATTCAAGACATTATGGACGTTACGAAGAGTAGTAGAGGTGGTATTTATGCGTACTTTGCTAATAAAGAGGCTATTTTTCATGCGTTATTAGCAACATTGATGGAAGAGCAAGCGAAGTGGGTAGCTACCGTATATGAACAGACGAACAAAAAGGCTTGGCAAACGTTGCTTACAATCATTCATGCCTATCGACCGGTTACGAGCGAAATACCTAAGCTCACAGCAGCCATTACAGAATATATGTATATTTATGGTCGCAGGCCAGAGAATTCAGCCTTTGTTTCCGATCGTTATCAACAAGGACTGGCTCTCTACACGTCGCTTTTACAAAAAGGCGTTACTTCTGGTGAGTTTCAACCGATTGCCCCACTCCAACAGATTAGCTCCTACTGCATTACGTTTTTAGATGGCATTGCTATTAGCCAACTTATGCTTACAACGCATTCACCATCTATTTCTGACCAGCTTGATTTATTTATTCTTTCACTTGCACAAATGTTAGGAAAAGAGGCGCCGGACTCTTTATAAATCCGGCTTTTCCTCTTGTTGAGTCTTCATCCAACGACAAAAGGCATCCGTTACGATTCTATTTTCCCGCGGAGGAACGTGATGATTATACTGTGGAAAAAACCAACTTTCTACGTGTTTGCCCTCTGCCTCTAGCACCTCTTTTAAACGCAAGCTATGTGTTACACTTACATTCTTGTCTTTACTGCCGTGAATAAGTAGCAGCGGCACTTCAAACGCTGAGCTATAGTAAAGCGGAGAACGCTGACGATATGCCGCTTCTTTCTTTGTCGGTGTGCCGCCAATGACTCGCTTCATCATTCGCCGTAAATCAACGCGTTCTTCATAGGTAAGGGTCATATCAGAAACGCCTCCCCAAATAACAACAGAAGAAACGTCTGGATGTTTTAACGCCGTAAAGTAAGCCATTGGACCGCCTCGCGAAAAACCAAAGATATGTAGGTTACTTTCATCAACGCATGCTAACGAGCGCAATAGTTCATAAGCGGATGTTGCGTCAGCAACGTCTTCGCCACAAAAATCTTCGTTTCCTTCGCCACCTTCATTGCCACGATAAAAAGGAGCCATCACCACAAAACCATTGCTTGCCAACTGAATGACACGAGCAATTCGAACCATGCCTACTTTTTTGATGCCTCCGCGACAGTAAAGAAGCCCTGGTCGTTTCTTGTCCTCATCCGGAACCGCTAAGAGCCCTTTTACAGACAATCCCTCACTTCTATACGTAATTCTGAATAACGTAATGCGTGGGTGCGGTGACGGAAAACGTGTAGCACTTATTAGATGTCTCCCTTGGATTTTCATCTCTTTCCTCCTTTAAATTTTCTCCTCTAGGCAAACACACAATCTCCTTTCTCACATACGCTATATTACGAGTCCTTTACATGTTACCAAAGGAGGCCCCTTTTCATGAAACATTTGAAAATAAGCAGTAAACTGCTCGTTGTTCTGGCTGTCTCACTTTCTCTTTTCCTATCAGCATGTACGGCTAGCGAAAAAGAAAACAAGCGCGATCAGATTCGAATTGCCGAAGTAACACGCTCTATTTTCTATGCGCCACAATATGTAGCTATCGAGAAAGGCTACTTTAAACAGGCGGGCATTGATATCGATTTAAAAACAACATGGGGTGGCGACAAAACAATGACAGCACTGTTATCAAATGGTGCCGATATCGCCCTTGTTGGATCTGAGACGTCTATTTATGTGAACAGTCAAGGAACGAACGATCCTATTCTTAATTTTGCCCAATTAACAGAAACTGATGGTACTTTTTTAGTATCGCGTAAATCTCTCAAAAATTTCTCATGGTCACAATTAAAAGGAAAAACGTTTCTAGGACAACGTAAAGGCGGTATGCCACAAATGGCCGGTGAATACAGCCTTAAAAAGCATGGCATCGATCCGCATAAGGACGTTACCTTACTGCAAAACATCGACTTCGCTAACATCGCTAACGCCTTTGCTTCTGGAACTGGCGACTTCGTACAATTGTTTGAGCCACAAGCCAGTATGTTTGAACAAAAAGGCATTGGTCACGTTGTTGCCTCGTTCGGTAAAGAATCTGGTAAGCTTCCGTACACGTCATACATGGCAAAAGAAAGCTTCTTAAAAAGCCACGGTGACGTCTTACAACGCTATACGAAAGCGCTCTACAAAGCCCAACAATTCGTTGAAAGTCATTCTGCTGAAGAAACAGCAAAGCTTATTGCACCTTATTTCGAAGATACGTCCGTTACGCTCATTGAAAAAGTCGTGCAACGTTATAAAGAGCAGCATAGCTATGCCAAAACGCCACTTTTACAAGAAGAAGCATGGAATAACTTACAACGTATTATGAAAAGTGCCAAAGAGCTAGATCACCCAGCACCATATAAGCAATACGTCAATACAACCTTTGCACAAAACGCTATCAAGTAAACATCTTGGAGGGATGAAAACGTGGCCTTCTTGCAATTGAAAGACATTGGTCAAACCTACTACTCTAAGCAAGCGGCCACTACAGCTCTAGAAGACATTACGTTTTCGGTTGCAGAAGGCGAATTCATTTCTTTTCTAGGGCCAAGTGGTTGTGGAAAATCAACGTTGCTTTCCATCATCGCTGGATTGCTTAGTCCGACGACGGGCACCGTCACCTTGCGAGGACAGCACATTACAAAGCCTCATCCAAAGATCGGTTATATGCTCCAACAAGATTACTTGTTTCCATGGAAAACCATTCAGGAAAATATTATGACCGGCTTAAAGCTTCAACATCAACTGACGCCTGAACGGATTGAGTATACACTAGCACTTATGAAAGAAATTGGCTTATCTGATACCCTTTCGTTATATCCAAAGGCATTGTCAGGTGGAATGAGGCAACGGGTTGCACTCGTGCGCACACTAGCAACCAATCCGAAATTACTGCTACTAGATGAACCTTTTTCTGCTTTAGACTATCAAACGAAGTTAAAGCTTGAAGATTTAGTTTCGTCTACCCTTAAGGAACATGGAAAAACAGCGATTCTCGTTACGCATGATATTGGCGAAGCAATCGCTATGAGTGATCGTATTATTTTATTTTCAACGAAACCCGGTCGTTTATTTCGATCGTTTTCCGTCACGGAGACGTTGCGGCGCAGGCTACCTTTTGAAGCACGTCAGCATGAAGATTATAGTATGATGTTTCAAGAAATATGGGAGGAGTTGGAGCAAATTGAACAAAATGACGCCGACTGACCCTCTCGCCTCGTATGTGCAACAACTTCGAAAAAAAACAATTTATGTACGCATAACACAAGTGATTATCTTTCTTCTGTTTTTCGGGTTATGGCAGCTTAGTTCAACTGAACGCTGGATCGATCCGTTGTTATTTAGCTCCCCAGCGAAAATCGTAACGCTTCTCTATGACAAAATGATCGATGGTTCGTTATTTTCCCACATTGGTATGACATTAAGTGAAACAGCCATTGGATTTGTTCTAGGCACCCTATTCGGTACATTGCTAGCCACGCTTATTTGGTGGTTTCCATTTCTCGCACGCGTTCTTGATCCTTATTTAGTCATTCTCAATGCGATGCCAAAAGTAGCGGTAGGACCCATCTTAATTGTCGCACTAGGTCCGAACATTACATCCATTATTGCGATGGGGATTCTAATCTCCATTATCATTACGACACTCGTTATTCACACCGCATTTCAAGGCGTGGATGAAAATTATGTAAAGGTCATTCGTTCGTTTGGTGGTTCAAAGTATCAATGTTTTAAAGAAGTGATTTTACCTGCTTGTTTTCCAGCGATCATTTCATCGCTGAAAGTCAATGTTGGATTATCCTGGGTCGGGGTCATCGTCGGAGAGTTTCTCGTATCCAAAGAGGGGCTTGGCTATTTAATTATTTATGGCTTTCAAGTATTTAACTTTACTCTCGTTTTAATGAGTCTACTCGTCATCGCCATCTTAGCGACGATCATGTATAAGATCGTAGAGGTACTTGAGAAGAAACTCATTCGTCATCACCACTAACGAAAAAAAGGCAACAGCGCTTCACTGTTGCCTTACATAGACTTACAAAAAGGTAGCTTTTGCTTTTTCTAGGCTTCGAATAAGCACTTGATCTTTCATCATAAAGCTAAATTTCTTATCGCGATCAAAATGATCAGGAAACGTTTGAAAAAAAACCGGGCCATTCGTCTCATAGTAGCGTTCTTTAAGAAGAATTCGATCAACAGTAGCATAATAAATATTTTTGATGATAAGTCCGCCTTTACCATCTACTTTATACTGCCCGAGATAATGAAGCGTGGCGACATGTCCACCTGTTTCTTCAAATACTTCACGAACGGCTGCTTCATCCGCTGTTTCTCCGGGTTCTACCTTGCCACCAGGAAATTCAATACCTCGGCGAGGATGATCGGTAAGTAACCACTGATCTCGAAACCGACATAACACCCAGACATGCTTCGGCTCGTGTGAAAAAGGATGGTCCGTAAATGACAGATTGACTGTGTTATCATAATAATCTTTAAAAGTTATCATATCCATATTCATAGCTCCAAATCGCTCTAGTTACGTCTATTGTAAAGAAGGTAACATGCTTTTGTCCAATTCCTTAAAAGCCTTTCCGAATATCGCTAAAAAATACCTAAAAAAATCGAACGAGATGACAACGTGTGAACAATCCCGTTGTACTCGTCCGATTAAGAGCGAAAATCAAGCCTTCTGAATTAGGAAACGTGAACAGAAGTAATGACCCAATGACTATTCACTTTTGCAAAAGAAAGCGTTATACTATATTTTCCATATAATTCATTTTTGTTATGTTGTATCACTTTATACCGCTGTTTAGAGGCTTTCTCTACAGAATAATGATGTCCTTTTTGAAACCACGGTGGAAGATCTTGTGGAACCACATACAACTTCCCATGCTTTTCTGTAAACAATGCATTCACATAACGTGACGCTACGCTCTTCGTAGCCACTCGGTTCATATGATGAACGACGGCTCGCTTCGTCGTATAATGCAACACCTTGTTATGAGAATCACTTTTCGGCTGTAAGTCTTTTAAAAAAGTCGCAGCAAGCTTTTCGACATTCGGAGACTTACTTTCCACTCGTTTCTGCGTTTTATGTGAAGGTTGCGCAGCTTTCTCAGTTGAAGCATTTGCGATCCCTCCACTCATTGAAACCATTCCAACGGTAACTAGGGCTACTAGACATCTGTTCACTACATTCTTCACGGTAAAACACCACCTATAGTTTGATTGTCTTAGTAGTAGCATTCCTGTTAATCACCGCTGGAAAACCTCTTTTTTTATTTTTCGACAGAAGCTTTCTCTTTACTTGTCCTCGCCGCCTTATTTGTAAAGCTATGTTTTCCAGCCTCATATAGACCTGTAGCCGCAAGCCCCGCAAGGCCGCCTGACCATATTCGAACCGTTAGCTCTAATTCTGTTAAAGGAAAAGACAACACACCAATAAGAATTCCTACGAAAAAACTAAAAAGAGGAATGAATTTTTTACGAAACGGGAATGTACGTTTAATAAGTTGTACGAACCCCGTTACAATTGGCGCTAATACTGACGCAAACGCTAGCATTTGTTCCATGCTTTTCCCTCCTCGCATTCATAGTTATTGTTCATCCTATGGACCATTTAAAAAAGAGACAGCCCGTACCCTTTTATAACTTCCACATATATTAAATTCGTTAGTATGAAATATTTTCATATTAATGGTGCATACTAGAAGAAAATAACTCACATGTTCAACAGGAGTGACGTTTGATGAAAAGAGAAGATGACCTATATTTGATCATGCTCGAGTCGAATGACCTTACTTGGTGGGAATATGCCAGAAAAGTCTCCCCTAGCATGCGGCCGAAACAATATAAAACATACTGGTCTTTTTTAAGAAATAAAGGCAAGCTACCAAAGCGCATCGTAAAAGAAGCAGAATGGCGCATGGAAGCAAGACGTAAAGGTTTGCTTGATACGTAAACAACGATTTCGTTTGGAATGTGACAAGCTGTCTCTTCTTTATATAAGGAGAGACAGCTTGTTGTTTGCTTTCATCATAAAGCTACGTTATATTGTTAAACAACTTCAATTATTGACTAACCGAATTGCTCCATTCCTCCATCACTGCTTGAGGTGCATTCCAACAAAGCCAGGATACCATAAGCTTCATACCAGTATTGCTCACATACCAATATTCATAGCGTCGTTTTGAGAGATTTTCATAGATGCCTGTTTTTTTCACTTTATCATCCACCTGAATCGCCCCCTGTCTTTACATACTAGTATTCTGTTAAATACTTCAATTTCCTTCTGTTATCATACTAAAAATTCTGACAATTATCGCAAGAAAGGAGTTATCCATGAAATCATCTTTGTTTGGTTTACCTACCCTCACCTTAGCGCAACAGCTTCTTGGCAAAGAGCTTATTCACGAAACAAAGGAAGGAACGACGTCCGGATATATTGTTGAAACAGAAGCTTACATCGGACCTGGAGACCGCGCTGCTCACTCTTTCGCAGGACGGCGAACACCGCGAACAGAAGTGATGTTCGGACCCCCTGGCTACGTCTATGTATACTTTATTTATGGCATGCATACATGCTTTAATATCGTCTCTGGAGACGAGGGAAAGCCGGAAGCAATCTTAATTCGCGCGCTTCAGCCGAACAAAGGTCTTCATCTCATGTGTCAGCGTCGGAACATCGTTCATCCTCCTCCAACAACGACTCTCAAGAAAAAACTGACAAACGGCCCCGGCAAGCTTTGTCAGGCACTTGGCATTACAATGAATGACTATGGTGCCAAAATGAACGATTCAGCGTTTCACCTTGAAGAAGGCCTTTCCATTTGTAACAACAACATTGCCACTGGCAAACGAATTAATATTTCTTATGCACAAGAAGCCATTCACTATCCGTATCGCTTTTGGCTTAAAAATAATCCATTTGTATCTAAATAAAAAAAGCGCCTTATTGAAGGAGCTTTTTTTATACGATGCTTACGTACTTGTTTCGTAAACAATTTCTTGTAACGGTTTTTGATTAGGTTCAAAAGGATCGTCCTTTTTTTCTTGTAAGCAAGTTTCCACCATTCCATGCAGTTGAATGAGTTGACTTAGCTTCTTTTGCATCGTTATCGAGACGAGCATAAGCCAGATTAAGATCAGAACAACTGTTTTGATAGCGCTCGTTTGCGTAAAGGTTATATTTTGTACCGAGACGATGCCAAGTGCCATACTCGTTAGTAAACCAAGAAGTACAGCACCTGCATAGACTAGGAGCTTGCGATATTTAACAGCAGCAATACTTCCTTTAAAGTACGTTCCGAGGAGCTGAAGTTCAGCTGGACGTAAATGCATCAAGTATTTGCGAACTTCTAATAAATTGTTCATTAAGCCACCCGAACGTTGTTTACGAAGAAGCGGCTGTAAAAAGACGGCAAGATCACGCTGACTGCCAATACTGCTTTTTAACGAACGATGAATGTAATTATAATCATAATAATAGCTTGTAACTTTATGAATGAGCTTTAACACCACTAGCCCCACTACAATGGCATACAGAGCTTGCACGAAAAAATATGCAGAAATAGATGTAAAAAACGCATCAATAGCAAAGAAACTAGCACTTGTCTTACTCCATATAATTTTACCGATTAGTACAAACAGCTCCCATAGTTGCGACACATGATTTCCTCCTGTACAAAGAATTCCCAACATTACTATACCACTTTTTGGACAAAGAAAGCATGATTTATTGGAAAACAAACCGTAGAAAACCATTCGCTCATGGAGTAATATCTTCCATTCCCCCAAAGACATTTACCATGAACCGAAAAATATAAAGAACGCTGAACGACAACTAGGAGGAGACAGTATGAGAATTGTATTTTTTGAAAAAGGTGAGCTCAGTATCATCGTGGGTGCTTCTCGTTTAAAGGGAGATTTAACGATCGAGCAAATTAAAAATGAAAGCGACAAAAAAGCAAAAGAGCTTAGCGGATTACTTGGCCGTGAAATTGGCTTTATGATAGATATGAATGGTCAGCTTGAGCATGAAATTAAACGCTAAAAAACTACTAAAAGGCTGGGACATAAATAGCCCTATCTTTCATAAAAATGGCTTCAGCATCGGTTTTCGATGCTGAAGCCATTTTTATGATGTCGCTTGTTATTTTATTTTAGATTGTCTTGCGTTCAAGTTTCGCGCGCAGGACCATCCGGTTCGCGCGCAGGACCACTCGATTCGCGCGCAGGACCACTCGGTTCGCGCGCAAGACCACTCGATTCGCGCGCAGGACCACTCGATTCGCGCGCAGGACCACTCGATTCGCGCGCAGGACCACTCGATTCGCGCGCAAGACCACTCGATTCGCGCGCAAGACCACCTGATTCGCGCGCAGGACCACCTGATTCGCGCGCAGGACCATCCGGTTCGCGCGCAGGACCACTCGATTCGCGCGCAGGACCACTCGATTCGCGCGCAAACAAGCGGAATCCACCTCAGAGCACGAGCAGGAGATCAAAAAGAGAGCAAATTAAGCGCAAAGCTCGGCAAATGTGCTACAAAATAGAGGAAATATTGTGTCCAAAGTTCTAATATCTATTTGTATTGCTTGATTATGATTGTTTCATATCTAACTGCGACATGACGCGCTTAGCAATCAGACGATAGCCTTTTGGATTCGGATGAATTGCATCAAAGAAATACTCCTTTTTTGAAACATTAACAAACAAATCATACGTTGGAATGTACGAAGCATTCGGTGTTGCATCCGCAATGCTTTTAATCGATACGTTCCATTGTTTAATAATATCAGCAGAAAGCACATCATCCACACTCGTCGTGTACGGGTTATACAATCCGAGCACATAAATGTGTGCTTTTTTATTGTGCTGTCGCAGCGTTTCCATAATTTTCGTAACGTTACGAGCCATTGTTTTTTGCCCTTCTTGCATCGTCTCTGGCTGAAGTTGTTTAAAATTCCATTGCGCCGTTTTTCTAAAGTCATTCGTTCCAATGAACAAAAAGATAGAATGTGAGCGGCTAATGGCCTTCGCAATCGATGGCTTCGACAACGCTGCTAACGTTTGATCGGATCGTTGCTTTGGCACGCCAAAATTATGAAGTGTTATGGGCTTATGCATTTCTTTTTCCAGCCCATCTTTGACGCGTCCAATGTAGCCTTTGCGCGTTGGATCGCCTCTTCCATACGTTAACGAATCACCCAATGAAACGATTTGTAGTTGATGAATAGGCTGATGCTCCGGTAGTGGCGTATCGATTTTCTCCTCTTCATTACTGCTGCATCCTCCGATAACGAGAGACATTACGCCTACTACACACCATGCCATCATTTTTTTTCTTAACAAAAAGAAACCTCCTTACGCCATTCTTGCCGAAATCATCCAATTACTGCTTAAAATGAAAAGAGAGAGGGCATTAGCCCTCTTCTTTAAACGTAATCCAATCATTCACTTCAAGAATTTCAATAAATTTGGCTAAACGCGGTAATGTTGGCTTAGCAGCTTCATGAAACTCATTTTCGATGTGTGTAGCAATCTCCGCTACTGTCTCGTTGCCTGTTAAATGATCCACAACAAAACCGCCAAGGTCATCTAATTTTACGGGATAATAACGAGGTTGCTTCAAAAGTCTAATAGAAAGTTTCTCTAACCAATTGTTTCGTGGCACCATTAAATAGGGAGCACCATCCTGTCTTACTTCTTTGTAGTACCCCTTTTTTAACGTTGGTTTTAACGTAAGCAAGTTTTTCTTTTGCCGCTTACTCATTTCTTATGACCTTTCGCCGAAACAGATGACCAATATAATAAGCCACATACAAGTAAGAACACGACAAATGGAATCCAACGTAAATCCGTATAGGGTACATCAGGAATATGAACATTGAAGAAAATGAGTACGGCAATGAAAACGCCAAGCAGGGACTCACCCGCAATTAATCCAGACGCAAAGAGAACACCTTTATCAATGCGCGCTTCACGTTGTTCACGTGATTTTACCCCACGTTCCACAAGCCAGCGTACAGCGCCCCCAAACATAACAGGAGCTGAAATGTGAACAGGTAAATATAAACCTACCGCCACAACTAATGAATTAAGACCGAGAAACTCAATGACTACTGCAATGGCGGCCCCGATAAACAGTAAATTCCACGGTAAGTTACCGCCAAATATGCCTTCTACTAACACTTTCATAATGGCCGCTTTTGGAGCAGGCAAGTCTTTTGATCCAAGACCATATGAATGATCCAGTACGATTAAGATGACGCCGATAACAAGCCCTGAAGCTACAACACCAATTAACATGGCTACTTGCTGCTTCCATGGCGTTCCACCAATCAAATGACCGGTTTTTAAATCTTGAGAGATATCGCCAGCAACCGCAAGCGCCGTACAGACGATGGCAGCTACCGTGAGCGATGCTTTTGCTCCTTCTAAGCCTGTCATTCCGCTAAGCTTATATAGCAGTGTAACGATTAATAACGTAGCAATCGTCATTCCTGAAACGGGAGAAGAGGAGCTACCTACTACGCCGACAATCCGCGAAGCTACTGCTACGAATAAGAAGCCAAAAATAACAATCGCAATCGCCCCAATAATACCAACATTCGTCACTGGTGATGCTGCGATAATAATAATTAACGCAATAACTCCTAATAAAACAAAGCGAGTAGGAATATCTCGATCCGTTCGTTCAATTGTTCCCTGACCAGCACCAGAAAAGTTTTTTACCATTTGGCGAGCTGTGCCAAATAAGGTTGGCATTGATTTCAAAAGTGTAATTAAGCCAGCAACTGCCACTGCGCCAGCGCCAATGTACTTAATATAATTATTCCAAATGCCCCATGCATCCAATTTGCTAATCGGAGCTTCTGCTGGGAAAATAACCGCGGAACTGTCGCCTCCAAAAAAGGCAATAGCCGGAATAAGCACAACCCATGCCAGTAACCCCCCAGCAATCATTTGCCCAGCAATTCTCGGACCAATGATGTATCCTACCCCGAGAAGCGCTGGATAAATATCCATGCCAACGACGGCTCCTTTAACTTTTCCAACACCTGTTTCAATTTCTGTTTTAAACCACTTAAAGCCATCACCAAACACTTTAACGAGTGCGCCGATGACAAAACCATAAATAACGGTCTTTGCACTTGCGCCACCTTTTTCCCCTGACTTTAGCACTTCCGCACAGGCTGTTCCTTCAGGGTAAGGTAAGGTCGCATGTTCTTTAACAATGAGCATTTGGCGCAATGGCACCATCATAAATACGCCTAACAATCCACCCGTTAGGACGATAAAAATAATAACAGTTTGCGAAATACTAATGTCCATTAAGAAAAATGCAGGCAATGTAAACACGGCCCCAGCACCAATCGCTTCCCCTGCCGTTGTCATCGTTTGAACGATATTATTTTCTAAAATGGAATCTCTTCGAAATAAACCGCGCAATACGCCCATTGAAATGACTGCCGCTGGAATCGAAGCAGATACAGTTAGTCCTACTTTCAATCCTAAGTAAGCATTGGCGGCCCCAAATACGACCGCTAAAATAATCCCAAAAATAATAGCTACTGCCGTTAGTTCCGGTAATGAACGTGAAGAAGGTACGTACGGAACAAAGGGCTCTCTTCCTTCCTTGTTTTCTTTCATTTACTCACCGCCTAAAATATTATTATTGTAATATCATTTACTAATCCAACAATATACCACAGCACAACACGTTTTGCACCTATATAAGGCGATATCGTCTCTTTTCATCTTCCCTACTTTTCTCTTTTTTATCCCTCTATTTCTACATTTTTTGCAGAAAGGATGTTTACATTACGAAAAGAAAAGGAATGCTATTGCTAAGCATAACTTTATGGAACTCAATAGAAAGTGAGGTAGTCTATCAATGGAAAACAATAAAAAAGGAAACGAAGAAACAAAAGAAGACATACAAGATTTATTTCAACAAGGAACAATCGAGGAACGTAACGACACGAAGAAAGATCAAAAGAAAGAATCGGATCAGAAAAAAGATAAATAAATAAACAAAAGAGAACCGTGACTGCACGGTTCTCTTTTTAACTTACATTTTTTATGTACGATGGAACGAATTTTAATAACACAGAAATAATACAGTTGTATTGTTCGGGTGTTACATGAATGCCGTCCAAAGCAATCAATTCTTCTTTCAGCTTCACGATGCAATCCTGCTCTTCCTGAGTAACCTCATCCGTTACATAATCTATCGTATTGATCAGTTGCAAAAGTTGGTTGTCTTTATTGGTAATAAAATAAGTATAATCCAACTTTAATCACCCCCTACACCCTATTATTGTAGAAATAAGGTCATTTTCCTAGAAAAACAATTCGTCAAATGCCGACATAACTTACTTAATTTGGTTAACCCCCGCTATTTTCCTAGCCCTTATGTCGTAACTTGTCGCAACTCCCAATCATTTGTCCTATCATTCTTCCTTTATTATCCTCCTTACAATGCCCTATTTTTTTATAGGAGCTAGCCAAATAAATTAGAAAGTGAGGCAAATGGGGATACATTGTCGCCTGCCTCTTCATCCTTTGACTGATAGACGAGCTTTTCTGGTTCAAATATTTTTGATTCTCGGTACGAGTGTGGATTTTTTTCTAAAGTAACTTGCTGAAAAATGGTAGCAAATATTTTTGCTGTATTGCGGGCATCATCAAGTGCACGATGGAGCGAGCCTTCCGGAGTCATCTCTAACTTGCTTAGAGCACGAGCTAATCCGTAGCGAAATCCTTTTTCACTATCATGTAACATGCTAAATAAAAACTGTAAGTCATTATGATTGATAATCCAATCAATCGGTGTGTGATGAAACGTGGCATCCGTGATTAGAGCCCATTTATCTTCGGGTCCCCATGAACATAAATAATACTCTTCTTCGCCGATCCATTGCCGAAATAGCTCGATGACAGCTGAAAAGGGCTGTGCGTTCATAACATCTTTTTTTGTAATGCCTGTTAAATTCATAATCCGTGTATTTAACGTATCCATTTTCGGTTGAATAAATGATTGAAATTGATCAATTACTTGCAATTTCCCCTCTGTATCCCGTAACTTCACAGCACCAATTTCTATAATTTCCGATAAACGATTCGTCATTTCTAAATCGTAAACAATATAATCCATCCTTTTTCACTCCATCCCATTCTTTTTTCCATAATTGGTTTCTTTTTCATTTTAAACAATCGGAGAATGTATGGGAATGACTAGCACACACTTTACAGTTCAAGATTCACAACAGAGCACCGCTATCTTTTTATTGTATGACCTTACCTGTAATTATTGCCTATACACTATGATCCTTTTTAAAAAAAGTTAACCGTTTATTGTTCGCTTTAAGATAGGCGCTCCTTCTCTTTAAAATTCCGCTTTTGCCCCGTATCCGCTTTGCTGACTTTTCATAGTATAAAAGGGAAGAGAGCAGACTCTTAGACACAATTATTAGGAGTGATCCTCATGTCATGTGGTAATGGTTTTGGATTAGGAAATAGCTTTGCATTACTAGTCGTTTTATTCATTCTGTTGATCATCATCGGCTGCGCGTGTGGCGGCGGCTGGGGCGGTTGTGGCTGGTAATGAAAAGAGCGGTCGGAGTGTATTCACTCCAACCGCTTTTTTTTACGTTAAATGCCGTTGCATTGCTTGTGCAACAGCTTCCACGTTCGTGCCGACCACGACTTGCAGCTCTTGATTATTTAATTTAATGACGCCTTTAGAACCTGCTTTTTTCAAAACATCCTCTTGGACAAGACTCATGTCTTTGACCTTCATGCGAAGACGGGTAACACAATGATCTAAAATCAGGATATTCTCCACTCCTCCAAGACCTTCAATATACTGAAGCGCAGCTGTCTCATACTTTTGATCACCTGTTTGTTTTACCACGTCTTTAGGACCTTCCTCTTCGTCTTCACGACCCGGTGTTTTAATGTTTCGTCTTGTAATTAAATAGTAGAAAACTACGTAATAAATGACACCATACACGAGACCAATGAGCAGCAGAAGCCACGGTTTCTGTGCTATGTTAACGTTTAAGAAGAAGTCAATCGCTCCCGCAGAAAACGTAAAGCCTTGGTGAATATCTAAGAAGGCCGCTAACGCTAGTGACGAGGCGGTTAAGAGAGCATGAACAACAAAAAGCAATGGCGATAAAAATAGAAATGAAAATTCAATCGGCTCCGTTATACCTGTTAAAAAGGACGTAAAGGCTAATCCGCCAAGCATCCCTGCCATTACTTTACGCTTTTCTTTCTTACTGGCCATAATCATAGCTAAACACGCTGCCGGTAACCCAAACATCATGATTGGGAAAAAGCCTGCCATAAAGATTCCTGCTGATGGATCGCCTGCAAAGAAGCGATTTAAATCACCCGTTGCACCATGATAGTCTCCAAAAAGAAACCAGATAAAGTTATTCAAAATATGATGCAGCCCAAAAGGAATCAACAAGCGATTGAGGAAGCCAAACACACCAGCTCCAACAGCTCCAGAATTAACAATCCAATGACCAATATCATTAATCACATGTTGAACGGGTGGCCACACATAGCCGAACACCCACGCTAATAAAATCATGGCAGCAGCAGTTACAATTGGTACGAACCGCTTTCCACCAAAAAACCCTAAATAGTCTGGTAGTTTAATGGCGTGAAACCGATTGTAAAGCAGACCTGCCACAATCCCGCTTAGAATTCCGCCGATAATTCCCATGTTAATACTTTTATCGATGGCTTGCGTTCCGTTCACAAGAATATAATAACCGATCGCTCCCGCTAAGCCAGCAACTCCATCGCCACCCTTGGCAAATCCGATGGCTACACCAATTGCGAAAATCATCGCTAAATTATCGAGAATAGATTTACCCGCACTTGCCATAAAGGTAATATGCCATAAATCTCCTAAACGAAGCAATAACCCTGCTGCTGGTAAAACAGCAATCGGAAGCATTAAAGATTTACCAATTCGTTGCAAAGAACCTAACATACCGTTTCCCCCTTTTATTAACGTGCAGTATGTTGTAAAGCTTGCTTTAATTTACCGTCATGCTGTTGCAATTGAAGACGTGCTTCTTCTGGTGATAAGCCCGATAAATATTGAAAAATGGCCGTTTTCGCATGACCGCTTTGATCGCGTAGAACCGCTTGTGCCTCAGCAGCCGTACAACCAGTTGCTTCCATAACAATCTGTTGAGATCGCTTCACTAACTTTTCATTGGAAGGCTGCACGTCTACCATTAAATTACTATATACTTTGCCAATCCCAATCATGCTCGTTGTACTAATCATATTTAAGATGAGTTTCTGTGCGGTGCCTGCTTTCATTCGTGTAGAGCCCGTAATCACTTCAGGTCCTGTGACCGCTTCAATTGTATGCATGGCCATTTTACTCATTGGCGACTTTTCCGTACAAACGAGTGCCACGGTAACCGCACCGGCTATGTTTCCAGAGCGTAACGCACCGAGCGCATACGGCGTGCGGCCACTCGCTGCAATCGCTACAATTACATCATTTCTCCCAACGGCAAGCCTGGCAACATCGTCAGCTCCTGCTTGTTCATCATCCTCAATGCCTTCTTCAGCCGACGTAAGCGCTCGCTCGCCACCTGCAATAATACCTACTACCATCGTTGCTGGTGTACCATACGTCGGTGGACATTCTGAAGCATCTAACACGCCAAGACGACCACTTGTACCCGCTCCTACATAAATTAATCGACCTCCTTTTTGAAAAGCCGCCACTACATGATCAACGACAGTCGCTATGGACGGAAGTGTCTGCCGAACGATGCCCGCGACTACTGCGTCTTCATTCGCTATTTTCTCTAAGCACTCGATCGTTGAACATTCATCAATTTCAAGTGTATTGGGGTTTCTTTGTTCTGTATTTAAATGCTGTATGTTCATAGCATGCTAATTCCTTTCTTGTTGCTCTCTGCCGGTTGTGTAAAGGCTTTGGCTTGATTTTCTTTAAAGCCAAATAACCATGTGAGAATAAAGCCACTGACATAGGCCAGTAATAATCCACAAAGATAATAGACAATTTGCCCCGCTGTGCCATGAATTAAAAAGGCAAGCGGCAAACCTGAGACGCCGATTGATACCGTTGCTACTTTAAAGACAGCTTGAAAGGCACCACCAATTGCCGCCCCTAAGCAAGCGGTAAAGAACGGACGCCCTAACGGCAACGTCACTCCGAAAATAAGCGGTTCTCCAATACCTAGCAAGCCTACCGGAAGAGCCCCTTTAATGAGTTTCTTTAGTCGTTTATTTTTTGTTTTAAAATAGATTGCAAAGGCTGCTCCTACTTGACCAGCACCGCCCATTGCTAAAATCGGCAACAATGGGTCACTTTTAATGGCATTTAACAGCTCCATATGAATCGGCGTTAACCCTTGATGCAATCCTGTAACGACAAGCGGTAAAAATGTGCCGCCGAGAACAAGACCCGCTGCAATCCCGCCAACGTCTAGCATGTGAAGCAAACCTTTTGTAATGAAATCAGACAGTAAGCCGCCAACAGGTTGCAAAATGAATAACGTTACGAAACCAGTTACTAACAGAGAAAGTGTCGGCGTTATAATAATATCGAGTGAAGCGGGTACGAAGCGCCGGATGCGTTTTTCACAAAAAGCGATGAAACAAGCAGCAAAGATGACGCCAATTAAGCCGCCGCGCCCCGGTAATAGCTTTTCGCCAAACAGTGTAATACTAGCGAGCGCCGGATTCATGATTAGAATCCCAGCCGCTCCACCTAAAGCCGGTGTGCCATCAAATTCTTTAGCAGTATTAATTCCAACGAAAATCGCCAAATATCCGAATAAACCCATCCCAATCATTTCAAGCATTTGCATAATGGGTAACGTTTTAGAAACACCCGCATTTACAAGGGCGTTCGTAATGCCAGCAATTAATCCTGAGCCAACGATTGCTGGAATGAGGGGAATGAAAATAGCTGCAAGCTTTTTCAGAAAACGCTTTATAGCAGAATTCGTATCTTGTGCTTGCTTTAAATTCTTTTCCTTGGAAGCAGATGCGCTTGAGCTCTTGCTTTCTTTCATTAAGTCTTTCACTTCATTCGTTACGACGGCTACTACTCCAGGTCCGAGTACAATTTGCAACGTATCATCTTCTATGACGCCAAGAACACCGTCTACGTTGCGCAATGAATCTAGTGATACGGAATCGTCATTTATAATCGAAAGACGCAGTCGGGTCATGCAATGCATTACACTGGTTATATTTTCTGGTCCTCCAACGTGTTGTAAAATGGTGCGAGCCAGTTCGCGCTCTTTCCCCATGTTACTCCCTCCCACAAAAAGTCATCCCTCTCTGTTCATTTCCATCACAAACGCGTAGCGATCGCCACGATAAACAGATTTAACGCTTTCAAATACTTGCCCATCTTTAAGCTTTGTTTCTCGAGTCATGAGCAGGACAGGTGATCCTTTTGTAATCTGTAATAAAGCACTTTCATGTTGGCGAGCAACAGAGGCCTCCAATTTTTGAACAGCTGCTCCTACCTTTAAGTTCAACGTATGTTCTATATAATCGTATAAAGAATGCTGAATCACTTTTTCTGTAATTCCTTGAAGAAGACGAAGATTTAATTTGCTCGTTTCTAGTGCCATCGGTAAACCGTCTGCCAAACGCATTCGTTGAACTTCCGCAATCTCTTCCCCTTCATTCATTTGAAACAATGCTGCCGTTAATGAATCCGCTTTCATCAATGTAAAAGAAAGAACTTTCGTTGTCGCGATCATATTTCGTTGTTTCATATCTTCAGTAAAACTCGTAAGTCGTACCATTTTTTGCTGGATTTTTTTTGAGGCAACAAACGTACCTTTTCCTCTTTGTCGTCTTAGGAAGCCATCATTAACAAGATTCGTTATCGCCTGTCTAACGGTCATGCGACTAACGTTATAATGTTCGGCATATTCTCGCTCTGATGGAATCATATGTCCCTCTTGCCATTCTCCCCGCTCGATACGGTCTTTTAAGTCTTTTTCAATTTGATAATAAATGGGTAAAGGAGATTGCTTATCGATCATCGTAATCCTCCCGCTGCGCTAAAGCGAGTTGTAGCGCTTTCCGATCGGCAACAATGGTTACAGCGCCATGCATTCTTAAGGCTGTTGCAGGCACTGATTCGCTCATGTGACCGTTCAGCAGCTGATTCATCGCTTGTTGTTTTTTTTCACCCGAAGCAAGCAAGATTATTTCCTTGCTTTGAAGAATGGTTGCAATGCCCATCGTGAGAGCGTGTGTCGGTTGCTTTTTTGAAGGAGGAAAATAGCGGGCATTGGCCGCAAGCGTTGATGGTGTTAACTTAACAACATGCGTTCTTGAAGCAAATGATGTTCCTGGTTCATTAAAACCGATATGGCCATTTTGCCCTATTCCTAATAGTTGTAAATCAACACCTCCCCGTTCTTGTAAATGGTTTTCATAGCGTACGCATTCTTCTTCTAAATTCACTGCCATCCCATTTGGAACATGAGTTTGCTCAGGTGGTATGTTAATTGCCTGAAACAGATGATGATTCATATAAGCGTGATAGCTCTCATCATCTTGAGGCGATAAGCCCACATATTCATCAAGATTAAACGTCTGTACGTGTGCATACGAAGTTTGCTGTGTTTGGTAATTCTTAATCAGTTGTTGATAAACACCGAGTGGCGTTCCCCCTGTTGCTAACCCTAAGGAAAATGAGGAAGAAGAGCGAATGGTACTAACAATATACGCTGCGGCAACTTTGCTCATCTCTTCATAATCAGCGACTGCTACAATTTTCATCATTTCCCTCCTCTATCCTATAGGCAAGCTTTCCTCGACAAAACGTGTAGAGCACTTGAGATGCTTCGTTCATCACGACAACGTCGGCATCTTTTCCTGCTGTCAAACTCCCTTTTTTGTGATAAATGCCAAGCTCTTTTGCTTGATTGCTTGCCGTCATTTGAATGATTGCTTCTGTTGAACAACGGGTAAACTGTTGCATGTTTTTCGCAGCTTCGTTCATTTTGAGGATGGATCCTGCGAGTGCTCCGTCTGAAGCTAACGTTGCCTTCTTACCTTTTACAATGACATCTTGCCCACCGAGAATATATGTGCCATCTCCCATGCATTTAGCGCGCATCGCATCGGTAATGAGTACTAGTCGCTCACTTCCTTTATTTTGATAAGCAAGCTTTACCATTTCTGGCGTAGCATGAATACCATCAGCGATGATTTCAGCCGTTATTTCTTCATGTAAAAAAACCGCACCTACAACACCTGGCTCACGATGATGCAAGCCTCTCATGCCATTGTATACGTGTGTCGCATGGGTAACACCCGCTTTAATCGCTCTCTTCACTTCTTCATACGTCGCATCTGAATGTCCAATTGACGCTATTACTTGTTGTTGTTGAAGATAGTGTGCAAAAAGAAGACCATCCCGTTCTTCAGGAGCGAATGTGACAAGCTTAATACTATTTCCACTTAACTGTTGCCACTGCGAAAACAATGCGATTTGTGGGGGTGTAATGTATTCAGTTGGTTGTGCGCCCGCCCGCTTAGGAGAAAGAAACGGACCTTCTAAGTGAACACCTAGTACTTCTGCTTTGCCTGGCTTATTTTGTTTTTTTCGATAGCGTTCAATAGTAGTTAAGGCTGCTTCAATCGCAACAGGACGCTGTGTCATCGTCGTTGCCAAAAAGCTTGTTGTTCCTTCTTTTGGAAGCAGCGTGGCCATTGTCGTTAAAGCATCTTCTGTAGCATCCATCACATCCGAGCCACCAGCCCCATGAATGTGCAGATCAATCATTCCTGGTAAGATTTTCGCCTCAGTTGGAAGTTCAATGACGGTCATAGCAGCTATCGGTTCAGGGCTATCTCCTTCACCGATGCTAACTATTTTCTCTCCCTCCATGAGCAGATAACCATTTGTAATCGCTTTCTTTTCAGTGTAAATGGTTCCGCCTTTTAGTAGGATTGGCTTCATGTTTTATTCGTCCCCCCTTTACTAATGTATCGTTCCTATACGTGTAATATAACTAGTTGTCTAGACCAGTTTATTTTTTTGTAGAATAACATTGATTTGTGCTTTTGAAAAGAAAAAAACGCTCGACGTCACTTCACAGTCACATCGAGCGTTTTTTTCTTACTGCATTGGCGGTTGGTGGGGAAATTGTGACATGTACCCGGTAAATTGTTGGTTAGCCTGTTGTAGTGTTTCAGGTTGTTCAGGCGTTAGCGCATACCAGCCCTTTTGAAACATAAGTTCATAAAGTGTGCGTTGCATCGTTTTCGTTTCATCAAAAATATGATGAATTTCTTCGTATAATGCGGTATGACTCGCTTCATTCATGGCAGTAGAATAAGAAGCTGTCATATATTTCTCATACGCTAGTAGATCATTTAAATGATCTCGATCATTCATCTCCGGCGTTTTTGAAATCGGAGTTTCAGGATTTTGAATTTTCGTAGGTTGCCGCTTCATTCGTTATCGTCGCTCCTTATTGGTTACAATACTCTTGACTTGGTGGCACTAATCTATTTAATAACAGTTGATAATGTTTTTCATGCAAATGACATGCTTCTTCTAACACCTTTTTCACATCAGGATCGGTACATTGATTTGCTGCAAAATGCGCTTTCTTAAAGCCAAGCAAGTTCCAAGACAGCATATCCGTTAGATAGCTATAGTCTTTTGTTGTAATGACTGCAGGGGGTTGTGTAAATGAAGGGGTTTTCGTTCCCTCTTGTTCATGTTGAAATTGCATTTTTCCTACCTCCTTTTCATTTTTCGTTCATCAGAAATAGCTTTCCTAGGGCAATAAAGAACTATACATTTTTTTATATAGTCTTGCATTTAAACGGAGGTCGTTGTATAATTTTTCTTGTCAGAGATTGTGGGGCATTAGCTCAGCTGGGAGAGCGCTACGCTGGCAGCGTAGAGGTCAGCGGTTCGATCCCGCTATGCTCCACCACTTTTATTGACTATAAAGAAATTCGATTCCTTCCACTGTCTGCATACAGATGATGGGGGTTTTTTTATTTGTCTAACCATATAAAATAAATCCTCTAGCCCTTTCCCCCATAAAAAAAAACGAAGTAAAATGCGTCGCCACACTTCACTTCATTCGTTTGTCATCGTTTACATTTTTTTAGCGCCGAGATATCTTGGGCCCCAGTACGTATTTTTCAACGAGCTAACCGTTACGCCTGTCGAAGAGCCGCTATGGATAAACTCATTGTTACCAATGTAAATGCCAGCGTGAGATGCGCCTGGTTGGTACGTTTCAAAAAAGACGAGATCCCCAACTGCTGGTGAAGATACTTTTACGCCCTTTTCATACATTTGCGCTACTGTTCTCGGTAAGGCTACCGATGTTTTTTCATCGAACACATACTTTATAAAGCCACTGCAGTCAAAGCCTTTTGGCGACATCCCCCCCCATACGTAAGGAACACCTATGTATTTTTTAGCAGCTTTAATTAATTCCTGTGGATTCGTTTGGCTTGGTTTTGGACTATTTTTAACTCCAAGTGCTTGGAAGGTCTTTGGTCCTACAATGCCATCCGCTGATAACTTCTTTTCTTTTTGGAATTTTACGACAGCTGAAGCGGTTACAGTTCCAAAATAAGTTGTTACGTTCTTTTCTGAAAAATAGCCTTTTGCTTTTAACGCCTTTTGTAACTCTTGAACGTCAGGATGAGTCATCCCTTTTTTTAACGTTTGATCACCTAAAGCAGCATGACCTACTCCTGAAGTTGTTGCAAATAAACTACAAGCAAGTACTGCTGTTACTAAACTTTTTTTCAATGTATGTTCCCTCCACTACGATCTCTATCATTTGTACCATCATTCTACTATTTATTTGTAACAGTTCCTTTTTAGGCAGATTACAACTAGGTTACATTTTTTTCACAAATTCATCAGTATTCTTCTTTTTTCGACAAAATTAGACAGAAAAAAAGCTGTCAACTTGACAGCTTTCGACTAATCTTCTCCCATTCTATAACAAAAGTAACGGGGTCATTCCTCCTATAAAAAGAAGGATAAGGGTAAAGAGCACCATTGCCACCCGTTGTGTAGTCGTCACGTTAAAGACTTGATCTTCTTTAGCTTCCGCAGCATGGTGATGTTCATGATGCTCGTGATGTTCGTGATGTTCGTGAATCATTTCTTGCTTCCGTTCTGTCATAAGACCGTGCTTCATGTTTTTTTGTACCATCCAGACGTTAAACGGATACGCAACAATAAAGCCAATCGTTACGCCTAAAGACATGATGAGCCAAAAAAGAGGTTGTGCTGGATCCATTGCCGCCTCTCCGCTTTTCATCATGCTAATTGTCATAACCGGTGCCATCGCCGCCATCATCGCATTCATTGATATAAATTCAGGCGTAAACGAATGTTTTACATTTTGCCAATACGAACCACCCATCATTTTTTTCATAAACAATGCTTGAAAAATGAATAAGCCAAATAGAAAACCAGCGCCATATTCCACTAATAGATCAACCCACATTGGGAGTTGAAAGGTGCTAGTAATAAGAGCGGCAGCAATAATCCCTGTGGCATCACCTGCAATACAGTGAACAGTCGAGCCGACCCCTTGCTTCCATAAAGGCTTTATAAACCTTTCATGCGTTCCTCGATATGGCTCTTGATCAGCGAGCACATACAATAAAAAAGCAAGTGGTCCCATATATAAAGTAATGAGGAGAAAACCCCATTTCATAACAAGCGGTTCGGGATTATAGCGAAATTGATGAAGAGCAACGTATAGCGTTGATAATCCACACAGAACTAGCCAACTAATGCCTATAAGATTTACTTTTGATAACCATGACCACGTTTCGAGTAACATTCGTATCCTACTTCCTTTCTCTGCTATTTCTTTTTCTATTCCCTACCCTCACTAGGGCAAATCACATTTATTCATAGTATAAAATACCCCTTTCTTCATAAAAAATCCCGCTACACCGCCCTTCTAAATAAATGAGTAGTTTGGAATAATGAGTAATTACAAATTTTAACTTACACTTTAGAGTGTGTACGATTACATAAAAAAGGGGACCTTTTTGCGATGAATAAAAAAATGTGGGTTAGCTTTGCGGTTACAGGAAGCATCGTTCTAAGTGGTTGTTCTATGAACGAAAAGACTATTGTTTCAAAACAAAAAACAAATGACACGGCGAAACATGAGCTAAAAAGTAACGAAAAAACAGAAGCAGCGCCTGCGCAAGAGAAAAAAACATTCCCTGAAGAGGTCAATTATGAAAAGCTACCAGAAATCTATGATACGTTAGCTCCAGAAGCTCAGCTTGGAACAGTAAATGCCTTGCTCTATAAAGTGACCGTGACCTTTGACATGTCGATTGGTAATGCTGAAGTTTTAATTCAAAATGGCATTAATCAGAACATCGTTGACTCTGTAAAATATTCATTAAAGAAAAGTGAAGGACAGTATGATCAAAAGTTACGCAAACAAGTAGCACTTGCTTATCAACTATTAAATCAATCAGACCTCTCTGATCAAAAGGGAATTAAAAAATTAATTGACACGCACAAAGATTATATGAAGATTGTTGACCAGATGATTGGTATTATCCACAAGCTTTCTGTGAAGAATGCAGGCGCATCTCGCAAAAAAATGAATCACCTCAAACTAGAGTACCTAGAGCAAGCCAAAAAAAATGCCATTCAATTTAATTTGCTTGTACAGCACTCATCTTTAGATCAGAAGAAATATCAAGACTTTACTTTAAAAGAGTTAAAAAAAATCAATAAAGAAATGGCATCAGACATGGAATAATTCATAACACAAAAGAGCGGAAAAAGGTTAGTACCTTCCGCTCTTTTTCTTCTTTACCTCTCTCTTAACATTTCTCCCGCAACTTTCATGTAAGCGCTATTTTAACCGCCTTGCTAAAAAACTTTTTTTCTTTCTTCCTCCTTTGCTTTCATTTTTGTAAGAAGAAGAAAATGAACGTATTTCAATGAATTTCAAAGCATTTCAAGAGTTAAACAAAGGTAGATTACGGAATTTCCAAACTTTTTCTTTAGAAAATCACGCCATTTATAAGTTTTTCGTTAAATATTAAGAAGTTTTCATGTATAATTGTTC
The DNA here is from genome assembly GCF_000269865.1 of Fictibacillus macauensis ZFHKF-1. Lineage (GTDB taxonomy): Bacteria > Bacillota > Bacilli > Bacillales > Fictibacillaceae > Fictibacillus_C > Fictibacillus_C macauensis. The sequence goes on from NZ_AKKV01000025.1 coordinate 145,347, forward strand.
CGAATCATTTCGTTGGAAAATGTCGATGTTTTATTGAAGAAAATAGATCGAACGATAGATGAGGAGTGGCTATGACGAATACAATTATTGAATTTAAAAATGTAACAAAGCAGTATGATAATGATTCTCCCGTTCTTGACCATGTCAGCTTTGAAATTGAACGCGGTAAATTTTATACATTGCTTGGGCCTTCTGGTTGTGGAAAAACAACCATCCTACGTTTAATTGCCGGCTTTACTGAGGCTTCCGTAGGAGATATTTATTTTGATGGCAAGAAAATGAACGATGTGCCAGCTAACAAGCGGCAAGTAAACACGGTCTTTCAAGATTATGCACTTTTTCCTCACCTGAATGTGTTTGAAAATGTAGCCTTTGGCTTACGCATTAAAAAGTTAAAAGAGAGCGTTATTAAGCAAAAAGTGCAAGAAGCGTTAACGTTTGTAAACTTGGCTGGCTATGAAAATCGTGAAATTCGCGAAATGTCAGGTGGACAACGGCAGCGTGTGGCCATTGCACGAGCAATCGTCAATGAACCAGAAGTAATTCTTTTAGATGAACCATTGTCTGCCCTCGATTTAAAGCTTCGTACCGAAATGCAGTACGAGCTTCGTGAACTGCAACGTCGTCTGGGCATTACGTTTATCTTTGTTACACATGACCAAGAAGAAGCGCTTGCGATGAGCGATGAGATCTTCGTACTCAATCGCGGTAAAATTCAACAAAGTGGAACACCTATTGATATTTATGATGAGCCGATTAATCGCTTTGTCGCTGACTTTATTGGTGAATCAAACATTGTAGAAGGCCGAATGATTGAAGATTACCTTGTTGAATTTGTTGGGGGTCGCTTTGAGTGTGTAGACCAAGGGCTTAATCCAAATGAAGCAGTCGAAATCGTTATTCGTCCAGAAGATTTAGAAATTACGACAAAAGAACGTGGAAAGCTTAAAGTAAAAGTTGATTCACAGCTCTTTAGAGGTGTGCATTATGAAATTAGTTGCTATGATGAGGATCAAAACGAATGGCTTGTTCATTCCACGAAAAAAGCCAATGTTGGAGACGAGATCGGCTTGTACTTTGATCCTGAAGCCATTCATGTTATGCGTTTTGGGGAATCAGAGGCTGATTTTGATCGCCGTTTAGAAGCGTATGATCACGGAGATGCCCATGAACAATAAAGTAACACGTAATCTGTATTTACTTCCTTATGTCCTATGGATTGTGCTTTTTGTTATTGCACCAATCATACTCGTTCTTTATTATTCATTTTTTGATGTTGATGGAAACTTTTCTTTTATTAATTACAAAACCTTCTTTACGCCTGTTTATTTACAAATGACGTTTAGTTCGTTTTGGTACGCTTTTTTAATTACAGTCATGTCTTTGCTTGTTGCTTATCCTACCGCTTACTTACTAACAAAAACGAAGCATAAGCAACTTTGGCTATTGTTAATTATCGTCCCCTCGTGGATTAATCTGTTGTTAAAAGCGTATGCGTTTATCGGGATCTTCGGACAACAAGGGTTTGCAAATGCTTTTCTTGAAGCCGTTGGAATTGGTAAGCAAGAAATTTTATTTACTGATTTTAGCTTTATTTTTGTGTCTGTTTATATTTTTATACCATTTATGATATTACCTATTTTTAATAGCTTAAATGAGCTAAATCCAACACTCCTTGATGCAGCCAATGATTTAGGTGCTTCAAAGTGGACATCGTTTCGCCGTGTCATTTTCCCGTTAACGATTGATGGAGTAAAGGCTGGCTGTCAAGTTGTATTTATTCCATCCCTCTCGCTCTTTATGCTCACACGCCTTATTGCCGGTAACCGTGTCATTACGCTCGGTACAGCGATTGAGCAGCACTTTCTTGTGACAAGAGACTGGGGCATGGGCGCTACAATTGCTGTCTTTTTAATTATCATTATGGTGTTAATTATGACCATTACGGGCAGCAGAAAGAAAGGGGTGTAATGTGATGGATAAAAAGAACACACCATTATCTAAATTATTTTTACTCATCATCTTCTTGATTTTATATGCACCCATATTCTTTTTAATTTTTTATTCCTTTAATAGCGGTGGCAATATGAACCATTTTAAAGGATTTACACTTGATTGGTATAAAGAGCTATTTCACGATTCTCGGTTGTTAATTATCGTTCTCAATACCGTTCTCGTTGCTTTGCTTTCATCATTAATTGCTTGTATTGTAGGGACATTTGGTGCGCTGGGCATTCATTCTATTCGAAAGAAGCGTCCAAAAAATGCGTTACTTGCTTTAAATAACGTATTAATTGTTAGCTCAGACGTCGTTGTTGGTGCTTCTTTTTTAATTCTTTTTACACTCGCTGGAATTAAGCTTGGTATGGGCTCTGTTCTGTTGTCACACATTGCCTTTAGTATCCCGATTGTCGTCCTTATGGTACTACCAAAGCTACAAGAGATGAGCCCATCGCTTATTGATGCGGCACGAGATCTTGGGGCAAGTCGCTGGAACGTAGTCACAAAAGTTATTTTCCCTTATATAACACCAGGTGTCTTTGCCGGATTTTTTATGGCACTCACGTATTCACTTGATGATTTTGCGGTGACTTTTTTCGTTACAGGGAACGGCTTCTCTACGTTATCCGTAGAAATCTATTCACTTGCACGACGTGGTATTTCCTTAAACATTAATGCGTTGTCTGCTTTAATGTTTCTCGTTACAATGCTGTTAGTCGTTGTGTATTATTTTATCTCCCAACGAAACAAGTCAAGTAGATTGGGGGTTAAGAAATGAGTAAACTGCTTCGTTTCTTTATTACGATCATCGTTTTATCTGGGATTTTATTTTACATTGTTTCACAAGTAAACACGTCTCAAGGCTATACGAGTAAAAACACGTTAACGATTTATAACTGGGGCGACTATATTGATCCTGATTTGATTAAAAAGTTCGAGAAAAAGACGGGCGTTAAAGTTATATACGAAACATTTGATTCCAATGAAGCGATGTTAACGAAAATTGAACAAGGTGGTACAACGTATGATGTTGCGATCCCTTCTGAGTACACGATTGAAAAAATGAAGCAAGAACATTTATTGCTTCCGATTGATTTATCAAAAGTTCCAAATATAAAAAACATCGATAAACGGTTTCTTGACCTGCCTTTCGATCGAGGCAATACGTATTCTGTTCCGTACTTTTGGGGAACGGTAGGTATTGTGTATAACAAAAAATTGCTCGGTAATAAAAACATTACAAGTTGGCAAGATTTATGGGATAAAGATTTACGCAATAAAATTTTCCTCGTTGATGGGGTACGCGAAATTATGGGAATCGGTTTAACGACAACCGGCTATTCCTTAAATGATACGAATCATCAGCATCTCCAAAAAGCGAAGCGTAAGCTCGACACGTTAATTCCTAACGTTCGCGCCATAGTAGGGGATGAAACGAAGCTATTATTAGCAAATGGTGATGCCTCTATTGGCATTGGCTGGTCAGGAAATGCCGCTGAAATTATTGACGAGAATCCTGATTTAGATTATGTTATTCCAAAAGAAGGCTCTAACCTATGGTTTGATAACATGGTTATTCCAAAAACAGCCAAAAATAAAAAAGCAGCGCTACAGTTTATGAATTTTATGCTTGATCCAAAAGTAGCCGCTCAAAATACGGAATATGTTCACTACTCTTCACCTAATAAAGCAGCATTGAAGTATTTGCCTAAAGAAATTTCAACGGACAAACGTTTCTATCCTCCAAAAAAAATAACAGATCAACTTGAAGTCTATCGAAACTTAAGTCAAAAGGACATTTCTTATTTTAATGAGCTGTTTCTTGAATTTAAAATGCATCGAAAATAAAGACTAATAAAAGAAGTTCTGATCACTGTTGTTGATCAGAACTTTTTTATATGAACGGGTAAACCCCTAATTTCTAGCAATTTTTACTCATTTTTATCTTTCTATGCATTTTCCCTAAATGAGAACTTAAAATATGCTATCATTTATGAGAACTACTTTTGAAGTTGGAGGCTTTATCTATGAAACGACTAACAAAACGTTTAATCGTAATATCCTTTGATTGCTTATCGTCGCTCGATTTACCTATGCTTAAAGAGCTTCCGCATTTTAAAGAACTCTTACAACAAGGTTCCTATTGTAAGAGTGTGGAACCGATTTACCCTTCTGTTACGTATCCATCGCATGCGTCTATTGTTACTGGTAACTTTCCAAACAAACATGGCATTGTTAATAATACGTACATTCAGCCTGGTGCACTGTCCCCGGATTGGCATTGGCATCGCAAAGATATTAATGGGACGACCTTATACGATGAAGCCAAAAAAGCGGGCATGAAAACAGCCGCCTTACTTTGGCCTGTTACGGCACGTGCCAAAATAGATTACAATATGCCGGAGATCTTCGCTAATCGACCATGGCAATTCCAAATTCCTGTTTCGTTATGGAATGGTAGCATGGGCTTTCAGCTAGATATGCATCGCCGCTTCCGACACATTCGTAATGGCATTCATCAACCTGCACTTGATGACTTTGTACTCGAAGCTACAGTACATACACTGGTAACGAAACAACCCGATTTAATGCTTATTCATTTCACAGATCTTGATACGCAACGTCATTATCACGGCTTTTCATCAGAAGAAGCACTAGCGTCTCTTCGTCGGCACGATGTGCGGTTAGGACGTATAATGCAAGCTTTAAAGGAAAACGATTTGTATGAATCTTCAACACTCGTTGCCTTAGGTGATCATAGTGCACTTGATGAATCAATCGCCATTCAAGTGAATACACTCTTTTTAGAAAAAGGACTAATCACCATGAATGAAGCAAATAAAGTAACGAAATGGCAAGCATTTTGTCATTCCTGCGATGGTTCTGCCTATATTTATCTTCACAAACAAGCAGATTCAGCGCTTAAAGAGCAGGTAAAACAGTTGTTAGAAGAGAAAATGAAAGATGAAGCCAATGGTATAGAAGCGATGATTTCAGGTGAAGAAGCGAACAAACGTGGAGCGGATGGTCAGTGTACGTTTATGCTTGAGGCAAAAAAAGGCTTTTATTTTAGCGAAGCGCTGCATGGTGGCTTTCTCCATGAAGTAACACAAGAAGAAGCTGATCGCCACGAATATACATTAGCAACACATGGCTATTCGCCGTCAAAGGAGAACTATGATACAATCTTTATCGCGGCCGGTGCAGGCATTACACCACATCAAGAGATTTCATCTATGCGTCTGGTCGATGAAGGACCGACGTTCGCTCGTCTCCTCGGACTCTCCCTCGGTGACACAGATGGAAATGTTATTGAAGAATTATTACACTACGACTAAACAATTTATGTATCGAAATGAAAAAAAGGGGATCAGAAAATGAAACCTTACTCTAAGGAAGAACGAAGTTGGATGTATTACGATTGGGCAAACTCTGCTTATTCGATCATCATTACAACCGCTGTTTTTCCACTCTTTTATAAAGCGGCCGCGACAAATGCTGGCATCCGTCCTGCGGATTCAACAGCTTATCTTGGCTATACGCTTGCAATTACAACCTTTATATTAGCCTTGCTTGGACCTATTTTAGGAACAATCGCTGACTACAAAGGCTTAAAGAAACGTTTTTTCACCTTCTTTTTTAGTATGGGGATCCTATCAACCGCCGCGCTCGTATTTATACCGAGCGATGATTGGATGTTGTTGCTCATCTTCTATACGTTAACAGCTCTCGGTTTTAACGGCTCCATTGTGTTTTATGATGCATTTATCGTTGATGTTACGACAGAAGCGCGTATGAATAACGTTTCTGCACGTGGCTTTGCCCTAGGCTATGTCGGGGGGACCATTCCCTTTTTACTTGCAATTGCCATTATTGTTCTTGCCCAAAATGAATGGATTCCACTTTCGGTCGTAGCAGCAAGTCGCATTGCCTTTTTACTTACAGCTGTATGGTGGGGACTCTTTGCGATTCCGCTCTTTCGTAACGTTAAACAATTATACTACGTAGAGAGAGAACCGCGGTTGATTCGCGCAAGCTTTAAGCGACTTGGAAATACGTTTAAGCAAATACGCGCATACAAATCATTATTTCTCTTTTTATTTGCGTACTTTTTCTTTATTGATGGTGTAGGTACGATTATCTCACTAGCTACTGCTTATGGAACGGATTTAGGGATTAGCTCCACGAGCTTGTTAATAATCCTTTTCATTAACCAAGTTGTCGCCGCTCCGTGTGCCATTCTCTACGGAAAATTAGCAGAGAAATACACCGGTAAAGTGATGCTTTACGTTGGAATCATTATTTATATTTTTGTTTGCATTTATGCCTACTTCTTACGAACAACGTTAGATTTCTGGATTATTGCGATGCTCGTTTCCTCTTCACAAGGTGGCATTCAAGCAATTAGTCGTGCATACTTTGCCAAACTCGTTCCCAAGCACAATGCAAATGAGTTTTTTGGCTTTTATAGTATTTTTGGAAAATTTGCTTCGGTGCTTGGTCCCTTGCTCGTCGGTATCACGGCACAAGTTACTGGAAACACGAGCAGCGGTGTCTTTAGCTTAATTTTCTTGTTCTTAATTGGTATGATTCTCCTTGCCTACGTACCAAGTGATAAAAAGCTCGGTGCAACGTCGATGAGCGATGAAAAAAAAGTAGAACCACTCACATAAATAACAGGCTAACAACAAACGATAAGGGATGATGTTGCAATGCAAACATCATCCCTGTTTCTTATGTCCTATTCTTACGAATGAGGTGAAAAAGCATGAGCTATAAAGATCATTTAGATCCACACTCAAGTAAGTTTCACCATAATTGGACACGCCCCAAGCGTGGGAAATCCCAAGTAAATGGCCATACGGAAATGTCTCAACAGAACATCATCCTAAAAGCCAACGCCAAGGCCCATCACTGGTAAGATAGAAAAAAGAAACAATGGAAGCTGTTCGAAAGCAACCTTTCGAACAGCTTTTCTACATTTTTTTACAAAATTTAAATGAATTCTTCATACCGTTCTTACTTAGCTTTGCTATACTTTTCTTATACATGAAAAGGAGGCGTTCTTTTGAAAAAATTACTCTCATTACTGCTTTTACTTTTTTCTTTTTCTTCGTTTAGTCCTGCTGTTTATGCAGCCGAACGCACGACTCATCCTGATGCGTCTATTGGTGGGTTAAAAGCACCACACATTGCAACGAGAAACCCAGAAGCTAGCCCTTTTTCCGGAAGTGTAACCATTGATAAAATAATCTATCCACTGCTTTCAACACCCGCCATTAAAAAAAGTGGCAGCACCCTAACTCTTCAGGTGGATACAAAAGGTGACGTCCCGTCAAATTGGAACGTTATCGTAAAAGACAAAGAAGATTCACCAACGAAACAGCAAGTATCACTTCCTGTTCAAAACGTCTCAAAAGGAACTTCTTATTGGCACAAAAGCGAATCCATATACGATGTGACGGTTTCGTTGCCAACTACCTTACGCGATCAGCTCTATAATGTTTTGGTTACATATGATACGAAAGGAAAAACAATTACCGATGAACAACCGAATGCTCTTCAGATTGTAACCGCCTTCAAAAAAGATTTCCGTTTTATACACCTTTCCGATATTCACGTTGGTTCACCGCGAAATCTAAGTGACCTACGCAATGCTAAAGAAGCTGGTTTTTGGCACCCACAAGAAAACAAACGATGGCTATACTTGCAAAAAACCATCCAAGAAGTGAACTTACTGAAGCCCGATTTTGTAGTATTAACGGGTGACCTTGTCTATGGTCAACTTAATCCTTTAGAGTATACGTATGAATATAAAGAAGCCTTTCGTATGCTAAAAAAATTCAATGTGCCTGTCTACGTTGTTCCTGGTAACCATGACTTGTATGCACAAGATGCCATGCTGACTGATGGCGCGAAATATTGGAGTCAATACTTTGGGCCGAGCTATTATTCTTTTGATTACGGTCCCTATGCACACATGGTCGGTTACAACTCTTATGACTGGAATACATTTGATCGCCAAGGTCATAGTGGACTTTTTGTTCCAACATGGGGAGGTCAAGTGCGCCAAGACCAATTAAATTGGCTAAAAGAAGATTGGCAAAAAACAAAGAAATCACCTGATCAAGTGCGCGCCATGTTTTCTCATCATAATCCTTTATGGAAAGACCGTGACATTTGGCCCGCATCCGATGCAAAAGTCGCTTCGTTTTGGAAAGAGTATGATCAACAACATAATCCACAGCGTCTATCCACGCTAATTAAAGGACAGTTTCTTGGCTTAAAATACGATCAGCAATGGCACGGTGAAGGCGCTGATGATCTTATCAAATTAATGCATGACAACGATGTTACACTTGCACTTCACGGTCATACACATGCTGATCATATTACGGAAAAAGATGGCATCCTCTACGCAACGACTGCATCAATCGAACTTGATGGCAAGCCGTGGGTTGGCTATCGTATTTTTCAAAAGAAAACAAATCAACCTTCCTTTACATCGTACGTTTATGAAGGTACGCACGCTTCTCAGCCGGTGTATGCGAATGGCATTTCCTATGAGGGGACGATGTCATTGGAAGCAATTTATGCCCAAGCAAATGATGGAACACAAAAGCAACAAACCGTCACCCTTACAAATCGCTTTCACGAAGATATGACGGTTACCGTTCCTCTTTATTTAGCGCAAGGAACGTATCGCGTATCCGATGGCACAATTAAAACAAACGAGGCTGTTGGCACCATACAAAAACTAGAAGTTGTCATCACCATTCCTAAAAACAGTTCAAAAACAATACAAGTAACGCCGGCTGGGACATAAACAGCCTAAGCACATAAAAAATGGCTTCATCATCCGTTTCGGTGATCAAGCCATTTTTTTCATGTCGCTCGTTCGTTTGTTTTAGATTGTCTTGCGTATGTATGCAGCCAGCGAATGCACCAAAAATTGGAGTCTTCTGTAAACACGCGCAGACCAGGTAAATGGCTTCTACCAACGTAGGTAAGGGATGAAAGTTAGAGCAAATGAAGAGATCCTCTCGTAAATGCGCTCAAAAAATGAGAAGAAATAGCGTAAAGCTCTTCAATGCGTTTAACCATTCCGAAAGAGTGCAGCGCACGGACAGGTTCATTCGTGTACAATCAAGTCAATTCCCCACATGCCACGAAACAGAGGGAGTATTGTGTCCAAGTCTTTTTTCGTAAGAACGTATAGGTCCTCTCGTTCTAGGTGATGCTGATGGTAAAAAAGGATGACTATAAAGATGACCCAGCGATCCATTACCTTAGCATTATTACTCACTCTTCTTCTCCTCTTTAGTGTAATGTTTTATATGCAACATGAGCTGTTTTTTCAGAAATCATCTTCCTTTATAGTGCGCCTACGGACAACCGAACGCTACATAGAAGCTGAGAAATGGAACGAAGCACTTCACGAAGCAGAGCTTGTTGAAAAACAATGGAATAAAGGCGAAGTGCTTATTTCGATAAAATATGCTGGCAGTAGTTTCACCTTACTTAATATCGCTTTAGGTGAACTAAAAGCTGCCATTCGCACACGTGATCCTCATACAGCAGCGAAAAGTGTGAAAACGACGCTTTATTTATTTGAAAACATAACTTCTATTTCACCGCGTAGTTCATAGGGGGACAAGGAAATGACGGATTTATTCGTATTTATCATTCGCTGCCTCATTATTATTCTTGCTACATGGCTCATAACTAATTTTATCGGAAAAAAATCTATTGCCCAAATTACGCCTTATGATTTAGCCATCTTATTTATTATTTCAAATGTAGCTGCTCAGCCACTTGTAAGCCATGATTCATTTAAAACTGCTTTTGGCATGATTCTTCTCGGCTTAAGCATCGTCTTAATTGCACGCCTTTCCTTGCTAAAAGTCTTTTACAAATTAGATTCCTCACCTAGTGTTATTATTGAAAATGGGCGTATAAACGAAGCTGAATTAAAAAAAAATCGCATGAGCATTTACATGTTGCGTTCTTTACTGCGCGTGCAAGGTTATTTTAAGCTCGCCGACATCCGCTACGCTGTTCTTGAAACAACAGGAGACATTGCCATTATTCCAAAAGCAAGCGCTCGACCTGTGACGACCTCAGACTTAACGCTTTCTCCTGCGGAAGAGGTGTTAACGTATGCAGTAATTATTGATGGACAACTCTCAGAGCAAGCGCTATGCGCCGTCCACTTAACGAAACAATGGCTTGTTCATGAATTGCAGGTTCAGTATCAAGCTCACATTTCTGATGTGTTATATGCCGAAGTAGATGACAATCATGTCCTTTTCGTAGACTTATACAAAAAAAACAAGGAAGCATCTCTATAATTGCGATGCCTCCTTGTTGCGTTAACAGTGATCCTCACGACACGCTTCTGTTGTGCTAGCTTCTTTTCCTTCAGCAGAAAGAGAATCTTCCGATGCTTTTTGTAGCACATCGCTAAAAATAGCAGCAGGCTGTGCACCAGATACACCATATGTATCATTAAAAACGAAAAACGGAACCGCTTGAATTTGAAGCTGTTGTGCGAACGCTTCATCTCTTCGAACGTCGTCTGCAAATCGGTCACCTTGCAATAAAGCCGTTAGTTCTTCACGGTCCAGCCCACATGACTCCCCTATTTGTAGCAACGTCTGATGATCATCAAGATCCTTCGCCTCGATAAAATGAGCTCGTAACAGCTTTTCTGTTACTTCATTCGCTGCTTGAACTGTTTTTGCGTAGTGAGATAAGCGATGGGCATCAAACGTGTTCGCTGGCACCATCTCCTCAAAGTTATACGCTAAATCCACTTCTTGCGCTCGTGCAGCTACTTGTCCCATCATCTCTTTTGCTTGTTGCTCTGACATGCCAAATTTTTGTGCTAAGAGTTGAACAGCACTTGCTTGCGCTTCATTTGAAAAATGTGGATCCAATTCAAAGCTACGATATGTCACTTCTACGTTTTCTTTGCCAGCAAACTGTTGCAACGCTTTTTCAAATTCACGCTTCCCAATATAACAAAATGGACACGCATAATCTGACCAAATATCAACTTTCATATCGTTCTCCTCCCTTTCTCTCTATTGTATCCGTATCGGTCACCAAAAGCACAAAAAAAGCATAAATCACTACTGAGGTGACTTATGCTCTTTGTTGCTTTGCTTGACACGCTGTACATGTACCATAAAATTCTAAATGATGACCACGAATATCAAAATCGGCCCATTTAGCAGCCACAGACTCAACTTCATCTAATACCGGATAATGAAAATCAACGATCATCCCGCATTGCTCACAAATAACATGATAATGGGGCGAACGGTTTACTTCATATAGGCTACTTCCTTCCCCAAAAGAAAGCTCATTAATAATCTCATGTTGAATAAACGTTTTTAAATTATTATATACGGTGGCAAGAGTCATATAAGGCGGCATTTGGCGATGGATATCTTCTGCTGAAAGATGAACCTCCGCCGAAAAAATCGCCTGCAGAATGGCCACTCGCTGTGGTGTAATTCGTAAGTCATGTTCTTTTAACGTACGTTTAACCTTTTCCTCCACGTTCACCTGCTTCTAACCCCTTTCCTAAAAGAAAACAGGTATTCTTTCGGAAAAGAATACCTGTTAGTTGAGAAAATGAAAGCTAATTGAGAATATTATACTTCTTGTGGAACGCTTAATCCTAAGCCTTCCGCTACACGCGTTCCATATTCTGGATCAGCTTTGTAGAAGTGTTGAATTTGGCGAAGTTTAATTTTTTCCAACGCTACAGGCTTCATTGCTTCGACAACGTTATGAACTAAACGTGTACGTTCGTCTTTTGTTAATAAGCGATACAAATCTCCCGCTTGCGTGTAGTGGTCATGATGATCGTAGCCAACGGCATCCGCATTTCCTTCCACCGGATACGGTGTTTGCTTGTTTTCTGGTGATTCTTGTGGTCCATCAAAGCTATTTGGCTCATAATATACACTGCGACCACCATTGCTATCAAAGCGCATTTGACCATCACGTTGATAGTTATGAACACCGTTTTTAGGTGCGTTTATCGGTAATGCTTGATGATTTGCTCCCACGCGATAACGATGTGCATCTGCGTATGCAAACAAGCGACCTTGTAACATCTTATCTGGAGATACTTCTACACCTGGTACAAGCGTTCCTGGTGAAAAGGTTGCTTGCTCTACTTCAGCAAAGTAGTTTTCAGGGTTTTTATTTAACACCATGCGACCTACTTCAATTAGCGGGTAGTCTTTTTGTGACCATACTTTTGTCACATCAAATGGATCAAAACGATACGTATTTGCATCTTCAAGCGGCATAATTTGCACGCATAGACGCCACGATGGATGCTCCCCTTTTTCAATCGCATTAAACAAGTCTTCTGTATGATAGTCTGGGTTTTCGCCCGCAAGTTTCGCAGCTAAATCAGGTGATAAGTTTTTCACACCTTGCTCTGTTTTAAAGTGATACTTCACCCAGAAGCCTTCACCTGCTTTATTTACCCATTTAAACGTATGGCTACCAAATCCGTGCATATGACGGAATGTTGCTGGAATCCCACGATCGCTCATTAAGATGGACACTTGGTGAAGTGATTCTGGCGAAAGAGACCAGAAATCCCATACAGCTGTTGGGTTTTTTAAATGTGTTTGCGGATCTCTTTTTTGTGTATGAATGAAATCAGGAAACTTAATCGCATCGCGAATAAAAAAGACTGGTGTATTGTTTCCTACGATGTCATAGTTGCCTTCTTCTGTATAAAATTTCACGGCAAAACCACGGGGATCACGAACCGTGTCCGCTGAACCATTTTCGCCCGCTACCGTTGAAAAACGAATGAAAAGTGGCGTTTGCTTGCCAAGTCCATTAAACAAATCTGCTTTTGTATAGTTAGAAACATCATTTGTCACTTCAAAGTATCCGTGTGCACCTGCACCTTTTGCATGCACAACGCGTTCAGGCACACGTTCGCGATTAAAATGCGCTAACTTTTCTAATAAATGAACATCTTGAATGAGGGTTGGCCCTCGAGAACCTGCCGTCATGGAATTTTGGTTATCACCAACTGGTGCACCCCAGCTTGTTGTTAAATGTTTATTGTTAGCCATGAAAATCACCTCGGAAAGTTATTTAGAATCACTATAATCTAATACTATCACTTCTTAAAATAAAATCAATACTTTTTTATAATGATTATAAAAAAATAACCACTTTAATTTTTACCAACTTTTTACCTTTCTCATCCATCATTTTATCTCATTCCCCGCATAAACTGACTTTAAACAAGAAATCAGGAGGTTCTCATGAGCAAGAAAAAGGTCCATTTCGACTGGGCATCGCTTCAAGACAAAGTGGATTCAGTTCTTGGAAGTGAATTTTGGCACGAGTTAAATCGTGTCGTCCCGAAACGAACTGCCTGCACAGACTTATACGAAAATGATACGGAAGGTGTAGTTATAATAGAACTTCCAGGTTTATCATCGACGGAGGATTTGTCCATTTCCTTAGAATCAAACAAACTTATAGTCCAAGGAAATATTCCGTACCGCTATCCTGTGAGTCAAGATGAGCTTACCATGCAAGAACGATTAACGGGTCCTTTTACGAAAGAAATACACATTCCTTTTTTGTATCACCCAGATCAAGTTTCAGCAGCCTACAAACAAGGATTGTTAGAAATTCGTTTAGTTAAAATAAAAAAAACGAAACCGATTTCAGTCTCGTTTACTAAGGATGGCGCTGATCCATCGTAATATGAATTTCTCGAAGTTGATCGCTACGTCTTTTTTTAGGTAACGTAACTTCTACGACAGGTGCATGAAAATGTGCCGTTACATGCTGACTGCTGACAACTGCTGGAAGTGGAATTCTTGTTTCTCGTCCCGTTGCTCTGTTGGCAACTACGAGCTCAATGTTACTTTGGTACAGTGAAATCATTGAGAGATCGTTCTCATGGGATAGCGTCATGCGAACAACAATATACTCATTCAAATCATGAATTTCATAATTATACTCTTGCTCGTTACTGCGTTCATGATAACCTGTGTTTACTAGCGATTGCGTCATTGATTGCTGCACGTGGTTTCGCACATCAAACGATGCTTGATCGTGAGTGGGAGTGAGGTGATTTTCTAGCCATTTAAAAGGATCAAAAGCTTGTTGATTGTGATTGTACGCTTCACTTTGACTTTGTACCCATTTGAATGGATCAAAAGATTTAAAAAATGATGTCATTAAAGAAGTCCCTCCAATCTAACATAAAGGATGATGACAAAATGCGTATTGTATTTAATGACCTTATTATTGATCAGTTATCGCAATCATCTGGTGTTTTTTCTGGCGAAAACATTCACATCGGTACATCGGCCATCGGCAAACATAACGAAGGAACAGGACGAATCTCAGGTTCTCGAACCATAAGTGTGAATAATCGTTCCCTCGTCATTGATAGCGATGAATATGACTTTTATCAACATGAAACAGAGCAACAGTCAAAAAGCTAGAAAAAACGGTTAAGAACTGAGTGATTGCAATGGCTAATTGGTTTCCTCGTAACGAAATGAATAAAGAATATACACAATCGTTAGAAAACCGTATTCAACAATTAGAAACGATGATAGAGAAATTAACAGCTTCTACACACCATCATTATCATATTGAAAAGATTGAGCTACAACAGCCGATGATTGAAAACCTTTCCTTCAATTTAGAGTCCATTGATATAGAAGAACTGAGTGGCGCCTTAAATCTTGGCAATAATTTCGGCGTGTCTGTTGACAATCAAACCACTTCAACGAAAGAGAGGGAACAACGAGAAAATCAATCTCTGTTCTCACAGGGCACAATGACCAAAAATGAATCTGGCTACTCCTTTAGTTTTGCACGCAACCAGAAAGGAGAGTAATATGTCCTCACTCAATCCTAATTTCTTCATCGGCACCTTTCGAATTGGTTCTGTCGAAGGTGCCTCGTGCATTAATATGGGAAATAACTTTCCTGTTAATTTCAAAAGTCATAAAAAACAAAATCAAGGTCTTGGAACTATTAGTGGTGACAATAATCAATTTGATGGATTGCGCACACTGTTAGATGATGCTGACGTCATTGATATGCTAACACAAGGAGGCGATTCATCCATTCCTCCCTGGATTCAATCACTGATTCAAGAAAAACTCACCGAAGAAAAAGAGGAATCACCCACAGCAAGCAATGCTTAAGAAGAGGAATCTTCCTCCTCTAGTGGCGGAGCCGTCTCCGTAAAGGATGGGGGTTCATTTTGCTCACTGGATTCACTGGGAAAACTATCATCATCATTGTATTGATTTTGCCTATAGTACGTATCCACTACATCGTTATCGTATAAAACGTTTTTATTATAGAGAGAAAAATTTCTGGAGCCTACAACATTGCCGGCTCCTGTATTCATTTTTACGATTGAATTCCAATTAAGTTGCGTATTGGTTCCCACAAATACCCCAGCATTTTGGGCGATGACATTCACATTAATACAATGAAAAAGGACGTTCATCTTGTCTTTCTTCATGCGCGTCCTCCTAAATTTGCGAAGTCGGTTGCGGATTACCGAACTCAGGCTGAGCAACCGGTGTATCGGTAACATCATTATCAAACACTGTATTTATATTACCGGAAGTAAACGAAATTCCAACTTGAGATCCATTGCCATGGTTAATCTTTACGATTGCTGTCCAATCGGGCATATTGTTTTGACCTGCCGATACAGCAGCGTTGCCTTCTTGGTTATTTATATTAATCTGATTAAATACGACTGAAACCGGCACGGGCAACCCTCCACTTTCCCTATTTTACGGGCTGTGATTATTCATTAGCTTATTCATTTACACTTTTTTTGTGAAAAGTTATTTACGAACGTACGTTCTATATGTATAATAAAAATATAGAAGGTGCGGCATAATGCCGCCCTCCCCTCAACCTCGTTTCGTTTGATCAGAGACTATGTGAATATCAATGCCCGTTGCTTCTCTCATAATGTTATTCACGATCGAGCCCTTTTTTATTTCTTCCCAGCGGGTGCGCGCAGACTGTCCTAGTATAATTTGAGTGATTTTTTCTGAAACAGCTACGTCTGTAATAACTTGCGATATTTTCCGTTTATTCATTTGCTCCACAATAAAACTGGCATTAAATTGAGTCGCTAACTTTTTCCAATCTTGAATTTTTTTCCGTTCTTCCTGTGAACGATTCATCGATGCTTCATTTGATACGTGCAAAATGGTTAAGCTCGTTTTTAAACGGCTCGCAATTCGCCAGCCGCGACGAATTAAGCGCTCTGCATTACCTCCATGTTGAACACAAACCATGATTTTTTCATGTGTACCAATCGGACCTGTTTGCCCATCACGAAGCTTTGCTTTTTCACTGCGTTCATCTACATCATCTGCCACTTCACGCAAGGAAAGCTCTCGTAACGAGCTTAAGTTTCCTTTTGTAAAAAAATTCGCTAATGATTGTTCGATTTTACTCTGATGATAGATCTTTCCTTCTTTTAGGCGTTTTCTTAAGATTTCTGGCGTCACATCAATTAAGATAACTTCATCAGCAGTATGCAAAAAGCTATCCGGAATACGCTCTCTCACTTTTACACCTGTAATTTTCTCAACGATATCATGTAAGCTTTCAAGATGCTGAATATTAACCGCTGATAGCACATTAATGCCCGCCTGCAATATTTTTTCAACATCCATGTAGCGTTTCTCACGCGCTGAAGTTGGAACATTCGTATGTGCAAGCTCATCCACAAGAACGACATCTGGTGCCCGTTTAATGATCGCCTCGGTATCTAATTCTTCAAGGATATGTCCTTTGTATTGAATTTGTTGCTTTGGAATGATTTCTAACGATGAAACGAGATCAGCCGTTTCTTTACGATTATGTGTTTCTATAATGCCAATAACAACATCGACACCTTCTGCCACAAGTTCATGCGCTTCTTGTAGCATCCGATACGTTTTCCCTACCCCTGGGGCAGAGCCAATATACACTTTTAACTTGCCATACTTCAATTGCTCAATTTCTTGTAATATTTCCTCCGGTGTTTTTCGTTTGTATCCCGGAACCAATTCTCTCACCTCTACAGGGCAATAGAGGATGACTATAATAGCCATCCTCCCATGCTCATTTCTTTTGTAGTTCTTGCACCTTTAAATTCAATAGCAAAACATTTACACGCGGTTCTCCGAATACACCAAGGCTTCGTTTTTCCGTCGTATCTTTAATGAGTTCATCGAGTTTTTCGATACTGATTCCAGCTTCTTTACTCACACGCGGAACCTGAAACTTAGCCGCTTCAACAGAAATGTGCGGATCTAATCCCGAACCCGAATTTGTTAAGAGATCAACCGGTATATCTTTCGTTTCTACATTTCCATTTTCCTTCTTTAGAGCAACAATCGATTTTTCGACGCGCTTAATTAAATCTTTATTTGAAGGAGCATAGTTGTTTGATCCAGATGCCGCTGCATTATTTTCAATAGAAGAAATACGGCCATGGAAGAACTGTTTACCTTTAAAATCTTGACCAATGAGTTCAGAACCGATGACTTTTCCTTCCTTATTCTTAGTCAAGCTGGCATTTGCTTGATCTGGAAATACAAGCTGAGAAACTCCCGTCATTGCTAGCGGATAAATAACCCCACATATTACAATCATAATTAATGATAACCTTACTATTTTAAACAAGGTGAACCCCCCATATTTTAGCTTACTGTAAATAACGTAACGAGTAAGTCGATGATTTTAATACCGACAAACGGTACAATCACACCGCCTAAACCATAGATTAAAATATTGCGTGATAACAGTTTATTTGCGCTCATCGGTACGTATTTAACACCTTTCATCGCTAATGGAATGAGCAATGGAATAATAATCGCATTAAAAATTAACGCCGATAAAATAGCTGTTGTCGGGGAATGAAGTCCCATAATGTTTAATACTTGCATTTGTGGAATGGCTACCATGAACATCGCTGGAATGATGGCAAAGTACTTCGCAATATCATTGGCGATACTAAAGGTTGTTAACGATCCACGCGTCATGAGAAGCTGTTTACCAATGGCAACGACTTCAATAATTTTCGTTGGATCGGAGTCTAAGTCCACCATATTAGCAGCTTCTTTTGCCGCAATTGTGCCAGAGTTCATCGCTAATCCAACATCTGCTTGCGCTAGTGCTGGGGCATCGTTCGTCCCATCGCCTGTCATCGCAACAAGCTTTCCTTTTTCTTGTTCTTCTCGAATCACCCGGATTTTATCCTCAGGCTTCGATTCAGCAATAAATTCATCGACTCCTGCTTCTTTTGCAATTGTTGCTGCTGTTAATGGATTATCACCGGTACACATGATCGTTTTAATTCCCATCTTACGCAATTCATCAAAGCGTTCACGCATACCAGGTTTTACTGTATCTTTTAAATAAATTAAGCCAACAATACGGTCATCAATTGCTACTGCCAGCGGTGTGCCGCCTTTTTTAGAAATCTCATCGCTTTTCTCTTGTAAATCATGGGGCACTTTACCACCAAGCTTCGTTACATATTGACGAATGGAATCAACCGCCCCTTTACGCCAACTTACTCCATTTAAATCAAGACCACTCATGCGCTCTTCCGCAGTAAAAGGAATGATTTCACAGCCTTCGTAATGCGTAGCATCCCATTGTCCGCCTTGCTTTTTCGCAAGTTCTAACACCGATCTTCCCTCTGGTGTTTCGTCATATAGGGACGTAATGACTGCCATTTCTCGAACGTCATTTTCTGAAGCATCACCGGCTGGTACAAATTGTGCCGCCAAACGATTACCAAACGTAATCGTTCCTGTTTTATCCAAAATAATTGTGTTAATATCGCCGGCTGCTTCCACTGCTTTACCTGACATAGCTAACACATTAAAGCGCGTGACGCGGTCCATACCAGCGATACCGATTGCTGATAATAAGGCACCTATTGTCGTTGGTATTAAACAAACGAGCAACGCTACGAGTGTTGATATTTCAAGATTTACACCGACGTATTTTGCAATCGGTACGAGCGTTACGACGACGAGTAAAAAGATAATCGTTAAAGTAACTAATAAAATATTTAGCGCAATTTCATTTGGTGTTTTTTGGCGTTTAGCACCTTCAACTAGAGAAATCATCTTATCTAAAAACGATTCTCCCGGATCAGCTGTAATTCTCACTTTAATAGAATCACTGACTACTTTTGTTCCCCCGGTTACCGAGCTAAAGTCACCACCTGCTTCTTTAATTACAGGAGCGGATTCCCCTGTAATGGCAGATTCATCAATGGATGCTAATCCTTCGATAATTTCTCCGTCTCCAGGAATTAGGTCGCCGATTTCTACGAGGACAATATCGCCTTTTCGCAGCGTTTCTGACGAAACAACTTTAATCGTTCCATTTTTTTGTAGCTTTTTAGCTTCTGTATCTTTTTTAGCTTGTTTTAGGCTATCCGCTTGTGCCTTTCCTCGTCCTTCTGCCAATGCTTCAGCAAAGTTGGCAAACAAGATCGTAAAGAACAGAATACAAAATACTGCTAAGTTATAACCAAAGCGACCTTCTGCGTTAAAATAAGACGGTAAAATCATCATTAAGAACACGAGAATCGTTCCTACTTCAACGACGAACATCACAGGGTTTTTCATCATAACAAGTGGATTTAATTTCCGAAAGCTATCCACTATTGCTGTTTTTATTAATGTAGCGTTTAAGCTCCCTTTATTCGATTGATTCATTCCTCACACCTCTTTATTAGCGAATGGACAGGTATTCTGCGATCGGGCCGAGTGCGATAACAGGTAAGAATGTTAACGCTCCAATGATTAAAACCACTCCGATGAGAATCCCGGTAAATAGTGTATTATCTGTTCTGAATGTACCGATTGTTTCTGGAACAGGTTGCTTCTTCACAAGCGATCCAGCGACCGCTAATAGTGCTACGATGGAAATATATCGTCCAAAGAGCATGACAAGACCCGTTGTTACGTTCCAGAAGGTTGTACCGTCCGCTAATCCTTCAAATCCCGACCCGTTATTCGCCGCAGAAGAAGTGTACTCATAAAGAATTTGCGAGATTCCATGAAAACCAGGGTTACTAATCGCTCCTTTTCCTAAATCTGTTAAGAATGCAATAGCTGTAGGTCCTAAAATAATTAAAGGATGTGCTAGCAAGGCTACTGTAATTAGCTTCATTTCTTTAGGCTCAATTTTCCTGCCTAGAAATTCTGGTGTACGCCCTACCATAAGGCCACAAATGAACACACCGATAATCGCATACATAAGCATGTTTACAAGACCTACCCCATCGCCCCCAAAAACAACGTTTAACATCATTTGAGCGAGTGGTGTAATACCACCAAGCGGCGTAAGTGTATCATGCATATTGTTGACGGTACCTGTTGTTGCTGCCGTCGTCACAGTCGTGAAAAGAGCTGATTGGGCAATCCCAAAACGCATTTCTTTTCCTTCCATGCTTCCTTGCTCTGTGTTCAAGCCAAGTTTTGTTAACGCAGGATTCCCATTGCTTTCTGAAACGTAAGCTAGCGATAAGAACAGTAAGAACAATACGCTCATCGCTCCAAAAATGACCCAGCCTTGCTTACGATTTCTCGCAAATTTTCCATACGTATACGTCAGTGAAGCTGGAATACACCACATGGAAAGCATTTCAATAACGTTTGTTAAAGGCGTTGGATTTTCAAAAGGATGTGAAGAGTTTACACCGAAAAATCCACCACCATTTGTGCCCAAATGCTTGATTGACACGAGGGATGCAACCGGTCCTGTAGCAATCGTTTGTTTAACGCCTTCTACAGTTGTTACCGTAATGTTAGCATCTAGTGTTTGCGGCACTTTCAAGCCGACGAGCACGAGTGTCACGACAACAGCCATCGGAAGTAGTAAGCGTGTGTGGCCTTTTACAAAATCTTCGAAAAAGTTACCGAGTGTTTTTCCTTTAGACGTAATCCCACGAATAAAGGCAATGGCAACAACGATTCCCGTCACAGCTGATGTAAACATCATCATAATAATGACAGCCATCTGACCAAAATACGATAAGCCCGTTTCCCCACTATAGTGCTGTAGGTTTGTATTCGTCATAAAGCTTATAATCGTATTAAATGCCGTTGTCGGTTCCATATTATCAATACCATTTGGATTAAACGGCAAATAGTTTTGTAAACGTAAGATTAAATAGCCTACAGCTACTAAAACAACGTTTGTTAAAATTAATGAAATCGTATATTTCTTCCAAGTCATTGCTTTTCTTTCCGTTAAACCGCTGATCTTATAAATGAGTTTTTCAAATCCACCAAACACTTTATCTGTTTTATTCGGTTGATTGGAAAACACATGATACATATACGTTCCTAGCGGTTTTACGATGAGAAGCAGCAGAAGTATCACTACTGCTATTTGTAAAACACCCATGTTGTTAGTTCCCCCTATTTATAGTGCTTCATATTAAAATTTTTCAGGATGAATGAGCGCATACCCTAAATAGATTAGGAGGAGCGCCGACACGATCAGTGTAAAAATCATGACTCATTGTCACCTCCGACAATGCCATTGCTCCATTTCACGAATCCTAAATACAAACTATAACAAGCTGCTAGGAGCACAATCATATACACATCGAGCAACATCTTCACCTCCGCCTTAGTTCAAGTAACTTTTCACTAAATTTGATAAATATTCTGAAGCGGCCATTGCATCGCGGCCATCAATTTTTAATGTAATGGTACGAAAAGCTTCATTTGAATTATGTGATAAAAAGAATAAGTTCATTCCTAACAACCCTTTACCGTTGATGCGCACCTCCTGATCACAGATAAAGACATTGCTTTCAAAACTTCCGGCAGCTGTAACAAATTCGAGCATTTGTTCTCTAGACAACCGATTCGGAAAGGCAATCATCATTTGAACGGAATTTGGAATCCCCATTTTTTATCCTCCTGTTAAAGCATGAAGGGGGGCTCCCCCCTCATACCTTTTATTTGTCTTTACGTATTTCTCCTGGGACAAACGGTCTCGTCACACGCGCAGTTACTAGACGTGCAATCGACGCAGATTGTTGATCTCGAATCGCTTTACTCACTAACGTATCAATTTCACTAGGACTCATTTTCATTTTCCAAGTCTCCTTTTCATTCTTTTTATGAAGAAAGTAAAAATGATAAATTACCAGTTTTGTTGTGAATAATATAAGTTGCGCCTAGATCTTTATAGATCCTCGAGAGATAGTGCGTATCCGATTTAATGACGAACACAGGAAGATCATAAAATGCTCGGATCCATTCGATGGCATTACAGCAGCCTACAAACGATGTTTCCACAATGATGACCTTTGAAAGCGGACGATGAAAAACTTCAGGCACTTTTGTATTACGGAGCGTTGGCATCACGTAAATTTGCTTGTAGTTTTCCTTTTCTAACTTCTCTGCTTCTGACCAGCTCGGCACACATAGCATAATAGATTGTTTCTCAAGACTTGTTAGCTTTGAAACGATGTGCTCCGACACTTCATCAGGAAACATAATGAGAATGTCTCCACTGTTTACATCCATTTATTTACTCCTCCTATAAAAAAAAGCAACAAAAAAGAAGCCTTGCGAAGAGGAACTCTTCACGCGGCTTCTAAGCACAGCTAAATAAGCGTGCAAACACACGGAATTTGTTGCCTCTCTCGGTACGCTTACGAGGTTAGCTGACGGATTCGGGCGTGAGAGTCGCCCTACTCGAACATTATCGTTCAAGATTCACCCCATGTAGTTATTACTAACTACGGTTGGTTCCCCCGTTTCTCTATAGTCATAGAGAATTAAGCGAAATAGACGCTAGTTTTTGGATCGTTTTAAACGGATCCAATCGGTTTATTGCTATTCATACTATTGATTTCTTACGTATTCACCTTCTCCCTTGCCACGCTTACGAAGTTAGCTGACGGGTTCAGACGGCAAAGGTCGCCTGGCAAAAAAATTGCTTCACCCCACGTACATGGTTCCTCCGCTCTTTTTAATCGATTCAGCGTTTAAGCATTTCTGTGTGGCTATCGTGTTGTTGATGAAATTTATCTTACTCTCGTTATAGGCACTTGTAAAGCTAATAAAATACGCTAAATCCGATAAAATACAATCATTTCATGGGATTTATGTGTATTTTAATGAATTTACACATACCTAATCAACTTATTTCATCCTTTTTCTCCTTTTTTTATTAAAGGTACCTGAAAATAAAACTGTTATAATTTTCTTAAAATTTACCATTTTATTGCCTTCTTTTGTAAAAACTATCGGTGGAATTGCCTTCTGATTATTATTGCAAAAAAATACTCCACTGCTCATATTTGAACAATGGAGTATCTTTATTTCTTACTTTTTCATCAGTTCAGAAACAAGTTCATACGAACGAAGACGTGCTTCGTGATCGTAAATTTGGGCATTAACAATTAATTCATCTGCCTGCGTTTCTTCAATGAAGGTTTGAAGTTTTTCTGCTATTGTTTCTTTTGTCCCTATAAACGTCGTTCGCAGCTGTTGCATGAGCGTTGCTTTTTCAAATGGTGACCAAAGTCCCTCCATCGATGAAACAGGCGCTTTTAACTTAGAAGGAATGCCACGAATTAAATTTAGAAATTGTTGTTGCATACTTGTAGCGATGAATTGTGCTTGCTCTTCTGTATCTGCTGCAATAATATTTACGCCGACCATGGCGTAAGGCTTCGCTAATTCTTCACTTGCTTTAAAGTTGCGGCGATAAACATCGAGTGCTGGTAACGTATTATCTGGTGAAAAATGACTAGCAAATGAAAATGGCAATCCTAGTTGCGCAGCTAAGCGGGCACTAAAACCACTTGAGCCTAATAGCCAGATCGGAACGTGAAGTCCTTCTCCTGGAATGGCGCGCACGGGTTGTTGTTCTACAGGTTGGAAATACTGACGAAGCTCGTCAACTTGCTCAGGAAAGTCTTCGCCATTGCTCATATTTTCACGTCGGAGAGCACGAGCGGTCGTTTGGTCTGTACCTGGCGCTCGTCCTAATCCTAGGTCAATTCGCCCCGGGTATAAAGACTCTAGCGTACCGAAATGTTCAGCGATAATAAGCGGAGAATGATTGGGTAGCATAATGCCTCCCGATCCAACGCGAATCGTCGAAGTGCCTCCCGCTATATGACCAATAACAACCGATGTTGCTGAGCTTGCAATGCCAGGCATACTATGATGTTCGGCAACCCAATACCGATTAAATCCCCATTTTTCAGCATGTTGTGCAAGATCTAAAGAATTTCGAAGAGCATGCGTCGCTTCTTCTCCTTCTTTTATAGGAGAAAGATCAAGCACAGAATAGCGAATATCTTGTAAAGATTTCTTCATCAATTATCTCTCCTTCGTTTTCTTACCATCGATTGTAACAATAAATGTTTCAGTTACTAAATAATTTGCTCAAAAACTGCTTCATTCTCCCTTATTTTTTGATAAACGCTTTGGATAGCCGATTAAAATGGCGCCCATTCCACACAATGCAATCAAAATTGGATAAAACGAATAACCAACCAAGCTTACAGGCGAAATACTACCGATTTTTGCAGCGGTTAATGCTTGAGCACCATAAGGAATTAAACCTTGAATGCTACAAGAGAATATATCTAACAAACTCGCTGATTTACGGCGATCAATTCCATACTCATCTGCAATTTGCTTCGCTAACGGTCCTGCCGTTATGATTGAAATTGTGTTGTTTGCGGTCGATAGGTTCGTCGCACTAACAAGACCCGCAATACCAAATTCCGCTCCTTTTTTCGTAGAAATTCGCTTTGTAAAAATATTTAGCAGAAAAGAAATACCACCGTTATAGGAAATAAGCTCAACCGTTCCTCCTATAAAAATCGCTAAAAAAACAAGCTCTGACATGCCAAACATGCCATCTGTTATCGTTTTTAAGAAACTTGTTATATGATAGCTTCCATCTGCTAAGCCGATGATTCCAGAAAGAACGATCCCTCCGCCAAGAACGATAAATACGTTAAGTCCAAGCAGTGCCGCTACTAATACGAGCACATAAGGTAATAGTTTAATGATCGTATATGATCCGCTTGTAACGTGTGATACATTTCCCATCGTTACAAAAAATAAAATGAGGCAAGTTATAATGGCAGCTGGTAAAACAATCATAAAGTTCACCTTAAACTTATCGCGCATTTGTGTTTGTTGTGTACGAACTGCAGCAATCGTCGTATCAGAAATAATGGATAAATTATCTCCAAACATGGCACCACCAATCACAGCTGCTAACGTAAGCGCCATGGAAAGATCCGTTTGACCACTAATTCCTGCACCAATTGGACCAAGTGCCGCAATCGTTCCCATTGAGGTTCCCATTGCTAACGATATAAAAGCTGCAATCAAAAATAATCCGACAACTAATAAGTTCTCTGGAATAATGGTTAAGGCTACGTTAACCGTCGCTTTCACTGCTCCCATTCCTTTTGCTGATTCAGAAAAGCCACCAGCCAAAATAAAGATAAATACCATCATCATAATATCGATATTCCCCGCACCTTTTGCAAAGCGCTCTATTTTACTAGTCAATGATTCTTTTCTATTCATAGCTAAGGCTACAACAGCAGCAATCATAATAGCTATTACAACAGGCAGTTTATAAAAATCTCCAGTAATCACGCCGGTCCCTATAAAAAGTAGTAAAAATAAAACAAATGGCATTAACGCCCAGCCGTTGGCTTTTTGATTCGTCATGCTTCCACACCTCTACATTCATTATTTTCGCTTATGCTAAAAAAAGACTCCTTCTATAAAAGAAGGAATCTTTAGAAAAGCTCTGTTCCTTCTTATCTTTCAAGCACATTTTGCTTGCTGGATTTGGCACAGCACTCTTTCAAAGAGTCTGCTGCCGAGACGTCCTTGGGCCAGTCCCTCGGTCTCTCTCGATAAGAATATACTCATTATTCTACTAATAAACAGCACGTATTACTTTATCGCGTTTATGCTTTACTGTCAATTACTACCCTATTAAAGCGTTCCCTACACATAATAATTTTTGTATTAATTCCCTTTATTTCACTGTACACTAGAAAGTGGAGGTGAACATGATGCTAATAGTAACAACAGAAAGAATAGCGGGGTATAAAGTCTCAAAGGTGCTCGGTTCTAGCTTTGGTGTGGTTGTTCGGTCGAGAGGTCTTGGGGGTAACATTATGGCTGGCCTTAAAGGTCTTGTTGGTGGAGAAATTAAACAATATACGTCCATGCTTGAAGACGCACGAAAAGAAGCGCTCGATCGTCTTGTAAAAAACGCGACGGCTATGGGAGCAAACGCCATCATCATGATGCGTTTTGATTCTGGTGAAATTGGACAAAACATGAGTGAAATTGTCGCTTATGGTACAGCCGTGATCGTCGAAGAAGAAGTGTAATGCTTATTCTACTGATTGGCGCCCTAATCATCATCCTCGTATCATGGAAGTTTTTTGATATCCGCTACAAAGGGTCAAAAGAGAAAGCTCCTTTTGGTTTTTATGCGACAGATGAAGTATCCATTGATCCCATTACCAATGTAACGACTAGAGTGTATTATAACCCCGAAACGGGTGAGCGCCTTTACATTGAGGAATAACAACAGAAAAGAAGGGAGCTTCCCTTCTTTTTGCTTCCTTTATTTCGTTCCTCTATTAATCGAAAAACGATCTTCTACTAGCGACCAATTTCGTGCAAATGGCTCTCCTAACACCCAATAAGCGACGCCACGTATGCCTTTTTCCTTCACTAAATTGTATTTTGCTTGCATACTCGCTTCATTTTCAAACCAAACAACATGTTTTTTTCCCGTAGCATCTCTGTAATAAAAATATGGAGCATCTACTCTTGCATCATATTGCAACGGAATTTTCTGATCAATGGCTAACTGCGCTGCTCCTTCAGGCGAAATACGTTTCGCAAAAGGATTACCTTTTTTATAAGGTAGCGGCCAATCATACCCATACAAAGGGGCACCGAGAATAATTTTCGTGCGCGGAATTTCTGATAAAGCATACTCTAACACTTTCCGTACTTCAGTAATGGGAGCAACCGCCATCGGAGGTCCCCCTGACCATCCCCACTCATACGTCATAAGGACAACATAATCAGCTAATTGCCCATGGGTTTTGTAATCATGCGCGGTATACCATGGCCCACTTTGCGTGCCACTCGTTTTAGGAGCAAGCGCTGTAGATGTTACATAACCATTCGCTTTTGCTTTTGATAAAAGCTTGTGTAAAAACGTATTATATCGCGTCTTATCTTCTGGTTTAATATGTTCAAAATCGACATTGATCGCTGCATACCTTTTGTTCTTCATCGTCGTAAGTACTTGTGAGATCACAGTATTCATTGCTTGTTGATTCGTAAACAAGGCGTGTGCAATGCTCGGTGAAAACGTACCATTTTCAAAATTTGTAAGAACAAACATTGGCAAAGAGCCTTGTTTTTTTATTTCTTTAATGAGCTTTTCATCTTTTACCGCAATTAGCGATCCATCTTGTTTGACTTGATAACTAAATATCGCAGTATACGATAAATGACGTGCATTCTTTTTTACTTCAGCAATCGCTTTCTGCTCATTAAACGGCTCAATGTAACCGATTGTTGTAACTGGCGTTTTATTGCTTTGTTTCGTTTTATAGGCAACATTTTGAATCGTGGACGAACGCTCTTTTTTCATATCCTCTTGCTTTGATGCCGTACAGGCCGACAAACATAGTAATCCAGAAAAACAGATAAGCCATACTTTTTTCATCGTTCAACTCTCCTTTTTAGTTACTTTTCCTCCCTCAACCTCAACTATTCGAAAAGCGCGTTGTTAAATTTTTCTTCCAGATAAAAAAAGCTGTAAGCGAATTATTCGCTTACAGCTTCATGATTGGATGTACGATGTAGATCAATAGGCAACATAATGGTTACCGTTGTGCCCTTATTCACTAAGCTAGAAAAAGTAATTTTACCTTTATGATTTTCGATAATTTTTAAGCTCACCATCAGCCCAAGCCCAATGCCTTTTTCTTTATTAGAATAAAACGGTTCGCCTAAACGATTGATCCGTTCTTTGGAAATGCCAATCCCTTCATCATGAATTGTAATTTTTATAAAGCGACGCTTGTACAAAGCGGTCTGAATAGTTACAATTCCTCCGTGGTGCATGGCTTCAATTGCATTTTTTATCACATTAATTAATACTTGCTTCAGCTGATTCCCTTCACATAAAACAGCAGGTAAGGTTGAAGATAATTGTTCTTTAAATTGAACATTTTTCAAGTTGGCTTCGGAATGCAACAATACCATCGCTTGCGTGATCACTTCATTGATGCTTTTCTTTTGAAATTCAATATCTGTGTGTGGTTTTGCTAAAATTAAAAACTCGTTAATAATAGACTCAATACGATTTAATTCAGAAAGAATGATTTCTTGAATATGATCTTGTATATCAGGACTAATTAATTGCATAAACCCTTTAATACTCGTAAGTGGATTGCGAATTTCATGGGCAATTCCGGCTGCTAATTCACCAACGACCATCAGTTTATCCGATTTTTGCAACAATTTCTCTTGTTCTTTAATGTTTGTAATATCTTCAGCGATCCCAGCCATCCGACATACAGTACCTTGCTTATCATAAATTGGAAAAGCGCGCGATCGAATCCAGCGCAACTCGCCATCCGGTCGTTTAATGCGATATTCAATTTCATGATCTTGCTCATGTGGATATTGAAAAACCGATGAAATAATCGGTAAATCTTCTGGAACTACCGTTTCCTTTAATTGTGTTAAATTTTCATAACCCATTTCTCTCGGTCTTCCCCAAATTCTTTCAAAGGATGGACTTAAATAAATGAACTGCTTACTTTGGCAATCTCTCATCCAAAACACATCATTGGCATTATCTGCAAACTGTCGAAAACGTTCTTCACTTTCTAACAATCCGAGCTCGGTTTGCTTTTGCACAGTAATGTCTCGAGACACCCCAACGATGCCGTACACTTCGCCATTTTCATTGATCAAAGGTGAAAGTAGTGCCTGGAAATAAAACGTTTGGTCGCCACGTTCCCTACTCCATTCAAAGATTTTACATGTTCCTTGCTCCAACACCTCTAAACAAGCCTCTTCATGACCAGCAGCAAACCTACCGAAAATTTCAGATACACTTTTCCCAATTAACGTTTCTGGGTCAATGAGCTGTTTTTTAATCCACGTTCCATATACGCCCGTATGAATTAAATCCCGATTCAGCGTAAAAACCGTATCTTCCATAGACGTCACTAATGAGCGAAAAGGTTCTTCACTTTTTTGGCGAGCGTTTTCCATCTGTTTTTGTTCTGTCACTGCAGCAATTGTAATAACTACTAGAGTGGAGCCGGTTGAACTTTGTAGAGGACTTGTTGACACTGTATACCATTTACACGTCATATGTTTAGGTGACACAACGCCAATTAATTCATCTTGAACGTTATTTCCGGTTACTTTTGTTTTTTGTGACGGAAAATCCTCAAAGGCTAACGGTAACCCCGATTCATTCATTGCTAAAAAAGACGCCTGCTCATAGTGCATCCCCTGCACTTTTTCTTGAATACCTAATATGTTACGCGCCATGTCATTTACATAAATGACCGTGTTATCCTCCGCTAATACGATGACACCACTGGCAATGGCATCCATTAATTGTATAACAGGTATTTCATTCATAGGATCTATTTTCATATAAAATCAACCTTAATTGTTAAATTTTTCGTTTCGCTATGTTTTATCATAGCACATCAAGGCTTTTCGCTTGTATTGTCTTTTTTCCTATTTTCTAACTTGCCTATTTTTAAAAAGTAAGGTACTTGTCCATTTCCCTGAGCTTTCCTGTGAATATAGTATGTTGAAAGGGGTTAATTGAATGAATAAAAGATATAGTTCTTATAACCGTGGCCGACAAAAAAAATCATCTTATCGTCCATACGGTTATTCAGTCACCGCAAAAGAAAGAACGCACTATCAGAGGCCTTGTAAGTATAAAAAAGTGAGTGCCTACCGTTATGATGAATATGAGTCTCCTTATGTGCGAGACGAAAGACACTATGAAAGCTCAGTAGACCAAACTCCAACTTTCGTCATTGAATTAAGTGAACATTTAAGTTTAAGTGAAAATTTGAGCTCAAGTGAAAGTTCATCTAGTTCTAGTTCGTCTAGTTCTAGTTCGTCTAGTTCGAGCTCTTCTAGTTCGAGTTGTACAAGTTCAAGCTCTTCTAGTTCGAGCTCTTCCAGTTCGAGCTGTACAAGTTCCAGTTCGTCTAGTTGTACAAGCTCTTCAAGCTCTTCCTGCAGAAGCTGTCGCGGCAATACCTTAAACAGTAAGCAAGTATGTAAGGATGCCTGCTCTTCATTTAGTGGTAAAGAGCGCAAACGTTGTTACAAAAATTGCATCGATAATATTGACTGGCGCATTCCTGGTCCTTGTGGCGATCGAATTAGTGTTGCTGGTGACCGCTGTGATGACTATTATTGGGACAACGACTAATTCCTTTGCATAAACCGTCATCTTACTGAACAACCTACACATAAAAAATGTGGAGGAAACAATGAACCAATTTGAATTAGCGCAGCTAACGAACGAGCAACAGCATGTATTGAACGAGGTTGAAAAAGAGATGGGAATCGTGTTAATCGCATGGGAACAACAAGCGGTCGAGAACGACCATACACGCAACGAAAAACGCTAAAAAAAGCTCCTTCGTTCATCATCAACGAAGGAGCTTTCCTCTTAGTGCACTTTAAATTTATAAGGTTTCATATTCATTTCTAAACGCTTCATCTTATACCCTTGTGATTGAATGTAAGCTAAAAGTCTAGGCAGGCTGTCTAATGTTGTTTTCTTCTCATGCATGAGAATAATGAGTGGCTCATGCGTATTTTTTAACGCATTGAACTGATTAATCGTATAAGGTACATACGCTGGACTTCTAAATGCCCAATCTCGGCTGTCGATGGTCCAATCCCACAAATGATAGCCGTGGTCTTTTACAGCTTTTTGATACGGTGGCTTCATATAAGGTGCACTACCATACGGTGTACGAATCATGTTTGTTTTCTTGCCTGTCACTTTATATAACGTATCATTATCTTGATCCATCTCTTTTACAACTGTGTCCTTTGTACGATAAATCAACTTCGCATCATGACTAACACCATGCAAACCATAATTGAATCCTTCTTTATCCATACGTTTAACAGCCTCTTTATGACTGAGGATGTTAGGTGAAAGCATAAAGAATGTCGCACTCGCATTGTATTTCTTGAGCGTATCCATAATTTGATTTGAATATGGCGAAGGACCGTCATCAAAAGATAAATACACTACTTTTTTCGTAGCCGGAAGTGGTTTTTTACTTGCTTTAATGCGATGATCAACATTTGCGGGCTTTTTGTCGTGATCATGCGCTTTTTTCTCTTTTTTGGCTACAGAATCTGACGAAGAATCGTTTTTACTTTCGGATTTTTCTTTTTTCTTTTCAATTGCAGTGATTTTATTGACATGCCACGAGCCGTAAATAATGGCAATCCCTACAATTGACAACAACAAGACAATGATCGCTTCGCGTTTTCCCGCTTTTTTTCTTCTTTGCCCTCTCATAACTATCCAACACCTTATCTTAACATTTCTAGTACGTTACCTATTATACGGCTTTTTTGTCGGAAATGGTAAGAAGAAAGCTAAAAAATTATGAAAATAGTACGAACTTCCCCGATTTGAACTGGAAATTTTATTTCCTTAATTAGGTTTTATCTTCATTTTTTGTTAATGTAAGCACTTCTCTAATAATTGCATTAATTTTCCGATTAATGAAATCGCTTCCATGAAGTTCTTTTGCGTTTACAATTTTCTCTTCTACATCTTCATCGAATTGAATGAGCATGCGATCTTCCTCTGCTTCATTATATAAGTCAATCATCGCTTCAAGACCTTCTTGCATGGAATCAATAGCTTTACTATAAAGTTGTTTGCTCTGTTTATTCAGTTTCATCTTCATCACCTATACTCATTCTTTCCTATTTTCCGTGCCTAAATTCGAAAAGTTAGACATGTACCCTGTCCGTTTTAGTTTGTCTAACATACGTTGTGTAGTGAAGTATATGAAAATTAAAAAGGAGCGATTCTTTATGTATTATGGTTGTGGCTGTAACCAACCTCAAGTTATTGTTCACCCTACGCAATGCTGTGTTAAGCATTACTATCAAACGCAGGAAGTTGTCCACGTTCATCCTGTGCAATATCAACACGTAAATCATATGGTGTACAAACATGTTCATGAATACCCAGTTTGCCATTCCTCCACTGGTCAAGTGTACCATCAATCTGTTGATTGTGGTCCACCACCTTGCTGCTAACCGTAAATTGTTACCGCTTGAAACACCGTTCATACCATGCTATAGTGAAATCTTAAATGACGTATAATCATGGAGCGCGTGTGTTCATGCATGAGACCAGCTATGGTGCTGGTTTCTTTTTTTGTTACCTTGAAAGCCACGCTCTCGTAAGAAAGGAGCGATTATACTTGAAAACGATTTGGAAAGAACTATTACTTGTTATAATAGGATCACTAATCTTTGCCTTAGGTGTAAATGTCTTTGCTCTTCCTAATCAATTAGGAGAAGGCGGCGTTACCGGAATTTCCATGCTCTTATATTATGTTTTTCATTGGTCGCCTAGCTATACCAACTTTGCTATGAATGCCGTGCTTCTTCTAATCGGCTATAAACTACTTCACAAAAGAGTCACTCTTTATACAACAATTTGCATTGTATGTACATCGCTCTTTCTCCACATAACAGAAGGAATGTCCGTACCCGTCACCGATCCTTTATTAGGAGCCATCTTCGCTGGTATTTTCATCGGTATTGGTCTCGGGCTTGTGTTGCGTTCCGGGGGAACAACGGGAGGTTCAACCATTCTAGCACGCATGGCAAATCAATATTTTGGCTTTGGCATTAGTTCAACGATGCTCATTATCGATTTAATTGTTGTGTTAAGTTCCTACTTTGTCATTGGCGCACAAAATACGATGTACACTGTTATTTCTTTGTACATTAGTTCCAAAGTGCTTGACTATATTATTGATGGCTTTGATGCTAGAAAAGCCGTCACGATCATTTCGATGGAACCACAAGCAATTGCCAAGAGGGTCAATGCTGAAATGGATCGTGGTGTAACTGTCTTTTCCGCTCAAGGAAACTATAGTAAGGAAACGAAAGAAATACTCTATGTTGTTATTAATAAACAAGAACTGTTTCAGTTAAAGAAGATTGTACACAAACAAGATGACCAAGCCTTCGTTGTCATTCATGATGTTCGCGATGTTTTTGGTGAAGGCTTTACCTTTCCTAAAAAAGAAATCGTCTAACGAGTTCATTCAAAAAAGAAGCTTACCGTAACGCCTTTTCGCAAAGTCACGCCGGTAAGCTTCTTTTTTACATTGCCTGCTTTAAAATAACTGTACGAATAGCATGAGCAACACCGTGCATATCGTGTGGCAATGTCGTAAAGTCACAATACGCTTTAATTTCATTCAGTGCATTTCCCATGGCGATACTTGTGCCAGCAACTTTCATCATTGGTAAATCATTTAAATTGTCACCAATGGCAACCGTATGCTCATACGGAATACTAAGATGATCGGCCATCGCCTGCAGTCCATTTCCTTTGTTGGCTTCCTTATGATTAATTTCTAAGTTATTGGTTGATGAACTTGTTACGAAAATAGAAGCAAACTGTCGAGCTTTTTGTTCAATTCTCGCCAATTTATCTAGCGAATACGAAAAAGGTAGTAGCTTATAAACAATCAGCTCTTCGTTCCATATCGACGTAAAAGAAGCAATGTGTTGCTGTCCATATTGCTGTAAATACCCTTGTGCTCGTTGCCATAGTTGCTCAGAATCAATCGTTTCATCCATCTTTTGCAATCCTTGAATTTCCGCCATAATACCTTGTTCTCCATACGTTGGGGTGTATATGCCTTGATTGGTATGAAGATGATAGAACACGTGCTCTTTTTCCATTTCTTGAAGAACACTGTATGCCTCCTCTTTAAGAAGGGGGAACGCACACACCGTGTTATTGCCTTCTACAATAACCGCTCCATTTGCTCCAATAACGGGACACGTAAGACCGGCTTCTTCTAATAAATGCAGTACATCACTCACAGCGCGCCCTGTACAAATGGAAACGGTTATTCCGTGGGATTGTGCCTCACGAATCGCCCGTGCATTTTCCTCACTAATCTTTTTATCTTTATGTAATAGCGTGCCATCTAAATCAATTGCAACTAACTTCATAATAACCCTCTTTTTAGTATAATTGTTTCCACTCCGTGATCTTGAAGCTGTCCAGCTAATGACTCCGGAATTTCTTGATCGGTAATAACAATATCAAACTCATCTAAACCACATACTTTATAAAAATATTCTTTATCAAATTTCGATACATCTGCAAGCACAATCACTTGATTGGAGCGTGAAATCATCTCTTTGAGTAAAAACCCCTCCTCTTCAAACGGTAGCGTTAACCCAGAAGAGGAAATACCACATGCGCCTAAAAAAAGCTTATTCACTTTCAAATCAGCCAGCTGCGCAATCGTTCTTGCACCATAAATAGAGCGATGCTTATTATTTAATCGACCACCTAATAAATGGACATCCACATCGTCTTTTTTACTTAAAATGCTCGCAATATCTATCGAATTCGTTACCGCTACATTTTGCTTTGTATGCATGCTTTCTGCCAAGCATTGAACGGTCGTCGAAGCATCGAGCAACACATAATCGCCGTCTTTAATTAACGAAGCAGCGTACGATCCGATCTTACGTTTTGCGTCCGATCCTTTTTGTAGCCGTTCTTCATAATTATAAACTTCATGAAAAAAAGTCGACAGTTTAGCCCCGCCACGCGTGCGAATCACTTTGCCTTCTTCCTCTAATTTAACAAGATCTCTTCGGGCCGTATCTTTAGAAACATGATACATGTTACATATGGCATCCATATCAATGCGTTCATGTTGCTTTAAATAGGCTACAATGGCCTCCATCCGCTCATCTTGATACATAAAGCACACATCACCTCTTTCTGTAAGTATATGCTAATATAAGTTTTCTTGCAACTTTATAAGTTTTTTAAGTTTTATAAAAAAAGATGAAAGCTTTAACACTCTCATCTCTTACGTTTTATCTGTTTTTAAACGTTGCACTTTACTTAACAAGTCTGCTATTTCATCTTGGAACCGTTTCATTTTTTCCATTTTTTCTTGTAGCATCTGTTGTTGTTCTGTTAATCCTTGCTCAATTTCATTTAATTCTTGTTTTTTTAAGACTTCACTTGAAGAAGACGTATACTGTTCTTTATGCTCTAGGATCCGTTCTTTTAGCGTAAGAAAATGTTGTAGCTCTTGCAAGGAAAAGCCTAGTACTTCTTTTGCATCTACAACGCGTTGCAATTGCTTCACATCTTGCTCTGTATAACGGCGCATTTGGCCATCGCTTCGATCAGGTGGTGCCGTCAATCCAATTTCTTCATAATAGCGAATGGCACGTTTTGTGATGCCTGTTAGCTTTGCCACTTCGTCAATTTTCATCCAGTTCACCGTTTATTTATTGCTACCCAAAATACGGATAACGATCGTGTTATCGAGCAGCTCTCCTTTCCTTTTTAGTTCTGTCATTTTCTGCGCATCGTATTTCCTCGAAACGCACTACCTACCTTTTTAATACTTTCATTTTGAAATGAATTCTATATAAGAAAGATATCATCTTGAACGATATCGCTTTGTAGGATAGACTTTTACTATGTAATCATTGAAAATGAAGCGGAATTTCTTCTATTAAAAAAGTAAGTTCCTTCTTCCAAAGAGTATACTCCTTCTCTTTTATACACGTCAATGTACTAAAAATGTCATAGAAAAAACGCTCAATATGCTACTTATTAAAGCAAGGATGAAACAAAATTCCCTTCACAACGCCAGAAAGCATGACTATTGTACCTGTTTTTTTGAATATTTACATACTATAATCTGATAGTTAATATTTTCTAATCACATTACATATTAGATGGCTGTTGTTGCTGGAATGGAGGATATAATAAATGATCAGCTGGCTTAGACGAAAAAAAACATTAACCGGTGCTCAAATCCCAGCTGCGGAAGAAGACCCTTACACCTCTCCTGCCGCGGTAGTGATGGAGCTAAAAAGTAAAGCCATCCCACCCGATAAAGAAATAGAGCACTTTAAACATAAATTATTACAATATGGCATTGAACTGCAAGACATGCCAAAACAAACGCCTTCAAGGTATAAAGCAAGATCTTCTGCCTTACAAACAGCATACTTTATTGCGGATCATGAGGAGTTACGCGATGTGTTTTTGAAAAACCGTCAACTACCAATGCTCTCATTAATGCCCGCTCATCATAAAAAGAGTATTAAACGGCATGCGTCCTACATTATTGCTGCAGCTCTTATTATTATAGAAGATTATCATTATCTTAAAGGCTATTTGCCAGAACAGGAGGCCCTTTCATGACAAGGGGAATTGTGGTAGAGGTAAAGCGTCGACATATGATCGTTTTATCCGACGGTGTATTTCATAAAGTAAAAATTTCTGGCCAACCTTATACTGTGGGCAGTGACATCGTACTGCAAGAAGAACGAAAAAGACGCGAAAGAGCCAATGAAGGCTCGTTCTTTAAAAGAAAAGTAGTATTTGCTTTTACACTTGCCATCTTATTAGTTTTGTTTCAATTTCATAGCTTTGCTGGTCAAGGAGCCTACGCTTATGTTGGCATTGATATGGATGCTAATATTGAAATGGAAATTGATGAACATCTTCTCGTTCATGATATTAGTACGTATAATGCCCGAGGCAAAAAACTTCTATCTCAACTAAACAATTGGCGCAATCAACCCATTGAAAAAGTGACCGATATGATTTTTAGCATCTGTCGTAAACAAGGCTATATTAAGCCTAACCAAGAAATTCTAGTTACAACGACGCTCAATAAAGACGTGAGTCAACAAATAAAAAAACAAATTGAGCAAAAAATTAACGATTTAATGCAACAAAAAGCAAAAGAAAATATGCTGATTATGACAAGCTTACTTATGTCTAATGAAGATCGCAAACGTGCCCTAGAAATTGGCGTATCACCTGCTAAATATGCCATTTTCATAGCAGCTAAGAAAAGTGGTATTCCGTTAACAGAAGCAGATATAAAAAATAAAAGTATTGATGAACTGTCTGATAAAGTCGGTCGACCCATTAGCACACTTCTCTATGATTCAAAAATCGGCGCACATTTGAGCTATCAGCCGAAGGAAACCGATGATGAAGTGAACGTTAATTTGTCTTCTGGTGCGCCGATTGAACATCCCGAGTCGGCCCTACATTTAACGAATTCAATCGGTACGAATGGACCAACAGCGACGACTGAACAACAACCGAAATCACAACAACCTACAGGTGATTCCAGCTCTTCTAAACCGTTAACTGTTGATCCATTAGATACACCGACACCGACACCAACGCCAACACAGACTACTCCACCACCTACTACAGTAAAGGTGGAGGTTCTACCAAAAGACACTAAACCGGTTACTACAGGTTCAGAAATACCGTACAAACAACCCGAGCTAAAGCTTCCGCCGCCGCTGAAGGAAAATAAACCAGATATACCAACGATTGAGTTACCTAAACAAGAGCCTGTGTTGCCGAAACCAAAAGAAGAGAAGCCAGTCACACCTATTCCTGATCCAGGGTCTCGTAAAGACGACAAAGTCACGCCACCCCTTGAGGAACCAAAACGTTCCGAAACCAAGGAGCCTACGCATAACAAGGAAACTGGTCCCACTCATCAAGAAAACCCAACTCCGGCTTCTGATGAGAAAAAGCAACCGACTACAGAGACAAATCCTCCTGAGCAAAAAGAGCGCATCACTCCACCTGTAGCGGATGAGACAAAAAAAGAAGAACAAGTACGACCATCAACTACAGAAAATACACCGACTCTTCCAGCGACGGAAACGGCTCCGATTGAGAAGAGTCAGCCTCCTGTAACACAGGATCAAAATGAAGCACCGTCTCTACCAGCAACAGCACAGGATCAACCGGCAGAAGAACAAACGATTGCTCATACTAGTAATCATGAGAACACGGTCGTTCTTCCGGATCAATCACTAGCAGAGGACAAGCAGGCAGCACAGCAAAAAGAAGCAGTACCTCCACCGTCGACAGAGGAAGGAACGGCTCTTGAAACACCGCCAAGTGAGCTTACTTCACCAAAAGAAGAACCAGCTGCGTAATAAAAAAGCGATGACTTTTAAAAAAAGTCATCGCTTTTTTCGTTTTCCTTGAAAGGATTAGGACATACTTGTACTAGTCTAGAAAAGGAGATTATCTCATGCGCTTCAAAGATTATTTCTTTTCATACTTACGTCTACCTTTATTATTGCGGATCTTTTCTATCATAGGCCCGCTTATTATTTTATTTGGCATTATCATTCATTTCATTGAACCTACTAATTTCCCAACCATTTTTGAAGGTATTTATTGGGCTGTTATTACGGGTGCTACCGTAGGGTTTGGTGATTTCGTTCCAAAAACAGCTTATGGGCGTATGATGTCCATTTTACTTGTATTCATGGGGAGTGCCTTTATTGGCTTTTTTACAGTGAATGTGGCTGCTGCCATTATTCAAAAACAAAACAAATACAAGGAAGGAAATTTTATGTTTAAAGGACGAGAACATTTAATTATTGTTGGTTGGAACGAACGCAGCAAACAAACCATTTCTGAATTGCTTCATCAGCCACAGCCACCATACAAACATATCGTACTCATTGATGAGACATTAAAAGAAAATCCCATGTATCAACAAGAACTTCTTTTTATTAACGGAAGCCCTGTACAGGACGATACGTGGGCTCAAGCAAATGTTAAGACGGCTTCTACGGTTCTGATTACCGCTGATCAAAATTTAAAAGAAAGTGCAGCAGATATGCAAACCATTCTGGCTGTCTTAACCGTAAGAGGTGTACATCCGGACGTAGTGATACTAGCAGAAATATTAACAGCTGAACAAAAACAGAATGGTTACCGTGCCGGAGCAGATGACTTAATTACAACAACCGTCATTGCAAGCAATGTTATGGTGAACCGTCTTCATGACCTTCAAAAAAGAAACTAAAAAAAGAGGCATCATCGCCTCTAGTTGTTTAGCAATTTTTGTTCAATTTTTGTAAGTAAAGCCTGCCCAATGTCGAGCCATTTAGGATCAATGGAAGCATCAGGATCTTGTGGTTCAGAAAACTGATTAAAGCTTCCCATAACGCTTCCTACGTTCGCATGATCATCTAACCCGATTTGATATTTATGAGCTAACAGAAAAGGCTCTCCTAATTTTACGATAGCTCCATTTTCTCCTACTTCTTTTTCATGTGCTGTAAACGGTAAGCGAACAAATGTATAGCCGACTTCATCATCTAATTTATAATCAAAATAGCCATGATCATAATCCCAGTTGCCGCCAATGACAAACCCTTCTTCTGTTAACAACGCTTCTAACTCACCTAATGGATAGCATTCTCCTTGCAGTGCGCTTTTTAATTGGATCACTTTCGTCACCTCGTATCATTCAGTTCTTTTTTTAGCATTTCCGTTTTCAGTGCACATTATAGCTAAGAACCACACAAAAAAAGTACTGCTCATCACACCTGTGGATGAACAGTACTTTTTTTGTTATATTATAGACGTTTTTCAAGTTCTTCTTTTTCTTTTTCAAATCCTGGTTTACCAAGAAGAGCAAACATGTTCTTCTTGTATGCTTCTACTCCTGGTTGGTCAAATGGATTAACACCAAGAAGATAGCCGCTCACCGCACATGCTTTTTCAAAGAAATAAACAAGATAACCGAAATGGTAAGGCGTCATTTCTGGAATGTTAACGATTAAGTTTGGTACACCGCCGTCAGTATGCGCAAGCAATGTTCCTTGGAACGCTTTTTTGTTTACAAAATCCATTGTTTCGCCCGCAAGGAAGTTAAGCTTATCAAGGTTTTGTGCGTCTTCTTCAATCGTCACTTCTTTACGTGCATTTTCAACGTTAAGAACCGTTTCAAAAAGATCACGACGACCTTCTTGAACGTATTGTCCCATAGAGTGAAGATCGGTTGAGAAGTCTACGGATGCAGGATAAAGACCTTTATTATCTTTCCCTTCACTTTCACCATACAACTGTTTCCACCACTCAGATACGTAGTGCATGCCTGGCTCATAGTTCACCATAAGCTCAATTGTTTTGCCTTTGTTGTAAAGGGCATTACGTGCCGCTGCATATTGATAGGCTTCATTTTCTTCAAGGTTCGGGTTGCTGTATGCATCTTGTGCGTCTTTCGCACCTTGCATCATTTCTTCGATGTTTACACCGCTAACCGCAATAGGAAGCAAGCCAACTGCAGTTAGTACAGAATAACGGCCACCTACATCATCAGGGATGATAAAGGACTCATAGCCTTCTTCGTCTGCTAATGTTTTCAATGCACCTTGTGCTTTATCTGTTGTTGCATAAATACGTTTGCGCGCTTCATCTTTACCATATTTTTCTTCCAATAATTTACGGAAAATACGGAAAGCAATGGCAGGCTCCGTTGTTGTTCCTGATTTAGAAATAACATTGACAGAAACGTCTTTGCCATCGATTAATTGAAGCAAGTCTTGCATGTACGTAGAAGAAATGTTTTGACCAGCGAAAATAACTTGTGGTGTTTTACGATCTTCTTTTGAAAGCATGTTGTAGAATGAATGATTTAACATTTCAATGGCTGCTCGTGCGCCAAGGTATGATCCACCAATTCCAATCACAATCAGAACATCAGAATCACTTTTAATTTTTTCTGCACTTTTTTGAATGCGTGCAAATTCTTCTTGATCATACGCAGTAGGAAGATCTACCCATCCTAAGAAATCACTTCCTGCGCCTGTTTTATTGTGCACTTGCTCATGTGCTGCTTTTACGAGCGCTGCCATGTTTGATACTTCATGTTCACCTAAGAAAGCTTGAGCTTTACTATAGTCAAAATGGAGTTTATTTCCCATTATGAATCGCCTCCGAAATATTTATTACGTTCCTACTGTAACGAAACCAATTGGCTAATTCAAGAAATCAGTCTGGTGAAAGCGTTACCTTGTAACAATCGTAATTTTCTAACTTTTTTTACACATGCGAAAAGAAGGGCAAGGCCCTTCTTTTGCTTATAATGACATACGTAAAATAGTGAGTACGTCTTCTTTATTTAACGTTTTAAAGTTACCGAATTCGCCGCGTTTCATAGCACGGTCCGCAATAAGATCTAGTTTTGAATCATCAATATCATAATGTGCTAATTGATTCGGTGCGCCAAGCGATGTCCAGAAAGCAGAGAGTTTATCAATTCCTTCTAAAGCTACTTCACGATCTGTTTTGCCTTCAGAATCAACACCGAATACACGAACAGCTAATTGTGCTAAACGCGCTGGGTTTTCATCTACTACGTGACGCATTAAGTTCGGGAAAAGAATAGCTAACCCACCGGCATGTGGAATATCGTAAACAGCAGAAACAGCATGTTCAATATTATGCGTAGCCCAGTCCCCAACTACACCCATAGAGATTGTACCATTTAATGCCATTGTACCATTATATAAAATCGTTTCGCGTAGGTCGTAATTTTCAAGATCATTAACGAGTTTTGGCGCAGCTTCCATTACCGTTAATAAAATTGATTCAGCAAAACGATCTTGTAGATCAGAGTTGCCCGTGTGATTTAAATAGGTTTCTAACACGTGAGACATCATATCAACCATTCCATAAATTGTATGATCTTTTGGCACAGTAAATGTGTTTACAGGATCAAGAATGGAGAATTTAGGGAATACGAGTGGGCTTCCCCAACCATATTTTTCGCTTGTTTCCCAATTTGTAATAACAGAACCTGAGTTCATTTCAGAACCAGTTGCCGCAAGTGTTAGTACTGTTCCAAATGGAATAGCTGCTTCTGGCATTGCATGACGTGTAACGAGATCCCAAACATCGCCATCATATTTTGCACCAGCTGCGATCGCTTTTGTGCAGTCAATTACACTTCCGCCTCCAACAGCAAGAATAAATTCAATACCTTCTGTTTTACAGATTTCCACACCTTTTTTAACGGTTGTTAAACGTGGATTTGGTTCAACGCCTGCTAATTCATGCACAGTCGCGCCCATTTTTTCTAGCTCTGTCATTACATTATCATAAAGGCCGCTACGTTTAATACTTCCGCCACCGTAAACAACCAATACTTTTTTTCCATACGGTTTCATTTCTTCAGCAAGTTGGCTTAATTGACCTTTACCGAAAACGAGACGTGTTGGATTATAATACGTAAATGAATTCATTTGATAATGACCTCCTACAAGTTTTATCTTCGTTAGTATTATCTATCATGATGATTTTAATTGTAAAGAAATGAGCTTGCGTTTTTTTTTTCTTAAGAAGGTTGTACAAAATATTTAAAAAACTTAGGTTTACATTATATTGTTTGGGGAAATGTATAAATACAAGCAAAACAAAGCAACCTATAACAGCAATCTATTTTATTTCCAAGGAGGTATTTTCCATGAATGGATTACAACGTACTGCTTTAGTATTAGTCATTATTGGTGCAATTAACTGGGGCCTCATCGGTTTCTTCCAATGGGATCTCGTTGCCGCTATTTTCGGAGGACAGGATGCAGCGATTTCACGCATCGTTTATGGACTTGTCGGTCTTTCAGGTCTATATTGCCTTACGATTTTATTCGCACCATCTCGTGTTGCCCAACGTGATGATCGTATGGAACACAACCGCATCTAACGCCATAAAAAAAAGTTCCCTTCAGTTGAAGGGAACTTTTTTTTATTACTTCTTAAGACGTTTGTTTAATTGTGCTTGACGATCTGTAGACTCTTTCAACCACTCTTTAAGCTTAGCTTCAAGTGTGTTAAAGCCTTTAGAAGCTTCTTGTTGTGTCGCTTGCTTCTTTGGTGCTGGACGACGATTTTCACGCTTTGGTGCTTGCGCTGGCGCTTCTTGAGTTTGACGGATGGAAAGAGAGATTTTCTTTGATTCTTCATCAACAGAAAGGATCTTTACTTTAACCGCATCTCCTACTTTTAATACGTCGTTAATATCTTTAACGAAGCTATGTGAAACCTCAGAAATATGAACTAATCCCTGAACTTCATCGTTTAAAGCGACGAAAGCACCAAATGGTTTAATTCCTGTAACTTTACCTTCAACGATGCTACCTACTTCAAAATTCATGAAAACACTCCTAACTATTTATTAACCAACTAAGTATAACATAACAGTGATATAAAAGAAAATGGAAGGAATAAGAAGAGTGACATAATTAGTGATTAAGCACGATACTTACTTACATTCCTTCCAACAACAGGTCCTTTTATACTAAATTTTCCGGATTTAATAACGCATCGGCTTCCTCTTTTGTTACATACCCTTCTTCAATGGCTGTTTCTTTAACTGTTTTTCCACTAGCATAACTTTTCTTTGCTACTTCAGCAGCTGTTTCATAGCCAATTTTT
This sequence comes from Fictibacillus macauensis ZFHKF-1, assembly GCF_000269865.1. Lineage (GTDB taxonomy): Bacteria > Bacillota > Bacilli > Bacillales > Fictibacillaceae > Fictibacillus_C > Fictibacillus_C macauensis. The sequence goes on from NZ_AKKV01000025.1 coordinate 189,063, forward strand.
GGGTTTAAAGCGGTAGCAATCGCTATGCTTTGCTCCAATAAGGTATGCGTGCGCTCTTCATTCACTTGTAACCCTTTTAAACAACGCTCACTTAATACGGTCATTCCAGTCGAAAGAATGTGCAGCGATTGTAGGACATTATGTGCAATAATCGGCATCATCACATTAATTTCAAGTTGGCTTCCAATACCTGCTGTTGTAACACATGCATCATTTCCAATGACTTGCGCACAAATCATATACATATTTTCTAAAATAACGGGATTTACTTTTCCAGGCATGATGGAAGATCCAGGCTGAACAGCAGGCAACAGTAGTTCTGCAATCCCCGTTCGTGGTCCAGAACTAAGCAAGCGCAAATCTGACGAAATTTTAATAAGCGCAATGGCCAATTCTTTCAAGTGACCGCTTAATTGAATAGCTGCACTATTGTTTTGCATAAAGCGAAAGGTGTTACTTGGTGCGGTGAAGGGGAGATTCGTGCGGCGAGCAACCTCTTGGATAGCGAGATGACCATAGTCAGGGTGAGCATTAATGCCCGTACCGACCGCATTACCACCTAAACCGATTTCATACAGATAAGGTTCCATTCCTTGTATGGTCGCTTGAATTTTCTCTAAAAGATCACGATAACCACCGAATGCTTGTCCGACTCTCATAGGTACAGCATCTTGAAGGTGTGTGCGCCCTGATTTTATAACATAATGAAAGGCGGTCTCTTTCTCTCGTAATACGTTAATCGTTTGTTGTAAAGCTGGATATAACGCCTCTTGTAATTGCATCGCACAGGCAATATTGATCGCAACATGAATCGTATCATTTGTCGATTGCGCCATATTCACATCATCATTCGGATGAACGGTCCCCCAGTCGCCCTTCGTACCACCAAGTAATTCAGCTGCTCGACTTGCAATCACTTCATTTGCATTCATATTTTGCGATGTGCCTGCGCCCGCTTGAAAGGCATCTACAACAAATTGATTAACTAAATAGCCATTTATAATCTCTTCGGCCGCTTGAATAATGGCATTTGCTTTTTTTTCTTCGAGCACACCACAATCCCGATTAGCTGTCGCTGCGCTCGCTTTAATGATCGCTTGCGCTTTTACGAACGAAAACGGTAAGCGTTCACCACTAATAGGAAAATTCTCAACGGCACGCTGTGTTTGTGCTCCGTAATAAGCTTCTTTAGGTACGTGTACTTCACCTAGCGTATCTTTAGCTATTCTTACTTGATCCATGTTCATTCCTCCTCATTTTTCCTTTAAGGCTTCTCTTTTATTTTCCCTATATCCTGTCTTTTAAAAGCACAAAAAAAGAAACCTTAGCTATTCGCTATGGTCCTGATCCGTCGTATCCTTATGTAAAGGAATCACTTGTGCTGGCTTTTTATTAATCTTTCGGTATTCTGTGCGGAAACCTGCTTTTTTTTGTTTCAAAAAGGTGGCACGGGAAATAGGCCTTGGGCGAGACCAGGAAAGCGACTCAGGGTTTCTCCAAGAATCATGAGTGATTAATTCCGTTTTGTAATAATAGCAATTGCCGCTGGTATATTCTTCACAAATGTATACTACCGTGTGTCTGCTATGCATGCGCCTTCGCTCCATTTTTTCTACAGAGTTTCCATTCTCCGTCCCCTCTATACATGGAAAGAGCCTGAAGCCACCCTTCAAGCCCTTCTTCTCATTAATACCTAAAGAACCACCATAATCCTCCACAGATGAGGAGAAGAATGAAAATGATGATTACAATCGCCCAAATCCATCCGTATCCATAGCCGCCGTAGCCTCCGCCAACTCCATAACCATACCCATAGCCATAACTAGGATAACCTCCATAAGGATATGCCATTGCATCAAAACCTCCTTCGAGTAGCATCCATTACATTAATAAAATATGACAAGATTGCAAAAGAGGAATAGCGGCAAATGCGGATTTTGTGCCATATGAAGGAAAATATTTTTAGTTGTACGTTTATTGAACTTGGATACACTAACTTAGAAATAAGGAGGGAGACTGTCATGAACGAAAAAGGACACCAAAAAAGAATTGGCAACGTGACCATTTATTACGAGGAATATCCTAGTCAGCAGCAGAATGCACCTGTCATGATTCTCGTTCATGGCTTTCTCTCATCCACGATTAGTTTTCATAAACTTATTCCTTACTTAACAGCTCACTATCATGTCATTGCCCTCGATTTACCCGGCTTTGGAAAAAGTGAAAAATCAACAGCCTTTGTTTATTCTTTCGAAAATTATGGAGTCTTGCTAACATCCTTTATTGAAGAAATGCACTTAAACAACGTAATTCTTGCTGGCCATTCCATGGGTGGGCAAGTCATTCTCCATGCCGTTCGCGTACCGCAAACGAAAGTGAAAATCGCGGCCCTCGTTTTACTTGGCTCTTGTGGTTATTTAAAAAAAGCGCAGCCGTTCATGGTCACGTGTTCTTACTTTCCTTTTTTCTCATGGGGATTAAAAAAATGGGTCCTCCGAAAAAACCTCCGACATAATTTAGAAGGCGTTTTATACAACCCTGCCCTCGTTACAGACGAATTAATTGAAAGCTATCGTGCCCAATTTTATGAAGATGGTTTTTTCGAATGTTTAATTCGCCTGCTTCGGCAACGTGAAGGTGATTTGAAACCGTTTGAACTCAATACAATTGCTCATCCCATCCTCCTTCTTCATGGTGAGGAAGATCGTGTGATTCCTATATCGATTAGCAAACGACTTCATGAGGATTTAAAGCATTCTTCTTTAAAAACGTATAAAGAGGCCGGCCATCTTTTAATGGAAGAAAAACCTCAGGAAATTGCCGCTGATATTGTGCACTTTTTATCGCCTATACAAAAAGAAGCGCTCTCTACTTAATAGAAAACGCTTCTTTTCTTCTGTGCTTATTTTTCTCTGCTTTTCGTAATTTGTTGCCACACCGATCCAGCCGCTTCTTCTCCGCTCGTAATGCGTTCTAGCGCAATTTTTGCTTGTAACCGCACTTCAAATTCAGGATCGTCTTCTGCTTGTTGCAACGCCGGAATCGCTGTTTCGTCGCCTACTTCAAAAAGAAAACGGGCCGCACGCCAACGCACAAGTTTATTTTTATCAAGAATGGCTTCACACATCGCCCCAATGGCTTTTGGATTACCAAGATCGGACAAACAATCTCCAGCCGTACGACGCACCGCCACATTTTTGTCTTTTAGCGCTATATAAAGCAATGGCAATACAGCATCATCTTCAATCATGCCAAGATAAACAACAGCAAGTCGACGAATGGAAGGCTTCGGATCTTTCAATGCTTGCTTTAACACCATAATGTCATCAATGCTTGGGTTCATACGTTCTAAAGCAGCATAGCGAGTTTGCCAATCTTCGTCCTTCATCTTTTCTTGAACTTCGCCACTAGAAACTGTTTCTTCCTGCAGTTCTTTTCCTTCTTGTTGAGCGAAAGCTTGTTTCACAAGGGAATCAATACGAACTTGATCATACGCTGCATCAATTTCTTCCACAACTTCACGGCCGATTTGTTCGAACGTTCCATAACGCGTCCCTTGCTCTACCCACTGGCGCTCCATAACTAAGTTATCCGATGCTTTTTGCGCATGGAGAGCCGCTGCCATAAACCGTTCTGGAAGTCCGGCACGTCGCTCATCGTTTTCCGTTTTCATTTTTACTTGCATTGGCAGACCACGGAACATTTGAAGAAGAACTTCGATTTCCATAAATTCATCTTCTGTTTGCGCTTTTTCCTCACTCGTCCCCGCTGTTGCCTCTGTCTCACCAAACACTTCTCGCACGCCAGCTAATACGCTTTCCCAGTCAGCTTTTGGGTGACGATCAAGCGCTAGGAAATCGGCAACATGATAAATACTTTTTACCCCCTCAATGGCAAATAGCTCTTGGATAAAAGAAGGAGCACCTTCATGCGCATCTTTCGTATAATGAAAGCGTTCATTGCCTGGGAGCGTTTCATCTACATTAATTTTCATTGAATTTGGACTTGGTGTCGGTTCAATTCCTGTAATTTTCATTTCTCCACCCCTTTTATGAATGCTTGTTGTTTAATAAAGGTTAGCAGCTGTTCTTTCTCACGATCGGTAAATTTATATTCACAATCAACGCCTTCGTTAAGAACAATCATATCGTGTAATTCCCCGGTAGCATCAAACACAACTAACCCACTTGGTTCTTGTAAATCTGATGGGTATACCGTATCCTCTGAACCGTCGAATTGAACATATACATTGATCCACTGCTGCGTCATAACGACCTCAGCTGATAGATGAGTGAAAGAAGCTTCAAAATAGTTTTCAAATCCGTATTTATACATAGTCAACCTCCGATGCTTGTGTAGCTGCTTTCTACCTATTATAAACATGGACATTGCCACAAAGAAAGGAAGAAGACTAGATCGCGCGCAAGACTGCACGTACTGGGCTGCCATCTGCTCCTTGTAACGGTAAAGGCAATGCCATAAATTCATAAACACCAGGTACGATATCATCCAAGACAAGTCCTTCAACAATAGCGATCTGATGCTTGTGGAGCGCATGATGAGCGGGTAGCGTTTTGCTATCCAAAGGATCGACTGACGGAACATCGACGCCAAGTAACGCAATGCCATTTGCCGCTAAAAGAGGAACAATGGTTGCGTCAATCGCTGTAATTCTTTCTGGAAAGTGAGAGCGATCGCTCCAAGAAAGCGTTTTAAATAACACGCACGTTACATCATACTTCTCTATATTTTCTAAAAGATAGGAGCGTACAAGGTCTGTATGTGAGGCATCGATTACAAGCGCACGACCGGCATATTGATTGACTTCTAATGCCAACACCTTGTCTCCATGTTCATCAAAGTGATAGGGAGCATCAATATGCGTTCCGGTATGCGTACTCATCGTAAATTGCCCAACATTCACCGAACCAGATTGCTCTTTATGCCATGAGAGCTTAAAAGAATAAGGCGTGTCTCCTGGCCACGTGGGAATCTCTGCATGTAAAGGCATAGAAATATCAAGCCAGCGATTCATTAGGCAATCACTTCCCTTACATTCGAAAATTTCTCATAATGCTTGTCTGTCATAATTTTTTTTAAGATTTGAATCGCCTCATGAACTTCTGTAAAAGACGTATATAAAGCAATGGGCGCTAATCGAATGACGTCAGGTGCGCGGAAGTCAGGAATAACACCGAATTCTTTTAAGCTTTTACAAATTCGGGCAGCTTCAGCATGAAGTAAACAAACATGGCCACCACGACGCTCATCCTCTAACGGGTTGCCTATTGCAAATTGAAATGCTTTTAGCTCGCGCTCTATTTCGTCCATCATGTACCGGGTGAGTTGTAATGACTTTTCACGAATGCGTTTCATCCCTGCTTCTTCAAACAAACTTAATGATCCAATGAGCGGCGCGGTGCTTAAAATGTGCGGTGTGCCAATTTGAAAAGCTCCTGCTGTATCCGCACCTTCAAACACATGATTCATATCAAATTGCTTTTCTTTATTGGATCCAAACCATCCAGTAAGACCCGGCGTTCGCTTAGTGTGTCTTTCATTCACATACAATCCAGCCGTACTACCTGGACCGCCATTTAAATATTTATAATTGCACCAAAAAGCAAAATCAACATCCCATTCTGATAATTCATGAGGAACAGCACCGATCGAATGACAAAGATCAAAGCCGATTATAATATTGCGATCATGAGCTTCTTTCGTCAATCGCTTCATATCTAATAATTGCCCACTTCGATACAAGACAGACGGTAAAAGAATCAGTGCTACATCATCCTTCATCGCCGCAATAAGATCCTCTTCAGCTAACAAGCGTCCATCCCTGCTTTTCACTTGAACAAGATGTTGCTGTGGCGAGAGACCGCGAAGCGCCAATTGACTTTGCAACGCATAAATGTCACTTGGAAACGTTAAGTCATCGGCAAGAATTTTAGTACGCTTTTCGTCTGGTGAAAAGAATGTCGCTACGAGTTGATGCAAGTTCACAGTCGTTGAACCTGTGACGATGACTTCTTCCTTTTTGGCACCAATTAAACTTGCCAGTCGCTCTCCAAGCTGTTCACTCATCGTAAACCATGGATGAGTCCCTTCTGTCCAACCATCAATCCCATGTTCCCTCCAATCTTGCAATGATTCTAGTAATGATTGCTCAGCGCGTTTAGATAATAGACCTAAAGAATTCCCATCCAAATAGATCGAAGGACCTCCTGTATAAAATGCTTCCCGAAAACTTTTTAGTTCATCCTGCTCATCTAGTAACACATAGCCAGTTTTCTCTACCATTCCATTACCTCCCTATTTCACTCACATTATTCTTCATATTCTCTGAAATATTACATTTTCGTGACAGTCAAATTACGACAACATTTCTTTGCATAAAACGCTATAATACTACTATAAGGGTTAAAAAATTCATATTGCACTAAATTATTCCTTTTGTACCTATTTTAAAAAACATTCCAGCATAAACGCAACCATTTAGAAAAAGTATGGACGCTTAATCTTAATTACACTAATTCGAACGTTGAATTATCTGGAACACTTTCATTTCTGGAGGGAACTATGAAAAGCGTAAAAGACCTGGACAAAGAATGGATTGCTCTCATGAACGTAGCAAAGGAACAAGGCTTGACGATTGAGGAAGTTCGAAAATTTCTACAAGGATCGTCAATTCTCTCTCATAAAGAAGAATTAAAGGCGACATCTATGTGATGAAGCCTATTCATCCTCTTGTATAATATGGATGACATTGGTAGACGACTCTAGATGAGGTCGTCTTTTTGTATGGTCTTTAACCATTGAAATCATTACTTTTTATAACTAAATTGGTTTGATTTATGCTATTTACACCATTCTAAAAAAAATTGTATAATAAGAATAAAAGTGCATTTTAAAGAGGGGCCCCTATGATTGGTGAAATTGTAAAAAAATACCGTAAAGAAAAGAATTTATCCATATCTGCCCTTGCCGAACGAGCCGGCATTGCCAAATCATACCTCAGTTCTTTAGAGCGCAACATACAAACAAATCCTTCTGTTCAGCTCCTCGAAAAGTTATGTGCCGTTCTAGATCTTCCTGTTGAACAACTTCTACAAGAAAATAGCGGGGAAGAAGCAACTGAACTGGATCATGACTGGACAAAGCTTGTGAAAGAAGCAATGGACTCCGGCATAAGCAAAGAACAATTTAAAGAATTTTTAGAATACAATAAATGGAAAAATGATACCTATAAATAATCCGACGTGTACACGTCGGATTATTTATATAGAAGTTGTTTTACTTCTGTCGCAATTGTTTGCTCTAGCAAAAATGCTCTCACCTCGGTTGATGATAGCCCCATTTCCTTCGCCTGCCTCACAAGCCCTACCCATTCATCATCTAACATTCCTTCATGATGACTCATCATGGCTTCTACTGATATTTCTAACGACTGTGCTATCTTTATAATCATTCGCTGCGAAGGCTGATTTTTATTGTTTTCAATATTGCTTAAATAACCTTTTGATATACTTGCTAGATTAGCAAGCTGACATAAGCTAACCCCTTTTTGTGTGCGAACCTCTCTAATACGAGCCCCAATTTTAAACACGCGTCTTTATTCCTCTCTTTGTAAAAACAAGAAAAGAGCGGAAGCCGCTCTTTTCTATGCTAATCCCTTATTTTCTTTCGCCTTCACCTTGTTGTGCATTAAATTTCCACGTAAGCTCTAAGCCGTCGCCTTGGAACATATTTTGATCTTGGTCGTTATCAACGAATGTAAACATAACGAACATATCATCAGAAGTACCAGCTTTAATGCCAGATTTCTCACCAGATAAACCTTTTTTAATAGCATCTGGAGTTGTTTTTGCAAGATCGGCAAGCGTAGTGCTGTAGATTACATCATTGTCTTTATCTTGGTTGTATAAGAAATCAACACGGATATGTTTTCCGAAATCTTCTGAACCATTGTTGTTATCTTTATCCATTACTTTATACGATGTTTCAAGTAAAATCTTCTTAATATCAAGCGTTCCTTTATTGTCTAATTTAAAGGATTTAATCATGTAGTCACCAGGCTTTAAGTTATCTGCCTTAACGATTGTTGTAGGATTCATGCTTAAATCAAGTGTACCGGATGCAAATGTATTTTGAGAAACCTCTTGATCGCTAAAGTACGCGTACGTTCCCCCACCAATCAAAGATAACCCCACCACTGCTGATGCTACTCCTAAACCTAACTTTGCTTTTAAACTCATAATACTTGTTCCTCCCCTATACATGAAGTATGAATTTCTATCTATTGAACCTGTACAATATACAGGAATCAACCATTAATTAACTGGCGGTGTAGAAGATTTTTCTTTTTTAACATCAATTTCACGGATGGCTTTCGTAATTGTCCAAATGGAATACAAGAGAAGCAAGACTCCTGGAACAATCATGAGAATCATCGTTCCTTTTTTCGATTGTGCGTAATCCATGCCATATCCGATATAAGGAACCGTAAAGCCTGTATATTCAGCAACAACATTGCCTGGCAGTACCTTATCTGGATCTGCCGCATTGTTATTGTCACCTTTTGTTGTATAACTTAATGAATTGCCACTACCATTTACTTTTTGAATTCTATGGGTAATGAGCTTTTCGCCAGATTTAAAGGTAATCACATCACCTTTTTTATACCGCGATGCATCGCCACCAGGCTTAACTGCAATAATTGAGCCTGTTTGAATGCCTGGCTCCATCGATCCTGACAAGACGGTTTTCAATTGATAGCCGAACACACTCGGTTGACCGCCAGATGCTTTGGAAGAAATGACGATAAAGCCCACTCCTAACAATGCAATAAATAAAACAGCAGTAATGAGTGTACTAATCACTTTCCTTACCTTTTTCATAAGCACTCTCCTTAATAATCCTTGTGTTAGTTATGAATGGTCTTTGTCACTAACGTTCGTCTTCTGATCTTCTTGATCATGTTTAGCAGGCTTTTGATCGGACTGTTTCTCGTTCTGATGTTCTTTCTCTGAAGCGTCCTCTTTCTTTTTGTTATCTGCTTCTTCTTTATGATCTTGCTTTTTTTCTTTCACAGCTTCTTCACTTGGTTTCTTATCTTCTTTCTTTTTATCTTCTTCTTTACACTTAGACTCTTTTTCATCTGTTGCTTTCTGATCCTTTTCATCCTTTTGATCCTTGCAATCTGGTTCTTTCGCCCAATGCCCTGCCGTAATAGTTCCTTTTACGGTGGCTTTTGAATAAAACTCAGCGTTTGTAGGCGCATACATTGCTATGAAAATAAAGAGCAGTGCATAAAAGGCGACGCCAACTTTCATCGTCAGTATGTATGTAGAATGCTGTCCTGATAATAGTTTATTAAAAAAATTTCTCAACCTGTCTCCTCCTTGTATGAGAGTCGATTCAGAGAACGATGCGTTCTATTTAAAGAACAATGTAACATTAGTATAGAACATATAGACCATAATTAAAAGCCTATAAAACTGGTTATTTTTAACCGTTTATGACTATGATAGAACTATATTTCTTCATTAATCTTCCTTTATCTTAATTTTTCGTAAATTTAGAAAACAAAATGGGGGGAATGACATGAAATTTAGAAGGTTATCGGTTATTTTGTCTGTTTTCGTGTTACTTAGTGCGTGTGCGCAAGAAGAGAAGCCACAGAAAAAAGAGTCAAAAGCACAGCCAACACTTTCTCATTCTCAAGAAAACGTAACGTACACAACTCTTGGGGCAGCAGGGGATGTCCTCATTCATGATGTGCTATACAACAAAGCAAAGCGGCGCAACGGTACCTATGATTTTAACTTTATGTTCCAAGATGTAGCGCCGTATTTACGGAAGCCGGATATTATGATGGTTAATCAAGAATCGATGATTGGCGGTCCTGCCCTTGGCATCTCTACCTATCCATCATTTAATTCACCATATGAAGTAGGCGACGCACTCAAAGCGAACGGTGTTGATCTTGTTACCCTTGCTAATAATCACACGTTAGATCGTGGCAAACAAGCCATTCTCAATGCAACAAATCATTGGAATAAGATTGGCATGCCGTATACAGGTGCTTACGCTTCTCCAAATGATGCTAAGAAAATTAGAACCATCACAAAAAACGAAACGACCTTTGCTTTTTTAAGCTACACCTATGGGACCAATGGCATTCCTGTACCGCAAAATCAACCATACTTAGTTAACCTTATTGAACCTACTACAATTGCACATGATATTAGAAAAGCAAAAAAGAAAGCAGATGTTGTCGTACTTAGCCTTCATTTTGGTAATGAATATGAGCGCATGCCGACACCTAAACAGAAACAGCTTGTCCAATTAGCAGCTGATGCCGGCGCGAATGTGATCATCGGTCATCATCCACACGTTCTTCAACCAGCTACATGGGTAAAAAGTAAAAATGGTGGCAGTGCCTTTGCCATTTACTCGCTTGGTAACTTCATATCCGGTCAGCGGGGAAATTATAAGGATATTGGTGGAATTCTAACACTTACGATTAAAAAAATAACGAAAAACAAGCATACTTCTATTGAAATTGAAAACCCTGCCTTTTTACCAACATGGGTAAATAAGTCGTGGATTATTCAACCGATGAAAGACATTCCAGCTATGAAACATAGCTACGATTCCATTAAGCAACATATGAAACAGCAAGTACCTAAGCTTGCTTTCTAACGAAAAAAAAGAAACCGTGCGACTTTTTGCTAAATCGCTCGGTTTCTTTTTCATTACTTATTAAAAGATGTAATTACGCGTTCCACACACTGATCACAAACGGTAATTTGCTCTTCTTCAAAGCTCATGAGCTCACCTGCACATACAATACAGCGATCATCTTCTGCTGTGAAAGGATTATCCACGCTTCTTTATGCCACCACCTTTGCTTTTTATTTATGACTTGCTCTATACAAGTTTTATGCAAAAGGGGCTTCTTTATGTATGGCTTCTAATCCCATGTGAAACGTTGCTCTTTCCATGGATCACCATAATTATGGTACCCATTTCGTTCCCAAAATCCTGGTGTATCAAGTGGCAAAAACTCAATTCCGCGTAACCACTTTGCGCTTTTCCAAAAATATAAATGAGGAAAAACGCCACGCAACGGATAGCCATGTTCAGGTGAAAGAAGTTCGTTATTATGCTTCATCGCGAGCAAACTTGTCTCTTTTAGAAAATCTTCAATTGGTAAATTAGCTGTCCAACCTTCCTCTGCATGCAACAAAACGTGCTTAGCTAAAGGATGAATTCCGCATGAGGCGATGACGTCCTTTACCAATACGCCCTCCCACGTATTATCTAGCTTGGACCAGCCCGTGACACAATGGATATCGTTCACAACCGTAGTCTTTGGAAGCTGTAACAACTCCTTATATGTAAAGCGCTTAGGACGTTCCACCATACCATAGACGTGTAAATCCCACTCATCCAACGATGGATAGTGCGGAACATTTCCATAGTGTAGTACAGGCCATCGTTCTGTTACATTTTGATTGGGAGGGACTCTTCCATCATCGTTACGTTTACGGCGTTTTCCAAAATACATGGTAGCTCCTCCTTTTCGTTAACCCTTTAATAAAATAAAGTTGACAATCATTCTTTCTGTACTTTAAAGTAAACATAGAACATAACTATTTTTTGAGGTGACATCATGAAATTTAAACCTATTGATTTAACATTAGCGGCTATGTTCGCTGCTCTAATGGCGATTGGCGCAAATATTACCGCTTGGATTCCTGCTCTTGCCTTTGGGTCTGTTCCCCTTACGCTACAAAATTTTTTCTGCGTATTAGCTGGACTTTTACTCGGACGTCGATTGGGCGCTGTTTCGATGATTGTTTACTTGCTCGTTGGTCTCATCGGTGCTCCCATTTTTGCTGGTTTTACCGGCGGATTCGCTACCATTATGAAACCAAGTTTCGGCTTTATTTTATCATATATCGCTGGTGCTTATGCAGCTGGGCTTATTGTGGATCGCAGCAAAAAGCCAACGTTCCCAACGTTCCTCGTTGCAGCCTTTGTTAGTTTAGCGGTAAGCTATGTTATTGGTACAACGCTTCTATACGTCGCGCTTACAAATTGGGCAGCAGTCCCTGGAATCACATACCTTAATACTTGGAAAGGTATGCTCGTTTTTATTCCTAAAGATCTTGTCTTAACCTTCGTTACGGCGGTCATTGCTCCGCGCATTTACTATGCGATTTCTAAAAATCGAACGTCACATACACAACGTTACGCATAGAGTTCTATAAAAAAATCGTCCACAGTCATCTGATTGTGGACGATTTTCTTTATAGTACCATGCTAGCAATAAAACCAAACACGATTAATGGAATATTATAGTGTAGAAACGTCGGAATGCACGTATCCCAAATATGATTATGCTGTCCGTCAACATTTAACCCGGACGTTGGTCCAAGTGTGCTATCGGAGGCTGGTGAACCAGCATCACCGAGCGCTGCTGCTGTTCCAATAATCGCAATCGTAGCCGGTACACTAAAGCCAAGTTGAATACAAAGTGGAACAAAAATGGTTGTAATAATCGGAATGGTTGAAAATGAAGAGCCAATTCCTAATGTAATGAGTAAGCCAATAATTAGCATGAGCAATGCTCCGATGGCTTGACTGCCTCCAATGAGTGAAGCGCTTTGTTTTACAAGCGTCTCAACATCGCCTGTCTTACGAAGAACAGCAGCAAACCCTGCCGCAGATAGCATAACAAAACCGATAAAGGACATCATTTTCATCCCATCTGTTAATAATGCATCTGATTCTTTCACGTTAAAGCTTCCGCTAAAGTATAAAACAATAATACCGCTTAAAGCGCCAAAAATCATAGAGTCAGTTACTATTTGAACGATTAATGTTGCAACAATGGATAGACCTGCAACGATTAGCGAGCGCTTCGTATAGGTATGCTCTTCTACGATTGCCGCATCACTTTGTTCATTATAGCTTCGCGGTTTACGATAACTAATGAATACAGCTACTAACAATCCGACGATCATGCCGAGAGATGGAATTGTCATAGCACGAGGAATACTATCTAACGCTACATTTAAACCACTTGCTTTCATATTCGTATGAAGCACTTCATGAAAGATGCTACCAAAGCCAACCGGAAACCACATATAAGGCGTAATTAAGCCGAACGTAATTACGGATGCGATGAGGCGACGATCAATCTGTAGCTCGTTCATAATTTTTATCATCGGTGGAATAAAAATAGGAATAATCGCAATATGAACCGGTATTAAGTTTTGTGAAAAACACGAAAGCATGAGTACAATAAGAACAACGAGTGCTTTCGATAACGATTTCTTAGCGCTTTCTCCTTTACGGCTAACGAGTTTCAGAGCACTGCGCACAAGGACATCTGGTAACCCTGTCTTAGAAAGTCCTAAAGCAAAAGCACCTAGCATCGCGTAGCTAAGCGCGACAATGCTATTATCTCCTAAGCCATTACTAAATACTTGAATCGTTTTCTCGAAACCTAGCCCCCCTGTAAGGCCTCCAATTAAGGCACCTACTACTAATGAAAGTACAACGTGAACACGCAATAAGCTAAGCACGAGCATGATCACAATCGCAACGATGACTGAATTCACTGAAATTCCCCCTAAAACCAACACTTTATTCCGCTAAATCGATAATGTATTAAATCATTTACAAAATTAACACGAATAACGTCGAATGTCAATGTAAAAAGCTGAATGGGTTGAACCCATTCAGCTTTTTACATTTCCTTATTAGTTATGTGCCAAAAATTGCTTGCCATATTCACCATGATGATGAATGCGCGCATTTTCAATTTGAATCGTTGTATGTCTTAATTTGTATTTCTCTTTTAACATTTCGTTAATCGCTAAAATAACACAGTGTGGTTGAATATGTTCAGCGACAAAAACATGGGCAGTTAAAGAATGATGTTCAGACGTGATTGTCCATAAATGAAGCTCATGAACATCTTCTACGCCTTCAATTCCATGAATATCGGCGCGAATGGCTTCTACGTCTAATTCTTCCGGCACAGCCTCCATTAAGATATGATAGGATTCTTTAATAATCTTAAAACCACCTGTGAAAATGATTCCACCAATAATAACGGAAATGAGCGGATCAAACCAGTAAAAGCCTGTTAACTTAATGAGTATAGCAGATACAATTACACCGATAGAACTTAAGAGATCGCCGATAAAATGCCAAAGCGCACTTTGTACATTTAAGTTTTCTTCTTCTTTCATGCTACGACTAAGAACAATCGTTAAGATTATATTAACGACTAACCCAATAGAAGAAATCGTCATCATTAATGTGAAATCGATGGTTTCTTGATGAATAAATCGTTTAATACCTTCTATAAAAATTCCGATAGAAATAACCGCTAATGCTAGACCGTTTAAAAATGACGCAATAATTTCGAAACGCAAATAACCAAACGTATGCTTTGCATTCGGTTGTTTTGTCGCCATATAAATAGCTAACATACTTAAACCAAGTGCCAGAACGTCAGAAATCATATGAGCTGAATCCGATAACAACGCTAATGAATTAGAAAGCAACCCACCAATAACTTCAACGATTGTAAAAAATAACGTTAGCAGCAACGTAATCCATAACGTCTTTTTCGATTTCGCTTGAACTTTTACGTGGGGAAGATGATGAAAGTCATACTCTGCCATATGCGAACTCCCTTTTTTATAATAATTATAAAATAATAGTAATTTTATTATAATCATTTTTTATATGCTACGCAACCATCATTTTACACGATTAAAAGGACTTGGGATACACTATTTTCTCTGTTTTCTGGCGCATTTGCGAGCCTGGCTGTTGATTTGCTCTCTATTTGATTTCTTGCACTTGCTCTGAGGGAGGATTTGTCTTGTTTGCGCGCGATTCGAGTGCTTCTGTGCGCGAACTCACCAGGTCTGCGCGCGAATCCAGTACCTCTGTGCGCGAACTCACCTGGTCTGCGCGCGAATCGAATGCCTCTGCGCGCGAACGACCTTGCTCTGCGCGCGAATACTCTTTTCGCGATCATTGCATGGTTTGCACAGTATTTTACTCGTTTTTTGGGCGCATTCGCGAGCTTGGCTCTCTTTTTGATTTCTTGCACATGCTCTGAGGGTGGATTTGTCTTGTTTGCGTGCGATTCGAGTGCCTCTGCGCGCGAATCCAATACCTCTGCGCGCGATTCACTCTTTTCCCGATCATTATTTCTAGAGAACCCCCTCTCCCTCTCTGACATGCTCTTTAAGTTAACACGTTCACCGATAAGGCGTTGCGTTCATGACAGGAAACGTGAACGCAAGACACTCTAAAATGAAGCGAACAAGCAAAAAAAATGGCTTCAGCATCAAAAACGATGGTGAAGCCATTTTTTTATGAATGAAGGCTATTTACTTATTCCGCTTGCCATTGCATAGCCAGTCGCGCTAACGTACGCACCATGACGCCTGTGGCTCCTTTTGGCCCAAGATCCGAAGGTCTAGCACTAAATGCAGTACCGGCAATATCTAAATGCACCCATGGCGTTTCGCCAGCAAATGTACCAATAAATAAACCTCCCGTAATTGCATGACCTAGCCGACCACTCGAATTCGTAAGATCTGCTACATCGCTTGTGCGAATCATATCTTTAAACGGTTGATGACTCGGCAATAACCAGAGCAGTTCGCCTTCATGAGCAGCTACTTGTTTCAGTTGATGATACAGCGTTTCATCATTCGTGACTGCACCTGTTGTGCAATCGCCGAGAGCAACGGATACTCCACCGGTTAACGTCGCTACATCAACGACAGCATGAGCACCAAGCTGTTTTGCGTAGGTTACGGCATCTGCTAAAAGCAAGCGCCCTTCAGCATCCGTATTTTTCACTTCAATTGTTAAACCACTCAGCGAGGTAATTACGTCACCTGGTTTCATAGCAGCACCGTTAATTAAGTTTTCACAAGCTGGAATGACGAACAGCAGGTTGGTTTGCGGTCGCAATTTCCCAATGACTTCTAATGCCCCAATCACCGCTGCGGCACCACCCATATCACTTTTCATATCCACCATTCCAGTTGCTGTTTTAATGGAATAGCCACCTGCATCAAACGTTACACCTTTGCCTACAAGCGCTAAATACGGAGCATCCTTTTCGCCTCCTGTATATTTAGCTACGAATAACTTTGGAGGTTCCACAGATCCTTGTGATACGGCTAATAGAGCGCCCATCCCTAATTTCTCCATGTCCGCTCGCTCTAACACCTCATATTCCATATCAGACGAAATTGCCAGCTCTACGGCAGTACCGATAAGATCTGACGGAGTGAGTAAATTAGCAGGCGTATTAACGAGGGTTCGAGCCGTATTAAGCCCCGCTCCAAAAACAGCTCCTTCCTGTAGCGCACGATTTACCTCTTCTTTCGTATAAACGGTAACAGCTTTCAGCCAAACGTCTCGTTGATTAGATCGCTCTTTGTAATGCTGAATCGTATAGCTTGCGGAAAGAATCGCTTCACTAAATGCATGCGCCATCTGTTCAATGGCTACATTTTCCGTCGTAAACGTATCTAAAAGAATAGACACACTCTCGCGTTGATCACGATCTATTTCTTTTACGACTTTACCAAGTGCAGCTCTTATTCTTTCATAAGAGCTATCTTGTTTGCGTCCAAGGCCGATAAAATAGAGACGTTTCGCACCGATAATGCCAAACGTATGAAGTTTAGACAAAGCCTTGTAACTAGTAGAAATGTCGCCTTCTTTAAAGAGCTGCGTAATATGTCCGTTAAATGCTTCATCTATTTCCTTCACGTAGCCTTCTAGTTTTTTACGATCTGACCATACACCTATAATTAAAGCTTCATCATGATTGGCTCGTTGCCAATCTACTTTCGTTGTAAACATCTTTATTCCTCCATCCTAGTCTACTTATTGACGTTCCTCTTGCAGTACGAGAACAAGATCTGGAAATGAAGGTAACGTGTGAACCTGCTCAAATGGTACTTTATCAATGTCTGCAGGTATCCTCGCAATACATTGTTCCATAAACGTATGAACGTGATCTAAATCCAAGCCCCAATAAAGTGGACGATACGGTTGTATATACTCATAACCCGCTTGCATCATCGCCCGTGCTCCTTTTACATTTCCATATTCATAGTGATAAATGGCAACGGTCATTTGCAATAAGCCTTTAAGGAAATAATTATCTTTCTCCACCATCCATAGATCTTCTAATAAATCATGACACGTATAATAATCGCCCTCATTAAACGTAATAAAAAACGTATAATATTCCATCGGATACTGCTTGAGGTCCATGATTCGCCTCCACCATATAGACATACACTCATAGTATATGACCATCATATACTTGTAAGTCGGTAAAGAACAAGAAGATTGCTATGCACAAAAAAAGGGTAAAATAAAGCTAATCAATCCTTAATGAAGTGAGGAGAATGGTTATGGCATTATTAACGAATTTCCCGTTACTCGCTGCTTTATTCGGTGTCTTCATGGCACAATTTTTAAAAATCCCCATTACATATTTCGAAACGAAGCAACTTAAGTGGGCGTTGCTCATTAGTACCGGGGGAATGCCAAGTTCACATTCAGCCTCCGTGACAGCACTTGCTACAGCTGTTGGCCTCCAAGAAGGCTTTGGTAGTTCTTTATTTGCCATTGCCTGTATGTTTGCCATTATCGTGATGTATGATGCGAAAGGAATACGCTGGCATGCAGGAGAACAAGCTGCTGTGTTGAATAAATTAGTAAGCGACTTTCGTGAGCATGTAAAGCTCAGTAAAATGTTTCAAAAAAGCGGAGCAAAAGAAAAGCAACAGCAGCTGAAAGAACTGCTCGGACATCGACCAAGTGAAGTGTTTGTTGGCGCTGTTCTCGGGATCGCTCAGACTCTCTTCATCTATTGGCTTTTTTTCGTTCTGTAAGGAGTGGTTGATTCATGAGATTAATTTCAATATGCCCAAGCAATACAGAGCTTGTGGATTATTTAGGTTTAACGGAGCAGCTTGTTGCTGTTGATGATTTTTCCGATTGGCCAAAGCGTGTCCAAATGCTGCCTAAGCTTGGCCCCGATCTCTCGATTAATATGGACATGGTGGAAGAATTAAAGCCAGACCTTGTGATTGCGTCACTCAGTGTACCTGGCATGGAAAAAAACATTGCTGAACTGAAGCGCCGCAATATTCCGCATGTCACGTATAATCCCCAAACATTAGAAGATATCGGTAACGATTTGCTTGATCTTGGACGACGTACCGGCGTAGAGAAACGCGCACAACAGCTTGTTACGCAATATAAACAGTCGCTTAAAGAATACGCGGCGTTTGCTGAAACGGTAACAGAAAAGAAAAAATTGTATTGGGAATGGTGGCCAAAGCCTGTTTTCACACCTGGTAAACTAAATTGGTTAACAGAAATCTCTCAGCTTGCTGGCGGTGAGAATGTATTTGCTGATGTTGAGCTTGCCTCCATCCAAACGACATGGGAGGACGTCGTGTCGCGTGATCCCGATGTGCTTTGCATTGCCTGGGTAGGTGTACGTCAAACGAAAGTAAAACGATCCGTCTTAGAGAAGCGTCCTAACTGGCATGAGCTTCGCGCAGTTCAAAATAATAAGGTTCATATTCTCGAAGAACATTTATTTTGCCGACCATCTCCACGCTTGTTAGATGGACTGAAGAAATTACACCGGTTGCTTTGGAACGAACAACCACTGCAATCCTCCACAAAATCTTAAGCAGCAATGACAAGAAATCGCCACGCGCTTTTTTAGCACATGGTGATTTCTTTGTTTTTCACAAAACAGCGCTGCGCTTTTCCTCCTCACTTGAGCGGTTTTTCTTCTGTTCTACAATAAGCATGCTGCCAAGTAGTCCAGCTATTGAAAAAACAGCGGGTATGAGCAATCCATAATGATAGCTTTCCACTCCATTTGTTTGTGGAAAAGCATCTAACACTTTTCCAAAAAAACTCGGCAATAACACTGCACTTAAAAAACCACCCATGTTTGCAAACCCTGAAACAGCGCCTACTTTCTTTACAGAAAAGGAAGCTCTGACAATTGCAAATGTTAATCCACTTGCTCCGTTACCAATTCCAATACAGCACAGCAAGACCACAACAAGTGTAAAGGAAGGATGAACACCACTAAAAAATAGCCCCATCCAACTCAGTACTACGAGGAAATGAATGCTCATATATACTTTTTTAATGGCTCCTAATCTACTAGCAATCCATGTAACGAGCGGCCCGCCTAGCATCGCCCCAAATAGTCCATACATCATAAGCTGACTCGCCTCTGGTCGATTCATTCCAAACACATGAATGCCATACGGAACGCCCCAAGAACCGATAAATCCAATATACGTTCCTACAAGTCCGAAATGACAGAGAAACGTAGCCCATGCCTGTTTTTCACTAAATAATGCTTTTAGTGTAGGTAAGATTCTCTCTCGCTCTGTAGGCTTATTCTGTTTAACACTTTCCTTAAATCGTTTTTTCGGCTGAGCAATAACAATCAAGTAAATGAAATAACTCGTCACACATAACGTAATCGCGATTGTAGCAAACGGCATTCGCCATCCACTCACTGACATCCACATGGAATATGGAACCGTTGCAGTAAGAGACCCAAGACTGCCTGCCATCGTTACGAGTCCGAGTAAACGAACAAATTCCTGTGAAGTGAACCACGTATTAAGCAACAGAACAACATTTACGAAAATGGCTGCATCTCCTGTTCCAGCTAAAAACCTTGAAAGGAGCAGTACGTATTCATTAGGTGCCACACTTAACAATAAAGCACCGATGCCATTTATTAACGTTCCAATCACTAAAAAATAAGTGGGACCATATCTGTCAGATAGGAGGCCTACAGGAATTTGCAAGCCTGCATAGGCAAAAAATTGCAAGCCACTCATAAGACCAATAACTGATGCCGATACGCCAAAATCCTTCATCAGTTGATCGGTAATGAGTCCAGGAGCCGTTCGCTGGCTAACAATGACAAAGTAAGCAAACAACACCACACCAAATACAATCCAGCGATAACGGCTTGTTTGTTTGTTCATTTTCAAATACATCCCTTTCTAAAACCAACGTCAAAGAGAGCCGTATAAGCGTATACGCACCCTACTTAAAGCGTTTCTTATTTATATTAATTAAGTAAACACTACTAGTAGCATACCGCACTCTCTACCCTTTCGTCTTACATTGCTCTCAATTTAGTACCCAAGACCTACTAGCCAAAGTTCCAAAGAAAAAACCGTTTTAGAGTAATCCTTTACTCTAAACGGTTTGATATCAACCATTACATTTTTTTACGAAGTGCACGAAGTGACTTTTGCTCATTCCATGCTTTTAATTCTTGCTCTGTCACTTTCCCTTTTCCTTTTTGAACGACAAAAACGCGCAGGGTTTTTTTACCCCACTGCTCGTACACATCTTTTGTTGTTTCAAAATATAAATCAATTCGATGACCTTTAATCGCAGAGCCTGTGTCTGCAACGACACCAAAGCCATAGCCAGGAATAAACAGGATCGTACCAAGTGGAAATAGATGCGGATCCGCTGCAATCGTTGAATAGACATCTCGTTTCACTTTAATTCCTGATTTCGTAATGCCATAGGCTGGATGACCTTTTCTTTTTCCTGTTGATTCAACACCTGCTGTATACCCTGTAGCCGTTACTGCGATTGCTTCATAGTGCGTAGTATCAATTGCTAGTGCCGCTGCATTATTTTTTGCTTCAGCATGAATTTTCAGCGTACGATTCCATAATAGAGGTAATTGTTCAAGTGCGCTTGCCATGCCATCAATGACTTCAAACATTCCTTTTTGTATGGTTGATGTCTCTTCTTTTTTGCTTGCTTGCGCCCACAAGGCGATATCTTTTGGTTCAACGCCTGTTAAGGCATGCCAAGTTGTTGTAAAAGCAAGCAGAAATAACATAGTCATGATCAATCGCTTTATTATTTTTCTCATCGTGTTCGCCCCTCTCCCTAGTAGTAGTTACCAGGAAAGGAAACGTTTATACACCATGAAAAAAGACCTTCTATTCATTATAGAAGATCTAGAACATCTGATAGCCGCGAACACGAAGCATTTTAATCGCTACGCCAGCAAAAATGGCACCAATCATACCACTCGCTAAAATAAAAATATCAGCCATGGCTAAATGCATAAAATTCGTGCCTAACGCTGTAAAGCTTGTCCCAGGGCTTTTGAAGTAGGCAGCAATCCCTACTTTATCTACAATGAGCATGACAACAATTGGATAGGCAATCGCCATCACCCACGTCATGCGCAACAGCATATTCAGTAAGAAACCGATTCCAAAAAAAAGAACGATAAAAAGAAGCATCGAAACAAACATTTGCGGTACGTACATATGTCCCTCTCCCCTCTATGTCAGTGATAGTTTACTAAAAAAATGCAGATAAAGTCAATAAAAGGATAAAAAAAGACTTAGAACACACTACTTCCTTTGTTGCGTGGCGCATGCGGGGGAATTGACTTGGTTGCGCGCGAATGGAACTGGTCTGCGCGCGAACCGGAAGCTCCTGCGCGCGAACGGAACTGGTCTGCGCGCGAATCGGGGGGTCCTGCGCGCGATTGGACCTGGTCTGCGCGCGAATTGGGGGGGCCTGCGCGCGAACGGACCGGGTCTGCGCGCGAATCGGAATCGGGGACTCCTGCGCGCGAACGGACCGGGTCTGCGCGCGAATCGGGGACTCCTGCGCGCGAATGGAACTGGTCTGCGCGCGATTACAGAAGAGCTTGCTCCCTACTCCATTTTTTGGCTACAACCATACGCAAGATAATTTTAAAAATCAATCTAACGAGTGTCATAAAAAAATGGCTTGATCACCGAAACGGATGATGAAGCCATTTTTTACGTGTTAAGGCTGTTTATGTTCAGCCTCTTTCACACCTTTTTAAGAGACGTTATGATTTCTTTGAGGTTCCACTACCAGAACATTCTTCACAAGTTTCAGAGCCGCCGAGTAGAAGCTGAAAATAACCCTTTCCTCCACAATATTGACACTTTTCTTTCGTTCTTGTTGCTGTCATATGCGACACTCCCCTTGTTAGAATTTTCTGATAATATAACAAGAATTCTCCTACTTGAAAAGGGGTCATTATCGCTGATTTTCGTCATGTAAGCGGAAACAATACAGGTTTTCCTCTTAAATGTTTAAATTTTCTTACAATTTCAACGAATATCAAATAACTTATAAGATGTATAACGAAAAACATCGCCAGGATTTAATTGGTCATATAACATTTCTTCTTTTTCATTCATAAAGATTGGGACCATTAACGACGTTTGCTGATCGTTTAACAGTTCTTCTTTGCTCATAAAGCAAACTTCGGCAATTTCTCGTTCTTGTGCTTGTAATCTCCCGCCAGTTGCTTCAAGCTGAAATACAATCATATTGTCGCTTACTTCCTCAGCAATGACACCCGTTCGTAAGCCGATGATGCGCTGTACGGTAGTCTCAATCCCCGTTTCTTCTAAAACTTCACGAACAACCGCTTCGTCAGCCGTTTCATTAGGATTTACAAAGCCGGCAGGAAACGTCCATTTCCCTTGATTTCCTCCATATTTTTTCTTTACAACTAAATACTTACCCTCTTTCATGACAACGCCTGAAACACCAAGCCATACGTTTCCTCGTTCTTTTTTCACCTTGCTTCTCCTTTCTTAACCCTCTCTGTAGGTATCTCATGCATCATAAAACAACATTAAAAAAAGAGCAACGCCCCAAAGGAACGATTGCTCTTTTTTTACCTTAAAATAATTTCAATTTCCCTTTTTTCAAGACCATTGGTACGCCACCAAGTAAGAACAAGTAACGGTTATCAATGACTTTTTTCATTGCAGATGCGGAAGTACCGAAAAGTTTCTTGTTACCAACAACCCCGATTGCTTCTCCTTTACCAAGAGAGGCTACTGTACCTTTGTTATGGAACGTAAACTCTTCTAATTGGCCGCCACCTTTAATGAGTGTTTTCATATTGCGTCCTAGCGTGTACGCTTGTTGAATCGCAATTTGTGCAGTTGGTGGGTATGGACGATTAATTTCCTCGTTAATAATTAATGCGCAATCACCAACAACGAAAATGTAGTCATAACCTGGCATACGAAGATCTTTTTCAACTTTCACACGACCGCGCATTGTTTCAAAACCAGCTTCTTCTACAAGGTGATTACCGCGAACGCCACCTGTCCAAACAACGGTAGCTGCTTTAATTTCTTCACCTGATGCAAGAATAACACCATCTTCGTTACATTCTTTAATCGGTGTATTCACTAGGAATTCAATACCACGACGCTCAAGATTGTTAATGGCATACTCAACAAGTTCTTCATCAAAACCAGGAAGAACATTTGGCGCTGCTTCAATGTTAATCACACGAACTTTTTCACGTGGAATGTCGTATTCTTTGCAAAGTTCAGGAACACGATCTGCTAACTCACCAACAAATTCAATTCCTGTAAAGCCTGCTCCACCAACGATGATGTTAATCAAATCTTGCTTTTGACCTTCATTGTTGTAACGAGCGAAGCAATAGTCGATATGTTCACGAATTTCACGAACAGAGTTAATGCTACGAATGCTATAAGCATGCTCTTTAAGACCAGGAATGCCAAATGTCTCTGGATCAGATCCTAACGCAATAATTAAGTAATCGTATGTTAACTCGCCATTCTCAAGAATGACACGTTTTTCATCTTTTTTAATTTCTACTACCGTATCTTGAACAAAGTTCACACGATTCAAGTTAAGGGCATCATCAATCATAATACGCGTACGATCGTGGTGAAGCGTACCAGCCGCATTTTCATGAAGCCATGTTGTTTGGTAATGGTAGTTATGCTTGTTAACAAGCGTAATTTCTGCATCATTGGTGCCTAGTTCTTTTCCAAGGCGCACAGCTGACATCATGCCGCCGTATCCTCCACCAATAATCAAAATTTTTGGCTTACTCATTTTGATCACTTCCAGTTCGAATTTTTTTTAGTTTGACCTAACCTGGATCGAAATATGATAGATCAAAAAAGTTTGTGACTCTTTTCACTAAGTATGACACAAAAAAACAAAATACGTCACAAAATCAACATATTTTTCAACTTCATTTATCTTATTCCTTTTTCTACACAATTTCAACCGTTTTTTGAAAAAAACCATATAATAGTTGACACATCGTGAGGACTTAGTGTATAAAAGCCTTTTCTTTATCGAAATCATCGTTTGAATGGATTTCGTGTTCTACACTATCATAAACAGTCGGTACACTTAAAATGATATGTTTTGGTACTTTTTTCAACTATTTTAAATCTAAAGTGCGTTCCTTTTGCGTATACTTTGTTACGTACGAACCCTAGTCCTCTCTGCTGTCCATTTGCTATCTCTAATAGTATAATAAAGGAAGAAATCTTAACGGGGGTGTAAGTATGAAGGAAGAAAATCTATACGATATCACGATTATTGGTGGTGGTCCAACCGGGTTATTTGCTGCGTTTTACGGAGGCATGCGCCAAATGAAAGTGAAAGTCATTGAAAGCATGCCACAGCTCGGCGGTCAACTTGCTGCCTTGTACCCTGAAAAGTACATATACGATGTAGCTGGGTTTCCAAAAATACTCGCACAAGATCTCGTCAATAATCTCATTCAACAAGCAGAACAGTTCGAACCCCATATTGTATTGGAAGAATCTGTTAAAACCGTTGAAAAGAAAGAAGATATCTTTCATTTAACGACAGACAAAGAGACACATTATTCAAAAGCTGTTATCATTACAGCCGGAGTTGGGGCTTTTCAACCACGACGTCTTGAGCTTCCTAACGCCTCACAGTACGAAGGCAAGAACTTATTGTATTTTGTAAACGATTTGCAAGCTTTTCAAAATAAAAAAGTGCTTGTCGCTGGCGGTGGTGATTCAGCAGTCGATTGGTCACTCATGTTAGAACCACTTGCAAGTGAAGTGACTTTAACACATCGTCGCCCGAAATTCCGTGCACATGAACATAGTGTTGATCAGCTCCTCAATTCTTCCATTAAACTGAAAACGCCCTATCAAATAAAAGAATTAGTTGGTAACAATGAAGAGCTTACCGAGGTTATTCTTGAAAATGAAGGCATAGAGGAAAAAATAGCAGTAGACGCTATGATTGTTAATTACGGTTTTGTTTCATCGCTAGGACCGATCAAGAATTGGGGTTTGGACATTGAACGAAACTCCATTATTGTCAATTCCCGCATGGAAACAAACATTAAAGGAATTTATGCTGCTGGAGATATCTGTACGTATGATGGGAAAATTAAGCTCATCGCTGCTGGCTTTGGTGAAGCACCAACGGCCGTTAACAATGCAAAAACGTACATTGATCCGAAAGCTAAAACACAACCTCAACATAGTACGAGCTTGTTTTAAATCGTAAAGGAGTTACTTATGAATAGACAATGGACCGAAGATGAAATGCACGTAGCAGAACTTCTTCAAGATATACAACGCAAAATTGGCACCTTACACATTACCGATGAAGACTTTATGGAAACGGTAAAAGGTGAACTTCCAAAAATTCAACAATTACTTGATGAAGTGTTAGCGCACTTGGAATAAAAAGGGCATTGAGTGAGATAGCATTCTATGCTAAACTTACGTATGCAGACAAGAGCTGCAACCCAATAAAACACACACAACCCGATGTTGGCGCATCGGGTTTTTCTTTATATATATGAAAAAAAAAAACGATGAGCAGCGCTCACCGTTTTTCCTTTATCCATCTTTCTTAACACTCTTCTGGTGTCCCAGCATTCGTTGCGGTCTTAAACGATGAGCCACAGCCACATGATGCAATGGCATTTGGATTGTCAATCGTAAATCCGCCACCCATCATATTTTGTTTAAAATCAACGGTAGTACCGTTAAGAATTTTAGCACTTTCATCGTCAACGACAAATTTCAAGCCGTCCACTTCTTCTTCGTGATCGCCAGGCTGTACTTCTGTATCAAATCCCATTCCATAAGATAGGCCGCTACATCCGCCACCTTTTACACCAACGCGAAGAATTAATCCTTGCTCTTCTTCGGCAGCCATCATTTCTTTAATGCGGCTTACCGCTGCTTCTGTAAAATTTACAATCATGTCTACACTCTCCTTCATGGAAGGTTATCCTTAGTATAGTATACAAGTGAATGTTCTAACACTCAACCTTTACGTTTCCAATGTCCTTTCTCTTTCTTATTGATATTTCTGTTAGGAGCAAAGGGTGAAGGTTTTTTATAATCACAGCCCACGCTCTCCATTTTTCCCACATTTGGTGTCTTTTCTGCTTTTTAATGAAATATTTGCTACTCTTTTATAAAAAAGAAGTAAAGGTATTCATTTGTCTCTCCAAATAAATGAGCGTATAATAGACAGCGTGTTGAGCTGAAATATTATTACTTGACGTTTTTTTCGAATGGAGGAAGAGAGAGAATGGCAATCATTACACAAGATGCGAAAATTTTAGAACTCGCAGAAAAGATTCGCCACGGCGAACGTCTTTCCATTGAAGACGGGCTGTATTTATACGAAACAAACGACCTATTGGG
Source organism: Fictibacillus macauensis ZFHKF-1 (assembly GCF_000269865.1). Classification (GTDB taxonomy): domain Bacteria; phylum Bacillota; class Bacilli; order Bacillales; family Fictibacillaceae; genus Fictibacillus_C; species Fictibacillus_C macauensis. The sequence continues at coordinate 215,714 of NZ_AKKV01000025.1, forward strand.
CGTTGCGCAATTAGCGAATGAAGCAAATGAAATGAAAAATGGAAGCAATGTATACTTTATTGAAAACATGTACATTAATCCAACAAACGTATGTGAAGCTTCTTGTAGCTTCTGTGGGTTTAAACGCAAGCCCGGAGAAGATGGCGCGTATACGATGGATGAGGCGCAATTGCTTGAATATGTAAGCAAGCGTTGGAACGATAACATTCGTGAATTCCATATCGTAGGTGGCCATAATAACGAAGTACCTTTTGATTATTATTTAGATACGATTCGTACGTTAAAGAAACATTATCCAACGGCTTCTGTTAAAGCCTATACAGGTGCTGAAATCGAGTTCTTCTCTCGTCTTTCTGGTTTGTCTATGAAAGAAGTGATTGAAGAATTAGTAAAAGCCGGCTTAGATACAATGCCTGGTGGTGGAGCTGAAATCTTAACAGAGCGCTATCGTGAAAAAATGAGCCCAGATAAAGCATCCACGGATCAATGGCTAGAAGCACATGAAATTGCTCATAAGCTTGGCTTACGTACGCATGCGACAATGCTTTACGGATCCATTGAATCAAAAGAAGAACGCTTAATTCATATGGATCGTGTTCGTCGACTACAAGATGAAACAAATGGCTTCATGGTATTCATTCCATTAGCGATGCAACCACGTACAGCTTCTATGGGGCTTACACGTCGTACATCTGCATTCGATGATATGAGAACCATTGCGATTAGTCGTCTTATGCTTGATAATTTTGATCATATTAAAGCGTACTGGATTAACATTGGTGTACAATTAACACAAATGGCGTTAACGTTTGGCGCAGATGACATTCACGGTACGTTAATTGAAGAACGTATTTCTCACTCTGTAGGAGCCCTAACGTCTTCTGGTATTACGCGTAAAGAGCTTGTTCACTTAATTAAAACAGCGAACAAAAAACCGATTGAACGCGATACGTTTTACAATATTATTAAAGAATATTAAACAATTGAAAGAAGAACCGCTCCCATTTGGGACGGTTCTTTTTTACTGATTTCTTAGCTTTTCATTGCTCCAAAAATAGTCATCATCCGCTTGCACAATCGTCAATTTATTATGACAGCACGGCATTACCAATAGTTGCTTAATCCCTTCTTTCGCAAGCTGTAATTTATTTTCAGAAAATGAGGTTAGTACATTCTCTTGTTGACAAAATGGACATTCATTTACATAAATATCATTCATCACTTGATCATATGGCCAAGAGTTTTCAAACTTTAACATGCTGATCCCTCCTTACACCTAACTTATAAATAGCTGATGAATTCAGTATTCATTGTACAGCAAATGACCCTACTGTGTGCATCTATTCAGCATTTTTTTACCTTAACCATCGGTAAAAAAGTGGTAAAAGCATCATAGTTCACAAGCGCGCAATTATCAAGTATAATGAATGTACATTCAATTAAAAATAGCGATCCATCTTCGGGGCAGGGTGAAATTCCCGACCGGCGGTAATTGAAGATTCCCTCTTCATCAGCCCGTGAGCGCAATCGTTGCTAAAACGAACGTGCTGATCTGGTGTAACTCCAGAGCCGACAGTATAGTCTGGATGGGAGAAGATGACGGTGCACGTTCGGATTTAATTAACTGAACCTCAGTAGTGTTTTTTGTAACATCAAAAAACGCTCTCTTGAGCGATGCCTGCATTCTCCCTTAACGTCTTGTTCGTTAAGGGGATTTTTATGTACGCATCATGCACTGCATTTGAAATCATAGGATGGCGCAACAAAGGAGAGATTTCAATGCACAAGGGAAAAGTATACAAAATGGTGGCCGTTGCTATGCTAAGCAGCATTGCTTACGTCCTCATGTTACTTGATTTTCCATTTCCAGGTTTACCGGTTTTTCTACAAATTGATTTTAGCGAGGTTCCAGCTTTACTAGCAGCCATTATTTTCGGACCTTTGGCAGGATTAGCTGTTGAGGGAATTAAAAATGTATTACACTACGGGTTAATCGGAAATTTAACAGGCGTTCCTGTCGGTGAAGTGGCAAACTTTATTTCTGGTACGATTTTCATCTTACCGGCCTCTTACTTTGTGCGAAAATACCGTACAACGAAAAGTTTATCAGGTGGCCTCGTCATTGGAACAGTAGCGATGACATTAATGATGTCACTGTTAAATTACATTATTATTTTACCAGCGTATACATGGTTTCTTCATGCGCCACAAATGTCAAACACAGCGATGTTGAACTTAATTACGATTGGGATTGCACCATTTAATATTATTAAAGGACTGCTCATTACAGCATTGTTTGTGTTTCTCTATACACGTCTTGCACCATGGCTTAACAAGCAAGCCCAGCCGACGGTCTAATCATACAGTTGTTCTATTAAAAAAATGCGCTAGCAGCGATCTGCTAAGCGCATTTTCATTTATGGATTAGAACATTGGATTTTCATCTAAATGTTTGTAGATATTCGTGACAAGCTCATCTGCTGTCTCTCCGTGAACAATGTCTCCATTCACGAGGGCAAAAAGCGATCGTGCACATTGACCACAATACCCGAGGCAACCATATTCAATGACATCAAGATCATAATCTTGCTCTAACTTTTCTAGTGCGCGCTGGGCGCCACTTGCTAAGTTGCTGACACAAAATTCTATCAGTGGCTTCATTTCTTCACCTCGCCTTACGCTATTTATCGTAACTTGAATCATTATACCAGTCAATAAATGAGAGGTAATTATGAGCCTTTTAGTGAAAATGGTTGAGAAATCGTCACAATATGTCTATACTAAGTAGTGTTTGGAGAAAAATCGGTTATTGTTATTGTGTTGTCTTACATTATTTTCAATATACTTAGCGTCTGAAGAAAGAAGGGAAAGACAATGAAACATCTAGTATTACTTGGCGGTGGCTATGGCGGTATGCGCCTGATGAAGCGCTTATTAAATGCTTCAGATTTACCGTCCGATGTACAAATTACTTTGATTGACAAGAACCCTTATCATTGTTTAAAAACAGAATATTATGCTCTAGCGGCTGGTACGATTTCTGATCACCATATCCGCGTGCCGTTTCCAGAACATCCACAGCTTCACATTAAGTATGGAGAAATTACAGGAATGAATTTAGAAACAAAAGAAATTCATCTCCTTGATGAAGAACCAATCTCCTTTGATGAATTAGTGATTGGCTTAGGCTGTGAAGACAAGTATCATAACGTTCCTGGGGCAGCTGAATTTACACATAGCATTCAATCCATCGATAATTCACGCGATACGTACCAAACATTAAATAACTTACCTCATAACGGTGTTGTAAGTGTTGTTGGAGCTGGGTTAAGTGGGGTTGAGCTTGCTAGTGAATTACATGAAAGTCGCCCTGACTTAAAAATTAAGCTGTTCGATCGTGGACCAATCATTCTTAATGGCTTTAAACCACGCTTAAGTAACTATGTACAAAACTGGTTCATTCAACGTGGCGTTGAAGTGATTAACAACTCCAATATTACTCGTGTTGAAGAAGGCATTCTTTACAATCATGACACTGCGATTCCGAGCGATGCCATCGTTTGGACAGCAGGTATTCAACCTAATAAATTAGTTCGTGATCTTGATGTTGAAAAAGACCCACAAGGTCGTGTGATCTTAGCGAACTATCATCACCTTCCAGAAAACGAACATGTCTTCGTTGTAGGTGACTGTGCTAGCATGCCGTTCTCACCAAGTGCACAACTTGCAGAAGAACAAGCAGAACATATTGCTAAAGTCTTACTTTGCCGTTGGAAAGACGAGCCAATGCCTAAGCTTGATGAAATTAAGCTTAAAGGGGTAATGGGCTCACTTGGTAAGAAAAGTGGATTTGGTACGATGGGAAGCGCCTCTCTTATTGGACGCGTGCCACGTCTTTTAAAATCCGGGATTCTTTGGTTGTACAAATATCAAAACTAGCTCTTCGCCCGATCGTTGCTACGATCGGGCTTTCTTTATAAAAAAAAACGATGATTGGCGCACTATCACTAGCGCTGCAACCATCGTTGATCTTTTAAACAGCAGGATGTTGATAACCATGCTGTTGCATAATATCATAAATGTCTTTCAAGCGCGGATTTCCTTCTGCAATAATTTCATCATGAATGACAACAACAGGATAAAACAAATCTTCTTCCACAACACGTTGCGCAAAAAGGAAATTATCACCTTCTGTTGTCGTAAATATATCAACATACTCTACAATAAAAACCTGATTAGGAAACTTACGAGCGATTGCTGCTTCAAGCCACTCGGCCGTTTCTTTTGAGCTCGGTAAGTTTACACAACTAGCACACTTTTGTTCCCCACCGAACACTTTAATCGTAATTGGCTGTTTCATTTCCATTCTGCCACCACCCCACATGCATTTCCTTGCTTTCATTATTGTAAACGATTTCTTTCAGATAATAAAGTAAGATCTTCTTGCAAACAGATGAGTGCAAGTCATGGATTTTTTTTAGTGGAACCGATATAATAGAGATACAGTTTTCTATTGAAAGGGGTATACAATAATGGCTACTGAAACAACAATGCGTGAACAAGTAGAAGAAGTATTAGATAAATTACGTCCATTCCTACTTCGTGATGGAGGAGACGTTGAACTCGTAGATATCGAAGAAGGTATCGTTAAAGTTCGTTTGATGGGTGCATGCGGAAGCTGTCCATCCTCTACAATTACGCTTAAAGCAGGGATCGAACGCGCTCTTCTTGAAGAAGTACCGGGCGTTGTTGAACTAGAACAAGTATTTTAATGTAGAAAAGGCTGGGACATAAACAGCCCTCACTCATAAAAAATGGCTTCAGCATCAGTTTTTGATGCTGAAGCCATTTTTTCATATTAAGCAAGGAGTAGAGAACAAGCCCTTCTGTAAACGCGTGCGGGTCAGATCCATTCGCCCGCAGGAGCCCCTGATTCGCACGCAGACCAGGTCCATTCGCGCGCAGGCCAGGTCCGTTCGCGCGCAGGGGCCCTCGATTCGC
>NZ_AKKV01000026.1 GCF_000269865.1 Fictibacillus macauensis ZFHKF-1
ACTTCTTAAGGAGACTCATTGATTATGCTAAAAAACAAAAAGAAGAAGATTTCTATTTACTATATTGCGTAGCAATAGATCGGATGCATCCGCGTAATGCCGGAGTATTTTTATGGGTAACGCTGCTGATTGGAGGAATCATAACCCTTATCATCACAGTTGCTATTTATGGATCGGATTATGACTTAAAACCTTCTTGGTTTTATTTCGCAAACAGCTCCATTGTCATTAGCTTAATCCATTTTTTAATTTTCCGTTTTTTTACAAAGACAGAGAATTTCTATCGCTTTCAAAAAACGCTTGCCGTGATTTTAAGCATCGTAACGATAAAACTCTCATTAGACTTTTATATAGGTTTTATCATTTTTTCTGAAGGAGAGTACCTTTCTAGTACGTTTCGAAGGATTGCCCTCGTATCCTGCATTGGGGGTGTGATTTTTATGATATTGTCTTCGATTCGAGGCATTATAAAAGTAAGACAAGGAGCCTTTCGAAAAGGAGGGACAGGACTTTACAATTTCAAAGAGAATATCACTTCTCCTTTCAATGCTCCATTGATACTCGGCATTTTACTGATAAGTGGATCACTACTGAAAACATTTAATAAAATAAATTATAATTTCACAAAAACATTCAAGCTAGTTATTCTTCTATTGGTAGCTATTCTTCTTCAATATGCGCTTGCCATGGCCATTCCTGAATTTTTTCTCATTATCTATTGCAAATTCCGCTTCAAGTCATTCATCATCACTCCACCAAAACCTCCTTTACAGGAAATGCCGCGCGATGTGATTTTAGCGAAGAAAAAACCGATACATGCGAAAGCAAGTAAAACGGCAAAATCTAAAAAACATAAAGGGTAAAACTATTTGACGAGGTGAAGAAATTGAAAGTAAAAAGAGCTCCACTTGCATTCCAAAATGTTTTAAGTACTACAACGCGATGTCATATTAATGAGTGGTACGTTGTTGCCCGCGAGTTTTGGAATGAGTCCAATTATTTATCAAAATGTTCAACTGGACGAAATCATTTTGCCCACTCGAAAAATAGCAACGTCATTAGCAGAAAAATAGATCTGTTCACTAAAAAGGTAACTGAGTGTAGAATGACTCGGTTACCTTACACTTCAAACCCTCTGATCCAACTTTCCACACCCAAAAACTAGCCAAATACGTCTCCCCCTCTTTACCAAATCTAGTTAATTAGCTACACTAATAAAAAAGGGGGATTCACGAATGAATAACAAACAATGGACACTTATAGTAGCTTTCGTATGGCTTGGGACGATTGCACTTGGTTTCGCAAATGTCATCGGAACGTTGCCACGTCATGCTTTGTTTCTTAGTATTTTCTTTGTTTTTATGGCCGTCGCATTGCTCTCCTCTCTCATCGGTCTCTACATACTTAAACGCAAGAAACCAAAAACAACCTAGCTTCCCCACCAAAGGGAATGCTAGGTTGTTCTCGTTACATTTTCGTTTCTTCACAGCTACGTTTTGCCATCCAGGCACCGCCGAACACGCCTGCGTCGTTGCCGAGTGTGGCAATGGCAAATTCTGCGCCTTCTTTGACGCGTGGAAGGGCAAATTTTTCAAAGTTAGCTTTGACCGGCTTTAAGAGCTGATCACCAGCTTTTGAAACGCCGCCGCCAAGGACAATTTTGCCTGGGTTAATCGCATTGGATAAGTTGGCAATCATCAGGCCGAGATGATAGCCTACTTCGGCAAGAATGGAAAGAGCGAGTTCATCGTTTTGTTCACAAGCCTCAAATACATCTTTACTCGTAATGCCACCTTCTTTAGCCGCTGCGGCGTGAAGAATGGAATCTGGGTGTGCGTCTAAGCCTTCGTTTGCTAAACGGCTAATGCCGGTTGCTGAGGCGATGGTTTCAATACAGCCTGTTTTTCCACAGTTACACGGTGCGCCGCCTTCTGCAATCGCTGTAATATGACCAATTTCTCCGGCCATACCATTCGTTCCGTGTAGTATTTTTCCGTTTGCCACAATGCCGCCACCAACACCGGTACCTAACGTGACACACAGCAAGTCTTTCGCTCCATCACCTGCGCCGCGCCACATTTCACCGACAGCAGCAAGGTTCGCATCGTTATCAACAATCACCGGTAGACCTGTTTCCATTTCAAGTCGTTCTTTTAGTGGAAAGTTCACCCATCCGATATTAACCGCTTTATAAATAAAGCCACGTGAAAGATCAATAAAGCCTGGCGCGCCCATGCCAATACCATTTAGCTTTTCTTTTGACACTTGTAGGGCGTCTAACATTTCATCAATGCTTTTTCCGATATCCTTCGTAATGTTTTTTCCTTGGTCGGACGTGTCGGTCGGAATTTCCCACTTCTTAATGAGTTCACCATACTCACTAATAAACGCCATTTTAATTGTGGTGCCACCTAAATCAACACCTGCATACCATTTTTCATTCATCGCTCTTCACCTTCTCTAATTCAATCGTACATTCGCTCGCAGGATGAGCACTGCTTTTTGATAATCAGCAATGGTAATTAACCTCATATCATACAAGCCTCGTAACTCTTCTTGCATCAATTCTAGATCACCTTTCGGATGACCCGTATAGACAAAAATGCCATAACGCTTTAATAGTTGTTGAACATCGTACACTGTTTTCATCCGTCAGTCACCGCCTTTCTTACACGAGCGGAGATTGCACGTAACGCAATAACAGTTCAGCCGTGTGACGCAGTGAATCCACATGGGTGCGTTCAAATGCATGGGAGGCATCAATCCCTGCGCCAATTAAACCGTGCTTGACGTCATAGCCGGCACGTAAAGCCGCCGAGGCGTCTGAGCCGTAGAACGGATAGATATCCACTTTATATTCAATTTGATGCTTCTTTGCTAGTGTAACTAAATGTTTGCGTAATTCAAAGTGATACGGTCCGCTCGAGTCTTTTGCGCAAATGGAAACGGTATATTCATCTGTCGCTTGACCATCACCAATCGCTCCCATATCGACCGCAATGTATTCAACCGTTTCACTTGGGATGTTGGAATTACCGCCATAGCCGATTTCTTCATTATTAGAAATTAACAGATGAAGCGTATACGGCAGTTGTATTTGTTGCTCTTTGATCACGGAAACGAGATGCATAAGGATGCCTACACTCGCTTTATCATCTAAATGACGCGATTTAATAAAGCCGCTGTTCGTTACTTCGACGCGTGGTTCAAATGATATAAAGTCACCGGGAGCGATGCCTAGTTTTTCAGTATCTTCTCTTGATTTAACTGGTTCATCAATACGCACTTCAATATGTACTTCATCACGCGCTACGTCGCCTGCATTTTTGTACACGTGCACCGAGGTTTCGTGGACAAGAATCGTACCGGTATACACCTGGCCATCCATCGTATGAATGCGGCAATATTCTCCTTCAACTGCATTCCAACGAAAGCCGCCAATCATCGATAAAGACAGGCGACCAGACGGTTTAATGTCTTTTACCATGGCTCCTAGCGTATCAACATGGGCCGTTAATAAGCGATGCTTAGAATCATCAGCACCTTGGATCGTTGCTAATAAGCCACCTTTTTTACTTATTTCAAATGGTATCTCTTGTTCTTCAAAAAAACGAGCCACATAGTCAATGGCTTCCTTCGTATACCCTGATGGACTTGGAATGCGCACAAGTTCTTCAATATAACGCACAATTTCATTTACTTGAATCATTTACATTCGCTCCTTTTTCGTTCTTCTATTACGTACAAGCTATCATACACTATACTATGTAAGGTCATTTTTTAGGGAGGGATTTATCTGTGAAAAGAAAAGATTGGTCACTCCTCTTGATTGCCGCGTTTCTTTTCACTATCTTTTTGATTACCCATCAAGAAAAGAAACACATTCAAGAAAGCATCACGTACTTTCCGATTGATCACAGCGCAGGCTTTACAACGAGCGCGACAACACTTGCGTTACAGGATCAAATCTTTCTGTGGAGTACTTCCTCGACATCACAGCGCCCTTTATACTTGCGCCAAGATCTTTCATTTCTGTTTCATAACGGTGTACTCGCTAGTAAAGAAAGTAGTTGGGATCAGGAAACGACGACGATTAAGCAGCAACGCTCCTATACGAAGCCGACACCTGGGCTATATGAGAGCATCACCGATCACTACGGCGAAGTACATTCGTCTTCTTCACGGTTTGCCAGTGTGCAACAGATGAGTCAAGCTTCTCTCTATATTCAAAATAAAGCAGGCACACTCGCTGCCTTCACAACAGCAAACGACCGCCAAGAGCAGCAATTCAAAGAACAATCAGACGAAAAAAAGGCACGTTTCTTAAGTGAAACGTGGGCTTCGCTCTATCGAATTTTTCACATCCGAAGCGCTGATTATGACCGGCTGCCGCTTACAGCGTTAGCTTCCTATAATCACCAGGCTTTGTTTGGCTATAGCAAAAAAGAAAGTGCAGCGATCATCGGAAAGCTATGGGAAGGCTTGTACAAAAATTATTATCTAGGCGTACGTTCAGCAAACGGAACGCTCGTATCACCGCTTGGCAGTTCGGAGCCATTACTTCTATTTAGCAAAGATCGTACGCACATTCTCATCATTTTTCAGCTTTACAATCACGAGCCTATTTCGCTGCTTCAATATACGCGCTAAGCTTTGTCAACAGTGCCTCTGGTGTCGTTAAGCAGGCTGCATCACTTTCTTCGCTACTTGGTGCATACCAAATCGTCTGCCAGCCAGCTTGACGGGCTGGCACAATGTCAAGATGCCAGGAGTTCCCGATATAAAGCGGGGCTTTGTCGTTGTGAATGGTTTGAACCGTTGAAAAAAGCTGTGGGTTCGGCTTTTGCAACGTTCCTTCTTCACATATGTGAATGCGATCAGCACACAGCCACTGATTTAGTTGCAACGCTACAAGCTTTGCTTGTTGAAATGATCGACTGCCATTTGTAATCATGCCAAGCGGAATCGCCTGTTGTGTTAACTTCTTCAGTATATCAGAAATACCTGGAAAGAAGGTACACAATCGTGGGATCTGTTGCCGTAATGCTGCTTCAAACGAGTGCCATGACACAGCGCTCGCTACGTTCGCTCGTTGCAAGGAACGATGAAAACGGAGCGCGAGATAACGGTCGCGCGATAGTCGTTTTTTTTCATACGCTGGCCAATAGTCGTCACAACACGCCTTAAAATGGGGCAGCCAGTATGTCACGTCGTGCGAAGATAAAAAAGGATGCAAGGCCGCAAAGCTTGTAGACGCAGCGCGCGTAAATGCGTCGTTATAATTCAGCAATGTATCGTCAAGGTCCCAATAGATACTATCGATCATCATAAAAGAAGAGGCGCCACTATGCGCCTCAAAAGAGCTGTTTCATCATGGCATTCCGCACACCCGGTAAGCTCATCATCCGACCGACTGCAAATCGGCGAATCCACGGAACACCTAACACTTCATTTAATAAACGATATCTTGCTTGATAGCCAATGGCAATAATCGCCACAATCACAGCAAGTTTAATCAACCATCGTAACATCGTACCCGCCTCCTTACTGCTACTGTTTGCATAAGAAGGAAAAATTATTCTTACTTTACGTATTTCTCGTAATCCTCTTTCGTATTAATGTTCACAAAAAGCGACGCATCGTCTTCGGTTACAAATTTGACAGCGATTTGTTCAAGAAGCGCGCGGACGCTCCGCTTGCCTTCGTTTAACAATTGCATGAGCTGTGGCAAGATACGACGATGATACAGGGCTGTTAACGGTTGAATGACCCCCGCACTTACCGGGACGATTGCATCTCCATCAGGTTCTTGCTGCGCCATGTGCAGCAAACGATAATATACATCTGCTGTCATAAAGGGCGTATCGCACGTAATCACTGCAAACCACCCCTCAACACCTATCGCATTCATGCCCGAATACAAGCCAGCAAGCGGACCTTGGCCCATCACTTCTTGGCGATCTTGAATCACACTGACGTTCGTGGAAAGCTGTGATGCGATACGGTGATACGCAACTACTACACATTGTTCGGCAACTTCTTGTACGACACTAACCGCAATTTCATAAAAATAACGCTCTTTATACTGTGCGAACGCCTTATGCTCTCCAAAACGACGCGACGAACCACCGGCTAAAATAATTCCCCCTGTTATTGCTGCGTCCATACAACGATCCCTCCTGCCCTTCCTACTATAAAAAAAGCCTGACGCCTACTCAAGGATAGGGTTAGGCTTTCGCTCACTTTTTTCGATTGGTAACGTGTTACTCTACCTTAATTATAACATTGAACTTGCTACTGCATATATAGAAACAACATACCGGCAAGGAGACCACCGAGACAACAGCTTACAAAATTAACAACGTTATTATCAAAAAAGCGCCAGCCTTTATAGCGCTTTGTACGGTGTCCACAATGAATCTCTTCTTCCACCTCAGTCTGACATACGCGACAATGATAGGAAACTTGGAGTGAACCACCGACAATCGTATCGATGAGATTACCGCCAAAGCCTCCGAACACGACACTTAGCAATAACCAACCGTTAGAACTAGGAAAAGAAAAAAAGGCGAGCGCGACCGTTGCTGTAATCAATGCACCTAAAAACGCAGCGGTGGTGCCTAAAAGTGACACCGCACCGGACACACCGGGCGCCACTCGTTGCAGGCGCAAGAGATGAAAAGGCTGTCCTTTTGCTAATACGCCTACTTCTGAAGCCCACGTATCGGCCGTTGCTTCCGCTAAGGAACCAACAAACAAGACGAGCCAAAATGGATGCGGCAGAAGACATTGACCGCTCGCTGCTAGGAGCGCCACTCCTCCGTTTGCTAACACTTGGCCAATCGTACGTCCGTGTTTTTCATGAACCAGTGTAGCTAATTCTCTTTTTCGGCTTTTCCCCCATAATCCTATTACACTTGAGCTAAGAAAAAAGAACAATAACAGAATAAGACCGGCTCCACTAAAAGCTACATAAACGAGAATGCCGATTAACCAGCTACATAGCGCAGCTGCTCCCGTGAGTAACGAAAAACGATACGCACAGTAAACCGCAACAGCTAACAAAAGGGCAATGATCATTGCGCTTCTACCGTATAGATTTGCTCATCTGTCACAAGGCACTGCACGTTCACATCAAACGGTTCAGCAGGAATGTCCTCCATCACTTGAAAAGCATATGCAAGCGCAAGTGTCATGCCGTGATAGTCTGCTAAATAGCGATCATAATAACCGCCACCAAAGCCAATACGCTGGCCTGACGGGCTAAATACGAGGCCAGGCACGATGATAAGATCTATTTCGTTTCTAGAAAGCAGGCGACACGTTGCCTTCGGTTCATATAAATCTAAGTAAACGTTCTCAAGATCATCCCAGCTCGTAATTTCAAAAAATTGCATCGTCCTCTGACTAGGATTCACACATTTTGGAGCACATACGCGCTTGCCTTGTGCCCAGCTAGCTTCAATGAGTGCTTTTGTACTTACTTCAAAAGCGCGTGAGATCGTTATACTTACCGTTTGTGCTTGCTGCCATTCTTTCATCCCTACTACTTTATTAGTGATGCAATCGGCACGCACGAGATGTTCATCTGTCGATACGTTTTGTAACCGCTTCTTCATGTCACTTCGCAACGCCGCTTTATCCATGTTCGTCCCCCAACCTTTCTTTAGGTCATAAAAATTGCCCCTTCTGTGAACAGAAGAGGCAATTTTCTCACATTACTTCGTTTCGCGATGCAATGTATATTTTTTTAGACGTGGGCTATATTTTTTAAGCTCCAAACGCTCTGGGTTATTACGTTTGTTTTTCTTCGTAATATAGTTGCGATCACCAGTTTCAGTGCAAGCAAGAGTGATGTTTACACGCATGTATTTTCCCTCCAAACCTTAACCATTCAAGAATGGTGTACTGCTTTGATTAGTTTGTTTCCAAATTAATTCATACCCTAATATAATACCAGACACTTTTTATTTAGACAAGTGGTTTTATAGGAACAATTCCATTGCTTTTAGAAACCTTTTGATCTGCTCATGCTTGGAAAGTAATACCCATGTAAAAAAGGTTTTGTTTTTTAGTAATATATTACTTTTTTCTACAAATTTCTACAAAAACACATCTTTTTTACTTCTATTTCCGAACATTTTCCTAATTGAAAGGTAAAATTAAGGACAAAATTTAACGATTTGTCGAAAAAACTACTTTTCTTTCCAAGACTATGGTATAAAAATAGTGGAAGAATTTTATACAAGGAGGGTTATTATGGAATTTGCGATCTTTGCACTTCTGGCCGTTGGTCTTATTTTGCTCGTGTTTTCATTCCGTAAAGAACAATCAAGCAATGTTGAAGTTCAAATCGAAAACTTCTCCATTCAATTGATGAAGGAAATGTATGAAGTAAAGAAAAAGCTGAAGGTTCTTGAAGAAGAAATGATGATTGAGAAAACAAATAAATAATTCATTCTCAAAAGGAGTTCACATGACTAATCAAACGTTACGGGGGCTCGCTGCAGGATTCATTCTTTCTGCCGGAGTGATGGCAGCCGTTTATTATACCCAGCCAAAAACTACTGATGACAAAGCGTTGAACGCAAACAATGTAAATGATTATCTTCATGCAAAAGGCATGACGGCAGTAACAAATGATGAGCTTGAAAAGCTAAAAGCAAACCCAGCTCCACAACCTACGGCAACAAAACCTGCCGAAAAAGAAAAAGAAACAAAAAAGATTTATACAGCGAAAGTAAAAGTTTCTAAAGGCATGAGCTCTGGGGAAGTCATTGATTTCTTAAAAGAAAAGAAAATCATCACTGACACAAAAGGCTTTGCTGATTATTTAGAAAAACACAAGCTAGAAGGCGATATAAAATTTGGCTCACATAAAGTAAGCAGCGATATGACGTTTAAAAAGCTCGCTGAAGCCATTACATCGTATTAATGCACAAACGGACAAAGACTACAACTCACCTTCTATGGTGCGTTGCAGTCTTTTTTTAATACTTGTTATTCATTGAGGCCGTAACGTTTTCCTTTGACGAGGAAAAAGATGCTTTCGGCAATATTCGTCGCATGATCGCCTGTTCGCTCTAAATAGCGCGCAACGAGCAGCAGCTGGGTAATTTGACTAAGCGCATTCGGATGTTTCGTCATCACGTGCAATAAGTCTTCAGAAATGCGGCCATATAAGGCATCGACTTCATCATCGGTATCCGCTAATTGCTTAGCTAGGACAACGTCTTCTTCAACATAAGCTGTAACGGCATCATGGAGCATACCGATTGCGAGATCCGCCATCCGTGGCAAGTCTTGCAACGGCTTAATGAACGGCTCTTGAATGCGCAACGTCGCTTTAGCGATATTCACCGCAAAGTCGGCCATACGCTCAATATCTGATGAGATTTTAAGAGCGGCAATAATTTTTCGCAAATCGCTCGCCACAGGCGCTTGTTTTGCTAACAGCAGCAGCGCTTGCTCATTAATTGCATCTTCAAGCTCATTAATGCGACGATCTTCTTCGATGACCGTTAAAGCTAGCTCCCTATTCTGAGCAGTGAGCGCGATCATTGCTTTTTGGAGAGCTTCCTGAGCTAATTCTCCAATTGAAACAAGCTTGTCTTTTAATTCTTCTAACTGACTCGTGAAATTTTCTCTAACGACCATTTCGCTCTCCCCTTTGCTTATCCAAATCGACCCATCACATAATTCTCGGTACGAGTATCATTCGGCGTTGAAAAGATTTTTCCTGTTTCATCATGTTCAATGAGCTCTCCCATAAGGAAAAAGGCGGTTCGATCCGACACGCGTGCTGCTTGCTGCATGTTGTGCGTTACCATAACAATGGTATAGTCCTTCTTTAGTTGCATCGCTAATTCTTCAATCTTACTCGTAGAAATCGGATCGAGCGCTGAAGTAGGCTCATCCATAAGCAACACTTCTGGTCGTGTCGCAATGGTACGCGCGATACATAAGCGTTGTTGTTGTCCTCCTGACAGGCCAAGTGCCGAGGTGTGCAGACGATCTTTCACCTCATCCCACAAAAAGGCATCGCGAAGCGCTCTTTCGACGGTTTCTTCGAGCTCTTTTTTCTTAGACATTCCGTGAATGCGCGGACCGTAGGCGACATTTTCGAAAATTGATTTTCCAAACGGATTGCCTTTTTGAAAGACCATCCCTACTTGCTTACGAAGCGAAACAAGGTCCACCCCTTGATCCAGTAGATTGCGTTCTTGATAAAGAAGCTCTCCCGACATGCGTACTCTTTTCACATGTTGAATCATCAAATTGAGCGTTTTTATAAACGTTGATTTCCCACAACCAGACGGTCCAATAATCGCTGTCACTTCATTTTTGTAGATGGGTAATTCAATGTCCTTTAAGGCATGTTGACTGCCGTACCATACATTTAAATTTCGTACCGAGAAAATTTGCGCTTGTGCTGTTGCCACACTCATTGACTTCCCCTCCTTATCCGAATCGGCCTGTAATATAATCTTCGGTTTCTTTTTTTAATGGATTCGTAAATAGCTGATTGGTCTCACTATATTCGACCAAAATACCATCTAGGAAAAAGGCCGTTTGATCAGATATACGTGATGCTTGATGCATGTTATGTGTCACAATAAGAATGGTAAATTCTTCTTTTAGCTCTATCATTAAATCTTCTATTTTACTATTTGAAATCGGATCAAGCGCAGAACACGGTTCATCGAGTAGTAAGATGTTCGGCTTAAGCGCTAGCGCGCGCGCGATACATAAACGTTGCTGTTGACCTCCTGATAACGACAAGGCTGACTGATGAAGACGATCTTTTACCTCTTCCCAAAGCGCCGCTTTTCGTAAACATTCTTCAACCGTGTACATGAGTTCGTCTTTACCGGTTATGCCATGAAACTTAAGTGCATGAATCATGTTTTGATAAATAGATTTTGCAAATAAATTCGGTTTTTGAAACACCATGCCAATTTCTTTGCGCAGAGCTGCTGTGTTAATCTCTTGACCTAATAAATTCACATCATCGTATTGAATGACACCCGTACTCCGTGCACCCGCGATTGTATCATTCATGCGATTAATGCTGCGCAAAAACGTTGATTTTCCACAACCAGATGGTCCAATTAAAGCCGTGATCGCGCGCTCAGGAATTGAAAAGGAAACATTTTTAACCGCTTGATGCGTTCCATAATAAATGTTCACATCTTCAAAGGTTAGAGCTTGTTTACGTGCTAAAAGTGAGGAACCTTCGCGCACTTCTTTCTCTTTTGGTAACGTAGCTTGCTTCACTTTTTCCATTGTCATACTCAACATCATCACGTCCTTTTTTAAGCTTGTGCGGTTATTTTCTTATGAAGTAGTGATCCAATCCAACGTGCAAGCAAGTTAAACACAAGCACTGCTAGAATGAGAACCGCTGCTGATCCATCTGCTACTGCTCGCACATCAGGAATTAAACCTTGGGTATTCACAGACCAAATATGAACCGCTAATGTTTCTGCTGGTCGGAAAATGTTAAGTGGTGAAACAGAATCAAATGGATTCCAGTTACCAAAATCAAGCGTTGGTGTTGTAATCCCTGCCGTAAATAGTAAGGAAGCAGCTTCTCCAAACACACGGCCAGAAGCCAAGATGGCACCTGTTAAAATACCAGGAAAAGCAGCTGGTAGCAGCACCGTTTTAATGCTATGCCAATGGGTCAGGCCGAGTGCTAAGCTTGCCTCTTTTTGCTCCCGAGGGACAGAGCGCAGCGCATCCTCACAGACGCGAACCATGACCGGTAAGTTAAATACCGTTAGCGCGAGCGCCCCACCAATCATCGTATAACCCCAACCTGTTAAGTTAACAAAGACTAACAATCCAAACATACCTATGACGATAGAAGGCAAGGATGCCAGCACTTCAATACACGTACGAATTGTACTCGTAAGCTTGTTATCACGTGCATACTCAGCCATGTAAATTCCTCCACCTAAGCCGAGCGGAATCGTAAATAGCATTGTTAGCACTAAAATGTAGAAAGAGTTAAACAATTGACTGCCAATGCCACCTCCCGCCTTAAATGAGCTAGACGGTGACGTAAGAAAATCTAACGTTAATTTAGGGAATCCTTGATACAACATATAGCCAATTAAACCGAAGAGCAAGGCGGTAATCCCTGCTGCAATGCTATAAAAAACAAGTGTTGCTAGTTGGTCTCTTTGTCGACTATTCATGAAAACTTCCTCCTTGATGACAGATAGCGAATAAATAAGATGAAGAAGAAAGACATTGCTAATAAAATGAGCGCAAGCGACCATAACACATTGTTTTCCGTACTGCCAAATGTCGTGTGTCCCATATTTAACGTAATAATTGTCGTTAAAGTAGCTGCAGGATCGGTAAGTGCTTCCGGCAACGTTCGTACATTCCCAATGACCATTTGCACGGCAAGGGCCTCTCCAAAAGCGCGCGCCATTCCTAATACGATCGCTGTTAAGAGCGTAGGCATCGCTGCAGGTAAAACAACGCGCCAAATCGTTTGCCATCTTGTCGCACCAAGCGCAAATGAACCTTCACGCAATCCTCCTGGTAAGCTATTTAAACCATCAGCCGCAATACTTGCAACGGTCGGTAAAATCATAACAGCTAACACGAGCGTTCCCGCTAACACACTAAATCCTTGACCGCCAACGACCGAACGAAGAAACGGAACAAGCACTGATAAACCAATAAAGCCATAAACGACGGATGGTACCCCAACGAGTAACTCAATGACAGGTTGCAGTACTTTTTTCCCCCAAGATGGCGCAATTTCTGTCATGAAAATCGCACACCCAATCCCGAGCGGAGCCGCCAAACAAGCGGCTAAAATCGTGACAAGAAATGAGCCGAAAATAAAAGACAACGCACCATACGTTGGACTTTTGTGATCGGTTGGATTCCAGTTCGTACTACTTAGAAAATCAACAATACTCACACCATTTTCCAAAAATGCATCTAATCCTTTAACGGTTAAGAAAATCGTAATACTAAGTGCCGCACTAATAATAAGAAAGGCGCATACCATGACCGTCATCTTTCCGCGTCTTTCTAAATGAAGCGCGGTTTTATTTGTACTTTTTAAAAGACGACTACTCGCTCGTACCGTGTTACCATCCATTTTTCATACCCCTTTCATGACAGTAAGGGTTATGATTCGAGTGAACCATCCCCTTACCCATCATGCGTCTTTATTTCTTTGTGATTTTCCCCTTTGCATCACGTTCAACTTTCATTTTGCTTACAGCGATGTAACCTTGACTAGGGATGAGCTCTCCTTGAATAGCATCGCTCATCATATAGTCTAAAAATTCTTTTTCTAAGCCTTTTGGCTCACCTTTTGTATAAGAATGCTCGTACGCCCAGATTGGGAACTTCCCATCGATGACATTTTCCGCTTTTGGGGCAACACCGTTAATGCTTAATGGCGTAATCCCACTATTTTCTTTAAAGTAAGAGAAGGCTAAGTACCCGATTGCGCCTGGTGTTTCTTTAATAAGCTTTTGAACCGTGTTCGATGAATCTTCTGTTGCAGCACCTTCTACTGGTTTATTGCCATCTAATGCGTACTTTACGAATGTAGCACGTGTTCCTGATGAATCCGGACGATTAATGAGTGCAACCTTTTGATCTTTTCCACCGATTTCTTTCCAGTTCTTCACTTTTCCAGTAAACACTTTAATGAGGTTTTCTTTCGAAATATCTTTAAGGCCTACTTCTGGGTTAACAGCTGCTGACATACCAACAACCGCAATTTTATGATCAACAAGCTGATCAGCGGCAATGCCTTCTTTTTCTTCAGCAAACACATCAGAGTTCCCGATTTTCACGGCTCCTTGCGATACTTGGCTTAAGCCTGTACCACTTCCGCCCGCTTGTACTTGAATGTCTGCTTTCGGATTTTGCTTTTTAAATTCTTCTGCTGAGGCAGCAACAAGAGGTTGCATGGCGCTTGATCCCGAAATAACCATTGACTCAGAAGAAGAACTACTTTTATCACCCGCTGAAGCGGCTTTATTATCTCCATTTTTATTTCCACATGCTGTACTAACCACTAGCATGAGCGCAAGTACCGCTAAAAGATAGACTGATTTCATTTTTTTCATCATTAGGTCCCCCTAGAATTTTTTTCTAACGAAATAAAACACATCTTTCTTTTGATTCGGTCCTTTCTCTACCCCCCGGGTTTGAATATCTTTCTTACAGTTTTAATCATAATGAACGTTTATTAATGCCGTTTGAATCGTATGTAAAGAGATTGTAAATTAGTCAACGTACTTTACGGCGTGCAACGTGCACAAAAAACCCCCGCTGCTTGATCGCTACGGGGGTTTGCTTCTTATTTATTATTGATCTAATTCACCTTTTTGTTTCATTTTAAAGTACGTATCAAGCACGTCAGAGGCAATTTCGCTATTCGTTTGTCCTTCACGAATCTTCGGAACGACGACAGAAATCGCTACTTCTGGATTGTTATACGGCGCATAACTAACGAGTGTCTTATTATCTAAACCAGATTTCTTATCCACTTCAGCTGTGCCGGTTTTTCCTGCAGGGTTATACGTTTTATTGCGGAAAATCCCTGCTGCCGTTCCTTTACTTCCTATCATTACTTGACGGAAGCCTTGTTGCACAACATCAATATAACGTTGTGGCATTTCTAAGCGATTCAAAACATTCGGTTCAAATTTATAGAGCAGTTTACCGAGTTTACCATCTTTGACAGAAGGCTCGCGTACTTCTTTTAAGAAGTGGGGTTGCATGCGGTACCCATTATTAGCAATCGTCGAGACATATTGCGCCATTTGGAGCGGCGTATACGTATCAAACTGGCCAATCGCAAAGAACATCGCTTGCGCTAACTGATCGCTCATTCCCGTATTATAACCGGTCGCTTCTGAAGGCAAATCTACCCCAGTTGAAACGCCAAGCCCAAATTGGCTATACGAATTACGAAGCGTACGGAACGCTTGCTCTACGTGCTTATCGATATACCGTTTATGAGGATAATCATAACCTGCTAGCTTCATGGCAATGTTCCACATGTATACGTTAGAAGAAGCTTCTAACGCTTGAACAGGTCCAATATTCCCTAAGGAGTGAAAGGATTTCATCTTACGACCATCACCAAACACAAGGGGGGCATCATAAAAATGAGTCGATGGCGTAATGGCGCCTGATTGTAACCCTGTTAAAACCGTTGCTCCTTTGACAGCCGATCCCATCGCGAAGGAATTATACACGGCACCGTACGGAGCATTTTTATAGTTCCCTGTATCTTTATTGTATTGCTTACCGGCCATAGATAAAATAGCACCTGTTTTCGGGTTCATCATAACTACGTAGGCTTCCGTTAGATCGCGATTAGCATACGCCGTTCCCCCAGACTTCACTTGCTTTAAGCGTTTTTCTATAATGTTTTCTACTTGTTTTTGTAGCTTCAAATTCACAGTTAGTGAAATATCATTTCCTCGTGTACCGTCTGTTTCATCTGGATTGCCAACGGGCTTTCCACTTTTATTGGTCACATAGTGCATCGTAGATTTCTTCCCACGCAATAACGATTCATATTGCGCTTCAATAAAGCTCGTACCAATTAAATCTGTACGATCGTTACCGTGTGATTGATAGTAGGAAAGCGCATTTTCTGGAATACTTTTCACTTGTCCGAATAATTCCTTAAAGGTGCCTTTAAATGGATACGTTCGTTGCGCATCAGGCTTTACATCAACACCTGGTAGTTCATTTAAGTGCTCACTCACAACAGCAATTTCTTCTTGCGTAGCACCCATTTTCACCCGTTGTGGAGATAGGGCATATCCGCGCATCATTTCACTCTTAATCGCTAATACTTTGAGCTGCTTTTTCGTTAAAGAGGCGAGATCTTTTTTGGTCACAGAATCGATTAGACGCTGGTTATACGCTTTGTCGCTGAGCTTTTTTCGCTCTGAAGCTGAGACCCGCTTTTCCATTTCTTTTTTGTGTAAGTATATAAAATAGTCTTTTTTATCCCGATCGGTAAGACTTTTTGTACTTTTTGAAATATACAATGAAAGTTTTTTAGCAAGCGCATCAATTTCTTCCGGCGTTGTTTTTTGATTGCGCGTATATGTAATAGAATAAATCGGCTTATTATCCACAGCAATTTGATTCGTATCATCATAAATTTTGCCTCGAGGCGCATCAAGCTTAGCGGTTACATTTTCTGTACTTGAGACAGCGCGATGATATTCTTCTCCATCAACGATTTGAACAAATCCTAAGCGGAAAATCAAAACAGAAAAGAGGAGAAAAACGCCGAGGAAGAGAACATTCATTCGAAGTGGCACATGATTTTTTTTCTTTTTCTTTTTTTTCATTTCGTTCACCCTAACTTTTTTTAAGAGAGCTTTCATTTACTGAAATAATTTTAACAGTAAATTAATTAGAGTGAAAGCAATATGGTGAACTTCCCATCATTTCCTCATTTTTTCCGAAATTTCTTATAGGAAGCTTCTTATCAAGAGTATTTACATCATGTTACACTTTTGTTCCATCTTCCTTATCAGCATTATTTTCCGATGCATGGCGATCAACCGGTTGTCCCGCTCCGTGCAGAAAAGTAATATGACGAACACATAAAAAAATAAAAAAGTGACCTGCTCCTAAAATCGGCAATAGAATGGGAATGCTATCGTCACTCGTAAACAACGTAATTCCACTAATAAACACGAGAATCGACACAATTCTTCCCGCATTTAAAAACCATTCCCGAACCACAACGTATTCTACCCTTCTAGGGCCTGCCTCCTCCGCTCTGCCAATTACGTCATAGGTTAAAGAGGCATAGGGGACGAGCAATAAAGGATACGCTGCTGACACAAGCGCTCCATAGCCTAATAGCAGGGCATACGTAACCGGTAACCAAAAAATAAACGTTGAAACTAAGAGACAGAGACCGCCTACTAACATAGCACGTGTTCTTCGTGATGGCGTAATAAAGCGTGACACGAGAAAATAAGCAATAAAGGAAACGGCGGATTGCAACAGACCAAATGTACCAAGTGCCAGTTCACTTTCAGTGAGCATGAATACCCAAATCACAATTAAAAATACAAACGTCCCTTCACGAATGCCTTGAAAAAAATGCGCATGCAACACTTTTCGCCACTGATGATTGACTTTACGCAAGCGCCACACGACCCCAATGCAATAGCTTCCCTCGGACGTTCGTTTTGATAACAAGAAACTTAAGCCTACCGCTAAAAAAAATAAAAAGAGCGAAAATCCAAAGATAAAAGGATACCCCGCTTTTTGACTAAATACCGA
The DNA here is from genome assembly GCF_000269865.1 of Fictibacillus macauensis ZFHKF-1. Classification (GTDB taxonomy): domain Bacteria; phylum Bacillota; class Bacilli; order Bacillales; family Fictibacillaceae; genus Fictibacillus_C; species Fictibacillus_C macauensis. The sequence goes on from NZ_AKKV01000026.1 coordinate 17,317, forward strand.
AATAATAAGCCCTGATGCAAATGGACCCATCATACCTGCTAATGAAGAGAGAACTCCTAAATATCCATTAAATGCATCCCGTGTGTTCGGCTCCGTTACTTCAAACGTTAAAACGTTAAAAGCTAACCAGTAAAAACCAAGTCCAGCACCGAGCATCCCACCGAGTAACAGGAGATGGTTATTCACTTCTGCACCGAACAAGACAACGAGTAAATAAAAGAGAGATAAAATAGAAACACCGATTCGCAACACAACGACACGATCGATTTTTTTCGTCAACATGCCCGCCACATAAAATGCAATCGGCTGTACACAAACCATCGCCAAGTTGTAGAGCGCAATATTTAAAAGCTCTCCGGACTGCTTCCAAATGTAAATATTAACAAAGGAGTTCGATAGCGCCGTGCTTAAATAAAATAAGCCTCCGACAATGAGAAGCAAGCTCCACTCTTTGTCTCGTCTGAATACTTTTAGAATCGAAAAATTCATACGCACATTTGCTCCTTTCCCATGTGTAGTTTTCACTACAGATAAGGAGCTATTCATGAAAGTAAAAACTGGGTTAATTTCACACTTGTGCAGACGAATGGAAACTACTTGGTAAAAAAACGAGGGATTTACGACGTATGTATGTTGAATAAGGCACAGCAATCATCGAACAGGTTTATGTAAAGACAAAAAAAACACAGAAGTATACGCATGCGCAACTCCTGTGTTTTTAAAAAAATTATTTAGCGTTGTTATAACGTTTTTCTACTTCATCCCAGTTAACAACGTTCCAGAATGCATTGATGTAATCTGGGCGTTTGTTTTGGTAGTTTAAGTAGTAAGCATGCTCCCAAACATCAAGACCGAGGATTGGTGTTTTCCCTTCCATTACTGGGTTGTCTTGATTCGGTGTGCTAGTGATTTCAAGTTCGCCATTGTTCACAACAAGCCATGCCCAACCAGAACCGAAGCGGCCTTTTGCTGCATTTGCAAATTGCTCTTTAAATGCATCAAAGCTACCGAATTTGTTTTCTAGTGCTGTTGCAACTTCACCTGTTGGTTGTGAAGAACCACCTGGTGTTAGAAGCTCCCAGAACATTGTGTGGTTCGCGTGGCCACCACCGTTGTTACGTACAGCTGTACGAACGTTTTCTGGTAGAGAATCAATGTTAGCAAGCAAGTCATGTAAATCTTTGCTTGCAAGCTCTGCTTGACCTTCAAGCGCTGCATTCAAGTTATCCACATACGTTTTATGGTGACGATCGTGGTGGATGTTCATTGTCATTTCATCGATATGAGGTTCTAACGCATTTGCTGCGTATGGTAGAGCTGGTAGTTCAAACTTTGCCATTGTAGATCTCCTCCTTGGTATGTAAACCGAAATTTTAGATAAGAAACAAGAATGTTTCTAAAGTATCACAATACTTACTGTAACAGGTTTATCAGAAAGTTTCAATGATAACGCCTGATTGAGCTTACCTATAAAATGTACCCGAATTTTCATCGTTTAAACATACAAAAAAACCACTGCTTACGCAACGGTTGACTGTAAAAGAAATGGTGGCTCGAGACGGAATCGAACCGCCGACACGAGGATTTTCAGTCCTCTGCTCTACCGACTGAGCTATCGAGCCACATTTGGTTGCGGGGACAGGATTTGAACCTGCGACCTTTGGGTTATGAGCCCAACGAGCTACCAGACTGCTCCACCCCGCGATGATATTGTATGAAGTTAAAATGGAGGAGGTAGAGGGATTCGAACCCCCGCGGGTTGTTACACCCCTGTCGGTTTTCAAGACCGATCCCTTCAGCCAGACTTGGGTATACCTCCGTATAAAGTTACATGGTGGACCCTGTAGGACTCGAACCTACGACCAATCGGTTATGAGCCGACCGCTCTAACCAACTGAGCTAAGGGTCCGTACAGATAAACTATGTAAGTAAAAAAATGGGGCGACTGATGGGAATTGAACCCACGAATGCCGGAATCACAATCCGGTGCGTTAACCACTTCGCCACAATCGCCAGGATAAATCATTATGTGTATATGGTAGCGGCGGAGGGGATCGAACCCCCGACCTCACGGGTATGAACCGTACGCTCTAGCCAGCTGAGCTACACCGCCATATGGCTCCACAGGTAGGACTCGAACCTACGACCGATCGGTTAACAGCCGATAGCTCTACCACTGAGCTACTGTGGAATGTTGTCATCCTTTTTCACAAGGACAAGATTTACTATATCACGTTTTCATTATGTATGTCAACCTCTTTTTTCAAGGTTGTTTAACGTGCGTCGTTAAGACATGTATAAATATATCATGCCTTTCTTGCTTTGACAACCCCTTTTTTTAAAAAATATAAAAAAGAAAAATACCAATCATAAAAACGTGTAGCAATGCCTTGACTACTGTTCCTCCTAAAAAGCCGAGTACAGAGCCGATTCCTACTTTTATCGCTTGCCCCACGGACTGTTTTCCTGTGATGAGTTGCCCAATAACCGCACCGGCAAATGGACCAATTATGAGCCCAATGCCTGGAATGACAAATGGGCCAATTAAAAGGCCAAGCGTGCTTCCCCACGCCGCAGCCTTTGAACCACCAAACTTTTTTATACCATAGAGGTTACTTGCATAATCAACAAGAAAAAGACTAATCAAGCTAATGCCTTCAATAATAAGAAGCGTTGGCGTAAAAACATGAAAAGAATAAATCCATCCATATAACACAAAGCCTAACACGAGAAAAAGCGCACCTGGTAGAATCGGATAAACAAACGCCACAAAAGATAGTACAAAACAAAGACCAATGGTTACACTATATAAAAGATCCATCCATTCGTTCCTCCTTCGTTACGGGCGTTCCATGACCGCTTCAGCAATGTTAACGGCGTGATCACCGATTCGTTCGAGATTGCTAATAAAATCAACATACACAACACTTTCTTGTCCTGAGCTTACATTGTTATTAATGTTTAAGATATGTTTTTTGCGCAACGTTTTCTCCATTTCATCAATATCATCTTCTATATCTAACACTTCTTGAGCATATGCTTTGTTATTGCTTTCTAATGCTTCAATGGCTTTTTCAAAGCACGATTGCGTCAACACGAGCATTTTTTCAAAATCCGTTACCGTTAATGGCGATAGCTTAATATTGTTCCGGACCATATAGCAGACAAGATCAATCATATTTTTCATATGGTCGCCGATTCGTTCAATATCTTTGCACAAGCTTAATAACATCGTATGCTCCGTCGATTCGTTTTTTGATAGCGAGTGAATCGATAGCTTGACAAGAAATTTTGTAATTTGCCGATCAAAGCGATTGATTTCTGTTTCATATTGCATCGCAGCATCTGCATGCTTATTTTTACGCGTTAAAAAGAATTGCTGTGCTTGATACAACCCTTCCTTAGCGTAGAACGACATTTTTAATAGCTCTTGTCTTGCTTGGTGCAAGGCAAATTCAGGTGAGCTATTAATCACTTTTTCATCCAGCTTGACGGTTTTCGTATCCACAGTCCATTCATCGTCTTTAATGACTTTTTTCACAATAAGCACAAGGAGCGATATAAACGGAAACAATAAGATTACATTACCGACGTTAAAAATGCCATGCGCAAAGGCAATTTGCATCGCTTGCTCTAAATGAAGCACTTTCGTGAGCCAAAGAAGAAACGCCTTGTACGGTGTGAAGAGACAAAGAAACACAATCGTTCCAATTACATTAAACAACACATGAATAAGCGCGGCGCGTTTGGCATTTTGTGAGGCACCAATCGCGGCAATGACAGCTGTAATCGTCGTGCCAATATTGTCACCAAACAATAAAGGCAGCGCTCCATTGATAGAAATTAAGTCCATGGAAAACAGCTGTTGAAGAATCCCAACTGTTGCACTTGATGATTGCAGAATCATCGTAATGACCGTACCGAGAGCAACCCCGGCAAATGGCTGATGATTAATATAATCGCTAATGAGTTTAAAATTCAGGGAAGATTGCAGCGGTTCAAGGCCACTCCCCATTAATTGCAAGCCAAAAAACAGGCCACCTAAGCCAAATAAAATCCGTCCGATAAACACATATTTATAGTTTCTCATAAAAAAGACAAAGAAAGCGCCAATTGCTAGCACCGGTAAGCCGAAGCCAGCCGCATCAAACCCGATAATAAACGCCGTAAAGGTCGTGCCGATATTCGCACCCATAATAATGCCAACAGCTTGGCGTAACGTTAACATTCGGGCATTCACTAGCCCTACCGTTAATACCGTTGTCGCTGAGCTTGATTGAATGAGCATGGTTACAAATAAACCGGCTAAGATGCCAGTAAAGGTATTTGTCGTTAAACTATCCAGAATCGTTCGCAAGCGATCGCCGGCTGAATTTTGTAACCCTTCGCCTAGATACTTTATCCCAAATAGAAAAAGTCCTAGACCACCCATAAATTGAAATAGCATGTCTACAATGCTCAACGTGTCTAACTCTCCTTCACCAACAGTTCTTCTCTTTGTCATTATCACGTTTTACGAAATGTATGTAAAGACACTTTACAGAACCTTTACAATTGTCATTGTGACTTTTGGGAAAATTCGCTACTATAAGAAAAAAGAGACAAGTTTAAGAAAGAGGGACAACATGACTTTATTAACAATTTTCAAGAAAAGCCTTTTACCTTCTACACTTAGCCAACTACGCTTTTCATCTGTAAAGAAGGCAATCGGATATTTATTTGTTCTCATTCTCCTTACATCACTACCATATTCAATTATTTTATCTGCTACCATTCAAGAAGGAGTGCATGCCTTTAAAGAGGGAATTACAACGGGGATTTCTTCCTTCACCATTGAAAAGGGGCAATTTCATTCCGAGCTTACACAACCGCTCATTTCGCAACATAACGGCGTAACTGTTATTTTTGACTCTACTGGCACTTATTCGCCACAAGACGTACTTAAGCAAAAAAATGTGATTGCCTTTTTACAAAAAGACATCATCTTTTCTCTACAAAACACATCACAAATCAGTCCGTACGCCAGTCTTTTCAAGGAAAAGCTCACAAAAAAAGAGGTTGAAGGATGGATCGCTCATTACGAATCACTGCTATGGATTATCTATTCCCTCATTATAATCGGTTCGTATCTTTTTGCGCTTTTATTGAAGTTTATTGGCGTTTCTGTACTGGCCATAATTGGCCTTGTGCTTGCCAGTATTCTCCGTAAAAACATTAACTATCAGCGTTTATGGATTCTTGCCGCCTACACCGTTACGTTGCCAACCATTCTTTTTGCGGTCTTTCAATTAGTTTCGCTCAATCTCCCCTTTTCGTTCTCCTTGTATTGGGGATTTGCCATTGTGTTATTTTATCTTGTCCTAAGAAAGATCCCTTCTGCAAAAAAAGCCTAATAGAAGAAAAACAGACGTCCCTTGTCTAATGGGGCGTCTGTTTTTCTTCATATTAACTAAACCAGCCTTTGATCGTATCAATGACATCTGAAAAGAAATCAATGACTTTTTGGAAAAATGATTGTGTTTCTGGCTTATGTAAAAAGCCATCTAAATTATCACGCACATTTTTCAATTGATTTTGTACTTTATCCCAATCAATGTGGATATCTTTCATTTTATTAAACAAGGAAACAAGGCTATCTAGTTCACTGTCTGTTAAGGTAATGCCTAAACGGTCCGCTACTTTCTTAATAAGCGTTCGCAAGTCATCTTCTGTTTTAACCGGGTTTTCAGCAAGTTCTTGCTTAATGCCCGTAATGAGCTCAGATGCTTTTTTAGGACCAATTCGGTCACCAAGCTGCGCTGTTTTTACAATTTCTTCATTTGCTACTTGTTTCTTTTCTTCAGGTATGTTTACATTCGCTTTTTGTTCATACGCTTTAAGAATTCCTGTTAGGGCAGCTGTTCCTGAAACAGTAAAAGGAGCGGTCACATAAATATCAGCATCCTTTACACCTGCTGTTACGAGCGCATTGACAATCATGCTTTCGGTTACCCAATTGATATTTTTCGTCGTTACGTGCAGTCCTTTGCCACGTTCAGCAAGGGTAATCTTAGATGAAGAAATAGCACGCGTTCCAATTTGTGCTTTTGAAATATACTTGCCAAGATACTGATGTTCTTCGGCATTCGTTACTTTAACGATATCAACAGAAGATGAAACATTCATCTCTTGCAGGATTTTACTTTTTTGGTCAGGTGTTAAATTCTCACCTAATGTAACAATGACATCGCCGGGTGCCGCATCCGCAAATGCCTTTAGCGTACCAGAACACGTTACTAAGAGGATCATGAGTGGTAAAAGCCATGTCACGATCTTTTTCATAAGTTCCACCTCATTATTTATTTCCCTAAACCTAGGTCCCAAGACTCATGTAGGTAGTAACCATTTTACACTACAGAGGATAAAATCAGCAAATGAATCTTTCTTAAGAAATGATGAAGAATACCTCCCCCCTTTTTCACATATATATGTGCCATATATGAAATCAATCCAAAGGGGACGAGCATGATGAAAAAATTATTTCTGTTCGGCTTGGGCTTTCTACTTTTATACATTATTGCGTATGACTTGAAAATCGGAACACTTCCGTCTTATAATTTCAGTGCATCACCATCATCTTCCCCAGTGAAGATGGACAAGCCCTATAAACAAATAAAAACGGGAGAAGGCGATACTGTTCTTTCGATCATCGAAAAGTTGAATCCTTCAGCCACTTCCTTACCTATCACTAAAGTAATCAAGGATTTCCAAAAGCTGAATGGTAACTTGCGCCCAGAGAACATTCGTGCAGGCAAGATTTACAATTTTCCGATTTACAAACGATAAAACGATGGTTTTCTTGCCAAACTAACAAAACCATTGCTAAAATGAACTATTGTACAGAGGTACGTAGATGAAAGAGCCACACGCCCTTTCAAATGAAATATAAAGGAGCGGTTCACCAATGAGTGAAATTACGCATCGTTCAAAAACGAGACCTGTTAAAGTCGGTCCACTAACTATTGGTGGAAATAATCAGGTGATCGTTCAAAGTATGACTACGACGAAAACACATGATGTAGAAGCAACAGTTGCCGAAATTAAACGTTTAGAAGAAGCAGGATGTCAAATTGTCCGGGTCGCTTGCCCAGACATGCGTGCAGCTGAAGCCATTGCAGATATAAAAAAACAAATTTCCATCCCACTCGTAGTTGATATTCATTTTGACTATAAGCTAGCGCTTAAAGCGATTGAAGGTGGAGCTGACAAAATCCGGATCAACCCTGGTAACATCGGTCGCAAAGAAAAAGTAGAAGCGGTCGTTAAAGCAGCGAAAGAAAAAGGCATTCCTATTCGAATCGGTGTAAACGCTGGTTCACTTGAGAAAAAATATTTAGAGAAATATGGCTATCCTACAGCAGATGGCATGGTAGAAAGCGCCCTTGATCATATTAAGATTCTTGAAGACCTTGATTTTCATGATATTATCGTTTCCATGAAAGCGTCTGATGTAAACTTAGCGATTGAAGCGTATGAAAAAGCGTCTAAAGCATTTGACTATCCGCTTCATTTAGGGATTACAGAATCCGGAACACTGTTCGCTGGTACGGTGAAAAGTGCCGCTGGACTTGGGGTTATTCTAGCAAAAGGAATCGGGAATACAGTCCGTGTATCCTTAAGTGCTGATCCAGTAGAAGAAGTAAAAGTGGCACGTGAACTGTTGAAATCATTTGGTTTGCTCTCTGATGCAGCGACATTAATTTCATGCCCAACGTGTGGACGCATCGAAATTGACTTAATTTCCATTGCAAATGAAGTGGAAGACTATATTTCAAAAGTAAAAGCACCGATTAAAGTAGCTGTTCTCGGCTGCGCCGTAAACGGTCCTGGTGAAGCGCGTGAAGCCGATATTGGCATCGCTGGTGCTCGTGGAGAAGGCTTACTCTTTAGACATGGTGAAATCATTCGTAAAATTCCAGAAGATCAATTGCTCGATGAATTGAAAAAAGAAATTGATAAGCTGGCAGAAGAACATTACGAAAAGCTTGCTGCCGAACAACAACAACAATAATAGAAAAAGGAGCTTTCGCAACAAATCGCGAAAGCTCTTTTTTTTTGCTCTTGTATTAGAAAAAAGGGGCAAGAAGAATACTCATAATAATCGATGCTAAGCCAATGCCCACTCCAGTATAGCCTGCTACCGCTGATCCTCGTTTTGCACCAACAATGCCACAAACAATGCCGATGAGTCCAAACACAATCGGAACGATAAATAAAGATAACACGGAAGAAATAACGGCGAACATGGCCCATACTTTTCCTGCATGGACACTTTCGCGCCTTTCCTCTTCTGAACGAGAACGGCGATCAATCTGTTCTCCTCGTTCTTCGTGTTCTGGCAAGGCAACCGCACCACTTAAAGGCAATGCCTCCGCTGCCATTTCTTCACGATACAAGCTATTACGATCATCGAGGACGGGCTTATTCCGTCTATCATCACTATGCTTATGATCCACTAGAGATCCCTCCCTTTCTTAAAGGTCGAGCTCTCTTAGCTTCCCCTACTCCCCTTTTTCTATAAGTACATAAAAGAAACGATTGATGCTTCTATCCATCGCATCAATCGTTTCACAGTACGTCCTATTGTTTCTTTTTAAACGTGTAGCAGCATGTTTCTGCTGACTGGCGCGCATTATCCTTATGCTTTGCATCACCAATCAGTTCTCCACTCGCTTCCATTTTATACGAGTGATTCGCGTGCTTGTCGATCTCTACAAGGATTGCATCGGCACCACAATTGTTGCCTTCTCCCCAATAGGTACAGTTTGCAACGTTACATTTTACAGTCGGCATGGGCTCTCCTCCTTTTAATTATCAGTAGGATGCCACAATCTGCCGCTGTTCATACCTGCTTGCTAGTAATTATTTAGAGCGAACACGCTTGACAGTAGCCGTAAATTTCGAATTTATGACCTGTCACTGTAAAGCCTGAATCATTAACAGGAAGCTGCTCCATCGGACAGCCCGCTACCTCTTTTGTTTTGCCACACGTTAAGCATATAAGATGATGATGGTGTTCACTCGTTGGGCATTTAAAGCGAAACTTTTTTTCTCCGTCCAATTCGGTTTCTTCTAAGATTCCCAATTCTGAAAAAGTGGATAGATTTCTATAAATGGTATCAAAACTTAAACCAGGGTAATGGGGTTTCAGCGTCTCTTGAACGTCTTTTGCACTAATATAGCGTAATTCATTGGCAAACACTTGAAGCATATCTTTTCGTTTATCTGTATACTTGAAACCTTTTTCTTTCAAAAGATGTATAGCTTTAGTAACGTCCATCCTTTTCCCTCCGACTCTTTACGCGAATCGTTTGTTCGTCACGCGCAGTTTTTTCCAAAGTATAGAACCTATTAAGATTACTACTGAGACAATCACAATCGTGCCACCGGGCGCAAAGTTTAAATAATACGATGAAATTAACCCAACGATCACCGCTGTTTCCCCAAAAATAACAGCATAAATAAAGGTTTGTTTAAAGCCTTTCGCAATGCGAATGCTTGCGGCAACTGGTAACGTCATCAGCGATGAAACGAGCAAAATCCCAACAATTTTCATGGATGAAGCAATAACAAGGGCAACCATAATAATAAAAAGAAATTGAATCCACTTGCCTTTAATGCCAGAAACAGCCGCTTGCTCTTCGTCAAACGAGAGCACGAACAATTCCTTATACAATAAAATAATAAATAAAAACACAAGTATGGTAATGACAAAAATGCTCCATACGTCAGATGATTTAACCGCAATGACACTGCCAAATAAATAATTGAATAAGTCCGTATTAAAACCGTTCGCTAATGAAATAAAAATCACACTGAGTCCAATGCCTGCTGACATAATGATTGGAATGGCTAATTCTTCATAATGCTTATAGACTTTGCGCAATTGCTCAATCCCGACTGCGCCAGCCACTGAAAAACCCATTCCTAAATAAAGAGGATTCATTCCTTGAAAAAAGCTAAACGATTTACCGAGCAATAAGTTAGCCGCAATGCCAGCTAACGTAATGTGAGACAAGGCATCCGCAATCAGTGATTGTCGGCGTACGACAATAAAGACACCGAGAACAGGTGCTAACACACCGATCATAATCCCTGTTAAAAAAGCATTTTGTAAAAAATGATAATGAAAAAACGGGAAAGACATGAATTTTCCTCCGGGCTATTAATGAGAATGATTTAACACATGAACGTGATGACCATACATTTGCGTCATCGATGTTTCTTCGAATGCTTTCACGTCGCCGTGAAAATGAAGCTGTTTATTTAAGCAAGCTACGTGGGTAACATAGTCTGACATGACACCAACGTCATGCGTTACAAGCAATAACGTAATGCCTTTGTTTCGATTTAAATCTTTTAACATCGTATAAAAATCTGCTGCTGATTCGGCATCAACACCTACCGTTGGTTCGTCGAGAATTAATAGCTCTGGTTGGCTGACGAGCGCTCTGGCAATAAAAACACGTTGCTGTTGACCACCGGATAATTCACCAATATTGTGATGTAAATAGTCTTCCATCCGCACCGTTGCGATCGCTTGTTTAATCTTTTGTTTATCGCGTCTTGAAAGAAAGCGAAACAACCCGATTTTTCCAAACAGACCCATTGAAACGACTTCAAAAACGGTCGCTGGAAATGCCGTATTAAAGCTGTTTGCTTTTTGAGAAACATAGCCGATTTTCTCCCATTGTTTAAACGCTTCAAGCGCCCGACCAAAAAGAAACACATTTCCTTTTTGCGCTTTCATTAAACCGAGCAGATTTTTTATTAACGTTGATTTTCCTGATCCATTCGGCCCAACGAGACCGAGAAATGATCCTTGTGGGATCGAAAACGATATATTATCAAGCACGGCTCTTCCACTGTAATGAAACGATAAGCCTTCAATTTCTACAGCGGGCACGAGAGCTTTTTCCATACAACATGCCTCCAATGAATAGTAACGATTACGATTTAGCTCTGTAAAGTATACTAAATGTACCTTCATTTGTCTATCCTCTTCTCGTTTCGAAAACTTAGAGGTGGTCAGGCGTCTGACAATGAGATATAATTTTCTATGGCAGCTATGCTGCTGGGTGGGTGAGGGATAAGTGAATAAAGAAGGGAAACACGTGAACGTTTCAAAGTTATTTCGACTAAAAGAGCACCAAACATCCGTGAAACAAGAAGTACTTGCGGGGTTTACCTCTTTCTTTACGATTGCGTACATTGTAATCGTAAACCCATTGATTCTTGCCGATGCTGGCATGCCGTACTATGGCGTATTATTAGCCACAATCTTCACAACAGCACTTGGCTGTTTTTTGATGGGGTTTTATGCGAACGCTCCCATCATACTAACACCAGGTATGGGTGTGAATGCATTCTTTACGTATACTGTTGTTCAAGGAATGGGTTTATCTTGGCAAGAAGCACTTGCTGCTGTGATCGTATCAGGCATTTTGTTCTTGATTGTCGCTTCAACACGACTGAAAAACATCTTATCTGATAGCATTCCGGACTCATTAAAACACAGCATTACCGTAGGGATTGGTTTGTTTTTAACCTTTATTGGGTTACAAAAAGGTGGATTGATTGAAGCAAGCTCCAAAACATTTGTCAAGCTCGGGCACCTTAATTCTCCAACCGCCTTATTAACACTGATTGGACTTGTCATTACACTGTTTCTATTTTCTAGAAACATGAAAGGTAGCTTTATTATTGGCATCGCGGTCACATGTGTGATTGGTTATGTTACAGGATTTGCGCATGTTGCAGCCGAAACGCATCGCACGTTGCCATTTGCGCCTTTTAAAGCCTTATTTTTCGGTGCTGATTTTCACGGATTGATGAAAGGATCTTTCTGGATTGCCGCGTTCTCGTTAACGATGATTATTACGTTTGAGAATATGGGGCTTCTCCACGGCTTATTGCCTGATTCGAAAAAATTTCCTAAAGCCTTTCAAGCGAACGCCGCTTCTTCAATCCTGTCAGGAATTTTAGGCACAAGTCCTACGATTTCAACGGTTGAGAGCGCAGCTGGTATAGCAGAGGGTGGACGAACAGGTTTAACGAGTATCGTAACGGGGATTTTATTCTTAATCTCGATTGCGGTTGCTCCATTTCTTACTTTAATTCCTGATGGTGCCATTGCTCCAGTATTAATTATCATTGGTGGGCTTATGGTACAAAACATCCAACACATTCCGTTAAGTGATTTTACTGAAGGATTTCCAGCCTTTTTGATTATGGCGTTGATTCCTTTAACATATAGCATCGTAGACGGTCTTGCGTTTGGCTTTATTGCGTATCCTCTTTTAAAGATTGCTGTCGGGCAACGCAAGCAAATACCGCTTCCGCTTTATATTATCGCTCTCTTGTTTTTAATTAATTTTGTTTTTCATTCGATCGTATAAGAAAAAATCGCCTCAGGCGGTTTTTTTTTGTTCAGTTTCGTTTTCCCCCTTCATAGGATAAGGATGAATGGAGGGGGATCAACTATGAATCCAATTGTGGCCCATATGGTTAATCAAAAACTCAACCATTTAACGCCCGAGGAGCTTATAAGCTTAGCAAATCAACATAACTTTCCTGTCACCATGCAGGAGGCAACAAAGGTCGTTCACATTTTACGTCGCTACAAAATCAATGTGAATAATGCCACTCAACGAAAAACGATTCTTCAAGCAATCGGGCAAGAAGTTAATCAACAGAAAGCAAATATGATTGCAGCGATGATTGATGACTATTTAAACAAGTAATAGGAAAAAGACCAGGATCCTGTCTCCCTGGTCTTTTCTCATCAGACGTTATACGTGTAACAGCTGTTCTTGCAGTGTTGGCACAAATGTTTTCTTGCGTAACATATCAATTTCTAACTTATAAGGTGCGACTTTATTGTTCTTGTCTGTACCTACATACGGAGTTTCTAAAATTTTCGGCACGTCCATTAGCTGTGGATGATGCACAATATAATTGAGCGCATCAAAACCAATATGACCAAACCCAATGTTTTCATGGCGGTCTTTTGATGCACCGCGTTCATTTTTACTATCATTAATATGAAGCACCTTTAAGCGGTCAATACCGATCGTCTTATCAAACGTAGTGAGTACGCCATCAAAGTCTTCCACAATATTATAGCCAGCATCATGGGTGTGACACGTGTCAAAACAAATGGAAAGCTTCTCATTAAGACGAACGCCATCGATAATGCGCGCTAGCTCATCAAAATTACGCCCACATTCTGAGCCTTTTCCAGCCATCGTTTCCAGCGCAATTTGTACCGTTTGCTCTTGTGTTAACACTTCATTTAATCCTTCGATAATTTTCTTAATTCCTTCATCTGCACCAGCACCAACATGCGCTCCAGGATGAAGCACAATTTGTTTCGCACCAAGAGCCGCTGTTCGTTCTATTTCAGACGTTAAGAAATCGACCCCTAATTGAAAGGTTTCTGGCTTGATGGAGTTTCCAATGTTAATAATGTATGGCGCATGAACGACGACTTCCAGCATACCATGGTCTTTCATATGCTGAAATCCGGCATCAATATTTAGTTCTTCAATTTTTTTGCGACGCGTATTTTGCGGAGCGCCTGTGTAGATCATGAATACATTCGCACCGTAGGAAGCCGCTTCCTCACTTGCTCCTACTAGCATTTTCTTTCCACTCATAGATACGTGTGAGCCAATTTTCAACATGCGTACTCCCCCTCTACGTTATTTGTTTCTACGACGTTGTTGTTTTTCCATGCGGCGTTTTTCTTCTGCCCATTTCTTTTTATACCCAGGCTTTACTTTCTTCGGCTTTAACCCGTCTGCCTTGCTTCCTTCTTTCGCTGGCGCTGGCTTTTTACGCGCGCGCACAGCTACTTCTTTCCACTCACCATTGCGCCATTCTTCTTGAACGAAAGGAATTTTACGTTGTTGTAGTTTTTGAAGCGCAAGCTGATCACTTGGCTCAATAATTGTTGCTGCAATTCCTGTCATCCCAGCACGACCTGTACGCCCTGTGCGGTGAATATAGTAATCCAAGTCTTTTGGTAGCTCATAGTTAATGATATGGCTAATCCCTTTAATATCAATGCCGCGCGCCGCTAGGTCCGTTGCAACCACATATTGATATTCAGCTTTTTGAATGCGTTTCATAATGCTTTTACGTTCACGCGGCTGAATGTCGCCATGCAAGCGTTGCACATTTAAGCCAGCCGTGCTCATTGCATCGCTTACTTCATCAGCCATTTTCTTCGTATTAACGAAAATTAAGCATAAGTAAGGATTGTACGCTTTTGCCACTTCGATGAGCAGTTTCGTTTTATCTTTATGTTTCAACGGAATAAGCACATGCTTAATTTCTTTGGCTGTCGTCTGTTCTGGACTTACGTGCACGTGACGTGGCTGATTCATGTATTTCTTTAAGAATGGCTGTAACTTTTCTGGAATGGTTGCCGAGAAGACAAGCATTTGAATCGTTTCCGCCATGCGAGAAGCAAGTTGATCCACATCTTCAATAAAGCCCATATCAAGCATTTGATCTGCTTCATCGACAACGAGTGTTGTGGCACTATAAATGTTAAGACCTTCATTTTTCACAAGGTCATTAATGCGCCCAGGTGTTCCAATAATTAGATGAGGTGGATTTTTCAAGCGATCCGCCATGCGTTTACGATCGGTTCCACCGACAACTGTTTTCGCTGTAATCGGAGCTTCTTCTGGAAAATAAGCAGCAAGCTTTTCATACTCTTGGAAGATTTGTTGAGCTAGCTCACGGGTTGGAGCTGTAATTACTGCTTGGATTTCATTTTTTGTAGCATCAATCTTGTTTAAAATCGGCAGCAAAAACGCCATCGTTTTTCCTGATCCTGTTTGGGATTGACCAATAATATCATAGCCATTTAAAATGCCGGGAACGACACGTTCTTGAATATCGGTCGGTTTTTTAAAGCCTTGTTCTACGAGTGCCTCAATTAAAAATGGTTGTATGTTCAAACGGTCAAACGTTGTTTTTTTAGTCATTTTTTCATCACCTTACTTTTATCCTTTGTAATTGCCTACTTTACGTATTATAGAGGAAGTCCCACAAATAAGCTATGGGCAATCCTAGACTCTTCTATTTCTCTAGTCAATGACACACGTTTTCTAGAACTTCTTCATATTCTTTTAGAGAAGCATTTTTTTAGGAAGGAGGTTCTCTTATGAATCAGTATCCCCCAATTGGACCTGGTCATAGACGGTCTAGCGGGATGTCCGGTCCGCCACGGTTTAATCCCGGCTCTTCCTTTCGTTCTATGCCGAACGTACCAAGCACTGCCAGCCGTTCGCCGTTTAATATGCTGTCGATTGTTGAAAATGTCCAAAAAATGATGCAAGTAGCCGAAACAATGGGCCCGATGGTTAAGCAATATGGACCCATGGTCAAAAATTTACCTGATATGATGCGCTCATTGAAGGATTTTAAAGAAAACACAAATCGTAATCTGAAAGAAAAGAAAGAAGCGCGGATCGAAAAACGCGACGCAAAGGAAGAGACAACAGAGACAGCTGAGACAGCTGAGAAAAAGCAAGCGAGCAAACGCACCGAATCGCGACGGCCGAAACGAAAACGAAAAGGCAGCGAAGAAGACGTTCCTGCTGTAATGATTGAAATTGAAACGGAGAATGTGGATGAATCCTTTGTTCTCGAAAGCAGTGATTTAGCGTATTTACCGATTCAAGAATCAAAAATGATTGTCGGCCCAGCCGCAGAAAAAGCGAAGAAGAAAAAGCGAGAAAACGCCGCCCAAACATTTGAGAAAAATAAACAGCCACTGCACGCCATTGAAGCACACACAACGACCGAAGACATTCCTGAACCGGTGGAACTACTTGCTGCAAGTGAAGAAGAATACGTTTCAGGCCTATCTCGCCGCATTCAACCACCACCTAAGCTGTTCATCTAAGGGTAAGTTCATTGAGTTCTGCCCCACTCTCCTTTATAATGATAATGGTTAGTAACTGTATTACAGCAAGGGAGAGATGGAAATGAAAGTTGTAAGAATATCTCCTCGAGGTTATTGCTATGGTGTCGTGGATGCTATGGTATTAGCAAGACAGGCGGCGAAAGATCCAACGTTACCGAGACCAATCTACATTCTCGGCATGATCGTTCATAATAAACACGTAACAGATGCTTTTGAAGAAGAAGGAATTATTACACTTGACGGAAAAAGCCGACTCGATATTATTCGAGACATCGAGCAAGGAACCGTTATTTATACAGCTCACGGTGTTTCTCCGGAAGTTCGGCGCATCGCTCATGAAAAAGGGCTCATTGAAATTGACGCCACATGTCCTGATGTAACGAAAACACATGATTTAATTCGCGAAAAAGATCAACAAGGCTATCAAGTCATTTATATTGGTAAAAAAGGGCACCCAGAGCCTGAGGGAGCGATTGGTATTGCGCCACATGCGGTTCATCTGATTGAGAAAACAGAAGACATTGAAGAACTAGCGCTTTCCAATGAAAAAATTCTCATTACCAATCAAACGACGATGAGCCAATGGGACGTTGCTGAGATCATTAAGCAATTGCTGCTTAAATATCCGCATGCGGAAGTGCACAAAGAAATCTGTCTAGCCACGCAAGTACGTCAAGAAGCGGTTGCTGAGCAAGCAAAAGAGTGTGATCTTGTGCTCGTTGTCGGCGATCCAAAAAGTAATAATTCCAATCGCCTTGCTCAAGTCTCACAAGAAATTGCTGGTACGCGCGCCTTTCGTATTGCCGATGTAACCGAAATTGATTTAGAGTGGCTAAAAGGCGTACAAACGGTTGGTGTTACTTCTGGTGCTTCCACACCAACGCCGATTACAAAAGAAGTGATTACGTTTTTAGAGCAATACGACGAACAAGATCAAGAAACATGGGCGAAAGAACGAAAAGTTGCCTTAAATAAAATTCTCCCAAAAGTAAAAACAAAATAAATAAAAAAAACGATGGTTGTAACGCTGTAGCTAGCGTCACAAACCATCGTTTTTTTAATGAAACGTAAAAGGATCCGTCGACTGCGTTGAAGCCATCACTTCCGTCGCGTAATGCCCTGCTAATGCTTTTTGTAAATACTCGCACAAGCGCGGTTTCATAATTTTTTCAATGTGATGACCTGGATCAACGACCGATAAGCCGGCATATTGCGCATCATGCGCTGTATGATAATAAAGGTCACCCGTCACAAGTACATCCGCTCCCTTAGCGAGCGCGGCATGAATAAATTTATTACCATCACCACCGACGACAGCTACTTTTTTTATAAGGCGATCGTGTCCTTTTACAGCGCGTAAAGAAGCAACGCCTAACGTGCCTTTTACATGTTGAATAAAAGCGTCAAATGACAGTGCTTCATGAAGTGTTCCTACAATACCGATGCCATACGTTTTGTGCTCGTTTTGCAACTCATACACATCATACGCTACCTCTTCATACGGATGAACGTTATGCATTGCGGAAAGCACACGCGATAATCTATTAGAAGGCAAAACCGTTTCTAATTTCACTTCACGCACGTGTTCAATGTCTCCTTGTGAACCAAGAAAAGGCTGACTTCCTTCTAACGGCTTAAAGGTACCGGTTCCCTCACTACTAAAGGTGCAATGACTATAGTCACCAATATGACCTGCTCCAGCGGCTGCCAGCGCTTCTTTTACCTCTTCTACATGCGTTGTTGGCACATAGACAGCGAGCTTATACAACGTCTCTTTAGCCGTAACTTGTAAAAGAGACGTTTGCTCTAAGTGCAAGGCCTCTGCTAACCAATCATTCACGCCACCTTTAGCGATGTCTAAGTTTGTATGCGCCGCATAAACAGTAATGTTATGACGAAGCAGCTTCTCAATCATCCGCCCTTGCGAAGTGGCAGTATCAATGTTTTTTAGCGGTCGATAAATCATGGGATGATGCGCAATAATAAGTTGCACACCTTTTGCAATGGCCTCATCAACAACAGGCTCCAATACATCTAATACGACCATCACCTTTTCCACCGGAAGCGCTAAATTTCCTACTTGTAAACCAATTGGATCGCCTTCATAGGCTAGGTGCTTTGGCGCTAGCTTGTGAAGCTCGCCGATAACCTGATGTCCGTATGCATACTTTGTCATGCGAGAACCTCCTGAACCGCTGCGATTTTCTTCGTAATGACTTGCTTTCGTTCTTCAATCTCTGCTGAACGCCCGTCTTTCATTTGCTGTAGTATGCGTGTCCATTGTTCCATTTCTAACGTCCACTTTTCCCGAAAGGCATCGTTTTTTTCTTGCATTAAATAAGGACCAAGCAATAATTTTTGCGCAGCATTTTCCTCATAAAGCGTCCCATCTTGACCGAAATCAGCAACGAGCACTTCATAGATCTTACCGTCTTCTTTCATAATGCGTTCCGCTACTAATGTCCATCCTTCTCTATGCAACCATTTGCGAATTGTTTCGCCACCTACATTCGGTTGTAAAATTAAACGCGATACGCCTACAAGCTGATCTTTACCAGCTTCAAGAATGCTCGTAATCAATTGACCACCCATTCCACAAATCGTAACAACGTCTACTTCGTTTTCCCGTATAACAGCCAAGCCATCTCCTTTACGGACAGCAATGCTTTCTTCAAAGCCGGCTTCTTTCACTTCCTTAAGCGCAGAGTGATAAGGTCCATCATTTACTTCACCAGCGACACCTTTTGCTAGCTTGCCTTGAAGCATTAAGTAACATGGTAAGTACGCATGATCCGAACCGATGTCGGCCAACACGACGCCTGACGGTACGAAATCTGCTACGGTTTGTAATCGTTGTGATAAATTATCTCTTTTCATTTCAATCCACCTATAATCAATGTTTTTCTCTCTTCTATTATTAACAGGCTCTTAAGAAAAAAGCAAAGCTGACTGAGTGAATTCGCATGAATGCGAAGACGTTCAGTCAGCTTTACACTGCTTATTTTTTCTCTGATAACCATTTAGCGATAATTTGTGCTTCTTCACCTTTTACAACACCAGCGGGCATTTTGCCACCTTTACCATTTTTAATAATGTTAGAGATGTCTGCTTTTGAAAGTTTAGCGCCAGCTTTTTGTAAGTTAGGCCCTACTTTTCCTTCAAGCTTCTCGCCATGACAAGAAGCGCAGTTCTTTTTAAAGATAGCATCTGGATTTAGTGCAGCTTGTTCCTTTGCTTTCTTTGCTTCGTCTTGTTTATGTATGCCCCAAAATGAAATGCCGATGATGAGAATAATGCCGATCACTGCAGTAAATGCAAAAGGAATTAGCGGATTACGTTTCATAACAGTTCCTCCTTTATCTGTTCTACAATGGATGTACATTTTTGCCTTCTTATGTAATTGTTAACAATCCATTTCTTATTTTACTTGAAAATCATAGGGAAGGAAAGGAAAAGTTACACAATTCTCCTTTAGAACGCATGGTAAATAGGAAATCGTCCGCTAGGGAGCGGACGATCAGCTCATGATTCCCTTTGTGCGTGAAATCAATTGGCGAGCTTCTTCTCGTAATTTGTATTTTTGAATTTTTCCAGACGCAGTCATTGGGTACTCTTTGACGAAAAAAATATATTCCGGAATTTTAAACTTGGCGATTTGACCCGTGCAATACGTTATGATTTCTTCAGCACTCACCTGTTTTCCTTCTTTCAACCGAATGCTAGCCGCTACTTTTTCGCCATATTTCTCATCAGGCACACCGATGACTTGTACATCGAGAATGGCTGGATGGCTGTATAAAAATTCTTCCACCTCACGAGGATAAATGTTCTCGCCACCTCGAATAATCATATCTTTTAAACGGCCCGTAATCGTGACATAACCGTCCTCATCCATAACCGCTAAATCTCCCGTATGCAACCAACCTTCTTGATCAATGGCTGCCATCGTCGCGTCTGGCATCTTGTAATAGCCTTTCATCACATGATAGCCACGCGTACAAAGCTCACCAGGCTGTCCAATGGCCACTTCTTCATTTGTTACCGGATCAACGACTTTAATCTCCACACCAGGATGTTTCTTACCAACCGTTTTCACCCGTTTTTCAATAGGATCTTCTGGTCTTGTTTGGGTAAACACTGGTGAAGTTTCCGTTTGTCCATAGGCGATGGTAATTTCCGACATTCCCATGGCATTAATGACCTTTTTCATAACTTCAATCGGACATGTAGAACCAGCCATTACACCTGTGCGGAGTGACGATAAATCAAATTGTGAAAACTGCTCATCGTTCAGCTCGGCAATAAACATCGTCGGCACGCCATGAAGGGCCGTACACTTCTCTTTTTCAACCGTTTGCAACACGTCTCTTGGGTTAAATTGAACGATTGGCACCATTGTTGCGCCTGCCGTCATGGCCGTTAGCGTACCAATGACACAACCAAAACAATGAAAAAACGGCACTGGTATACATAACGAATCTTCTGCTGTTAGCTTCATCGCTTCGGCAAGGCGCTCGGCATTGCCTAACACGTTGTTATGCGTGAGCATGACGCCTTTTGGAAAGCCTGTCGTCCCAGACGTATATTGCATATTAATAACATCATCAGGATCCAGTGATTGTTCAATGGTGTATAACGTTTCATCCGTAATGTTCGCTCCATTGAGCAACAGGTGATCCCAACTCATCATGTTTTGGGGTGATTGTGGCCCAATGTGTACAAAAGATTCAAGGAGTGGAAATTGCTCCTTCTTTCGCATAACTTCTTGAGCCATTTCAACATAGGATGCGTCCCTATAGCCATCGATTAAGAACAGCATTTTCGTATCCGATTGTTTTAGTAGATATTCTAACTCTGCTTGCTGATAGCTTGTATTCACGGTAACAAGAACCGCACCGATGCGAGCAGAACCAAACTGCAACAACACCCACTCAGGGACATTTGTTGCCCATACAGCAATGTGGTCCCCCTTTTGAATACCAGCAGCCAGCAAGCCCTTTGCAACCGCTTCTGTCGCTTTATAAAAAGCCTCATACGTATAGCGAATGTTCTCTTTGCTATACACAACCGCTTCCTTGTGACCGTAAGCATCCACTTGTTCTTTTAACCGCGCTCCAATCGTTATTGGACGTTCCATCTACTGCTCACCCCATATTCAGTGTATTAACAGCCAATTTCTCGTGCAATGACCATGCGTTGTACTTCTGATGTACCTTCACCAATTTCAGTAAGCTTAGCATCTCTAAAGAAACGTTCCACTTGGTAATCGCGCATATAACCGTATCCACCATGAATTTGTACGGCTTCTGAGCAAATTTGCATGCATGACTCGGATGCATATAACTTAGCCATTGCCGCTTCTTTTGAGAATTTCTTGCCTTGATCCTTTAACCAGGCTGCTTTATACACCATGTTCCTAGCAAGCTCAATTTTCATGGCCATATCTGCAAGTTTAAATTGAATGGCTTGGAATTTTGATAGGGTAGAACCGAATTGCTTCCGCTCATTGGCATAAGCAAGTGCTCGATCATAAGCAGCTTGTGCAATCCCGACCGCCATCGCTCCAATACCAATACGGCCACCATCAAGCGTAATTAAAAATTGCTTAAAGCCTTCTCCTTGCTTGCCTAGTAGGTTCTCTTTCGGCACTGTCACCCCATCAATAACGAGCTCTGTCGTGTTTGAAGAATGAAGACCAAGCTTTTCGTAATTATCGATAACGGTAAAACCTTTTGCATCGGTTGGAACGATAATCGCACTAATTTCTTTTTTGCCATGCTCATTTCCTGTAATGGCTGTTAGCGCCAAATGCTTCGCATAGCTCGCATTCGTAATGTAACATTTGCTACCATTAATGACCCACTGATCGCCTTCTAGCTTTGCAGTCGTTTGTGTTCCACCCGCATCAGAACCAGCATTTGGCTCCGTCAATCCGAACGCACCAAACGATTCTCCTGTACAAATCGGAACTAAATATTTTTCTTTTTGTTCTTCTGTACCAAACAAATAAAGAGGTGCTCCTCCTAAAGAGACGTGAGCTGAATACGTAATCCCTGTTGAGCCACAAGCGCGGCTTAATTCTTCAACAGCGATGGCAAATGAAATCGTGTCCGCTCCTCCACCTCCATATTGTTCAGGAAACGGCAATCCCATGATGCCAAGCTTCCCTAATTTTTTAAAAATTTCAAGTGGAAATGCTTTGTCCTTGTCTCGTTGTTCTGCTCCTGGCGCGACTTCCTCATCAGCAAACTCTTTCATCATCTTTTGAATCATTGCCTGTTCATCTGTTAATGCGTAGTTCATGGATGACCCCACCTTTTTGTTAAATTTCTCCATTGTGTGTAATCGCTTTCAAGTTTATTATAGATATAAAGCCAGAATTTTTACAACATTAACATTTTTATTTTTTTCTACTCTTTCCTTTTTAAGGATTATTTTCTGAGACGATTTGCATTCACCTAACGTTTTCTAGTACAATTAAAATACTTGGAAAATATGTTTGATCTTAACAGAAATTACGACAAAATGCACCCTTTTTTCACGACAAAAAAGCCTGCACAAAGGCAGGCTTTCTCATATGGTTTCTATTCGAGGAAATCCTTTAGTCGTTTACTACGGCTTGGGTGGCGGAGCTTACGTAAAGCTTTCGCTTCAATTTGACGAATACGTTCACGAGTAACGCCAAATACTTTCCCTACTTCTTCAAGAGTACGCGTACGTCCATCATCAAGACCGAAACGCAAACGAAGCACGTTTTCTTCACGATCCGTTAACGTATCAAGCACATCTTCAAGTTGTTCTTTTAACAACTCATAAGCCGCTGCTTCCGATGGCGCTAGCGCATCTTGGTCTTCAATGAAATCACCAAGGTGTGAATCATCTTCTTCACCAATCGGTGTTTCTAAAGACACAGGCTCTTGAGCAATTTTTAAAATTTCACGAACTTTATCCGGCGTCAGTTCCATTTCAGCACCGATTTCTTCCGGTGACGGCTCGCGACCAAGATCTTGAAGTAACTGACGTTGAACACGAATTAATTTATTAATCGTTTCAACCATATGAACTGGAATACGAATGGTACGCGCTTGGTCAGCAATCGCACGTGTAATCGCTTGGCGAATCCACCACGTTGCATACGTACTAAATTTATACCCTTTGCGGTAATCAAATTTTTCAACCGCTTTAATAAGACCCATGTTTCCTTCTTGAATCAGATCCAAGAAGAGCATGCCACGACCAACATAACGCTTGGCAATACTTACAACGAGACGTAAGTTTGCTTCTGCAAGTCGACGTTTCGCCTCTTCATCGCCTTCTTCAATACGCTTAGCAAGAGAAATCTCTTCTTCAGCTGATAGTAGGTCAACACGTCCGATTTCTTTTAAATACATGCGGACAGGGTCGTTAATCTTAACCCCAGGAGGAACGCTTAAATCATTAAGATCGAATTCTTCTTCTTCTTCTTTTCCTGCTACAAACTTCGGTTCCTCTTCACTGTCATCATCTGTATCATCTGATACGTCGACCCCTTGTTCTTCAAGAAAATTATAGAACTCATCCATCTGTTCCGAATCTTGTTCAAATGGGGCTAATTTATTCGTGATAACTGAGTAAGTGAGCACCCCGTTCTTTTTACCTACTTCAACTAATTGCTCTTTTACTTGATCGATGGTTAATTCGCCTTCCGTCTCGCGACGATTGGGTTTCTCAGCCATTCGATCCCCTCCTTCCACACTTCAGAAAAAAAATTATGAACCTTTTAATTCCTTTTTCATTTGAAGTATCTCCATTGCTATTTGGGCTGCTTTCGCAAAGTCTTGCCCGCGTTCTGCTTCCTTCTTGCGCTTTTCCTTTTCCTGAATCTCAAGATACCTCGGATAGTCAGCGATTCTTCTTATATAATCACTCATTTCCTTTTCGGAAAGATCATCATTCACAGTCAGCATGGCTAGTTCCGAAACGATGCGCTTTAACTTTTCGTCTTCAATGCGTTGCAGTAACAACCCAGCATTTGGCACATTTCCTTCTTCATAGAAGGCATATAAATACGCTGCAATCGCACGATATTCTTCAATGTTAAAGCCTGCACCAAGCAACTCTTGCACCGAGATGGCAGTATCTGCATTCTTGAGCATATGCGCTAGCAAAATTCGCTCGGCATTTTGGTGAGCCGGCAAAAGTGGCTTGTTTAAATACGTTATACTTCTAGGTTTATTATTCCTGTTTGTATCAACATTATCCTTTTTTTGCTTTTGCTTCTGTTGCTTGTTTATTTGAAACTGCTGCTGTTTCAGCGCTTCCAGCGAGAGATTGAATTCATCAGCAAGCTGTCGCAAATAGTGGTCTTTCTCCACTGCATTTTTGAGCAAGCTAATTTCTTTCACTACCTCTTCGATATAGAGCATGCGTTCTCCTTCATCGTTAAGGTTTTTCCCTCGGCGGAAATATTGGATTTTAAATGCCATTACGGTTAAACTTGCCCCTATTACATCCCTGTTAAACTTCTCTGCACCAAATTTTTGGATATAGTCATCGGGATCAAGTCCATCTGGCATTTGTGCAATTTTTACGTTGCACTCTGCTTTTGCTAAAATACTAGATGCTCGAAAGGTTGCTTCGATTCCTGCCTGATCGGAGTCATAGCAAATGACAATCGATGCGACGTTTCGTTTAAGAAGTTTGGCTTGATCGTCTGTAAGCGACGTTCCTAACGTAGCCACACCGTTTGTTACGCCTGCTCGCCAAGCCGCGATCGTATCTACATAGCCTTCAAACAAGACTGCTTGTTGTTTCTTGCGCATGTTAGGTCTTGCCAGGTGCATGCCATATAGATTCGAACCTTTGTTAAAAATGAGCGTTTCTGGGCTGTTTAAATATTTGGGTTCGCCTTCATCAAGTATGCGTCCCCCAAAACCAATTGTTTTACCGTTTCGATCCCAAATCGGAAACATAATACGGTCTCGAAATCGATCGAAATATTTGCCATCAAACTCTCGCTTGCCTAGCAATCCTGCCTGCATACAAAGTTCTAGCGGCACATTACGACGCATGAGAAAGCTCGTTGCTGTATCCCATGAATTTGGCGCATAACCAATTTGAAACCGAGCAATTGTTTCTTCGTCAAATCCCCGATTTTTCAAATATTGCAATGCTTTGGCTCCTTGCGCTGTATTGACAAGACAATGATGATACAACTTAGCCAATAGCTCATGAGCCTCCATCATTGCGACTTTATCATCGGCTTTCTTACCGGATGGCTGTTGTTGTAGCTGTGGCAAGCTAATACCGGTTTTAGAAGCAATCTGTTGAACGGCTTCTAAGAACGAAAAGCCTTCTATGTTCATTAAGAAGGAAAAGGCATTTCCACCAGCTCCACAGCCGAAGCAATGATAAATTTGTTTTTCAGGAGATACAGAAAAAGAAGGGGATTTCTCACCATGAAATGGACAGAGTCCAAAATAGTTGCGCCCTTGCTTTTTCAAAGATACATAGTCACCAATCAAATCAACAATATCTTGTGACGAACGAACCTTTTCAATCAGTTCCTCTGGAATTCTTTCCATGGTCAACACCACTTTATTTACATTCCCAGCTGTGAAAAAAATCACACAGGGTATAGTATTTCGTTATCTTTCCGTAAAATCCTTCAACATTCGACGATTTTTTTAAATTGCTTGCAAAAACGCTCTACATCACTTGTTAAAAACTTAGCGGGACCTTTCGTTCGATGGCCGGCTCGCCGCTCCTTTCCCGACAAGTACCGCTCAAATAACAAGCGATCCATTTCTTCTTCACTATACATGTACCCGCGAGGATGAATAACTGTAACGCCTTTTTTCATGAGAATGCTCGCTAATCCATAATCTTGCGTAACAGCAACATCACCAGAAGCACTGTGATTCATCACATACAAATCAACCGCTTCCGCCTCCGAATCAACGACTACCCATTCTATCCCCTGTTCTGGCTCTGTAAAGTGTGCATAAGAAATAACAAATGATACAAGCAACGACATTTCCCGACATTGTTCGATAATCGCTCGTTTAATAGGGCCTGGACAAGCGTCGCCATCCACCCATACTTTCCTTATAGAATCAGACATATTGTAGATTTCTACATCCTCCATAAGATTCCTTCTCCTAAACACATTCTGTCGAAGAAAACCTCATTTTGTTTTTAAACGTTGTTTTTCTTTAACAAATGATTACAAAACACGCGGATCCATTCATTTCTAACCTTATTCTAGGTGTACTTTATAACTTTTAATCACAATTTTATATTATAACTAAAAACTATGAATAAAGCTAGAAAAAATGCCCGTAAAAAATCGTGCGAATCTCTCTTTATCCGCACGATTTCTTCGTTGACCAGCTACAGTCAGCCATTAACGATAGCTTTTTCCGATGTAAATGTTGTAAATATGATTCGCTGATTCTTCTACCGCTTTGTTGGAAACATCTACGACCCGACACCCAATTTTTTTAACGATTGCATCAAAGTACGCCAATTCTTGATGAATGCGGTTCATGTTGGCATAGTTTGCTTCCGCATTTAAACCAAGAGCCATGAGGCGTTCTTTGCGAATATCATTTAACTTTTCCGCCGTAATCCCTAAGCCAAAACATTTTCGTGGCGATACTTTAAACAGCTCTTCCGGTGGTTCTACTTCAGGAACGAGCGGCACATTAGCCACCTTCAAACGCTTGTGCGCTAAATATTGAGAGAGCGGCGTTTTGGATGTTCTCGAAACACCAATCAATACGATGTCCGCTTTTAAAATCCCCCGAGGATCGCGACCATCATCATATTTGACAGCAAATTCAATCGCCTCTACTTTTCGGAAATAATCATCATCCAATTGATGAACAATGCCAGGCTCATATCGTGGCACTTGTTGAAGCAAGCCTTGCAAGTTCGTCATCATCGGTCCGATAATATCAATGGCCACCACCTGGCTAGCCGCCGCTTCTTCAAGCAAACAGTCTTTCATTTCAGGGATCACGAGCGTAAAGGCAATGAGTGCTTCTTGCTCTTTTGCGAGTGCTACGACTTCTTTAATCGTCTCTTTATCTTCAACATAAGGAACGCGTTTTAGTTCAAGTGCCGCTGAATTAAATTGACTCGCTGCTGCTTTCACAACGAGTTCTGCTGTTTCCCCAACCGAATCAGATACTATGTAAACCACCGGACGTTTTCTAAGAACTGACATTTCTACCTCCTGTGTATATCCATCAAATAATCATCTCGTCTTTTGCAAGTTCAACGAACGCTTTCGTAATATTCGTTTTTGTAATTCTACCAATGACCTCAAACCCATCATCCTGTTCGGACTTTTTCACGACAGGAAGGCCATCAATTTGCTTCTGTATTAAAATTTGCGCGACATCGAATAAGTAATCCTCTTTCAGACAAAACGTAATATTCGGCATGCGCGTCATAATAATATTAATTGGCATTGCATTTAAATCTTGCTGGCCCATGCTTGCCCGCAGCAAATCTTTTCTTGAAACAACACCTACGAGGTGCGCTTGCTTGTTCACAATAAATAACGTTCCTACATCTTCCAAAAACATCGTACAAATGGCTTCGTACACTGTTGAAGATTCAGAGACAACAACTGGAATGGATGAAAATTCATGCACTTGAATTTTCTTAATCTTTTCTGTGAGCGCTTGTGAGCCTGTTTTTCCCGTGTAAAAATAACCGACGCGCGGGCGAGCATCCAAATACCCCGCCATCGTTAAAATTGCTAGATCGGGGCGTAGCGTCGCTCTCGTTAAATGAAGACGATCTGCAATATGTTCTCCTGTAATTGGTCCATGATCTTTTACAATTTGTAAGATTGTCTCTTGCCGTTTGTTCAGTTCGATTGTTCCCACCACCTTAGCATATGTTAAATGTGACATACTCTTAATTAAACATTATATACTAATTAAGGGTTCAAACGAAAAAAAATCTACTAATTCTTTCTTTTTATTGAAATTTGCTTAATTGATTGAGAAATTTTTTAGATTTAAAATAGATGCCCGAAAACTCTTCAATGTACATCGAGAGCACGGTACGGATCTCATCTTTCGTTGATTGTTTAAGCGTTACGTTTCCTAAACGCTGCAAATCAAAGTGATAAAACAAATGCAACAAACGCGCGGCTGCCGGTGTTAGCGGTAACACATTGGGATCGATCGCTAGGCAGCGCTCACAAAGAAAGCCGCCTTCTCTCATGGAAAACGAAAACGTACCTTCCGTTCGTCCACAATGAACACAGCGATTTACTTGCGGGCCAATCCCCGCTTGCACGAGCATTTTCATTTCAAAAATAGAGAGAATGACTTCCGGATCGACGCCTTCATCAAGAAGATGAAACGATTGATGTAAGTGCTCAAATAAATAGGGATTTGGGCCATTTTCTTCAGTTACTTTATCTAAAAATTCAACCATGTAGGCACAATACGCCGTCTTAAATAAGTCTTCTTTAATGCCTCGAAACGAATCAATGATTTCGCCTTGATTGAGCGACCCTAATCCGCGGTTTTTTTGATACACAAAATAGCCGTATGTAAAAAGCTGCGCAACAGAAGAGAGGCGACTTTTTGGTTTTTTCGCCCCTCTTGCCATTACGCCAATTTTTCCGTTTTCTCTCGTAAAAAGCGTTAGTATTACATTGCTTTCGCCGTAATCTACTTTACGAATCACAATTCCTTCAACCTTTTGTAGCATTAATCCCACCACCAGGTTTTATAATTGAAGGCACCTTATTGGATGGGAGCATCGAGCCCTGTAAAGAAATCAGGTTGATCACTTTGAGCTACAACGTCTCCTTCTAGTTCTTTAAACAACAAATAGGTATCAATATTGCCCGTTTCACAAAATACCTTCCAGGTAAATTCTTTCATGGACCGTTCCACCTTTCACGTTGTTTTTTTAACTTCTTGTCCTTATGGTTACCTTCCTTTTACTTTTCATGTGAAGGAAAAATTGGAAGTTTAATATTCATCCTCATTAAAGCCAAACTCTTTTAAGTTACTGAGCTTGTTGCGCCAATCGTTTTGGACTTTTACGAACAATTCCAAAAACACTTTGGACCCTAATAAGTTTTCAATATCTGTACGTGCTCGCTTCCCAATTTCCTTCAGCATCGATCCTTGCTTACCGATAATAATGCCTTTTTGTGATTTTCGTTCAACGATCACCGTGGCATGAATAAACACCACATTACGCTCTTCGCGTGTTTTCATTTCTTCAATGACAACAGCAATGGAATGAGGCACTTCTTCTCGTGTTAAGTGAAGCACTTTTTCCCGAATGAGTTCGCCTGCAATAAAGCGCTCTGGATGATCAGTTACTTGATCTTCCGGATAATATTGCGGTCCCTCTTCTAAATAATTCGTTATTTGCGTCATGAGCGTGTTCACGTTATTTCCTTGAAGCGCGGAAATCGGAATCACTTCCTGCACATTGATTTTTGACGAATAAAACTCGATCAATGGAAACAGCTTATCTGGCGTAATCGTATCAATTTTGTTGATTACTAAAAAGACAGGCTGATCGATTTGCTCAAGCTTATCAATAATAAACTGATCGCCTCGACCATAGCCTTCCTCTGCATTCACAACAAACAGTATTAAATCCACTTCACGAAGCGTTTGTTGGGCAATCTTCGTCATAAAGTCGCCTAAGCGATGCTTCGGTTTATGAATGCCAGGTGTATCAATAAAGACAACTTGTGCATCTTCTGTTGTGTAAACGCCTTGAATTTTATTACGTGTTGTTTGAGGCTTGTCACTCATGATGGCAATCTTCTGACCGATAATATGATTTAACAATGTTGATTTTCCAACATTCGGTCGACCGATGATGGAGACGAAGCCTGATTTGAAACCTGTTTTATTCATGTAAATCCCCCGGTGAAAACGCGCCCGGAAGCAATGCTTCCACAGTCGTTTCCTGAATATCTCCTTTTAAATTACTTAAATAAACCTTCATTTGCGGCGGACAAAGCTCTGACAATACTTGCCGACAAGCACCACATGGTGGAACCGGTCGATCGGTATCCGCTGTAACAGCAATCGCAACAAACTGTGTATCTCCTTCAGACACCGCTTTATAAAGCGCCGTCCGTTCCGCACAGTTCGTCATAGGATAAGCTGCATTCTCTATGTTCGCTCCGCGATAAACCTTCCCATCATTACTTAATAAAGCCGCACCGACGGGAAACTTGGAATAGGGAACATAAGCAAACGTTCTTGCTGTAAGCGCTTCTTCAATAAGCTGTTTCTTGTCCATTGTATAGCCGCCTCCTTTTCCTTATCTATGATCAACACTTGTACATTCATCTAATGCAGTAAAGAAGCAATCGGGTGTAAAAATAGGAGTAATCCGATTATAACAGCAATTGCACAAAAAACCAAAACCGCTCCCGAAGCGAGGTCTTTTACCTTTTTTGCTAACGGATGATACTCCTCTGTTACTAAGTCAACAAGATGTTCAATCGCCGTATTCACGATTTCTAAGGCAATCACTCCACCAATTACAAGCAAAAGGAGCGCCATTTTTTCTGCAGAAAAGTGGAGAAACATTGCCACTAGGGTAACAAGAATACCCACTCCTACATGAATAAAAATATTTTGCTCGCCTTGGAACGCGGTTTTAATTCCGCGTGCCGCATGAAGGAAGCTTTGCTTAAAGCGATGCATTCGCTTATGCATGAAGCTTACCGCGCTAAGCCGAATGCTTGCAGTATTTCGTCTTGACGACCGAACATTTCTTTTTCATCTTCTTCTGTCATATGATCATAACCGAGCAGATGCAAAAAGCCATGAAGCGTTAAAAATCCAATTTCCCTTGAAAGCGAATGACCGTATTCCTCAGCCTGTTCTTTCGCCGTATCAAGGGAGATGATAATGTCACCTAAGATGCGTGGCAGATCTGCACCAGAAATTTCAAGCTCTCCTTCTCCCATTTCTTCCATCGCAAATGAAATAACATCGGTTGCCCGGTCTTTATCGCGGTACTGCTTGTTTATTTCATGAATCACTTCATCCGTCACGAAGGTAATCGATACTTCAGCGTCTCCCGTAATGCCTTCCATTTCTGCTGCCTTTTCTAAGAGATTCCGAACGTCTTGTTCTTGCTGTGCGGTTACTTGTTCTGTTTCATCTGTAAAATCAATGTGTAACGTCATTTTTTCCACCTACTTTTTCAATTGCTGTTCTGGATATTCAATACGCGAATGAAAAATTCCATTTAACGTCTCACTTAGCGTTTGTGCGACGGTATCAAGTTCTTTGAATGTTAATTCACATTCATCAAATTGACCATCCTCTAGTCGCTCCGTAATGATTTTGCGAATAATCGCATCAATTTTTACAGGCGTTGGTTTAGAAAGCGAGCGAACAGCCGCCTCAACTCCATCTGCAATGCCCACTACTGCCGATTCCCGACTTTGGGCTTTCGGCCCCGGATAGCGGAAATCCGATTCAGGAATCTCTTTTCCGCATTGGTCCTTTGCTTTAATGTAAAAATAACGTAGCAAAGACGTACCGTGATGCTGCTCAGCAATATCGATAATTTCTTGGGGCAGCTTGTACTCTTTTAACATTTTTGAGCCGTCATACGGATGAGCAATAATTATTGTACTCGATAGTTGCGGCGCAATTTTGTCGTGCGGATTTTCCATGTTCATTTGGTTTTCAATAAAAAAGTGCGGACGTTTCGTTTTCCCAATATCATGATAGTACGCCCCGACTCTTGCTACCAACCCATTAGCTCCAATCGATTCACAGCCTGCTTCTGCTAAATTAGCAACCATAATGGAGTGATGATACGTCCCTGGTGCTTCAATTAATAACTTTCGCAACAGAGGGTGATTTGGATTCGAGAGCTCAATAAGCTTTGTAGTTGATAAAATTTGAAACCACGATTCTAACATCGGCATTAACCCAAGTGCCAGAATCGTTGAAACAAAACCAGATAATAAGCCAAGACCAAGCTCAATGCCAACTTGCCCGATCGTGTACTTCGCGTTTTGCAAAAATAAAATACTTAAAATACACAACACATTAACGAAGGCAACAAATGTACCGGCTTTCAGGATCCGTGTTTTGTAATGACGCTTTCCTAAAAATAAAACACCTGATAAGCATCCAACAAGCACATAAAAGGTTAGCGAAAAATTAAAGGTGCCTGTCGAGCCTTCATTAAAAAGTAAGCTAGCGCATAAGGCAAAAAAGAAGCTGCTTATAATCGCGGTTCGTTCGTCTAACAACATCTTAATCATCATGGCACCTGCCGCAAATGGTGCGACAAAGTAAATCCCATCAATCTCCATTTTATCGGCAAAGCTAACAAGCTTCATGCACAGGAGGGTAAAGGTGACAAGAATGATATACAGAAGCATCGTTTTTTTCGTGATCCGTTCTTTTGTTGGCGACTCCTGTAATAAATAATACAAGCCGACCATGAGAATCAGAACAAAAAGAAATAATCCTGTATACGGATAAAAACCCGTTTCCTTATCTAGCAAACCAACAAGCTTCAGTTGTTTAAATTTCTCTGGTGTTACAACATCGCCTTTGCGAACAATAATTTCGCCTTCTTTAATGACAACCGGCTCTGTTTCATCGATGGCTTTTTGTTTGGCGGCCTTTGTTTCATCCACATTTAACAAATAATTTGACACAATATTATTTTTTGTAATTTCTACAACCGCATTCATGAGCGCACGAGGAAGTTTTAAATTTTGGCGAATTTTATTTTCTGCGCGCTCGCGATAATCATCGACCTGTCCTAACGTAATCTTATTGCTTTCGGTTTCACTGATCACAGAAGAGGTGAATTCTCGTGCGGTATCCAAGTCATTGGAAGAAGCCTTAAAGAGTGCTTCATACGCATCTGGGGAGATTTTTTCGTTATCTACAAGACCTTTTACTTGCTCAATTTTTTGGTCAAGAGAAAGGGTGTCTTCTTTGTCCTTGTGACTTTTTTCGGTTTCGTTAATTTTTTTAATCGCTTTAAACAAATCACTCGACTTTGTCGCTTGCGTCAATGGACTGTTTTTATCGTACGAATAAATATTATCCACTTGATCCGCCGCTTCACCTTGCTTCTTCTGTGTTTCCTCCTTCATTTCAATCGTGATCGGTGATTGAATGTCGCGAGGCGAATAAGAATACGTTTCCACATCGACCGTATTTGGTCGGACGTTACTTACGAGCATTGCATACACAATGCATCCTAATAAAACAAATAACAGTACCTTTGCCTGTTTCGGTGAAGTTTGGTTCCACTTCAACACCTTCTGTTTTTGCTTCGTCAATTGTATAACCTCCGCTTGTTTCTGCTCATTATTATAGTAACAAAAACTGGACATGGAAGGTACTTATAAAAAAAAGAAAAAGCTTTCAGGTTAAAAAACCCGTCCCGCTTTTTCTCTAGTTCTCCTCACTCGTCTCATACGCGGCAATAATTCGTTGTACAAGTGGGTGGCGAACGACGTCTAACTGTTTCAATGCAATGATTGAAATGCCGTGCACACCTTGTAATGTCCGTTCTGCTACTTTTAAACCTGATTCTTTTCCCCGCGGTAGGTCAATTTGCGTGACATCACCGGTAATCACCATTTTTGAGCCAAAACCAAGTCTCGTTAAAAACATTTTCATTTGCTCAGGCGTTGTATTTTGTGCTTCATCAAGAATAACAAAGCATTCATCAAGCGTTCGTCCTCTCATATAGGCAAGAGGGGCAATTTCAATCGTCCCACGTTCAATGAGACGCTCTGTATGCTCTGCTCCTAATAAATCATGAAGCGCGTCGTACAGCGGTCGTAAATACGGATCGACCTTTTCTTTTAAATCACCCGGTAAAAATCCTAAACTTTCACCCGCTTCGACAGCTGGGCGCGTTAGAACGATTTTCTTAATGCGTCCTTCTTTTAAGGCGGCAACCGCCATCACAACGGCTAAATACGTCTTTCCTGTACCTGCTGGACCAATCCCAAAAACGAGATCGCGCTTTTGCATGGCGGATACATAATGACGTTGCCCTAATGTTTTTACACGAATCGGACGGCCTTTCACGTTCGTTGTAATTTCTTCAGAATACAGTTCTTTCATTTCATCTAGCATATCTTGATCGGCTAATTGCACGGCATACACAATGTCACGTTGGGAAAGATGCATACCGCCTCGTATGAGTGTTAATAACGTTAACAGCACATCCTCGACCTTTTGTGTTTGTTCAGCAGTGCCAGCGACAGAAATGCCTTCTCCACGCGAAACAATCGTAACATCCCACTTCTCCTCAATGATGGTTAGAAAGGCGTCATTTGGACCAAAGAGGGCTTGTGCTTCTGCTTGATTTTCGAGTTGCAAGCGGTGTAATTTAATCGGTTCTGTCAAACGACTCAGTCTCCTTGTTGGATAGGTATAGGTTGCTCAGATGCAATATTTTCTATTACTTGGTAATGCATCGATAAATTAACTTTACCATTAGAAACAGTCATCCGCAAAATTTTTTCATCAATAATTTTTGATCCGGGCGGCAACCGTTTAGCGACATCTTTGTACGCCATTTTTTTACCAGCGAGAATCGCTTCTTCTTTCGTATATTCTCGCTTTACGCCATCTGTTTCACGATACTGTTTTTTCTCATAGGAAAGTGGCATGGTCCACTTCCAAAACTTTAACGGTGTCTCATCTTCACTTTCTTCCTTATGCTTATAATCGCCTTCGCTAAAGCCCCAAACAGGTATAGAAACACCAAAAAGGTTCAAAAAATGACGGGAGGAAGAGCGGCCTGTATACGTATTAAAATGCGTAACAAGCGGTACAGAAACCTTTGATGTATACCACGTTTCTCCCATGACTACCCCTTTTGCCGGAACAAGCTCCGCATGCTGTTCATTGCCAATATAACCTGAAACGAGCAGACTGCCCTTAGAGACATATTGATTGATCGATACAACGGGCTGTCCTTTTTCAACGAACATATCATGGATCACCGCATCTTTTTTTGCCACTAAATGACGTGGAGAGGCTGTTTTTTCTCGTTTTGGAATATCTTTTTCAACAACTTGGAACGTAAAGGTTGTCCCGTGTAAGCCAACACCAATCCACGTAACGTTATCCATTTCATTCGTTAGCCTGCGCTGTATTTCACGAACATTGGGAAGCAGAAAAATAAATTTCCCTTTCGTTACACCGATTTTTTTCGCAGCCTTAATTAGCTCGTATTCTGTTTTAGGATTTGCTCCAGTGACGTTTATATTCCAAACCATGTTTGATAAGAGAACGACGGCAACAAAAAAAGCAAGTATTCCAAGCACAATTCCATTTCTTCGCCACAAGCGTAGCAACCAAAAAGCCCAGCCCATCTTTTCTAAAAAGCGCAGCTTACAGCCTGTCTTTTTTAAAACCGCAGAAATCTTTTTTAAATCTTTCGTATAAAAACAAAGCGATACCGTTTCTGGCGAAGTGCGACGAACCTCCCAAATTGCTAGCTTTTTTTCTAAGCAAGCATTCATAAACGTTTCAATCTGCTTTCCTCGCACTTCTACTTTCACATGATTAGACACAGGCTCTAGCCAATCTTTTTTCATGTACCTTTCCCCCTAACAACGGCCTTTTATTAAGATGGTGTTTCATAATAAACACCGTCAATCGCACCCTCAAGTAATATTTCCTCTGGCAAAATCGTTTTTATCACGAAATCACGTCCTTTAATAACAAGAGAACCCGTTTTAAGGCGCAGCATTAATTGTTCATTTGAAAACGAAATAACGCCACGATGATTTTCAATATAAATATGAAGTTGACCGATCATCGTGATGCGGGGCAGATCCATCATGGCATCCGCGGGGAGGTCTAATTTCTCTACCATCCATTTTGTTACCTGTTGTCTCCACTTCCCCATTCCTAACACCCCTCTCCTTTTATTTCTATGAGAAAAGAAGGCGCGCTATCACACTTTTTACAAAGGAACGAAGGTCGTTAGGCGATTCTTATAAACGCCACAAAAAAAAGAACACATCACAGGAAACTGCGACATGTTCTTTTAAAGAAAGGGTATAAAGTTAATTGTTTTTCTTACGATACGCGCGTGGTTTGCTAAGAATTTCAGACCAGACAATGGCCTGCACTACTTGCTTGCGATCTACGCTTACCGTCAACTCAGTGCTTCGATCACGATAGCGATTTCTTTCATGAAGAATCGTTTTTTCGTGAGCAATCATAGGAAGTGGCATGCTGACTTCTTCTGGTCGTGTTTCTGCTTCTTTATTTTTGTTCTCGTTTTTTTTCTTACTCTTTTTCTTTTTTTGTTTCGTTGTTGACGAGTCTTCTGGATCGCTGCCACTCATTTTTTTAATAAAGGTCCAGATCAGGCCGACAACAATAATCCATACTGGGAAAGGAACATGTTTTAAGAGATCTTCCATCCTTACTCTCCTTTAGAATTCGGTAAGTCATCTCCTGATTGAGGATCGGTCGATTTGCTAATGGATTCTCTCATCGACGTATCCGCCATCACATTCGTTAAATTCGCATAATCTAATACGCCTAGTTTCCCAGAGCGTAGAGCATCGGCCATCGCTAGCGGTACTTGTGCTTCTGCTTCCACTACTTTAGAGCGCATTTCCTGTACTTTGGCTAGCATTTCTTGCTCATTAGCGACTGCCATAGCTCGGCGCTCTTCCGCTTTCGCTTGCGCAATATTTTTATCAGCCATCGCTTGATCGGTTTGTAACGCCGCACCAATATTTTTGCCAATATCAATATCCGCTATATCAATGGATAAAATCTCAAAAGCGGTTCCGGAATCTAAGCCTTTAGAAAGAACCGTTTGCGAAATCGTATCTGGATTTTCTAATACTTTCTTATGATCCACGCTCGATCCAATGGTTGAAACAATGCCTTCCCCAACACGAGCAATGATTGTTTCTTCACCCGCGCCCCCAACAAGACGATCGATATTAGCACGAACCGTTATTTTTGCTTTCGCTTTCACTTCAATACCATTTAAGGCAACCCCTGCAATAAAAGGCGTTTCAATGACTTTTGGGTTTACGCTCATTTGCACGGCTTGTAAGACGTCACGACCTGCTAAATCAATAGCCGCTGTACGTTCAAAGCTTAAATCAATGTTCGCACGATGCGCCGCAATAATAGCATTCACGACACGGTCAACGTTACCACCAGCTAAATAGTGACTTTCTAATTGATTGGTTGATAGGTTCAAGCCTGCTTTTTGCGCTTTAATGAGCGGATTTACAACACGTGACGGTGTCACGCGTCGTAAACGCATGCCAATTAAGGTGAAAATGCCTACTTTTACGCCTGCTGCTAACGCCGAAATCCAAAGCGTAACCGGTACAAATGTAAATAGAATAATGACGGCAATAACAATAACGCCGACTAATATAAGTGATCCCATCTTTATTCATCCCCTTTTGTTAATGAGTTATGTTCTTCTACTTCCCGAACGACAATACGTGCACCTTCTACTTTTACAATCTTCACGTGCGTTCCTTTCGCAATAAACGTTCCTTCTGTCACCACATCAAGTCTGTCTCCATTGAAGTCGGCGGTCCCTGCTGGTCGAAGCGGCGTGAGCGCAAGCACTACTTTGCCGATCAATTCTTTGCGCTCATTACTCGATACATAGCCTTTTTCATTACTCGTACTATCAAAGAGCACCAGTTTTTTTAACGGACCATTGTAACCGAACACGCGCAAAAAGAAGTATGCGCCAATGACCGTTACACTTAAGGCGATGACGAGCGCACTTAATATGACGGTATACGAGCCAGCAGCAAGGACAAGACCATACACGGCTCCTCCTAAGCCAATAACGCCCAGAATACCACCTGGAACGAATATTTCAAGAAAAAGGAGGAATAGCCCTATGAAGAAGATAATCGCTGGATATACCCCTGCAACGCCCGCCAAATAGTGACCGAAGAAGTACAGGAAGAAAGACGCCGTTCCAATGGCTCCCGGAATGCCAAACCCAGGTGTAAAGAGCTCGATCACAATGCCTAAACAACCAATGGTTAAAAGGAGGACGATGACTACCGGATGCGTCGTCCACTTTCCTACTTTCTCCAGAAACGTCTCATCACTTGCTTGCGTCTTTTCTCCTGCCATTTCTACGAGATGGCTGTCGGCTATGTATACTGTAGATGGGACCGGTGAAGGGTGCGCATACCCTACTTTTCCCCCTATGACAGCCATTGCAAGAACAAAGATTCCAAAAAAGAACGCAGTCAGCTTTTTCACAACACCCACTCCCCTCCTCTCCATTTTACGATACTTCTTAGGAAAAGTTTCCCTTAATTTAAATTTTTCGGCGAAAATGCCTAAAAAAATGCAAAAAGACGCCCTTAAAGGAGGAACCTTTAAGGGCGTCTATAGATCATTTTGATAAATGTTGTTGAACAAGGCGGCTTACGAGTGATGCATCTGCTTTGCCTTTAATGTGAGGCAATACAGCTCCCATTACCTTGCCCATCTGTGCTTTAGATGTAGCACCCACTTCTTGAATGGCTGCTAAAACGAGATCATTAACCTCATCATCTGTCAGCTGCTTTGGCATATAATCGGTGATGATCGCAATTTCGGCTCTAATGCCTTCTGCTAAATCCTCACGACCTGCGTTTTCAAATTCATGGAGGGAGTCTTTTCTTTGTTTCATTTCACGTGCGAGAACAGTAAGCTCTTCTTCTTCATTTATGTCGCGTCCGAGCTTGATGGATTCGTTTTGAAGGGATGCCTTCACCATACGAATCACCGAAAGCTTTTGCTTATTTTTGTCCTTCATCGCTTGTTTCATGTCTTGGTTCAATCGTTCAAGAAGACTCATTACTTACACCTCACTTAGAACTTACGCTTTCTTGCTGCCTCAGCCTTCTTCTTACGTTTAACGCTTGGCTTTTCATAATGTTTACGCTTTTTAACTTCAGCCAAAGTTCCATCTTTGGAAACGGATCTTTTAAAACGACGAAGAGCATCATCAATGGATTCGTTCTTACGAACACGAGTTTCTGCCATTTTCTTTCCCTCCCTCCAGACCATCTAAGCTACGAAACATAGCCTAAATGCGTCACATATCTTTTGCAATTATAATATACGAAATGATAATGGTCAACAAGAAACAGTTTTGTTTTAATAATCTGAATCCGATGCCCGTCCTTCCACAATGGCAACGCTTGCACTTGCGCCGATTCTTGTAGCCCCCGCATCGATCATTTTTTGAAACGTTTCGGGATCCCGAATGCCGCCTGAGGCTTTTACGCCGATCGTAGGTCCAACCGTTTTGCGCATCAATGCAATATCTTCTACTGTCGCTCCACCGCTTGAAAAGCCTGTGGACGTTTTAACAAAGTGCGCACCAGCTTTCACCGCCAGCTGACATGCTCTCACCTTTTCTTCTTCTGTTAAAAGGGACGTTTCTAAAATGACTTTAACGAGCGCATTTCCTTTCGCTGCTTGTTCCACAACTGCCGCAATATCTTGCGTAACGATCGTGTCATCACCGCTTTTTAGAGCGCCAATGTTTAAGACCATGTCAATTTCACGCGCGCCATTTTGCAACGCGTTTCTCGTTTCAAATGCTTTCACATCTGAAGTGGTCGCACCAAATGGAAACCCGATGACCGTACAGACGAGCACCGATGATTTTTTTAAATGATCAAAAGCTGTGTACACCCAAAAAGGGTTAACACATACTGAGTAAAAACCGTATCTTTTTGCTTCCTCACATAGCGTGAGAATATGCTTGACCGTCGTTTCCGGCTTTAAAGCGGTATGATCGATCATTTTGGCAACATCCATACCAAGCACCCTCTTTTGTTTTTTAACAATAGGGTTTGAAAAAAAAGCCCGGTATATACCGAGCTTTTTCGTAATCCTTATACATTGATTGCTTTAGCAATCGTATTTTCTTCAAGAATGGTAACAAATTGCCCGTCGTTATAAGGATAGCCTGCTTTTGTAATTTTTACTTTGACAAGCTTACCGATCATATCCTCACGCGCTGGGAAACGAACTTTTAAATAGTTCGATGTATAGCCCACGAAGTGACCTGTTACGCCTTCTTCTTTATATTCCTCTTCTGGAATAACATCAACCACTTCATTTTCATAATGAGACGCATATTCTTTTGCCAATTGATTCGATAGCTCAATTAAGCGATGCACGCGTTCATTCTTCACATCTTCTGGTACTTGGTCTTCCATGCGCGCCGCAGGGGTACCCGTACGTTTTGAGTACGGAAACACGTGAAGCTCAGAAAACTTATGATCACGGATAAAATTGTACGTTTCCATAAACTCTTCTTCTGTCTCGCCAGGGAAACCTACGATCACATCGGAGGTAATCGCTAAACCAGGCAATGCTTTTTTTAGTTTGCCAATGCGATCGGCAAACATGTCCATCGTATATTTACGACGCATCCGACGAAGAACAGAGTCAGAGCCGGACTGAAGAGGAATATGAAGATGCGGAACAATCGTATCCGACGCATCCATAACCGCAATCACTTCGTCCGTAATTTGACTTGCTTCGATGGAAGAAATACGCAGTCGTTTCAATCCAACCACTTTTTCGTCCAATTCTTTAAGCAACATAGCGAAATTATAATCCTTTAGATCCTCACCATAGCCTGCTGTATGAATGCCTGTAAGCACGATTTCTTTATAGCCTGCATCCACAAGCTGTTGCGCTTGTGTAATGACTTCACTTGCGTCACGAGAGCGCAGAAGGCCTCGTGCCCACGGAATAATGCAAAACGTACAAAAATTATTACAGCCTTCTTGAATCTTGAGAGAGGCGCGTGTACGATCTGTAAACGATGGCACGTCTAACTCTTCATACACACGTGCTTTCATAATGTTGCTCACGCCATTAATCGGCAAACGCTCTTCTTTAAATTGTGCAATATACGTAAGCATTTTATGACGATCTTGTGTACCAACGACGATGTCTACGCCTGGAATCGCCATAATTTCTGCTGGCGACGTTTGTGCATAACACCCCGTTACACAAATGACCGCATCCGGATTTTTACGAATGGCACGTCGAATCACTTGACGGCTTTTTTTATCCCCTGTATTTGTTACTGTACATGTATTAATCACATAAACATCAGCTGTTTGTTCAAATTCTCGACGCTCGTACCCATCCGCTTGAAACAGTTGCCAAATCGCTTCTGTTTCGTAATGGTTTACTTTACAGCCTAATGTATGAAAAGCCACTGACGGCATTTTCAATCACCTCGTTAATTCAAAATGATAGGAAAGAGCAGCGAGCACATACGTACTGGCTGTTTCGGTTCGCAAAATACGTGGGCCTAAGCCACATAAAAGAAAGCCGGCTTCTTGTAGCTGACTTGCCTCTTCACTGCTCAAGCCGCCTTCAGGACCGATGACACAAAGCATTTCTTGCGCTGCGTCCATCGTTGTTAACAACTGAGCAAGCTGTTGTTTTTCCCCCGCTTTTGCTTCCTCTTCATATGCTACCATTTTGTATTTAAATTGTTTCGCTTTTGCTAGTAATTGCTTAAAAGAAATCGGCGGTTCAATCGTCGGTATCACTTGTCGATGCGATTGTTCCGCTGCTTCTTTTGCAATTTTCTCTAGTCGTTCCACTTTCTTTTTTCCTTTTTTCTCATCCCATTTAACGATACACCGTGAAGAGGAGAACGGTAAAAAAGCATGGGCACCAAGCTCGGTCCCTTTTTGAACGATTGTTTCTAACTTATCGCCTTTCGGTAACCCTTGGGCAATAGTCACTTGAATCGGTAGTTCCTTCTCTTCGGTTAGCCATTGAACAACCGTTGCAGAAACTTCTTCTTTCGCTAATGACACAATCTTACAACGAGCTGTTCGCCCGTTGCCATCACAGCAAAGAATTTCATCTCCTTCTGCCATCCGCATGACGCGCGTAATGTGGTTGGCATCATCACCTAAGAGGAGGACGTTCTCTAAAGACATTTGCTGCTCTGAAACAAAATAGCGTTGCATCCCGCTTATCCTTCTTTCGTGTCAGCGCTGTTTTTCGCAATGATCGCTACCCAATCTTCCATTTCAAGCGTTTCGACAATCTCAAAGCCCGCTTGAAGCAAAGATTGCTTCACGTCATTTTTCTTTCCTTGAATAATGCCTGACGTTATAAAGTAACCATCCTTCTTAAGCACCCTTGCGGCATCTGGAACAAATAACAAAATAATTTCAGCAAGCAAGTTCCCGACAATAACATCAACAGGTCCTTCAATGCCTTCTAAAAGATTATTTTGCCCTACTGTGACCGTAGACGCCACTTTATTAAGCTTCACATTCAAGCGCGCGCTCGTTACAGCTACTTCATCTAAGTCAAATGCTTCTACGTTCGCTGCTCCTAATTGTGCCGCAGCGATGCTTAATACACCAGAACCTGTACCTACATCAATGACATGATCGCCTTGGGTAATATACTTCTCAATCGCTTGTAAACACATAACGGTCGTAGGATGTGTGCCTGTTCCAAAAGCCATGCCAGGATCAAGCTCAATAATGACTTCATCGGAGCTAACCGGTTCATAGTCTTCCCACGTTGGCGTGATCGTAATTTTCTCAGAAATCTTCACAGGCTTATAATACTTTTTCCAAGCCGTTGCCCATTCTTCCTCATTCACTTCACTGATTGATACACGATTGTGTCCAAGATCAATATCATAAGTTATTAAGTTATTAATGCCGACTTTAATTTCTTCAACCGTTTCACCGAGAAAGCTTGTAACAGGTAGATAGGCTTTAACAATAACGCCTTCTTCCGGATAATCGTTAGGATCGAGTTGATAGATCTCCCCATATACCGAAGTCCGTTCTTTTACTAAATCTTCAGGATCCTCAATCACAACACCACTTGCACCTGCTTCGTGAAGAATGTTTGAGATTGGTTCTACTGCTTCCTGGGTAGTATGAATGCTAATTTCTGACCATTTCATATTCTATCAACTCCATTCCTAAACTCTGTTACTCGCCCTTAAAGGCTTTTTTTACTTTATCAAAAAAGGACTCTTGCTGTTCTTCAGGTACGCCGCCACTTTCTTCGGCAAATTCACGTAACAATTGTTTTTGCTTATCAGAAAGATTGGTTGGTGTAAAGACCTTCACTTGAATGTGTTGATCTCCTTGCCCACGACCGCGCACGTTTTGAACCCCTTTGCCACGCAAACGGAAATTCGTGCCCGTTTGTGTACCAGCTGGGATTTTTAATTTAATACGACCATGTAGCGTTGGGAC
Source organism: Fictibacillus macauensis ZFHKF-1 (assembly GCF_000269865.1). GTDB lineage: Bacteria > Bacillota > Bacilli > Bacillales > Fictibacillaceae > Fictibacillus_C > Fictibacillus_C macauensis. The sequence goes on from NZ_AKKV01000026.1 coordinate 60,573, forward strand.
TTCGATTTCATCGCCAAGCGTCGCTTGCGCAAACGTAATCGGCATTTCACAATAAATGTCATCGCCATCACGTTCAAAAAACTCATGCGGCAACACTTGGAATACGACGTACAAGTCACCAGCAGGACCGCCATTGACACCTGGTTCACCATGACCTGATAAGCGGATTTGCTGCCCGTTATCAACGCCTGCTGGAATTTTCACTTTAATTTTCTTCGTTGTTGTTACTTTGCCTTTGCCGTGACACGTTTTACATTTATCTTTAATGATTTTACCTGTGCCACTGCAATAGTTACATACGCGTTTGTTCACAATTCTTCCAAATGGCGTATTTTGTTCAACATTCATTTGACCGGAGCCGTTACAGTGCGAGCATGTTTCTGGCTTCGTACCAGGTTTTGCTCCAGAACCGTTACACGTATCACACGATTCTTCTTTTGGTATTTCAATTTCTGTTTCTTTTCCAAACACTGCTTCCTCAAATTTCAGGTGCATATTATATTGCAAATCCGAGCCCTGACGAGGTGCATTTGGATTTCTTCTACCGCCACCGCTGCCGCCAAAGAACATATCAAATATGTCGCCAAATCCGCCGAAATCAGCACCAGCTCCCCCAAAACCCCCAAATCCTTGGTTAGGATCGGTATGACCGAACTGGTCGTACTGCGCCTTTTTCTGTGGATCTTTTAGCGTGTCATAGGCTTCACGAACTTCTTTGAACTTATCCGCAGCATCCGCTTCTTTATTCACATCTGGATGATATTGCTTTGTTAATTTACGGTAGGCTTTCTTAATCTCGTCATTGGATGCATTTTTGTCCAACCCGAGCACTTCATAGTAATCACGTTTACTCATAGAATTCCACTCCCGAATCTTCACATAAAAATTATCTTACCACTGTTTCTTTTCATATTACAAGATGAAACTGTAAATTGTTAGCGCGAGCAAACAGAAAAAAAGTCAAAGCCAAGATGATCGCCTGACTTTGACTTTTGTTTCTTACTTCTTTATTTCTTTTTTTCATCATCGTTCATTTCTTCATATTCAGCGTCAACGACTGTGTCGTCCGCTTTCTTTTCGCCTGCTTCACCTTGAGCTGCTTGTTGCGCTTGTGCCGCTTGCTCATAAAGCTTCACAGAAAGTTGTTGAACGATTTCATTCAATGCGTCTTTTGCTGTTTTGATCGCTTCAAGATCTTCACCTTCAAGCGCTTTTTTCAGCTCTTCTTTTGCATCGTTTGCTTTTTTCGTTTCAGCTTCGTCTACTTTACCTTCAAGGTCTTTCAACGTTTTGTCTGTTGCAAAAATAAGTTGGTCGCCTTCGTTGCGAAGATCGATTTCTTCACGTTTCTTCTTATCAGCTTCCGCATTTTCTTCTGCGTCTTTTACCATTTTTTCAATTTCTTCATCAGAAAGACCTGAAGAAGACTTGATTGTAATCGATTGTTCTTTGTTCGTACCAAGATCTTTTGCACGTACATTTACAATTCCGTTCGCATCAATATCGAAGGATACTTCGACTTGTGGTACACCACGTGGTGCTGGAGGAATATCTGTTAATTGGAAACGACCCAACGTTTTGTTGTGTGCCGCCATTTCACGCTCACCTTGAAGCACGTGAATATCTACAGATGGCTGGTTATCAGCTGCTGTGGAGAATACTTGTGACTTCGTCGTAGGAATTGCCGTGTTACGGTCAATTAGCTTCGTAAATACGCCACCAAGTGTTTCAATACCAAGTGATAGTGGTGTTACGTCAACTAATACAACGTCTTTTACATCTCCTGTAATAACGCCACCTTGGATGGCAGCCCCAAGTGCTACAACTTCATCTGGGTTCACGCCTTTAAATGGCTCTTTACCAGTGAATTTCTTAATCGCATCTTGAACAGCAGGAATACGTGTCGATCCACCAACAAGGATTACTTTATCGATGTCGTTAGGTGAGAAACCAGCATCGTTTAATGCTTGACGAGTAGGGCCCATTGTACGTTCAACGAGATCAGAAGAAAGCTCTTCAAATTTCGCACGGCTAAGAGATAATTCTAAATGTTTTGGACCTGTTGCATCAGCTGTGATAAATGGCAAAGAAATTTGTGTTTGTGTAACACCTGAAAGTTCTTTTTTCGCTTTTTCAGCTGCATCTTTTAAACGTTGAAGCGCCATTTTATCTTGCGCAAGATCGATGCCGTTTTCTTGTTTAAATTGTTGTACAAGGTAATCGATGATCACTTGGTCAAAGTCATCTCCACCAAGTTCATTGTCACCAGATGTTGCTAGTACATCAAAGTTTCCATCGCCAATTTCCAAGATGGATACGTCAAACGTACCACCACCAAGGTCAAATACGAGGATTTTTTGATCTGTATCTTCTTCAAGACCGTACGCTAGTGCTGCAGCTGTTGGTTCGTTGATAATACGTTCAACGGTTAGACCCGCGATTTGTCCAGCATCTTTTGTTGCTTGACGTTGTGCGTCGTTAAAATAAGCAGGAACTGTAATAACCGCACGCTCTACTTTTTCACCAAGGTAGCTTTCTGCATCATTTTTTAATTTTTGAAGAATAATCGCAGAAATTTCTTGAGGTGTATATCCTTTTCCTTCAACTTCTACTTTATGTTGTGTTCCCATATGACGCTTAATTGAAATGATTGTGTTTGGATTCGTAACCGCTTGACGCTTTGCTACTTCCCCTACAGAACGATCGCCGTCTTTAAATGCTACAACGGATGGTGTTGTACGGCTTCCTTCTGGATTTGGAATTACTGTTGCTTCTCCGCCTTCCATGACAGCGACACAAGAGTTTGTTGTACCTAAGTCAATACCAATAATTTTACTCATTGTAAAATTCCCTCCATCTATTTATGTAATATTAAAGCCTTTAATATTACGTTATTGATTCACTTTTACCATTGCAGGACGTAACACCCTGTCATTTAATTGATACCCTTTTTGCAAGGTTTCAACGATTACGTTTGAATCGTATCCTTCTTCTTGGACTTGCATGACTGCTTGGTGCTTGTTTGGATCAAACAATTGTCCATCAGTTGCTATTTCTTCAAGTCCTTCACCTTTTACAGCATCCATGAGTTGACGGTACACCATTTCAACTCCTTGCAATACGGATTGCGCTTGTGCATCTTCTACTTGAACGTCTAGCGCTCGTTCAAAGTTATCAAGTGCAGGTAACAATTGCGTTAATAACGTTTGTGATTTGTATTTTAGTTGAGCGGCATTTTCTTCACGTGTACGACGTTTGAAATTTTCGAAATCCGCTTGCACACGAAGTAAACGATTTTCAGTTTCGCTCACTTGTTGTTGTAACGCTAGGACTTCTGCATTCTCTTCGTGCTCGTGTTCGGCATGCGCGTCTTCTACTTCCACTTCTGGATGCATTTCTTCTGCTAACTCAACATCTACGGTTTCTTTTTGTTTGTCTTCCATGTTGTCACCTCCCTAAAATGATAGCGGCCACTCTTAATATCGTTCATTAAACAATTGCGTTAATTGTTTAGACAATGTATCAAGCAAGCCGATTACTCGTTTATACTCCATTCTCGTTGGACCGATTAAGGAAATCGTTCCAATATGCTTATCATGAAAAGAGTACGATGCCTTTATTAGACTACAATCTTTAATGGCTGGAATGCCATTTTCATGCCCAATCGTCACGGATACCCCGTCGCGATCGGATGTTAATAGTCGTTCGACAATCGCCTTTTCTTCCAATGCATCGAGCAGAATTCTTACTTTTTCTACATCTTTAAATTCTGGTTGATAGAGCATTTTTGTTTTGCCGCCAAAAAACACTTTATCTTTTCTTCCCCATGTAAAGAGGTCAGCTAAAAACAACGTTGCTTGTTGATGATCCATTAAATGTTTCTGAAACACAAGCGCCAGCTCTTCATCCATTTTGCGATGAAGCTCTGCTAAAGGAACGCCGCTTAGCTTTTCATTTAAAATGTTGACGAGCGTTTCAATTTCTTTGGGTTGGATGCTTTCTGGAAGCATCACATGACGATTTTCCACATGACCTGTACTCGTTACGAATATCGCGACTGCTTGCTGGCCACCGAGCGGAATCAACTGAAGATGCTTTAACGTTGTTTCCAATGCTTCAGGTCCTAAAATAATCGACGTATAATTCGTTAGCTCTGAGAGGATTCTTGCTGATTGATCAAAAATGCGTTCCGTCTCTTCTAGCTTTTCATGAAACAGGTTTTGGATACTAAATAGTTCGGTTGTTGAAAGAGCCGCAGGGCTCAGCAAATGATCCACGTAGAAACGATATCCTTTTTCAGAAGGAATGCGCCCTGAAGACGTGTGGGTTTTCTCCAGAAATCCTAGATCCTCTAAATCGGCTAATTCATTTCGAATTGTTGCAGAACTAAAGTTCATGTCTTCACGCTTCGATAATGTTCGTGATCCGATTGGCTCCACATGCTGGATGTAATCATCAATCAGCACTTGAAGGATAAATAGCTGTCTCTCTGATAACATCCTTTCACCTCCGAGTTGTTAGCACTCCGAAACGCTGAGTGCTAAATCTACTATTAAATTACCAAAACCGACGGAAGATTGTCAACGATTAAACTGTCGTTACGCCAATGAATTCTTGAAAAACTTCATTTCCAAGAAAAACCCCTTGTTTTGTTAAGGCAATACGCGTCCCTTCTTTTTGCAATAAACCACGTTTAATAAGCGCCTCAATTTGTGTGCCAAACACGGTAAAAAACGAGCGACCATACCGTTTTATAAAGCGGGAGTCATCAACGCCTTCGCGTTTCCGCAAGCCCATAAACATTTCTTCTTCCATCTTCTCTTGGAGACTGAGCGTGTGCGAAGCAGTATAGGGAACACCCGCTTGATCAATAGCTTGAAAATATTTCTTGAGAGGTCCTGCATTTTCATGACGCACACCGTGAATATAACCATGAGCACCGGCACCTATTCCGTAATATTCATTATTGTTCCAGTATTGGAGATTATGCTTACTTTCATAACCCTTTTTAGCAAAATTCGAGATTTCGTATTGTGTATACCCGTGCTTCTCCATCTCTTCCATCAGCACTTCATACATACGTGCTTCTTCTTCATGCTCCGGAAGAAGCAACTCACCTTTCGCCGCTCGGTTATAAAAAACAGTCTTTCGTTCGAGCTGAAGCGAGTACGCCGAAAAATGAGGAACATCTAAAGAAAAGGCCTTTTCTAACGTTTCTTTTAAATGATCCACAGTTTGTCTCGGCAAGCCAAACATAATATCAAGTGAAATATTTGTTAAGCCAACACGCCTTGCGTCCTCCACTGTTCGAAACACATCCTCTTCAGTATGAGAGCGTCCTAATTCCTTTAAGAGAGACGCTTGAAAGGCTTGCACACCCATACTTAAGCGATTTACACCGTGCGCTTTCATAAGCTCTAATTTTTCAAGTGACGTTTGTTCTGGGTTTGCTTCTACACTATACTCTTGCAGTTGAGCAAAGGAGAAGTGCGACGACACCATCGTAAAAAACGTCTCCAATTGTTGAAGAGATAAGGCTGTCGGTGTGCCACCACCAACAAAAATGGTTTCCATTCCTTCTGTCGGTGCCGCTGCTAACGTATGCTGTAGCTCTTTTTCCATATAGGTTAAATACTCTTGAACGGGTTGTCCTTTAAGAAACACTTTATTAAAGTCACAATAGTGACAGATGTTTACACAAAAAGGAATGTGAAAATATGCTGCTTTCGGCAAAAAAAACACCTCTTTTTTTTCCTAGAAATGAGAGGAAAGACCGCAGCAATTTGCGGTCTTTCTCTCTTGGTTATCGTAGCCTATTCGTTATCCATGCGCAAAACAGCCATAAAGGCTTCTTGCGGGACATCGACGCGGCCAATGGTTTTCATTCGTTTCTTACCTTCTTTTTGCTTGTCTAATAGCTTACGCTTACGAGAAATGTCACCACCGTAACATTTTGCAAGAACGTTTTTACGAAGCGCTTTAATGTTCGAGCGCGCAATGATTTTTTGCCCAATCGATGCTTGAATTGGCACTTCAAACTGCTGACGAGGAATTAATTCTTTAAGCTTTTCCACGACGGCTTTACCGCGCTCATACGCAAAGTCTTTATGAACAATAACAGAGAGAGCATCAATTTTTTCAGCATTCAGAAGAATATCCATCTTCACAAGCTTCGATGCTTTATAGCCAATCAATTCATAATCAAGTGACGCATAGCCTTTCGTACTTGATTTTAATTGATCAAAGAAATCATACACGATTTCCGAAAGTGGAATCTCATATACCACGTTTACACGGTTATTTTCTAAGTAATCCATCGTTTGGAAGATGCCGCGTTTCTTCTGACAAATCTCCATAATCGTTCCAACAAAATCGTTCGGCGTCATAATGGTCGCTTTTACGTATGGCTCTTCCACGCGTTGAATGGATTGCGCATCTGGCATATTTGCCGGGTTATCAACGATTAGATCGGTACCGTCTGTTAACAAGACGTTGTAGATTACGCTCGGTGCCGTCGCAATTAAGTCAATGTTAAATTCACGCTCAATACGCTCTTGGATAATCTCCATGTGCAGAAGCCCTAAGAAACCACAACGATAGCCAAATCCAAGTGCTTGCGACGTTTCCGGCTCATATTGCAACGCTGAGTCATTTAATACAAGACGTTCTAACGCTTCACGAAGATCGTTGTATTTGGCATTATCAACAGGATACAAACCGCAATAAACCATTGGGTTCATTTTTCGATAACCTGGTAATGGCTCAGTTGCTGCATTCGTAACGCTCGTAATGGTATCCCCCACTTGCGTATCGCCAACGTTTTTAATAGCCGCTGTTAAAAAGCCAACATCGCCAACGGTTAAGAAATCTTTCGTAACTGCTTTTGGTGTGAAGACACCTAGTTCAACTACTTCAAACTCTTTCTGTGTGGCCATCATACGAATTTTATCGCCGACTTTCACGGTTCCTTCTGTCACTCGAATGTAAGTAACCACGCCACGATATGGATCGTACAATGAATCGAAAATAAGTGCTTGTAACGGGCCATCTGGATCACCTGAAGGCGCCGGCACTTTCTCAACGACTTGTTCTAAAATGTCTTCAATTCCAATTCCAGCTTTTGCTGAAGCAAGAACGGCTTCTGATGCATCTAAGCCAATAATATCTTCTACTTCTTTTCGTACGCGCTCTGGCTCTGCACTTGGCAAGTCAATTTTATTAATGACCGGCAGAATTTCCAGATCATTCTCTAACGCTAAATAAACGTTCGCCAACGTCTGCGCTTCAATTCCTTGCGCAGCATCTACAATTAGCAACGCACCTTCACAGGCAGCAAGACTGCGCGAAACTTCATACGTAAAGTCGACATGTCCTGGTGTGTCAATCAAGTGAAAGGTGTATATTTCGCCATCTTTCGCTTTATAGTTCAATTGCACGGCGTTAAGCTTAATCGTAATACCACGCTCACGCTCTAGATCCATAGAATCTAATAGCTGTTCTTTCATTTCACGTTGAGTTAACGCACTTGTCTTTTCTAAAATGCGGTCCGCTAGTGTTGACTTCCCATGATCGATATGAGCGATAATAGAAAAGTTACGGATCCGTGACTGCCTAGCTAATTTTTCTTCTCGATTCATTCAGTTCACTCCTGTATATGCGCAAAGTACACTAGTTTAGATTATAGCAATAGACGGACCGTTGTTCAATCACCAAAGGAAAAGACAGGGAACAATCGCGGGCGAGTGGGGCAAAAAAGAAGCGCCTCGCTCTCTATCAATGGGCGAGGCACTGTTTCCTTCAAGAGAAATCTCTTATGAAAGCGAGCCAAAAATGCGCGAAAAGATGGCGGAGAAAATGGACACGATGATCTTAAAAGACGTCGAAACGAAGGAAGAAATCGTGGCTCCAAGCGAGGAAAAAAAATTGCTCCCTCCCGTTTCGTTCACTTCTTTTTGGCGATCACTAAGCGATTGCGGTGACTTTTTTGCTGAAGAGAACGTTGTTGCGCTTTCGTTTTTTTCCTTTTTTACAACAGACGAGGGCGGTGTTGCTTCTTCTTTCCCTTGTTGCATACCAATGATCATGCCGAAAAAAAGGAGAGACGCAAGAAACAGTAATTTCACAACTAGCTTGGTCACACTTTTCACCTCAAATTGTGCTTAATGGGTATAAAGCGAACTATTCTCTTGATCCACTTGACGATGAAGCGCCGTATTTAAACCTCCAGCGAGCACGTTCGCCATATCTTCAATAAACGTATCCACCTCTTTAGGCGTCACCATTAAATTGTGGCCGATCGGAGATAACACTTCACGAATTAGCATTCTCTTCTCATCTTCTTCTAACGTACCGACCATCCCAAGAAAAGATCGACGTTCTTCTTCCGGAGGCAAATCATCGTCTTTTAATACTTTTTTCTCACCAAATGTCATCCATGATGGCACGAGTGACTTAGACGGCTGATCCTTTTCATTTATCTCTCTTCCAAAGTGTTTTAAAATATAATCAATTGTGTCACTCGTAATGGTAACGGCATCGACCACTGTTGGAATGCCAATCGCAATAACAGGGATACCGAGCGTTTCTTTGCTTAATTCTTTTCGCTTATTGCCCACTCCACTTCCTGGATGAATGCCGCTATCGGAAATTTGAATGGTCGTATTCAAGCGTTCTAACGAGCGGGACGCTAACGCATCGATCGCAATGACAAAGTCTGGTTTTACTTTTTTTATTACCCCATCAATAATGTCGCTCGTTTCGATTCCCGTTAGCCCCATTACGCCTGGAGCAATCGCACATACCGGTCGAAACCCTTCTTGGACATTTTCAGGTGACAAATCAAATAAATGTTTCGTAATTAATAAATTTTCCACAACGTCTGGTCCAAGTGCATCTGGCGTTACATTCCAATTGCCAAGACCGACAATAAGGCACGTATCCTCTTCTTTAATGCCAAGCTCAACAAGAAAATCCCGAAAGTCTTTAGCAAACACTGCCTGCACTTGCTGCTGCAGCTCTGAATCTTTCTCACGAATGCCTTGTACTTCAAAGGTTAAATACGTACCAACCTTTTTTCCGGTTGCTTCTGCTCCTTGCTCATCTATTTCCACGCGGGTAAACTTGATTCCTTCATGATTGCGTTCCTTAATTGTGATTCCTGGAACTCGATTTTCTGCATCTTTTGCTTGATCCTCATTTAGTAGCATTTCGTGGGCTTCGATCGCTAAATCCGTTCGCACGGTATAGCATGAAAGATCCAACTCTTTTCGTTCCATTTTTTTGCACCTGCCTGTCGCTTTATTACTGACTATTTTTACCTTCGAAAAGCCTTTTCATTCTTGTATTGCAATTAAGGGTACAAACTGTTAAAATACTTGGTGTCCTACTTTTTTGCAGCATCGACTGCAATATTAGGGAGGTGAATGGATTGGCTAATATTAAATCTGCAATTAAACGTGTAAAAACAAACGATAAGCACCGCGTTCATAACGCTTCTTTGAAGTCTGCTATGCGTACTGCAATCAAAACTTTTGAATCAAAAGTTGCGAGCAAAGATGCACAAGGAGCACAAGAAGCTTTTGTTACTGCTACGAAGAAAGTTGACAAAGCAGCAACGAAAGGACTTATCCATAAAAATGCAGCGTCCCGTCAAAAGTCTCGTCTTGCAAAAGCGTTAAACGGACTTAACGCGTAATTCGGGGAAGATGGTGAGAAACGACCTATATAGGTCGTTTTTTTAATGAAAAAAGATCCTGAAATAACGATTTCAGGATCTTTTTTTCATGCTGCCATCTTTAACATAAACAATTCAATTATTAACCGTTTTTCCATTTTGCCTGTTTTCATCGCATAATCTGCCTCTGCAATGCCATCTAACAAGTGTAACAGTTCCTCTTCAGCAAACATTCGCGCCTGCTTACTCGCTAATTTCACTACATACGGATGCAGTTTTAAACTAGTGGCCATCTGCTTTTCGCCATAGCCTTTTTTGCTAAGCTCTTTCACGCTAAAAATGATGCGAAATTGACGCGCCATCAAAGATAAGAGTTTAATGGGCTCTTCATTTTGCTTCATTAAGTCATAAAAAATACGCAGTGCTTCATCTATTTTTTTATGAACAATGCGATCAATTAAATCAAACACATTATCTTCTAGCGTTCTCGGTACGAGACTTTCAACAATTGAGACGGTAATCATGCCACTTTTGCCTACGTATAAAGAAAGCTTTTCCATTTCCTGCTCTAGGGAGTGTAGTTCGTTACCAGTTCTCGCCGTTAAATAATGCGCCGCTTCTTGGTCAATCTGCACACCAAGCTCAAGCGCTCTATTTTTTACCCATTCTGTTGCCGAATCCGCATTCAGCGGTTGGGCCATTACGAGCTCTCCTCGCTTTTTTACCGCTTTTACAAGCTTCTTACGTTCATCTAGCTTCTCAGCTGGAACAATGAAAACGAAGAGCGTAAAAGGCGGTGGATCAGCTACGTATGTTTCAAGAGTAGACAAGTCATGTTCAACTTTACTTTTCTCTTTTGCACCGGTTAAAAATAACGCATTTTTTACAACAACCACTTTCCGTTCACCCATAAAAGGGACGGTTTCAGCATCTCCGACGATCGATTGAATGGGCGTTTCTAAATAATCGTACGCACTATAGTTAAAATCACGGTCTTCTGGTGCTATAGCTTGGTCTACGATCGCTTGTAACGCTTCATCAATCACATACGTTTCCGTTCCGTATAAAACATAAAACGGTTGAAACTGTTGGCTTTTTAAATGTTTCTTTAATGGTGTTATTGACAAGCCGTTCACCTCATACTTTTATTCTTCTCTTATCGTATGATGAACAGCCCATTTTTTCAATAGTGAGCACTTGAAAAGAGGAAGCAGCAAAGACTGCTTCCTCATTTATGATAAACGCCATCCGTTAAGACCCTAGGATTCCCAATAGATAGCGAGTACACCGTACGCTGTGTTCTATCGTTAGAATATCCTATGCGACGTATTCTTATTGGTGACAAATCATTACAAATTTGTGTGGCGAAATCCCCTTTCCAACGACTGGCCAACTTGAAACAAATATGGATTTTTTTATCAGTATGACTTATACTGAAAGCATACACTACATGAAAAAAGCTATTTTTTCGCATAAGAAGGGAGGCACTGTTGCCTCAGCATTTAGTCATAAAGGACAAGGCAACGGGTGAAATCATGAATCAGTTTGAAGAAGATGTACAGAGCAAACGAAATGATTTAATCGATTCAGGCATGGGCTTTATTTACTCCTTTGGGTTTTTTACATTAATTTTTGTGATCGGCATTGTCATCAAATTAATCGCCGGCTAAACCTTCAAAAGAAAAGAATTCGTTTCGATGCAGCTGTCTCCTTCGAACGGGTTCTTTTTTTATTATTTCACGCTACTCGTTCGCCAGCGCAACACTTCCCCTTTTTCAAGCATACACTCAATATCGCCTACTTCATCGGTTCGTAATATCGTTATTCCTTGGTTGTTTAAGCGGTCTAGCACGTCAGCATTCGGATGACGATATAAATTGCGACGACCGACCGAGATCACAGCAAAAGCCGGTGAAACAGCTTTTATATACGGCTCGGTTGAAGACGTATGACTGCCATGATGACCAACTTTCAACACCTCTGCCCTAATGGGTTGACCGCTAGCAACGACTTGTTCCTCTCCTTCTCGTTCCATATCACCTGAAAATAAAAAGGAATGTCCCTCAAGCTCTGCTCGCAATACGATTGAACGGGCATTATACGACGCCTCTTCCCCTTTTGGAGACAGCACAGAAAACATTCCTTCACCTGCCCGCCAACTCATCCCTCTTCTTACCACTTTCACCGCAACGTGACGCTCTAGCGCCGTCTGCAGCACCTCTTTTTCTTCTTGCTTTTGCAATGCTCCTACTGGGTATATCACTTCTTCTACAGGAAATTTCGTTAGGATCGTTTGTGCGCTCCCGATATGGTCATGATGTCCGTGCGTTAAAATTAACTTCGTAAGCTTATGAATGCCACGTGCCTTGAGCGCTGGCAAAATAACGCGTTTCGCGAGATCATATGTTTTCTTTCGCTTGCGCCACGCTTCTCGTTGAAAGCTAACAACGCCTCCTGTATCAATTAAATACACCGCAGAATGACGTGGCATCTCTACTAAAATACTATCGCCTTGACCAACATTTAAAAAAGTAACCTTTCCTCGGCTATCAAACATTGGCAAATGATAATGAAGAAGTACTAAAAGTAGTAAAAGGACCCAACCGTAGCTGACTTTTTTTCCTAATCCATCTCGTTCCCACATTACAAGGATAAAAAAAATAACAGCATAATAAAGCCCAATAAACCAGACTCCAACCTCACCGAACACCCAACTGCGCGTATGCTGCGCTAAATAGAGTAAAAGCTGATTAGAGTAGGAAAGGACGGTGTTGCTACACAGCACAAAAAACGCCCCAAGCATCGGCACAAGAAGTAAAAAAAGCAAAGATACGGTAACGAGAGGAAAAACAAGCAGTGAAATAAACGGAATAAACACGAGATTAAGAGGCAAAGACCAAAGAGACAGTTCGTGAAAGGTATAAAGAATGATTGGAAAGGAAATAAGCTGACAGAGGATAGATGAAAAAGCTAATTGCGCCAAATAGGAAGTATAACGCCCCATAATCCAACGCGAAGAAAGTATTAACGTATACACATTAAAAAAGGAGAGTTGAAACCCTAGCTCAAAGGCGTAATATGGGTTAAGAACGAGCATCGCGAGCCCTACTGCCGTGATCGCAAACAAAGGAGGCAGCTTGCCCTTTAAGGCGCCAATAGCAAACACAATCATCCCCATACAGCCTGCTCGCACAATCGAAGACTCTCCACCGGTTACTAAAATGTACGGAGGCAATAGTGCTACCATCCACCACGAGGCGGTTTCCCGGGTCACACCGAAACGAATACTACTATAAAACAACAAGCCACATACAATCGCGACATTAAATCCTGATACCGCTAGTAAATGAGAAAGCCCTAACCGTTGATACGCCTCGATTACATCTTCTGAAATCCCCTCCTCCTCTCCAAACAATAGGGCCGAAATAACACCTGAGACAGAACGAGCAAAGTGGCGTTCCACAAAAGCAATTGCCTTTTGGCGTGCATTCGTGATCGTTGAAATTAGTTGAAAAGATTGCGACTGACAGTGAGCATTCGACATACGCTCAGGACGAAACATCCAATGAATGGACTGACGATGTAAATAGTTTTCATAATCAAGGCCTTCAAAATTCCGCTTTCCTTCAGGCGCAACGAGTGTACCTTCTAGCACACAACGCAATCCTTGACGAAGATTGAGCTGTAGCGCTTGTTTTTCTTGAAGAGAAGCTAGTGTATATTGCAGCACAACCGTCTCTGTTGCTGTTTTAAAAGAAAAGGAAAGGCCATCGCCATCAAAACGGGGCAAGGAAGCAACCTCGCCTTGTAGCGTTCTATGTCCTTCTTCTAATGAACTTTTATTATAGTGCTCTGTGACAAGAAATAGAGTATAGAAGGTGAAAAAAAACAGAAGGGAATAAAGTAGGTTTCGTCGTAGAGGGAATGTACGAAGAAAATGGAGCAATAGGAAGGGAGCAACCATCCACCATTTGTGCTCTGATGCTGCCCATATTCCCCCTAATGCACTTATGAAATACCAAACGCTTGTCGCGCTCATCGTTGGTAGGCGTTTGACGGATAAAGCTGTTCAATTTTATCTTGCAAGGATGCAATCGTCGCTGAGTCTGCGCCTACCTCAGCCGCATGAAGTAATTGGTGCATTAACTCTTTTTGCTCTTCATGTAGTGGGTTTAAGTGTTGATTGTGAAATGGCACATGTTTTACCGTTAAGCCAGCTTCCCGAAATTGTTCAATTGCATACGGATGATTTTTATAATCATTGGCATAGTATAGCGTTTTAATGCCACTTTGGATGATTGTTCGACAGCAGTGCAAGCACGGAAAATGTGTCACATACATTTCAGCACCTTCCACTGGCACACCAAATTTTGCACATTGTAGGATGGCATTCATTTCTGCATGAATCGTCCGTACACAATGACCGTCAATAACATAACAACCTTCATCGATACAATGGACACCACCCGAAATAGAGCCATTATAGCCCCCGGCAATGATTCGTTTATCTCTTACAATCGTTGCCCCGACTTCTAGTCGTGTACACGTGCTCCGCATAGCTAGCAAGTGGCTTTGCGCCATAAAATAATGATCCCAAGAAATTCGTTCCATAATGATCTCCTTTTCTTTCGTTTCTTTTTAGTGTAGGGATGTCCTTGTCTCTCGTCAACCATCACTTAGTCTAACGAAATTTGCTCCTTCATCTTCGCTAGCGATTTTTCCCCAATGCCCGAGACGTCCATCCGCTCTTCTATTTTTTGAAACCGTCCTTTTTCTTGTCGATAGGCGAGAATTGCCTTTGCGCGCGCCGGCCCTACGCCATTTAACTTCTGAAGCTCTTCTTCATTAGCCGAATTAATATGAACCATCACCCCAGCGCCTCCTCCATCACTCGCACTCGTAGTGGAGGGAGATCCAGCTGAAGCGACGCCCGGGACGTCTTTTTCTCCTTTAGCCGGAATATAGAGAAGCAATTCATCCCTCAGTAACATGGATAGGTTAACATTTCGTTGCTGCGCTTGTTTCGTAAAGCCTCCCGCCATCCTAATCGCGTCAAAAACGCGTTGTCCATTTTTTAATTCATACACCCCAGGATGGCGAACAGCTCCCTTTACATCCACTTTTACAAAACTTTTTTCTGTTCCGACCTCTGGTGGTTTGGTGCGTGTTTCTGCTTTTCCAGCTTGCAACGTTGGCGGTAATTTTTGTTGCGTTTCCTCATGATTTTCTTGCCTCCAAAAAAACAAAGCGATACAGCCAACAACAAGCAGAATTGGTCCAAAAATCTTTCCTTTTCTGATCCACTCTTCTTTGTTCAAATGAGTAAACCCCTTTCTTTTCAACCTTTACATAATCTTCATCGTTACAACATATACATGAGCCGTAATGCATTGGAGGGAGGAATTGTTCGTGAAAATAGGTTTTATTGGAACAGGAAACATGGGGAGTATTCTCGTATCTTCATTCATTGAGGCCAAAGCGATAGAGGCTTCCAGTGTGATGGTGACGAATCGTACCATCGCAAAAGCAAATGCACTGCAGGAGCGTTATTCAGCGCTTCAAGTGGCACCGAGCGCACAAGAGGTTATTGCGTTTGCCAACATAATCTTTATGTGTGTAAAGCCTCATCAGTTTATGGATATTTTACCGTCTCATCAACAATGGTTTACGAAAGAAAAGTTACTCGTTTCGATTACGAGTCCACTGCAGTGCGAAGAGCTTGAAAAGGTGGTCCCTTGCAGTGTTGCACGTGCCATACCAAGCATTACAAACCGCGCCTTAGCCGGTGCCTCGCTACTAACCTTTGGCACCCGATGTACAGCAAAACAGAAGGAGCAATTACAAACCTTATTTGACAGCATTTCGACCCCCCTTCTTATTAATAATGACATTACGCGCGTTTCATCAGACATAGCGAGTTGCGGGCCTGCTTTCATCGGATACGTGTTGCAATGCATGATTAATAGCGCCGTCGCGCAAACGAAGATTTCAAACGAACAAGCAACCGAGCTTACGAGTCAAATGATTATCGGGATGGGAAAATTGTTAGAAAAAAAGATTTTCACTTTGCCAACGCTCGTTGAAAAAGTATGTGTAAAAGGTGGGATTACGGGAGAAGGAATTAAAATTTTACAAGAGGACGTGGAGCACGTTTTTGATAAAGTCATTCAACGAACACATGAAAAATATGATGATGAGCGCGCTAAAATTGCGCAACAATTCCAAGCGCATCACTCTTCTTAAATTAAAGATTCGATCAAATTTTCTAAAATCCTTCTATGTTTTTAGGTGTTTTTTCCTACATCCTCTGTTCTCATCGTTTCAATAAATGGTATTATATAACCAATTACTTACGAAAAAACATGGAGGATTTTGCACATGACTACCGGTTCGTATTTGTATATTATTTGTGCCATCATCATTGTTGTTCTCCTTGCCGCGCTCGTCATCCGATGGGTGCGTACCACACGAAAACAACAGCAACGTCTCATGGATATAGAAAAGCAGTTAGCGATTCTCATCGATGAACGCACAACCACAGAAAAATAAAAAAGCCGAACATCATCACCACATTTTAAAGCGGTGAGATGTTCGGCATCACTTATTTACTACATACGAAAAAAAGACGTTCACTTTCCTCACCAATCGGCTCTCCATGCGGACCACCTAGTTGCTTCCTTACCGTAAATCCAGCTTGTTCTAATAGCTGTACGTACGTTTCGGGCGCAAGACTACGTTGCTTATGTAGTTCATCAAATCGGCGATACAACCCATTGTCTTCTTCAACAAAAAAGCTTAGTTCATGTTCAATGCTATGCGGTAATTCCCCTGCAAAACATTGCCAAATAAAAGGTACATGTTCATCGAGGCTTCCAAACGTTTGCTGTAAAAAAACGTGCTCCATTTTATAAAGCGAATGCACATCGAATAACAGCATGCCGCCTTCTTTCAAATGGCGATGTATACCTACAAAGGTACGCAATACCGCTTCTTCTTCTAGAATGTAATTTAATGAATCACAAAAAATAACGGCAGCATCAAACGTTGGTAAGCCTTCTAATTTCGTCATATCTTGTTGAAGAAAGTGTAGTGACACCTTTTGGCGCATCGCTTTCTCTTGCGCAATCACAAGCATATCTTCTGATAAATCCACACCTGTAACGTGATAGCCTTTTTGTGCCAAACGCAATGACATCGCCCCAGTGCCACAACCAAGATCTAACACAGATGAAATCTCATGATCTTTCGTTTCTTTTTCAAAAAAAGACAACCATTCATCGTACGGAACATCTTCCATGAGCTCATCATATACGTAGGCAAACTGTTCGTAACTCATCGTTTTCCTTACGTAAGCATGTCACCAATCTCTTCAGTTGGCGCATCTCCCCATAGTTTTTCAAGATTATAATACACACGCTCATCACGATGGAATACATGCACAACGATATCCCCAAGATCCGCTAATACCCAACGCGCTTGATCAAAGCCTTCTAAACGGTGAATGTCAACGTTGTTTTCAAGAGCTACATCTTTAATTTCTTTCGCAATCGCTTGAACTTGCTTTTCGGAATTACCATGACACATTACAAAATAATCGGCAATCGGTGAAATTCCTTGCATGTTTAATACGACGATGTTTTCTGCGCGCTTATCGTCAGCTGCTTTGACGACTAACTCTAAAAATTGTTGTTCTTTCAAAATAAAACTCCTCCAATAATTATCTATTTTTCCTTTTTCGCTGCAAATGATTATACGTTTCGATCGTAGCAGGGAAAATAAGCTGCTGCTGTTTCATAAGAAACGTTACTGTGTTTCGTAAAGCGGCAATACAAGCGACCTCTAAGTCCTCTTGCGCAAGAGCTCTTACCTCATCTACGCCGGGAAAGTTACGACCAGGTTCAATATAATCTGCTAAAAAAATGATTTGATCGAGCAGTGGCATGTCGACTGCACCCGTTGTATGATTGGTAATGGCACTTAAGATTTCTTGATTCGTAATGCCTACTTCATGTTCTACGAGATACGCCCCAACTGGCGCATGAAGCAACTCTGTACCGTAATGAAGCAGCGTCTCATCCATTTTTTGTTGGATGACGATGCGGCGCATTTCCTCTTTTGGACGAAATTTCGCATAATCGTGAAAAATGGCGGCAATTTCTGCTTTTTTACGATCTGCACCATAACGTTCTGCCAAAGCAATCGCCGTTTCCATCACACCAAGCGTATGAACATAGCGATGCTCTGTTAACTGTTCTTTAACGATTTCGAGGGCTTTCTTCCGTTCCATAAAGTCCCTTCACCTCTATTACACGTCGCACTCCATCTGGCAAAATGTACTTTGTATTTTTTCCTTCTTCTAGCCGTTGTCGGATAAATGTAGAGGATACATTAAACGATGGGACATACAGTTCCTCTACCGAAAAAGGATAGTGATTTTCTTTCAATGGATAATCTTCGCGATTAATCGCAATAAACGTTACTAACTTACCTAACGCTTCGATCTCATGCCACTGTTCTAAAGAATTCGCCATATCCCCACCGATAATAAAGAAAAATTCATGCGTTGGATAGCGCGTACAAAGTGTCCGCATCGTATCTATAGTATATGACGGACCCTCTCGTTCAAACTCAAGAAGCGAGAGGGAAAATTTATCATTATGACGGATTGCTTCTTGAACTAAGGCAATACGATCTTCATCACTTACGTTCCCCGCCAATTGCTTGTGCGGAGGCTGACTCGCTGGCATCCACCACACTTCATCAAGTGCAAAGGCCGCTAATGCTTCTTGAGCAATGAGCAAATGACCATGATGCGGGGGATTAAAGGATCCACCAAACACGCCAATTTTCGCCATAATCGTTACGGCAACTTAATCTCTTTATTTTCTTTTGATTCTTTATACAGTACAATCACACTGCCAATTACTTGAACGACCTGAGCTTTTGCTCCAGTAGCAAGCGCACGCGCGACATCGTCTTTATTTTCATCACAGTTTTGAAGAATGCTGACTTTAATAAGCTCACGCACTTCCAATGCTTCTGCAATTTGCGTTACCATATTTTCATTTACGCCACCTTTACCTACTTGAAAAATAGGTTGTAGACCGTTCGCCATAGATCGTAAAAATCGTTTTTGTTTACCTGATAACATAATTTCCTCCTACACTTTTCACTACAATTTGTTCCATTAATGAAACATTCGGTTCTTTGCCTGTCCATTTCGTAAAAGCTAACGCACCTTGAAAAACGAGCATTGCGACACCATTATCGATGATGGCTCCTTTTTCTTTGGCAAGCGTCAACCATTTCGTCTGAAACGGATTATAAATAATATCAATGACATACGTACCTTCGTTAAGATGTGTTAACGAAAGCGGTAATGGATCATCTTCGTTCATCCCCATTGAGGTTGTGTTGATCACAATCCCAAAGGAAGCTAGTTGTTCCTCCGCTTGTTGCAAGGAAAGGACAACGTCACTCTCTCGCAAACAATCGTTTGCGATCTGTGTTGCTTTTGCTTCTGTCCGATTAGCAATTGCGACTACTTTCGGATTTTTGTTCGCCAGCGCATAACAGATGGCCCGTGAGGCACCACCTGCTCCAATCACTAAGATGGTATCTTGCGAGGAGATCCTACGGTTCATAAGCCGTTCTACTCCTTTTACAAAGCCGGCACCATCTGTATTATAGCCAACGAGTACCCCGTTTTCATTCACAATCGTATTTACTGCCCCAATGCGGCGCGCTTCTTCACTAATCTCATCTAAAAAGGGCATCACGGCCGTTTTATGAGGAATCGTAACATTACACCCTTTATAGTGAAACGTTTTTAACGCTTCTACCGCTTGCTGAAGTTGCTCGGGAGGAACGTTAAATTTTTCGTATTCAAAAGATAACCCTTGCTCGTTGAACGCCGCATTTTGCATTTGTGGCGAAACAGAGTGATGCACAGGGTATCCAAGTAATCCGGTTAATTGCGCCATAACTTCCCCTCCTATATGAGCGAAGGTCTTAATGTAACGGCTACCCCTTCAGGCGCGTATGCAGCTACCTTTGCTCCCGCTTCTTTTACCGAAATCCAACCTAAACCAGAAAAGACAATGTCCGTATCTTTTTCTTTAATCATAAATTCATATCGTTTCAGTGGTGGTAGCTTCTCACGATCTTGTGGTGGCGTTAATAGCTCTCCTAAATGCTTTTCATAGAGATCATCCGCACGTTCAAGCTTCGTACGATGGATGTTTAAGTCATTAGAAATGTGACACACAAATGAACGGCGCCCACCTTTTATATAATCAAAACGAGCTAATCCGCCTAAGAATAAGGATTGTTCCTCATTCAGCTGATAGACAAGTGGTTTAATCTCTTTTTTTGGCATAATGATTTTCAGCTCATCTTTACTAACAAAATGCGCCATTTGATGATGATTAATAATACCTGGTGTGTCAAATAAAGCTGTTTCTTCATCCAAAGGAATGTCAATTAAGTTTAACGTCGTTCCCGGGAAATAAGAGGTTGTAATGATGTCTTGTTGCTCCGTACCAAGCTGTTTAATCAATCCATTAATAAAGGTTGACTTCCCAACATTTGTACAGCCGACTACATACACGTCTTTCCCTTCACGAAGTTCATCAATTTGCTCTGCCACTTCTTGCAAGCCTGTCCCTTTTGCAGATGACACTAAATGAACTTCTTCTGCTTTGACGCCATATTCCTTTGCCATCGTTGCCATCCATTGCTTTAAGCGGTTTTTATTCACTGATTTAGGCAATAAATCGACCTTATTACCGACGAGCATCAGTTTGTTTTTGCCAATATAGCGATGGATGCCCGGTAACCATGATCCGTTGAAATCAAAAATGTCTACGATTTTAACGACGAGTGATTGTGTATCACCAATACTTGATAAAATTTTACGATAATCGTCGTCCGTTAAATTCACATCTTGGATTTCATTGTAATGCTTTAAACGAAAACATCGTTGGCAAATGACCGCTTCTTTTTTCAAACTAGAAGGTGGAGCATATCCTAACCCTTCTTTGTCTTCCGTTTGAATCGGTACACCACAGCCGATGCATTTAATTTGTTCACTCAACCTTTATTCTCCTCCCAATGCAGCAATCCTTTACGTTTCAAGCGGCCTAAAATCACGCGCTCGATTTTGCGATTGACGCGTGTCCATAACCCATCCGTACTGGCAACCGGCACGACCATAATCGTATGTAAGCCCATACGATTGCCTCCAAAAACATCGGTTAACAGCTGGTCGCCAATGACAACCACCTCGTCTTTTGCCAGCTTCATATCAGACAGTGCCCGCTTAAAGGCACGTGTCATCGGCTTGCGCGCACTATAAATAAAAGGAATTTTTACAGGAGTAGAAAAGCTGCTTACACGCTTTTCAGTGTTGTTAGAAACAATCGTAATAATAATTCCTTGTTCTTGAAAAGACTGAAACCATTCCATTAATTCTGGCGTCGCCCCTGGCGAGTCCCAGGCTACCAGTGTATTATCTAAGTCGGTAATGATTCCTTTCACATTGCGTTCTTTCAACATTTCGGGAGTGATTTGAAAAATACTCTCGACGTGTTGGTCCGGCAAAAATTTTTTTAACATCCAGGACACCTCTATGTTATTCATTCAAGTTACACTTTTACATTGTACCAGTAATTCCGCGCTGAACAACTCTTTTATCAGAATCCATGAAGAGAAGATGAGAATCAGCAGAAAAGTTTTCGACAAAATTCCTTATCTATAGAAATGTGGATAACTTTATTCACACTATCCACCGCGTAATTCCTTGTTTTTCGCAAGTTGTATACAGACTACCCACAAGATATCCACTACCACCTGTGGATATCCGAACGATTGTTCTCTTTTCTAATTCATGATAAGCTGTATACAGAAATTGCTAATAACGTATAGTTTATGCAGATCAGCAGAAAAACATGACATACTCACCGGTACGATGCATCGTCAATGCATGATTTTAGGAGGTGACTATGCCACTCGTCTGGCATGAGAAGAATGGAAAATTTATCGGACGAACTGTTAATTGAATCCTACTACAAAGCAAAAGAGCTACAGCTTAGTACAGATTTTATCTTTTTAATTCAACGTGAAATTGAGCGACGCGCCTTACAAAATCGCCTACACTACACGTACTAATAACGACTGACTGCCGTCAATCACAGGCTTATTGAAGCTTATCGAGAAGCAACGTTCTCTTCTCGACAAGCTTTTTTTAAAGCGCACATTTGCGCTTTCTGCTCCCTTTTGTCGAAGCAGTTGCCGGAATCTCTCTTTCTTTTCCCTTCATTTCAAGCTATAATGGAGGTTATTACTCCTTTTTGGGATACAATCCATGAAGGTACAATACATAGAGAGCGTAAATGTAATTGGGGGTGATTTAATTGTTCATGCTTGAAAGTGTATCGTCCACTGTAAAAAAGGTAAAAAGCCAGGCAGCCAATATTTTAACATTGGTGAACTTATCCCTAGGTTCTCTCGCACTTCTTTTTATTTTTAAAGGTAGTTTAACAGCAGGGTTTGTTTTCATCGTGCTCGCTGCATTATTTGATCGTTTTGATGGAATGGTCGCAAGAAAACTACAAATCGAATCAGAATTCGGAAAGCAACTCGATTCTTTATGTGATTTAATTTCTTTTGGCATCGCGCCCGCTTTTCTATTATATCAAACAGCGCTATCAGACTTTGGAATTCCAGGAATGTTATTTACTATTATCTACATCGCTTGTGGAGCGATTCGACTCGCACGATTTAACATTACCGAGTTTACCGGCGCCTTCGTTGGTGTACCGATTACGGTAGCTGGTTGTATTCTCGCTGTCGGTTACTTATTAGTACCTGTCATTCCATCGTTTGTTTTTATGTTTATAACGATTTTACTATCCTTTTTAATGATTAGCACGCTTTCCATTCAAAAGCGCTAACACAAAAAACAGGCTGCACCTCACTTGAGATGCAGCCTGTTTTTTTATCTTTTTTCCTCGTTCTGCTTTCTTGTTGCAAATACAGCGGCGAAAATGACGCATGTTATACTGAAGAGCCATGTTACAATGCCATTATGCATCATAACATTTCCAACATAAATGATGGGAAATAGCAAAATAATCCATAACCACGAGACGAAACCAAATCGCACGGGTCTTCCCTCCATTTCGATATAAACCATTAACATATCCTTATTTTAACATTCCCCTTCCAACCATTACAAGATCGTTTCCGTGTAACCATTTTCTAAACATAAAAAAACGATCGAGATGTTACTCCCGACCGCTCTAGTATTATTTCGTTAGTTCAAGAAACTCTTCCACGTCTTTTAATGCTACATCGACACCTTTAGCCCAAAATTCTGGCTTCGTTACATCTTCATTTAAATGTTTCTGCGCTAATTCTTCTACAGTCATACTTGCCGTATCACGCAGCAACGCAATGTACTTGTCTTCAAACGCTTGTCCTTCTTGCTGTGCAATGGCATAAATGGATGCACTGAACAAAAAGCCAAATGTGTATGGGAAGTTATAAAACGGTACATCCGTAATATAGAAGTGAAGTTTAGACGCCCAGAACTCAGGATGATACACATCAAGCGCATTCACATACGCTTCTTTTTGCGCTTCTTCCATCAATTCATTTAAGCGCTCAACAGGCACAACGCCTTGCTTTCTTTCTTCATAAAAACGAGTTTCAAATAAGAAACGAGAATGAATGTTCATAAAGAAAGCGACCGAACGCTGTACTTTGTCTTCTAATAAAGAAATTTTCTCTTCTTTAGTTTGTGCATTTTTTACAGCCGCATCGGACACAACAAGCTCTGCAAATGTTGATGCTGTTTCTGCTACATTCATTGCATACGTCGTCGCAAAGTATGGCATATCATCCATCACATACGTATGGAAAGCATGTCCAAGTTCATGCGCAAGGGTAGATACGTTGTCTGGCGAACCAGAGAACGTCATGAAAATACGCGTTTCTTTACTTAATGGAAACTCTGTACAAAAGCCACCAGGACGTTTTCCATTACGATCTTCCGCTTCAATCCATTGTTTTTCAAACGCCATTTTAGAGAATTCCGCCATTTTTGGTGAAAACGAGCGGAAGTGATCAACGATAAAATTCGCTGCTTCATCATAGCTCATCTTGCTGCTCGTGCTAGAGATCGGCGCTTCCACATCATGCCAGCTTAATTTGTCAAGACCTAGCAATTTTGCTTTACGATTTAAATAGTCGACGAACAAGCCTTTTTTACTTTCAATCGCTTGCCACATTGCTTTTAACGTTGCATCTGACATTCGATTGATTTCAAGTGGCTCTTTTAAAACAGCATCCCAGTTACGATGCTTATACACGTTCGTACGGAATCCCGCAATGTGATTGAGTGCCTCTGCACAATAATCAGACACCTCTCCCCATGCTTTTGTGTATTGTGCAAACACATGCTCACGTTCTTCGCGATCAGCACTTGTTAGCTTGTTCGCTGCTTGTCCGACAGAAAGTACTTCTTCTTTGCCATCTTCCGTTACAGAAATGCCCATATTTCCAACAACTGTATCATATAACGTAGACCAGCTATGATAACCATCTACGGCTAAATCGTTAATTAACGCTTCTTGCTCATAGGAAAGCTTCTGAGCAGCACTCGTTCTGCGCTCTGTTAATGAAAACGAAATGGCTTCCATCTCTTTTTGTTGAAGCAAGGTTTGCCACTCTGTATCGCTCATGTGCGCTAACTTATTATCAAGGAGCACGGAAATAGAAGCAAATGAAGCATTTAACGCTTCTAGCTTGCTGCGAACATTTAACGCTTGGCGATCGTTCACATCTTGAGCAACGAGGCAACCTACAAAGGAAACGTATTCATTAATACGTGCTCCAGTAACTTGTACTTCTTGAACGATTGCCGCCATACTTGAAGCTTCACCTGTTAACGCATCCACTTTATGATGAAGTTCTTTAATTTCCGTTTCTAATGAAGCGATCGCTTTCATAAATTCTGGTGATTGGCTTCCACCTGAAAAAAACGTTTCCAAGTCCCAGCTTTCACGCAAACCTTGTAATAACATTCAAAATCCCCCTTGAGTATAAAAAATTCGATCTTTTTCCATTATAAAGAAAAGACTGAAAAAAATCGACTATTTAGTTTATTTAACATAAAAAAAAGAACCTCCCTTTTAATGAGAGATTCAATCTGTAATACTTTGAAAGATACTAAATAAGCAAATCAGGATCATAACACCGTACATAATTCCTTCTTCCATTTTCCATTCCTCCTTTTTTATTTAAGCTTCCCTCTACTATATGAACTTAATCATTCAATATGAATCTGCTTTTTCTACTAGAAGGAGCAATGCGTGTGTATGTTCGAAGTACGTTTGGTTGTGAGCTTTAGGGAAGTCCCCCTCTTTGCTACAAATAAAGGATGCCTAAGCTAACCCTTTTTATAACGTAAAAAAAACCGTCAATTCACGAATGAATTGACGGTTTCATAGGTACGACAGCCTTTGTTATGGAATAAGTATTATAGCTAATGATGAAGTCTGTCGACCTGTATAAGAAGAGTAGAAACTGTTCTTATACTAGAGATTTGATTAGGTCAGTTACTAGAGGGATGATTCCACCGATGAACTTAAGGATAGCTAGTGCGATATGCATTTGATTTCCTCCTCTTTATTTTCTGAATTGTTCTAACTGTTTTAGAACTTAAACTTATTATAGTTTTTAAATCGAATAATTGAAATAGTTTTCGACAACTTCACCCAAAAACTCCTATATTTTTTTATATTATGTAACTTTTTGTAATATTAATAGGTCTTTATTCCCTACCGACTTTTTGCTCACCTCTTTGTTTTTTAGTATAAAAAGGACTGGTAAATATGAAAGCGCTTTTTATTGGTAGATTTTTTACAAAAAACTTTTTTTCATTTTTTATGATCCAAATGATTTTTTGGATCGTTAGCTCTTCAAATACAAACAAAAAGGAGAGATTTTCTATGAAAATGAAAAAATCATTTGTTGCCATTCCACTTAGCCTTTCCCTTCTATTACCAACTGCAGGTATGGTTAGCGCTCATGAAGGACATTCCATGAACACGATGCAAAAAGGGCCGGTGACAGTAACCAATCCAGCCATCGATTTACGCGCTTCACTCGATCAACTTTTATCAGAGCATGCCTACTTAGCTGTTATTACGATGCAAAAAGGCGCAGATGGCGGTAAAGACTTCCAACAAGCAGCTGATGCTCTTAATAACAATACAAACGATTTATCAAAAGCGATTGCGTCTGTATATGGAAACGAAGCTGGTCAACAATTCAAATCAATCTGGGGTAGTCATATTGGCTATTTCGTTGACTACGTAAAAGCCACTGGTAAAAAAGATGAAAAAGCGAAACAAAAAGCAAGAAACAATCTGGCAAACTATCGTGTTAAGCAAGCAAAATTTTTAGCTAGCGCTACAAAAAATCGCCTTAAAGCTAGCGACCTTGAGGCTGGCTTGAAAATGCATATCACAGAACTTATGAATGCCTTTGATCATTATGTACAAAAAGACTATACAACCGCCTACAAAAAGACACGCGAAAGCATCAATCACATGTATGGCGTGGGCAAAAACTTAGCATGGGCGATCACGGATCAATTCCCTGCAAAATTTAAACATACAAAACCAAACACAGCCGCTGCCGATCTTCGTGAAGGGTTAAACTACTTATTATCTGAACATGCAGCACTTGCTGTCACTACGATGCAAAAAGGCGCAATGGGAGCAAAAGACTTTACAGCTGCTGCCAACGCCTTATCACAAAACACAAACGACCTTTCTAAAACAATTGCGTCTGTGTATGGTGAAAAAGCTGGTCAACAATTTAAAGAGATTTGGAGCAGCCACATCGGCTATTTCGTTGACTACGTAAAAGCGACAGGCAATAAGGATGAAAAAGCGAAAGCAAAAGCGATGAAAAATTTAGATGCCTATCGTGTTAAACAAGCGAAGTTCTTAGAAACAGCTACGAAAGGCCGCTTGAAAGCAAGCGATCTAGAAGCAGGTTTAAAAGTACATGTCGATGAACTGTTAAAAGCATTTAATTCTTATGTAGATAAAGACTATAACACGACGTATCCAACCGTTCGTGAAGCGTATGCGCACATGTTTGAAGTAGGGAAAGGCTTGTCCGGTGCCATTGCACAACAATTCCCAAACAAATTTAAAGGCATGCCATCTATGCCAAAAACCGGAATGGGTGGTGCGAGCGAAACAGATAACATGGATGTTGTCCTTTGGTCATTCGCTGGCCTAGCTGCCGCTGCAGCGATGGGCGCGATTGTTCTTCGTCGCAAAGGTGATCATAAGGCGTAAGGTAGGACTCCCCTCACTTTTTATAAGTGGGGGGTTTTTTGCTGTCATGACGATTGCTTTTTGTTTTTGCAACAAACACGATCACAGCCTACCACTTGAACATTCTACCATTCGCTCTACTCTATTCCTAACAGCATGGCGTATATTCTTGATACTCTGACTAGGTAAAGGCTCAGAAATGATCCCTCTAAAGTAGTGCACATAACAATCCCCCGTCTTTAGAAGAAACAACGGGAGACTTATTATGTACCATGCCATCACTCATCTTTCATCAAAGAGAAGCGTTTCGATAGTACACGCAACCAATATTCATTTTCCTTTTGCACAGCGAACGTTATATTTCTTGCGACACAATGCCGCTTATTCGGATTTCTCGGATATGATGGTCGTTGATGAAATTTCATCTCTAAAAAACACATCCCTTTTTTCTTGTTGCTTTAGCTTATGCAATGATCGAAAAAAATAACATAAAAAAAGAGAAGTAATCTCATACTTCCCCTCATTACGTGTATTATAAGGCTTGTCTAATCGCATCTCTGTCATTTGCTTTCATTCGGCCAATCGAACGATCCATATTAATCGTTGTAGGCCGTTTATTGGGATTTCTAGGAGGCCGTTTACCATGCTTCGAATCGCTTTGACTATCACCTTGTTTTACGTCTTTTGAAGGCATTGTAGTCGACATTGATCCCACACTCCCTTACACTTTTTTTCAGCATATCATATTCATTGTTCGATTTCCATCTTATGCATGAGGATCAGCTTCACTAGATAAAAATTGATCTTCCTTTGATAACAACCACAAATCCAACGTATACAATAAATTTAACATGAGAGACGCATCTGCTCCTGTTATTTCACTATTCTTTCTAGAACGAACGACAAAAAGGATATTATAATACTCACCAAAGTATGGAAACAATACAGACGAACATTCTTTTTCAAGAATCTCGATATTCTCCCCATCGAGCAACGTTTTAATTGCCTGTTTTTTTCTCATACCAACGCCCTTTGTCGTAAAATCATGATCCTTTAGAATTTCCTCATATGCTCCTTCAATATGGCGTTGGAAGATAACAGGATCAGGAGAAGACGCTACCATATAAGAATAGACATCCAGTTGAAAAGAAGCAGCGAAATTTCGTAAATAGGAAAGCACAAATTCTTCATATTTTTCAGGTGTAAATTGAAATTCTTCTACGTGCCACGTCATATTGCTTTTAGGCATCATTTCATTCACTTTAATGAGTTTTTCACTTAATTCAATAAACGTTCCCCGGTTTTTATTTATGCTTTCTACTAAACTCTCTTGTTTTAGCTCATTCGACATAAACTTTGTAATATCAGGTGTTTGAAAGACAAACAAATCAATGATCACAACACTTATACCAAGAGCAATCAAATACTCTAGTTTAAAGGTAGGATATGCGTTATACGTCCAGAAAAGAAAAAACATTCCTACACTAACACCATAATATATTTTCCGAATGGCGACTCTGTGCTTTAAATAGTAGTGCCTATTCCATATGTACAAACCGATACTACAAGCAATTCCAAGCAAAAGTAAGGAAAAACATAGGATCATTAACCAGCTTACTTCCAAGCGCAACCCCTCCTTTTCCCATTATACTCCATATATTGTCTCACTTCATCCTACTTACCGTCCTATTTATCATAAGAGAATCACAGTTTACACACTAAAAAAACTACTTGAAAGAGTAGGCTCTTCAAGTAGTTCTCATTTTGTTTAATAGGATGGTCGTTCTTTCTGACTTTGTTGCCGAGCACGATAAAATTCATGAAAAAGCTTCATAAGCGCCCTTTTTTCAATACGCGAAACATAGCTTCGGGATATGCCTAACATTTTTGCGATCTCGCGTTGCGTTTTTTCTTTTTTCAAATCTAACCCGAAGCGACCAACGATGACTTCTTTTTCGCGCTCATCTAACACATGGATATAATCATAAATCTTTTTCTTTTGCATTTTTAATTGAATGGCATCGACCACATCTTCCGTTTCCGCCTTCAGTACGTCAATGAGCGTAATTTCATTGCCTTCTTTATCGGTCCCGATTGGATCATGCAGCGACACATCTTTTTTTGTTTTTTTCAATGCGCGCAAATGCATGAGAATTTCATTTTCAATACAGCGCGCGGCATACGTCGCAAGCTTCGTTCCTTTTCCGCGCGAATAGCTTTCAATCGCTTTAATAAGACCAATCGTGCCGATGGATATTAAGTCTTCGTTATCTTCGCCCGTGTTTTCAAACTTTTTACAAATATGCGCCACAAGCCGTAAGTTATGTTCAATTAATTTACTGCGAGCTTCTTGATCTCCTTCTGCCATTGCCTTTAAGTATTCTTGCTCTTCTCCTTCAGAGAGCGGCTGTGGAAACGCATTATTTTTCACATACGAAACAAAGAGCATAATTTCCTTAAAAAAATACGCAGCGATTGCTAATAGTCCTGCCAT
Source organism: Fictibacillus macauensis ZFHKF-1 (assembly GCF_000269865.1). Lineage (GTDB taxonomy): Bacteria > Bacillota > Bacilli > Bacillales > Fictibacillaceae > Fictibacillus_C > Fictibacillus_C macauensis. The sequence continues at coordinate 90,097 of NZ_AKKV01000026.1, forward strand.
TTGCACACCTCCCGCGAGTTATCACACTCTTCACTCTATGCGGGCTTAGGCTTGGCAGGTGTCTGTACGATAGATAATCATCGTCGAAAACGTTATAAACTTAAAAACCTCGATGAAAATTGTCATTGTATAAAAAATTTTTTAAAAGTGCAAACTCACTTTAGAGGTGAAAAAAATTGAAAAGAAAATCTATCATAACAGGATTCCTATTAAGCTTATTAATTTTGATGGCTGTAACTAATCCCAGTAAAACAGATTATGAATCGTGGGTTTCAGAAGAGATAACAAAAAAGGAAGGGGCACTAATGAGCTGGCTTTCAAAGCCAGTCATAAATTCAATGACAGAAAAAAATGATTATCTATTTTTTTCAGTTTACAAAACGAAAATCGGTAAAAATGTAATAACAACTTACGGAGCTTTTAATCATTTTCTTTGGTCAAATGAAAAATAATTAAGTAAGAGAAAGGCACCTCAGATAAACTATGAGGTGCCTTTCTAATATCTAAGTTAAACGATTTATTAATTACTCAACTATATAAGCACTTCAACAAAATTTTAGGTATGGGATCATTCTTAATGCTCATAGTGTCTGTTGGTTTGGTTATCTCTTCATACTAAAAATCCCACCATTAATTAGCGGGATTTTCCATAACGAATAAACAAAAACAGTAATAACACTGATATACTAGCGCCAACGTACGCTAACGTCGCATAACTAAAGCCTGCTACGACGAATCCAGATAAAACACCGCCTGCTGCACCAGACAAGGCAACGAATACATCCACATTTCCTTGTGTTTTTGCGCGCGTTGCTCCTGTTGTGGCGTCTATTAACAATGCGGTGCCGCTAATTAAACCAAAATTCCAACCTAAGCCTAATAATACAAGCGCAAGCACCATAAATACCATTGATTCAGGCGGTGCGACGGCCGCCGTAATACCTGCTAAAAGCAGCGTAAACCCAGAGGCAATCGCCATGACAAAACGTCCCCATTTATCTACAAGCATCCCGGTTATAAGTGATGGTAAATACATGGCCCCAACATGAAAGCCAATGACTAAACCAACATCTCCTAAACCGTGACCATGATGTCGCATATGAACGGGTGTCATCGTCATAATCGCAACCATCACGACTTGCGTAAGTACCATAACGGTGGCTCCGATCATCACGCCACGCTTGTTTTCTGTTTGTGGCAATCTCGCAGTATAACCAAGTGCCTTCTGTTCTTGTAGCTCCCATTTACGTGAGAGTAGTAACGGATCCGGTCGCAGCATGATAAAAAGAAGCACCCCTGCCAGCAAATAAGCAGCTGCTGATAAAAGGAAAGGGCCGGCCAATGCTGGAATGCCTAGAGAATTTGCCACTCTCCCCATCACATTGACTAAATTCGGACCCGCAATCGCGCCAAACGTCGTAAATACCATGGCCGTGCTAGCTGCTGTCGCGCGTTGCGAAGTTTCCGCTAAATCCGTTCCCGCATAGCGCGCTTGTAAGTTCGTTGCGGTTCCTGCACCATACAGAAGCAAACTAGCAAACAATAAGACAATGTTACTAAAAAGCGCCGCAGCAATCACACCGATTGCACCAAGTCCACCTAGCATAAAGCCCGTCGTCAACCCGAGGCGACGTCCAACTCTTTGTGAAAGACGACCGACTAAGAAAGCGCCGCCTGCCGAGCCTAGCGTAAATAAGGCCGTTGGAATTCCTGCATAGGCGTCCGTACCGAGCATTTGTTGGGCAAGTAGAGCTCCAACGGTAATGCCTGCCGCTAAGCCTGCCCCACCAAACATTTGTGACAAACTAACGACGACTAGCGTTCGTTTGTAGAGCGCTTTTTTCTGTGATACAAGCATCTCTTGCTGTCTTTCAACAGGTTTACTTAACATAATGATTTCTCTCGTGTTCTCTGCATCCGTACCCTCCGTTGTCCTTACTGTCATCACTATTCATTTTATGTTTAAATCATTGTTTCATCAATCTTATTCTAAAATACGTTAACCCACAAAAATATCCCGAATGATAGCTAGCCTCAAAGCAGTGTATCATTCGGGATTCTCTTTAGTTGCCGGTTTCCTTAAACCTAAGGATGCGCTCTCTTATTTCATCGCGAACGCGCTGGAAAAATTGCCACTTCTCCGCTTCTGTTCCTTGTGCTTTCGCAGGATCATCAAAGCCCCAATGATCACGTTTTACGTGGGACGGTGTCGTCGGGCACCGATCGGCAGCATCACCACATAGCGTTACGACTAAATCGGCCTGATGTAAAATGGTAGCATCGATTCGATCTGAAGTTTGCTTTGAAATGTCAATGCCAACTTCCTTCATCGCTTTGACCGCATTTGGATTTAAACCGTGTGCTTCAATGCCAGCACTTTTCACGTCCCATTCTTCGCTTAATAGCTGTCTAGCAAACCCTTCTGCCATTTGGCTGCGACAGGAATTGCCTGTGCATAAAAAATAGATGATTTTTTTCAAAAGAAAAACTCCTTACTGTATAATTTTCAACCAGAGATACAACCCGGTTAACGTAATAAATAACGTCGGTACCGTCAGTAGGACCCCTACTTTAAAATAGTAGCCCCATGAAATTTTGACGCCTTTTGTGCTAAGAACGTGTAGCCATAGTAGCGTCGCTAACGAACCGATTGGCGTCAGCTTTGGCCCTAAGTCCGAACCAATTACGTTCGCATAAATTAACGCTTCCTTCATCGTTGCTGTCGTTTGCACGTCAGAAATGGCTAACGCATCGATCATGACGGTCGGCATGTTGTTCATAACAGATGAAATAATAGCCGCAATAAAGCCCATGCCAATGGTACCAACGAACATACCGTGGTGCGTCATCGAGGCAATAACGTCCGCTAACACCCGGGTTAAGCCGACATTTTTTAGGCCATAAACGACAACGTACATTCCAATTGAAAAGAAGACAATCGCCCACGGTGCACCTTTAAGAACGGCTTTCGTTTGAATGACTTTGCTTGATTTTGCTGCTAATAAGAATATAATTGCCATGATCCCGGCAATAAAGGAAACTGGAACTGAAAGTAATTCGCCAACAAAATAACCGCCGAGCAATACGACTAAAACAACCCAAGAAAATTTAAACATCTTTTGATCTTTAATCGCACTAGCAGGCTTCTTTAGATCGTTGCTATTAAATGATTTAGGGATGCTGCGACGAAAATAAACATAGAGCACGAGAATACTCGCCAATAAACTAAACAGGTTCGGTACAATCATGCGACTAACATACGTTGAAAAATGAATACCAAAGTAGTCAGCTGAAACAATATTTACGAGGTTACTAACAACAAGCGGCAGTGATGTTGTATCAGCAATAAAGCCACTTGCCATAATAAACGGTAAAATCATCGCCTCTTTCATCTTTAAATTACGCACCATCGCGAGTACGATCGGTGTTAAAATTAATGCGGCACCATCATTGGCAAACAAGGCGGCAACAACCGCACCAAGAATGGTGATTAACAAAAACATTTTAACGCCACTTTCTTTAGCATACCGCGCCATATGAAGCGCTGCCCACTCAAAAAAGCCAATCTCGTCTAAAATAAGCGAGATAATAATGATCGCTACAAATGTGAGTGTTGCATTCCACACAATTCCCGTTACATCTACAACATCTTGAATGGAAACGACTTGAAACAACAGCGCTAAGATTGCGCCTCCACACGCACTCCATCCGATGTTAAGACCTTTTGGCTGCCAAATAACAAACGTTAATGTTACTAAAAAAATAACAACAGCAATGATACTCATATACATCCCCCCTAATTTTCACAACACGAATCTTGTTGCAGGTTACTCATTCCCTCTCGTTGACTTGGAAGATGGTTCACTAATTGTTGTACAAACGCATAGTAAGGGTAATCTGTATTCATTGAATAATAAATCCATTGCCCACTTCTACGTTCCTTTACAATTCCATGATCTTTTAATTTTCTTAAATGCTGACTCACTGCCGGCTGGCTCATATCAAAAATAGCAACAAACTCACAGACACAGCATTCTTGTTCGAACACACTTTTCACAATCGCAAGGCGTGTTTTGTCTCCTAGCACTTTTAAAATAGCAGCTGCTGTCGTTAGCTCAATAGTCAGTTTAATCCCCCCTTTCCCATCTTACATCATTTTATAAGTATATGCTTATATATGCAACTATGTGCTAATCACCAAAAAGCCCAAATGATCTAGAGCCTATCATTTGGGCTGTTCCTACCTTATTTTAATTTTTCAACATCCGACAGCACAGCGTCAAGCTGCTCTGCTGCTTTTGTTAACGTCTTAACGTCTAGCGGTGCAGATTTCGCACCTGCTTCAATTGTATGAAGCGGCGTTTCTACTTTCTCATACAGCGCAGCATCTTTGTCTTTTACGCCATCTTCAAAAGACTCCCAAGACTTTTCTAACTGTTCGCCCGCTTCTTTTACTTCATCCGTTTTCTTCGCTTTTAATTGCTCTTTAAGATCTTTTAGCGTTTGTTTCATCTCTTTTGCTCCTTGCATAGAAGCAGATGTCGTCTCTTTCTTTTCTTTCGCATCATCTTGTTTCGTTCCACAAGCAGATAGTGTTAAAGAAGCGGCGATCACGATTGGTACGATGAATTTTTTAGTTTGAATTGACATGTTTGAAATCCCCCTGAATGCGATTGTTTTGTTTATGTTTTAAAACTTTATCTTTTCGTTTATTGAGCACAATTGCCACGACAGCAACACAGAATAGAAGACCTTGTGAAATCATTCCCTCTACAGTCGGATAAAAAGCCAAAAAGTCAATGGTCGGCAGTCCTGTCACTTCTGTTGCTGGCAGTAAGCCCGCAAGTTGCAGTCCATGAATACCCATGCCGGCAAATTTAAAGCACAAGTAAAACATGAGAATGCTTGATCCTAAGAAAAAGGGACGCATCGGGATTTTTACCCCTACTTTTAAAATACCGTACGATACGATGATGAGTACACCAACACCAATCCCAATGCCTAGTAATAAGGATGACAGCTTGATGGCATTTGCCATGCCGATGAAAAACAGCACCGTCTCTGTTCCTTCACGAAAAACAGCTAAAAACGCAAGAGCGGCTAAAGAAAATAAACTGCCCGTATGAAGCGCTTTCGTACTTTTATCGTGAATGTAGCGATTCCATTCGGCAATGCTTGACTTACTGTGCAGCCAATAGCTCATGTATAGTAGCATTACCGCAGCAAATACCCCTGTCCAACCAGCAATTAAGAAATTATTACTGCCAAATGTTCCTGCTGAGAACAGCACATTGACAAGAATACCAAGCAGGATACTAACACCAATTCCTACAGAGACGCCCATCCAAATCCAGCGTTTCTTTCGTTCATGACCTGCCTTTTTCAAAAAGCCCATTAAAGCTACGATTACAAGTAGCGCTTCTAAGCCTTCGCGCAAAATAATTGTCGTCGCATCGAGCATGTTATAGCTCGTTTTTAAGGCTAGCGGTGCCAAGTAATCTCGCATACCTTGAATGGTTTTCTTTGCTTCTTCTATTTTAGTAGAAGAAAGCTGTGCGTAGGAGGTGACCATATCACGCTCCGCATCGCCATACACTTTGGCCGATTGCGTTAATACGGCTCCTTCCGCTACTAGCCACGACTTTCTAAATTGTTCAATGTCTGCTTTTGCACCCGCAATATTACCCGCATCAATCTTTTTTAATGACGCTTCTAATAACGTCACAAGACCAGCGATATCGCTTTCATTTGCCGTTGTAGCGGGCCCTTTTTGAGCGGTTACAGGATATTTCCCTTTAATAAAAGCTTCATTCGTTTTTCGTAATTGCTGTAAGCCCGCCATGACGTTTTTCTTTTTAACAGGCGATTGTGCAAGCGCAAACTGCACCTGACCCATCGCGTCTTCAATTTCTCGATACGCGGTCGTTGATTGTTCCTTTATACCAGCTTCAATGGACAACCACGTCGTTGAGAACCGTTGAAAGGCATCGCTCGTTTTATCTATTTTTCCTTGCTGAGACGCTTGCAACGCTTCCGTAACGAACTTATTTGCCGCGATCATATCGTCAGTGGCACTTCCCTTTGCGAAGCTATGTATCGGCACCATCCATACTGAAAGCAGCAGAATTGCCAGCAAAATTTGCACTTTATATTTCACTCATTCTCCCCCTCAATCCAAAAGAAGCTAACATCTACGAGGAGAATGATAATCATTATCACTACCTCTTTGCAAAGTATAATATGAATGAGAAGCGTTGTCAATTAGATTTTGTAAAGGGTAGCTTTCCCTATTTTATAGGATATTCGTACGCTTTTATTAGGGAAAAAGTCTCATAAACTAGAAATATCGTACTTTATGTAAGCTAGATTCGACTATGTTATACCGTTGCACTTGAAAATCCAGCCACGCAAACGCTGGTTGAATTGACACCTTGATCATGGGCACGTTCAGAGGAACCATTTCAAACATTTTTAAAGGCGGATTTAGCTAAAATAACCGTCGATTTGGAACCTTTAATCGGTACGAAATAGTCTAAAGAAGGCAGTCCCTATAGATTGGGACTGCCTTCTTAGCTTCTTTACAACCAAACCTCATTCAGAATTAACAATAATATTCTATTATTATATTGAACGATCGGCACCTTCTTTGTTAACACTATTCTTATTTCTTAGTTCAATACCCTCATCCCAAAACCGTTGTTCTAAATGACTTAGTATACAACCTAGTCTTTTTAGAAATGTTCCAAATCATTAAAAAAGACCGATTAAGCTATACTATCATTTCGAAACATAGTATTAAGAATATTCATTCAATAATGTATCTTTTTTAAAAATACGCCTACATCAAGCAATCATAAGATATAGGGGAACTTTTTAACTACATAGAAATAGGGATTTTTAACTAAAAAATTATTGCAATATGTGTAAAAGCAGTATAAAATAACTGTAAATACATAAAAAGGAAGTGTTTGTCATCAAGAAATACAGTGCCATTATACTAGCTTGTAGTTTAGCAGTTGGTTTAACAAGTAGTATTCAAGCGGAAGCAAAACCAACAACCGTAAAGATTAAAAGGTTCAAAAATTGTACAGCTTTAAATAGAGTCTACAAAGGCGGCGTCGCTAGAAGTGCTCACGTGAGAAATAAGGGCGGAAAAACGCATTACAAGCCGTTTGTTTCAAAAGCATTGTATGATGCGAACCGACGTAGCGATCGCGACAAAGATTATATCGCTTGTGAACGGTAAAGAAAACAACCTATCATGCTTAAATGATAGGTTGTTTTTCTGACGATTGATCAAGAAAAAAAGGAGATACAGATGAAGCATTCATTATCATTTCTAATACTAATAGTAAGCATCATCCTCATCTTGCCCATTACCGCTGCTGCCCACCCTGGAGCAAAGGACGAGCTTGGAGGACACTTTCGTCGTGCAGACTGCACGTATATCTTGCATGAACCAACAGCGTTAGCAAAAAGTGCCACATCCATTGCTGCACTCATAACACTTATAAAAGAAAATAATACGAACGCGCGCTGTGTTAATCAATTAAGTGAGGCACATCTTGATTTAGAGGGCTATACACCTTCTTCATCGGATTCAGCACCCGAAAAAAGTGAACCGTCTTCACTACCTCCATCAAAAAAGGATCCTTCCTCGCTTGTAATGGGGAAAAAGTATAGTGCAACTTTACAAAAATGTGTGGATGGTGATACGGCTACTTTTTTAATTCATGGTGAAAAATATCGCACACGCTTTCTTTATATCGATACGCCTGAATCGACCATTCGTCACGAAAAATTCGGAAAAGAAGCGTCTGACTTTACGTGTACGTTCTTAAAAAAAGGCGCCATAACAATTCAACCGGATGGCGGAAAGCTTTTTGATCATTATGGACGATTGCTTGCCTGGGTGTGGGTAGGAGATCAACTGCATCAAGAAGCTATAACCAAAGCCGGATTGGTAAAAAAGTTTTACGACTATGGCACATATCAATACGAAAGCATCGTGAAAGACGCGATGGTCTATGCTAAACAAAAGCATGTGGGTATGTATGCAACGCAGGCACAAGCTTCAACTTCTGATGAGGTAACACATGACACTTCCCCACCAACCTCACATCGTACACAAGAAACGAAGAAGGATGAAGCTACCGTAAAACAATCGGCTGCCACTCCTCATCAACAAGCAAAGCGTGAAGAAGTAAAACCAATCAGCACTGCTCTTTATCTTTTTATGATTTTATTCGTGCTATTGTTGTTCCTAACACCGGCCATTTTTAGAAAATGGGCTATTCCGCCTTTACTTCTCCATCGTCTCGTGAGTAGAAGATTTCTCTGGAATGTTTTGCTGTTCATTGTCTATCTCATGTTATCCGTCATTACCATTCCACTTCTTGTCGTAGAATGGATTCGCTTTGTGATCCTGCTACGTAAACGTAAACATGTAAATAACTATAATCCATACTTATAACCTAGCATCCTCATAAAAAAAACGATTCCGCACAATGGCGAAATCGTTTTTTTATGAGGTATTATCCATTCATACTTGATTGATTTAATGTGGAACGACGGCGAGAATAACCGAAATAAACGACTAAGCCAACCGCCAACCAAATCAAGAAAGAAAGCCATGTAATACCTGCAAGTTGTGTCATTAGAAATACACAGAAAGCAATGGCAAGTACCGGAATGACTGGCACACCTGGACAACGAAATGGACGTTGTAGGTCCGGTTGCGTTTTTCGTAGGATGAGAACAGCAACAGAGATGAGCGTAAACGCAAAGAGTGTACCGATATTAATAAGCTCTGCTAGTTTATTTAACGGAACAAGTCCTCCAACCGTCGCAGATATAATACCAACTAACCACGTAGAACCAAATGGTGTTTTAAATTTAGGATGAACATTAGAAAACATTTTCGGTAATAGACCGTCACGACTCATCGCGAAGAATATACGGCTTTGTCCATAAGACATAACGAGCAATACCGTTGTCATCCCGAGAATGGCACCAAGATCAATAAAGCCTGCTACCCAGTCTTGACCCGCATATTGTAGCGCTAAGGAAACAGGATGATCTACTCCTTTGAAATTGGCAAATGGAACGATTCCAGTCATAATGCACGTAACGATAATATAAAGCACTGTACAAACAGCAAGTGAAGCAATAATGCCGCGTGGTAAATCTTTTGCTGGATTCTTTACTTCTTCAGCAGCTGACGTTACAGCATCAAACCCGATATAAGCAAAAAACACGAGTGCCGCTGCTTGGAAAACGCCGCTAAAGCCAAATGGCGTAAACGGATGCCAGTTCTCAGGCTTCACGTAACCAACACCAACAAAAATGAACAGTAATACGACCGCTAACTTTATAATAACCATCACGTTATTTACGCGTGTTGATTCTTTCACACCACGAGAGAGAAGCAACGTTACTAATAATAAAATAACGAAGGCTGGCAAGTTAAAATAGGTTGTTGCCCCTTCTACTGTCCCTGGTGCAGCTGTTAGTGCTTTTGGTAAATGAATGCCAAATCCACCTAATAACGACTGAAAATAGCCGCTCCAACCGGCCGATACAGCGGAGGTCGTCAGTGCATATTCAAGGATGAGATCCCAGCCTATAATCCAAGCGATGAACTCTCCCATCGTTGCATAGCTATATGTATACACCGATCCTGATACAGGAACAAGTGCCGCAAACTCCGCATAAGCTAATGCGGCAAATCCACATGCTAAAGCTGCAATTACAAAGGATAGTATTAACCCTGGCCCCGCCGTTACAGCCCCCGTGCCCGTTAATACGAAAATCCCTGTACCGATTATGGCACCAATTCCGAGCATCGTTAAATCCCATGCTCCTAACTCTTTCTTTAGCGTCTCTCCCCTTTTACTCGTTGCAATTAACTGATCAATACTCTTTGTGCGAAAAAGGCTCATGAAGTGCTCTCATCCTTCCTGCGTATAAGATTCTCTGTTACTAAGCAAATTTTATCATACTATGTAGAATTTTCGCAATACTCTAAATAATTTACTACCTTTTGTCGGAAAGTAACTAGGAATAATGTCCTATGATGTCAAAAAAAGTCGAGGCAAACTACTACTTTTATCAGTTATTTCATCATGTCTCTATTGTGTTATATGGTTGATTGATGTGTAACGAAGGATGCGGTCAGGAGAGAAAGAAAACGAGGCTAGCACGTTTCCACGTAAAAAAATAAGGAGCAGCTCACTCGCTGCTCCATGATGATGCTAGTCTTGCGAGATCCACCCTTTTTGATAGGCGTAACTCGTTAACTGTACACGATTATCTAAATGCAATTTACTTAATATATTCTTTAAGTGACTTTTTACGGTATGCTCTGAAATATAATACGCTTGGGCAATTTCTTTATTGGACTTGCCTTTAGCGACAAGTTGAAGGACTTCTTCTTCACGATGAGAAAGCGGTGTTTTTTCTTTCTCAACCGGTTGCTTCGTAAATTCTTTTAAAATTTTTAGTGCCATGCTTTGTGACATCGGTACCTCATCAACGGCAAACGCTCGCAAATAGTCGTACCACTCACTTGATTTTAAGTTTTTTAATAAATAGCCTTGCGCCCCGCGTTTGACCGCTTCAAATAAATCGGTAATATCATCAGACACCGTCATAATGACTATTTTTATCGCTGGAAGTTTAAATTTAATCATCTTCGTTGCTTCTAAACCATCCATAATAGGCATCTTAATGTCCATCAAAATCAAGTCTGGCTGAAGCGCCTCTGCTTTACAGATCGCTTCTTGTCCGTTTTCCGCTTCGCCAATAATCTGAAATTCAGGATAATCTTCTAGCAGCTCACGAATGCCTTCACGGGCATGCTCGTGATCGTCAACAAGTAGGAGTTGAATGGGATGATTCACACGCTTCCTTCCTTTCGAATGGTCACTGTTACGATACCATTGTGTAGTTCTTTTGCAAACGTCGCATTCATCGCTTTTGCACGATCTTGTAAGATTTGCAACCCGTAGCGTCGTTCACTTTGTGGCCACTCTGTCATGGTCGTATCATTTTCAATACTAATCACAAAACCATTTGGCGGTAACTTCCTTCCTCTTAAACGAACCTCATTTGCGCTACCATGCTTCACAGCGTTCATAAGCGCCTCCTTTATACAAGCAAACAGTTCTATCTTTTCTTTCGCAGAAAGCGACGGTTCATCGAGCTCCCAGTCAAGATCAAGGACTAAGCCATGCTCTTCTTGTAACGTTGCCACATAGTTTTCTAGCATTTGTCGCCATTGTAGCTTTTCTTCAGCCGGTGGAACGCGCAGGTTCGTGATGGCTTGTCGTGTATCTTCATGAATATGTTGTAGCGTTTGTTGCATTTTTTGAAAGCGGGGATGATGTTCAATGTGTAACTCTTTTCCTAGCTTATCGGTTTTGATCGCTAATAAAAAAAGAGATTGTGCAATCCCATCATGTAGCTCACGTGATATTTTTGCTCGCTCTTGCAACGCACTGCGCTCCGCTTTTTCCTCATGCAGTTCACGCTGAATTTTTTCAAGTGATCCAAATAATTTTAATAAAAAAATAATGGTTACACCGAATACAATGAGTGGCGATAAAAGATTACCGGTTTCCATCGAAATATAATCCATTAAAAATGTATGACGAGCATACTCCCAAAGGCCAATCGCAACCGTTGGTAACATTAAAATTAACCATTTAATTTGTCGATACGTCATGTTCAACCTACCTTTTACTTCTTACTTTCCTCTCTTCTATTGTGACAGTTTTTCGCAAAAAATACATCACTACGAAGAGGGAAAGTAGAGCTTTAGTGGCAGCGACTAAAAAGAACGAGCACGCGATCGCCGCATGCTCGTTCTACTATAGTGCTTATTCCATTGCTTTATTAACAGCTTTAGACGCTTTCTCTTTCATATCGCCAGCTTTTTCTTGCGCTGTGCCTTTAGCGTGATCTTTATGACCTTCTGCTTTCATCTTTTCATTGTTAGTCATTTCGCCGATTCCTTTTTTTACGTTCCCTTTTGCTTGTTCCATTTTCCCTTTTGTTTGTTCCTTATTCATTGTATTCAGCTCCCTTTATCGTTGTGTACTAGGAATGTACCCTCGTTTTTTCTTTTGTAAACCTATCCACTTTTGCCATATTTACCGACTGATGCTCATAACTTAAGGGTAGACTAACCGTTAATACTGCATAAGGAGAGTGTGTATGAAAAAGAAATGGCTATGGCCCGTTATTATTATTGTCGTGCTCGTTGTCATTTTTACGATGAGCTACAACGGCTTTGTGAGCGCCGAAGAAAATGTGAGTCAATCGTACTCCCAAATTGAAACGCAACTACAGCGTCGTGTCGATCTTGTTCCAAATTTAGTGAGCACTGTTAAAGGATACGCTTCTCATGAAAAGCAAGTGCTTACGCAAATTTCTGATGCCCGCGCCCGCCTTGCAGGTGCAAAATCAACGCCTGAGAAAGCAAAAGCAAATGACGCCCTAACAGGCGCCCTCAGTCGCTTGCTCGTCATACAAGAACGCTATCCCGACTTAAAAGCTGATAAGCAGTTTACGCAATTAATGGATGAACTAGCAGGTACGGAAAACCGTATCGCTGTATCACGCCGCGATTATAATGAGCAAGTAGCCACGTATAATAAAAAGGTCAAACGTTTTCCAGGAACGCTCGTAGCCTCTCTTGGTGGATTTCATGAAAAGGACTATTTCAAATCAAGTCCAACAGCAAAAGAGCCACCTAAAGTGAACTTCGGAGAGCAACAATAATGAAACGCACCGCCTCCCTACTACTTGTGCTTTGTTTTCTTCTTTCTTTACCGTTGCACGCATCTGCAAGTGGTCAAAGTATTCCAGCACCGCAGGGAGATCTTTACGTACAGGATACTGCACACGTATTATCAGCAGCAGAGAAAAATGAACTACTTTCATTAGGAAGAGCATTAGAAGACAAAACAAGCGCACAACTTGCTGTACTAACCGTCCCTTCCATTGGCGAGATGAATATTGATGACTATAGCAATAAAGCCTACCGCGCCTATAAACTAGGAACAAAAAAACAAAATAATGGTGTTCTGCTCGTCCTTGCTGTGAAGGAAAAGAAAATCCGCATTGAAGTCGGCTACGGGCTCGAAGGAGCAATTACAGATGGCAAAGCTGGACGCATCATAGATGAAGATGCCATTCCGTCACTGCAAGCAGGAAAAACAGGCGAAGCAATTACGAAAACGTATCGCACACTTGCTAAAGAAATTTCAAAAGAATATAGTGGTGAGAAAAAGCCTGAACCGAAAGAAAAAACCTCCTTGCCTTGGTGGGCCATTATTCTCATTGTCCTTTTAATTTTCCTAGACATTAAGTTTCTAGGTGGTTTTTTCACCTTTTTTCTTCTATCTTTGTTGCGAAATGGTGGAAATGATAAACGTAATGGAGGAGGTGGCTCCTCAGGCGGTGGTGGCGCAGGACGGGGCTGGTAAGACCTCTTATGAAAAAGGTTCGCCTTTTTCTTAAGAGGTCTTTTTGTTTCTTACTTTTTTTGTTGTGTCATTAGTTTTTTTATATGATCTTTTGGTTCCCAACAATTAAATTGGTAAGAGGGTAATGTATCAAATCCAAGCCGCTCACAACGATACTGCATACGAGATGCCGTCTTTTCTGCTACAAAGTTCACACACGTAGCACAGCAGTGAAAATTTTTCCCTTTCATATGGCTTTTCTCCCCTTTTCTTCTTATTGTAACAAACAACCGTTACAAGATACCGTAAAAACAAGAAAACAAGTGAAGGTGCCCTTCACTTGTTTTCTTCATCTATTTTAAGGACGCACATTTCTATAGGCTTTCTCATAAGCCGATTCAAAGCGTGTGCGTACGACTTGTTCATGACCATATACTTTAGGCGCTGCCGTCTTTTTTTTCATAGAAATGGTAATCGTAGCAAAGAAAAGATTTAACGTCATACTCTCTCCTCCCTTCTTAAAACATGGTGCCTTCAGGTGTAATCCTTCTCCAGTGCAATCCAATCTAATAACAGCTCTTGTCGTGTAATCATTGGTCATCACTCCTTTACTTTGGTCATCATCTTTTTTTAATGCGTGTAGTGCATCGCTTTTTCATAGCTACCTTCAAATAACTTTTTCACACGTTCATTTTCAACTTCGTTTTGTTTGTTTCTTTTCACAGAAATCGTCACATTCATAAAAACTAGATGTAAAGTCAAGATCATCTCTCCTACTCGTTTGTTTTATATTTTTTGTATTAAAAAAGGCCGCAGAAACTTACGCGTTCCTGCGGCCTAAAATAGGCATAGAAAAGCCACAGGAACCGTTCAGCCCTGTGGCGCTTTTTTATCAATAGTAAAAAAGGCTACGCTTGTAGAATGGCCGAACATGGGATATTTAATTGTTGCTGCATTGCCATCTTGACTGCTTTCATTGTTGTTCGACCTCCTTTTATTTTTTCCTTACATGGCAATTATACCCAACACCTATTCACTTGTAAACCCCTTTTTTTCTCAAACAATGTATCTTATGCGTGAAAGAACGAAAAGATACCCCATTTTTAAAGATTTAAAGTGTTGAGTGATCGCGCCTTTATCTTGAGCTACTTCCACAGCAGCATACGTACCGTTACGCAATGTTAGTTATGGTAGGACGTGATCACAATCACTATCATAGCCGCTTGAATGTCTAATTCTTGATAGACATCTTGTGCGGGTCGCGAATCATCAATGATTTTTCCACTTTTCTTTCTCTATCCAAAGGAGGAAAATGAAAGAAAACCATCCAGCTATTTTATACGCTCCCAAGCATATGTTTACATTTTCACAAAGGAATGTTTTATAATAAAATATGTTTTCATTCTACTAGCAAAGGGGGATTAGGATGCTTAGTCCTAAAACCATTTTTAGATCCACGCGGCCGTTTTCCTTAACCGCCTCTATTATTCCGATTCTATTTGGAACCATTTTAGCGATAGAAAAAACATCTCTTTCTTGGGGAATGTTTGTTGCCACTTTAGTCGGTGCGCTTTGTATGCAATGTGGAACAAACCTTGTTAATGATTATTTTGATTATGTAAAAGGCGCCGATCAGCCAGGTTCCCTAAGTCCCTCAGGCGTAATTGATCGCAAAGAAATGACACCACGCCAAGTATATATAACCGGGCTTGTGTTCTTTCTCATTGCGACCATCATCGGTATCGTCCTTTACGTACAAACAGGTCCTGTCATACTCTACATCGGTATTCCAGCTCTACTTATCGGCTACTTTTATACGGCTTCACGGTTTGCATTAGCCTATAACGGTCTCGGTGAGCTCGCTTCAGGAACAACGCTTGGTGTTCTAGCGATTATTGGTGCTTACTATGTGCAAACAGCAACCGTTAGCGGCGAGCTTATTCTCGTATCATTACCGAATGCCTTCTTAATTATGGCGATTCTTCATGCGAATAACTTACGAGACATAGATACAGACCCACTCATTCATAAAATAACCATTGCTGGCTTGCTCGGCAAAACGGGTGCTCGTGTTGAATATTATGTATTAATGTTTGGTGCCTACTTGATTTTAGCTTTACTCGTTATTTTTCATGCGCTGCCACTATGGAGTTTACTGGCGTTTCTTACATTTCCCATTGCTTATAAGGCGGTTGCGATTGCAACGAAAACGTGGGATCCAGCGGAACTTAATAAAGCGCTTGGCTTAACGGCTATGCTTCATTTAAGTTTTGGACTGCTTCTATCTATTGGCACGTGGATTGGCTTGTATTTCTTTTCCTAAAAAACAGCCCTAACTTATAAAAATGGCTTCAGCATCGTTTTTTGATGCTGAAGCCATTTTTTGATGTCGCTCTTTATTTTCATTTTAGATTGTCTTGTGTTCTTGCGTTCAAGTTTCACAAGCGTACCTGATTCGCGCGCAAACCAAGGCAAATCCCCCTCTGAGCAAGAGCAGAAGATCAAAAAAAGAGTAAATCAAGCGCTAAGCTCGCGTTGCACCACAAAACAGAGGAAATGATGTGTCCCAAGTTCTTTTTTCTAAAGATGTTTTAATTTGCTGAAACGGGGTATAGAATAGCAAACAGAAAAAGAGAACTCGGGGAATCCCCAAGCTCTCTTATATTATTGTTCATACGCTTGATCTAATTTTTTTCGCAAATGTTGGACATAACTATATAATGCAATCGTAATAGAGAGACCTATAAATGAAGAAGTACCACAAACAATCACACTATTTGTATCTTTTCCAGCAAAGGGAATAACCGTTCCTAAATACATAAACGCACTTAATGATAATAAAATTACCCCAAAGCGTTGGAAATCTTGAATTTTCACTTTTAATTGTTCAATTGCTTTTGTTTCCATGTAACAGAACCCCTTTCTTGTCCATTATTTTTCTACCATAACATATTTCAGCTAGGAAGAGTGTGTAAAAATTTTGACAAAATAAAAAGAGAACGCCTATTTCCAAGGAAATAGGCGTTTTCCGTTTTATGCTTCTAATGCTTGCTTTAAATCCTCAATTAAATCTTCCGCATCTTCAATACCAACAGAGATTCGTACAAGTCCGTCTGTAATGCCGAGCTCTTGACGACGATCCGCTGGAATCGATGCGTGTGTCATTTGCGCAGGTAATGAAATTAAGCTTTCAACCGCACCAAGACTTTCAGCGAGCGTAAAGTATTTCACTTGTTGCAAGACACTTTCTGCTTTCTCTTTGCTTCCAACATCAAAGGAAACCATCCCACCAAAGCCACCAGCTTGTGTTTTTGCTAATTCATGTTGCGGATGACTCGCTAACCCTGGGTAATGAATTTTACCAACCGCAGGATGATTGCTTAAAAAGTCTACGATTTTCTTCGTATTCGCTTCATGTGCTTCCATACGAAGGCCGAGCGTCTTAATGCCGCGAATGAGCAACCAGGAATCTTGTGGTCCTAACACCCCACCAGTAGAGTTTTGCACAAAGTGTAACTCTTCCGCTAACGCTTCTCCTTGAACGACGACAATACCTGCGACAACATCACTATGTCCACCTAAGTATTTGGTAGCGGAATGAAGAACGATATCTGCACCATGCGTAATTGGTGTTTGCCAATATGGTGTACTAAACGTATTATCGACAACGAGTAGTAAGTTATGTTCTTTTGCTAGCGCTGCAGACGCTTTTAAGTCTGTCACTTTAAGCAATGGGTTCGTTGGTGTTTCAATATACAATGCTTTTGTATTTTCACGAATGGCTCCCTTTACTTCCTCTAGGTTTGTTGTATCAACAAACGTCGCTTCAATGCCAATACGATTTAATACTTTAGTAATGACACGATATGTGCCTCCATATACATCATCTGTTAAGATGACATGATCACCTGCTGAGAAGAGCATCATCACTGCGGTAACAGCTGCCATACCAGAACCAAAGGCAAAGCCTCGTGTTCCTTCTTCTAAATCTTTAACAAGCTCTTCTAGCGCAAAACGTGTAGGGTTACCTGTACGAGAATATTCATATCCTTTATGCACACCTACAGCGTCTTGCTTATACGTACTTACTTGATAAATCGGTACTGATACGGCTCCTGTCGCTTCATCTCCAGGTATTCCACCGTGAATTAATTTTGTTTTCCGTTTCACGTTAAATGCCTCCCTCAAAAATCTTCTTGCTAATGTATCGATCGCTTCCGTCTGGGAAGATTGTAACAATTCTTGATCCTTTTGGTGCACTCTGTGCTTCCAGTAAGGCTGCATGCAAGGCCGCTCCTGATGAACTACCAGCAAGCACGCCTTCTTTCGCCGCTAACTCTTTCACACGCGTAAAGGCATCCTCATCAGAAATCGTATGAATGCTATGGAAATAGGAGCGATCCATATAACTTGGTAGAAACTCCATGCCAATGCCTTCCGTTTTATGAGAACCCGCTTCTCCACCATTTAAAATAGACCCCTCAGGTTCTACTATGACGGTTTTTAGCGACGTATTTTGACTGTGCAAATATTGCGCTGTTCCCATAAACGTGCCACCCGTGCCAGCACCTGCTACAAAAATATCAACATGGCCGTCTAGCTCTTTCCAAATCTCTGGACCGAGCGTTTTATAATACGTAAGCGGATTCGCAGCATTAGAAAATTGTGCCGGTGTATAGGAACGAGGAATTTCTTCTAAAAGCGCTTCCGTCTTTTCAATAGCACCTTTCATACCAGCTTCAGTTGGCGTATTAATAATCTTGGCGCCAAGCGCTCTCATAATGGCTTGCTTTTCCATACTGAATTTTTCAGGCACAACAAATATAACGTTAATGTTGCGATTAATTGCCGCTAATGCAAGGCCAATTCCCGTATTCCCTGCTGTTGGTTCAATAATCGTACCGCCTTCGACGAGCTTACCGGTAGCAAGAGCATCTTCTATTAACGCTTGACCGAGACGGTCTTTCACACTACCGCCAGGATTCATAAACTCTAGCTTCGCAAATAAGCGCACATCGTTAGGAAGTTGGAACTGTGTAAGTTCCAACATTGGCGTGTTTCCGATTAGTTCATGGATGTTCTTATATACGGTCATCACCTAGACTCCCCTTATTCAGCAAATACCTTATGCCATTCATCTTTTTTTGCTAACATTGCTTTAGCAATCTCTTTTGCGCCTTCTAGACTATGATTTGCTGCCCATCCACATTGGACGACGTTACAAGCAGGTACTTCTGTCGCTTGTAGCACGTCTTCTAACGTTTTTTCAAGCACAGCTAAAATTTCATCATAGTTGTCATGATTAATAACAGATAAGTAGAAACCTGTTTGGCACCCCATTGGACTAATATCAACAACTGAGTCATGATGATTACGAATGTTTTCTGCCATCAAATGTTCAATCGAATGCAAACCTGCCATCTCCATATGATCTTCGTTTGGTTGGCAAAAGCGGATGTCATACTTATGAATCATATCCCCGTTTTTTCCTTCTGTTGTACCGGCAAGACGTACATAAGGTGCAGCGACCTTCGTATGATCTAAATTAAAGCTTTCTACGTTCATTTTTTTAACCATGCTGTTTCAACTCCTCTAACATTAATAAAATCAATTCAGCCGAATTTTTCGAAGCTGTTTCTAAAAATTGATCGTAAGAGATGCGTGCATCTTTTCCTGCGATATCCGAAAGCGAACGAATAATGACAAAGGGCACATCAAACTGATGAGCGGTTTGTGCAATCGCTGCCGCTTCCATTTCAGCTGCATATAAGCCTGCTAGTTTACTTTTAATAAATTCTACGCGCTCATGATCGCTCATGAATGAATCACCAGAAGCAATTAATCCTTTTGCCACTTGAATGCCGCTTACTTTTTCCGCACTTTTTTCTGCAATCGCAACGAGTGTTTCATGTGGCATATAGCAGGCTGGCATTTGTGGTACTTGCCCGTATTCATAGCCAAAAATCGTTGCATCCACATCATGGTGACGAACCTCTGTCGAGATCACAACGTCTCCTACATTTAATGTACTATGAAATCCGCCAGCTGAGCCTGTATTAATAATATAATCTGGTTGGTAGCGCTCAATTAACAAAGTTGTAGCGATTGCCGCATTCACTTTACCGATTCCAGATTTTAATAAGATAATATCTAAGCCATCCAGCTGACCGCTATAAAATTCACAGCCTGCCATCGTTACATCTTCACGATTGCTTAATTTTTCACGTAAAATAACGACTTCCTCTTCCATCGCACCAATAATTCCGATTTTCATACACACAGCTCCAATGACTCTCTTATTTGCTTCTTTTTACAGCTTCCATTAGCCAGACGTAACCATTTAGCTTGTTGAAAGCAACTTCAAATCCGTGCTTTTCAAACAGCTCATTTAAGACATCTATCGTTGTATAGTACTCACTTTGCAAATCATGAAGTAAATTTGCAAAGCCCTGCTCACTAACAATACGATGACGTTCGGTACGATCGGCTTCGTTCACGAAAGCGGTATCCGCAAATACAATTTTACCATTTTCCTTTAAAAGCTGGCTATATAATTGAATAGCAGAGTCTTTCTCTTCGTTCGTTAAATGATGAAACGCGTACGTGCTGACAATTGCATCTGGCGTTGTTGGCAATTCAGGAAAGGCTAAAAAGTCGCCATCATACAACGTTAACTCTGGAAAACGCGCACTCGTTTTACTGCGCATCGCAGAAGACGGTTCAACGCCATATACTGTGCGTCCTGCGGCGAATAGCTTTTCCGTTAAGTTTCCTGTACCAACGCCGAATTCTAAAACGGTTCCTTCCGTTTTAGAAACAACCGTTTCTAAAATCGTGTCATAGTGTTCAAACACTTCTTTATATTCCTCATCATGGCCGGTTACGGTTTGATCATATGACTCGGCCCACTCATCAAATAACGATATAAACTCTCTACCCATCTAACACTCCACCTTTAAAATATATAATTCCTATCAATATAGTATGAATTAAATTGCTTATAGGTTACAAGATACCATAGCCCCTTTACTTAATCAATCATTTACACCTAAAATTTTCTTCAAAAAAAAAGACGAATCAGCGCTGATCACTGATTCGTCTTTCGTACGTTGTTTTAAGATTGTTTTTTTACAGCGAGTGGTTTCCACCCTTTGTCGTTTTCCCATTGAAGTTGAACTTCATAGCGTGAACCATCTTTTTTTGATAATACTCGTCCTAAGGAACGATCAGGGCCGCCGCCATTTCCGAGCCACAATAAGGTCATCTCATCTTGCGCTATGCCTGTTGCATACGATAACGCCTTTAGTTGCTCATCCCAGTCCGTAGATCCTTTGTCATAGCTTTTCGTATGTTCGCCCTTTTGAGACGTACCTACTGCTTCCCAAGGACCATTCGGGCCGCCACCTTCTTTTTTCTCATCCTTTTTTTCCTTATCTTCTTTTGAATCCTCTTTTTCTTTGTCACGGTCATGATTCGCCTGATCATTTGCAGATTTGTTTGCATCATTTGCAGAGGAAGTTGAAGGTGTGTCTTTTGATGACGAGGCACGGTCGTCGCCTCCGCCTTTAAAGATCCCGAATCCAACAGCGACAATCAGTACGATAACGATAATGATCGCAATGTTGAGCGTGCGATTTTGTTTTCTTCTCTCGAAGCGGGAATTATGTTTTTTACTCATACGAACCTCCTCATAGTTAGCTTAGTTACTTTTCATTTTACCACGATAAACTCATTCGACAAGTTTGAGATTTTATGTGTGTCGGATTTCCCACCATCTTTTGTTAAATCGGCATAAATCACGGCTTCTTAAAGGAAAACATAAAAAAAGCGCCCTACAAAGAGCGCTTTTTGCTGACTTACTTTACTTCTAAAATGCGAACTTGGATTTCTCCACCTGGTGTTTGTACAGCTACTTCATCACCAATTTTTTTACCTAAAAGGCTTTTCGCCATCGGAGAATCATTGGAGATCTTGCCTTCAAACGGATCGGCTTCTGCACTACCGACAATCATATAGGTTTCTTCGTCGCCATCTGGAAGCTCTAAAAACTTTACAGATTTACCGATTGAAACAACATCACCAGCTGTTTTATTTTCTTCAATAATAACAGCATCACGAATCATTTTCTCTAATTGTACAATGCGGGCTTCAACGAACGCTTGCTCGTCTTTCGCAGCATCGTACTCAGAGTTCTCAGATAAGTCACCGAAGCTACGCGCAATCTTAATGCGTTCTACAACTTCTTTTCTTTTTTCTGTTTTTAAGTATTCAAGGTCATTCTCTAATTTTTGTTTTCCATCTAATGTCATATAGTGTTTTTTTTCTTCTGACATCTGATCATCACTCCTTTAATTCATCATGCGTCTTTGTTGACGTAGTATGTAACACCATACTAGAAAATAAAGCGCTTGCCAAATCTTTTGCTGACAAAAAAAGCGCGAGCGGTAATAAAAAATGAGGGCATCGCCTCATTTTTCTACAATGGCTTTCTCCTCCAGAATGGTTTGTATTTTCGTTACCATTAAATCAATTGCGACTCGGTTTTGTCCACCTTCTGGAATAATAATATCGGCATATCGTTTCGTTGGCTCAATGAATTGGTTATGCATTGGCCGAACGACGGATGTGTACTGTTCGATGACAGAATCCAATGTTCTTCCGCGATCACGTGTGTCGCGTACGATTCGGCGAATGATGCGAACGTCAGCATCTGTATCAACAAACAATTTAATATCCATAAGATCGCGTAGACGGTCATCTTCTAAAATAAGAATTCCTTCTAATATGATAACGTCTTTTGGTTCAACTGGAATAATTTTATCACTTCTTGTATGCGCTGTATAGTCATAAACTGGCTTTTCTATGGATTTATATTCCAAAAGAGAACCAATATGTCCGATTAACAACTCATTATCAAACGCTAACGGGTGATCGTAATTTGTTTGATAGCGCTCTTCCATTGTTTTTTCGGCTTGATCTCGGTAATAGGAATCTTGTTCGATAATCAAAATCGATTGATCTTGAAATTGACGGTAAATTTCTTTCGCTACCGTTGTTTTTCCAGAACCTGATCCTCCTGCTACCCCTATGACGATTGGTTTTTTTGCCATGGTCTTACTCCTTCCACATTCAAGGCACTGCCGATCTCTTTTATTTTTTTACTGAAATTGCTAATCCATCACCAACGGGAAGAATAGCGGTCTCATACTCTGGATGCTGCATTAAAAATTCATTGTAGGATTGAATTTTTCTAATCAAGGCCCGGAGTCTTCTTGTTTGCGCAATACGTCCGTCGGCAACATATCCTTTAAATAGGATGTTATCAGAAAAAATCACCCCACCAGATGATAAATACTTGCTATAGTTATCAAAAAAGGGACGATATTGCCCTTTTGCAGCATCGATGAAAATGGCATCAAACGGCGCTAATTGCGCTACATCCTCTACACATTCGTTGGCGTCGCTATGAAGCACCGTAATTCGATCTTCAAGAGAGAAGCGCTTGATGTTTTCAAGCGCTACGTTATATCGCTCATCGTCTCGTTCAATCGTAACGATGGTAGCTTCTTTCACTGTTTGTGCCATTCGAATAGCAGAATATCCGATCGCAGAACCGATCTCCAATATTCTTTTCGGTTGGAGAAGGCGTAATTGCTGTAGTAGCACTTCCATCCCAATTAACTCCATAATGGGCACTTCATGCTCACGAGCATACGATTCTAGTTCCATTACTTCCTTGTCTCTTTGGGGAATAAGCTCTTCCAAGTATGTTTCGATATTTTTTGAAATCAAAGAACCTTCCTCCTTACAGAACTCAACCGAACTATTATATCATAAATGGACGCGGGGAGAATAGATTTATCCTTGTTCCTCATGCTTTTTCCACTCACTTTTATAACGGTTAATCGCTTTTTGATGATCGGCAAAGTTTTTCGTATAAATGACTTCACCACTTGGACGTGCATAGAAGAATAAGTAATCCGATTTTTCGGGATGAAGCGCTGCTTTAATTGACGGTTCACCTGGAGAATTAATCGGGCCAATGGGAAGTCCTTTATATTTATACGTATTATAGGGAGAGTCAATTTTTAACTCTTTGTATAACAGCTTCACTTTAAAATTCTTTCGTGCATATTTGACAGTCGGATCCGAACCAAGCGGGATTTGCTTTTTGATACGATTGTAAAATACGCCGGCAATTTTCCCACGATCTTGATCTGCTTGTGCTTCGCCTTCAACAATTGCCGCCATTGTTAAGAGTTGATACGGTGTTTTCTTCATGTCCTTCATGTCTTTTTTATAGAGATCAAGCACGTTTTCTGTTTTCGCTACCATGCGTGTTACAATCTCTTTAACACTTGTTTTTTTCGTATTAAATACATATTTCGCTGGAAATAAGTAGCCTTCAAGTGGATAATAAATTTTCTTATTAAATACCTTCTTGTCGATGATTGGGTATTTGCCTTGTAATTCTTTTACGAAGGCACGATCATTCATAACTTGTAATACGCTCTCTTCGGATTGACCGGTTTGTTTCGCAATAACCTTCGCTACTTTTGGAACGGTAAAGCCTTCTGGAATTGTAATGGATACGTGATGACGCATGCCCTCTTTTCCTTCTGTTAACACCGATAAAATTTGATCGGCATCCATCCCGGTTGTAAAATCATATGTTCCTGCTTTTAAGTTGCTTTCGTTTTTGTATTTTGCATACCAAGCAAAAATCGTACTACTTTTAATAACGCCTTTTTTCTCAAGTTGATCCCCAATATCATTAATGGACGAGCCTTGTGAGATCATTACTGTGATGTCTTGTTCTTTCTCACTGTTCAACGGACCGAGCGCACTTTTTATGTATGTATAGCCAAAGATCAGTACAGCAAGGAGCACAACGAAAAGCGATAGAGCAATTTTCAATCCGGTTCTCTTTTTCTTAGGACCATTGGGTAATGGGCCGCCGGACACAGTGTTCAATAATAGCATGAGCTTATCTCCCCTTTCATCTGCTTTATTATACTGATAAGTAAAATTCATGTCTAGTTTCCTCGAAATTTGTTTCCAATCATTAGTATGTACAGTTTCGTCAAGAACTAGCGATTAAGATGAAGAAGGACTTGTGATTCAGTATGTTTTGGGTGTTTTTGCACGTGGAATTGTTGTTGCGTACGATGCTCTACGCACGAAATTTTTGTGTTGCACAATATTTTCATTTTTTTTGGCGTTTTCATAGGTTTGGCTCTTGTTTTGCTTTTTTTATCCCATGCACATGCTTTTGCACACGATTTGTCTTGCTTGCGCTTGAAACTGGTACTCCTGCGCCCGATTCATTCTCAGTCAATTTTTCCGCATGGGCTTACAGGCATACAATGAAAAAAATGGCTTTATCACCCAACTGATGATAAAGCCATTTTTTGTGAATGAAGATCTTTTTACTCTTCGTCTTGTAGAGCGTTTAATGTTTCTTCAATCATTTCCCACTCTTCGTCTGTTTCTAAAGGATAAAGCTCAAGATCATCTTCGCCTTCGCCTTTTTCTACGATACGGAATGGATACACTTCTTGCTCTTCTTCTTCATCTTCTTCTCCTTCGCCAGCTGGAACGAGTAGAATGTATGAATGACCTGTCGGAGTTGTGCTTCCGTCAATTTGTAGTAATACTTCAAATAAATTCTCTTCCCCATCTTCTCCAGGGATTACAATGTGTTCTCTTTCTTCGTTTGCCATTATGGGTCACCTCATTTGTTTAATTGCTGTCTGTCTAAATAACCTTGCAGGATTAAGACAGCAGCCATTTTATCAATTACTTGCTTGCGCTTTTTGCGGCTTACATCAGCAGAAATGAGCATTTTTTCAGCAGCCATCGTCGTTAGACGCTCGTCCCATAACACAACCGGAACGTTGTATCGTTCTTGCGCTTGCGCCGCAAACGCCTGACACGCTTCTCCGCTCGGCCCAATAGAGCCGTTCATGTTTTTGGGTAAACCTACTACAATGGCTTCTACTTCATACTGCGTAACCCATTCACCAATTCGTTCAAATACTTCATCGGGTTGATGTGGTTTTCGCTTCACCGTCTCAATCCCTTGAGCGGTCCAGCCCATGCTATCGCTTACGGCGACACCGACTGTATGCGAGCCAACATCTAGTCCTAAAACCCTCGGCATTAGTAAGAGTCCTCTTTCTTGGCATCAAGATAGGATTTCACAAGCTCTTCAATCAATTCATCACGCTCAATTTTCCGAATCATCGTTCGCGCATCGTTATGACGCGGAATATAAGCCGGGTCTCCAGACAGCAAGTATCCTACAATTTGATTGATTGGATTATACCCTTTTTCCTGTAGGGCTTCATACACAGAATAAAGGACTTTTTGTACATTTGGATCCATTGAATCGTCATGAAAGTTAAATTTCATCGTTTTATCCATCGAACTCACGGCCAACACCTCTTTCTCTAAACTCCCAAATATAGAATGTAAGCGCAACTGCCTACAGTCATTGTACCCTTTATGACGCAATTAGGAAACAGATTTCACTGTTTCAAAGACAGATTGTAACGCCTCTTCTAGCTTCGCTGGGTCTTTCCCACCAGCTTGTGCAAGATCCGGACGTCCACCACCGCCGCCACCACAACGGGTCGCTACTTCTTTAACAAGCTTTCCAGCATGGTAGCCTTGGGCAATTAAATCTTTCGACACGCCCGCAACGATATTAACTTTATCGCCATTGACGGCACCTAAGACGACAATACCACTAGCAAGCTTACTCTTCAAATCATCAACAATAGAACGCAGACCATTCATGTCACTAGCTTCTACGACTTTTGCAATAACCGCAACGCCATTTACGTCAACTTGTTCATTGACTAAGCTACCCGCTTCCATATTACCAAGTTTCGCTGTTAATGATTCTTTTTCTCGTTGCAGGTCGCGCATTTGGCCTTGAAGGGCTTCAACACGCTGCGGTACGTCTTTTAAATTGGTTTTTAAGAAGCTCGCTGCTTCTTTAAGCAGTTGCACTTGTGCATTCATTGCTTTGTACGCTTCCTCACCTGTTACAGCTTCAATTCTGCGCGTTCCTGCACCTATACCCGTTTCCGAAAGAATCTTAAACAACCCAATTTCAGACGTGTTTTTAACGTGCACGCCACCACAAAGCTCTAAGCTATACTCACCAATGCGAACAACTCGCACGACTTTTCCGTATTTTTCACCGAAAAGAGCCATCGCTCCCATTGCTTTTGCTTCTTCAATAGGCTTTACCATTTTCTCAACAGCAATCGAATGCCAAATCTTCTCGTTTACAATGCTTTCAATTTGCTCTAATTCTTCTGCTGTTATACTTCCAAAATGAGAAAAGTCAAAACGCAAGCGGCCAGGAGCAACGAGTGATCCTGCTTGGTTAACGTGTGTGCCTAGTACGTCTTTCAGCGCTTGATGCAGCAAGTGAGTCGCTGTATGATTTTTTACGGTTGCTTGACGAAGACGCTCATTAACCGTCGCGGTCACAGTTGCGCCTTTTTTGATCGTACCGGTAAGCACTTCAACATGATGTACGTTCTGTCCATTTGGCGCTTTTTGTACATCTTTAACGCGCAATTGCACGCCATCCGCTGTTAGCACGCCTTGATCCGCTACTTGCCCACCACTTTCAGCATAGAACGGTGTTACATTTAAGATGAGCTGTCCTTCATTACCTGCTGCTAACAAATCTACTTTTTCTCCATTGCTTAACAGCTCTTCGACAGTTGCTTCACACTGTTCTTCATCATAGCCGATAAATGTACTTTCCACAGTAATTTGGCTTAAATCGCCACCTTGTACTTGCATGGAATCTACATCTTGGCGAGCTGAACGAGCGCGCTCACGCTGTGCTTCCATTTCACGCTCAAATTCTTCGCGATCAACGGTCATATTCTGCTCAGCCGCGTATTCTTCAGTTAATTCAAATGGAAAACCAAATGTATCATACAATTTAAACGCATCAGCCCCAGCAATCACGGTATGGTTTTGTGCTTTTTCCTTTTGCATAACCTCTTCTAAAATCGCTAAGCCTTCATTAATGGTTTCATGGAAACGCTCTTCTTCATTTTTGATTACTTTTTGAATAAATGGCGTTTTCTCTTCTACTTCTGGATAAAAAGCTTTCATAATTTCGGCTACAGTTGGAACGAGCTCATACATAAATGGCTTTTCAATGCCAAGCTGTTTTGCAAAACGAATCGCGCGGCGAATGAGGCGACGCAAAATGTAACCGCGGCCTTCGTTCGATGGAAGAGCATTATCACCAACAGCAAAGGATACGGTTCGAATGTGATCGGCAATGACTTTAAATGCCGTATCATCCGCGTTGTTTTGCCCATATGCGCTTCCGGACAAACGTTCTGTTTGCTTAATAAGCGGCATAAATAAGTCGGTATCAAAATTGGTAGGCACGTCCTGAATTACACAAACCATGCGCTCAAGCCCCATACCAGTATCAATGTTTTTCTTTGGTAGCGGTGTATACGTACCGTCTGGATTATGGTTAAATTCTGAAAAGACGAGATTCCACACTTCTAAGTAGCGATCATTTTCTCCACCTGGATACAGTTCAGGATCATTTACGTCATTGCCAAAAGCCTCTCCACGATCGTAGAAAATTTCCGTATTTGGTCCACTTGGGCCTTCGCCAATGTCCCAGAAGTTACCTTCTAAACGAATAATGCGCTCTTCTGGCACGCCTACAGTATGTAACCATAAATCGTACGCTTCATCATCTTCTGGATGAATGGTAACAGATAGCTTTTCTGGATCAAAGCCAATCCATTTAGGATCAGTTAAGAATTCCCATGCCCACACGATGGCTTCTTTTTTAAAGTAATCTCCAATAGAGAAGTTTCCTAACATTTCAAAGAACGTATGGTGACGCGTTGTAACCCCTACATTTTCAATATCGTTCGTACGAATTGATTTTTGCGCGTTAACGATACGAGGGTTGTCTGGAATGACACGACCGTCGAAATATTTTTTTAGTGTTGCTACGCCACTATTAATCCAAAGCAACGATGGATCTTCATGCGGAACGAGCGATGCACTTGGTTCTACACTGTGACCTTTTTCTTGGAAAAAGTCTAAAAACAGTTGACGAACTTGAGCGGAAGTTAAGTGTTTCATATGAATTCTCCTTTCATTTTCGAAAGCGATGACAAAGGCTATTTTTATACCATAAAAAAAACTCCCATCCCCGATTGATCTGCAATCAGGGACGAGAGTTGAATTCTCGCGGTACCACCCTGGTTATAAAGCACACATGATGCTTTATCACCTTCGTTTAAAGGGTAACGGCCTTCAACCGGCAGGTATTAGCTGCACTTATAAGAGTAGCTTTCTGTTTAGCCTTCCGAGAAACCTTGCAGCCGTGGGTTTCTTCTCTAGTAACAAAAGGAATTAAACATACTTTTCTCTCGTCATCATTTTACATTATTCTTGCGGTTAGTATACTTCCTTTTATGGCTCTTTGTCAATCTTTGCCGACCATCTGCTCTTTAACATATGCAAGGCAACCACTTTTAATACAGAGAAAAGAGGCACTGCAATGATTAATCCTACGACGCCTCCTATTTGACCACCAACTAAAAGTGCAAAGATAATCAGCGCAGGATGAATATGTAGACTCTTACCGACAATGAATGGACTTAAAATATTTCCTTCAATAAATTGTAGTGCTAACATGATCAGAGCGGTAAATAGCACCATTTTCGTAGATATCGTAAACGCTATAAACAACACCGGAATTGCGCCTAAAATCGGTCCGAAATAGGGAATAATGTCTGTTAACGCAATGATAATGCCCAGCACGATTGGATACGGCATGCCGACTAACCATAAAGCAATCATCGCACCTATTCCAAGCAGTCCACCTACAATAAGCTGACCCCGAATATAGCCGCCTAACGTATGATGAATATCAATGAGTAAAGATCTTCCCTCTTTGCGCCAAGCAGGCGGCGTCACATACCAGATAGCTCGTTTCATCACATCAATATCTTTAAGAAAATAAAAAACAAGAAAAGGAATGACTATAATTAAAAAGAAATAATCTACGATGCGTTTAAAAAACGTTAGTGAATGAAGTAAGCTTTGTTGTACATATTCCTCTCCAGAATGGATGTAATCCTCAATACGAATATGAATACTTCGAGGAAAATGAGACGTATGATGATCGATAAAAGCTAACCCATCTTCATACGAGTGAACAATCAACGGTAAGCTTTCCATCAGTTCGCGAAGCTGCACAATTAGTTGCGGAATGCCCTTGTATAATCCAAAAGCAAGACCGCCAAAAAACAGCAGATAAATACATAGAATAGCAGGTGTGCGTGGCATACCATGATGATGGAGCCACTCGACGAGCGGATGCAGCAAATAGGCAAGAAATAGCGCTAGCAAAAACGGGATTCCAACCGACCGCAGTACGTTAAGTAGACCACTTCCGTAAGGAGCCAGCAATAACAGTAACCAGCTGCATAAAAATAGGAGTAATACGATGGACAACCATTGCATCCATTGGATATAACGCTCCTTCTGCATCCAACTTCACCTCCATCCTTAGTGTAGCCAAGACGATAAGAATCCATGTAACAAAAAGAAGGACTTGGGACACAGGTTTTTGGGCGCACTTGCGAGCTCGGCGCTTGTTTTGCTCTCTTTTCGGACCCTTGCTCATGCTCTAAAGAGAGGATTGTCTTGTTTACCCGCAAACTAGGTGCCTCGACGCTTGACTTCTCCTTTTTGCGATGATTGCATGTCTTGCACGCTATTTCTGCTCATTTTGAACACATTTGCGAGCTCAGCGCTTGTTTTGCTCTCTTTTGGACCCTTGCTCATGCTCTAAAGAGAGGATTTGTCTTGTCTGCGCGCGAATCAAGTGTCTCTGCGCGCGAACCAAGGGCCTCTGCGCGCGAACGGAGTGCCTCTGCGCGCGAACCAAGGGCCTCTGCGCGCGAACGAAGCATCTCTGCGCGCGAACGGAGCGTCTCTGTGCGCGAACCAAGGGCCTCTGCGCGCGAACGAAGCGCCTCTTGCGCGCAATCCACTTTTTTCGAAATCATTGACATGTTTAGTAATAATCATGCGATTTCTAAAAAGTCCTTCTACTCTCTCTAACATGCTTTAGCGTTAGATCCATCACAGGTACGAGCAAAAAAAACGTGGCGTTGCGGTCATATCAGAACCTTGAAGGCCAGACAAGCTAAAGTGAAAATAACAAGTGACATAAAAAAATAGCTTCAGCGTCAAAAAGCGATGCTGAAGCTATTTTTTATGAGGTAGGGCTATTTATGTCCCTGCACCTCTTCTTTTTTGTTAATAAATGGCTTTTGCTAACTTTTTACGGAATCGTTTTACTTTCTTAGAAGAAAGCAAATCATCGACCGCTTTAAAGTGTAGCATATGGTTGCGAGAACGCATCCCATACATAGCAGCCCAAAGGCCTCCAAGCGCCAACATTGGTTTAAGATAACTGTTCATGCTGTCACCCGCCTAGTTTGGATAGTTAGTGAGCATCTGCGTTGTAGGATAGATCATGCTCTTCAAACAAGTCATCAAGTGACGTTAACGAACCGTCCTGTTCTACTTGATGAAGAGAAAGTCTGCCATTAACAATCGATAGCTCGATGAAACATCCCCAGCAATAATACTGGTTAACACCAATTTTCCCAATGTCTTTGCAACCGCAATTCGGGCACTTCATGAAAGGTCCTCCTTCTAGCACTAGCGTACAAAAAGGCGTTGTGTTCCGATGGTTACCGGCTCATGTGAGTAGATTAACGGTCTTCCGTCATTCCAATCAGGAAACAACCCTTTTGTTACTTCAATTGCTATAATCTTGGACCAATCACTGGAAAAATATACATCTTCAATTACCGCTTCTGTGCACCCGTCACTCGAACAAAGCGCTTGCTTCCACAAATTACGCGGTCCTTTTCCAATATAAAAGCAACCCGACGGCAAATGAGGCACTTTTGTTACCTCACCTTTGCAACAGACAAGAGAATGATCAAGAGATACGTGTGCACCTTGACAAGGCACATAGGTTCGATGCGGTAGCAGTCGTTTTTTACAAATGACCCAGCCTAACACCGTCCCTTTCGCATTTAACACGACATCTTCTACTTTGCCAAGGAGCTGACCTTGATCGTTAACGGCTTTTACACCTTTTAAAAAAGAAAATGTTCGCAAAGTATCCTCCACCCTTCCGAACATTTCTTAGAATGCCTCTTTGTTTACGAATTCATGCTTGAAACGTTTTCCATAAACTGTACGAGCTTTTCTTTTAACGCCGTATGGCGAATCGCTGCTTCTGAATGATCAACAGCCATGCGAAATGCTTGTTCATCGCCACACAGAATGAGAAATTCTTTACTGCGTGTAATTCCAGTATATAGCAGGTTTCTTCGCAGCATGCGATAATAACTTTTCACTACAGGCATAATAACGATTGGAAATTCACTGCCTTGTGATTTATGAATAGAGCAGCAATAAGCGTGCGTTATGTGATGAAACGAAGAACGCGGATAAAGAACTTCAATCTCGTCAAATGCCACAACAAGCTGATCTTCTTTGTCGACATTTTCTTTGCTATAAATGATAGCAACAATTTCGCCCATATCGCCATTATATACACCATCTTCTGGTTGATTAACGAGTTGAAGCACTTTATCGCCGGTACGAAATATACCTTGTGGCACGGCTAACTCACGCTTTTGTGGAGAAGCAGGATTAAAAAGGGTTTGCAACGACTCATTTAAGGCATCAATGCCAGCACTGCCTTTATACATCGGGGCAAGCACTTGAATGTCTCTTGCGCGAAAACCTTTTTGCACAGCATTGGCACACACTTGATTCACAACGTCTAACACTTGTTGCGGATAACACGTAAAAAAGCTGCGATCGCTTTTCTTTTGTAGCAGATCTTGGGGAACAGTGCCTTTTTTCATCGCATGCGCTAGTTCTATAATTGACGAGCCTTCCGCTTGTCGGTAAATGTCTTGTAACTCAACAACCGGAATAACCTTAGAATCAATAATGTCACGCAAAACTTGTCCCGGACCTACAGAAGGAAGCTGATCTTCATCACCGACAATCACGACTTGAATAGAGCCTGGCAAGGCGCGAAATAACGCATGAGCGAGCCAAATATCAACCATAGACATCTCATCAATGATTAGCAACGAGCCTTCTAATGGATTTTCCGTAGAATGATCAAAGCCCGCGCCGCCTTTCCAACCGAGCAAGCGATGAATTGTAGAAGCAGGAATGCCCGTCGATTCGGTCATTCGTTTCGCCGCCCGGCCCGTCGGAGCAACGAGTAAAACAGGAAATGGTTCGTCTTTTTTATACTTTTTAGGATCAAGAGAAACGCCATGAAGCTCACTAAATAGCTCCACGATGCCTTGAATTACCGTTGTTTTTCCGGTACCTGGTCCGCCCGTTAAGACCATAATGGGCGATGATAACGCTGTTTCAATGGCTTCTCGCTGTGTGGGGGCATATTCAATATTTAAACGCTCTTCTAATTGACCAAGCGCCTTAAGAAACTCCGCTTGGCCAAATTGTTCGCGGAATTGATCTTGTCCCGCTAAACCGACAATTGATTGCGCTAGCCCTTGTTCCGAAAAATACAGCGATGGGACATAAAGACGATCTTCCTCCATCATGACATGTCCTTCTTCGCGTAATGCTTCGATTTCTCGAAAAAGATCGCTATCTGTTAAAGGCTCATCGCCTCCTGCTAACAATTGCTTGGCAGCGGCTAGCAGTTGTTCGGTACTCATAAATACATGACCCGCTTCGGCCCCTTTTTCTTGAAGAAGATACAAACATCCTGCCTTTAGTCGGTCCGGATGATGATAGGCTAGTCCTAACCCTCGTCCGATTTCATCTGCGCGCTGAAAGCCAATTCCCTCCACATCATAAATGAGTTGATACGGATTATTTTGTACAACATGCAGCGCTTCTTCTTTGTAGGTTTGATAAATTTTTATAGACAGTTGCGGACCTATGCCAAATGGGTTTAAGGCAACCATCACTTGCTCAAGTCCTTGGTGCTCGACGAGAACATCATAGACGGTTTTTGCTTTTTCCTCATTTAAATGAGGAACGCCATTTAACACTTCGGGATTTTCTAAAATGGCGGAAAGGGCATTATCTCCGACGTGATCAACGATCGCCTCTGCGGTTTTTTTCCCGATGCCATGAAACAAATCGCCAGATAAGTAATGAATCATCCCTTCACGGGTTTGCGGCATGTCTTTGCGAAATTGTTTCACATCATATTGCTTTCCATACTTCGGATGTTCTTTAAACACACCAAAAAAAACGTAGCGTTCTTCTTGCTGCATGGGCGGTAACGTTCCAATAATAACGATTTCTTTTTCATTGTAGGCCTCATTCGTTTCAATCACACGAATGCGAGCAACGGTATATAGATTTTCTTCATTAAAAAAGATCGTGGAAAGCAACGTTCCTTTTATATATTTTTGTTGTTCATCAAATAGATCGAAGGAAGACTGTCTCTCCATCACCTCTTCTCCTTACATTAGCTTTTTTTCAGCATTATTTTTTCCATTCGCAGCCAGATAATGATCAGGTTGTAAGCGCAACGCCTCATTAAACTGAGCAAGGGCTTCATGCGGTTGATCAAAATACATATGCGCCACGCCAAGATTGTATCGTGCATCCGCATGCGCTGGCGCTTGAGCAATCACCTGCTGAAACACGGCCTGTGCCTCTTTAATTTGAGAACTATTCGCTAAACAGAGTCCGTATTGAAAACGTGCTTCAACATCGGCTTCATTCAGTTCAGTGGCTCGCAAAAAATGAGGCAATGCTCGTAGCGACTGCTCTAAAGACACATAACACATACCAAGCATAAAATGCACATCTCCTTCAATTACGCCACGCTTTTGCGCTTCTTGAAAGCACGAGATTGCCTCTGTAAAGCGCTCTAGATGATACAAGGCTATTCCCGCGCTATAATACGCCGCGCCTGCTTCTGCATCAAGTGCCATTGCTTTTTCAAAAAAGAGAAGCGCCTGCTCATGCTCATGCACTTTACTTAACAAATTTCCATAATTAATGTAGGGCACAGGATTGCCTGGCTCACGTTCCATTTCTTCTTGTAACGCTTTAGCAATTTCTTCTAATTTTCCTTTTTGTGCGTATGAATCCATGTCAAATCTCCTTATTCTGTCATCGTGTAGCCATTCTACTTATTATGTAAAAAAACCAGCCCTGCTTGAACATTCGAGGACTGGTTTTCTAGTGAATTACAAATACGAGATGCGTGTGTCGTTTTTAAACACTTCATCAATAGTAGCGCCACCAAGACAAACATCACCATCATAAAAAACAACGGCTTGTCCAGGTGTGATGGCACGCTGTGGTTCATCAAAAACAACGGATAAACGACCATCTTCCATCGTTGTTACCGTAACGCCTTTATCGGGTTGACGGTAGCGGAATTTTGCCGTACATTTCTTTGATCCTTCTAACGGTTTAGACGACAACCAGCTTGGTTCTTCAGCAATTAAACGATCGCTATATAACGAATCATGATCAAAGCCTTGTTCTACGTAAAGTGTATTTGACGCTAAATCTTTACCAACCACGAACCATGGTTCGCCGCTGCCTCCAATACCAAGGCCGTGACGCTGACCAATCGTGTAGTACATTAAGCCATCATGTTTTCCTTTTACAGCACCGTCTAGCGTCGTCATATTGCCCGGCTTCGCTGGCAAGTAATTGCTTAAAAACTCTTTAAAGTCACGTTCACCGATAAAACAAATACCTGTTGAATCTTTTTTCTTTGCTGTCGCAAGGCCTGCTTCTTCAGCAATTTTACGAATTTCCGGTTTATTTAACTCTCCAATTGGAAAGAGTACTTTACTAATCTGGTCTTGAGAAAGCTGATTTAAAAAGTACGTTTGATCTTTGTTAGCATCGACGCCACGCAACATCGTCACAAGTCCTTCCTCATCTTCTCCAATGCGCGCATAATGACCTGTAGCCACATAATCGGCCCCTAGGCTCATCGCATGATCGAGGAACGCTTTAAATTTAATTTCTTTATTGCACATCACATCAGGATTTGGTGTGCGCCCTGCCTTGTATTCTTCAAGAAAATACGTAAACACTTTATCCCAATATTCTTTTTCGAAATTGACGGCATAATATGGAATGCCAATTTGGTTGGCTACAGCGATGACATCATTATAATCTTCAGTAGCTGTACACACTCCAAACTCATCGGTATCATCCCAGTTTTTCATAAAAATTCCGATGACATCGTACCCTTGTTGTTTTAGGAGCAGGGCAGCGACAGAAGAATCAACACCACCAGACATTCCGATGACGACCCGTGTATCCGCTGGTGACTTTTTACTTAGTGCTGACAAATGGCTCCCCCCCTTTTTTTGTAATCGTTAGCAGACGTTCTCTAACATAATGCTTAGTTTACTTTATTTTTGCAGGCGTTTCACTATTTTTGCTGTTTCTTGTGCAGCTTGCTCGATTTCTTCCATCGTATTATGCAAACCAAAGCTAAAGCGCACCGCTTCTTTCGTCCGATTTTGCTTCCCAAACATGGCCGTTAACACATGTGATGGCTCCAGCGATCCTGCGGTACAGGCTGAGCCACTAGAGGCGGCAATACGAGCTAAATCAAGATTAACGAGCAAGATTTCCGTTTTTACGCCTGGAAAAGAGACGTTCAGTACGTGTGGTAGCGTATGCTCTTGCTCACCATTGCGTAAAAACGTAATGCCTGCTTCTGTAAAGATGGAGAGCATTTTTTGTTTATACGCTTCATAACGCGCCGCTTTTTCCATCCCTTCTTCTCTCATGATGGAAATGGCTTGCTTAAAGCCAGCTATAGCCGCAACATTTTCCGTTCCTGCTCGGCGTTTTCGCTCTTGCTCGCCGCCATACAACAGCGGATCTAGTGCTACTTCCTCGCGAATATAAAGAAAACCAACACCTTTTGGTCCGTTTATTTTATGAGACGAAACACTGAGCAAATCAACCTTTAGTTCATTAACATCAATTGGTAAAACGCCATAAGCTTGAACAGCATCTGTATGAAACACCGCCTGATGAGCTTCTAGCAACTCACCAATTGCAGCTATGTCTTGAAGCGTTCCTACTTCATTATTACCATACATAATAGAGACAATAATTGTATCAGGACGAAGCGCCGCTTTTAGCTCTGAAAGCGAAATACGGCCTGTTTCATCAACAGGTAAATACGTCACTTCAAAGCCTTCTGACTCTAAGCGCGCGCACGCATGTAAGACGGCGTGGTGTTCGATTTGCGACGTAATAATATGACGCCCGGTTTCTTTTTTAGCAAGGGCGGTTCCGAACAATGCCGCATTGTCTGCTTCTGTTCCACCACTTGTAAAGACGATGCTGTTCGGCGTGGCACCAATGCTCTGTGCCGCTACAAGCCGTGCTTCATCAAGCAACTGTCGTGTTTTTCGACCAAAGTGATGAATGCTAGACGGATTGCCGAAATGCTCGGTTAAATAGGGCACCATCGCTTCTACAACATCAGGATGGACGGGAGAAGTTGCTGCATGATCTAAATAAATGTAATCCATAAAAAACTCCTTCTTTCATTCTCCTAAATGTAAAACATATACGAATCCTGACTGCCTTCGCCTTCATAATTTGCTAAGTCATCGAGCGTTGTATGATCCAATACATCTTTTACCGCATCACGTATACGAATCCATAAATCTCTCTTTGCTGGCTCTTCGTCTTCTAACACTTCAACAGGAGAAATGGGACCTTCAAGCACGCGAATAATATCTCCCGCTGTAATCGTTTTTGCTTCTTTCGCTAAAATGTAGCCACCATACGCACCGCGAATGCTTTTTACGAGACCTGCATTGCGAAGTGGTGAAATCAATTGCTCTAAGTAATGCTCGGACAAGGAATGCTCCTTCGCGATCACCTTCAGCGCAGTCGGACCTTCACCGTGCTTTTTCGCTAATGCCATCATAATGGTCAGCCCGTATCGGCCCTTTGTTGATATTTTCATTTTGAACACTCCGTTCTATCCAATAATTCACGATTTTCTTACAAATAGGTAACGTATAGCCAACGAGCATTCCTATGGATAAACAAAAAAGTAGCGTTCCCATAAACACTGGCCCTTTTAATAACCAGCCAACGATTAAGACGAGCACTTCCATACCTAAGCGAACACGCGCAAGTTTATAACCCGTTACTTCCGTTACAGCTAACATTAAGCTATCTCGCGGCCCTGCTCCACAGTCACTAGAAATGTAAAAGCCGATTCCAATGCTATTAATCACGATTCCTGCTACGAGCATAAGCACGGCTCCCACCGTTGAATGTGGTGTTGTAATAAAAGGAAGCATTAAATAGCCGTCAATAAAAATGCCCACACATAACATATTCAAAAAAGCACCAAGCTGTGGTGGTTTTTTCGTTATGAACGCCGTCGCACCAATAATAAGAAAACCGACAAGAATACTCCATGTTCCGATTGTTAAGCCTATGTGGCGATACAGTCCAATGTGGAGGACGTCCCACGGTGCACTTCCCAAGTCAGCACGAATCATTAACGTAATGCCAAACGCCATAATAAGCAGCCCGCCAAAAAACACGAGCCAGCGTTTGAAACTTCTCTTGATGCTAAATGAATGACTTTTCACTCATATACCCTTCTCTCGGCTTATTTACCTGATTGCTATTCTGCTTTTTTCACCTATGAATTTCACCGATACGTTCTCTTTATACATACTGCTCATTATAGCATTCTGCTCTAAAAATGGCTATGCATCAAGCGAGGTGCACTCGTTTCCCCTTCTAAAATGGTCGGACCCTTTTGCACATAACAACATAGAATAAAAGACAGGTAAGTTTCTCTACCTACCTTCCCTATTATCCCCGTTGGAGGCTATGCATGTGATTGATAAACAAAAAATAGAACAGTGTATTCGTGAAATCCTAATTGCACTTGGTGAAGATCCTGATCGCGATGGCATTAAAGACACCCCTCGTCGCGTCGCTAAAATGTACGAAGAAGTCTTTCAAGGTATTCAGTATACAAACGATGAAATCGCAGACCAATTTGGAACATGTTTTGAAGAAGACATGGACTTTCTAAGTAAAGATGGCATTATCCTAGTCAAAGACATTGAATGTACAAGCTATTGTGAGCATCATATGGCGCTCATTTATGATATGCATATTACCGTTGCGTATAAACCAAAAGATAAAGTTATCGGCTTAAGCAAGATTGCGCGCATTGCCGATATGGTTTGTCGTCGCTTACAAATTCAAGAACGCATTACGTCCGACATCTTTTATATTATTGAAAAGGTAACCGACAGTGATGATATTTATGTAAAAGTAGACGGCAAGCATGGGTGCATGACAGCACGCGGAATTAAGAAACATCAAGCCGTGACCTTTACTGAACAAAAAAGCGGCATTTTTCAGCAACAACCTCCTACTTTTTAACCCTTGAATCGAAAGGAATTTATCATGATTTCTTTTAAAATCAAAGACACCATTTACAGCGTAAATGAAAAACGACATCGGATTGAAGATATCCTCCTCGTTGGCTCATTGATCAATGGTGATTATGAAGAAAAAAGCGATATTGACTTTTACATCGTTATTGATAATTGTTCACCGCGCGTTCGTCAGCAAACGTTCGAAAGAATTGCACAAGAATTAAACGTGCCAAAATATTGGATTACATTTTTTACGAAAGATGAATTTCAGCAAGAATGTAATCAAGGTCGCCAAAACTATTATTTTTGGTATGTTCGGCTAAAACACAAAAAAATCTACTCTCGAAACAACTTTGCGCATCAAGCGTTACAGCGCATGCCATTGTTTTCGGATGTGGATGGATTATTACAGATGAAAAGAAATCACATAAGATCCATCATGTCCGAAGTAAGAGCGAATCGCTACTCAGATGAAGAAGCTATCAATCAACTTGCTCGTGTCATTCGTGATACGTGTATTAATATTTGTTTCTTACAAGGCTATTTAGAATTTGGCAAATATAAGCCAGTGGAGCTTTGCTACCAATTTAAAACGATAAAAATGCCGTTTTCTTACGCTAATTATCGGCACCTTTATCGAATTAAACGAGCTTATAAATTTGATAAAGGTAATTTCGCTCTTTCCGGGGATGTTGCAGCCTTTATTGAGACGTGGTATGTACGCTATAAAAAGCTATCTCAGGAAGCCCTTCGCCTCTGTGAAGATGTGCAAACGAAAGACTTTAAAAACCCCCTCCAAAGCTTTATTTCATCATAATCTCTCTTACAATTCCTTGCATTCCCTCTACCAGTATAGTACCTTTTGATTACTGTGAACCTGATAGAGTAAGGAGGATCTGATGGATTTATTCAGCCAACATAGCGAAGATGTAAACCAAACACGCGGACCACTTGCTAGTCGCATGCGCCCGCAAACACTACAAGAATTTATCGGACAATCTCATATTATTGGTGAAGGAAAATTATTGCGTCGTGCGATTATGGCTGATCAGCTAACACCTATGATTTTCTTTGGACCACCCGGAACGGGGAAAACAACGTTAGCAAAAGTAATTGCGAATACGACCTC
This sequence comes from Fictibacillus macauensis ZFHKF-1, assembly GCF_000269865.1. Lineage (GTDB taxonomy): Bacteria > Bacillota > Bacilli > Bacillales > Fictibacillaceae > Fictibacillus_C > Fictibacillus_C macauensis. Next base: position 130,224 of record NZ_AKKV01000026.1, read on the forward strand.
TGCCTATTTTGAACAATTAAATGCCGTGACATCTGGTGTTGCCGACTTAAAACGCGTTACGTCCGAAGCGAAAGAACGCCTCATCATGGAGACCCAAAAAACCGTTCTCTTTATTGATGAGATTCATCGCTTTAATAAGAACCAACAAGATGCGCTGCTGCCGTTTGTAGAAGATGGAACGGTCGTCTTAATTGGGGCAACAACAGAAAGCCCGATGTTTGAAATTAATCCAGCCCTGCTTTCACGCTCGCGCCTATTTCGCTTTGAACCGCTAGGCGAAGCAGATATTTCTCTTCTCATCGAGCGAACGCTTCATAATAAAGAACGTGGCTATGGCAAATACAACGTAGTGCTTGATGAGGATGCGAAACAGCATCTTGTAACAGTAGCCAATGGCGATGTGCGCACCGCCCTTAACGCGTTAGAGCTTGCTGTCTTAACAACGACCCCAAACAGCGATGACGAAAGCATTCACATCACTCTTGCCATTGCTGAAGAAAGCATTCAGCAACGTGTATTGCAGTATGATAAAAAAGGCGATAACCACTATGACACCACTTCCGCCTTTATTAAAAGCATTCGTGGTTCTGATCCGGATGCGGCGCTTTATTGGCTAGCGAAAATGATTTATGCCGGTGAAGATCCTCGCTTTATTGCACGGCGAATTTACGTACATGCCGCTGAAGACATCGGCCTTGCCGATCCGAATGCGCTGCTGGTCGCTCAGGCTGCTGCGTATGCCGTAGACTTTGTCGGCATGCCCGAAGCACGTATACCGCTCGCTGAAGCCGTCGTTTATTTAGCAACCGCTCCGAAAAGCAATAGTGTCATTAAAGGAATTGACACGGCTCTTGCTGCCGTTTCAAAAGAAAAAAGCGGCCAAGTACCGATTCATTTGCGCGATGCTCATTATAAAGGTGCTAAAGAACTTGGACACGGTCTTGATTATCAGTATCCGCATGACTTCCAAGATGGTTATGTTGTGCAACAATATTTACCAGACCATTTACGCAACAAAACCTTTTATGAACCGTCACCTCGCGGCTTTGAGAAAAGCATTCAAAATCGCTTACACTACTTTATGGAACGTAAACGTAAGAACCGTTAATCTAGCACTCTCCTAGAAAAAGACTAGCAAAGTTATTTTCTATGTATAGAACACTCTCCTTTTGCTCACAATGAAAACATAACCTTGTATTCGAAAAGAAGGAGAGGATTTATATGATGAAAGTGCGACAAGATGCTTGGTCTGAAGAGGACGATCTCTTATTAGCAGAAACCGTACTCCGTCACGTTCGTGAAGGCAGCACGCAGCTGCATGCATTTGAAGAAGTTGGTGATCAATTAGAACGCACAAGCGCGGCCGTCGGATTTCGCTGGAATGCGATTGTACGTAAAAAATATGAGCAAGCTTTAAAAATAGCGAAAAAGCAACGCAAAGAACGACAACGAGCACTTGCTAAAAGTGTAAAAGAACAACCAAGCCAACCGAAAGCACCCGTAGCACCTAAGAAAACAACGTATGAGCCGCCACTCGTTACAGATGAAGAAGTCTATCATCCCGATGATTTCTTTAAACACGCCTATAGCGCGCCTGTTGCAGCAGCGCCACCGCTCGTACCACAAACGCAACCTACACACCCACTAGCTCATCATCAAAAGCTAACGAATAACAGCACAGATGATTTGCTAGCAGACGTTATTGTCTTTTTACAAGATTTGCACAAAAACGGCTATAACACTGAAGAAATACATCGTGAAAATGAGCAGTTACAGCAAGAAAACAGCCAGCTCCGTCAGCAAGTAAACACGTTAGAACGAGATTTTGCAGCGATGAAAGAGGATTATCAAGCTTTGTTACAAATAATGGACCGGGCCCGTCGTATGGTACTTCTTCAAGATGAGCTACCTACCGATAATACGAGTTTCAGAATGGATAAAAATGGAAATCTAGAAAAAATGGCAAAATAGCCAGCAAAAAGAACCTAACCACGCGTATGCGGTTAGGTTCTTTTTCACGAGATTCTATTACTAGTTTCTCTAGCCACGGTTAATATGAATGTGATGCGTTTCTAACAACGTATTCACAACATAACCTGCCATAAATAACCCTGAGACTGATGGCACAAAGGAGTTGGATGACGGTGGCATTTTTGCCTTGCGAATCTCAGGTGCATTTTCTGGAACGATTTTTTCACGAATGTCTTCGCGAATCTTCACAGGTGTTTCATCTGAAAACACAACCGGTACACCTTTATAAATCCCCTCTTTACGAAGGCGTTGACGAACAACACGCGCAATGGGATCGTATGACGTTTTTGAAATATCGGTAATGCGCAAACGTGTAGGATCTAGCTTATTCGCAACACCCATGCTCATAATGATCGGAATGTTGCGTTGTAAACATTCTTTTGCCACGTGTACTTTATACGTAATCGTATCCGATGCATCGACAACAAAATCTAAATTGTGCGCAAAAAACTGTTCATACGTTTCTTCTGTATAAAACATTTTAAGCGCAATAACTTCACAATCTGGGTTAATATCGGCAATTCGTGCTTTCATAAGCTCTACTTTATCTTGACCAACCGTTGAAAGCAGTGCATGAATTTGACGGTTTACATTCGTAATATCGACAGCATCTTTATCAACGAGAACGAGTTTTCCAACACCGGCACGCGCTAATGCTTCTGCTGAGAAAGACCCAACGCCCCCAATTCCTAAAACCGCGACCGTACTGCCTTTTAGTGCGGCTACACCATCCTCACCAATTGCTAATTCATTTCTAGAAAATTGATGTAACATGTTTTCTCCTTTCACAAAGAACCACATAATAAATAACGAGCTACCAATTACAAAGAATATACTATTTTGTTTTTTCGTACAACCATTTCCACTAAAGATTTCCTTAAAATATGGTCTTTATCTTGATAAATAAGAAAAACCGACTATCACATAGCCGGTCATACCGTTAACGTATAAAGAAAGAGTCCCGATCTTGCCGTTACATCCTAAGTTTTGAACCTGCTTCGCAGGTGGGTGCCTTGTTTCGTAACTTATGCGTCCCTCTTAAAAAGAGGGCGTGCACGCCTTACAAAAACGCAGGCTCCCGGATAAAAAGTGTTGGCTCAAAACATTCGGTATAAACGAACAAATCAGGACTCTTTGATTGCTTTAACTATAGCATATCGTATTTCTAAAAATCAAGAAAATGAACACTATTTTAAAAATATTCTAATAGTTCGCTCTTCTTCCTTATGCTTGCGTCTTTTCAGAGCGTTGAATGCGTAAGTGCAAATCATCAAGCTGTTTTTCACTTACTGCAGACGGCGCATTTGTTAATAGGCAGCTTGCACTTGCTGTTTTTGGGAAAGCAATGGTATCACGGAGATTCGTTCTACCTGCTAACAGCATAACAAGACGGTCAAGGCCAAGAGCAATTCCACCATGAGGCGGTGTTCCATATTCAAACGCATCCAAGAGGAAGCCAAACTCTTCTTTCGCTGCTTCTTCTGAGAAACCAAGCGTTTTAAACATTTTCTCTTGAATGTCACGTTGGTAAATACGCTGTGATCCGCCACCAAGCTCATAACCATTTAAGACAAGGTCATATGCTTTTGCACGAACAGAAGCTGGGTCGCTTTCTAGCATATGAAGATCTTCGTCTTTTGGCATTGTAAATGGATGATGCGCCGCTACGTAACGATTTGCGTCCTCATCGAATTCAACAAGCGGGAAGTCGACAACCCACAAGAAATTAAATTGATTCTCGTCAATTAGATTTAAATCTTTGCCAAGTTTTAAACGCAATGCGCCTAATGCATCAGCTGTTACTTTTTTGGAATCAGCTACAAATAATAAAAGGTCTCCTGTTTCTGCTTGCGTTGTTGCGACAAGGCTTTGTTGCTCTTCTTCACCGAAGAATTTAGCAATAGGTCCTTTTAATTCGCCTTCTTCTACTTTTAACCAAGCAAGACCTTTAGCGCCATAACGGCTTACAAACTCCGTTAAACCATCAATGTCTTTGCGAGAATAGTTCGCTGCTTCGCCTTTCACATTGATCGCTTTTACTTCGCCACCATTTGCTACTGCACTAGCAAATACTTTAAAGCCCGATGTTTTTACAATCTCAGATACATTAACAAGTTCTAATCCAAAACGAGTATCTGGTTTATCAGAGCCGTAGCGTCCCATTGCTTCTGCATACGTCATACGTGGCAATGGTGTAGATACATTGACACCACGAATGTCACGAAGCAATGTTACCATCATGTCTTCCATCATTTTCATTAATGTTTCTTGTGTCATAAAGGATGCTTCAATATCGATTTGTGTAAATTCTGGCTGACGGTCAGCACGTAAATCTTCATCACGGAAGCAACGCACAACTTGGAAATAACGTTCAAAGCCAGATACCATTAATAGTTGTTTAAATAATTGTGGTGATTGTGGCAATGCGTAAAATTCACCCTCATGCACACGGCTTGGCACGAGATAGTCACGCGCGCCCTCTGGCGTGCTTTTCGTTAACATCGGCGTTTCAATTTCCATGAATGCTTCTGCATCTAAATAATCACGAATAAGCTTTGTTACGCGGTATCGCATTTTCATCGTTTCTTGCATTACCGGACGGCGCAAGTCTAAATAACGATACTTAAGGCGAATGTCTTCGTTAATGTCGTTATCATTAGAAATCGCAAATGGTGGTGTCTTAGATGCGTTTAACACGTCTAATTGTGCACCGTGAACTTCAATGTGACCTGTTGCTATATTTTCATTAATCGTTCCTTCTTGGCGCGCAACGACCGTTCCTTTTATCGAAAGAAGAAACTCACTGCGCACACTTTCTGCTGTTTGCAATGCTTCAAGCGAAACCGCTGGATTAAAGACGACTTGGACTTGACCAGAGCGGTCGCGCAAATCGATAAAAATTAAGCCCCCAAGGTCACGGCGCTTTTGCACCCATCCTGTTAATGTTACTTCTTGCCCTACATGTTCTTTTGTTAAAATGCCACACTGATGTGTTCGTTCCATTTTTTGTTTCCTCCTTAAATTCTTCCCTGTATATAGGCAACCGCTTCGGTTAAAGCTACCTCTGTTTGCTGACCGGTTGCCATTTCTTTAATCGCAATGACGCCGTTCGCTAATTCATCGTCTCCAAGTACCGCCACGAATTTAGCATTCGTACGATCAGCTGCTTTAAACTGTGCTTTCATTTTCTTATCGCAATAGTCTTTATCTGCTTTTAATCCTGCTTTTCGGAAGCTATACAACAGTGCTGGTGCTTGCGCCTTTGCTGCGTCTCCCATCGTTACAAGATAACAATCTAACGCTGTTTCTACCGGCAACGTAATACCTTCAGCGTCAAGTGCTAGTAGCAAGCGTTCCAAACTCATAGCGAAACCAATTCCTGGCGTTGCAGGTCCGCCCATTTCTTCAGCAAGACCATTATAACGACCGCCGCCACTTAACGTTGTAATCGCTCCAAATCCATCGGCTTCACTCATAATTTCAAAAGCTGTGTGATTATAATAATCCAGGCCACGAACGAGCGTTGGATCAATCACAAAAGGAATATCCATTGCCGTTAAAGTCGCTTTTACCGCTTCAAAATAACGAGCAGAACCTTCATTTAAATAATCATGTATCGATGGCGCGCTCTTCATCAACTCATGCTCACGATCTTTTTTGCAATCCAAAATACGCAGTGGATTACTTTCTAAGCGATTTTGGCAATCAGAGCAAAACTCGCCGATGCGTGGTTGAAAATGAGCAACAAGTGCCTCACGATGCGCTTGGCGGCTTTCTTGATCGCCGAGCGTATTCAAAACAAGCTTCAATTTTGTTAAGCCTAGCTCACGATAGACATCCATTGCCAAAGCCATTACTTCTGCATCAATTGCTGGATCATCACTACCCATCGCCTCAATCCCAAACTGAACAAATTGGCGATAACGGCCCGCTTGGGGACGCTCATAACGAAACATTGGTCCAATATAATAAAGCTTTGTTGGTTGCTGTGGAAGTCCATAAAGTTTATGTTCAACGTACGCTCGTACGGTGCTTGCCGTTCCTTCTGGGCGCAGTGTTAAACTGCGATCGCCACGATCTTTAAAAGTATACATTTCCTTTTGAACGATATCCGTCGTATCCCCAACGCTACGAAGAAAAAGTTCTGTATGTTCAAAAATAGGCGTTCGAATTTCATTGTAATTATATTTACCGCAAATTTCCCGTGCTTTTCCCTCAACATATTGCCATTTTTCAACCGTACCTGGCAAAAGATCTTGTGTTCCTCTTGGAATTTGATAGCCCATTTGTTACATCCTCCTTATCAACTAACCCATATAAAAAAAATACTCCCGTCCCTATTCTTTCTATGAAAAGAAAGAATAGGGACGGGAGTTATTATACCCGCGGTGCCACCCTAAGTTGAAGCTAACACAAGCTTCCGCTTTATTTTGCAATAACGCCTGCTAGCGTTCAACTCTACTTAGGGATGAAAATCCGTTCGAATTGAAACCTCAGAAGTGTCTTTCACAAAGTCATCATTCAGAAATGCTCTCAGCCGGTGGCATTTCCTCTCTTTGAATGTGGAACTTAGCTACTTTTCTCCATCAATGGTGAATTTCATATGAATTGTTTTTTATCTTACGCATGTCTGCAACTATTGTCAACGTTTTTTTATAACTAGTGCCAGATTTTTTGTTTAAACGAGGTCATTCGCATGGAAATCGTAAGCAGTGCTTCTTGATTTCCATCACGCATTACAACATCTTTTTTCATGATATCATTGATGTCGCTTCGGCCATCAATCCATTGCATTCCTGCTTGCTCTTCTTTCTTTCCTCTTTGCAACTGATCCTCATCCTTTCTTTTTCGGTCTATGGTTAGTGTTCCCAAAAAAGAAAGAAAATATGACACTTTTTACTGACTATCTAAAATTAACGTAACAGGTCCATTGTTTTTTAATTCAACGTCCATCATGGCGCCAAAGCGACCTGTTTCAACAGCAATTCCAAGCTCACGAAGCATCTTGTTAAACGTTTCATACAAAGCTTCTGCCTCAGCGGGTTTTGCTGCTTTCATGAAATTAGGACGTCTTCCTTTTTTCGTATCACCATATAACGTAAATTGTGAAACAGAAAGGATGGAACCACCGATATCAAGCAGAGAATGATTCATTTTTCCTTCTTCATCTTCAAAAATACGTAAATGAGCGACTTTTTCCGCTAGATAGGCAGCATCCTTTTCTTCATCACCATGCGTTACCCCCACGAGCAAAAGAAGGCCGCGGCCAATTTGACCTACGACTTCTCCTTCCACTGTGACGGAGGCATGATCGACGCGTTGTAAAACGACTCGCATTGTTCATTCGCTCCTTTACTTATTGCATCACCCGACGAACAGCATAAATGTCAGGAATTCGTTTTATTCTTTCCACTACTTTTTGTAAATGATTAACGTTATGAATCGAAATCGACATGCTAATGGTTGCCATTTTATTACGATCTGAACGACCGGAAACAGCCGTAATATTCGTTTTTGTTTCGCCAACCGCATGCAGCACTTCATTTAACAGTCCTCGGCGATCAAACCCGTTAATTTCTATGTCTACATTATAACTTTTTGGCTTTTCAATACTGCCTTCCCACTCTACAGGAAGTAACCGCGCTTTCACATCAGTTGTCGTGACATTCACACAATCTTGACGGTGAACAGACACTCCTCGGCCTTTCGTTATATAGCCAACAATGTCATCCCCTGGTACCGGGTTACAACATTTCGCTAAGCGAATTAATAAATTATCAATGCCTTTAACGACAATGCCTGAATCAGTTTTCTTTGGTGTTGGTAAGCTTTTCGATTCGCCAACCGCTTCTAGAATTTCTTTATTCTCTTGCTCTTGGTCTTTTTTACGGCGTAGCTTATCGGTTAAGCGCGTCGCAATTTGTGCGCCATTAATTCCGTTATAGCCGACCGCCGCGTACATATCTTCTTCATTGGAAAAATTATATTTGCGTACAATCATCTGCAAGTTATCAGAGGTAAAGACGTCTTTTAACTCAAAGCCTCTATTTATAACTTCACGCTCAATAATTTCTTTTCCTTTTGCGACATTTTCATCTCGGCGCTCGCGTTTGAAAAACTGACGAATTTTATTTTTGGCATGTGAGCTTTGCGTAATTTTTAGCCAGTCTTGACTCGGACCATATGAATGCTTGCTCGTCATAATTTCTATAATATCACCGGTCTTTAACTTATAATCGAGCGTCACCATTTTGCCGTTAACTTTGGCGCCAATACAGCGATTGCCAATTTCAGTATGAATGCGATACGCAAAATCAAGCGGAACAGAGCCGGCCGGCAATTCAATGACATCGCCTTTTGGTGTAAAGACAAATACCATATCAGAAAACAAATCGACCTTTAAGGATTCCATAAACTCTTCCGCATCCGCCACATCATTTTGCCATTCTAATATTTCTCGGAACCAAGAAAGTTTATTCTCAAACGTATCACTCGGCGCTTTTTTAGCCTCTTCTTTATACGCCCAGTGAGCCGCTATCCCGTATTCAGCGACACGGTGCATATCGCCCGTACGAATTTGCACTTCAAGCGGATCACCCTTTGGTCCAATAACGGTCGTATGAAGCGACTGATACATATTTGCCTTTGGCATTGCAATATAATCTTTAAAGCGACCTGGCATCGGCTTCCATGCTGTATGAATAATACCAAGCGCTGCATAGCAGTCTTTTATGTTATGAACAATTACCCGTACCGCTAAAAGATCATAAATTTCATTAAACTGTTTATTTTGTTTAACCATCTTCCGATAAATGCTATAGATATGTTTCGGTCTTCCAGAAATATCCGCTTTAATCTGTACTTCAGTGAGACGGTTTTCGATTTCATTCATTACTTCTTGAACGTATTGCTCACGTTCAGCACGCTTTTGTTTCATGAGATTAACAATCCGATAATATTGCTGCGGATTTAAATACCGTAACGAAACGTCCTCTAGTTCCCATTTAATCGTGGAAATTCCGAGACGGTGAGCAAGTGGTGCAAAAATTTCTAATGTTTCATTGGCTTTTTGAATCTGTTTTTCTTTGGTCATATGCTTTAGCGTGCGCATGTTGTGCAAACGGTCCGCCAGCTTAATTAAGATACAGCGAATGTCCTGTGCCATCGCTACGAACATTTTGCGATGATTTTCCGCCTGCTGTTCTTCTTTTGATTTGAATTTAATCTTCTTAAGCTTCGTTACGCCATCAACAAGCATCGCCACTTCTTCATTGAACCGGTCACTTATGTCCTTTAGAGTGATCGGGGTATCCTCCACGACATCATGAAGAAACCCAGCTGCAACCGTCACAGGATCCATTTGCAATCCAACAAGAATGCCGGCTACTTCTATTGGGTGTTGAATATACGGTTCCCCAGATTTCCGGAACTGCCCCTCATGAGCATCCTTCGCATATTCGTACGCATCATTTAAAAACTCAATGTCTTCTTCGGCAAGATAGCTTCTTGCATTTTGCAACACTTCATCTATTGTCATGAAATCACCTTAGGTAAAAAATTGTATATTGATTCTATTATCATGAAAAAAAACGATGATGTCCAGTAAAAAACGAAAATTGTCGAATTCCCTTTCATTGTAAGCCCTTCTAAAAAAGAAAGAGTACTCACCAAATGACGAGCACTCTTTCTCTATAGATTAATATTGCGTTAACGTGAAGATATCATGCCCTTTTAATTTAGCACGTCCATCTAAGTATGTTAATTCAATCATGAAAGCGATTCCGGCAATCACGCCACCTAATTCTTCAATAAGCTGGATCGTCGCATCAATTGTTCCACCTGTTGCTAACAAGTCATCTGTAATTAATACGCGTTGACCTGGTTTAATCGCGTCTTTATGCATGGTAAGTACATCTTTACCATATTCTAAGCCGTAGCCTACTTTTACCGTTTCACGTGGCAACTTACCTTCTTTACGCACAGGAACAAAGCCTAAGCCAAGCTTGTAAGCAACTGGACATCCAACGATAAAGCCACGTGCTTCTGGCCCAACGATGACATCTACATTTTGTTGTTTCGCATATTCCGCAATATCGTCAACCGCTTTCGCATACACTTCACCATTTTGCATGAGCGTCGTAATATCTTTAAAGCGAATTCCCTCCATTGGGAAATCTTCTACGACAGAAATATATTGTTTGTAATCCATCTTCTTGTCCTCCTGTATTAAGCCTGAGTCCGATTAATATAGTGCTCTAAACTATTCTTTAACTCTTGATAGGAAGAATAAATGAGCTGATTTTCAACTTCTCTTTGTTCTACCGTATTTCGATAAGTTGTTGAATGCGTTAAGTCTTTTTTCTCAGGCCGGTCATGGATAGTAATAACACCATCCTCTATTGTAACAAATTCCAGTTCAGAAAACACTTGTGACATGAAAGGAATTGATTCTTTTGTCCATCCTTTTAAGCGTGCTAACTCTTCTCCATGCTTTTTCATAGCAAATGTGCGGCGTTTGTGTAAAAAACCATAGTACCAGCGAAATTGCTCTCGCGATGGAACCGATGAAAAGAAGGGCTCGTTTTCATTGTAAAACACAACGTACGTTCGCTCTGGTACTTGACCTTCAATTAGATGAAACAGCTCTTCTCTCGTTGTGGGCGCGTCTAAAAAGACAACATAATAGCCTTCTACTGAGAGCGGTTCCTTCCTATCTTGTAGCACAATAATTGCATCAGCAATGGATGCAAACAATGGCAAGGACTTCGTTTCTTCATGAAAAGCTAAAAACAACGTCTGCTGTTTCGGCAACATAGCAAGCTTATCTTGCACATTTTTAATGCCGCGCAAGTCAAAGAGCTGCCACTGATCGACCCTCATATCTTGCAGCATGAGCTGCGGTTTACGATAGCCATTCCATTCATTAATGGAGAGCTCACCAATAACAGACACTGGCGCTTGGAACGTTACTTCTTCAAAAAGCACTCCTTTTTGAAAGCCAATCGCATCTAACTTCGCGCGTCCGTCACTTAACGTCATCTTTAAATGATTGGCTTGCGTGCCGATTTTTTTCATTTCAGAAATAGAAACATTTTGTAGGCGAACGCGTGGTGCTGGATTGCCAACACCAAACGGCGCTAACGTATTCATTTCTTCAATCGTTGAGAGCGTCACATCAGCTAATGAACAATCCACATCAATGCGCGTAACAGGTAAAAAGTCTTCTGCTGTTAATTGCGCTTGTGCTTGCTTTTGTAACCGCGTGCGCAACTCATCTACGTCATGTGCCTGCAGTGTCATACCTGCTGCCATCGGGTGACCACCGAAATGTGGTAAAATATCACGATTGCTTGATAGATTTTCAAACATATCAAAGCCTTCAATACTACGAGCGGAACCTTTGGCAAGTCCGGTACTTGCATCGATGCTTAAGACGATTGTCGGTCGATAATATTTTTCAACCAGACGCGAAGCAACAATCCCGATTACGCCAGCATTCCAGCCTTCTTTAGCCACCACGAGAACCGTGCTCTCATGACGAGGATCCTGTGCTTCCACTTCAGCAATTGCTTCTTCGGTAATTTCCGCAACGATCCCTTGTCGCGTCTTATTCAGCGTGTCAATGTCTTGCGCTAAACGTGTTGCCTCTGCATCGTCTTCCGTAATAAAAAGTTCAACAGCAGGCACAGCCGAATCTAAGCGGCCTGCTGCGTTCACACGAGGACCTATGGCAAAGCCAACATGTTCGGCCGTTAGCACTTCGTCTGCAATGCCAGCGACGGTAAGAAGCGCTCGTAAGCCTTTCTTCGTCGTCCGCTGTAACGCTTTAATGCCTTCTTTTGCAAGAATGCGATTTTCATCAACCAGCGGCACGAGATCAGCAATCGTTCCGATGCAAGCAATATCAAGTAGATGGAGCGGTGGCTGACGCAGAAGTGCATGTGCCACTTTAAAAGCTACGCCTACTCCTGCTAAGCCTTTAAACGGATAAGAACAACCTGGTTTTTTCGGATTTACAATGCTATACGCGTCCGGCAAGACAGGTGGTGGTTCATGGTGATCCGTTACAATAAAATCAAGCTCAATCTCTTTGGCAACGGCTGCTTCATGCACAGCAGAAATGCCTGTATCAACCGTAATAACAAGAGAAAACCCTTCTTCTTTTGCCCAGCGAAGCGCTGGTTCATTCGGTCCGTATCCTTCGGTAAAGCGGTTCGGTATGTAGTAATCGAACAGCGCACCGGCCTCTCTAAGCGCATAAATCATCACAGACGTACTGCTTACGCCGTCTGCATCATAATCTCCAAACACAAGAATCTTTTCCTGACGAGCGATTGCTCGCTCGAGACGCTCAATCGTTTCCTGCATCCCATCTAGTAGAAAGGGATCATAGAAATCATTACTATTGTTTTGTAAAAACCGCTCTGCGCTTTCTTTTGTTTCCATACCTCGGGAAATAAACAGACTCGCTACAAGCGTTGAAATATTTAAGGATGAGGCTAACTCCGTTACTTTTTCTGAATCAGGGGAAGTCATTTTCCACCTAGATTTTGGTTTTAACATACAAAAAATCACCTCGCAACCTACTCATTATACATAAGAGGTTACGAGGTGACAATTGATTTTATTAGGCTTGATTATCTGCTTCTTTTACGCGTGGTTTTTTTAACTGCTTACTTTTAAGCACATACCAAAGTTGTGAAGCAATACAAATGGACGCGTACGTTCCAAACACTAAGCCGATTAAGAGGGCAATGGAGAAGTTACGAATCGATTCATTACCAAAGATTAAGAGCGCCACGACCGTAATTAAAACGGCAACAACGGTATTAATCGAACGCGTTAACGTCTGCATAATGGAGTCATTAATGACTTTATAAAGATCGGCAGTCGTTTTCACTTTCGTAAACTTCATGTTTTCCCGAATGCGGTCAAACGTAATAATCGTATCATGTACCGAATAACCAACAATCGTCAGTACGGCGGCAATGAAGGTAAGATCGACTTCTAATCGTAAAATGCTAAACACAGCAACAATCAAAAAGGCGTTATGCAGCAACCCAACAATCGCCGATATAGACATTAACCATTCAAAGCGGAAACTTATATAAATAATGATGCCGATGGAGGCAATTAATACAGAAATTAACGCGTTACGTGCGAGTTCACGACCCACATCTGGTGATACGGTATTAATGTTCACTGAACCGTATTTTTTCGTTACCATCGTATTTACATTTGCCACTTCTGTTCGTGAAAATTGTCCGATAAACGATACAGTCGCTCGCTCATTGTTCTTACCGGATATAACGGGTTCGCCGTCAGGCTTCAAGGATAATTCTTTGAAATCCGTCTTTAATTGTTCGGCATTTAAATTTTTACCGCCAATTTCTACTCTCGTACCACTTTCAAAATCAATTCCTAGTTTCAGTCCGATCGTTAGTAAGCAAACAATACCGATGATTGTGAGCAAGCCTGAAAAAAGAAAGAATTTCTTTCGTTGCTTCACCACATCAAAATGAAAGTTCGGGTTTCTAAAGCTCATGGATATCACTCTCTTTCACTCCGAAGTAACGCGGCTTTTTGTTGAGGAATTTACTGTTCACCCATAAGCCTAACAAGATTCTAGAAACATAAACGTTCGTAAAGAAACTTGTAATGACGCTGACAATCAAGACAAGAGCAAACCCTTTAACAGAGCTTGTTCCGTATGCAAACAGAACAGATGCCGTAATGATTGATGTTAAGTTTGCATCAAAGATTGGCGCAAAGGAACGCTTTGTTCCTGCTTTATATGCAGACATAATTGATTTTCCTGAGCGAATTTCTTCTTTAATCCGTTCGGCTGTAATAATGTTCGCATCAACCGCCATTCCGACCCCTAAGATAAAGGCGGCAATCCCTGGTAAGGTTAAGACGGCACCCATCCAATAGAAGATTAAAAGGTTTAGGTAAATATAGAAGCTTAACGTCACAATAGCGATTAAGCCTGGGAAGCGATAATAGAAAATCATAAACAAGTAAACAATGATGATGCCAATAATCCCGGCTGTTACGGTTTCATCAAGCGCTTGTTTCCCGAATTTTGCACCAACAGAGTTGGAATACACTTCATCCAATTTTACTGGCAATGCCCCAGCATTAAGGATGTCACGTAAATTGTTAGCTTCTTCTTGAGAGAAACGTCCTTCAATAACGACCGTTTTTTGATCTAATTCTTGGTTAACAGCTGGCGCAGAAATATACTTTGGCTTCTTGCCTTGCTGTTCTTTTTTTGCTTCTTTTGCATAAGAATCGCCTTTAGCATAATCAAGCCAAATGACAAGCTGATTTTTGCCTGGTCCCATTCCTAGTACTTGCTTTGTTACTTTACCGAATTTGTTGCCATCATTTAGCGTTAATTGAACAATCGGTTTTGTTGGTGCGTTTTGATCATACGTAACTTTTGCCGCACCGCCTTTTAAGTCTGAACCGTCAAGCAACACTTTATCATTCACATCACGGAATGTTAACTGCGCTTTCGTGGAAAGTAGCTTTCTCGCTTTGTTTTCATCTTTCACGCCAGCTAGCTGCACGCGAATGCGATTCTTTCCTTCAATCGTAATGTTCGGTTCTGATACCCCAAGGGCATTGACACGACGATCGAGTGCACGAACGGCACTTTTTAGCGTATCTTTGTCAATTGTTTGTCCTTCTTTTGCAGGCTTCACATCATAAAGCACTTCAAATCCACCTTGCAAGTCAAGACCAAGTTTGATTTTTTTTACAATTCCCGTTGTTGTTGATCCTACAATCCCAACCAACACAGCGAAAATGATAAAAAAAGTAATTATCTTGCTCTTTTTTACCATTCCTTCTTTCCTCCTTCATGCTGCCGATCCACTTTACACGCCAAAATAAGTTCATATGTATAGAAAAGTGCAATCTTCCTCATTATAGCGATTGTTATTTTTTTCTGTCAATTTGATTCCGATAAGTTTGTGAAACTTTACATCTTTTCTTGTTGATTGACGCCTCCTTCTTTTTTTACATCCCGCTTATACGCTTCGAGCATTAACCAATTCATAAAGTCCGTTAAGCGCAAATTTAACAATTGACTAGCAAGCTGGTGCAGCTGCATGTCTACCTTTTTCTTGTTCATAACATACAGTGTACATCGCCATATTTCCTCAGGTGTAACACTTTCATACCCAAAAAAATGAAATTCCTCCGCTTTATTTTGCAACACACCTTCCATCTTCGTCTTTAGGCGTTCTAGCTCCGAAGCGTTCAATAGTGTAGCCTCCTTTTATTTTAACATAAAAAAGTTCAACTACTTGTCATGACTGTATAAGCACGTCCATATACATGAGTTACAAGAGAGACATTTACGATAGAAAGCAGGTCGTCTGTATGTCGAAACAAACGCTTATTCAAGGAACGTTATTGCTTATTCTGGCAAGCTTTATCACGAAAGCACTCGGCTTTATTAACCGAATTGTTATTGCACGTGTCATGGGACAAGAAGGGGTCGGTCTTTATATGATGGCCGTTCCCACCTTGCTGCTTGCGATTACGCTCACACGAATGGGTCTCCCGATTGCCATTTCTAAACTCATCGCAGAGGCGGCAGCGATCAATGATCGACAAAAAATTAAAAAGATTTTAATTGTATCACTAAGTATTACTGGTTTTTTAAGCATCGTGATTACCGTAGGCATGGCCTTAGCTGCACCCATCCTATCCACTTTCTTCTTTACCGATGAGCGTGTCTTTTACCCGTTAATCGCCATTACACCAGTAGTACCGATCATTGCCATTTCCTCCGTATTGCGCGGTTATTTTCAAGGCTTACAAAACATGCGCCCTTCTGCGTATTCACAAGTAATCGAACAAGTCGTTCGCATTACGTGCGTTGCTATGTTAACCGGTTTCTTTCTGCAATATGGCGTGCAGTATGCAGCAGCTGGTGCTATGCTTTCCGTCATTCTTGGCGAGCTTGCTTCTCTTCTATACATGTTTTCCATGTTTAAGATGAAAAAAAACATGAAGGTACGCAAAGGCTTTTTTTCTCACTTAAAAAGCAGCAAAGGAACCGTTTCTGAATTGTTAGGCATTGCCTTACCAACGACAGGTAGTCAGCTCATCGGCTCCCTTTCTTATTTTTTTGAACCAATCGTGGCTGTACGCAGCCTGGCGATCGCTGGAGTAAGTACGATTATGGCTACCCGACAATACGGAGAGCTGACGGGTTTTGTCATCCCGCTCTTGTATTTGCCGACCTTTATAACGTATTCGTTATCCGTTTCACTCGTCCCTGCCATTAGTGAAGCAAATGCAAATAAAAAATACGGTCTTATAGAACATCGACTGAATCAAGCCATTCGTTTAGCCATGCTTTCCGGTGGCCTGTCTGCTGTCATTACGTTTGTGTATGCTGTACCACTTATGGACATGATGTATGATTCACCATCTTCAGCAACGTTTGTAAAAATGATGACGCCTCTTTTTTTCTTTTTATACTTTCAAGGGCCGTTACAAGCGGTGTTACAAGCATTAGATTTAGCCAAAGCGGCGATGATGAATAGTTTAATTGGTTCGATTGTCAAGATCGGTGCCATCTTTTTACTCGCTACGCGACCTGAATTCGGGATTATGGGCGTCGCTTTAGCAATCGTGTTCGGCATTGTTGTTGTGACACTGCTTCATTTTGCAACGGTTGTCAAAGCCATTAGCTACACGATTCAAGTAAAAGACTTTTTGAAAAGTGTGCTTGCCATTGGCGGGGCAGGCGTTATTTCTCATCTTTTCTATCGCTATCTCTTTCCTTTCTTTTCACCGCTTCAAAGCCTCTGTCTTGGGCTTGTCATGACCATCGTATGCTACACCATTCTCGCGCTTTGCTTGCGCTTAATTAAGCGCAGTGATTTGAAACAAGTCCCGCTCCTTAAGCGCTGGGTGTAGTACATTATTTTTTTACAAACGCAAAATCACTATTGAAATAAACATAAGGCTGCGACTCAACTTCTCAAGAAGTGTGAGCGCAGCCTTATTTTTTATCCTTTTGATCGACATACAGTGAACCATTGCCATCGACCGTACAAATCGCAATGGATTTTAAATCGGTAACACCTATTTTTTTTAATTGCTGACGAAGCCAAAGAGGAGTGAAACCAAGTTTCGTTAAGTGCTCTTCTTGAATGTTTCCGTCTAATACGACTGGGAACACGAGTGAGGCTGCGTTCTTTTGCTTAGGTGGACTCGACTCTTCTTTCGTAATAACAGATAGCTTTCCAGTCGTTTCTAGAATGCCAAATTCCACATCAGCAATACTTTTAACATTGTTTTCGCGCAATTGCGATAGCAAGTCATCGAAATTATAACGCGACATTTTCATTTCATAATCGTTAACCTTCCCCTTTTCTATGAGAATGGTCGGTTTTCCGTCCGCTAATTCCCGAAACTTCTTACTCCAAAGGGATAGCAAGGAAAAGATAATTTGAATGACAAACATAACAAAAATCCCCGTTAAATGCTTGAGCATCGGCTCTTCTGGATTTTCGATAGATATGACTGCCATCTCTGCAATCATAATAAAAACGATAAAATCAAGGACAGAAAGCTGACCAATTTCCCGTTTACCCATCATGCGAAAGATGCCCAACAAGATGAGATAAATGAAGAGTGTTCGGTAAATAATCGTATAATATTCCATCACTTTCCCTCCTTTCCTTTTTTATAGTGTAGCCATCCTTGTTCAGAACATGAGACGTATGTTTTGTAAGGTCATGAAAAAAATGGATTAATTTCTAAACAGCGTGAATATCGTTATATAAAGGCTTGTTTATAAAGGAGGACAACTTTCATGAAACTAATGGCAACAAGTATGTTTAAAGGCGTCATTGCAATTATTGCTACGATTTTAATTGCTAGCCTCTTATTATCGTTGCTTCTTCGATTCACGTCGATGACCGAAGAATCTGTTAAATGGGTAATTATTGGCTGTTCCTTTCTTGCTTTATTTATCGGGGGCTTTTTATCAGGAAGAAAAGGGAAAGAACGAGGGTTAATTCTCGGAACAGGAACAGCGTTACTTTTTTCTTTGCTCGTCTTTTTCGTGAAATATTTAGGCTACCATACGACGTTCTCTGCAGAACAATACATGTATCATGGCATCTTTCTCGTCCTCTGCATTATAGGAGCTCTCTTCGGAGTGAATACGAGTCGCCCATCGTCTTAAAAGTGTACGCAAAAAAGGTTCAGCTCGAAATTCGAGCTGAACCTTTTTTTATAAAAGATTACACTTCTGTCGTTGGTGCAGGTGCAGATTGACGCACTTCACGAATTGCATTGCGTTCAAATGTTAGCTTAGCGCCATCTTTAGAACGAATTACCGCTGTGTTTTCATCAATCATATCAATTGTGCCGTGTAAGCCGCCAATTGTTACAATTTGATCTCCTTTTTTCAATCCACCTTGCATTGTTTGAACTGCTTTTTGTCGTTTTTGTTGTGGACGAATAAGCAAAAAGTAAAACACGACGAACATTGCAACGATCATAATAATAGAACCCATTTTAGTTTCACCCCTTTCTACTAGTTACGAGCGATCTTTAGAAATTACGAGCATTTGGTTTATTAAAGCCGTAAGCTTCAAAAAACTCTTCACGGAAATCAAGCAAACGATCTTCTCGAATGGCTTGTTTCACTTGTTCCATCAAGTTCACTAAGAAATATAAGTTGTGATAGCTCGTCAAACGGAACCCAAATGTTTCATTGCTTTTCACTAAGTGACGAATGTAAGCACGCGAATAATTTTTACATGTATAGCAATCGCACTTCTCATCAAGCGGTCGGAAGTCACGCGCATACTTTGCATTGCGAACAACAAGACGACCTTCACTCGTCATTAACGTCCCATTACGTGCAATTCTCGTTGGCAATACACAGTCAAACATATCAATTCCACGAATTGCACCATCAATAAGTGAGTCAGGCGAACCCACACCCATTAAATAACGCGGTTTGTTGCTTGGCAAATGAGGCGTCGTAAACTCTAGCACGCGATTCATGACGTCTTTCGGCTCACCGACAGACAACCCACCTACAGCATAACCCGGGAAATCAAGCGACACAAGGTCTTCCGCGCTTTTACGACGAAGATCTTCATATTCGCCCCCTTGCACAATTCCAAATAGGCCTTGATCTTGTGGACGTTGGTGCGCTTCTAAACAACGCTCCGCCCAGCGACTCGTACGCTCTACCGATGCCTTCATATACTCATGAGAAGCAGGATATGGTGGACACTCATCGAAGGCCATCATAATATCGGAACCGAGAGCGTTTTGAATATCCATCGCTCCCTCTGGACTTAAGAATAGCTTTTCTCCACTTAAATGATTGCGAAAATGCACGCCTTCTTCTGTAATTTTTCGTAAATCACTTAAACTAAACACTTGGAAACCACCAGAGTCTGTTAAAATCGAGCGATCCCAATTCATAAATTTATGAAGTCCACCTGCTTCACGAATAATTTCGTGACCTGGTCGTAGCCAAAGGTGATAGGTGTTGCTTAAGATAATATTCGCTCCGAGGTCTTTCACTTCCTCCGGGCTCATCGTTTTTACTGTCGCCAATGTTCCAACCGGCATGAAGACGGGCGTCTCAAATACGCCGTGTGGTGTGTGTACTTTTCCAAGACGTGCCCCAGATTGCTTACACGTTTTGATTAATTCATAGCGAACCGCTGCGGTCATGATTGTTTCTCTCCTTCTAAAATGAGCATCGCATCTCCAAAGCTAAAAAAGCGATACTTCTCTTCAACAGCTTTTTGATAAGCAGCTAAGACGTGTTCTCGCCCAGCGAGCGCACTGATGAGCATAATTAACGTCGATTTTGGCAAATGAAAATTTGTTAACATGCCATCAATCGCTTTAAATTCATAGCCTGGATAAATAAATATATCTGTCCAACCTGAAGCTTTTGTAAAGTCACCATGTTTTTGAGCAATCGTTTCTAATGTGCGCGTAGAAGTCGTACCGACTGAAATAATGCGACCGCCGTTTGCTTTCACCGAACGCAATAGCTCTGCCGTTTCTCTCGTCATTTCGTAATACTCTGCATGCATGTCATGCTCTAAAATGTTATCTACTGACACAGGGCGAAACGTACCAAGACCTACGTGTAACGTTATAAATGTAACATGTACGCCTTTTTGTTTAATCGCTTCTAACAGCTCTTCCGTAAAATGAAGTCCTGCTGTTGGTGCCGCTGCCGAACCTTCATGTTTGGCAAAAACCGTCTGATAACGATCGCGTTCCTCCAGCTGTTCTTTAATGTATGGCGGTAATGGCATTTCTCCAAGTGCATCGAGAATTTCGTAAAAAATACCTTCATACTGAAATTGAAACACACGACCACCTTGATCGGTCTCATCGACACAAGTCGCTTTTAAACGACCGTCACCAAACGAAACGACCGTGCCTTTTTTCACGCGTTTGGCAGGCTTTACAAGGGTTTCCCACGTATCGTTACCAACTTCTTTTAACAACAATACTTCAATCTTCGCTTGTGTTTCTTCTTTTTCACCGAGAAGGCGTGCTGGTAGCACTCTCGTATCGTTTAAAACGAGACAATCTCCTGGTTGAAAATAGTCAATAATATGCTTAAACGTTTCATGCTTTACCTCACCGGTCATCGGGTTTAGTACCATCAAGCGGGATGCGGTGCGATCTAAAAGCGGCGTTTGCGCGATTAGCTCGTCCGGAAGGTTAAAATCAAACATTGTAATATCCATGATCTTCTCCTACGATTTCATTGTTTCTTTTGCTTTATGAGTTTGGCATTTCTAATTGAAAATGGTCGTACGCTAAAGCGGTTGCTACTCTTCCTCTAGGCGTTCGTTGAATAAAGCCAATTTGGAGTAAGTAGGGCTCATAAACATCTTCAATAGTGTGCGTTTCTTCACCAATGGTGGCTGAGAGCGTTTCAATACCAACAGGACCACCTTTGTATTTGTGAATGATCCCCTCTAATAATTTATGGTCAATATGATCCAAACCTAAACGGTCGACCTGGAGCATCTCTAATGCTTTCATCGCAAGTGCCACAGAAATCTCTTCTGTGCCTTCAACTTGTGCGAAATCACGAACCCGTTTAAAGAGGCGATTGGCGATCCGCGGCGTTCCGCGTGAACGACTCGCAATTTCTACCGCTGACTCATCATCAATTTTCATGTTAAAGACACTTGCCGTTCGTACGACAATTTCTTGTAAATCACGCGTTCCATAAAATTCTAAACGAGAAAGCACACCAAAGCGGTCGCGCAATGGCGACGATAATGAGCCTGCTCGTGTAGTGGCTCCTACTAGCGTAAAAGGAGGCAAATCAAGGCGTACAGAACGCGCTGTTTCTCCTTTACCGATCACAATATCAATAAAGAAGTCTTCCATCGCTGAATAGAGCACTTCTTCCACTGCTCGCGATAGCCGATGTATTTCATCAATGAAAAGGACATCACCTGGCTCAAGCGCTGTTAAAACAGCGGCTAAGTCTCCTGGGCGCTCAATGGCCGGGCCGCTCGTAGACCGAAATTGCACACCCATTTCATGAGCAATAATGGCGGCTAACGTTGTTTTCCCAAGTCCCGGAGGACCATACAATAAAACGTGATCGAGCGGTTCATTTCTTAACTTTGCGGCTTGAATAAAGATGGCTAAGTTTTCTTTCACACTGTGCTGTCCAATATATTGTTGCAACCATTCTGGTCGAAGACTTAATTCAAATGCATCTTCTTGAGAAGAGTTGCCGGATACGATTCGATCATCCAAAAAAGATCACGCCCCTAATGATTCACTAGCTTCTGTAGCGCTTTTCTTATGTATTGGTCCGTCGATAATTCTTCTTGTTTTAGCGCTGGGAGAACCTTATTAATTTCTTTTTTTGCATAGCCGAGGGCAATAAGCGCCTCCACTGCTTCATCAAGCTGTTCGGATACGCTAACTGGCTCCATGGCAAATAAGCCTTCGCTTGGTGCCTCTGCAAAAAGCGTTAATTTCCCTTTAAGATCAAGAATCATTTGTCGAGCGGTTTTCTTACCTACACCTGGAAACTTAATAAGAAAGGCTTCATCTTCGGCTTCGATTGCTGTAATCACTTGATCCGGCTGACCAAATGCCATAATCGCTAAGGCCCCTTTTGGACCGATTCCAGATACATTAAGGAGCTTTAAAAACAAATCGCGCTCTTTGCGCGAGCGAAATCCATACAATGCCATAAGATCTTCACGTACGTAGTGATGCGTATACATCGTCTCTTCTGTACCCACTTCATATACGAATGGGTTGGGACACATCACTTGATAGCCTACGCCATTAACGGTAAGCACCGCATAGCCTGCACACACATACGTAATTTTTCCATTCAAATGTTCTATCAATTTTCTTTCTCTCCTTACATGTAAAAAGCGACCATACGTTTCTGTGAGTATTGTAACATACCGCCATCCAAAATGGGGACTAATCACCATGAAAACTAAAAAAAAGAGAACAGAATAGTCTGTTCTCTTAACGATTGTTTTCGAAAGGACGCTTGACAGCTTTGCCGAGATTGCTGCCCGCTTTACCGATATCCGTCATAATGCTTTTGAAGTCATTTTTGAATTCATCGGCAGCTCTACCATTGGTTAACCCAAGATCAACATTTTTAATGCGGCTAACGATGGAACGGTTTGCCGTCACGTGAACTTTCATGTTCGGAACGATGTCTTTCACTTTGCGATAGACCATTCGTTCGGCGTGACGTGTGTTCTTATCACTTGTCATAAATCCGACAATGACGTTGTTATCACGAATAATAACATGAGCATCGTCTATATGACGCATATGATTGACACGTTTTGTAATCTTTTTGTCGAGCGCACCATTATAGTTTTTATGGTACACGACATTTTGATTATTATAATCCATCATGTTGCCGTCATTCATGTTGTCCTTATGGTTGGAATAGTAGCCAATTGGCCTCACGTCATTATTGTTGTTTCGATCAAGGGCACCTTTTTTATTACAGCCGACAAGACCACACGCTAACGTAAGAACCGCCATACCACTAATGATTTTTTTGTTCAATGGAAAAACCTCCTTTCACCACTAGAATGGCAATCGGAGGCTCTTTTTAATCTGTTATATAAAGGTAATTCCATCATGAGTGATGCATAATTTGCGATTGAAGTGCTTGAATGTAAGCGCGACGGGTTGGTAAATCTGAATCGGTAAAAGCTATCATTTCACGAATTTTTTCCCTGCCACCTTCAAACGCCCGATTCCATTCTCGATATAAATCAGTCGGAAATACAAGCGCTGTTAAAAACCATTTCTTTTGCATAAGTTGTTCTAAATAGTGACTTTTGCATTGCCGCAGTATATATGGTGACCATTGCCAGTAGGGCATGATGCGGTTAACATACTGCAACACGTCATATTCATGAGGAACAACAGAAAAAAGATCATAATCAATTAAGATAATCTCTTGTTCATCTAGGCGCATAAAATTATGTGGTGCCACATCGCCATGACACACTTCTCCACGCTTGCGTGCAGCGTTTTCTAGCAGGTCTATTTCCTTCTTATCAAGATGATGTAACGCCCATTTCCCCCAAGACAGCATTTCTTCAAAAGCAGGTTTCAATGACTCAGGATACGATTGTTGCTGAACATTTTTCTTAAACGCATTTAATCGTTTATTCCACTTTTTTAAGAGCGAATACGTCGATAACACCGAATGGTATTTTTCGGATGAAATGACGCTTTGTTCATGAAATTTTAAGATCGTATGCAAGCCTTCACGAACGTCTGTTTCATCATTTAAATCCAGTTCTTTGCCGTTATAAAACGGCATCATACACCAGTACATGCCATCATAATGATGGACTTTTGAGCCAGATGGATACGAAATATATACTGCCATCATCGGATGATTTTGCTTACTGTACCATCTTGAAAGCTTTAGCTGTTCATAATAATCGCGCTCTTTAGAAAATCCTTTTAGAACAAAATTACCCGCTTTCGTTTCGATAATACAAACATTATATTTTACAAAATAGTAATTTTTAATATCTAATCCTTTTTCCGTAAGACTCTCTAAAAAACCCCGGTTTTTTTTAAAGCCCTCCTGATTTCCGTTAGTTCTCATTAGCGTCGCTTCGCCCTTGATCAAAGTTGTACGTTTGGAAACGATTTCCTTGATTATGGCCTGTTGGAGGTGGATATTCTCCGTACATTTGCGTACTTGGCATGTGCATCATGCTTGAGGACTCTAAATGATGCTGACCGGTAGACATACCTTGTTGCCCTTGATATCCCTGATAGCCCGGATACCCTTGATACCCTTGATAGCCTGGATACCCTTGACTGTTATACACTGGCTGCCCGCCTCCAGTTGGATACGGTTGTGATGATTCTAACCATTGCTGTTGCTGCGTCGTTCCCGGATATGCTTGCATCGTCGGTGTCCACTGTGGCCCTGGTTGCGCATGAGACGACTCCATATGCGCATAACCCAGTCCTCCTTGCTGGTTACCGCCACCGGTCATCGGCATCGGGTGGTGCATCGGCGCCATGTGAGACGACTCCATATGGGCATAGCCCAATCCACCGCTTTGCTGATAACCACCACCATAGTTCATGGAATTCATGGGCATTGGCTGATGCATCGGCTGGTGCATCGGTTGCGCCATCGGCATTAGTGCACAAGAGTGATGACCATCGTGTGGCAGCATAATGTAATGCGAACCAGGCATCATGTTTGGCGGTGCTACAGCAGCTGGTGGCATCGTTTGTGCCGGTTGTGCCGGTTGTGTTCCTAACATTTTTCCATAAGGCGCGGGAGCTGGAGCGGGTATCGTTGCTTTTGGTAACACTTGTGGAGCAATTGTCCCTGTTTGTTGGAACATCGCCGGTGCTCCTTCGTACATGTGCTCCACGATGGATGAAGATTCCTTTTTTAAGAATTGCTTTTGCGGTTCTTTTAACGGCAGTATTTCAGGTGAAAAATAAGCGGGTGCTTTAGACGGCTGTACCTCTTGCTTTTGTAACATCGGCTCGCCGAGTTTCATATGAGACGACGATTCCAATTTCCCTTTGCTTTTTGGCACAGGCATTACGTGTGATGATTCTTTCCCTTTCATCTTAGGAAGCAATTGTTGTAATAGTGATCCTTTCTTTGCTGGCTCACTATCTTTTTTCATTTCAACGTCTTTTTTCGGTAGAACAGGTGCAGCTTTTGGTGTGGAAATGGGGGCCGGTTTAGGTAGTGGCTTCGGCTTTGGTGTTTCCTGCACCGGCATTTTCGGCATTTCTTTTGGTGCTTTCTTTTCCCCTCGTGTTACAGGCACTTCATACGACGGAATCTTCACTTTATCTCCGCGTTCGATGCTTTCCATCGAGAGACCATGATTTGCTTTTCTTACGTCATGAACGGACACGCCATATTTATTAGCGATCTTTTCAATCGTTTCCCCTCTTTGAACGATATGGATTCTCACGTAAACAAAACTCCCTCCTGCCAATATTTCAATACAGTATATGAACATTTGGGCATTGTGCTACTACCTAACTTGCTGTTAAAAAGGTATGCCTAAATGAACGACTGTATGACTTTAGAAGGAGGGAGCCTCTTATACGCGCTCTAACATTCGCTGAAGCGCTTTTACTGCATAGTGAGTTGTTTCCTCATTAACCGTAATTTTATGATAGGTTGGATTCTGCTCTAACTGCTCTAATGCATAAGCTAAATGGGGTAAATCAATTCGATTCATCGTTAAACAAGGACACATGTTAGGATTAAGCGAGATGATTTCTTGATCGGGATGATTCTTTCTTAATCGATTTACTAAATTCATTTCGGTGCCAATGGCCCATTTCGTACCACTTGCCGCCTTTTCAATCATTTGAATAATATAATGAGTAGAGCCATTATAATCTGCCTTTTGCACAACTTCATGGCTACACTCTGGGTGCACAATAATCTTCATAGCAGGATCGCTCTCACGAAGTGCAGCAATATTTTCTACGGTGAATTTTTCATGAACGGAGCAATGTCCCTTCCATAAAATCACTTTAATCTTTTCAACGTCCCCCTCATACTCTAACTGTTCTGTATCTGGGTTCCATACCGCCATTTCTTCGAGAGCAACGCCGAGATCATAGGCTGTATTGCGGCCTAAATGCTGATCTGGTAAAAATAACATCCGTTCTTTTTGCGTAAAGGCCCATTCTAGCATTTTACGCGCATTAGAAGACGTAACTGTTGCGCCTCCATATTTACCACAAAATGCTTTAATCGCGGCTGTTGAATTCACGTATGTTAACGGTAAAATCGTATCTCCAAATAACGCCTGAAGCTTTTCCCACGATCGTTCTGTTTGATGAATCGTTGCCATATCAGCCATTGAACAACCGGCTCGTAAATCAGGCAAAATCACCGTTTGGTCTTTTGTTGTTAACATATCGGCTGTTTCAGCCATAAAGTGAACACCACAAAAAACGATAAACTCAGCCTCTTGATTGAGAGCAGATTGCTGCGCTAACTGCAACGAATCGCCTGTTGTATCGGCAAACTGAATCACTTCATCTTTTTGATAATGATGACCGGGAATAAATAACCGCTTCCCCATTTTTTCCTTTACTGCCTGCACCCGCTTTTTTAGCTCATCTTCACTCATCGCATAGTAAGACTCAGGAAGAAGTGATTGTTGTTTGAATGCTTCTAAAATGCTCATCTTTTACGCCTCCCAAATAATTCAAGCTAATATCAAGTGATTTTGCCGAGTGTGTTAACATACCAAGTGAAATATAATCAACACCCGTATCCTGAAATAAATGTAACGTTTCCAGTGAAATGCCTCCAGACGCTTCTGTTACAATAGAGGGTGACACGTACGTTCGCCATTCTGTAATTACTTCTGGCGAGGCATTATCAAACATAATCACATCCGCTTGTGCCGCTACAGCTTCTTTCACTTGTTCTAACGTTTCCACTTCTACTTCTACTTTCACCATATGTCCTGTTGCTTTTTTTACCTTCGCAACAGCTTCCGTAATACTACCTGCTTGGGCGATATGATTGTCTTTGATCATAACAGCATCATATAAACCGAAGCGATGGTTATACCCGCCACCACATGTTACCGCATATTTTTCGAACATTCGTAAACCCGGCGTTGTTTTTCTCGTATCACAAATGCGCGTATGCTTACTGTTAAGCGCAGCGACAGCTTGGTGGGTTAACGTTGCAATGCCAGACATACGCTGAAGGAGATTTAACACAACACGTTCTCCACTATAAATCGCAGCGGCTGGGCCTTCTACTTCTGCAAGCGCTTGCCCTTTCATGACTTCCTCACCGTCTTTCACAAAACATGACACGCGACAACGGGCATCCAGTAAGGTAAATGCTTCCTTAATAATGGCCATGCCCGAAATGATGCCTTTTTCTTTTGCCACTAAGCGAGCCGCCGATCGATCATCTTCATGAAACAAGGCCGTGCTTGTTACGTCCCGTTCTCCTAAATCTTCAAGCAAAAATACTTTGAGCTGCTCTTGCAATTTTAGTCTGTTCACCGTCTTCTCTCCTTCTATAAATTTGGTGCTGATTCCATGTTTCTCTCATCGTTGGATAATCCATTCGATAATGAGCACCGCGACTTTCTTGACGCTCATAAGCGGACAAGGTGATGAGTCTACCTACATGCAACATATTTAACGTTTCAAGCGTCACTGTATCCATCGCCATCGTAGGTGCATACGCTTCATACGGCGCAAAAAAAGCAAGCGCTCGTTGTAAGCCTGCTTCATCACGAACGATGCTCACGTCCTTACTTAAAACGTCACGAATGGCAGCTGCTGTCGGCAACGGACCCATGGGTTGCTCTTGCGTTGAACTGCTTAGCGCATGCCGTTGTTCTGCTTTTACAGTTCGTGATAAAGACGCAATATACAATGCTGTCTTCTTAGCAAAAACAATGCCTTCAAGTAAAGAGTTACTAGCTAAACGATTGGCGCCATGAACGCCCGTTCGCGCTGCTTCACCGACCGCATACAATCCCGCAATGGACGTTTGACCACATGCATTCGCCACTACACCACCCATCGTAAAATGCGCACCAGGCGCAACTGGAATGCGTTGTTGATGCAAATCAACATTAGCATCACCACACAATTTTGTAATGGCAGGAAAACGTTTTGTGAAGTTTTTCACTTTTGAAATATCAAGAAAAACAGCGTCTCCGTTAGCGTAATAACGAAAAATTTCACGAGCCACAACATCACGTGGCGCTAAATCACCAAGTGCGTGTACACCGTCCATAATGTGCTTGCCGTCTTTCGTTACTAAGCGCCCCCCTTCGCCTCGGACCGCTTCCGAAACCAAACCATAACAATGCCCCTCTTGCATAAGCATCGTTGGATGAAATTGAATAAACTCTAAATCAGACAGAAGCGCACCTGCTCGATAAGCAAGTGCTATACTATCGCCTGTAATTGAGCGATCATTAGAGGATACTTCATACAAGCCTGCTGCTCCACCTGCCGCTAGGACGACATGAGATGCATGATACATCGTCACCTCTCCATTCGCATGCTTCGTCCAAGCACCAACGCATCGATCCGCTTCTATTACTAGATTTCCGACCATCTCATATTCTTTCAATGTGACGTGTGCTTTCACACGTTGCTGCAATGTATCTATTATTTTCTTTCCTGTTTGATCCCCACCAGCATGAACAATGCGATGCTCGTGATGACCTCCCTCGCGTCCTAAAGCAAGTTTGCCACATTCATCGCGATCAAGTGGAACATTCCACGATTCTAATAGCGCAATCGCTTCTGGCCCTTCTTTTACGAGTAATTTCGTAATGCTCTCTTCGTTATGAAAATAGCCTGCTTGTAACGTATCAAAGAAGTGCGCTTGCCAATGATCCTCATCTCGTTGAACAGCTGCAATGCCGCCTTGTGCGCGATAAGAATTACTATGGGTGAGCGCTGACTTTGTGAGAATTGTCACATTCATATGGTTTCGTAAAAAATCGGCTGTCATGAGACCTGCAATGCCTGAACCGATTACTAACACGTCGGTAAATTCATGTTTCATGGGAAACCCTCCAAGTTGTAATTTACAGGTGTCTTGACACTTATATTTACATACTATTACACTAATGACAAGAGTTTTTAAGAAAATTGAGGTGACAACACAATTGATTTATTTGGATTATGCTGCTACAACACACATGTCGCAAGAAGCGTTAGATGCTTATTATGAAACAGCTTCAAACTATTACGGCAATACAGCCAGTTTGCATGAAATCGGTACGGTTGCTCAAGATTTATTACAGATGGCGCGCTCTACTCTTGCCCGCGCTATCGGTGATTTTGATGATACGGTTTACTTTACAGGCGGAGGATCTGAAGCAAACTATTTAGCGCTTACAAGCTTAGCATTCGGTCAACAAAGCAAAGGAAAGCATATCGTTACCTCTCCTCATGAACATCATTCTGTGAAACAAACGTTAGCGTACTTAGAGAGTGTGGGCTTTGAAATTAGTATGATTCCAATTGATGAAGCGGGGCAAATCACTCCTGAAACCCTTACGAGCGTACTTCGGCCTGATACGATTCTTGCTACAATCGCTCACGGCAGTAGTGAACTCGGTATTATTCAACCTTTAGAAGTGCTCGGACCACTCTTAAGCACTCACGGTGTTCTTTTACATGCAGACTGTGTGCAAACATTTGGCAAGCTACCAATTGATGTTTCTACTATGAACATTACGGCTCTTTCACTTTCAGCACATAAAGTTCATGGACCAAAAGGAGTAGGCGCTCTTTACCTTAATCCGAAAGTGAAAGCTACCCCGCTTCTTCAAGGATCGACGCATGAGGGCGGTGTTCGGCATGGTACGGTAAACACGCCAGGGGCGGTTTCTTTTGCTACTGCAGCAAGCAATGTCATACAGGGTATGGTAAAATGGAAAGACCATGTAGAAGGGTTAAAAGAGCTATTTCTCTGTGAAACAGCGCATCTTAAAGGGATGGTTGTAGAAGGAACACCGCACACAACATTACCACATTATGTACCGCTTCGTTTTAAAGGGATTGAGGGGCAGTATATGATGTTAGAACTCAATCGTCGCGGCATAGCTGTGTCGACTGGCTCCGCATGCAAAGCAGGGTATCATACCCCACCTGCTTCCTTATTAGCTCTTGGACGCTCGGTATCAGAGGCTCATGAATTACTTCGAGTTACTTTTGGCTTAGCCACAACAGCAGACGATATACGACAACTCTGTACGGCCTTATCACACATTTCAGAGCACTACTATACGCTAACTACTTTAGAACGACTTTAAAACAGAAAGTGAGGTGAAGCTGCTACGAACAGCTCGTAGCAGCTCAACACATTGGATTCACCGAAACGACAAAGCCACCTTCGAAGAGAACAAATTCTTCATATTTTAAAAGCAAGCTCGCTGCCCATTAAGGGTGGAGAACTAGCCAACCAAATGAACGTAAGTCGCCAAGTCATTGTAGGCGATATTTCCTTATTGAAAGCTACAAATGAGCCGATTATTGCAACGAGTCAAGGCTATATTTACATTCAAAAAGAAGAAACACGAGCGCCAGCTACACGTTTAATTGTTTCAAAGCACTCGAAGGAACAAACGAAAGACGAGCTGTTTACGATCGTCGATCACGGCGTCACGATTAAAGACGTAACCGTAGAGCATCCTGTGTATGGCGATTTAACAGCCTCTCTTCGCTTAACGAGCCGAAAAGACGTGGAACAATTTCTAGCTCAACTATCGCATACAAATGCAACGCTTTTAAGTACGCTAACAGACGGCGTTCACATGCATTTGTTAGAGGCATCATCTATGGAGATCATTGAACGGGCATGTGAAGATTTACAAGCCAAAGGCTACTTATTACAAAATGGAGAATAACCAGGGACTGTCCCCGGTTGTTCTCTTTTTTATGGCACAAAAAAAGAGTATAAAATCGCCATGATTTTTATACTCCGTACAAAGAGGACTTTACGCGCCTGTCCCAACAATTTCAACTTGTTCAACAACTTCCATCTCTTTTAAGGCGGCTAGTAGTTCTTGAACTTCGCCTTTTAAGTTGTTTGTTTCAATCGTTAAGGTGACATGTGCTCTGCCTTGAAGAGGAATGCTTTGATTGATTGTTAATACATTACAACCAACAGAAGCCACCATCGTTAATAAGCTTGACAGAACGCCAGAACGATCTTCTAAGTGAATAGATAGCGTAATAATTTTTTCTTTTACCATCGTATGAAAAGGAAACAAACCATCACGGTATTTATAAAAAGCACTTCGACTTAAGCCCACTTTTTCAGCTGCTTCACCAATGGTCTTTACTTTGCCACGCTCTAGCATTCTTTTCGCTTCTAACGCCTTTAGCATGGAATCAGAAAGCAAATCCTCTCTTACCATATAAAATTGTCGTTCTTTCATATGTAAAAGCCTCACTTTATCGTTTTACGTTTCATAGATAGCAAATAAGCCGCTTGGGTAAGCAGCCTATTCGATAAACTCAAATTCATATTTCAGAACGCGAATGGTATCACCGTGTTCTGCACCTTTTTCACGTAACGCTTCGTCAACACCTAATGAACGCATTTGACGCGCAAATCGTTTCACCGATTCATCACGTGTAAAGTCTGTCATCTTAAAGAGCTTTTCAATGCGAGCACCATTAAGAATAAAAGTACCTGCTGAATCACGCGTAATATAGAAGCCAGCATCTTCTTTTTCATGACGATACAACACACCTGTATCTTCTTTTTCCTCGTGAGAAAGTGGGAATTCTGGTGTTGTTTCTAAAAGTGTCGCTGTTGCATAAAGCACTTCTTTTAAGCCTTGACGTGTCACTGCTGAAATCGGGTACACCGGAATGGACGCATCAATTTTTTCTTTAAATGCTTGAAGGTTTTCTTCTGCGCCAGGAATGTCCATCTTGTTAGCAATCACAATTTGTGGACGCTCAGTTAAACGCATGTTATATTGCTTTAGCTCTTCGTTAATTTTCACGAAGTCTTCGTAAGGATCGCGCCCTTCCATTCCTGACATGTCAAGAACGTGTAAAATAACGCGCGTGCGTTCAATATGGCGAAGGAATTGATGGCCAAGTCCAACACCCTCATGTGCGCCTTCAATCAGACCCGGAAGATCCGCCATTACGAAACTACGACCATCATCTACAGAAACAACCCCGAGGTTCGGTGTAATCGTTGTAAAATGATAGGCAGCAATTTTCGGTTTTGCCGCTGAAACGACGGAAAGAAGTGTTGATTTTCCTACGCTCGGGAAACCAACAAGTCCAACATCTGCAAGGACTTTAAGCTCCATAACTACTTCACGTTCTACACCTGGTTCCCCATTTTCCGCTAATTCTGGTGCTGGGTTTGCTGGTGTTGCAAAACGTGTATTTCCTCGTCCGCCACGTCCACCTTTTGCGACGATTGCGCGTTGACCGTGATAAACTAAATCAGCAATTGTTTCGCCTGTCTCTGCATCGGTAACGACTGTGCCTGGGGGAACTTTGACGATCATATCTTCAGAATTTTTGCCGTGCATACCTTTTGACATCCCGTGTTCACCACGAGGTGCTTTAAAATGCTTATTGAAACGAAAATCCATTAGCGTTCGTAAGCCTTCTTCTACTTCAAAAATAACATTTGCGCCTTTACCGCCGTCGCCACCGGCAGGTCCGCCGTTTGGTACGTATTTTTCACGGCGAAAAGCAACCATTCCGTTACCGCCGTCGCCGCCTTTAACGTACACTTTGACCTGATCTACGAACATGTTTGCTCGCCTCCTTCTTGTTGGTTTTCTTTACATGTGCGCTTGTAGCTCTACATTGATGACACTCTCTGTTGGATGAACATAGCTTTCGATAACTCGCCACTTTTTATGTGCTTGCCACTCGGTGAGCGCACCTGAAAACTGATCACGATGCAATAACGTTCCTTCTAGCGTGAACGTTAACATTGTGACCGCTTCTTCATTAAAAATGGTTAACGTTAGCTTATTTTCACTGAGCGGATCTACCGCTTCATTTAACAGGGCAATCAATGATTCACAACAATGCAATAATGGTGCTTCTATTTTGGATAAGTCTTTTACTTGTCCGGTTACTTCTACACTGAGGACAATTGGATACTTTAACCAGTTATACGTGATAAGGAATTCTGCAAGTTCTGGAACGTTTATATTCATCAGATGCGACTCATGACGTGATGACTGAACAATAGCAGCAATAATCTCTTCTACACGATCAGTGCGACCGAGCGACAAGTTTGTTTTAATTAACTGCAAATCATTAAGCCAATCGTGCCGTGCATGTCTTACCACGTCTAAAGTAGACCATTTTTTCCTTTTACCCATACTCGCGCTCCTGTTTTCAGTAATAAAAGTGTCCTTCTTTAATGCTTATTTTTTACGATACAAAAGAAAAAGCTCTAACCAACCCGGTTAGAGCTATCTTCTTACGCTTCGTTTGCGATTGGATATACACTTACTTGTTTGCGGTCGCGTCCTAGGCGCTCAAAACGAACAACTCCGTCCACTTTCGCAAAAAGAGTGTCGTCACCACCACGTCCAACGTTCGTTCCAGGATAGATTTTCGTACCGCGTTGACGGTAAAGAATTGAACCACCTGTTACGTGTTGACCATCTGCTCTCTTCGCGCCAAGGCGTTTAGAGATGGAGTCACGTCCGTTCTTTGTGCTACCTACTCCCTTTTTGGAAGCAAAGTATTGAAGGTTTAATTTTAGCATTCGTTCCACCTCCTCATTAGGTGTTCTTGCAGAGAACTACTTCTCTTGCAGTGAGATAAAACGGCCATAGCCGTCTTCAATTGTTTGTAACGAAACAACCATACCTTCTAAAAGAAGTTGTACTTTTTCATCAATATGGTTAGAAAGATGCAAGGGTGTTCGATAGGCTAAGTAACCCCCATCCTCTCGTGTTTCCACTTCGAGGGGAATGTTACATAACGTTTCGATAGCATTTAAAGCACCAAATGAGACTGCCGAAGCAGCTGCACAAACCAAATCTGTTCCATATGGACCAGAATCAGCATGTCCACTCATTGTAAATGACGAAATGCGACCTCTATCATCTCGTTGAACTGTAACCTTAATCATTGGAATTAACCGTTGATTTTGTCGATTACAACTTTAGTGTAAGGTTGACGGTGACCTTGTTTACGACGGTAGTTCTTTTTAGCTTTGAACTTGTAAACGACCACTTTCTTACCACGGCCATGTTTTTCAACTTTACCTGTAACAGTTACTCCATCAAGAAGTGGAGCTCCTACTTTAAGGCTGTCTCCGCCGACCATAAGAACATCCTCAAATGTTACTGTTTCGCCTGCTTCAACGTCTAGTTTCTCAACATAGATCGCTTGACCTTCTTCAACTCTTACTTGTTTACCACCAGTTTGAATAATTGCGTACATCTCGTGCACCTCCTTGTAGACTCAGACTCGCCATGACAGGTGCGACTAGCGCTTAAAAACCTGCTTCTGTGCGGTTGGAGCGGGTGCTCCAATAAACTAACAGAAGAATCATATCATGTTATACCGTGCTATGTCAACGTTCTCTTTGAATTCTCTCTTGAATTTCTGTTACGGTTCCAAACTGTCGAATATGATAAGAATGCTCGCCGCGCGTAGCTACTTTTGTTAAGAAAATACGCAGTCTTGTCGCTGCTTCAAGCTTTTCAATATCCGCTTGCAGGTAGTCAAAAACTTCCGCTGAAGCTTCAATCCACAAGGCATCATAATCTTGATATTGATACGTCATCATTTCGTGTGAAGCTTGTTCGCTAACGGTCGCTGCTGACAGGAGACGTCCGGTCCCACCGCATGCAGCGCATGACTCTGTTTGATTTTGCAAAAGAGAGCGCCGCTCTTTTTTGCGCGTCATTTCAAATACACCCATCCTTGTAAAACCATGAAGAACCGTTGTTGTGCGATCGCGTGCTAGCCATTTTGCAAACTCTTGTTTTACCGTACGCTGATCTTCTTCTTCGTTCATTGTAATGAAGTCAACGACAATCATGCCTCCGATGCCTCTTAAACGCAATTGTTGAGCAATTTCTTTCGCCGCTATAACATTCGTTTGCAACACCGTCTCACGTCGGGATTTCTTGCCCGTAAATTTATCAGTGTTCACATCTATAACAGTCATCGCTTCGGTATGATCAATTTTTAACGAGGCACCGTTTTTTAACCAAACATGAGGCTGCAGCGCTTTTTCCCACACCGCATCCACTTCATAAAAGGCGGAAAGCGACATGCGTCCTTTATGTAACGAGATGCGCGCTTTTAATGATGGAAAAGGTTCAGCCAATTGCAACAAGCGTCGATATTGCAACGGATCATCGACAATGATTTCTGTATTGCGTTCAAAGGCATAATCACGAACAAGCTTACTCAGGACATCTTCTTCATCATATAAGAGAACAGGCGCTTTCTCTTTCTCGGCTTGTTGCACTAATAAACGATAGCGTTCCACCAAACCATGAAATTCATGATGTAGTTCCTCTTCTGTTCGCTCTACACTCGCAGTTCGGAATATTACACCATCCTTCCCTTTTACGAGTGACTGTCCAAACGTACGCCATTTTTCTTTTTCTGCGCGACTCATTTTCTTCGATACAGCAATATGCGAGGCTTCTGGAAGGAAAACAAGACAAGAGCCTGGAATGGACAGCATCCCTGTTAGTCTCGCCCCTTTCCCTCCTTCTTGCTCTTTTACGACCTGAACAAGCAATGAATCGCCTTCTTTTACAAAAGCGGAAATTGGCTTATGCTGTTCCCCTCCTTGCGCCAGCTTTGCTTCTTGATAGCTTGGCAAGTCATCGCGATGAATAAACCCATTCTTCTCACCGCCAATATCAACAAACGCAGCTTGCATGCCCGGAAGTACTTTTTGCACACGACCGCTATAAATATTACCAGCTTTAGCATGTTCACTTCTTTCCTCAACACGTAGCTCCACTGCTTCGTTATTTTCATACGTTGTCATTCGCTTCGTCTCTGTTCTACAATCAATGATTATTTTTCTCTCCACAAAAAAAATCCTCTCTTCGAAAACGATTGTTACTAGTTTACCGAAAAAGAGGACCAATTGCACATTTTACTTGGTTATGTGAAAAAAAAGCGTGTAATACGCGCTCTTCTTCGATCAGTGTTTGCTCATAAACTCCTTGAATAACAATCAGATGAGCGACGCCTTTTCGAAAACGATCCAACACTTCGCTTAGCGTCATCTCTGCTGAGACATGCAGTGGTTTCGTAACAACGCGCTCATGTGCGATTGTGCGCGACATCAAAAAACGCATAAAAACAAAAGGACGGCGTTTCCACTCAATATAATGAGAAATCGCAAGAAAAGACGCAATAATCCAAAGGTTGGCATGCAGTGGGTTTTGAATTAAAAAATAACAGAGAAGACTGCTAGCGAGTAGGGCAGAACACGCTAAAAAGAGTGATTGCGCCTTTTTATACGGCAAACACATCGTCATCGCAGTAAAAACAAGCTTTCCACCATCCAATGGCCAAATCGGCAACAAATTAAAAAGCAGCAAAGTCACATTAATGGTAAGAAACCATTGACCGTCCTCTCCCCACCATCCCATCTGTATACACCAAAAGGTTACTGCCAACAACCAGATGTGTTGCAGCGGACCGAGCAAGGCTACAATGACTTCTTCTTTTGCCGGCCGCGTCCCATGCTCTTCTACTTCCAATACGCCTCCAAATGGAAATAACTCCATTTTTTTTATGTTCCAACGAAAGTAAGCAGCGCCTACGTAATGTCCCACTTCATGAATGAATACAGCAAGAAACAAATAGAGAATTTGCCGAAAGTGCCCCGTCATAATAGCAAGCATAATAACGAGCCAAAAAAGCGGATGGATTTTCAATTTCTTCAAGAATAAACGAACGTTATTCAAAACGAATCACCTTACTCGGATCTATAAATTTATCATCCTTTTTTAACGCAAAATAAAATTTTCCTGTTTTTCCATCTTTATTCGGAGAAACCGTACCAAGCGGCTTTTCACTTTTCATATACGTATACATTTTCACCGAAGAATCAATGCTCTCAAGCATGCCATACCATGATTCTTCTCCATTACTATGTTGAATAATTACCGTTTTTCCTAACTTCTCTTTTGTGCCTGCAAAAACAACATAACCTTCTTTTACTGTATCAACTTGAGAGGATTTGTTCGTTTCCATCATAATTCCTTGCCCATTCGCTGCAAAGGATTCATATACTTTCCCCGATGCCGGAACAGCATAGGGCTCTTCTGTTGCAACCGCTGCTTTCTTTGGTACAGCTGTTTCAGGCTTTTGCTCTGGTAATAAAGCGAGCGTTTTACCAAATGTACCTTCATACCAATTTTTAACAGAAGCAAATTGGAATTCAGTGACAAACATTTTCTTTACATAGCTTTGTCCAGACTGAGCTTGCTCACTTCCATTTTTAAACAACACACCGACTCCTAGAAATAAGCATAGCGAAACCATCATTTGAAATAAGAAAAATGAACCATTAAAGAAACGAGGACGTTTACGCTCTTCTTGCCCGTTCTGTGACAGCATAGAATTGCTGACGTAGGGCCGCTTTACATCAGCTTCCGAAAATCGTTGCTCATATTTCTTTCGTACTTCATCTGCGCGATTCCTCATCATTCATTCCTCCGCTTTTCATCCATTTCCTTCATCTTATGACTTGTCCGGAGAGCTTATGACTTGCTTTTCACATAAAAAAAAGCCTCCATCCATCAGGACGAAGGCAGACAAAGAAGGCACAACTTATTTCATACCAAGCAACAGTTTAATTTTAGAGAAAAAACCTTTCTCCTCTTCAATCGCTGTTAATGGTACTGATTCTCCGAGTATGCGGCGAGCAATGTTACGATAAGCAAGTGATGCTTTACTTTCTGAGCTTAAAGCAATCGGTTCTCCCTTATTAGCGGCTTTAATGACACTTTCATCATCGACAACGACGCCAATTAATTCAATCGCTAGTATAGTCACAATCTCATCCACGTCCATACTATCGCCACTTTTGGAAAGATGAGGGCGCACGCGATTAATAATTAACTTTGGCGCTGCTACCTCTTCATGCTCTAATAAGCCAATAATCCGATCAGCATCACGTACGGATGCCACTTCCGGATTCGTAACGACGATTGCTTGGTCAGCGCCAGCAACCGCATTTTTAAAGCCTTGCTCAATGCCAGCGGGACAATCGATGATTACATAGTCATAGTCCTGTTTTAGTTCAGCAATGATTTTTTTCATTTGCTCCGTATTAACAGACCCTTTGTCTTCTGTCTGCGCAGCTGGCAATAAATACAAACATTCAAACCGTTTATCTTTAATAAGTGCTTGATGCAAGCGACAGCGTTCTTCGACTACATCTACAAGATTATAAATAATACGGTTTTCAAGGCCCATCAGTACATCAAGGTTACGAAGGCCAATATCTGTATCGACGAGACAAACTTTTTTTCCGGAAAGGGCGAGGGCTGTACCGATATTAGCAGACGTCGTTGTTTTTCCAACGCCCCCTTTTCCAGAAGTTATGACTATTGCCTCTCCCATGATTCATTCCCCTTTCTATCTATAAACGATTCAAGTTGGGCCTGATTCTATGTATCTTTCTAATGGTGTCAATCTCAATGCGATTTTCATCATCAGAAATAAACGCACATTCCATTTCATGCCCGGTTGTTTCATACTGGTCGGGTGCTAGACTTAGCACATCAGCAATGCGTAACTGACTCGGTCTCATATCCGAAGCCGCAATAATTGTCTCGCGGTCGCCGTCACATCCGCTATGGGCAATTCCTTTAAGCGAGCCAAGAATGAAAATATTGCCGGTGGCTTCTACTGTTCCTCCAGGGTTCACATCCCCAATGAGCAGTAGATCACCTTGCACACGTTCCACTTGACCTGAACGAACAATTTTTGAGGCGCGGACAATTTGCGCTTCTTTACGCAAATGTTCGGCCTCTTCCACCGTCATAACGTTGGATTCTAATCGTTTAATACGCAAATTATCGCGTTGTTCAATAATAGCGGTAATTTGCTGTCGTTGCTCTTCTGTTACGTAGCGATTGCCAGTTTTGACAACGACCGAGAAGAGTGGACCATTTAACAATTGACTGTTCGCATCTGATAACTTGCTATTTAGTTCTTCAATAAGCTGACTGTATGCGCATAGATCATCCAATAGAAGGACGAGGCCGTCTTTCGTGCCTTTGATCGTAACATTATGTTGGAGTTTTTGTGTCATTGCCATCATTCACCTCAACATACTTTCATTCGGCAACATATTGGAAAATCCTCTTTCCTCAGCCGTTTTCGTTCATCGTTTTTCGAAGTAATTTCATAAACGGGTAATAAAGCAAAATGGTAAATACCATATTTAAAATAAGTGTACCAATTAAACGGTCATACATAAATGCCTGAATGCTGCCATGAGCAACACCGACAAGTGTATTGAGGCCGTAGACGAGAAACTCTAAACCCGCAACGCCCCCAGCACTTAACACAACCGCAATGAGAAAGTTACTAAACATATAGCGAGATAAAACGGTAATAAGATACGCGACAAGTGCTGTTGAAAACATATAAATACCAATTAAATCCGTATACATAAGATCGGTTAACAGTCCGAAAATCAACGCATAAATAAGACTCACGCGCGGAGGAAGATAGCATGCCATTAGCACAATAAACACAAATGAAAAGTGTGGAATCAGTATGTATGAATATCCGTAATGTTCTGGTGTTACCGTTTGGATCACTGTTCCTTCAATAATGAATGCTAAGTAGGTGACGAGCGGTAGAATGAACTTACTCATTTCGCCACCTCCTCTACTGCTTTAAATTGATTTACATCAACGGGCTGCATACGACGATCTAAGACCATCACATGATCTAAATTGTAAAAACCAGCCGCTGGTTTAACGTATGCTATTTGCGTATCATCACTTTCATCCTCAACAACTTGATCAACAGTTCCAATCAAGACACCTCTTGGAAAACCTTCCCCAAGACCTGAGGTAATAACCTTTTGCCCTTTTGCAAGCGCTGTTTTACTAGGAAGCTTTGAAAATACAAGCGCTTGTTTCTTTTGATCGTACCCTTCAATCGTACCAAAGATCCGTTCTTTACCTTCTACAATTGCAGAAATATTATTGTTTTTACCATTATCATTCATTAGCTTAACAGTCGAATGAAACATGGACACTTTATCAATGCGCCCAATTAAACCTTCTGGTGAGACAACAGCCATTTCTGTTGTAATGCCATCGCGCGATCCTAGATTAATAGAAACCGATTGATTCCAGCGGTCGGGTGAACGCCCGATAATACGCGCATCACGGACTTTATAATCCGTTAAATCTGCTGGTTTTTCTAGTTTGTTTTTTAACGAATCATTTTCATTTTTTAGCTTTTGGACATCCTGTGATACCGTTGCGTATTGCGCTAATTTAGACTTTAACGTCTCATTTTCACTGTACATATCTTTCATATCGGCTATGTTCTCAAAGAAACCCGCTACAGAATGAGCGGGTTTATACAGTAGTGATTGACTTGTGCCAACCACATCATTTAAAAATTGTTCCGGCCACGTTAATTCTTCCCGATCTTTCATCGAAAAACCGATCATAGCCACCAACACGATGATACTTACGAGAAGAACAATTAGCCGCTTGTTGGAGAAAAACTGGGGCATGATCTAAACACCTACTTACGCTTTTGTTTTGGAACGTGAAGTAATCCCTGCTTTAGAACGGAAAAGGTGTAGGTTTTCTAACGCACGTCCTGTTCCGACTGCCACACAATCAAGAGCATTTTCAGCTACGATGACAGGCATTTTTGTTTCGTCACTAATTACACTATCAAGATTTCTTAAGAGCGCTCCGCCTCCTGTGAGGACGATTCCGCGGTCCATAATATCAGCCGCAAGCTCTGGTGGTGTCTTTTCAAGCGTAACTTTTACAGCTTCCATAATGCTGTTGACCGTATCACGAAGAGCACTGGAAACTTCTTCCGCTGTAATCGTAATAGTTTTTGGAAGTCCTGTCAACAAATCACGTCCACGAATGTCCATGTTATCAATGCCTTCAGCAGAGCCTGCAGAACCTACTTCAAGCTTCAACGTTTCCGCTGTACGCTCACCAATCATGAGGTTGTACGTTTTCTTAATATACTGAATAATTGCATCGTCCATTTCATCACCTGCGATGCGAATCGATTGGCTCGTAACAATCCCACCAAGTGAAATAATCGCTACTTCTGTCGTTCCGCCACCGATGTCAACAACCATGCTTCCTGTTGGTTCCCAAACAGGTAAGTCTGCACCAATAGCCGCCGCAAAAGGTTCTTCAATCGTGTACGCTTCACGTGCACCCGCTTGTTTTGTTGCATCTTCAACTGCACGCTTTTCCACTGCAGTAATGCCAGATGGAACACATACCATTACATTCGGTTTTCTTGCAAACACCGAACGATTCTTTTGCGCTTGTTGAATAAAATACTTCATCATCGTTGCTGTTGTTTCAAAATCAGCAATGACGCCATCTTTCATCGGACGAACAGCCACGATATTTCCAGGCGTACGACCAATCATATTTTTAGCTGCATTACCTACAGCCTCAATTGAACCAGTATCTGTTCTTAACGCTACCACGGAAGGTTCACGCACAACGACACCCTTACCCTTCACGTATACAAGAGTGTTTGCAGTCCCTAAATCAATCCCTAAATCTCTTGAAAATCCACCAAACATTTATGTAACTCCTTTCATCAAGCAAAACTCATAAATATGATTATACGCTATGGAAAGCGTAAATTACAATGTTAAACATACCCTTTTTCTTTTAAACTTACATACTTTAAATCACCAATAATAATGTGATCGAGCAATTCAATCCCTATTATTTTTCCGCACTCTGCCAATCTTCTTGTCACATCGATATCTTCTCTACTTGGGGACGGATCCCCACTTGGATGATTGTGAAAGCATATAAAAGAAGCTGCTGATTTCTTTAGACCTTCTTTAAATACTTCTCTCGGATGTACAATCGAAGAATTCAAGCTGCCGATAAAAATCGTTTTCTTGTAAACTACTTGGCTTTTCGTATTTAAATACAAACATACGAAATGTTCTTGTTCTAAAAAACGCAGTTCTTCCATCATGTATTGCGCCCCATCTTCTGGTGAACGAATCACATAACGGTCTTCCATAGGCAATTGGCTCATTCTTCTTCCAAGCTCAATTGCAGCGAGCAATTCAACCGCTTTCGCATTTCCGATGCCGTGAATTTCCTTTAACTCGCTAATACTTACGTTTTTTAACGATCGTAACCCTTCAAAGTGACGAATAATCCGATTGGCGAGCTGAAGTACAGACTCGTGGCGAGAACCAGTTCGCAATATAATGGCTAGCAGCTCATGGTTCGCGAGCGCTTCCGGTCCTTTCGCAAGCAATCGTTCTCTCGGTTTATCCTCATGGTTATAATCGCGGATCATAAGCGTCGCATCAGTCAATGCCATTCCTCCTACAAAATATCTTCCTGACTGACCGTGCTGATTCCAAAGCTGTCAAGCTCTCTGACGACTCTTGAAACCGGTAACCCTACCACGCTGTAATAATCCCCTTCAATGCGCTTGACAAGGCGAGAACCTCTCCCTTGAATGCCATAGCTTCCAGCTTTGTCAAACGGTTCACCTGTTTCGATGTAGTTCTCAATTTCAGCAGCGCTTAGTTCCCAAAAGGTAACCTCTGTCGCGACCGAAAAAACGCATTCTTTTTCTTCTGAAAGAATGCATACACCTGTGTAAACAGTATGAGTTTTCCCTGATAAAGACTGCAGTGTGCGTACTGCATCACTTCGGTCTTCAGGCTTTCCCATTACCGTTTCATCAATAACAACGACCGTGTCTGCGCCAAGAACGACCGCATCTTTATGGCGCTTCCAAACATCTTCTGCTTTTTGTCTCGCAAGTGAACAAACAAGTTCCTCAGATGATAACGTAGGATCCATGACCTCTTGAATCGTACTAGGAATCACTTCGTATTTGATAGAGTTCATTGAAAGAAGTTCTTTTCTTCGAGGCGAAGAAGAGGCTAATATGAGGCGTTTCATGTCATCATCCTTTACAACGGGTTGCAAAACCATCTATTGGCAGGAGATGTACAGTAAGCATATCAAAATCTCCAAAGTTAGACAATATGCAATCCGATTCAACATTTGTTCTTTTAATTTTTCGCCATTCTTTCTCTTTTTATGACGGATTTCGCGAAATCTTTCGTACTATTTTTTTAAAATTGACGTTTATATGAACTCTTTCTCCATTTGCTTGCTTCTTCCTAGATCATGGCCGACAGATTAAGTGCTAAGAAAAAGGTGGAATGCTACGCCACCTTTTTCTCATTGGATTCTATTGCAGAGCCTTCATAAGGGAATCGTACGCTATAAAACTATTAAGAGCGGCTTGCTTTACGCGGCTGTCTTTGTTCGTTTTTAACTGCGCAATCGTCGCTCCAACTTCTTTCTCGTACGCAGCGACTGCTTTTCGTTGACCTTCTGACCATAGATGCTCTTGCTTTACTCGATACGCTTGCCATTGTTTAAAGTCTTTGCTGATGGACGCTTGTGCTTTCTCACTAACAGCCGTCATTTCAGAAAGTGTAATGAGATTTTGTAATAAGATTTTTCCGTTCACCATATATGCTTCATCACGGCGATCTGCAACGTGTAGCTTAGAAGACGAAGCATCTACCTTTCGTAACCATGTAGAGACACCTTCTTTTTTGTACGTTTGTTCGAGTGCGACCGCTTGATCTTTTTGATTTGATAACCCAATTAAAACGGCGTAGCTTGTCCCTTGCTTATAAATAGCAGCGGCAACTCCCTTCTTTTGCAAGTCGGTCCTCGCTTCCTCCGCCTTGTCTTTTGTAGCAAATAATCCGTTTTGAATACCATATAACGTGAGCGGTATTTCTTTAATCGTCACCGCTGAACTTCGCTGTGCCGCTTGTGTTGGTATAGATTGGTCGTGTTGACTAACTGAATTTCCTGTAAACAGCATGAGAATGACGGCGCCAAATGTGCAACCAATGAAGACGGCTGCAATGACAGCTGTAATCATCGGCTTTGAAAATGGACGTACATTTCGATGTTGATTTCTTAACAGCATTCGTTTGCGTTGAAACCGATGTTTCCACTGCAATTTTTGAAAGAGGGCATGCAATTGCGGCGTTTGAAATAGC
Organism: Fictibacillus macauensis ZFHKF-1; assembly: GCF_000269865.1. Lineage (GTDB taxonomy): Bacteria > Bacillota > Bacilli > Bacillales > Fictibacillaceae > Fictibacillus_C > Fictibacillus_C macauensis. Next base: position 174,619 of record NZ_AKKV01000026.1, read on the forward strand.
GGTTCTTTCCTACTGCCCTTTTTACTTAAAAAAGATTCATTAGGACTAGGATAAATCGTAACAGCGGTTTCTTCGATTGAAACATCTTGGGCTTTATGTGACTCGTGCGTAACCGACTTCCCATTAATCGTTACATTCACTTTATTAGACGTTGTCATATGTGGTTATCCTCGCTTCCCTATAGTTTGTACCTCACTTGTGCTCTATCATCTAGTAATTACTCTATGCGTGTTTTGACATTCGTAGAACAAACGAGACAAAATGAAAGAGTCGTTTTAGGGAAGCAAGGCTAGAAATGTTGAGAAGTACCACGTTACTAGGCTATCACCCATCACGTAAGCCGCTAGGGAACCAATAGCTAGGAAAGGACCAAATGGTAGAAGCATGCCTTTTGTTACCGATTGACGAAACAATAGAAGAATACCAACATAAAGCGAACCACAAAACGTCGCTAGTATAATAGCAAGCAGCACGAGTTGCCAACCAAGCACAAGGCCAACAACGCCCATTAGCTTAACATCACCACCCCCGATTCCGCCTTTAGAGACAAGCAATACGAGATATAAGGTAAAAAAACCAACAGCACCACCAACAACCATCAACCACCAAGGATCAAAAGGAATAAACAACCGCTCTATACCGAGCAAAATACTGAAGTAGAGTAAGATACGATGAGGAATGATGAGGTAACATAAATCGGAAACAGAAATGATAAGTAGAAAAAGAAGAAAGGATAGCGCAACAAGCAGTTCGGGTGACCACCCAACAAAAGAAGGAAACAGTGGAAAGAAACAACATGCAAGGCATTCCATTAAAAAATAATGAATGGGAATACTGCGTTGACACGTTCGACATCGCCCGCGTTGCACCATCCATGAAAACAGTGGAATTAATTCGTACCAGCGAAGGAACCGATGGCAGTAGGGGCAGTGTGAGCGTGGTGCAATAATGGAATCGCCCTTTCCCATTCGATGTCCAACCACATGACCAAAGGAAGCAACGACACTTCCAAAAAGAGCGAGAAACACATAAGGTAGGCTATTCATGAAAGGGCAGCTACTACCATCACCAACGTGGTAGCAGCCTCTTTCACCTCACTTTCTTTGCATCAAATAAGAGGAAAGGTTAGACGTTCATCTCTGAAATTTTTTGCAACAAATAGCTACGCACTTCCGCAATAAAGTAAAGTGAGCCTGTTAACAACAACGGTTCCGTTTGTGAACCTTTTTGAAGCCATCTGCGGATGGCTTCATGCCAATCTTTCTCATAATACGTTTCAGAGAGTGAACATTGCGCTCTTAACATCTCGCCCTTTTGCGCGCGATGATGAGAAAAGTCTGTAAACGTAATCGATAAGGCAACTTCTTCTAACGGCGTTAACATCTCGTGAACGTCTTTATCTTGTAGCGCCCCAAATAAAATATGAAACCGCGTCTTTGGCGCATGATCGCGTAACGTTTGTAGAAGTGCTGTCATACTTTCTGGGTTATGTGCGCCATCTACTAACAACGGAAACGGTGCAGCAACATACTCAAATCGGCCGCTCCACGACGCTTTTTGCAAACCATTCGTTAGCGCCTCTTCTGAAATCGTAAATCCGTAGCGTCTGTTGAGTGCTTCAATCGTCATAACTACAATGCCGGCGTTATCAACTTGATGGGCACCAAGCATAGAAAGTGGATAAGGCCCCTTTTTATCGTCTTGCGTCGTGACGTAAAAAACCTCTTGCCCCCGCTGCTTCACGGCTGTCCGCTCTGTCTGATAAGTCATGCCCGCACACTCTAACGGTGCAGCAACCTTTTTTGCCGTGTTTATAATTACCTCTTTTGGTTCTTGCTTTTTGACAGCTGTAATGACCGGAACACCTTCTTTAATAATGCCCGCTTTATGATGCGCAATCTCAGCTAGCGTTCTACCAAGGATGTTCATATGATCATAGCCGATACTTGTAATCACAGAAACGAGGGGTGTAATGACATTCGTAGCATCGGTTAGGCCGCCTAAGCCTGCTTCAATCAAACAAATATCCGGTTGTTCTTCTGCAAAATAGAGAAAAGCCGCTGCTGTCATCGCTTCAAACTCTGACAAGCTTCCATACCCCTCCTTTTTAACTTCATCGGCAGGTTGCTTTAATTTGTGAAGAATATCCTGTAATTTTTCATGAGGAATGGCTTCTCCTTGATAGTGAATATGATCCGTAACACATTCAAGATACGGAGACGTAAATGTCCCGACCGTGTAGCCTGCTTCTTTAAAAATAGCATGTAACATCGCAATGACTGAGCCTTTTCCATTCGTGCCAGCCACATGAATACACGTAAGTTTTTTTTCAGGATGCTGCATTTTTTGTAAAACGGCACGCATTCTTTCTAAACCCATTTTCATCTCACCAGGATGTTCTAATTGTAAAAAGCGATTCACATCATCGTACGTTTGGAACATAAGATTTTTCACCCTTTCTTGTGCTATGCTAAACAATAGAGAAAACTGCTTAAGGAGGCTTCTATGAAACCATCTATGTGTTGGATTATTTATAATGGCAATTTAAATTCAGCAAAATTCACCGATTTTGCACAATGGATGGCGCGCGCCGCCGAAGACGCCGGCATTACCCCTATCCTTATCAAAAACAATGAACTGTTACCTCTGCTTCATGAACGAAAACTACTGCTTGCTGGCAAAGAAACGGAGCTACCCGCTTTTGTTATTTTTGGCGATAAAGATCTTTTTCTCGCGCGCCAGCTAGAGCTTCTTGGAATTCCTGTGTACAATTCTGCCGAGACGATTGAACGATGTGATCATAAAGGAAAAATGTATCAAGCGCTCGCCGCTCAAGGGCTTCCGCTTCCGAAAACAATCATCGCACCAAAAATCTTTCATACGCTATCAAACGATGATCACCTTGCCCTATTTACAGCGCACCTCTCGTTTCCCCTTGTTATTAAGGAAGCCTATGGCTCATTTGGTATGCAAGTATACCTCGTTCATAATGAAACAGAGCTGCGTGAAAAAGTAGCAGCACTTGGTGCTACAGAGTATATTGTACAAGAAATGATCACCTCTAGCTGGGGCAAAGACATTCGGCTTAACGTAGTCGGTGGCCAAGTGATTGCCGCTATGCAGCGAAGTAGCGAAACAGATTTTCGCGCGAACATTACAGCTGGCGGACGCAGCATGCCGTACGATCCAAGCGATGAAGAAGTAGCGTTAGCGATTGCCTGTGCTTCTGCTGTGAATGCCGCTTTCGCTGGCGTCGATCTCCTTTTTGGTCCTGATGGCTCTCCGATTGTCTGTGAAATTAATTCTAATGCGCATATAAGAAGCATCTATGAATGCACACAAATCGATGTGGCGCCAGCAATGATTGCGCATATACAAAGCGACTTAGCAAGAAGGAACGGTATGATCGGATGACCATTTCGGGCTGGCTCATTTATCAAAAACAAGCGAGTGTGACGAATGCTTCCTACATTAAGTGGATGCAAGACGAAGCTGCTGCTGTGGGTCTTTCCTTAACGCTTATGTACGTCGAAGACTTTGCTTATGGTGTGACGAATCATCGTCTTTCTCTTTACTATAACGAAGAGCACATCGCTTTGCCAACGTTTGCGATCATGCGTGGTGTAGATCCCTTCTTATCCGCTCACCTTGAAAAAATGGGCATCACGGTTTTTAACAATAGCGCTCTTGCTAGTATTGCAAACGATAAAGCGCGAACGTATCAATTTTTAGCAGGTCTTCATATACCGATGATGGATAGTATTTTTCTTGTTCCATCCCGCTTTTCGCTCGCATCGCTTCCCTTTTCCTTTCCACTCGTTGCCAAGTTAGCAAGCGGCAGAGGGGGCACTGACGTTCACCTCGTTCATCACCCAAACGAGCTTGAAGCTATATTTCGTGAGCATTTCCATGAGCGCTGGGTTTTGCAAAAGTGTTTACTACCTTATGGAAAAGATGTTCGTGTGTTTATTGTCAACAATGAGATTATCGGCGCCGTTCTTCGCTCCTCATCCACTCAGTTTCACGCCAACGTGTCACTTGGTGGCGAAGCCTCATTTTACGAGTTATCAACCGAGCAACGCCAGCTTGTTCAGCGCATTCTTGATGTTGTGACCATTGATATGGCTGGGATTGATTTTTTAGTAACAGAAAACGGCGAATTTATTTTTAACGAAATTGAAGATGCGGTTGGCAGCCGCTCGCTAAGTGCAACGAGCTCTATTAATATCGTTCAATGCTATATGACACATATTGCCCAACACTTACACAACAGTTCTCTATAAAAAAATCCGAACGTACACCCTCATCTACTTGAAAGGACGTACTGTTCGGATTTTTTTCGTTGCTAGTACTTATGCTTGTAGTTCTTGAATACGTTGGCGTACTTTATCGAGCTTTTCGCTATAATCTTGTTCTTTCGCACGCTCTTCTTCAATTACTTTTTCAGGCGCTTTCTTCATAAAGCCTTCATTGCTAAGCTTCTTCTGAACGCGCTCTACTTCTTTTTTATATTTATCTACTTCTTTTTCAAGGCGAGCAATTTCTTCGTCCAAATTAATTAAGCCTTCAAGTGGTAAGTACAGTTCCACATCAGATAACACGGCACTCATCGATTTCTCTGGTGCACTAAGACCTACCGCAATCGTTAACTCACTTGGGTTACAGAATTTCTCTAAATAGTTTTTATTTCTTTGTAGCGCATGTAACACGGTTTCTGTTTTCGCTGAAATCTCTAGTTTAATTGGTTTACTTGGTGCCACATTCATTTCAGAACGAATGTTGCGAACCGTACGAATGATTTCAGTTACTAAGCTCATGTCAGCTGCCGCTTCTGGGAAATGAAGATCCTCGCGTTTCGTCGGCCAAGCTGCTACGGTAATTGATTGCCCAACGTGCGGAAGATGCTGCCAAATTTCCTCTGTAATAAATGGCATAATCGGATGCAATAAGCGCAATGTTTGGTCAAGCACATAAGCAAGAACCGAACGAGTTGTCTTTTTCGCCGCTTCGTCTTCTCCATATAATGGAAGCTTTGCCATTTCAATATACCAATCACAAAGATCATCCCAAATGAAGTTATACAATACGCGCCCTACTTCACCGAACTCGTACGTATCCATTAAGCGCGTTACGTTTTCAGCCGTGTCATTGAGGCGTGTTAAAATCCATTGATCCGCTAAGCTTAATGTTCCACTTAAATCAATCTCTTCCGCTTTTAAGCCATCCATGTTCATTAATGCAAAACGAGAAGCGTTCCAAATCTTATTTGCAAAATTCCATGTAGACTCTACTTTTTCCCAATAGAAACGCAAATCATTTCCTGGTGAGCTTCCTGTTGTTAAGAAGAAACGCAGCGCATCGGCACCGTATTTTTCAATAACATCCATCGGATCGACACCATTGCCGAGTGATTTACTCATCTTACGGCCATCTGAGTCACGAACGAGTCCATGAATGAGTACGTCTTGGAACGGACGCTCTTCTGTAAATTCGAGACCTTGGAAAATCATGCGTGCTACCCAGAAGTAAATAATATCATAGCCGGTTACAAGCACATTTGTTGGATAATAGCGTTTCAGATCAGCTGCTTCCTCATCTGGCCAACCCATTGTTGAAAATGGCCATAGTGCCGATGAGAACCACGTATCAAGGACATCTGTATCTTGTTCCCAATTGTCAAGATCAGCTGGTGCTTCTTCTCCTACGTAAAGTTCGCCTGTTTCTTTATGGAACCAAGCAGGAATGCGATGACCCCACCATAATTGACGTGAAATACACCAATCACGAATATTTTCAATCCAGCGAAGATACGTTTTCTCAAAACGATCTGGTACGAAGTTTACTTTGTTCTCAGATTGTTGCAGCGCAATCGCCTGCTGTGCTAGTGGCTGCATTTTCACGAACCATTGTGTAGACAAGTACGGCTCAACGACCGCACCACTGCGCTCAGAATGACCAACCGAATGCATATGCTCTTCAATTTTAAAGAGAACGCCTGCCTCTTGAAGATCCTTTACGATGGCTTTACGGCATTCGAAGCGATCTAATCCTTCATACTTGCCGGCATTGTCATTCATTTTTCCGCCCTCATCCATTACGAGAATGCGTTCTAAATTATGACGATTGCCGATTTCAAAGTCATTCGGATCATGTGCTGGCGTGATTTTTACAGCGCCAGATCCAAACTCACGATCCACATAGTCATCGCCGACAATTTCAATTTCACGACCGACAATCGGTAGAATTGCTTTCTTCCCAATTAAATGCTTGTAGCGATCATCGTGTGGATGAACCGCAATCGCTGTATCTCCGAGCATCGTTTCTGGACGCGTGGTTGCCACTTCAATACTTCCAGAACCGTCTGCTAATGGATATTTCATATGATAAAAAGCACCTTGCACTTCTTCGTGAATCACTTCAATATCAGAAAGCGCTGTTTTCGTATCTGGATCCCAGTTAATAATATACTCGCCACGGTAAATGAGACCTTTGTTATACAAATCAACAAAAACTTTACGTACCGCTTTTGATAAGCCGTCATCTAGTGTAAAGCGCTCACGCGAATAATCTAATCCAAGCCCAAGCTTTGACCATTGCTTACGAATAAACGTTGCGTATTCTTCTTTCCACTCCCACGCTTTTTCGAGGAACTTTTCGCGTCCTAACTCATAGCGATTCGTTCCTTCTTCACGAAGCTTGCCTTCTACTTTTGCTTGTGTCGCAATCCCTGCATGATCCATACCTGGTAGCCAAAGCACATCATAGCCTTGCATGCGCTTGGCACGACTCATAATATCTTGCAGTGCCGTATCCCAAGCGTGACCTAAGTGTAACTTTCCTGTTACGTTCGGTGGGGGAATAACAATTGTATATGGTTTTTTTTCAGGATCACCTGTTGCTTCAAAAAATTTCCCATCTACCCAATATTGATACCAAGCGGCTTCTGTTGCCTTTGGATCATATTTCGTTGGCATAGAAAGCTCTTGCTTTTCTTCATTCGACATACATGTCGCCTCCTTTTAACATATAAAAAAGCCCCTAATCGTCTCAAAGGACGAAAAGAAGCTACATTCGCGGTACCACCTTTGTTTACAGAAAATAACGTACGTTTTCTGTACACTCATGTCATGATAACGGCTGTTCGCCGACTTTTCCTACGTGATTCCCACCTCAAAAAAGCTGCTCCTGGGCGACCTTCTGACGTTTAACATCCTTAGAAAATCTCTCAGCTACTGATTTTCCTCTCTAAAAGGGTAAATGTCGTACTCTTCCCATTCTTCGCATCTAGTATTATTCAGTTATGTACCCCTTATTTTACCGAGTGCACCATAAGACGTCAATAGCTTTCCCCCTTTATCGATGATTTATTCTATGTTGCAGTACGGATGAACGTGTTTTACTACAGTATTTTTTTGACAAGAAGTAGCTTAATGATGAATACCTTTACTATAAGAGACTCTTACTAAGGAAAGTAGGAAGGAACCATGGCTAAACGCTTTCGTCGATCATGGAGAGGACAAGGAAAAATGCAGTGGCCAAGTTGGTTAAAAAATATCCGCGATACAATCAGTCAATTTACCATCCCTCTTATCATCTTTCAAGTCATCCGGACGCTTCTCTTTCCATCGGGAGTAGATTTAATTATTATCGTCATTTTGCTACTGCTTCACGTTTGCTTTGTAGTTGAAATCCTATAAAAGCGCAACAAAAAAAGAAGATCACAGCGCACGCTTACATGTGATCTTCTTTTTCGCCTTCAAAAAATTCATCTTCTGGCTTCGCTGGCAACGGTAAACTTAAAATATCATCACAAAATTCACGGATGTGGCGCATCGCACTAATTCTCTTTTCTAAACGATTCACCAACTCAATTTGACTATGCTGCCCACGCTGATTATGATACATCTCAATAGAACTAAAGATCGGTTCTGGAAAACTCATATAACTTACGAGCAAATAACGCTCTTCCTCTGAAAGTTCTATATGGCGCTGATACAATTCAAATAGCTTACTTCCAGTTTCACGCGTCCACGTAGGTTGATGAACCGCCTTGCGAAAAAAGTAGGCAAGATCACGCACCGGTGTATCAAGCACAGCCCGTTCAAAGTTTAAGAGATGCGGTTCGCCCATGTGCGAAAAAAGCAAATGCTGACTCGATAACTGCCCATGACATAACACACTGCGATAGCGCTGTTCACTATGACAAATATCATACCAATCACGCAGCTTTCGCTTTGCATCTTCCGCCAGACGCATCATCTGATGAAAATGACTTAAATACGTAAGTGCAAAAGGTGACATGTATGTCATGCGCTCAGATTCTTCGGCAAAACGCTCCATCTCTAATTGCCGTGATTCCCAGCGTTGCATTAAATATTGAAACGAATAATCCACGACTTCTTGCGAAAAATCTTGCTCCTTCAACGTCAGCTGATGAATCTTACCAATCTCGTGAATCACCAGTTCATCTTTATCATATTCATAGCGCGGTTCAGCTGAAAACCATGGCATTAAATAATACGTATAATTGCCACTTCTGACAACATAATCACCGTGCTTTGTTGGATAGAGCGGTACAACTTGATGATACCCAAGCTCTGATAAGCGCTGAATTACATGAATAAACCACTCTTGTTCTTCCTCAGTCATACTCGTTTCTTTGAGCGCGAAGGTCCCCCTCCGCGACATGACTTTTTTCGCCTGCCCGTGATCTTCTATCTTCTCTGGATACAGATCATATTGAAACAAGACCGGTCCATAATTAATGCCTTCGCTGGAAGTGCTCATAAAGCCACCTTCCTTCGCTTTTCATCTAACCATTCAGAATAACAGTGCAGAAGAATACGATTAAAATCCCAATTTTGCTCAAATTGCTCGACCGTCGAAATGATGTGTGCAAGCTCTTTTGTTTCTAATTGTTCCACGCAATGAACAAGCTCCCATGGCATTAATAGTTCGGCTAACAGAAGGAGCCCTTGCTCTTGCTGCAAAGAATAATGCTCATTGATACAATGCAAAAGCTTTTTTAAAGAATGCGGGCCACACTCTTTCAACCAATCTCGTAAAAAATGGCGCAGCGGCAAGTAACCGCGGATGGGCTCATGATGGCTTCCTTTATAAAAAAGAATATTAAAAATTTGCTTACCATGTAACACGCTTAACGGTTGATCCATAATCGGTAGCAGGCACTCTCCCGCTGCTTTCTTCACTTCTTCTGCTTGCTTTAACCGCTTATCTGCTTCTACTAAGCATTGCTTGACACTTTCAAGTACGGTAAATTGCTTACCTAACTGATGAACAGCGCTTAAGCATTGCCCAAAAGAATAGGTTTTCTCTTGGCATAACGTACTAAATTCTTGCGAGGCTTCAAGCCCGGCCTTTAACATCGTCCCTATTAAAAGCCCCCATGCTTTTTCATGACCAGCTCGGTCATAGCTTCCTTCTACTTCGTCATGTAACGTTACATATTTGCCGTTCACTTCAATCCAGGGGTGACCCGTCGCTGTCCGAATCATTCGGTCAGCGATGGCCACACTATTCCGTCCTGTTTGATCTCGCCACTTTACATGCCACTTTAATAGATTGTCATCACTCCACAGCACCACCCGCTTTAAACCACAATCTGTATCCAGTAGCTTCCCCTTTTGTTTCCATGAAACCGTACGAAGTTCATACGCTTTTTTAATTTCTTCTATAACATTCATCGGCTTAGCGTCCTTTGGAAACGGGAATATAGATAATTTGCCCTTCTGCCATTTCTTCTTCGCTCATGCGATTAACCCGCATTAACGAATGCATGGAAATGTCATACTTTTCGCAAATCGATTCTAATGATTCCCCTCGTTGCATAATGTACATTTTCATTTTAGAAAAACGCTCTTCATTGCCGCCCAACATTTTCGTTAATGATAACGTATTTTCTTCATTACGCGCGGCGCTTAAGGTTGCTTGCTCTTCCACCTTTTCTTGTTTCTCTGGTAGTGGCACTTCTTCTACAGAATTTACAGCAGCAGGTGGGGCAGGCGGTGACTTATGCATAAACGTTTCATACACTGATTTTTTAACTTCAAGCTCCGGTTCCATACTAGCTGGTTTTTTTTCTTCTTTACGCTGATAAATAATTTGCGGTTGCTCTTCTACCGCAGCAGGTGGAGGCGGTGCTACTTCTTCGAACAGTTTCTTTGCTTCAAATTGAAACGGAGCGAAAATATCTTGCGCTTGTGCAAAATCTTGCTCTTCCATAAAGGGCTTGAGCTCTGGATCAAGCATGCGGGCATCCATTATCGGAATATTCATCGTCGCATGCTGTTGTGGCGATTCCTCGTTCATCATCTCTTCCCGATGATACACTTCTTCTTGAGGATCAGCTATCTTTTCTTGTGCCTGAAATTGTTCTTGCACCTGCTCAATAGCCGCATAAGGAACGGAAAGTGGAGGAGGTGTTTGCTCATAGGTTACTTCTTCTTCCGGCATATGCTCATATGGCGCTTCTTCTTCTGTCATATGCTCGTATGACACTTCCTCTTGCGGCATGTGCTCATACGTCACTTCCTCTTCCACCATATGCTCATTCATCATGGCTTCCTCTTCAATTCCTGAAATAGATACCGTTGCGATCAGCGCAATACATGTAGGATGTGGCAAATCATAATCAAATTCTTCAATGCCAACAAACACATCATGAAGGGCTCTCACTTTGGATGCGGGTACGGTAATATCAATCGGAAAACGATGCTCTAACTCTGCTAAGCCTTCGTCATTCATTTTCAATTGTGTAAGCGAGCGATAGGAAGCTTGCTCACGAAGGGAACTTCCTTCTAGGTTAAAATTTGCGCCTTGCGCGCACGGTCTATATTCACCATGAAGCAGTAACGCACCTCGCACGTAAACCTGTCCGTTTTCTTCTGTAACATCAATTTCTGGATCGATTGCCATTGAAACAACTTCTGCTACTTCCTGTCCGTTCTTTAACCAGATGGACTCCTCAATGGAGAAACGCAGCTTTGAAGGATTCATTGCCTTTCTCCTCCTTTCAACCTTTTATTCATACACTACAGGAATATGAGAACATACAAGAATTTATGATTGAATGAGGAAATGTTCTTGGAAATGGCAGACAAAAAAAGAACGAAGGTGTCAGGCTACTTACGTAGCGCGACATCTTCGTTCTTCGGTTTATAGTTGTGAAAATGTGTGATGAAAAGCTGCAATCGTTTGATCGATATCAGCATCGCTATGCTCTGTTGATAAGAATAACCCTTCAAATTGCGAAGGCGGTAAAGAAATACCCGCTTCAAGCATGCCTTGGAAATAACGTGTAAAGTGATCTAAATTAGAAGACTTAGCGGTCTCATAATTGATCACCTCTTCATTTGTAAAGAAAAAGCCAATCATAGAGCCAGCGCGGTTAATCGTATGAGGAATATGATACTTTTGTGCCGCTTCTTTAATGCCCGCTTCAAGTCGATCTCCTTTTCGCACAAACTCTTCATACGAAGCTGGCGTAAGCTGTCTGAGCGTTTCGTATCCTGCCGCCATTGCTAGTGGATTCCCAGATAGTGTACCTGCTTGGTAAATCGGTCCACTTGGTGCGATTTGCTCCATAATTTCTTTTTTTCCACCATACGCGCCAACCGGTAATCCACCACCGATTACTTTTCCTAAGCACGTTAAATCTGGCGTTACGCCAAAGTGACCTTGCGCACAATGATACCCCACACGGAACCCTGTCATGACTTCATCGAAAATAAGCAAGGCGCCATATTGTTCTGTAATCGCTCGTAAGCCTTCAAGGAAGCCAGCTTGCGGCGGAACAACACCCATGTTGCCAGCTACTGGCTCAACGATAATACACGCGATATCTTCACCAAATTGCTCAAAGGCATAGCGTACACTATCTAAATCGTTATAAGGAACAGTAATCGTATTGCTCGCAATCGATTCTGGTACTCCCGGGCTATCTGGTAAGCCAAGCGTTGCCACACCAGAACCTGCTTTAATAAGCAATGAATCACCATGTCCATGGTAGCACCCTTCAAATTTTAGGATTTTATTACGGCTCGTATAGCCACGTGCTAAGCGAAGCGCACTCATCGTTGCTTCTGTTCCTGAGTTAACCATGCGAATGATTTCAACAGATGGCACACGTTCAACGACAAGCTTTGCTAATTTCGTTTCCCATTCACTTGGCGCCCCAAAGCTTGTCCCAAGCTCCGCTGTTTTTTTCAGCGCTTCTACGACAGCATCATTGGCATGACCAAGAATAAGCGGTCCCCATGATAACACGTAATCAATATATTCATTGCCATCAATATCATAAATTTTCGAGCCTTTTCCACGCGCCATATAAACAGGATCCATGTTCACTGACTTAAAGGCACGTACTGGACTATTTACGCCACCTGGCATATATTTTTTTGCTTCAGAAAAAGCTTTCTTTGATTTCTCAAAGTTTCTCATGAACGTGTTCCTCCTACCGTTGTTTATTTAACCAGCGCGAAGCGTCCTTCGCATGGTACGTAATAATTAAATCTGCTCCCGCTCGTTTCATCCCTAACAACGTTTCAAGCACAACACTTTCTTCATCAATCCAACCGTTTTGTGCCGCTGCTTTAATCATGGCGTACTCTCCACTAACATTATACGCAACAAGTGGTAATGGAAAACGATCCTTTAGTTCACGTAAAACGTCTAAGTAGGCTAGCGCAGGTTTTACCATGAGAAAATCAGCGCCTTCTTCGACATCAGACTGCGCTTCACGAAGCGCTTCTAAGCGATTCGCTGGATCCATTTGATACGTTTTACGATCGCCAAACTGTGGACTACTATGAGCCGCATCACGGAATGGTCCGTAATAAGCAGAGGCATATTTCACCGAATAACTCATAATGGAAATGTGTTCAAAGCCAGCTTCATCTAATCCTTTTCGAATAGCTGCCACAAAGCCATCCATCATGTTAGAGGGAGCAATCATATCCGCACCCGCCTGCGCTTGAGAGACAGCGGTTTGCGCTAATAGTGTTAAAGATTCATCGTTTAGAACGTCACCATCTTTAATCACACCACAGTGACCATGATCGGTATATTGACATAAGCACGTATCTGCAATAACGAGGAGTTCAGGAAATTTTTCTTTAATCATCCCAATCGCACGTTGCACGATGCCATTATGATCATAAGCTGAACTTCCTACCTCATCTTTATGATTTGGAACACCAAATACCATTACCGAGCGAATGTGATGATCCACAAGATCCTGCATCTCTGCTTCTAAATAATCAAGGGAGACGTGATACACACCCGGCATTGATGGTACTTCTTGACGAATGCCTTCACCTTCTACGAAAAAAATAGGATAAATAAAATCATCCGTTGAAAGCTGCGTTTCGCGTAACATTGCACGCATACCCTCACTACTTCTTAGTCTTCTATGACGTTTAAATTCCATGTTGATACCCCTTTCTATCCATGTTTCTTCACAGCTTCTATTATACCCTCTTCCGTAAAGTGAGACGCAACAATCAGCCTATGAAAGCCTTTCATTCTAGCTTCTTTTTCCGTTACGGGACCTACGCAAACAGCGAGAGCGCTTTCTTTATACTGAAGCAATAATGGTTCCTCCACTAGTTCACAGAAAAACGCAACACTTGAAGGGCTCATAAATACGATCGCTTCCTCTGTCCCGTCTAACTTCTCATTGTCAGCGGTGCGCACGCGTTTCGTTTCATAGACGATTAGCTCCGTTACGTTAGCGACACCAGTAAGTTCATTTTTTACGGTCTGTTTTGCTAAATTCCCTTTAGGTACTAATACTTCTTCGCCACGCTTCATGACGCGAGCCAGTTCTGCCGCTAACGCGCGCCCTTCATACATTGCGGGGATTACGTTAGGTTCGATTCCTTTTTCGCGGAGCTTATTTGCCGTTTTAGGACCGACGGCAGCAATCTTTTGCTGACTTAGCGACAACTGCTTTCGATCTAACAAAGCAAAAAAATGCGCCACAGCATTTCCGCTCGTAAACACAATCCATTGAAACGCAGAAAGCTTCGCTAAGACGGCATCTACCGTAGCATCATCATGCGCACAAATTTGCATAACAGGAAAAGCAACAGGAACCGCCCCTTCCTTACGTAAAGAGGCGATTAAGCTTCCTGCCTGCTCGGCCGCACGTGTAACAATAATACGCTCACCTGCGAGCACTCCTGATGTCGTCATAGTCCTAAGTCTTTCTTTACACTTTCTAGGATCTCAGTCGCTCCTTGTTCTTGTAGTTGCACAGCCAATTGCACACCAAGAATGTTCGCATCATGTGATTGTGCCGTTTCTTTAAGAATGTTCGTACCATCTGGTGTACCAACTAAGCCTGTGAGCGAAATCGTCCCGTTGCTTTCTTTTTGCGCAAAAGCTGCAATCGGCACTTGGCAACCGCCTTCTAACGTATGAAGAAACGCACGTTCTGCCATAACCGTTTCAAATGTTTCATCATCATTCACATGGTGAAGGAGCTGACGCAACTCGTCATCACTTTCACGACACTCAATGGCTAATGCCCCTTGACCGACCGCTGGTAAACTAAGCGAAATCGGTAAAAATTCTGTAACCGTCTCTTTAGACCATCCCATGCGCTCAAGACCTGCTGCAGCTAGTATAATCGCATCAAAGCTACCGTCTTTTAACTTGCTAAGGCGCGTATCAATATTCCCTCGAATCGAGCGAATCGTTAGATCAGGACGCTTATGTAAAAGTTGTGCCGCTCTTCGTAAAGAGCTCGTCCCAACAATCGCTCCAGCCGGTAATGAAGCAAGTGAATCGTACGTATGGGAGATAAATGCATCACGCGGATCGACGCGTTTTGGCGTGCAGCCGATCATTAAACCTTCTGGCAATAGCGCCGGCATATCTTTCATACTATGTACAGCCATATCAATTTCTTTCGAAAGAAGTGCTTGCTCAATTTCTTTTACAAATAAGCCTTTACCGCCCACTTTAGAAAGCGTAACATCAAGAATGACATCACCTTTTGTTACAATTTCTTTGACTTCAAACTCAAACGGTAAGCCGAGTTTTTTTAACTGATCGATAAACCAATTTGTTTGTGTTAACGCAAGCTTACTTCGTCTTGAGCCTACTATAATCTTTCTCATCTGCCATTCCTCCTACTTGAAGATCCAACCTCTTAATCGTACCAAAAATGAAATGTCGTAAAGGTAGAAGCTAAGAAAAAATTGATGAGGACAACGAGAAACGCAGCGCTATTCCAAAACACCATCTGTTTTCCTTGCAACCCTTTTGCTACTTTTTGATACAAAAAATTACTATATACAATTAAAACAATAAAGGACGAAATTACTTTTACATCCAAAAACGAAAACGCTTGAACTTTTATGTACGCCCAAATAATTCCTAAAATCAAGCTCAATAAAAGTAGCGGTACGCCGGTCATATTAAGAACGAAAGACAGCTGTTCCAGCACCGATAAACTTCCTAAGCGCTGAAGCCGCTTGCTCCATTTTTTTTGCTTTAACAAACGATATTGCAATAAATACATCATCGAAAAAATAAAAGAGAGCGTAAACGCGCCGTAGGAGACGAAAGCCATCGTAACATGAATGACGAGCAGCTCTGATATTAAGCTCATCGATACGGAAGAAGCTGTATCCTCGCCCGGTGCAAATAAATTAAATGACATAATAAAAAAGCCAACGACGTTCGTAAAAAAGACGAGAAAATCAATTTTAAAAAACCAATTTAATAAGAGCGAAAACGTGACGAGCACCCATGCGTAAAAAAACAAGCCTTCAAACGGCGTCAGTAACGGTGGTCGACCTGTAACAATCATACGCTGAAAAAAGAACATGCTTTGTAAAATCCAAACAAAAGAAAGCAACCAGAAAGCCATGCGATTCGCTTTCCGGTTGTTTTGTAAAAAGTCGATAAAATAACCAATGATGCTTAACGCATACAAGATAATGGTCGTATCATATATCCAATTAGCATTCTGCATTTGCATAATAGCAACTCCTCTTGCGGAGCGTAAATGACATCATAATCATACCGAAAAGGAAGGAGTCATTTCAACGGCCGGTGTTTCTACTTGCTGTTGTTCTTGACGTATAACCTCTTCTTCAATAGCAAAAATTTTCGTAAAGAAGGAAAGCGCTTGTTCCGCTTCTTCTTCTCCTGCCATCTCTTTAATGCGCACAATTGGATCACGCAACAATTGATTGACAATGCTTTTCGTATGCTTGCTTAACACTTTTCGTTCACGATCAGTTAAGTTAGGCATCTTACGTTCAATGCTTTGCATCGTATCGGCTTGAACAGCTAACGCTTTATTGCGCAGTGCCGTAATCAATGGAACAACACCAAGCGTGTTAATCCATAGTTGAAAAGCAACGATTTGCTCTTCAATCATGAGCTCGATTTTCTCAGCTTCTTTTTTACGTTCTGCTAAGTTCGCCTCAACAATGCCTTCTAAATCATCAATGTCGTATAAGAACACACTTTCAAGCTCATCTAACGCAGGATCCAAGTCACGCGGAACAGCAATATCAACCATAAAGAGCGGTCGCCCTTTTCTTTGTTTTAACACAGATTCTACCATGTTTTTTGTCACAACATAGTCCGGTGATCCCGTCGAAGTAATCACAATATCCGTAGAAGCTAACACGGTCGTTATGTCTTCCATTGCATGTGGTGTTCCTTCAAACTTTTCGGCAAGCTCAGCGGCTTTTTCAAAGGTACGATTCGCAACATGAACGCTTGCAACGCCATTTGCGTGCAAGTGCTTAGCTGCTAGCTCGCTCATTTTCCCTGCCCCAACAAGTAAAATATCTTTCTCGTTCAAGTCACCAAAAATTTTCTTCGCAAGTTCTACTGCTGCATAACTAACGGATACAGCATTTTCACCAATCTCTGTTTCAGAGTGGGATTTCTTTGCAAGTGTAATGGCTTCTTTAAATAAGTGGTTAAAGATCGTTCCTGTTGTGCCTTTTTGTTGTGCTAACAAAAAGCTATCGCGCACTTGTCCTAAAATTTGTGTTTCTCCAAGTACCATAGAGTCAATACCTGCCGTTACCCGGAAGAGATGCTCTACAGCAATTTCCTCTTCACGAATGAAAAGAAAAGGCGTAAGTTCATTTTTATCAATATCAAACCAATCAGCAAGGAATGATTTCATATAATAACGACCGGTATGAATTTGGTCGACAACAGCATACATTTCCGTACGATTACATGTCGAAACAAGCACACATTCTAATATGCTTTTTCGTTCGCGAAGAGCTACCATAGCCTCCGTTAGCTCCTCTTGTGAGAACGACACTTTTTCACGTATTTCAACAGGCGCTGTTTTGTAATTTAATCCGACAACAAGGATGTGCATCCCACTCACCCCCTTTACATATTTCCACTGCAATTTACGATAATTATAACATGTATTAAACGATAATAATTATAAATCTGCTTGCTTTTTTGTGACAGAACGGCAAAAGTTTTTTCCAATCTTTTTCCTATTCTGTCCAGCATCACAATTTCTATTAAAAAGAGGTCCCTAATTTTCCTTGGAAATTTTTTCAGAAAAAAGTGACAGGACAATCTTTAGAAAACGACCCCTGTAGTTACACGCATTTACTGATCATCGTAAAATGTTGCTTTTTGGAGAAGGCGTTCCCTATCTACTATACCAAACATGTTGGCTGACGCCAACCAGACTTTCTTCGCAACCATCCTCGTCATTCTCTTCATCCACTGAACATGCTTATCGAACAGAAAGACATGAGAGGAAACTTCTATTACATAAAGAAGGACATTTCTTCTGTTTTGTAGCGCAAGCAGGGAATTGACTTGCTTGCATGCCGGGTCGATCTGCTGCGCGCAAACCAGAATCTCTTGTGCGCTCACTCTTTTCGCAATTATTGAATAACGTTTACGCTATTTCTTCTCATTTTTGAGCGCATTTACGAGAGGATCTCTTCATTTGCTCTATTTTTCATTCCTTACCTACATTGTTGGAGGCGATTTATCTGATCTGCGCGCAAACGGACCTCGGCTGCGCGGAATCACGTTACTTCTATGTTAAACGGAAACAAAAAGATACCGAGCCCTGCTAAACATAGCAAGCGCTCGGTACCAAATTTATCTTTTCATATGTTCTATAATTGAACCCCACGCAGCATCTTTTCCATATCCGGTTTCAGATGAAAAGAGCAACAATGGATCTTCTGGTTTCTTTTTCAACGTTTCTTTAACGACTTTTAAATGCTTTTGCCATTTACCTTTAGGGATTTTATCACATTTTGTTGCCACGATAATAACTGGAATCTCATAATGCTTTAACCATTCATACATGAGCACGTCATCAACAGATGGTGCGTGGCGTAGATCTACTAGCAACACAACAGCTTTTAATTGTGGACGCTCCATAATGTAACGCTCAATCATTTTACCCCAAGCTTCACGCTCAGATTTAGATACTTTCGCAAAACCGTATCCTGGTACGTCTACGAAATACAATTGATCATTAATGATATAAAAGTTTAACGTCTGCGTTTTCCCAGGACGAGACGACGTACGCGCGAGATTTTTCCGCGCAATCATCTTGTTAATAAACGATGATTTTCCTACATTGGATCGACCAGCGAGCCCGATTTCCGGCAACTGATCGACCGGATACTGTTCAGGCTTTACCGCTGATATAACGATATCAGCTTTTGTTACTTTCATGATTATTACTCTCCTACTAGTGCATGTTTCAGCACTTCATCAAGATGGTTGACCGGAATAAATGTTAAATCATTGCGTACACTTTCCGGAATATCCTCTATATCTTTTTCATTTTCTTTTGGCAGAATAATCGTCTGCAGCCCCGCACGATGAGCACTTAAGCTCTTTTCCTTCAAACCACCAATCGGTAACACACGTCCTCTTAAGGTAATTTCTCCAGTCATCCCCACATCTTTTCTAACTGCTCTACCTGAGAGTGCCGATACGAGTGCGGTTGCCATTGTAATACCAGCAGAAGGACCGTCTTTTGGCGTTGCTCCTTCTGGAACGTGAATGTGAATATCCGTTTTTTCATAAAATTGCGGATCAATGCCAAACTCTTTGGCACGAGAGCGAACGTAACTTAGTGCCGCATGAGCAGATTCTTTCATCACATCTCCCAGTTTTCCAGTTAAGCTTAACTTTCCTTTTCCAGGCGTTGTTGATACTTCAATCGATAACGTGTCGCCACCTGCTGTCGTATACGCAAGTCCTGTAGCCGCCCCTACTTGATCTTCCATTTCGGCTTGTCCGTAACGGAAACGTGGCTTGCCTAAATAGTCTTCAATATTCTTAGCAGTAATCGTCACGCGTTTCTTTTCGCCAGCTACAAGTTGTTTGGCACCTTTTCGGCATAGACTAGCAAGCTGTCGCTCCATGCTACGAACGCCTGCTTCACGGGTGTATTGACGAGCTAATGTGACAATGGCTTCGTCTTTTACTTGAAATTGTGATTTCTTCAAACCATGTGCTTTTAATTGTTTAGGCAGCAGATGATTTTTGGCGATATGCACCTTTTCCACCTCTGTATAGCCCGCAATCGATATAATTTCCATGCGATCTAAGAGCGGCCCTGGAATCGTTGCTAAATTGTTCGCTGTCGTAATGAACATTACTTTTGATAAATCATACGGCTCTTCGATAAAATGATCGCTAAACGTATTGTTTTGTTCAGGATCTAAGACTTCTAACAGCGCTGACGATGGATCGCCACGAAAATCATTGGCCATTTTATCGATTTCATCTAATAAGAAAACAGGATTGATGCTACCCGCTTTTTTCATACCTTGAATAAGTCGACCTGGCATCGCACCAACATACGTGCGGCGGTGACCGCGAATTTCCGCCTCGTCTCGAACCCCACCGAGTGAAATGCGCACAAAGTTGCGACCGATGGCCCGGGCAACGGAACGAGCAAGTGATGTCTTACCAACGCCTGGAGGTCCTGCTAAACAAAGAATTGGACCTTTCAAAGACTTAGTTAACTGTTGAACGGCAATGTATTCTAACACGCGTTCTTTCACTTTCTCAAGCCCATAATGATCTTCATTTAAAATCGTTTCTGTATGATTTAAATCAAGACGATCTTCTGTTTCTGTCGTCCAAGGTAAATTAATAAGCCACTCAATATAATTGCGAATTACGGAACTTTCTGCTGACGAGCCTGGCATCTTTTCGTAGCGATCAAGTTCTTTGAAAGCAATTTCACGCACATGCTCTGGCATATCACTACCTTCAATTTTCTCTTTAAGCGTAGCAACCTCGCCGCTTTTTCCTTCCTTGTCGCCAAGTTCTTTTTGGATCGCCTTCATTTGTTCACGTAAATAATATTCTTTTTGCGTTTGTTCCATCGCTTTTTTGACGCGTTGACCAATTTTCTTTTCTAGCCCTAACACTTCTTTTTCATTATTTAATAGCGAAATAAGATGATGCAGGCGATCTTTCACATCAATAATTTCAAGAACTTTTTGTTTTTCTTTAATTTTTAATGATAAATGCGAAGCAATCACATCCGCTAAACGACCAGGTTCTTCAATATCCTGAACCGATGCTAGCGTCTCTGGCGTGACTTTCTTTGAAAGATTTATGTACTGTTCAAATTGTTGAAGCGCGGTTCTCATCAATGCTTGTGCTTCGATATCAGACTGCTGTTCTTCTTCAATCAATTCGATTTCAACCGCTAAGTACTCTTCTCCATCAATATAACGCAGTATTTTTCCACGCTGAACGCCTTCGACAAGAACGCGAATCGTCCCATTTGGAAGCTTTAGCATTTGATTGACTTTTGAAAGGGTACCAATCTCATATATTTGCTCTCCTGTTGGATCTTCTACAGCTACTTCCTTTTGAGTAGAAAGAAAAATATGCTGATCATCGAGCATAACCTGTTCTAACGCTTGTACAGATTTCTCCCTTCCCACATCAAGGTGGAGCACCATCGTCGGGTACACCAGCAGGCCGCGAAGAGGAAGGAGGGGAAGAATACGGGTCTTTTGTTTCTCCATTTAAAGCACCTCCAAGTACTGCTATCCGTTGATCGCAATCAACACGAAGCAGCCGCCTTTTTTCACATTTGGCATTTTCGATAAAACCCGTAGAACGCATGATCATAACATACTGTTTCATCTCGTTGCCAACACCAAAATAACCGAAAAAAATCTTCAGTCTTTGTACAATTCTACCTATAAAGCGGCGATTTGTCTAATCGTAGTTAATAGATGATAAAGAAAGCCCCCTCTTATACAGATTTTGGAGGGGACTTTAAAAAAGTTGAAGCTGGAATGGCTTGATCTTCTTGGTGATCTTGTTGTAAAAAGACTTGTTGTAGCACTTGCGAAAGCTTCGTTACGGGGATAATTTCAATGCCTTCTATGTCATGTAGCATTTGTTGATCGTTATCCTTTGGAATGAAAACGCGTTTTACACCCGCTAATTTCGCTGCCTGTACTTTCGCCATCACGCCACCGACTGGCTTAACGACACCGTGCACACTCAATTCTCCGGTCATTGCCACTTCGCGATCGATGGCTAACCCATGAATGGAAGAGTAAATCGCCGTTGCAATCGCAATTCCTGCTGAAGGACCATCAACTGGCCCGCCACCTGGGAAGTTAACATGAATATCAAAGCGTGACGCATCTTCTCCCATCGAACGTAGCACAGTCATTACATTTTCTACAGAGCCTTTAGCCATACTTTTACGTCGAATGGATTTTGCATTGTTGCCGATCGATTCTTCTTCTACAATACCAGTAATCGTAATGCTGCCTTGTTTTTTGGCTGGCGAGACAATCGCTTCAATTTCTAATAATGCACCACTGTTCGGTCCGTACACGGCTAAGCCATTGACGAGTCCCGGCTTTGATTTTTCGCCAATTTTCGTTTCAGGACGTGGTGTCATGTGACTAGAATGTACGACCCATTCCATGTCTGCTTTTTTCACAAAGTCACGTTCTTCTGTAATGGCAAGACCCGCTGCAATTTGCATCATATTCACGGCTTCACGGCCATTTTTTGCGTATTTTGCAAGCACCGCTACTGTCTCATCATCCACAGCCATTTTCACTTTATCCGCTGCTTTACGGGCAATCTGCTCCACTTCTGGTGCTTGTAAATCTTTAAAAAAGACTTCTAAACAACGCGAGCGAATCGCTGGTGGAATCTCATCCGGTGTTCGTGTCGTCGCTCCAATTAATCGGAAATCAGCCGGTAAACCATTTTGAAAGATATCATGAATATGCGTTGGAATATTCACGTTTTCTTCATTATAATAGGCACTTTCTAAAAAGACTTTTCGATCCTCTAATACTTTTAATAGTTTATTCATTTGAATTGGATGAAGCTCTCCAATTTCATCAATAAATAAAACACCGCCATGGGCATTTGTAACGGCCCCTTGCTTCGGTTGCGGAATACCTGCTTGCCCCATGGCGCCCGCACCTTGATAGATCGGGTCATGTACCGAACCGATTAACGGGTCAGCAATGCCGCGTTCATCAAAGCGTGCTGTCGTTGCATCAAGCTCTACGAACACCGAGGACGGACGAAACGGTGATTTATCATTACGTTTCGCTTCTTCTAATACAAGTCGTGCCGCTGCAGTTTTACCGACACCAGGCGGTCCGTAGACGATTACATGCTGTGGATTTGGTCCACATAAAGCAGCCTGTAGCGAACGAATCCCATCTTGTTGTCCTACGATATCAGAAAATGAAACAGGTCGAACTCTTTCAGACAATGGTTCTGTTAAAGCGATGCTTCTCATCTTTCGAAGTTGATCCATTTCTTTTTTTGACTCTTTATCGATGCTCACCTTTTGCGTCCGCTGCGAGCGAAGCAAATTCCAAAAGTAAAGGCCAATGATGATGCCAAAGAAAAGCTGTATAAGTAATGCGATCCCAGTCCAGTTCATGTCTTCCTCCCATATAGGTTCCTAGTTAACTCTAGTATCTCCGAGTGTCTAGTGCCCTAAACGGTAAAAGTAGCAAAACGTAAAAAAAAGGAACCCACATAGTGAGTTCCTTTTGTGTAGAAAAGCTTATGCACTTTCTTTTGGTGTTTCTTTTTTCGGTTCTACAATCGTACCATCAGATAACTCCAATTTAGGTGGTACTTTATCAGAAACCGTTTCTTTCGTAATGATACATTTTGCAACATCATCACGTGATGGCAATTCGAACATCACATCAAGCATCATGCCTTCAATAATGGATCGAAGACCACGTGCTCCTGTTTTACGCTCGATCGCTTGCGTTGCAATTTCTTGTAACGCTTCATCTGTAAAGTCTAGCTCCACACCATCTAAATCAAGGAACTTCTTGTATTGTTTAACGAGCGCGTTTTTCGGCTTCGTTAAAATTTCAACAAGCGCTTCTTCATCAAGTGGCGTTAAGCTTGCTGTTACTGGTAGACGGCCAATGAATTCTGGAATTAAACCGAAGCGTAATAAATCTTCAGGCAATACTTTTGCTAAATATTCGCCTGCTTTTAATTCCGCTTGTTTTGATTCTGAACTAAAGCCAATAACCTTTTTACCGAGACGGCGTTTAATAATCTGCTCAATTCCATCAAATGCTCCACCGCAAATAAATAAAATATTTGTTGTGTCAATTTGAATGAACTCTTGATGCGGATGCTTACGTCCGCCCTGTGGTGGTACACTTGCTACCGTTCCTTCAAGAATCTTCAAGAGTGCTTGCTGCACACCTTCACCAGATACGTCACGCGTAATAGATGGATTCTCAGATTTACGAGCAATTTTATCAATCTCATCGATATAAATAATACCTTTTTCTGCTTTTTCTACATCATAGTCAGCTGACTGAATGAGTTTAAGAAGAATGTTTTCAACATCTTCCCCAACATATCCTGCTTCTGTTAATGACGTAGCATCCGCGATGGCAAATGGTACGTTCAAAATTCTTGCTAACGTTTGAGCCAATAATGTTTTCCCGCTACCCGTCGGTCCGATCATAGCAATGTTACTTTTTGCAAGTTCCACTTCATCGGATTTTTGCGTAGAGTTAATGCGTTTGTAATGGTTGTAGACTGCTACTGAAAGCGACTTTTTCGCTTGATCTTGCCCGATTACATACTCATCAAGAATTTTACGAATTTCCATTGGTTTTGGAATTTCTTTTAGCTCAACATCTTCTTCGGTACCAAGCTCTTCTTCTACGATTTCGGTGCAGAGTTCGATACACTCGTCACAAATATATACACCTGGTCCTGCTACCAGTTTACGGACTTGATCTTGTGTTTTTCCACAAAAGGAACACTTAAGTTGCCCTTTTTCGTCATTGAATTTAAACAATGAAATCACCCCTAAACCTTATATTGGTGAAACCGACAATCAACTACTGATTATAGGTTTGTTACTTCGAACGTCTATGTAACCGTCCGCTTGTTGCTTGTTTTTCCATTAGGTTATGTATTGGATTGTATCATATTACCCTTGCCCAACGGAAATAAAAACGCTTCACTTGCCAAGTTAGTATGTATTTCGCAAAATTGGTGTGTTCTATAAGTATAACCCTTCGTTCTTTTTTAAAACCTTTTTTTAAAAAACACCTCACCGCTGTTTGTAAAAAAGGAGAAAAAAGACCTATTAAAACCTTTCCATATTAAACCGAAATCTCCTGCATGTCATAAACAAATAATTATATAAAACAAGGCACGAGTAGTTCGTGCCTTGTTTCTACATGCTTTATTTATGCAACTGTTTTGCTGTTTTCTACAAGAAGATCAATTGCTTTTCTTACTTTAAGGTCAGCAGCAACTGCGTCGCTTCCACCTTGCATAGCAAGCATTTGTTTAATTTGTTCTACGTCCATGTTGTACATTTCAGCCATTTTGTTTAGCTCTTCTGTAATTTCTTCTTCAGAAGGCTCAATGTTCTCTGCTACAGAGATTGCTTCAAGTACAAGGTTAGTTTTCACACGAGTCGCTGCATCGTCTTTCATTTGTGAGCGAAGTGCTTCTTCGTCAGTACCTGAGAATTGGAAGTAAAGATCAAGGTTCATACCTTGCATTTGAAGACGTTGACCAAACTCTTGAACCATGCGGTCAAGCTCAGTGTTAATCATTGCTTCAGGAACGTCTACTTCTGCTGCTTCAACTGCTTTTTCAACGACTGTATCACGTGTGTGATGCTCGCCTTCGTGCTTTTTGCTTTCTTCAAGCTTGCCACGAAGTTTTGCTTTTAGCGCGTCTAAAGAATCTACTTCTTCATCTGCTTCTTTTGCAAACTCGTCGTTTAATTCAGGAAGTTGTTTTGATTTAATTTCGTGAACTTTCACTTTGAATACAGCAGCTTTACCAGCAAGCTCTTCTGCATGGTATTCTTCTGGGAAGTTAACGTTAACGTCTTTTTCAACGCCAGCTTTTTCGCCAATTAACTGCTCTTCAAAACCAGGAATGAAAGAACCAGATCCGATTTCTAGTGGGTAGTTATCCGCTTTTCCACCTTCAAATGCTTCTCCGTCAACAAATCCTTCGAAGTCAATAACAGCTGTGTCGCCGTCTGTGATTTCGCCATCTTCTTTTACGACAAGCTCAGCTTGTTGTTCTTGAAGTGTTTTAAGCTCGTTGTCTACATCTTCATCTGTAACAGTCGCATCAAATGCCGTTACTTCTAGTCCTTTATAGTCACCAAGTTTTACTTCTGGTTTTACAACAACTTTCGCTGTGAAAACGAGAGTAGTCCCTTGTTCCATTTGCTCAATGTCAACTTCTGGACGATCTACTGGCTCAATTCCAGTTTCTTCTACAGCATTGCTGTATGCTTTCGGAAGAATAATATCAAGCGCATCTTGATATAGAGATTCAATACCAAAACGTTGTTCAAACATTTTACGAGGAATTTTTCCTTTACGGAATCCAGGAACGTTAACTTTTTTAACGACCTTTTTAAATGCTTGATCAATCGCTGTATCTACTTCAGACGCCTCAACTTCTACCGTTAAGACACCTTGATTACCTTCTAACTTTTCCCACTTTGCACTCATTGAAAGTTCCCTCCAACATTACATATTTCAACAAAATAGTTTACTATTTTCGTTACAACCACTTCATTATATCATAACAGGCTTGATTTTCAACAATGAGCCGAGAGAATACTCCATTAGTTGTTGAAAAAATCTTGTGTGCCAAATGTTAAGCGTTCAATATCAAGTAACTGCTGAACGGCTTGCTGCAACGCTTCTGGATGAAAATCAACCGAAGCTTCACTATGGATTTCCTGCTCCATGCCACTTAATTGCTGTGCGGCCGCCTCGACTGCATGCGACCAAAAATAGGCGTCTAACGGCATCGGTTCTTGCGGATAAATGGCCAATATGTAGTCCCACCAAACGGTTAAAGCAAACTCAAGCAACGTTGGATTTTGTTGCGACAAACGCTCCTCTAGTTCCTTCTTTACAGCGACGTTAAAAGCATGTTCATATACATCGTATAGATCTCCAATGGAAATCGTAAAATCCTTGCCAAACTTATGTACGATAAATGTTTCATTTTGCCCTTTAAAGAGGAGGTGGTTTAATACCATCGTCTTAATACCAGGATGCCCGTTCTCTCGTTGTAAAAATTGTCGATAAATAGGAAGTGCGAGATCAACATCTATGTAGCTTAGCTGTTGAATCGCAATCCATTGATTATGTATTTCGTCGCTTTTAAGCATGTTTTCAAGTGTTGCCATTTCCTGTGTTACATCTTTTTCTTCTGCTTCTGAGCCATCGAATGCCGAATCGACTTCCGACATTTTTCGACCGAAGTGCAATAGCTGATAAAAAGATTCTGCTTGCGCTGCTGGTAGCTGATGTTCTTCTAACACCGCTTCTACAACCGAAACAACCTTCTCATATTCAGACAGTTGAATGAGTACAGAAAGATAAATTTGCAGCACATCAAAGTAATCACCAATGTCTTTATTCAGCATTTGCTCGGCTCGTTCTCTCGCATCCTGTAACTGTCCAAGTTCAATTAAGCTTAGAACCGCTCCAAGGTTACCCTGAGGATGCATTGGATCTTGCTCTAACAATTGGAGAAAGCACGTTAGCGCCTCTTTAAATTGTTTCGCCTTTAATGAATCCATGCCTTTTTCCAAAAGACGAGCAGAAAGTCTTGGAAACATGACAACATTGTCTTTTTTTTCATTGTCCATAGGATTTGTTCACTTCCAATTTATATTAGCATCAGTGTAACAGGTTCACCGCCTTAACACAACAAATGTCAAGGAAAACTACGGTGAACAAGCATGAAATCCGAAAGAGGGGTAACGTCCTCATTCGGATTATTCACCTTCGTTCACGTTTCTTCTATAGTATTCCCTGTTTTCTCGTCCATAAACGAACGCTACACGGTATGCGTTAATTCATGCTGCGTAATGTTTTTTTCATAGTGCATTGTAAGTGAAATTTCATCCCAGCCGTTCACTAGCATCTCCTTCCAATAAGGATCGAAGGAAAAAGCAAACGCCGTACCATCTGAAAACGTAAGTGTTTGTGAATCAAGAGAGACTGTTAGCTTTTCTCCTTTTTTTGCTTTTACCATCAGCACGTCCCGCTCCTGCTCGGAAACGGTGATGAGCAACAAACCATTTTTCAATGAATTATTGTAGAAAATATCAGCAAACGATGGCGCAATAATTACTTTGAATCCATAATCAGCAAGCGCCCACGGCGCATGCTCTCGAGAAGAGCCGCACCCAAAGTTTTCGCCGGTAATTAAAATGTCCGCATCCGTCACCTCTGGCGCGTTTAACTCAAATGATGCATTAGCATGTCCCTCAGAATCGTATCGCCAATCAAAAAAAGCATAGCGTCCAAAACCGGTACGTTCCACTCGTTTTAAAAACTGTTTCGGAATAATTTGATCTGTATCCACATGCTTTCGATCTAGCACGGCGGCTACACCTGTAAATGTTTTAAAAGCAGTCATGAGCTACTTCACTTCCTTTCTTAAGCATTGTTCGTACATCTACAAATTTACCAGCAAGTGCTGCAGCTGCAGCCATCGTCGGTGATACGAGATGGGTTCTTGCTCCCTTACCTTGCCGTCCTTCAAAATTCCGATTCGAAGTTGAGGCGCAGCGCTCACCAGATGGGACAAGATCAGGATTCATGCCAAGACACATGGAACATCCTGAGTCTCGCCACTGAAAGCCAGCTTCCTTAAAAATGACATCTAGCCCTTCTGCCTCCGCTTGCTTTTTCACAGCTTGAGATCCTGGAACGACGATAGCCTGAACGTTCTTATGAACCGTGTGACCGGCAACGATGCGGGCGGCACTGCGCAAATCACTCATGCGTGCATTCGTACAAGAACCGATAAAGACGTGTTGAATGTCAACATCACATAACGATTCGCCTCCCGTTAACCCCATATATGAAAGGGCCGCTTTTACCCCTTCTCGTTCATTGTCAGCTCCTTCATGCGGACGCGGTAGCACTTGAGATATGCCAATGCCCATGGATGGATTCGTCCCCCATGTGACCATCGGTTCAATCGTTTCTGCGGCAAGCGTAATCGTTTTGTCGTACACCGCATCCTCATCTGAAGCGAGTGCTAACCAACGTTTTGCTGCCTCATCAAAGGCGTTTGAAATCGGAGCATACTTTCGATCTTTACAATAGGCAATCGTCGTTTCATCAGGAGAAATTAAACCTGCTTTCGCACCAGCCTCAATGGACATATTACACAAGGTCATCCGTTCTTCCATTGAAAAGGAGGAAATGACACTGCCGCTAAATTCCATCACATACCCGGCGCCAACGCTCGTTCCATAGCGAGCAATGAGCGATAAAATGACATCTTTTGCACTGACCCCATAGCCTAACTCCCCCTCAATCACCACGTTTAATTGCTTTGGCTTTTGCTGCCACAACGTTTGTGTAGCTAACACATGCTCTACTTCGCTCGTTCCAATCCCAAATGCTAATGCTCCAAATGCCCCGTGTGTTGATGTGTGACTATCACCACACACAATCGTTTTTCCAGGCAACGTTAGTCCGAGCTCTGGTCCAATGACATGGACGATCCCTTGGTCATCAGAATGTAATCCTTCTAATTGAATACCAAATTCCTGACAATTCGCTTCCAATGTTTGCATTTGCTTTTTCGCGATCGAATCCTCGATCACATACCGATTCAATGTTGGTACGTTATGATCCATCGTAGCAAAACAACGATCCGGTCGACGAACGGTTCTATTTTTTTGTCGCAAACCTTCAAATGCTTGCGGCGAAGTCACTTCATGCAACAAGTGCAAATCAATGTAGAGCAAGCTTGGTTTTCCCTCTTCACTGACTACTTCATGTTGTTCCCAAATTTTATCGATAATACTTTTTCCCATCACTCTCTCCCCCTTACTGATACACTTCATGAATAGTTGCAGTTGCTGCTTCTATTTCGAGACAAGAGACAAGCGCTTCAATAACGTCTGACGTGGTAGCCGCTTGTTGCTCACTAGCAGCGATATCACTAGTAACCACATGTGTTCGCACTACTTCCTGAACCGCTAGCTCAATTGCTGCTGCTTCTTCTTCTAATTGAAACGAATGACGTAACATCATCGCAACCGACAACACCATGCCAAATGGATTTGCCGAATTAGAGCCCGCAAGATCCGGCGCAGATCCGTGCACAGGTTCGTACAATGCGGGACCATTTTCACTAAGTGAAGCTGACGGCAACATGCCGAGCGAGCCTGTAATCATCGACGCCTCATCAGATAAAATATCACCAAACATATTTTCCGTTACGATGACGTCAAACTGAGAGGGCTTTCGAATCAGTTGCATGGCCGCATTATCAACGAGCATATGCTCAACCGTTACGTCTGGAAATGCCGCATGTACAGCTCGCACTTCTTCTCGCCATAGCTTACTCGTTTCAAGTACGTTCGCTTTATCGACCGAAGTGAGCTTTTTCTTTCGCTTGCGTGCTAACTGAAAAGCTTTCGTAACAATGCGGGTAATTTCTTGCCGATGATAAGCTAACGTATCGACGGCTTCATCTTCTGAACGTCGCTCTTTCGGCTTCGCAAAATACAAACCGCCCGTTAGTTCTCGTACGATGATAAAATCAACGCCCGTTACGTGTGCTTCTTTTAACGGCGAGAGTGCGGTTAAATCTTTAAAAACAGAAACAGGACGAACGTTAGCATATACCTTTAGCGCGTGGCGAATGGCTAACAATCCTTGTTCGGGTGTAACCGCACCTCCTTCCCACTTCGGTCCACCAACTGCTCCTAACAAAATAGCATCACTTTGTTGGCAACTAGCGAGTGTATCAGCTGGCAACGGCTCTCCTGTCCGATCAATCGCAGCGCCGCCAATCTCCTTTTCAATGATCGTAAACACATGATCAAAACGTTTTTCAATGACGTGTAACACTGCACGTGCTGCCTCCATCACTTCTTTTCCAATCCCATCTCCAGGTAAAACAGTAATCATTTTTTCCATAAAACGCTCTCCCTTCACAATGTTAACTTTTTCATCATCTAACCATTATAGAATTCTCTTACGCATGCACCCTTTGTCGCTGGTACGATTCCTGTAACAAGACTTTATTTAAGGCATGAATATACGCTTTCGCCGATGCTTGTAGCACGTCTTGCGCTGTACCACTTCCATTCATCTCCTCCTGTTCGTGTTGTAAACGAACTGTCACTTGCGCTAAAGCATCTCTACCCGCACCAATAGACTGGAGACGATAATCTTTTAACTGCACGGGCAATGAAATCATTTGATCTAACGTATGATAGATCGCTTCCACACTTCCCGAACCAGTCGCTGCATGATTTTCGATCGTTCCTTCCGGCGTTTCGAGTGAGATCGTTGCCGTTGGAATGTTGTGACTGCTATAGGTGACTTGTACACTTCGTAAGCTATACATCGAAAAAGGAAGCTGCATATGTTGATCTGTGAAAAGCGCAAACAAATCTTCTTCAGTTACCTCTTTTTTTGTATCCGCTAGTTTCTTAAACTGCTGAAACAACGAATCAATAACCGCATCTTCAACAACTAACCCTAAGCGCTTGATACTATCCCGAAACGCGTGACGACCGGAATGCTTGCCAAGCACAAGCGCATTGGAAGCAACACCTACAAGCTCAGGAGAAATAATTTCATAGGTTGATTTTTCTTTTAAAACACCATCTTGATGAATGCCTGATTCATGCGCAAAGGCATTACCTCCCACAATCGCTTTATTCGGTGGAACATTAATTCCTGTAAAACGACTGACGAGCCTACTCGTGTACGTTATTTCTTTTAAATGAAGACGCGTTTGACAACCGTAAAAATCAGAACGAATGGCTAGTGCCACAGCAATTTCTTCGAGCGCTGCATTGCCTGCGCGTTCGCCAATGCCATTGATTGTACATTCCACTTGATCGGCGCCATGTTCAATCGCAGCAAGCGAATTTGCTACAGCCATTCCTAAGTCATCATGGCAATGAGCGGATAACATTGCTTGATCCATATTCGGAACGTGTTTCTTCATATAAGAAAAGAGCTGACCGTATTCCTGTGGTGTATAGTATCCAACCGTATCTGGTAGATTAATAATTGTTGCCCCAGCGTCAATCACTTGTTCGATAATATTTGCTAAAAAGGGGTAATCAGAGCGGCAGGCATCTTCCGCTGACCACTGCACCGTTTCAAACTTTTGTTTGGCATACC
This sequence comes from Fictibacillus macauensis ZFHKF-1, assembly GCF_000269865.1. GTDB lineage: Bacteria > Bacillota > Bacilli > Bacillales > Fictibacillaceae > Fictibacillus_C > Fictibacillus_C macauensis. Next base: position 206,343 of record NZ_AKKV01000026.1, read on the forward strand.
GCACTGCTTCGACCGCTAACGCAATAACTTCTTCAGGCGTCTTTTTCAACTTATGTGTCATATGAATTGGTGATGTTGCTAGGAATACGTGGATGCGAGGGTGGGGAGTGTCTTGCAATGCTTCCCATGCCGCATCAATATCGTGTTTCGTCGAACGAGCGAGCGCGGTAACCGTACTCTGCTTAATCTCGGCTGCTATTTGTTTGACCGCTTCTAAATCGCCCGGTGACGCTGCCGGAAAGCCAGCTTCAATCACATCAACACCAAGTCGTTCTAGCTGTTTAGCAATCTCTAGCTTTTCGGTACTATTCAAATTCACCCCAGCTGTTTGTTCTCCATCTCGCAATGTCGTATCGTATAGTTTAATGGTTCTCATCCATGATTTCCTCCTCTTTATAGCGAATATTAGCAATTTTTAAATAATTATAGATACACCTATTTCATCCTCCCCTCCCTTGCTTTACACTAAAAAAAGCCTTTTCACTCCCTTGGCAAGTAGTTCTTACCAGAAGGGGCGAAAAGACTTCTTTTCACGGTACCACCCTTGTTCACGATTTTTATTAATAAAAAAACCGTCTCAAAGACAACAGTTTGTCATTTTGCTAACGAGTTATTATTGATAACCCGGCCTTTTCTACTTAGGTTCAAAAAGGCACTCAGGGGTGAGAGTCAACAGTGGTTCTTACCGGATCTCAGCATTACCGGTTCTCTGTAAAGACTTTACTGTTTCCATTCCCCATCTTCGTTTTTGCTATTAGTATGATCTGCAATTGATATTGCTGACTATCTTACTCTCCTTTTTCACTGGGGTCAACCGCTTTTTTTGAAAAAAAGTGATTTATCTGTCAATTCTGACATTCTGTATCCGCTTACAGTGTAGACGTAGCAGCGGTTCACTGCGAACTAAAAAAATTTATAAATAAAATGAGTTGAAACGCTTACATAGTTAAAAAAATAATGCTAGCTTCACTTGAGCTAGCAGGAATTATAAAATGTTATAGAAATTTTCAAATAAAGTGTACACGTTTTTAGACAATCATAAATACTTTAGTGAAATAAAACCTAAGTGGTTTGGTTAGAAATACATGGAAAGATAGGACTGAATGGGTAACGGGTTCGGTTGGTGGGGAGAAAATATTAAATAACAGCATAATTAAGGACACAATTCGCACATGAATTGGTGTCCTTAATTTTGTTGTTAAATCGATCAGGGATGCTTCCGCAGTGTATAACACTGTGGAAGCATCTTTTTTATTCCTGCAATATTTTGATGAAGTTCTCCTCGTTCCAATTTTTACTAAAAAAACTTCATTAAAAAAAGACAGAGCCAATTCAGTAACAGGTTCGGTTGATGGGGAGAGAACTTACAATAACAATAAAAAAAGAGGTGCAATTCGCGCCTCTTTTTTTATTGTATTTCGCATCATATTTAGCATAGTAATCGGTAATTTAGTTACTGATTACTCGGTATCGTAACTTCCTTTAGGTTATTTACTTTCCAAGAAATTATGGTAGTGCTATCTCTCACATTATTTTCTTGGATATTTTGAAATATTGCTTTTATACTTTCCTCTTCCTTAGAATCGCCGAATGAATTATATATTTTTTTAGGGTTTGCATACGGTTCATTAGGACACTCAAGTAGACCATCTGTGGTTAGAAATAAGTGATTTTCTCCTTTTCTCAACTCTTTTACTCCCACGGTATAACAAGGTACATCTTGTTCAAATGTATTAACTTGTCCTATCCATTCATAAAATTGCCTTTGATTTATTTGATATTGACCTAGCTTAGCTAATTCTGGATGGAATAAAAAAAGAATGCAGTCCCCAACAGAAAACCACCAAACATATTTACCTTTTCTAACAACAATTAAACAAGCGGTTTCTCCTTGTATATTATGGCAAGTAGATAAGAATTCTCTAGATTGAAACATACTTAATATTTTTTCTTCTAGTTTCTTAAACGCTTTTTGAGTTATGTCTAAAGATAATAAATGCTTTATCGCGTCCTTTTCGTTTGCGAACAATCCTACGACCTTTTCGGCACTCTCGGCTGTATTATGTGCATCTAAAATGATTACAAACTCCCAATTCTCTTTTTCGTTAAACCAGATTAGACATCCATCTTCATTTTTATATTGCCCTGCATTTGCATTCCCACCATATCGTCCTATAGTTATATGATTTAAACATACGATGCTTTCTCTATCAACAAAGGTTTCTTGACTTCCAATCCAACTAAAATCTCTAATATTATTATTCAAATGGATTATCCTCTAAATATGTTTTAAGACGATTACAAAGTTTAATTACTTCATCGTTATCTCCCATCGGAGCAGCTTCCCAATCGTAAACTTCCATTGGACCCCAATGTTCTTTTGGTGTATTAGGATAACGAGCAACTAAGTGCATATGAAGATGGGGAACAGAATTACCTGAAATAAGTGAGTAGATATGTTCCGCGTTTTCTGAATCTTTTAGTGCTTTACTAACTCTAGCCATAATGGTACCGAATGCTTTTGCTTCCTCTACTTTTAATTCGGCAAGGGTCGGTACGTGTCTTTTTAAATCAATCATAATATGACCTAAATAATTAGGCTTATCACTTTTATCAATGTGACCAACATACACATATTCATCTTCATAAATAATAATTCCAGAAGTTTCGATAGTGCCAGCGTGTTTATTACAAATGAAGCAATCATCCATACAAATCAACCCTTTTTTAGTATTTATAGCATTATAATACAAAAAGAAAATCATTTATATAGTCTTTTTATCTCTGCCAGTTCTTGATAATACTCTGCCAAGGTCTGTGTATCGTTAGTAGAAGGTGGTTATGGGTAGTGAGAATACTTGGGAATCTAGCATGTTTTTTCGCAAATTCATTGAGATGGACTTCCTTTTGTAAAATCGTATCCAATCCAATTTCCCCAAAGTTCATTTCCCAATCATATGCGACATCGCTCCGAAATACATAGCGAGTTAATACATCTGCCGACACGACAATATGAGTAGGGAATTGAGTTTCTTCCACATCATCGTAGTGTTTTCCGCCCATTCCCTTTTGACGAACATTATTAAGATAATAGATCATTTCGTTTCGTAACGTTCTAAACATTCCAAACACCTGCGATACAAAAACTCTAATTGATCGTAATACGTTTCTCTATCGATTTCTAAAATGTCGCACGGTCTAGTCACTGGCGTTCTACTTAAAAGCAATTTAGCAAAATTTTTCCGGTGACTGTTGCTTTACAAACGGCATCATCTCTCGTAATTTACGGCCAACCACCTCAATTTCATGCTGACGCTCTCGTGCATTGACGGCGTGGAAAACAGGACGATTCGCTTGGTTTTCAAGAATCCAACTCTTCGCAAATTCACCACTTTGAATATCGGCTAACACTTGCTTCATACGTCCTTTCGTTTCCTCATTAACGATGCGTGGTCCTGACGCAAAATCACCCCATTGCGCAGTATCAGAAATCGAATACCGCATGCCTTCTAATCCGCCTTCATACATAAGATCAACAATCAGTTTTAGTTCATGTAAACATTCAAAGTATGCAACTTCCGGTTGATAGCCAGCTTCTGTTAATGTTTCAAACCCGGCTTTAACGAGCGATGTAAGTCCACCACATAATACCGCTTGTTCACCGAATAGGTCCGTTTCTGTTTCTTCTTTAAAGGTTGTTTCTAGTACTCCAGCGCGTGCTGCCCCAATTCCTTTCGCATAAGCAAGCGCCGTTTCTTTAGCCTGTCCACTCACATTTTGATTGACAGCAATTAACGCGGGGACTCCTGCTCCTCCTTCATACGTACGGCGCACAAGATGACCAGGTCCTTTTGGTGCAACTAAAAACACATCCACAAAAGCAGGAGGTACAATTTGATGAAAGTGAACGTTAAAGCCATGCGCAAATACGAGCGATTTTCCAGGAGCGAGCGCCGGTTCAATTGACTCCTTATACACGGTTGGTTGTAGTTCATCAGGAACTAACACCATAATTACGTCTGCTTCCTCACATGCCTGCGCCACACTTGTTACGGTTAAGCCGTCACGTTTTGCTTGCTCAAACGAGGATCCTTGTCGCACACCAACGACTACGTTATAGCCACTATCGTTTAAATTGAGGGCATGCGCATGTCCTTGCGAACCATATCCAATCACCGCTACGGTTTTTCCTTGTAAGTCGTTGCTTTCGATTTCGTTTTCATAATATACCTTTGCCATTTTAAAATCTCTCCTTTAAGTTTAATAGTGGGAATTTTTAAATAATGGATGAGGAAACAAAGCTATGAACGGTTCGCTGTGTTCCTCGCGTCATCGCGGTTAGACCCGTTCGGGCAATGTCTGTTATGCCATATGGTCGTAACAGCTCAAGTAACGCTTCTACTTTTTCATGATTACCTGTCACTTCAATCGTAATCGTCTCGCTGCTAACATCAATAATACTTGCGCGAAACGGCTGGATTAACACCGTTACTTCACTGCGCATTTGTGGTGTAGCTGCAACTTTCACAAGCGCTAATTCGCGCGCAACAAGTGCTAGCTCTGTGATGTCAATCACTTTTAAAATATCAATCTGTTTGTGTAATTGCTTAATAAGTTGTTCTACTTTACGATGATCCTCTACTTCAACAACAATTGTAACTTTTGATAGTTCTTGTGTATGGGCATGCCCGACAGAAATACTTTCGATATTAAACTGGCGCTTCGTTAAGACACTTGTTATGCGTTGTAACACGCCACTTTGGTTTTGTACAGTCGCCGTAATCATGCGTCTCATTTTTTCACCCCTAGCATTTGATGAATGCCTTGACCTGGTGCAATCATCGGATACACATTTTCATCAGAGGCGACTCGGCAATCTAGTAAATACGGACCCTTACTGTGAAGAGCCTTTGCCACATGTGTTCGTACCTCTTGCGGTGTTGACACCGTTGCTGCTGGAATGTTATACGCTTCTGCTAGTTTGACAAAATCCGGCTGCACCGGCAACAACGATTGTGAATAGCGTTCCTCATAGAAAATTTGTTGCCATTGTCGAACCATACCGAGTGATTGGTTGTTAACGATGATTACAATGACCGCTAATTGTCGTTCTTGAAGGACAGAAAGCTCTTGCAAGGTCATTTGAAAACCACCATCGCCTACAATGGCTACAACCGGCAAATCCGGTTTCCCCATTTTAGCGCCAATTGCTGCCGGAAAACCAAAGCCCATCGTTCCTAATCCTCCAGACGTTACCCAGCGATTGGGTTTCGTAAAACCATAATATTGCGCACTCCACATTTGATGTTGACCCACATCGGTCGTTACAACTGCCTCGCCTTTTGTTTCTTCGTGAACAAGTTGAAGCAATTGTTGTGGCTTTAATACCTCTTCGCTTGTGTCATACCACAACGGATAGTGTTCTTTATAATTGGCAAGTGTCGCTACCCATTCTTGCGTTTCACCTCGTTCTGTTTCTAACGCTAGCATTGTCTGAAGCGTTTGTTTGGCACAACCGACAATGGGAATCGTCGGTTCAATGATTTTGCCAATTTCAGCAGGATCAATATCAATATGAGCAATCGTCGCTTTACTCGCAAAATGATTTAGATTCCCGGTGAGGCGATCATCAAAGCGAGCGCCAATGCCAATGAGTAAATCACAGTCATACAATGCCATATTGGCGGCATACGTTCCATGCATCCCTGCCATCCCTAGAAATAAATCATGATTGTACGGAAAAGTCCCAAGTCCTAATAACGTATTTGCTACGGGAATGTGATACTGTTCAGCAAAATTACGAAGGGCCTCTTCGCCTTTTGCCACTAACACACCGGCACCTGCTAAAATGACAGGCCGTTTCGCGTTCGTGACAGCCTCCATTAATCGTTTCACTTGTAATACATTCGGTCTCACAGTTGGCTCATAACCTGGTAGGGAAACGGGCGGATGTGATTCATAGTCACCGAGAGCGGTCGAAACGTCTTTTGGAATATCAATAACAACCGGACCCGGTCGTCCCGTTTGCGCGATATGGAAAGCTTCCGCAATCATTCTCGGTAGGTCTTCTGGCTTCTGCACTTGAACATTATGTTTCGTAATCGGCATCGTAATTCCAACAATATCTGCTTCTTGGAAGGCGTCTGTCCCAATAACAGAGGTAGCCACTTGGCCTGTAAAGATTACGAGTGGCAAAGAATCAATCATCGCATCAGCAATACCTGTAACAAGATTCGTTGCCCCAGGCCCTGATGTTGCAATTACTACACCCGCTTTTCCGGTAACCCGTGCGTAGCCTTGGGCAGCATGAATAGCACCTTGTTCGTGTCGCGTTAAAATATGCTGTAAGTTTCGTTTGTAAAGCGCATCATAAATGGGAAGTACAGCTCCTCCTGGATAACCAAAAATCACATCAACTTGTTGTGCTTCCAATGCCTCCATCAGCATTTCTGCTCCAGACATTGTTGTTGTCTTCTTTCGTTCTTTTTCAGCCACGAAACTGGCCTTCATACTAGCTCCCCCTTTGCCATTCTGCTTATAAATGAAAAAAGCCTTCTCACGCCCTCGGCAAGTCCTACTTACCAAAAGGGGTGAAAAGACTTCTTTTCACGGTACCACCCTTGTTCACGACTCTGTTACAAGCCGCCTCAAAGACATTGTTGCTGTCTGTTTTTGCTAACGAGTTATCCTAAAATAACCCGGCCTGCTCTACTACATTTCGAAAAGGCACTCAGGGGTGAGATCCCAACAGAAGTCCTTACCGGTTCTCAGCTTTCCCGGTTCTCTGTAAAAGTCCTTTCTGTTTTCGTTCCCCGTCTTCGTTTTCTCTATTAAATTTTTAAAATACCACCCGTGTTAGCTGAAGTTACGAGCTTCGCATACCGAGCTAAATAACCAGATTGAATTTTTGGTGCAGGCTGTTGCCAGTTCGCTTTTCGTTGTTGCCATTCTTCTTGTGATAATTGAGCTTCAATGGTTCGATCAAGTAAATTAATTACGATGGTATCGCCATTTTCTAAAAATGCGATGGGTCCGCCTTCTGCTGCCTCTGGCGACATATGACCAATGGAGATGCCGCGTGAGGCACCAGAAAATCGCCCGTCTGTTAACAGCGCCACTTTTGTACTTAGTCCTCGACCGGCAATTGCTGACGTTGGCGTTAGCATTTCAGGCATGCCCGGTCCACCTTTTGGACCTTCGTAACGAATAACCACGACATGTCCTTCTTTTACTTCACCCGCGTGAATGCCTTCAATCGCTTCCTCTTGTGATTCATAAACGATTACTTCGCCTTCAAAGGTTTGAATGGAAGGATCCACGGCACCCACTTTAATGACACAGCCGTCAGGTGCGATATTGCCAAATAGAATTGACAAGCCACCCACTGGCGAGTACGCATGCGCCTCATCACGAATGACATCAGAATTGGTTACTTCAGCATTTTGAATGTTTTCATATAAGCTTTTTCCCGTAATCGTAAGCCGTTCTTTATGAATGGCACCAGGAATGTTACTTAACTGCTTAATAATGGCGCTCACACCACCGGCTTCATGCACATCTTGCATCGTGTAATCAGAAGCAGGACTAATTTTAGATAAGTATGGAACGCGACGCGCCACTTCATTAATGCGCTCTAAGTCGTAATCAATACCCGCTTCATTCGCAATGGCTAACATATGAAGCACTGTATTCGTCGATCCTCCCATCGCCATATCGAGAGCAAACGCATCATCAATGGCTTGCTTTGTAATAATGTCGCGCGGCGTAATGTTATTCTCTACGAGCTTCATGAGATGCTGTGCCGCCTCTTTATATAAAGAATTGCGTTCTTTTGATGTCGCTACAAGCGTTCCGTTTCCTGGTAATGTAATGCCAAGCATTTCCATGATGGAGTTCATACTATTTGCGGTGAACATTCCAGAGCATGAGCCGCATGTTGGACAAGCACTCGTTTCTAGCTCAAGTAACTCATCGCGACTCATCTTTCCAGAAAGATGAGCGCCTACTCCTTCAAAAACGGACGCTAGCGATAGTGATTTCCCTACGGAAGATTTACCTGCTTCCATCGGCCCACCCGATACGAAAACAGCTGGAACATTCGTCCGAACCGCTGCCATGAGCATCCCTGGTGTAATTTTGTCACAATTCGGAATATAAAAGACGCCATCAAACCAATGCGCATTAATGACCGTTTCAGCAGAATCCGCAATAATTTCTCGACTAGGAAGCGAATAGCGCATTCCAATATGCCCCATAGCAATGCCATCATCGACACCGATTGTATTAAACTCAAACGGAATGCCTCCAGCTTCGCGGATCGCTTCCTTTACAACTTCACCGACTTTATTTAAATGCATGTGACCCGGAATAATATCCACATACGAGTTACATACACCGATAAATGGCTTATGCATATCCTCTTCTTTCACGCCTGCCGCATGAAGTAAACTGCGATGAGGCGCACGATCAATGCCTTGCTTAATCATGTTACTGCGCATACTAACAACTCCCGTGCTAAAGTTTCCATTTTTTAAATTAAGTGAATATTCATAATTGCTTTAATTGATATTGCTGATTATCTTACGCCCCTTTTCTATTGCGGTCAACCGCTTTTTTTCGAAAAAAAGTGATTTATCTGTCAATTCAGACATCCTGTATCCGCTTACAGTATGGACGTAGCAATGGTTCACAGCAAAGCAAAAATATTTATGAATAAAATGCGTTAAAGCGTTTACATAGTAAGAAAAAAAGAGAGGTGCTGTCACGGTTCAGTGAGCATAATTACTTTAGTGAAGTAAAACCTAAGCGGTATGGTTAAGAAAAACAATGAAAGGCAGAGCGTAATATGCTCTGTTTTTTTGATTTGATGAAAAAACAAGGCATTATTTTTTTTAAAAATAGACAAGCTTTTTCAGTAGAAATTTAAATTTTAGTTGGAAGGAGTAGGTCTTTTGCTGAAATATGTAAGCATAAAAAAGAGGATGCTCCCACAGTATTATAAGCTGTGTTAGCATCCTTATCTGTTTAAAACCTTATCAGATCAAGGTTTCAGTATGTAAGTAAATGGCGTCCCAGGAGGGATTCGAACCCCCGACCGTACGCTTAGAAGGCGTATGCTCTATCCTGCTGAGCTACTGGGGGGATGCTGTTCCTTATCAGCCAAAACACAGGCATATAAAAGGTTAGCACAGATTAAATTTTCACTGTATGGCTACAATATATAATAGTAGGGATTAGTACATTTCCCTAACAAAGTTCTATTACCTTATTTAACAGGATAACTCACAATTTTACAGTTTTCAAGCATATTTTTACAGTATTTAATTTATATACAATGTTTACTTTTAAAGCACACTTACTTTAGTCATCTGAAAAATGAAAAAAGAGACAGCCTAGGATGTTACTCCCTAAGCCATCTCCTGTAATTGCTCTTTATTAAACTCCTGGTATATGTCTGCCCTTCTCTTTCCTGTTACTATCATTCCTACTGTAGACCTTGCTACCTTATACCTATCTGCAATATCTGTCTGAGTCATCCCTTTAACAAAGTACATTTCTAAAATATGTCTTACTGCTCCTGCTGTTAACTTACTGCTCTTAGGTCTTACTGCATCTTTGTTAAGGTTTTTAAACATTACAAATAGTCCTGAATGGTTCTTTCCTTTAAGGATTTTAATTACTGAGCCTACTGGAATATTAAAAGCTTCTGACAACTCCTCTATGCTCCTATCTGATTGATAAAATCCCTCTAACATTTCATAAGCTTCATAAGGTGTAACCTTTGCCTCTAAAGGCTTATCAGTTAGCCCAATAATATAAGCATGAGTTAAGTTATCTGCCTGACTTAAATATTCAAGGTTACTAAGACTATTATCTGTCTTGACTCCTGAGATATGGTTAATTGTCTTACCCTCAGCCATCTGTTTAATATACTCCTCAGCATCTGCAAGTATCATTACAATGTGATGTAGGTAAACTGTAGTATTTTTTCCTTTATGTCTTAAAGTATAAAACAGGTAGCCTTGCTGAGTTGTGCTTGATTTTCTATCTCCTTTGCTACCTATCAAGCTTTGAATTGTAACAATGCCTGACTCAAGGTCATAACTACTACCATCTAGCTCCATATACTTATTAACTAATTCTACTCTGTTTTTCAACTGTTCTACATTTAATCTAATCATCCTTAATTCCTCCATAGTGTTTTATTTTATTTTTAGTAAGTGTTTAATTTCTTCCTCAACAGTAGTAAGGACTAGCAAAGCATCCTTATGCACTGAAGCTCTTTGCTTAATTACATCAGGCTTAATTTCAGCAGGTTTTACTACTTGCTTAGCTTGTTTACTTTCTTGTAGCATTTCATGAGCTTTTTCAGCTCCAAATAACTCTTTATACATGTTAAATAATTCAGCATTAGATAGAGGCTGTTTAACATCAGACTTAATATTTTTTCCCTCTGCATACTTCTTTATCTCTTGCTTATTAAGTGCCTGAGCTGTACCCTGTTCCATTCTGTCTAACCTCACAGCCTGACTAATTACATCTGTATCTGGATGTCCTGTCTGATTGTACATAGAACAGAACAGCATACCAAAGTAAGCCATCTCTCTAATAAATCTCTCATCTGTAACATCTGCCTGAACAAAGTTGTTAGCATTACCTTTGCTCAGCTTGTTTCCCCTGTATAGATAAGGACTTTCTTCAATCATTACTCCTAACTGTTTAGCATCAAAATATTGACTGATGGAGCTTAGCTCTCCCTTAATCATCCACCTTAAGGACTTTTGCTTTACTGATTGTAAGTTCATCACATCATCAGCAGTTAAGCCTGTGAAATCAATCATTAGCTGTCTGTCCCTTGCACTGCCTGTAATAGCTGACTTATAAAGAACATCTACAAACTTATCTAACTGCTCCTCTGTTAATGTTCTACTGGAAAGAATGCTCATGTCTAAGGGCTTTTCTACCCCTGCCTCAAGGCTTTCTATTTCTTCCTCATATTCCTCTTTGTTATCTGAAATATATTTTCTTATAGCCCTATCTGAGACACCTACAGCTTCTGCATATTGCTTTTGAGTTACCTGACTTGTAACCTTTAAATAAGCAAATGCTAAAGCATGGTCTAAGGAGCTAGAGGGATTGTTACTTTCTATATACTCAGCAATTACTTTCTCTTTATCTGACATGTTCCTGCATCTCCTTTTAATACTTTTGTAAGATTCCATTTTTGTTGCTTTTTTTATTTCAAAAACTTATAAGGGAAAATTAAGGAGCAAAGACATTTGCTAAAGGCAGGTAAGCCAGCAACCTCTACTCCCTATCTCATATATATATCTGACTGTCACAAACTAACTAAAGTACTTAATGCCATCTTTTAAAACTTTTTTCTTAAAAAGGCAATGCTTAGGCTTAGCTGAACTGAATAGCTATTGCTCCCTCTTTTAACAACTTGAGAGTGATTGTCTTAGCCTACATCTATTAACTGTATCCATCCTGCCTCTATTAACTCAATAAATGCAGAAGAGGCATCTGTATTAATAAAAGCCTTTAAGCCAGCTCCATCAATTACAGTTACCTCATCCCTGTACTATATTTAGTTAAGTAGGAAAGAGTGTTTCTAACTCCTACAGATAAGATGTTGCTCATCCAAATTCTCCTCTTTTCTCTTATTTTTTTCTTGTAATAGTAAACTCAGTATAAGTTGAAGGCTCAGGATATCCTTCTTGTCTGTATATAATCAAAGGATTAACTTTAAGGACTGTATGCCTACCTACCTTAATCCTTGCAAATACTGCCATATCTCCCCAATACAAAGAGCTAACTTTCTTACTAACTAACTTCCCTTCCATACCTAAAGCCTCTGCCAGTTGCTCAATAGTAATGTATTTATCCTTGCTTGCATCTACCTCATAAGGGTTAGCTGTAATCAGGTTATGATGATAGTTTACAAAAGGAATAAGTCTGTAAATAAAACCAATGTCAGCAGGTTTAATCTTGTTCTCTGCATATAGTTCCTTAATGTTATCTATGAACACTCTTACTGTCTTTTTAACTGATGTTCTGCTATTTACATCTTTTCTAAAACAGTATTCTTTATTGATGTAGAATGCCTTATACTCTTTGCCATATAACTCTGCTTTGTCTTCTGATACTAATCCTAAATCCACAAACTTCTTTACAAGGGCATTAATTGTATGAGCTTTTTTAATCTTTAATACCTCAGCCAGTTCCTTCTTAGTCATGGGTAATTTTGAATCATTATTCATTTTCAACATATTTTCATAGCTGATATAACTCTGCATTACTAGAAAATAACCTTGCTCTTTCATGCTTAACATATTGTCTGCCCCCCTAACTTTCTCCATTTTGGCAAAATAAAAAGGATGCTTCTCTGTTCCTTGAGCATCCCTGTAGGCTTGTTTTCTCTTTTCATTGTCAATTATGTCCTGCTGTTGCTTTGTCCTGATGCTAACTACATCATCAAACTTTTCACCTGTCTCAATATCCACCAATACTCTTTTTTCTGTCATTGTCATTAACTCCCCTTAGTTGCATAATATTGGCCTCCCATATCACTTATAAGGCTCTATCTCTCAGAAACATGTTTAGCCAGTAAAGGCTTTTACCCCTTTACACCTATACATCTGACTGAATGCTGCCTTTTTAAAGTGTATTTGATTCTAAAAGGACAAAAAGTTATTTTTTAATGGGAGTATTTTGCTGAGGAGATAATTAAAACTTGAATAACAACAATAAGGTGTAATTACACAGAAGAAAGGTTTGTAATATATAGGGGTTAGCTCCTTGCTATATAAGCTTTCCCTAGTTTAAGCATGAAGGGGGAGTATAGAAATAGGTGTAAAAAAAGGGCATTTAATAAAAGTGGACTCAGCCTTAGAGCCACAAGGGATAGAGCCTATTTTAGCTAATGAGTATCCTTCTTTATCTTTATAGACTTGCAAACCTTAAGGCTAAAGCCTTGAGCTAAAGCTCACTAATAATAAATAATAGACCCCAATAGCTCTTTTTAGGCTACAATATCTCAGCCTTTATTACAGTATCAGGTGTAGTTTGTGTGCAGGTAATTTAGTAATTACAGCTTCTAATTCTATCCTGTTGTTTAGGTTCTAATAATAATCCATTAGTTTTCCTATATTAGTTTTGAGGATGCCCTTGGCAGACTCTAGCCTGAAAGGCTAATACTACTGTTAATACAGTAAAATGCTTTATTATGGACAGTTCAGTTACTTATAATTAGTGTAGAGGGCTTAACAGTCCTTTATTACATGCCCTAACAGGCATTAAATCTCTTTTATGTAAGGAAACAGCCAGGAGCTGTAACAGGCTTTTGTCTTTCCCTTGCATCTTTGAATATTTTTGTAAAATTCTTATTAAACTTAATTCCTTATAGTGTATCCTCTTGTCCTTAACTGGATGAGAGGCTCTTTTTTTATGGATTTGGAAGGTAATAAACTATATTTTTATATGTACCAAAGAAATATGACCTTAGAGCATGTTGAACACAGTTATTATTAAGAACTTTGACTTTGTATCTGTTTTTAAAAGGATTACTATTATCCCTTTCAACAAACACCATCTGACCTCCATGCATACTAAACAGAATATCTGCCTCCATTATTGCTAATCTTTTCTTTGTTTCTTCAATACCAGAAATACACAAGCACATCCTCATCTTCCCCCTCCAACATTATCCATTTATATCCATTATACTTGTAAATTCCCAAGAAATCAGCCCTCTTTAAGCCTCTCCTTTCAGTAAAATTTTGCATAGGAACTGTTATTCAATTCCCTTAAACCATTGCCATGACTGCATTTAAAAGGTGTCCTCTACTCTATCCTCCTCAAACAAAAGAGGAACAAAAAGAACAGTTTTCCTTTACTTTGATTGTATTAGCTCTTGCTTGTCAGACTAAAAAAATGTAACACAATGTAATTATGTTACCTGTAGATTATTGTTATATCAGCCTATAACTGCTATGATAGTTATAGACAAGGATTTATGTAACATAATGAGTCTTAACTATTACATTAATTGTACATATAGTAGGGGGAATAAAAGTGAATACAGCTCAGCCAATAACTGATATGAAACTGATTAAGGATGTTATGGAAGTCTATAAAAAAGGTTCAAAGCAGTATTTACTGTTAGCTTACAGTTTAAATACAGGACTTAGAATATCTGACATACTGAGGACTAATGTTAAGGACAGCTTGAGAGGTATCTGGAAGAACAGAGAGGAAAAGACCAATAAGGAAAAGTTGATTGAGCTTAACCCTAAGCTACAGCTACTGATAAGGGATTATGTTGAGGCAGAGGGATTAGTTGAGGGGGACTTCCTCTTTTACAGTAATAAGGATAGGAGTAAGCCTATAAGCAGGGTACAGGCTCACAGAATAGTAGCTTATGCAGGAGATATGGTAGGCATTACACTAAGCTGTCATAGCCTTAGAAAGACCTTTGGTTACATGGCATACAAACAGGATGTAGACTTAGCTTTGCTCCAGTATATCTTTAACCACAGCTCACAAGCAGTAACATTAAGGTACATTGGTGTTACTCAAGATGAGGCAAACAAAGTAACTACAGGATTATCAATAGGTATATAAGTTGGGGTCAGGCAGATGCTGTAATGGTGTCTGTCTCTTTCTTTATATGCAACAGCTCCTATCACCTCTCAGACAGACTGCATAAAACACTCTGAATTGTTTGCATTGTGCAGTAAAAACTTGATAATAAAAAATGGTCACACTAAAAGGGATTCAAGGTTGTATGAGCTAATTGAAAAGCCTGATGCTAATCACCCCCCTACCATGGGGGACACCCCCTCTGAGGACATGAGGGAAGGCTATAAAACATATATATTCCATTTTTTCAGCATCTGGAGGACTCTATCAGGTTACTCAGCTACAGGACTGCTACCTAACCTAATTGTCACAAAGTGCTATTTCTTCAAGTTTCAGCAGGAAGGTACAAAAAAGAGAGCCTTTTTAGCTCCCTTTAACTACCTCACCATTTGACTTAACTTTTGTACCTTTAGGATATTGTTGAAACTCCTTTAACCTACCATCATGATTAATCTCACTTGCCAATGGCTTCCTAGGTATACCATCATTAAACTCCACTAATGCCCTTGCTAATCTGGAGACATTCAACTTACCTATCTCAATAACAGTTGCTTTATCTAATTTTTTAAAGTTTATTTCTAATCCCTGTTCCATATACTAAATCCATCTCTCATAGCTATATGGCATTTGCATATAATAAAACAATTATCATCAGAGGAAACTTATTTGTCAATGTATTCCAGTATACTGTAATTATTCAACAGTCTTTATCTATAAAAACTCTGTAATTCCTCTAATGATACTTGAATTTCTGAGTTATTAAGTCTCTCTATTCTCTTTAAATATAACTCTTCTAACATATCCACTTTATCCTCAAAATGACCAAAGTGTAACTTCTTATGACAGACCATACAAAGGGAAACAATGTTTGCATGTACATCTATGCTACAGTCAAACTGTTCTTGAAATTTCATAGGAATTATATGATGAGCCTCTACATAGTTTCTTTGGCTAAACTTAGATGTAAAGTGAGTATGGTGATTATCTACCTCACATAAGTAATCTGCATCAGTGACTGCATCAATTGCATATTTAGGATTCCTGCTCCAAATTTTTTTGTTTTTAACAGTCCTATATTTTGGTCTATCCTGTTTAGTATCTATAATGTTTACAGGTCTATTTTCATTGGATATATTTTGCTTAATCTGCTTTTCATACTCTATTTCATCCTTTAATAGCTCTGTTTGATATTCAATAGTCTGAGTGTATTCAAGAAACCTTCGATAGTGGTTTAATGAAACACTATACATTCTATTTCCATTTTTATTCTTTTGGAGAAATTCATTACTTTCTTGAAGTTCTTTTATGACAGAATTAATAACTAAAGGCTCTTCCACATTGTAAAGGTTCATTTCATCCATTCCATAACTAGTTAATTCAGAGCTAATTGTTTCTATAGCATTAGCATACCTGTTGACTGAATATGGAACTATGTTTCTATTATTTTCAAGCCAATAGATAAACTCATTTTTAATAACCATGTTTGATATTCTCCTTATACAGTTTGAGTCAATTATAACCTAATCTACTATAAAAATTACAATTTATGTATTCTAATGGTATAATTTATCTAAAAAAGGAGTCAATATGATGGAAATTGTTTTAAATTCTACATCTAAGGATTCTGCAATGGGGACTGACATTATTTTAAGAGAGAATAGTTTAACTAGATTAATATTCAGACCTCAAATTGTAAATAATCAAAAGGATATCAATGCACCAGTAAATGGTTGCTTTATCTTTCAAAAAAAGAAAAAAGCTGATATGTGGGAAGATTTCAAAGATTTTAACCTTTCATCTCTAAAAGCATATGAGGGAATCAAACTTGAGTTAAAGTCAGAAGAAATGCTCAAACTAATGACTGAGGCAGATGCTTACTACAAAATTCATAGAGAATATGGAATTGTTCAGGGTAGAAGTTTCTTTACCAAAGCAAATAGCCAATTGCAAAAAGTCATAGAAATGTTTAAAAAAGATAGCACCTTATTTGAAGCTCTATTGGATGAAAACAAGCAAGAATTAGTTAAGCAGACATTTGAATGGATGGCTAACACTAAAAATTCAGAAGATATAATCTCAAGATTATTAGAAGTTAAGGGAAATGAATTAGACAAACTTAATAACCTAATTGGAATTACAAATATTAGAAAGTTATTAAAGGTCTGGCATGATAATTCAGACAATACTGATGAGGAGTTTTGGCAAAGGGTTTTTACTGAAAATTCTTGGGTATTAAGCCAAATATTTGCTAGCCCTATGTTACTCTTTGCAGATAAAGCCTATGTAGGTGGTAAAGGAATTGGAAATAAAGGTGGAAAAGTAGTAGATTTCATGTTTAAGAATGATTTATCTAATGATGTTGCATTAATTGAAATTAAAACACCCAACACTGATTTACTCTCAGGTAAGTACAGGCAAAATATTTACTCTATCCACAGTAATTTAACTGGAGCAATTGTTCAGGTATTAGGGTACAAGGAAACATTACAAAGAGAATACAGTACATTAAGAGGTAGTTCTGATAAAGATTTTAAAGTTTTCAACCCTATGTGTGTTGTTATTGCGGGGAAGATGGATGACCTTGAAGAACAGAAATTACAGTCATTTGAATGGTATAGAAAAGAAATGAAAAGTGTAACTATCATAACATTTGATGAGCTGTTTAAAAAAGTGAATTTGCTACTTGATTTATTATCAGGAAAACAAGAAGAGAGCAACTAAATGCTCCCTTCTTTTTTATGTATCTGATTTTAGACTTAGTAATTATGATTACTAATTACATCCATAGAGATATTAATTTTCTTGTCTTAACTCTTCCATCAAGCCTTTTAAACCAGTTGTTACAAAGTCAATTGAATCTAAAACAGCATATTGAGCATCTCCAACTAACTTCTCATTATTATCTCCATATACTCTGATTTCTTTTTCAACTTCCCTCATCTTTTCAATTAGTTCATTATTCTTCAAGGGAATTGCATGAATTATTTCTCCTAAAGTTGTTTCTAATTCCTTATACCTTTTCTGATAATTAGTTGCCCTATTATCAGGACTTACACTTCTGATTGCCAATCTAATTTGCTCTAGCTTCTTATTAACTTCTGTAAAGACCTCAACTTTTCTATAATTTTGTATTATTTCAAGTGTATCACTAGCCCTATCTGCATGCTTTCTTGCTTTTAACCAAGCTACTACTGCTACAATGCCTGATAGAATTCCTATTATATCTGCTATATTACCTAACCCATTTAACAAGCTACCCATATGTTAAAACCCTTTTTTTATGTGCTGATATTTTGGCAATACTCTATACAGCTCATCAAACACTTCTTCCCATCTGTCATTTTCCCAAAATGCTCTAGTTAATGATTCAACAAAATGATAATTCCCACTATGTTGAGGAACTATTTCATACATCTCATCCTCAAATTTCCCATGACTAACCTTTTCTTTGTTATCTATTTTAGTTCTGTACCTATCCAGTAAATCCATAATAAGGTTGTACTGTTTTTTTGTAATTTCATATTCATAAATGGCTCTATCAACAGATGTATTTGAAAACAGTAAGTTCTGTCTAAAAGTAAGTACTTCTATAGTTTCTTCAAGCTCTTGGATTCTTTTTAATAAATTATTGTTATCCAATTTAAGTCCCCCCTTGTTTTTAAAACACATTTATAATAATACAATAAATCCCAATGAATGCACTACTTTTGTACTATAATTACATGATAAACAAACTAAGCTATTAAGATTTATATAAAACTAAATTAACAATCAAGGTCTCTACCTAATAAGAGAAACAAAACAAAAAAAGGAGCTGACTTAATCAGCATCCTCTGTTCTCCTTACAATAATCCACTGTTACTTAAGTAAATTCTAGTAAGGTAGCCTGACAATAGCATGTAATAGCCCTCATCATCATGAAAAGGCTTTTTAGCAACCTTGTCCTCTGTTAGATATTCATTAACTAAAAGGAACTCTCTTGCTTTGCTAGTCCATAACTCATACATTTCATGTTTAGCTTTTCCATTTTCAAAAGTAAAACTTTCCCCTAACTTGAGCATCTCATCTAGCCAAGTGTCCATCTCAATATTTTTCATCTATCTTCACCACCTTGTACATCCAATATACTACTAATTTTTGGATTTAAAAATACAGAAACATACAAAAAGCCCCCTACTAAAACAGCAGGAGGTAAGGTATTATAAGTACTCCCTGAGGTTATCAGCAACTTCCTCAACATCTAAGTCTAAATACTGAGTTGTGACAGCTAGGTTAGAGTGTCCTAGGGCTTTAGAGATTAATGCAAGGTTTGCCCCTTTTTCTAATAAAGTCTTTGCATAGCCCCTTCTAAGGGCATGAGGATTAATGTTATTTAACCCATACTTTTTAGCATATTTATTTAACTGCTTTGAAATGGCATTGTTTGTGGACTTTGTATTAAGAGAAGTTCCTTTGTAGCCTATGAACATGTATGAATTTTTCTGTCCATAATATGCTCTTATTTTATTGTTCTGGTTAATTAGAACCTTTAGCAAATGTAGTAATTCATCATCAAGAGGCAACTTTAAAATTTTATGGTTTTTTAAAATTGTTCCCTCCATACAGAGTACCTTATTGTCAAAATCAACATGCCTTTCTTGCAGTTGTCCTAATGTATTAATCCTAACACCTGTTCTATACAGAGTAAGCACTGCTACAGCATCCCTTAATCCAATAAAGGTATTTAAGTCTAACAAAGATAGAAGAACCATGACATCATCTTTCTTAGCACCTTTTTTAACCTGCTTATCAACTTTAATATTAATACCATGCCAAAACTTTGAGCTAAACCACCCATTATTAAAACATTTACCCAGAATAGCTTTTAAACATTTGAGCCTTGTGAGCTTAGTCTGATTAGATACTGCCATTGAATTGAGCCACAAATAAATACTATCTGTTGTAATATTCTCAAGGTATTCAACATTTGTAGCTTTCCTAAACTGTTCCATGTAGGTTACATAGTCCCTCATAGTTCTCTCTCTGTAACCACTCACTGTCATTTGCTGAATTATTATTTGCATAACACTGTCTAAGTCTCTGCCAACTTTCACACTTGCTGTAACTGATGTAGATGCCTTTGTAGCAGATAATTTTTTCTGTATACCTGAAATATTTTCTTTTTGAAACAGATTAATGTCTGCATCTACATTAAAAATACCTTTTTTCTTTGTCATACTGTCTCCCCCATTTATAAAGCATAGTTAGAGGCAACAGAACTTTTACTGAAATATATATAGGCATAAAAAAGAGGATACTCCCACAGTGTTCTAATCTGTGTTAGCATCCCTTATCTGTCCAAAACCCTGTCATTTCAAGGGTTAACATGTAAGTAAATGGCGTCCCAGGAGGGATTCGAACCCCCGACCGTACGCTTAGAAGGCGTATGCTCTATCCTGCTGAGCTACTGGGACTTAGTATGTATTTTAGAGCCCTTTCCGCCTAGTAATGCAAATCTTGCGATGACAGAGCGCTGCGGGCACACAGGTTCGTTTTCCTCTGTAGGAAAACTATATACGTTCAGTTCAAGTTTTGACTTTCTGGAAGTAAAAGTCTTGCGCCTTTGTTTCCATTGCAACGTGAGAACTAGCAAATGGAGCGGGTGATGAGAATCGAACTCACGACCAGAGCTTGGAAGGCTCTTGTTTTACCACTAAACTACACCCGCACATTAAGATGAATGTCACTAACATCAGCGACATAACTAAATATACTATAGGATGATAAAGATGTCAACAGTTTTGGGGAGAAAACTTCTCCCCATGTTTAATTTTTCGTAATACTATGTTACACATTCGCTTTACGAGGAAATTGTCGTTGCAGATCGGTTACTTCTTCACCTGTTTCTAATGTTAAATAGTGAACCGTAATGTATTGGTCATCAATGTCACATAGTACATACGTTTTTTCAGTCCGCTCTCTCGGCAAGCGAAGACTTCCTGGGTTAATATAAATCGTTCCATTCGTTTCAAAGCAATGAGCGACATGTGAATGACCGAAACAAGCAACTTCTGCTCCTGTTTCTTCCGTACGATATGTAAGAGAGACAAGGGATTCTTTTACGTTTAAGAGATGACCGTGTGTAATGTAAAAACACGCATCACCGATGAGTTCAATTGCTTCGGTTGGTAAATCTGGCGCCGCGTAGTCCATATTTCCTTTGACGACAACAAAGCCTGCCATTTCCTTCGCATCAGCGGTTAGTTCACAATCTCCACAGTGAATCATGCGCTCCACTTCATGCTGATGACGCTCTTTCACTTGCTGTAGCTCTTCTCTATACCCATGACTATCACTGACGATTAGAACTTTCACTCCACGTTCCCCTCCTAAAATAGTGCACGTACTTGACGTTCCAATTGATTTAATGCGTCTCTTCGATGGCTAATGGCATTCTTTTCATCTTTGGATAATTCGGCCATTGATGTTGTATCATTAATCATAAAAATCGGATCATATCCGAAGCCGTTATTTCCTTTGCGTTCATAGCCAATGTGCCCGTTACAATAGCCTTCCACAATGATTGTTTCTTTGCCCGGGCGCGCGACAGCTAGCGCGCACACAAAACGGGCCTTGCGGTGACCGTCAGCGACGCCACGCATTTTTTCAAGCACTTTATCAATATTTTTTTCATCACTCTTATCCATACCCGCATAGCGTGCTGAAAAAACACCAGGCTCGCCATGAAGCGCCTCGATTTCAAGTCCTGAATCATCAGCAATGACGGGCACATTATAGGCCTTCGCAATTGCTTCTGCTTTTAATTTTGCATTTTCTTCAAACGTAATGCCGGTTTCTTCTACATCAGGTGCTTGCTCAAGATCTAATAATGATAAGGTTTCAATACCAAGAGAAGCAAACATCGTTTGAAACTCTTTTGCTTTGCCGGCATTTTTCGTTGCTACAATTAACTGTTTCATGATAGGTTGTCCTCCTTCATAAGGTTCCCAATAATCTCTTGTTGATATGCCATTAATTGTCGTGTTCCATCATTTCCTAGCGCTACTAAACGCTCTAGTTCACGATACGAAAAAGGTGATTCTTCACCTGTTCCTTGTAATTCAACAAATTCTCCACTGCCGGTCATGATAATGTTCATATCGACGGCTGCAGTTGAATCTTCTTCATAATCTAAATCAAGCAACACGTCGCGCTCTTTATTCATGCCCACTGAAATAGCACTTAAGTAATCTGTTGCTGGCATTTTTTTAAGTTTGCCTTGCTCTAACAGTTTTCCAAAAGCTAAGACCATTGCTACGTACGCGCCTGTAATGGAAGCTGTTCGCGTCCCGCCGTCTGCTTGAATGACATCGCAATCGATCCATACTGTGCGCTCACCAAGCACCTCTAAATCAACAACCGCACGTAATGCACGACCAATCAGCCGTTGAATTTCCATCGTTCGTCCCGTTACTTTGCCTTTACTTGATTCTCGAATTGTTCGTTGCTGTGTGGCGCGGGGTAACATGGCATACTCGGCCGCAATCCAACCTTTGCCTTGATTTCGTAGAAAAGGGGGCACACGCTCTTCGATACTTGCTGAGCAAATAACCTTCGTATCACCCACGGTAATTAATACAGAACCTTCTGGGTGTTTTAAATAATGAGGCTCTATTTGGATGTGTCGCATCTCATTCCAAGCTCGTTCATCTTTTCTCATTGCAAGTCTCCTGCCTTCTTTTCAAACATCGTTTTCCATAAAAAAAGAGAGGGGTAATGGGTCCCCTCTTCATCGTACCATAGTATGCTTGTTATTAAAATTCACCTGTTTCGACAATTTCTGTTCGCGACACTGGTGCAGTTAATGATTTACCTGCTTGATTCTTTAAAGAAGCTTTGCCATCCACTTGGATTGCTACTTTTTTAACTCCTTCAATTTCTGTTAAAGAAAGTACGAGTGGCTTTAATACTTCATCATCAATCATATTTGCGGCTTTATTTCCTAAAATGGCTTTATTGAAGTTCAACGTTACGACGCCATCTTTTACAACGGGTTTATTCATAAGCTTCACGTCATTGCGTACATCGCTAAGTAAATGGCTTTCACTTGTTGGTCCTTCAATGAGCTCTTGAACGGCAGCAGCGACCGCATCCTGATTCTCATTGACGGCTATACGTCGCGTAACCGGGACATAGTACGTAGTATTGCTGCTATTTTGCGCTACAAAATATAAAGTAGCTGTATTGCTGTGCGCCATGTTGGTCACAGCGCCATTTTCAATATTAATGCCATCGCTTCGTGAGACACCTTCCCCAATTGGCGTATGCTGCAGTGGCATATCCTTTTGATCGTGACCTTCAATTTGAATTTTGACTGTTTTGATTGCTTCAAATTGTGTTAGGGTAAACGTAATCGCTTGTAATAGCTTGCGTTCATCTTGTGCGCGGTATTCTTTAAATTCTTTCGAAAAATTCGCTACCGCTGTTCCATCTTTTTCAACAGTCACATCTAATACGCGCGTATCAGTCGGCAATACGGCTTGAAAGCCATTTGGTAGCATTTGCGTGACAGGACCATCTTTTACTAAATATTGTAGCACTTGCTTCGCAGCCATTCCTGACTTTGGCAATGGTAGCATTTGCGGTACGACGAGCCCGTTGCTATCAAATAAATAGAGCTGACGTTTGACTTTATTTTTTTCACTAGCAGCTGTTGCCTTTGATTTCGGTTGTGTTTCTTTTTTATGTGAAAGCGCTGGTGGTGGATCAATCTGTTTACTTGCCTCCTCTTTTCCAAAGCCTAGCCCGCATCCTGATAACAATAAAGAAGCGGAAACAGCAAGAATTGGCCCGCCAATCTTTAACGATTTGCGCATACTTCTTCCCTCCCCGAATGGTTGTACTAGTATGTATACGAGCTATTAGGCGTTTTAGACCAGTTGCATTAAAAAAAGAGCATTCTCATTCACACGGAATGAAAACACTCTTTTCGTTCGTTCCTATAACTCTCCTAATGAAATATGTTCCACATCTTCAACAGGAACTTCCATCCATTGATTGGCAATTTCTTTAAAGTTTCCATTGCTTGCTGTGGAATAATAACGATGAAGAGGCATTCTCTCACCCGTATAAAGGAGTTCTGAATGATCGAGAATGACAGACACTTCACGTGCTGTTTCAGCACCTGAACAAATTAATTCCACACCCTCGCCCATTACTTCAGCAATTACAGAACGCAATAACGGATAATGCGTACAGCCTAAAATTAAGGTATCAATTGGCGTTTCCTTTAAAGGAGCTAGCGTCGTTTCGACGACTGCTCTTGTTGTTGCCCCTGTCCATTCTCCATTTTCAACAAGTGGGACGAAGGGAGGACAGGCAAGACTATGAACAGAAACATCTTGTTGAATTTCTTTTAGTGCTACTTCATACGCTTTGCTTTTTACCGTTCCAATCGTACCGATAATACCAATTTCTAAGTTATTCGTCACCTTCAAGGCACTGCGTGCTCCAGGATGAATGACACCAATAACCGGGATATCTAACGTTTGTTTCACTTCTTCTAAGATGGCAGCAGTTGCCGTGTTGCAGGCAATGACGAGCATTTTAATTCCTTTAGTCATTAGAAATTGAATCATTTCCATCGTATAAGTTTTCACTTCTGCAAGTGGACGAGGCCCATACGGACAACGCGCCGTATCACCTACATAATAAATTTCTTCTTTCGGAAGTTGTCTCATCATTTCACGTGCGACCGTCAGCCCACCGACTCCAGAGTCGATTACGCCTATTGGTTTATTCATTATTCTTTCGCCTCTTCCTTTGTCTGTAGAGCGTGCTTGCGCGGATGGTTCGAAACTAAGAGGCTTCTGAAATCATCTTGCGCTAAAATACATACCAGCTTCTAAAATAAAGAAATAACACCCAATTTGTCAATAGAAAAGGCTGACTTCACTTTGAAGTCAGCCTTTCTCATTAGAAGTTTTGCTTCACAAATGCTACTACTTCTTCTGCTGTATCCATATTTAAAATAGTATCCATGTGTTGAGCCACATGTGCTTTTGAAATTTTAGAAAGTTGTGTGCGCGCTGGCAAAATAGATGTTGCACTCATTGAAAACTCATCCAATCCAAGACCGAGCAAAATTGGAATCGCAATAGGATCACCGGCCATTTCACCGCACATACCAACCCATTTTCCTTCTTTATGAGCGGCTTTAATAACCATAGAAACCAAGCGTAAAATCGATGGATTGTACGGTTGATACAAATACGATACGCGTTCGTTCATGCGATCGGCAGCCATCGTATACTGAATCAAGTCATTCGTTCCAATCGAGAAGAAATCCACTTCTTTCGCAAAGCGATCAGCGAGTACAGCTGTAGAAGGAATTTCTACCATGATACCAATTTCAATGCTGTCTGAAACGGTAATGTTTTCAGCTTCTAACTTCGCTTTTTCTTCTAACAATACTTGCTTCGCTGCTCGGAATTCCGGTAGCGTTGCAATCATTGGGAACATAATTTTCAAGTTGCCGTATGAGCTCGCACGGAGAAGCGCACGAAGTTGTGTACGGAACATTTCTTGTTGTTCAAGACAAAGACGAACCGCACGGAATCCTAAAAACGGGTTCATTTCTTTCGGTAAGTCAAGGTAAGGAAGCTCTTTGTCTCCACCGATGTCTAACGTACGGATGACGACCGGTTTTCCTTCCATTTTTTCCAGCACTTCTTTATACGCAGAGAATTGCTCTTCCTCTGTAGGGAGTTGATCGCGCCCCATATAAAGAAACTCTGTGCGGTAAAGACCAACGCCTTCTCCACCGTTTTCTAACACACCTTGAACGTCTTGAGGTGTTCCTATGTTTGCAGCTAGCTCTACATGTTGACCGTCAGCTGTCGTTGTCGGCTCGTTAACAAGTTTTGCCCATTCTGCTTTTTGTGCTTTATAATCCTCTTGCTTTTGACGGTACGTAGCTACTTCCTCTTCCGTTGGGTTCACAATGACTTCTCCGTCGATGCCATCAATAATAAGTGGTGTACCATTTTTGATTTTTGACGTGACAACTTTCGTTCCAACGATCGCTGGAATTTCCATTGAGCGTGACATAATCGCCGAGTGAGAGGTACGTCCACCAATGTCGGTCGCAAAGCCAAGAACATATTTACGGTTTAATTGGGCCGTATCCGATGGCGTTAAATCTTCTGAAATGATAATCACTTCTTCGGCAATCGTCGCTGGAGTTGTGAATACAACACCAAGAAGATGAGCAAGCACACGTTTTGAAACGTCACGAATGTCTGCTGCACGTTCTTTCATATACTCATTATCCATTTGCTCAAACATTGTAATGAACATAGATGACACATCGTCCATTGCTTTTTCTGCACTCGCTTGCTCGTTTTCAATTTTTGATTTTACTGCATCTACAAGCTCTGGATCTTCAAGTACAAGAAGATGGGCAGCAAAGATTGCTGCCTTATCTTCTCCTAATTGTTGCAATGCGTTGTCTTTAATCACTTGAAGTTCACCTTTTGCCTTTTCAATAGCTTTCATGAAACGTTCAATTTCTTGAGCGCTATCGCTAGACGTTGTGTTAACAATCGTTAACTCAGGGTTTTCAAGCACGAATGCTTTCGCAATTGCAATGCCTGCTGATGCAGCAATACCTGAAATTCTTTCAGACATTACTCACCAAGTCCTTCCTTTTTCATAACATTATCGATCGCTGCGATTGCATCATCAGCGTCAGATCCTTCTGCTTTAATTGTAATTTCTGCTCCACTTTGGATTCCAAGGCTCATAACACCCATGATGGATTTTAAGTTTACGTTTTTACCGTTGAATGTAAGTGTAATATCTGAGCTAAATTGTCCTGCTTGGTTTACTAGTACTGTTGCTGGACGTGCGTGAATTCCAGAATCGCTTGTTACTTTAAATGTTTTTTCTGCCATGATAATGACCCCTTTGCTTATTTTTTAATGGTAATAATGTCTTGCTCACCTTGGGCAACCATGCCTGATTTATCAAGTTGGATGCTTTCACCTTCAGCAAGGTTCGTGAAAATAACTGGTGTAATGACAGAAGGTGCATTTGCTTTAATAAAGTCAAGATCGACTTTAAGTAATGGCTGTCCTTCTTCAATAAGGTCTCCTTCGCTAACAAGCGTTTCAAAACCTTCACCTTTTAATTTTACCGTATCAATTCCAAAATGAATTAATACTTCGCGTCCGCCATCCGATACGATGCCGATCGCATGTTTTGTTGGGAAAATGTTCATGATTTTACCGTTAACAGGTGCAACCACTGTGCCATCAACTGGCTCCACAGCAAAACCATCACCCATCATTTTTCCAGAGAATACTTGGTCCGGAACGTCAGTGATAGGCATTAGTTTCCCTTGAAGTGGCGAAACGAAACGCTCTTCAATCGCTGGTGCCGCAGTAGTTTTTTCCATTTCTACTTTTTCCGTTACTGGTTCTTTTTTGCTTGCTACCACTTTCCCAGCCATTACGTCTTGAATTTCACTTTTCAGTGAGTCAGAACGTGTACCAAAAATGGCTTGAATGTTATTCCCCATAACGAGGACGCCCGATGCACCTAATTTTTTCAATCGATCTTTATCGACATTTTTCGCGTCGTTTACAGACACACGTAAACGTGTAATACACGCATCAAGGTTAGAGATATTTGCACTACCACCTAAACCTTCAAGTACGTTCGCTGCAAGTGAGCCTTCGTTTGAGTAAGATACATTCGTTTCTACCTCATCGTCCACGATTTCACGACCTGGTGTTTTTAAGTTCCACTTGCGAATCGCGAAACGGAAACCGAAGTAGTAAATAACAGCTAGTACGAGACCTACTGGGATAACGAGCCACCATTGCGTGCGCCCTGGTAGGACCCCAAATAGCAAGTAGTCAATAACACCACCGGAGAATGTCATCCCGATTTTAACATTTAACAGTTGCATTGTCATAAATGACAATCCTGCAAAGACTGCGTGAATCGCAAATAGTACTGGAGCTACGAATAAGAACGTAAATTCAAGAGGTTCAGTAATCCCTGTTAAGAAAGAAGTTAATGCTGCTGAACCCATGATTCCTGCTACTAATTTTTTATGCTCTGGACGTGCTTCATGGTACATCGCAAGCGCTGCTGCTGGAAGACCGAACATCATGAATGGGAATTTACCTGTCATAAATGTTCCTGCTGTAAGCGGTACACCATCTTTAATTTGTTCAAAGAAAATCTTTTGGTCACCGTGAATGAGTTGACCTGCTTTATTCGTATATTCACCAAATTCAAACCAGAACGGTGAGTAGAAAATATGGTGTAAACCAAATGGAATTAATCCACGCTCAATGACACCGAAAATAAAGGCTGCAAGCGTACGGTTCGAATCAAGCATAAAGTGTGAGAATGTGTTCAAGCCATGTTGCGCGTACGGCCAAATGAACACCATTAGAATTCCTAGCAGTAACGAACATACCGCTGTAATAATTGGTACGAAACGTTTCCCTGCAAAGAATCCTAAGTATTGCGGAAGTTCAATTCGATAAAAGCGTTTATACAGGAGATACGCTAATATCCCGACGATAATCCCACCGAATACACCTGTTTGCAGCGTTGGAATACCTAGAACACTTGCATATTCTGGGTGACCTTTTAACATATCAGGCGTAATGCCTTTAATTGCACCCATCGTTGTATTCATAATTAAGTAACCGATAATAGCAGCCAGACCGGCTACCCCTTCACCACCAGCTAAGCCGACAGCTACCCCAACGGCAAATAGTAATGAAAGGTTGGCGAACACGATGTTCCCTGAGTTTTCCATAACTGTTGCCACGAGTTGGAACCAATCTGCTTTTAATGCTGGAATGCGGTCTGTTAACGCTGGGTTTTTAAAAGCGTTACCAAACGCAAGTAATAAACCTGCTGCTGGCAAGATTGCAACTGGAAGCATTAATGCTTTACCCATACGTTGCAAAACACCAAATAGTGCTTTCCACATAATATTTCCCTCCTTGAATCCCTTTTTTTATTTTATGGAAGCGGTTAACGTGAACATGAAAAAAAGCATGAGCGAATAAAAGCATAGAAGTAACCTGTTCAGATATAGCTATAGCTTATCCGAAAAGATTCCATACTACACTTTTTCTTCACTCATGCCTGATCGAATCAGTAACACGTAAAGTAAAAGCTTTACCCTATTTAAGTAAGCCTTTGCAAATGCATCGTAAGATACACAGCCTCCGCTTCGGGAATTGGCTTCTTTAATGTTGTTTGCATTACTTTGATTAACTTCCAAGCAAGATTATAACATAGAGGATATTCTTCTTTCAACACATTTGCAAGTCGCTCCTGTGAGTTAACTTGCTCCCCTGTTTCTACCCGTTCAATCGTGTGCCGCAAGTGACGGACGAGCCGTAAATAATTAATGCTTTTCCGATCAAGCGTAATGGCAAGCGCTCCTTCAATTAAATCAGCTAGCGTATTGATTAAACGTGAGTTTTCATTTAGGGCAGATAAGCTTTTGTTGGTTACAGCGCTATGAATATGCAGCGCGACAAACCCTACTTCTCCTTCTGGTAAAATGATTCCTAACGCGTCATTAATCATAGCTATTACTTCTTCTGCTGCTGAAAATTCTTTCGGATAGAGTGATTCTGTTTCCGATAGAAAAGGATTTTTTATATCCAACCCTTGCTTAAGACGCTTAACGGCAAAAGCCATATGATCGGTGAGTGCAACATGAATATGTTCATTGAGCGACGTTTGCATTTTTCGCTCAATATGAGCAATGACTTCATTCATCAATTCAATAAAAGCAGGATCCAGTGAATGCACTAGATCTTTATATTGCTCTTGTTCCTTTTCGTTCGTTAGCAAGTACAGCTTATCACCATCAGCACTTGAGAGAACGTCACCTGGTTTCTTCCCAAAGCCGATGCCTTTCCCAATCATAATAACTTCTTGAGCAAGTTGATTTTCAGCAATGACTGCATTGTTGTTTAAGTTTTTTTTAATTTGAAAGGGTCCATTCATCTCTTTCCGTCCTTTCAAGCTGTAAGCCGCAAAATCTACAATGATTCAATCATAGCCGAAAAAAGAAGCAGAATCAATTGTTAAAACTTCCATTGACACTTCTTCTATTTTGCTCATAGAAAAAACGGCTTTCTAAGGAAAGCCGCCGCTTGACTAAATTTCTAATTCCCCGAGCCTTAATAGCTCAACAACAGCTTGGGAACGTCCTTTAACCCCAAGCTTTTGCATTGTGTTGGAAATGTGGTTCCGAACGGTCTTTTCGCTAATAAAAAGTTGTTCTGCGATTTCTTTCGTCGTTTTGTCTTGGACGAGTAGCTCAAAAACTTCTCTTTCACGCTTTGTAAGTAGAGGCTTCGGCCGGTAGTGTTTCTCCTTCAATGATTTCACCCCTCCTTGCTAGGGTTTAAGAACCGCCAACGTACTAGAAAGTATATTGGAAGTATTTAGTCAACATATACTATGTTCAGACGTTTTATAAGTGACTTGGTTCATTGAAAAAGATCAACTTTTCGTTTATTTCCGCGAATGACACGGATGCTTCGTAACGTTTGTCGGCTTGTTGGCATGAGAGAGAAGATACAATTGTCTTCATCTTATGCAGTAGAAGCTTTTTTATATGCGCAAAAAAACAAACGACCGGACGCTCCGATCGTTTGTTTGTTTATTTCTATTAAACAGAGTCACTGCCAAAAAAGTTCTTAAAGGCTTGGAACGTAGTATCACGGTTCAGCGCCGCAATGCTCGTTGTTAGTGGAATGCCTTTTGGACACGATTGGACACAGTTTTGTGAATTACCACAAGAAGCAAGGCCGCCATCTTCCATTAGCGCATTTAAACGTTCCGCTTTATTCATAGCCCCAGTTGGATGAGCATTGAATAGACGTACTTGTGAAAGTGGAGCTGGACCGATGAAATCAGATTTACTGTTAACGTTCGGACACGCCTCTAAACAAACACCACACGTCATACATTTAGACAGTTCATAGGCCCATTGACGCTTCGTTTCTGGCATACGAGGTCCTGGTCCAAGATCGTACGTTCCATCAATCGGAATCCAAGCTTTTACTCGTTTTAACGCATTAAACATGCGGCTACGATCGATTTGAAGGTCACGAATAACCGGGAATGTTTTCATGGGTGCCAGACGAATCGGCTGTTCCAATTTATCAACAAGCGCTGTACAAGATTGACGTGGCTTGCCGTTAATTACCATAGAACACGCGCCACATACTTCCTCAAGACAGTTCATTTCCCAAGTAATTGGTGTTGTTGCTTCGCCTTTTGCGTTCACAGGATTACGACGAATTTCCATTAGTGCAGAAATGACGTTCATATTCGGACGATACGCTAATTCGAACTCCTCTTCATAAGGTGATGTTTCAGGAGTGTCTTGTCGTGTGATGATAAATTTTACGGTTTTTGCACTCACGGATTATTTCACCTCTTCTTTCTTTTTAGAGTAGTCACGTTTACGTGGCTTGATGTATTGAATGTCTACTTCTTCATACGAGAAGTCAGGGCCGTTTGTTGCTGCGTTAAACGACGCTCTCGTTGTTTTCAACCAGTCTTCATCGTTACGATCTGGGAAGTCTGGCTTGTAATGCGCCCCACGGCTCTCATCACGATTAAGCGCTCCAAGGGTAATAACACGGCCAAGTTGTAGCATGTGCCACAATTGACGTGTGAACGATGCACCTTGGTTGCTCCATTTAGATGTATCATTAATGTTAATTTTTTTATAGCGTTCCATAAGCTCTTGGATTTTGTTGTCTGTCGCTTGTAGCTTATCGTTGTAACGAACAACGGTTACGTTCGCTGTCATCCACTCACCAAGCTCTTTATGAAGAACGTATGCATTTTCCGTTC
The DNA here is from genome assembly GCF_000269865.1 of Fictibacillus macauensis ZFHKF-1. Classification (GTDB taxonomy): domain Bacteria; phylum Bacillota; class Bacilli; order Bacillales; family Fictibacillaceae; genus Fictibacillus_C; species Fictibacillus_C macauensis. The sequence continues at coordinate 237,882 of NZ_AKKV01000026.1, forward strand.
CATCCAAGCTCATAATGTTATCGTATTTCTCTTGCTCTTTACGAACTTGTCCTTCAAATACAGAAGAAGGAAGATCTTCAGAAGACTTCGCTAAACCATTTACGTAAGAAACAGCTGCTGGTCCTGCTTCCATACCACCGAAAATAGCAGAAAGAAGCGAGTTCGCTCCTAGGCGGTTTGCTCCGTGGTATTGATACTCACACTCACCCGCTGCAAAAAGACCAGGAATGTTCGTCATTTGATTGAAGTCAACCCACATGCCACCCATAGAATAGTGAACAGCTGGGAAGATTTTCATTGGAACTTTACGCGGATCATCACCCATGAATTTCTCATAAATCTCGATAATACCGCCAAGTTTAATATCAAGTTCTTTTGGATCTTTATGCGAAAGATCAAGGTATACCATGTTTTCGCCATTGAGTCCTAGCTTTTGATCTACACATACGCTGAATATTTCACGTGTTGCAATATCACGTGGTACGAGGTTACCGTATGCTGGATATTTCTCTTCAAGGAAGTACCATGGCTTCCCGTCTTTGTACGTCCATACACGACCACCTTCACCACGAGCTGATTCACTCATTAAGCGAAGTTTATCATCACCTGGAATCGCTGTAGGGTGAATTTGAATAAACTCACCATTCGCGTAGTCAACGCCTTGTTGGTAAAGAGACGCTGCAGCTGCTCCTGTGTTAATGATAGAGTTTGTTGACTTACCGAAGATAATTCCAGGACCACCTGTTGCCATAATAACCGCGTCTGCTTTAAAGCTATGAATTTCCATAGATTTTAAGTTTTGAGACGTGATTCCACGACATACGCCTTCATCGTCAACGACAGCGGATAAAAATTCCCAGCCTTCGTATTTTGTAACAAGTCCTGCTACTTCATAACGGCGCACTTGCTCGTCCAGTGCATAAAGAAGTTGCTGACCCGTCGTGGCACCAGCAAACGCAGTACGGTGATGCTGAGTTCCTCCGAAGCGACGGAAATCTAGTAGTCCCTCTGGTGTACGGTTAAACATAACGCCCATACGATCCATTAAGTGAATGATTCCTGGTGCAGCTTCACACATTGCCTTAACTGGTGTCTGGTTCGCTAAGAAGTCTCCACCATACACAGAATCATCAAAGTGGACCATCGGTGAATCGCCTTCACCTTTTGTATTAACAGCTCCGTTAATTCCGCCCTGTGCACATACAGAGTGAGAACGTTTTACAGGAACTAGTGAGAATAAATCAACTTTCATACCGGCTTCAGCCGCTTTAATCGTCGCCATTAATCCTGCAAGACCGCCGCCGACGATAATAATATTACCTTTACTCAAAATGGTTCACCCTTTCCTATTTGCTCATCGCAAAAACTAAAATGGTGCGTACGCTAACAAAGGCGAGCGCAAGAAAAACGATCATTGTTACATAAGTAGAAATACGTTGTGAACGAGGCGTAATCGTAAGACCCCAGCTCACACAGAACGACCATAATCCGTTTGCAAAGTGGAATACAGCAGATAAAATACCGATTAAGTAAAACGCCACCATAAACGGTGAACTTAAAATGTCTGCCATCATGTCAAAGTTTACTTCCGTTCCATAGAACATGTTTGCCAGTCTCGTTTCCCATACGTGCCATGAAACGAAAATAAGCGTGATTACACCGGTGATACGTTGCAAGAGGAACATCCAGTTACGGAAATAACCGAATCGACTCGTATTGTTACTCGCCGTAAACGTAATATAAAGTCCGTAAATCGCGTGAAAATAAAGAGGAATGAAAATGATAAACGCTTCCAAAAAATAACGGAATGGTAAGTTGCCCATAAATTCCGCTGCTGTGTTAAATGATTCTGCACTACGTGTCGCAAAATTGTTCACTACTAAATGCTGAATCAAGAATAAGCCGACCGGGATTACGCCCAGCAATGAGTGAAGTTTTCTGTTGTTAAAATTTCGACTGCCTGCCATACAATTTGCCCCTTTCTAAATGCCCTTCGTCATCTGACAAAAAAATACTTTTTTCCTCATTCTCTCTAAGCGTTTCCTCTCCACCAAGAAGTAAAAGTTAATGAGTAACTTATAACATGTTTCATTGTACTCCCATCGCTTGACACCGTCAAGAAAACGGTAACATAAAACCTTCAAAAATCACCGTATTTCTTTCACACCTCTCTGCATCAAAATGTTCAAATTTTCGACAAATCACACGGAATCGGTAGAGATATTATGCATTACAAGCTATAATGATACACGTAGAAAGCGGGGAGATGACAATGGAACAACACGAAGAGATAGAGTTACAAGAAGAACAAACCGATGCAAAAGCTGAGCAAACAGCATCTGGCGTTCCTGTGTTCGCGTATGAAGTGCTCAAGCACATTCTTCTTCCCGAATTGCTTGGGAAAGAGGAACGCAATATTTTATATTGGGCCGGTCGCAGCCTCGCCCGTAAATTTCCAGTAGATTCTGCTGAGGAAATTATTCACTTTTTCGCTGAAGCCGGTTGGGGAACGTTAACCATCCTGGAAATGAACAAGCATGAAATGACATTTGAACTATCTTCTCCAATTATTACGAAACGCTTTCAAATGAAAGAAGATGTAACGTTCGGTCTAGAAGCTGGGTTTATTGCAGAACAAATTCAATATCACCGCAAGTGCATTACAGAAACGTATGAAACGGTCAAACGAAAGCATAAAGTTCATTTTACTGTGAAGTGGGACCGAAAAGATGACACAGAAGACAGCATCTAACAAATGAGCGCAGCCTCCTTTTTCTCTCAGAGAAAAAGGAGGCTGTTTTCTTTTTAAAGATTGACAAAAAGGTTTCTACTCCATTAATGTTAACCTTGTAGTAAAAGTTAGTTAACATTAAGGAGGCCATTTCATTGAACTGGACAGAACTAGGAAAAGAAGTACTTGATGGTAAGCAATTAACGCAAGAAGAAGCACTTGCGATCCTCACGTGTGATGATGATGAATTATTGCCTTTGTTGCATGGTGCTTTTCTCATTCGCAAGCACTATTTCGGAAAGCTTGTTAAACTAAATAAAATTATTAATACAAAATCCGGTCTATGCCCGGAAGATTGTGGCTATTGTTCACAATCCTCAGTATCTACGGCGCCTATTGAAAAGTATACAATGATGGATAAGGATGCGATTGTTGAGGGTGCCGAAAAAGCTTATAACCAAAATGTGCGCACGTATTGTATCGTAGCAAGCGGCCGTGGTCCCCTACAACGTGACTTAGATACAGTGATTGAAGCTGTCAAAGAAATTAAGTCCTCTTATAATATGAAAATTTGTGCTTGCCTCGGCATATTAAATGACAAACAAGCAAAGTCGTTAAAAGAAGCAGGGGTAGAACGCTATAATCACAACGTGAATACGTCAAGTGATCACCATGAGAACATTACACAATCTCATACATACGATGACCGCATTTCAACTCTTGAAAAAGTAAAAGAAGCTGGCATCTCACCGTGTTCTGGCGTCATTGTTGGCATGGGCGAAAGCCATAAAGATATTGTAAAAATGGCAGAAGCGCTGCGAGAAATCGATGCTGATTCCATTCCGGTTAACTTTTTGCATGCCATCCCTGGTACACCACTTGAACACTTAGATGAACTTAACCCGCGCTTCTGCTTAAAAGTACTTGCGCTCTTCCGCTTCATTAACCCAACAAAAGAAATTCGCATTTCAGGTGGTCGCGAAGTCAATCTACGTAGCCTACAGCCGCTTGGATTATATGCAGCGAATTCAATTTTTGTTGGTGACTATTTAACGACAGACGGACAAGAAACAACAGCAGATCATCAATTACTAGAAGATCTCGGCTTTGAAATTGATTTTCTTAACGAACCAGTAACGGTGTAAGCAGCACAAAAAAAAGAGACTGGGACACTACTTCCTCTGTTTCGTGGCACATGCGGTGAATGGACTTGGTCTGCGTGCGAATTGGGGGATCCTGTGGGCGAATGGACTTGGTCTGCGCGCGAATTGTGGGATCCTGCGTGCGAATGGATCTGGTCTGCGCTCGAATCGGAAACTCCTGTGCGCTTTACTCTTTTCGTCATTATTGATGAGCTTTTACGCTATTTCTTCTCATTTTTGAGCGCATTTACGAGATAATCTTTCTCTTTTTTTCATGTTGTTGGAGGCTATTTACCTTGTCTGCGCGCGAATGGACCTGATCTGCGCGCGAACCGGGGTCTCCTGCGCGCGAATGGACCTAGTCTGCGCGCGAACCGGGGTCTCCTGCGCGCGAATGGACCTGGTCTGCGCGCGAATCGGGTGCTCCTGCGCGCGTTTACAAAAGAGCATGCCCTCTATTCCAATTTATGGTGCATTCGATGGCTGCTTATCTACGCAAGACAATCTAAAATAAAACGAACGAGCGACATAAAAAAATGGCTTGATCATCGAAACGGATGATCAAGCCATTTTTTATGTGCTAAGGCTGTTTATATCCCAGCCCCTTTTTGGACTTAAGAAGGCACAACTTCACGTGCATCTAATTGGAAAACATCATGAAGCGTTTCAATTGCTTTTACCATATCTGCTTGTGGGACGACAGCACTGACTTTAATTTCAGACGTACTGACCATTTTAATAAATACGTTTTTCTCAGCGAGCGCACGAAACATCGTTGCTGCCACACCGTGATTGGAAATCATTCCAGAGCCAACGATTGAAACTTTCGCTAGTTCTCCTTGCTCAATGAGTTTTTCATAACCTAATGATGCTTGATGAGAGGTTAATAGAGAGACCGTCTCTGTTAAAAGCGTAGAATCAATAGAAAACGAAAGATCTGTTTTTTCTTCATTGACACTTTGAATAATAATATCTACGTTAATGCCATGTTGTGCTAACAACGTAAACACATTGGCTAATGTGTCTTCACGACTAGGAAGCTGACGTAACGTTAGCTTTGTCACATTCCCCTCAAACGCTAAACCTCTTACGATTGTTCCATTTTCCATTTGTACGTCCTCCTCTACGATTGTTCCTCGCTCATCACTAGCACTATTGCGCACTTCAAGCGTTATTCCATAGTTTTTAGCAAATTCTACTGCGCGAGGATGCAGTACACCGGCACCAAGATTTGCAAGCTCTAGCATTTCATCATACGAAATTCTTTTTAACTTTTGCGCCGTCGGAATGACGCGAGGATCCGCTGTATACACTCCGCTAACATCAGTATAAATCTCACAAACATCTGCTCGTAGCACTGCCGCTAACGCAACTGCTGTCGTATCCGATCCACCACGCCCGAGTGTAGTTATGTGTTGTTCTGTCGTCACGCCTTGAAAGCCAGCAACAATTGGTATTTTTCCCGCCTGTAAACTGTTCTGAAGTTGCTGTGGATCGATCGCGGCAATGCGAGCATTGCCGTGTACAGGTTCGGTTTCTATGCCTGCTTGCCAACCGGTAAATGATTGAGCTTCATAGCCTTCTTCTTGAAGCGCCATGGCAAGCAAGGAGATGGTTACCTGCTCTCCTGTTGTTAACAGAACATCCATTTCCCGTTTTGAGGGACGCTCGGTGATGCCTGCTGCAAGTGCAACAAGCTCATCTGTCTGCTTCCCCATTGCTGACACAACCGCAACAACCTCATGTCCTGCTTCTACCGTTGCAATGATTTTTTTCGCTGCCTGCTTAATTTTTTCTGTTGATCCAACACTCGTACCGCCAAATTTTTGTAGTATGATGCCCACGTTGTTCATCCTTTCTCATTCGTCACACGTATTCACCCTACGATTCCTCACGCTTTATAGGAGGCTGCTTTTTTGTATACAAAAAAGCAGCAATAAGGAAAGAAACCTTATTGCTGCTCTATTCATCCGCAACAGTAAGCCAGCTCGTTTTCCCCTCATGTGAGATAGTTCTCCACGTCTTCCCCGGGCAAGAATGACGTGACAGCTCTGCATTTCTTCAATGCAGGTCCAGCAAGAAGCGTTAGGAGGCGCTCATTACTTCGGCAAAAATCCCCTTTTCTTCATCATCCTTAAAGCTCCTACTTTTCAGATGAAGTACTCTTGGTTTTTGCTCCTCTACCATCACTTCAAAACTGAAGTATGGCATGTCTATAAAATTTGTTATTAGTCTATCAAGGTCTTATTAAAAAAGCAATGATTTTTTATTCTTCTGATGAAAAAGTCCTATAAAGTTGCTCGGCAACGTTTTGAGGCATCCCTGCTTCTTGGAAATCTTCGACAGAAGCTTCTTTTATTTTTTTAATCGAACCGAACGCTTTTAATAGCTGCTTTTTTCGCTTGTCGCCAACGCCAGGAATGTGATCTAAACTAGAAGAAAACATCCCCTTATCGCGCACTTGACGATGAAACGAAAGCGCAAAGCGATGCACTTCATCTTGAATGCGTTGGAGTAAATAAAACTCTTGAGAGTTACGAGGCAGCGCAACAGCCACCGGTGGTTCGCCTAACAAAAGCTGAGACGTTCGATGCTTGTCATCTTTTGCTAAACCGGCAACAGGGATCATGAGATTTAATTCGTTTTCTAACACATCTTTCGCTGCGGCCATGTGGCCTTTCCCACCATCGACAATAATTAAGTCAGGTAACTGTAATTGTTCTTTTAATAACCGCGCGTAACGCCTTCTGACCACTTCTTTCATAGAAGCATAGTCATCAGGGCCGACAACGCTTTTTATTTTATATTTACGATATTCTTTTTTGTTAGGTTTTCCATCTTCAAATACAATCATAGCGGAAACAGGATTCGTACCATGAATATTGGAGTTATCAAATGCTTCAATCCGTTTAGGTGTCGGAATTCCTAATTGCTCTCCTAGTTGCTCAATGGCTTTGATCGTTCGTTCTTCATCTCGCTCGATGAGAGCAAATTTCTCCTGCAGCGCAAGCTCTGCGTTTTTCCTTGCTAAATCAACAAATTCTCTTTTTTGTCCCCGCTTGGGCTGGAGCACTTTAGCAGCCAGCAATTGCGAAACGAGCTCCACATCGACTTCAACAGGAACTAATATTTCTTTTGGCAGTGGATGATTTTTTTGCAAATAAAATTGACCGATAAAGGATAGGAAATCTTCTGCCGCATCGCCGTAAAAAGGAAACAGTGATACGTCTCGTTCAATTAGCTTTCCTTGACGAATAAAAAAGACTTGTACACACATCCATCCTTTATCATAGTGAAAACCAAACACATCTTTATCCGTGAGATCAGCCGTCATCATTTTTTGTTTTTGCATCACCGCATCAATATGATGAATTTGATCACGTAGTTCTTTCGCACGCTCAAAATTCAAAGCCTCTGAAGCTGCGAACATTTTTTCTGTGAGCTCTTCTTTTACTTCAGGAAAGCCACCATTTAAGAAAGAGATGATTTCATTGACCATCTTTTGATTTTCCTCTTTTGACACATCGTAGACACAGGGACCGAGACATTGTCCCATATGATAATACAAACACACCTTATTAGGCATATGATCGCACTTGCGAAGGGGATAGAGGCGATCGAGTAGCTTTTTCGTTTCTTGGGCGGCGTACGCATTCACAAACGGTCCGAAGTACTTACCCTTATCTTTACGAATTTTTCGTGTGTAGAGAAGCCGTGGGTGCTCCTCTGCTGTAATTTTTAAATACGGATAGGTTTTGTCGTCCTTTAACATGACGTTATATTTCGGATCATATTTTTTAATGAGATTCATTTCTAATAGCAACGCTTCGAGCTCCGAGCTTGTAATAATATATTCAAAATCACGAATATCAGCAACGAGCCGCTGCGTTTTGCCATCGTGCGAACCTGTAAAATAGGAGCGCACGCGATTTTTTAAAACTTTCGCTTTTCCCACATAAATAACTTTATTGTACGCATCTTTCATTAAATAACAGCCAGGTTGATCGGGCAGTATCGCTAATTTCTCGCGAATCGTATCCATCGTGTCGCCCCTTTCATCCATTTTCTTTTCTCTATCATAGCAAACAGTCAAGGCTAGGTGCTACTTATTCGCCATGAAAAAAAAGCCCGGTGACGCATCACCGGGCTTCTTCACACGTGCTTATTTATGTTTGTTAAGAAGTTGTGTAAGTGCTTCTTTCGGTTGGAAACCTACTACTTGGTCCACTACTTCACCGTCTTTGAAAACGATGAGTGTAGGGATGCTCATTACGCCGAACTTTCCAGCTACTTCTTGGTTTTCATCTACATCTAGTTTTACTACTTTCACGTCTTGATCTTCACTAGCGATTTCTTCAAGAACTGGTGCGATCATTTTACAAGGTCCACACCAAGGTGCCCAAAAGTCTGCTAGTACGAGTCCTTCAGAAGTTTCTGTTTTAAACGTTTGATCGGTTGCATTTACGATTGCCATAAATGTATGCCTCCTTATATATGCTGTATTAGCAGTATATCATCATTTCGACATTCCTACTATGAGTTTGCTCATGCTTATCGTATCCATTTTCTTAAATTTTTACTACATCCGTTAAATGAGCGCCACAATTGTAGAGTGAACAATGCCAGCGCTTCTGTTCATACACTAATAATGATACGGCTGTATTGTGCAACCACTGGGGCTCTAGTTGTTGTTTCAGTAAGAAAGCATGCAGTATCTTATTAATAAAGGCGCCGTGTGACACAGCAATAATGTTTTTTCCTTCATAACGAGCAGCCACGTCATCTAAAAAGGCGTGTGCTCTTTTTAAAATAAGGGCATCTGGCTCTTGTCCTAAGTCTAGCGATCTCCATGCATCGCCCCAGCGTTCTTTGCGCTCTGCCTCGTTCGTCCCTTCTAACCTACCAAAATACACTTCACGAATGCGCGGCTCAAGCGTAACGGGTACGCGCAGTTTTTCTGCAATCATCATTGCGGTTTCTTGTGCGCGCGCTAAATCACTCGTGTAAATCGCATCCCATGTGTTTTCACTTAAGCGCTTACCAAGCACTTCTGCTTGTTTACGCCCCTGTTCATTGAGAGGAATATCCCGTGCGCCTTGTAATCTTTTTTGAATGTTCCAATCTGTGCAGCCATGTCTGACAATTGCAATCGTCGTCACGTGTTCTCCCACCTTTTACGTGCAATGGAAAAAAGGCTAGCTTATGCTAGCCTTTCTTATACCTTATGATTTCACTAAAACATTCTTAAACTCTTCCGTCAAGAGTGGAACGACATCAAAAAGGTCACCAACGATGCCATAATCAGCAACAGAGAAAATACTAGCTTCTGGATCTTTATTGATTGCAACAATCACTTTAGAATTGGACATACCGGCTAAATGTTGGATCGCTCCAGAAATACCACATGCGATATAAAGGTCTGGAGTAACGACTTTACCTGTTTGCCCAATTTGTAGGGAGTAATCACAATAATCTGCGTCACACGCCCCACGAGAAGCACCGACAGCAGCGCCTAGCACGTCGGCTAGCTCTTGAAGCGGTTTAAAGCCGTCTGTTGACTTCACGCCACGACCACCCGCTACAATAATTTTTGCTTCTGAAAGATCCACACCTGTAGACGCTTTACGTACAACATCTTTAATAATAGTGCGCAAATCTTTTACATCTACAGAAAGTGTAGACACATCTCCTGAACGGCTTTCATCGAGTTCAAGTGGTGGAATGTTATTCGGACGAATCGTTACGAAAATAAGTCCATCCTGAATGACTTTTTTCTCAAATGCTTTTCCTGAATAAATAGGACGAGTAAAGATGACTTCTTCCCCAACCTTCTCCAGTGAAGTGACATCTGAAATAAGACCAGACTCAAGGCGTGCTGCCAAGCGAGGAGACATATCTTTACCTAGCGCTGTATGGCCAAGCACAAGACCTTCTGGCTTCTCTTGATCAATGACTTGTAGCAATGCTTGCACGTAACCATCTGTCGAATACTCGTTTAATAGCGCATGCTCTGCTAAAACGACGCGATCCGCTCCATAATGAAGAAGTGTTTGCCCATGATTGCTCATGCCTTCTCCACAAAGTACAGCAACAATTTCGCCACCAGCAGCAATTTCTTTTGCAGCAGCAATGGCTTCATACGATACGTTTCTTAGCTCTCCATCACGAACTTCTCCAAGTACTAGCACTTTTTTAGACATAGATGCCATCCTCCCTTATATCACTTTTGCTTCTGAGCGTAGTAATGAAACTAATTCTTTTACTTGATCGTTCAATTCTCCACTTAAAATCTTGCCTGCTTCTTTTTTCGCTGGTAAGTAAACTTCAATGGTTTTTGTTTTCGCTTCCACATCATCTTCATCAATATCAAGATCGTCAAGCTCTAACGTTTCAAGCGGCTTTTTCTTTGCTTTCATAATGCCTGGTAGGGATGGATAACGCGGTTCGTTCAATCCTTGTTGTGCTGTCACGAGTAGCGGTAGTGACGTTTCAATTTTCTCAACGTCTCCTTCTACATCGCGCTCAATTTTAACGTCAGTGCCGTTAATTTCAAGCTTTGTAATCGTCGTTACTTGCGGAATATCAAGTAGTTCAGCAAGACGTGGGCCGACTTGGCCTGTTCCGTTATCAATCGCTACATTTCCACCGAGAATAAGATCAAATTCTTGTTCTTTAAAGTACGTAGCAAGAATGGCAGCTGTCGTAAATTGATCGCTATGATCTAGCTCTTCTGCATCAATCAGAACCGCTTTATCTGCTCCCATCGCAAGCGCTGTACGCAATTCTTTTTCAGACTCTTCTGTTCCTACTGTCACAACGGTCACTTCGCCACCATGTGTGTCGCGTAGGGTAATGGCCTCTTCAATGGCATATTCATCGTACGGGTTAATGATGTATTCCGCGCTATCGTGTGCAATAGCGCCATTTGCGATGCTGATTTTTTCCTCTGTATCAAAGGTACGCTTTAAAATCACAAATAAATTCATGCTATTTCCCTCCAATTAAATAATTACTGTTTGAAATGTGGTTTACGCTTTTCAATAAAAGCGGTAACGCCTTCTTGGCCATCTTCGGACATAAATACTTTTCCGAAGTACTCTGACTCTTTTTTCTGCCCTTCCCCTATTTGACCGCGAGCAGCATAGTGCAGAAGATCCAGCGTGTAGCGAATGGATTGCGCACTTTTTTGCGTTGCTTTATGGGCCAACTCATACGCTTTTGTAAAGAGCTCACTTTCTGGGTAAGCAGCTGTTGCTAGTCCCCATTTCACCGCTTCTACGCCGGAAATGGGTTCACTCGTTACGAGCATTTCTAGCGCTTTCGCATTGCCAACATAGCGCGGCAAGCGCTGTGTACCAGCAAAACCTGGAATAAGTCCAAGCTGCAGCTCAGGCAAGCCAAGCTTTGCTTCTTCTGACACGAGACGAATGTGACACGCCATCGCAAGCTCTAGTCCTCCGCCAAGCGCTGCGCCATGAATGGCAGCAATGATCAGCTTCGGAAACTTCTCGATGCGGTCAAACACTTCTTGACCGAACGCGCCTAATTTTGCAAAGTCAGCTTCCGTCGTAATCGTCGTAAATTCTTTAATGTCGGCGCCGGCCGAAAAAAATCGTCCTTCGCCTTTTAAAACAATGACTTTGATAGCGCTATCATTTTCGAGTGTCGTTAACACATCGGATAGCTCCCTAATCAAGCCAGATGATAAGGCGTTCGCTGGTGGACGATTCAGTAAAATCGTCGCAATCGAGTTTTCTTTTTGTATCTGTAAAAAACCCATCTCTCTCACTCCTTAACAACGCTATACTTGCTTGCGGACGTTTTAAGAAACGTCCGCATTGTTACTTAATCCATTGACAAGCATTTGGTGGACAGGCTGTGCTAGCTTCGGTAAATTGTAGCGATGATCATTCATCACCCAGTTCGTTGCTGTCTCGTCAATCGTTCCAAAGATCATTTGCCGAGCTAAGCGCGTATCCATGTGTTGGTTAAAAACGCCTTCGTTCATGCCTTCTTGTAAAATGATATCAATGAGCACTAAATATCGCTTTAACACTTCACCAATCTTTGCGCGTAACGCTCGATTTGTTTGGCGAAGCTCTAACTGGGTAACGATCGATAATTCATGATCGTCGTCTAATAAGCGAAAATGCATATCAATCAGTGTACTAAGCTTTTCGATCGCTGACGACTTCTCCCTAAGCTCTTCTCCTGTCCGTTCGATAAAGGATCCCATTTTTTCATTAAAAACGGAAACGAGCAAGTCTTCTTTATTTTTGAAATAAAGATAGATAGTTCCGTCTGCTACCGATGCTTGCTTTGCGATTTTCGACACTTGTGATTGATGATATCCGTGCATCGCAATCACACTTACCGCTGCATCAATAATTTTGTCATACTTTGGGCCTTTACGTTTCACACTAATTCTCCTCACTTCAAAACACTGCTTCAAAAAATGAATGAATGTTCATTCATAATCTAATTGTAAAACATGTCGTTTTTTTCTGTCAATTGTATTATTTCGTTTTTAGAGAAAAAAAACAAGAGCCTTTGTACAAAAAAGGCTCTACAATAAAGAAAAACGTTGTTATACCTCTTGTTTTTGCTTTTCTTTTTCCTCTTCTAAAAGCGCTCGACGCAAAATTTTACCGACCATCGTTTTCGGTAATTCTTCACGAAATTCATACAAACGAGGTACTTTATACGCCGCTAAATGTTTCCGACAGTACGTATTGAGCGCTTCTTCTGTGACCGTTGCGCCGCTTTTTACTACGATATAGGCCTTCACCGTTTCGCCCCGATACGGATCTGGCACACCTAGCACAACCGCCTCTTGAATTGCTTCATGTTCATACAATACTTCTTCTACATCGCGCGGATAAATGTTAAAGCCGCCCGCAATGATCATGTCTTTTTTACGATCGACAATATAAAAATAACCTTCTTCATCCATATACCCCATATCACCGGTCATCAGCCAGCCATCTTGCATAACTGCCGCCGTTTCCTCGGGTTGATTCCAATAGCCTTTCATGACTTGCGGCCCTTTAACGAGCAGTTCTCCTACTTCACCGGGAGCGACGAATTCTCCGCGCTCGGACGAATAAATACCCGCTTCTGTATCAGGCCACGGAATGCCAATTGAACCTTTGACTTGTTTGCCATGAATGAGATTGGCGTGTGTAACAGGCGACGTTTCCGTCATGCCATATCCTTCAACGAGACTTCCTGAAATAATGCTTTGGAACTTCTGCTGCACTTCAGACGGAAGCGAGGCAGAGCCACTAATACAGGCCTGAATGGATGAAAGGTCGTACCGAGATACGTCTTTATGATTCAATAAGGCAATGTACATTGTCGGTGCCCCTGGAAAGAGCGTTGGTCGTTTTTTATGGATGGTTTCTAGCACTTCTTTCGCTTCGAATTTCGGTAAAATGACGAGTGTAGAGCATGTCATAATGCCTTGATTCATACAAACCGTCATGCCGTACACGTGAAAAAATGGCAAGGCCGCTAAAACGATGTCATCGCCCGGTCCATCACGATGCGTCCATAATAAACATTGCTTTGCATTAATTACAAGATTGGCGTGAGTCAGCATAACCCCTTTAGCGGCTCCCGTCGTTCCTCCTGTATATTGCAGCAATGCTAAATCTTCCATCGGATCGACGGAAACGCTTACATCTTCATCCGAGCTTTTTGAGACCATTTTTTTAAACGCGTGCACGTACGGTCCATACGTCAGATCAACGATGATATGCGGCTTTTGCTTTTTTTGCACAAATGGATATACTACGTTTTTCGGAAATGGTAAATAATCTTGAATACCGGTTACGATGAGATGACGTAAACTCGTCATTTCTTTCACTGCGGCCACGCGTGCAAACACTTTATCTAAACAAACGATAAAGGTAGCGCCACTATCTGCTAACTGGTGACTTAACTCACGTTCTGTATAGAGTGGGTTCGTCTGTACGACAACACCGCCTGCCATTAAGGCACCATAATACGCAATGACCGATTGTGGTGAATTCGGCAGCATAATTGCTACGCGATCACCTTTTTGTAACCCTAACTGCAGCAAACCGTTCGCAAACGATTTACATTGTGAATAAAGCGAGGCATACGAAATATCTTTGCCTAAAAAATGGAGCGCCGTATGGTTCGGGCGCAACGCCGCAGCCTCTTTTAAATACGTAAATAAAGGTTTCACTTCATACTCAGCATGACTAGGAATCTCAGGTGGATAATGGTTCAGCCATCTTCTTTCCACAGCTAACTCCTCCTTATTTCACGCCTTTCTTTAAAACTCTCTCATCACCATTATAATGAACTTCACCGTAAATTAACATATTTTTTTAAAAATTTAAAAACATACAGTCGTCTCTCAACGGCTATGTCCTGTGGAGGATTGCGAGAAATGATTGCCTTTTTTGCCATGAAAGCAACATCCTAAAAAAAATAAATTTCCCTTTCATGACCCATACTAGTAGGAAAGGAGGCGGTTTTTAGATGGCACATTCACAAGCGAGAAGAAATGGCGCACAGCGCACCCGCAAGGAAACGCAACGTCAACATGGAAAAGTAAAATCATTAGAAGAAATCGCTAATGAGCTTACGCCAAGTAATCCATCCTCTCGTAATCGCTAGCTAGAAGCTTCTCTTTTTACTGAAAAAAAAAGATTCTCATCCACTGTGTGATGAGAATCTTTTTTGTACTTAACTCGCAAAAAACACCATATAAACAATTCCAATAACGATAAAAAGCCCACTGCATACGAACAGCACTTTCCATAAAGTATCCACTATCCCCACTGCTACTAACTTAGACGAATGAACATCATCCGATGTAGGTGCTTTCGTTAGTAGCAGCCGTTTCAACTCCTTTACGCTTAGCACCGTGACGGTTTGATTTGCCTTACTTTAAAATGGCAACGGTCATACCGCTACCGCCTTCATTCGCTGCACCCATGCGCGTTGATTTTACATTTGGATGCGTTTTTAACAGCTGTTGCACACCAGAGCGCAACGCCCCCGTTCCTTTTCCATGAATAATGGATACTTGAGCAAAACCAGCCAACATGGCTTCATCTAAATATTTATCAACTTCAAGCATCGCGTCTTCATATCGTTTGCCTCTAAGATCAAGCTCTGGAGAGACATGGTCGTCTGATCCTTGCACTTTAACAAATGCGCGTGGTTCTTGCTTCTTCTCTTTTGGTTGCTTCAATAATTCTAAATCATTGCGTGAAACGTTCATTTTTAAAATACCAATTTGTACCGAATATTCTTGGTTGCTTACTTTGGCAATAATGTGGCCTTTTTGACCGAAGCTTAGCACTTTTACTTCGTCACCCGGCTCAAAATCGACGGCTTTCGGTTTTGGTGCGCCTTGTTTTTTCTTTTTAGTACGAAGCGTAGGTGTCGCTTCGTCTAGTTTTTTACGCGCCTCAATTAAGCGGTGTTCTTTTACATTGCCCGCCTCTTGTTGGAAGGTACGAAGCTCTTTAATGACGTCTTCAGCCGTTTTCTTAGCTGCTGCTACTGCTTCTTCTGCCTTACGCTCAGCTTGTTCTAACAGCCCATCGCGTTCTGCCTCTAATTGCTCTAATTTCTGCTGTAGATCTTGCTTTAGCTTTTCGGCATCTTGACGAAGAGCGATTGCTTCTTCTCGTTCAAATTCAGCACGCTTTTGGTTATCTTCTAACGAGCGAATCATATTATCAATTTTGTTATCTTCAGCACTAATTTGTGCTTTCGCTTCATCAATAATGCGAACATCCAAACCGAGACGACGTGAGATTTCAAAGGCGTTACTTCGACCTGGTACACCAATTAATAGCTTATACGTTGGACGAAGCGTTTCAACGTTAAACTCAACGCTAGCATTCATAACACCTTCGCGATTGTAGGCGTACGCTTTTAGTTCACTATAGTGTGTAGTGGCCACTACACGTGCACCGCGGGCAAACACGTAGTCTAGGATCGAAATGGCCAGCGCCGCCCCTTCTTGAGGATCGGTACCTGCACCGAGCTCATCAAATAAGACGAGACTTTTATAATTGACCGTTTTTAAAATATCAACAATGTTCACCATGTGGGAGGAGAACGTACTTAACGATTGTTCAATCGATTGTTCATCACCAATATCCGCATAAATGGTCTCAAATACAGTCATCTCAGATTGTTCTTCAGCAGGAATTTGCAACCCTGATTGCGCCATCAATGACAGTAGACCAATTGTTTTTAAAGTAACGGTTTTCCCCCCGGTATTAGGACCGGTTATAATGAGGGATTGAAATGCCCCACCAAGCGTTGCATCAATCGGCACGACTGCTTCTGCATCAATAAGCGGATGACGTGCTTTTATAATGCTCATAGATTGCTGATCGTTCATGATTGGCTTCGTTGCTTTGAGCTCTCGACTGTAAAAGGCTTTCGCAAAGATAAAATCAATTTGTGCTAACACGGCAACATTATGCAACAGCGGCTCAGCATGCTCTCCAACAACACCTGAAAGCTCACGTAAAATCTTTTCGATTTCACGTGTTTCTTTCGCCTTTGCCTCTTTTAATTGATTGTTAATCGTAATAATCGCTTGTGGTTCAATAAATAACGTTGCCCCTGAAGACGATTGATCATGAACCATGCCGCCAAAATTCGCACGATATTCTTGTTTAACAGGCAGCACGAAACGATCGTTACGAATCGTAATAATCGTATCGGATAGCATCTTTTGGTAGCTTGATGAGCGAACCATGCTTTCTAATTTCTCGCGAACACGCGCTTCAAACGTGCGAAGCTGACCGCGAATAGTACGCAGTTCAGGACTAGCACTATCCATAACGTGGCCATTGTCGTCAATGCACGCTTTAATAGCTGCTTCTAATTCCTGAAGCGGATCGATTTCTTCAACGCGTGCGGCTAGTAAAGGAAGCTCAATGCCGTCCTCTACCATGCCTTCCACAAATCGTTTAAAGCGGCGACCACCATGAATGGTCGTTGCACTATCCACTAATTCTTCAGCAAATAACATGCCACCAATGGCAGCGCGTTTTACACTCGCTCGAATATCACGAATGCCTCCGAGTGGCGCCTGTCCTTTGAGACGAAGTACTTTAACCCCTTCATCTGTATCGTCTTGCCATCGTTTTACTTCTGCAAAATCAGTCGATGGCTTAAGCCCTTCTGCTACTTGCTTTCCTAGCGATGAGCTTGCATAATTTTTCACTTGCTCTACAATTTTCGTAAACTCTAAAACGCGAAGAACACGTTCTTGCAAAATTGGTTCCCCCTCTAGTCTTGTTAGTCTCTATTTGTGATCATTTCGTTGTAAAAAAGCTTGCAGGTCTGATAATGACATAGCGTTTAATACGTGCTTTGCTTGGACATATCCTTTTTTAGCAACAGCGACGCCAATCTCCATATGTTGAAGATTATCCTTCACGTGAGCATCCGTATTGATCGTTAACATCACGCCTTTTTCATGCGCTTTTTTTAACCATTGCGGCGCTAAATCAAGCCGACTTGGATGGGCGTTTAGCTCTAAAGCCGTATTACTTTCTGCTGCGAGATCAATCAATAAATCAACGTCTACATCGTAGCCAGGACGCCTGCCAATGACTCGGCCCGTCGGATGCGCAATAATATCGACATGATGGCTTTTTAAGGCGGTCGTTAAGCGCTTCATGATTGTTTCGCGGTCTTGACTAAACGCTGAATGAATCGAGGCAATAACAAGATCCATTTCTCCTAAAAATTCATCATCGAAATCAAGCGTTCCGTCAGGTAAAATGTCCATTTCCACTCCAGCTAAAATTTTAAAATCATCATAGGTTGCGTTCAGTTCATCAATTTCTTTACGCTGCTTACGCAAGCGCTCTTTCGTTAAGCCGTTCGCAACTCTTAAAAACTGAGAATGATCCGTAATCGCCATATATTCATAGCCTTGTTTACGAGCAGCCTCGGCCATATCAGAAAGTGTGTCGGCTCCATCACTCCACGTGGAGTGCATATGAAGATCACCCTTAATATCGCTTCGCTCAATAAGCGCAACCGGCTGTTGAAAGACAATAAGCTCGTCCTCCCCTTCACGCACTTCAGGCGGGATGTATTGTAATCCAAAGTGCTCATAAAAGGCCGTTTCGGTTTCAAATGTTAGCACTTCGCCCGTTTCCACTTGTTCTACACCATATTCACTAATTTTCTCTTTCTTTTCTTTAGCAAGCTGTCTCATTTTAACATTATGCGCCATTGATCCGGTAAAATGATGAAGCGCCGTCGCATATTGCGCTTCTGAAACGAGCCGAAAATCAACAGAAACCGTATAATCATAGGCTAACTCTAGGGAAACTTTCGTGTCTCCCTGCGCGATAATCCCCGAGACGTTTTCTAGTTGCAACAGCTGTTCTTTTACGCGCTCTGCATGAGAAACCGCAATAATAAAGTCTAGGTCTTTTACCGTTTCACGAGCGCGGCGCAAACTGCCTGCTCTACTATAGCGAATAATTCCTTCCATTTTCGCTAATGCCTGTTCAATCTTCTCAGCAATTGGCAACATAAAAGCGATCGGCAAACGCTCAGGACGCTTTCCTAAATCGGTAAGAGCCGCTAAAATTTTTTCTTCAGTTTTGGCACCAAATCCCGCTAATCCTCTTACTTTTTCCTCTTCGCATGCCTTTTTTAAACTCTCAACATCGGTCACACCAAGTTCTTGATACAGCTTGGCAATCTTTTTGCCGCCTAAGCCTGAAACGTCAAGAAGAGCGATTAAGCCTGCTGGCAACGTTTCCTTCAATTCTTCTAGCAGTGAGGATTTCCCTGTTTCTACGAGTTCTGTAATGACCGTTGCGGTGCCTTTGCCAATTCCTTTTAACTCAGCAGGATCATGAATTTGCTCCATGCTGCGGTCATCTGTTTCAAGCGCTTGTGCTGCACGGCGATAGGCTGCTGTTTTGAATGTATTTTCACCTTTTATTTCTAAATAAACAGCGATCGTTTCTAGTACAGATACAACTTCTTTTTTATTCATTGTAGGTGCGCCTCCTTTAAAAATGGAACATTGACGGTAAAAAAACTTCTCTATAAGAGAAGTTTTCTAGACAACGAGAGAGCGTTACTTTCGTTTGCTCCACAACTCTTTCACCTTATCAGAAAAAACCGGCGTATTTTGCACGATTGCTTTCCCGACAGATGACTTTTCATACGTATCATGAACACCACCTGAAGGTATAAGCGAAGCGACAAATAGCAATAAGAACACAATTAAATAAACTTCAATAAAGCCTAGCACGCCACCAAGCCAGCGATTAATCGTGCGCAGAATCGGTAACTCGGCTAAGAAATTCAACATCGAACCAATGATGTGTAACACGATTTTCGTCGCAATAAACAATAACAGAAACGCAATTGCATTATAATAAACATCCTCAATCGGCATGTTATTAATGACATTTGATAATGAACTTTCATCTGAAATAGGATAGGGAATCCATAGTTTTAAATGAGGCGCTAAGTCCCTAAAATATAAATAGGCAACAACGTAGGCCGCTATAAAGCCAACGAGATGCACTGCTTGCATAATAAGCCCTCGTCGTAATCCAATTAAAAAGCCACCTACTAATAAAATAATGATAACAAGATTTAGCATGTATCTAATCCTCTTTCCTAATCTGCAGTTGCAATTTTTCCAGCTCTTCTTTAGTCTTTAAGTAATCGTTCATAATGTTCACCGCCGTTAAAACAGCTAGCTGTTTCGTATCCAACACCGCATTATATTGTTGGAAGTCGCGCATTTTTTCATCTACCATAGCAGCGACCGAACGAACGTGGCTGGAAGTTTCTGTTCCGATGATAGTGTATTTTTGACCGAATATTTCTACTGTGGTCCTTGATTTAGCAATCTCTTCCGCCACGAAATGACCTCCAATCTCAAATTTCGACCCGTTGCGAAAAGGTATATCTCTACTCGTATATCTTACCAGAAAGCGCACGGTTATGAAAATATTTGTTATAATTCACACGTTTAACTTCTTCTTAAATTATCGTAAAGGAACGTGAAAATATGTCAAACTCTGTCATTACAGTGTCTACTAAAGAAATCGAAGCCATGAAAGCTGCTTACGCTCCACATTTGCAAGCAAATCAGCCACCAGGAAGTATTTTTATGGCGAAACCACCAGGTTGTACAATTACCGCCTATAAATCTGGGAAAGTGCTATTTCAAGGCGCCAACGCTAGCGAAGAAAGTGGACGTTGGTCTGTCTCTGCTAGCCACACTTCTTCCACCGCAAAACCGAAGGCTACGAAAAAAGCACACGCTTATGCGCCACCGTCATCGATCGGTTCACTTTCCATCATTGGGAGTGATGAAGTCGGAACGGGCGACTATTTTGGGCCTATTACGGTCGTTGCTTCCTATGTATCTGCCAGTCAACTAGCACTCGTTAAAGAGCTTGGTGTCAAAGATTCCAAATTTCTAAAAGATGATCAAATCGTTGCCATTGCAAAAGATTTAATTCATATCGTACCGTATAGCCTGCTCATTCTTTCCAATCAAAAATACAACGAGCTGCAAAGCAAAGGAATGAGCCAAGGGAAAATGAAAGCGATGCTGCACAATCAAGCGCTGCAAAACATGTTAAAAAAAGTTCCGACCAATGATGTAGATGGCATTTTAATTGATCAATTTTGTGAGCCTGGCGTCTACTATAACTATTTATCTAAAGCAAAAAACGTCGTTAATGAGGGCGTTTATTTTGCCACAAAGGGAGAGTCTCTTCACCTCTCTGTTGCCGCTTCCTCTATTATTGCTCGCTACGCTTTTATTAAAGAAATGGATAAGATTAGCGCTGCGACCGGTCAAGAAATTCCAAAAGGAGCTGGCAGAAAAGTGGACGTACGCGCAGCTGAGCTCATTCGTAAACACGGACTTGATTATTTATATCCTATCGCAAAAATGCATTTCGCAAACACAGAAAAAGCAAAAAACTTAGCTGCAGGTCATTTACGCTAAGCACCTCACACAAAAACAGAACGGATTTCCTCTTTTTTGGGGCGCATTCAGGCTCGTGAGTGCGAATAGGCTGGGACGGCGCGCGAATTGGATGATCCTGCGTGTTGTGAATGAACCGAGTCTGCGCGGTAACAGGATGATCCTGC
>NZ_AKKV01000027.1 GCF_000269865.1 Fictibacillus macauensis ZFHKF-1
ATTAGGCGGTGGTTGGGTTTTAAAAAAAAAAAAAAAAAAAAAAAAAAAAAAAAAAAAAAAAAAGAGCTTTTCCCTTTTTTTTTTTTTTTTTTTTTTTTTTCTGAAAGGCCTTTTGCTAGTGAGTTACAAAGGATTTTTTTGAGTTTTCACGAATGTAACTGTGAACGGAGGGTACAGCATGACAAAAGTACACTATACAGTAAAAAATGAAATAGCCTGGCTGACACTTAACAGACCGCAACAAAGAAATGCCGTAGATTTTGATGTTATTGCTTTATTAAAACACCACCTTATAAAAGCGAAAGAAGATGATTCGGTAAAGATGTTGCTCATTACGGGAAGTGGTCAAGACGCTTTTTGCGCTGGTGGAGATGTAAAAGCCTTTCAAAACTTACAAACAGCTCATGAAGCGTATGACATGCTCTCTAGAATGGGTGAGGTGCTACGGAGTCTCTTTTTCTTTCCTAAGCCAACAGTGGCCTTGTTAAATGGTACGGCAGTTGGAGGAGGCTGTGAGTTAGCGGCAGCATGCGATTTTAGAGTGGCAACCGCAGATGCCAAAATAGGCTTTATTCAAGGGAACTTAGGAATAACAACAGGTTGGGGTGGTGCGACCTACTTATTTGAGCGAATTACAAAAATAGAGGCGCTTGACTTGTTATTATCTGCTCAAAAAATAACAGCTGTTCAAGCCCATCAAAAAGGATTTATTCAATATGTCATAAAAAGTGCTTCTGTGAATGAAGAAGTGAGCCGCTATTTACAACGATATCTTGCTTTACCAAAAGAAGTATTGATGACTTATAAACGAAATTACATAGATAGTTTAGATCAGCAAGCTATTAACAGCCGCGTGGAGCAGGAAATTCGGCGCTGCGCTACCCTTTGGGAAAGCGATGTGCATCATCAGGCTGTAGCGAATTTCTTAACATAAAACCATCCTTTTGCGGTCTTTTTGAAATAGAAATGTCACAGGATTGATAGAACAAAGTCTATCTTATCTAGCAATGGCATAACTATGTAAAAAAAGACATAAAAAATGGGAGGGATTGTTTTGACAGTTGTTCGTCAAGATGCTTGGAATCAAGAAGAAGATCAACTACTTGCAAGCGTTGTCATTCGGCATATTAAAGAGGGAAGTACACAATTAGCAGCGTTTGAGGAAGTAGGAGAGAGGCTTTCGCGAACGTCGGCTGCTTGTGGGTTTCGCTGGAACTCTCTCATACGAAAGCAGCATGAGAGAGATATTGCCGAGGCAAAAAAGAAAAGGAAAGAGCGTACAAAGGCAAAGAGTGGTCGTGGAAATGCAGCGTTAACCGCACATAGTTATGTGGAAAAAGAAGCAGTGCCTGCTCTTTCCTCGCTTGATGAAGTGATTCTCTTTTTAAAAAATTATAAACAAGCAGAAGAAATGCGAACAGCCTCTTCAGTGCAGAAAAAGCTTGAGGGACTTGCCCAACAAAACAAAGATTATGAAGAGCGTCTGCAAGCGCTACAGCATGACTATACGATGATGTGTGAAGAGTATAAAGGCTTATTGGAAATTATTGAGCGAGCAAGGAGACTTGTAGATGGAGCTTCTAATCATCATGTCTCGTTTGCCATTGAGGGAATGAAACGAGAGAAATAAATAAAAAGAGAAGGCACATTTGCTGCGCCTTCTCTTTTTATTTATAGTGTTTGTTCTGAAACGCCGCTTGGATACCAAACGTATGGATTTTCTCCGCGATCGCGTTCTTCGTTATACGTAACTGCTTCGAAGTCCATTTTTTCCCAAAAACCACTTGATTGTTGACGACCGTTTGTTTTAATCGGTAAATTTAAGGACTGAGCAAATTGTACAAGCGTTTTGCCATAGCCTTTGCCTTGGAATTGTGGTAACACTTCTAATTTCCATAACTCATAATAATCTTGAGATGGATTAAAATAGCGATCATACTGTGATTCTATACGATATAAACTCATGCGAGCCACGAGTTTGTCTCCAAAATAAATGCCGTAAAATGGTGATTCACTATCATTTTCAATGATGTTATCTTGTAAATCTTCAAGCATCGATAATTCTTGAATGCCATAGGCTTTGAATTGTTTGAATTCTTCGAGTGTTTTGTAGTTGATGACGAGTCGTTTAACGGTGTAGGTGTGTGTTGTGTTCATCAGACTTCCCCCTCTGTAGCTCTGTTAATCTTCTTTCTTACTAGTATACCTTAAGATGGCGAAAAATTCTTTAAAAAAGAAATATTCATTTTGTTATCGATTTCAGAAGGAAAACGGGGTTTTTTGTCGAATATAACAACTTGAGACAGCGAAGGGAGGAAAGACAAGTGAAGAAAATATTAATTGCGAACCGCGGAGAAATTGCCAGCCGTATTATTAAAACATGCAAAGAAATGGGTATCCAGACCATTGCCGTTTATTCAGAAGCTGACAAAAACCTTCCTTACGTCCGCGAAGCGGATAAGGCTTACCATATAGGTGAACCGCCGGTTGCTAAATCGTATTTAAATCAAGAACGTTTACTTGAAATTGCCCAAGAAGAAGCGGTGGATGCCGTTCATCCAGGGTATGGCTTTTTATCTGAGAACAGTGAGTTTGTAAAGAAAGTTGAAGCGTTAGGTATTACATTTATCGGGCCATCATGGGACGTGGTCGAAAAAATGGGGGATAAGGTAGAAGCCCGTAAAACGATGGACCAAGCAGGCGTACCCATTGTTCCAGGAACAATAGATCCGATTGCTGATGTAGACGAAGCAGCAACAATTGCTAGCAATATTGGTTATCCAGTTATGCTAAAGGCAAGTGCTGGTGGCGGTGGAATTGGCATGGTTCGCTGTGATGATGAGGCTACGTTACGAAAACAATTTGCCTCTAGTCAACAACGTGCGAAAATGTATTTTGGCAACGATACAATGTTTATTGAAAAATATATCAGTCCAGCTCGCCATATTGAAATTCAAGTATTTGGTGATCGCCATGGAAATGTGATTCATCTTTTTGAACGCGATTGCTCAGTGCAACGTCGTCATCAAAAAGTAATTGAAGAATCACCGTCACCGTATTTAAGTGCAGAGCTTCGACAAAAAATGGGAGAAGCAGCCGTTACAGCTGCCAAATCTGTTCTTTATAGCAATGCAGGTACGGTTGAATTTATCGTTAGTGAAACAGGCGAATTTTATTTCCTAGAAATGAATACACGACTACAAGTAGAACATCCGGTAACGGAAATGACGACTGGTCTTGATTTAGTGGCTTGGCAAATCGAAGTTGCTCGCGGAAAGGCGCTACCGCTCATGCAAGAAGAAGTGATGCAAAAAGGTCATAGCATGGAATTTCGTTTATATGCCGAAGATCCCGTGAAATTTTTGCCATCACCTGGTAAGATGGAGAAGTTGGTATTCCCAACAGGCGAAGGAATTCGTGTGGATAGCGGTTATGAAGAGGGCAATACGGTATCCCCTTTTTATGATCCAATGATTGCGAAGATTATTGTAAGCGATTCCAATAGAGAGCGCTGCTTACAGCGAGCGACTGCCTTTTTTGCTTCCTTTGAAGCAGAAGGTATAAAAACGAACGCTCCTTTGTTTGCGACCGTTTTGCAAGACCAAGATTTTATAGAAGGAAATTATCATACCGGTTTTTTAAGTAAAGGTAGTACAGTAACGAAACAATAACTGATGTGTAGGAGTGGAACGAGATGAAGCAAGTAACAGCATCGATGGCAGGAACAGTATGGAATATTGCAGTAGCTGTAGGAGATGAAGTAGCAGCAGGACAAACTGTCATCGTCCTTGAGTCGATGAAAATGGAAATTCCAATGGAAGCAGAAATGGCAGGATCAGTAGCTGAAATTAAAGTTGAAGCTGGTGACTTCGTTAATGAAGGAGACGTACTAGTCGTTTTAGCATAATGCAGCGCCGAACGAGCGCTCACTCTAAAGGAAGATGGAGGTTAACATGGAATCGACAACAAAAACAGCGAATGCACAATCTAAATATGAAGAGGCCGTAGCGAAAATTAAAAGTGGCGGTGCAGCAAAATATCATGAAAAAAATGCAGCGCAACATAAGATGTTCGCTCGAGATCGTCTTTTACTATTATTTGATAAAGACAGTGTTACACAAGAAGATGGCTTATTTGCTAACGCGCAAGCTGGCGATTTACCTGCCGATGGTGTCATTACGGCCATTGGTAAAGTGAATGGACAAACAGTCTGTGCGATGGCGAATGATTCCACGGTAAAAGCTGGTTCATGGGGTGCGCGAACGGTAGAAAAAATCATACGCATTCAAGAAACGGCGCAACGCTTAAAAGTGCCAATGATGTATTTAGTAGACTCTGCTGGCGCGCGTATTACCGACCAAATTGATATGTTTCCAAACCGTCGCGGCGCAGGAAGAATCTTTTATAATCAAGTGAAAATGTCAGGGATGGTTCCGCAAGTATGCTTATTATTTGGACCATCTGCTGCGGGTGGTGCCTACATCCCGGCTTTTTGTGATATCGTCATTATGGTAGATCAAAATGCTTCGATGTATCTTGGCTCACCGCGGATGGCGGAAAAAGTAATTGGGGAAAAAGTAACGCTCGAAGAAATGGGCGGCGCGCGCATGCATTGTTCGGTTAGTGGCTGTGGCGATCTACTAGCAGCTGATGAACAAGAAGCGATTGCGCAAGCGCGTAAATACTTAACGTATTTTCCTGGAAACTATAAAGAAAAGCCAGCTATAACAGAAGCAAAGCTACCACTAGCAGGTCGTCCAATTGAAGCAATCGTTCCTGAAAATCAAAATGTACCATTTGATATGTATGAGTTTATAGGCGCGCTTTGTGACGAAGATAGTTTCTTTGAAATTAAAAAACTATTTGCGGCAGAGTTGATTACAGGATTAGCACGCATAAACGGCCGTCCGGTTGGTTTAATTGCGAACCAACCAAAAGTAAAAGGTGGCGTATTGTTCGTAGATTCAGCTGATAAAGCAGCTAAGTTTATTACATTATGTGATGCGTTTAATATTCCTGTCATCTTTTTAGCCGACGTTCCAGGCTTCATGATTGGAACAAAAGTAGAACGCGCGGGTATTATTCGTCATGGAGCTAAACTGATTGCGGCCATGAGCGATGTAACAGTTCCAAAGCTTTCGGTCATCGTTCGAAAAGCGTATGGAGCTGGCTTATACGCAATGGCTGGTCCGGCATTTGAACCGGATTGCTGTATTGCCTTGCCAACTGCTCAAATTGCAGTCATGGGTCCAGAAGCGGCTGTAAATGCAGTTTACTCTAATAAAATCAATGAAATTGCAGATCCTAAAGAGCGTGTCCAGTTTGTTCAACAAAAACATCAAGAATATAAAGAACATATTGATGTATATAAACTAGCATCAGAGCTTATTATTGATGATATTGTGGAACCGCAAAACTTAAGACAAACATTGGAGCAACGACTTCATTTATTAGAAACGAAAGAAATGGTATTCAGTGAGCGCAAGCACCCTGTTTATCCTGTATAATACCTTGAGCACACGCTGTTACTAAAATGAGTAGCAGCGTGTGCTTCTTTTAGGTTTGGTGTACTATAAGAGTGAAGAGATAGGGTGTCTGTAAATCTAACTTTCTTTTATATGAATGAGGTGAGTGTGAATGAAGGTTGCCGTTATTGGTGGAGGGGCAATTGGGCTGCTCATGGCATCAATGTTAACCGAAATGGGAAGCAACGTAACGCTTTATACGAGAACAGAAGAACAAGCCAATGCAATTATGAAACGAGGTGTGAAGTGTCATTATTTTGGTAAAAATGAAAGATACTACCCCTTGCATGCCCGTAAATTTCCCGACTTAAAGGAAGAAGCCGATCTTGTTGTGATCTGTGTGAAGCAACATCAATTATCATCAGTCCTAGCCTTCTTAAAACAAAGTGCAATGGTGCGTCATGCCATACCTCTTTTTCTACAAAATGGCATGGGACATCTATCGAGCATTGAACAATTACCGCAGTCGGTTGTGATGGCTGGTGTAGTGGAACACGGTGCGCTCCGGATCTCAGAAACAGACGTACAGCAAACTGGTAAAGGAGCACTGCGCCTTTTCTTTGTTAAAGGAAACAACCAAGACGTACAACGGTATTTACAACATCCGATTTTAGACGCTGTGTTTTCGGAAAATGCTCGTCATACAATGGAAGAAAAATTACTAGCCAATGCTGTAATTAACCCGTTAACGGCCTTGTTTGAAGTGGAAAATGGTGCTTTACTACATAATGAATCTTTACGGACGTTAGCGCTTATGTTATTTGAAGAAGCAAGAAGTGTATTAAACAGAAGCGATCGTGAGAAAGATCTAGCCTACTTATGGAACATTTGTGAAGGGACGAAGCGCAATCGTTCTTCAATGCTCAAGGATATTGAAAATGGAACGCCTACAGAAATAGAAGCTATTAGTGGTTATCTTATTAAGCAAGCAGAAGCCCAAAATCTTCCTGTTCCTTATACTTCGTTTGTCTATCACGCCATTAAAGCAAAAGAGCTAGTAATTCCGTAAAGATGTCATGGATTTTACTATTCGTACATAAGCGTATAGAGAGGCTTATTCAAGCCATAAAGCATTTCTTTTGGGATATAAAGGAGATATTTGCTATACTCAATGAGCAACTGTATACATAAAGAAAGGACGTACAAGTATGAGGATAGATGAATTTCATCTTCACGATAAAAATCGAATTGCGGCGAGCTATTATGCGGAGGATCAAAAGACAGCATCATTATATGATTATCCAACCTTTCATCATCAATCGTTAATGAAACGTGTTTCCCATTTAGCTACTCGCGAATTTCAGCGGGACGAGCTAGTGAACTATCTTAGCGATTATAATTTCCAATATGCTTGTTCAGCAAAAACGTTAGAAAATATTCGTAAGCTTCGTGATCCAAAAAGTGTAGCTGTCATCGGAGGACAACAAGCGGGCTTGCTAACGGGACCACTGCTTACCATTCATAAATGCATTAGTATTCTCCAATTTGCTAAGCTTCAAGAAGAGCGTCTTGGCATTCCGGTCGTTCCCGTTTTCTGGATGGCGGGTGAAGATCATGATTACGAAGAAATTAATCATGTGTTTGTTGAAAGCAATCAGCAAACAAAAAAGCTAGCGTTGCCACAGCCAAGTCCTTATAAAACGTCCGCTACTCTAATGGAATGGAACGGGAAAAAAGCGGTAGATTGGCTTGAGACGGTATTTGCGAACTTTGGTGAAACAGCGTATACGAATGAACTGATGACGTCATTGAAAGAAAACCTGCTTCATGCTAAACATGTAGTTTCATCATTTGCCCAATTGTTAACAGAATTGTTCGGTGAGTTTGGGCTCATTCTTGTTGACTCTGGAGAGCCAGGATTTAAACGATTACAAAAAACGATGACGAAAAGGCTAATTAGCGAAAATCAAAAGCTAGATACCGCGTTTAATCGAGGCTTGGATCGTCTTTCCCAATTAGGATTTGACCATCCAGTTGAGCAACAAGAAGGGAATGCGCATCTCTTTTTTTACCATGAGAAAGAGCGACTTCTATTATTCCGAAACGGAGAAGATCGCTTTGAAACGAAAGACGGATCCATTTCCTTTACATCGGAAGAGCTACTAGCTTTAGCAGAGGAACGTCCTGAATGCTTTAGTAATAATGTCGTTTCTAGACCACTTATGCAGGACTTTATGTTTCCGGTACTTGCCTTTGTTGCAGGTTCAGGAGAAATTGCCTATTGGTCAGCATTAAAAGATGTCTTTTCTATCTTTTCGTTTACGATGCCTCCGCTCGTTCCGCGTCTATCGATGACGATTGTCTCTCAAAAAAGTGAAAAATTATTACAAGATGTGCAGTTACCTCTTGAAGATGTCATTCAAAAAGGAACAGCGCAAGCTAAACAACGCTGGTATGAACAAAATAAGCCACATGACATACAAAGCATTGGTGAAGAAACAATACGTGCCATTCAAAGTGCTCATGCTCAATTAGCACAATTGGCTATTGAAATTGATCCATCATTAGAACAACTTTCAGAAATTAATGTGAATCGTATTACGAAAGAAGTTCATTATTTGCAAAAAAAGATGGAACAAAAGATGAAAAAACAATATAAAGATCCACTTGCGCGTTATGATCAGTTAGCGCTAGCTCTTTATCCCAATAATCAGCTGCAAGAACGGGTATGGAACGTTTTTTATTATATGAACACATACGGCCCAACATTTGTTAAAGATCTAGCCTCCCAAACCTATGCGTTTAATGGCCTGCATAAAGTAGTTTCTGTAACGACCTCTTAACGAAAAAGCATAAACTTCATCGTTTTTTTCTTTAGACGATAAGGTGAAAAAAATCCTGCCCGACAGCAGGATTCTTTTTTTTGCTAGCGAATAGTTTGTTAGTGGTGAAAAGTGGGGCGTTGTGGTAGAGTAAGGGTTGAAAGTGGGGGGATGAGTCCATGTTCATGGGTGAATATTATCATACCATCGATGAAAAAGGACGAATGATTGTCCCTGCCAAGTTTCGAGAAGAACTTGGGACAACCTTTATTCTTACAAGAGGGATGGATCAGTGCGTGTTTGGCTATCCCCTTGAAGAGTGGCAGATCATTGAGCAAAAGCTTAAACAATTGCCATTTACGAAAAAAGACGCTAGAGCCTTCACCCGTTTCTTCTTTTCCGGTGCTGCCGAATGTCAGCTGGACAAACAGGGTAGAGTAAATGTAGCTTCGCAGTTAAGAGACTATGCAAAGTTAGAAAAAGATTGCGTAGTGATAGGGGTATCGAATAGAATTGAAATTTGGAACAAGTCCATTTGGGAAGATTATTTCTCTCTATCAGAAGCATCATTTGGAGAAATTGCTGAAAGTTTAATGGATTTTGAGTTGTAACACGTACGAAAGAGACTTTACTCGAGAAAGGATTACACCATGTTTGACCACATTACTGTTTTAAAAGAAGAAGCCGTTCATGCATTAAATGTAAAACCTGATGGCATTTACGTTGATTGTACATTAGGAGGAGCAGGACACAGCAAGTTAATTGCATCTCAATTAACGACGGGACATCTATTTGCCTTTGATCAAGATGATCACGCCATTGCACATGCTCGTTTACAATTGCAGGAATACGAGGGGCTCTATACGATTATTAAAAGTAATTTCCGTTATTTGAAGGAAGAGTTACAAGCTCGAGGAATTCAGGAAATTGATGGCGTTTTATTTGATTTAGGTGTTTCTTCCCCTCAATTAGATGAAGCCGATCGCGGATTTAGTTATCAGCATGATGCACCGTTAGATATGAGAATGAATCAAGACGCACCGTTAACGGCTCGAGACATTGTAAACGACTGGCCTTATGAAAAACTAGTAAAGATTATTTTTCAATACGGAGAAGAAAAATTCGCAAAGCAAATTACAAGAAAAATAGAAGCTGCCCGTCAAAAGCGACCGATTGAAACGACTGGGGAACTTGTAGAATTGATTAAAGATGCGATTCCAGCCCCTGCACGGCGCGCAGGAGGACACCCCGCAAAACGAACATTTCAAGCTATTCGCATTGCTGTCAATGATGAATTAAATGCTTTTGAAGAAGCGCTTGAAGATGGTATTTCTCTTTTGAAAAAGGGAGGAAGAATTAGCGTAATTACCTTCCATTCGCTTGAGGATCGTGCTTGTAAAACGATCATTAAGAAGCATAGTAGCACGCCAGATTTACCGCCAGGACTGCCAGTCATTCCAGAAGAATATCAACCATTGCTTAAAAATGTTACAAGAAAGCCGATTTTACCCGATGAAGAAGAGATCGCAGCTAATCGAAGGTCACGGTCAGCGAAACTGCGCGTAGCAGAAAAACAAAAGTAAAGGAGCGTTTCGGGGTGAGTAATTTAGCATATCAACCACAAAGAAAACCATCGCAAGAACCTCAAAAAACATATGTTAAGCAACCTCAAAAAGTTACGGGTACAAGAGGATCAAGGATTACAAAAGGGGAAAAAGTCATTTGGATTGCCGCAGCCCTTCTTCTTATGGCAGGGGCGACGATGTTCATTTCCAAATATGCAACCATTTATAAAATTAATGCAAGCATTAAAGCGGAACAATCGAATGTTAATGAAATTGAACGTCGTACAAAAGACTTAGAAAGCCAGAAAAAGGAATTGAGCAACCCTTCACGTATTATCGAAATGGCCAAAAAAGAAGGAATGAGCTTTGATAAGAAACGTGTGAAGCATTAAGGATATACTGTAATCTAGGAGACGGTTATGGACAAAAAATTTAAATTCAATTGGGGAGCAGGAACAATTTTATTAGGGTTCGTCCTGCTCTTTTTCATATTGGCAGGGCGTTTTTTTTATATTGCCTATGGAAAACAAGTGCAAGACGTCGATTTAAAGGCGTATGCAGAACATAAATGGACACGGCATAAAGTGTTAGAAGCAACGAGAGGGACCATTTTTGATCGAAACGGTAATCCAATTGCAGAAGATATTCCATCGTATACGGTAATTGCCGTCTTAGATCCAAAAGATCCGGCACATATTAAAGATCCTGCTCGTGCAGCCAGTCAGCTAGCGGGGGTGTTAGCTGCGGACGAAAGTGAAATTGAAAAATCACTTAGTAAAAAAGGGCGCTATCAAGTGCAATTGCCGGGTGGGCGTAAAATTTCAAATAAAGATAAAGAAAAAATCGAAAAAATGGATATTCAAGGAATTGATTTTATTCCAGAAACGAAACGCTACTATCCAAATGATAATTTTGCTTCACATGTCATTGGCTATACGAATGAAGATAATAAAAACAACATTTCAGGTGTGCTTGGTTTAGAAAAAACATTGGATAAATATTTAAAAGAATCGAATGGAAGTTTAACGTTTAAAAGTGATACGAAGGGTATAGAACTTCCGAATCCACAAGAGCAAATGAAAAAACCTAAAGATGGGGCAAACGTTTATTTAACGCTTGATGAAAAGATACAAACGCTATTAGAGCAAGCGATGACAAAAGCCGATGATAAATACCATCCACAGGCAATGATCGGGATTGTTGCCGATCCGAAAACAGGAAAAATTCTAGCGATGAGTGATCGTCCGTCCTTCAATCCAAACAAGCGAGAAATTAAAGATTTTACGAATACGGCTATTTCATATCCCTATGAGCCAGGTTCAACGATGAAGATTTTCACGTTAGCGGCTGCTATTCAAGAGAAAGTATACAATGGAAATGAAACGTATAAGTCGGGGCAATATAAAATCCCACACAATCGCCCCATCTCTGATCACAATAAAGTAGGTTGGGGAACGATTACCTTTGATGAAGGGGTCGAGAATTCTTCCAATGTGCTATTTTCTAAGCTTGCTCGAGAAAAGCTAGGATATGATCGATTTTATAGTTATTTAAAGAAATTCGGCTTAGATCGCCCAACAGGCATTGATTTACCAAATGAAAAGGCCGGTAAAATTCTTTATAACTATGAAATTGAAAAGTTAACAACCGCATTTGGTCAAGGAACAACCGTAACACCTATTCAACAAATTCAAGGCGCTACGGCTATTGCAAATGGTGGGAAGATGATGCGTCCATTTGTGATTAATAAAGTTGTAGATCCTTCCACGAAAAAAACATTGTTAAGTCATCAACCTGAAGTAGCTGGTACACCAATTTCTGAAGAAACAGCGAAACAAGAGCGAAATATTTTAGAAAAAGTTGTAACGAAAGGGACAGGGAAACCTTTCCAAATAAAAGGATATTCAGTAGCCGGTAAAACGGGAACCGCACAAATTGTTGATAAAGAGACAGGGCGATATGCAAGCGGTTCAGGACAAAATGTATTTTCATTTATGGGTATGGCGCCAAAAGATGATCCGAAGTTATTAATGTACGTGGGCGTCATTCGTCCTCAACTGGAGGCTGGTCAGCTTGGTTCGGCACCTGTGTCCGATATTTTCACCTCCGTGATGAAAAATGGGCTTCAATATATGGAAGTGGAACCTGATGGTACTGACAAAGAACAAAAAGAAAAAGACAGCTCAGTGATGCTGTCATCCTTCATTGGAAGTAATCATGAAGCTGTTTCAAAAGCGTTAGAAAAAGCAAAAATGCGTCCAGTCGTACTTGGAAGTGGCGCGACAATTGAGGCGCAATTACCAGAAGCAAAATCAAATGTACTGCCTGGTGAACGAGTACTGTTAAAAACAAGTGGCAATGTACAAATGCCTGATGTGACGGGATGGTCAAAGGCGGATGTACTAAAGCTTGCTAAAATGCTGAACCTGAAAATTTCGGTAAAAGGTACCGGCTTTGCCAACAGTCAGAGTCTACAAAAGGGCATGCGATTAAAAGCAAACGATGATTTAGCCGTTACGTTTGCGGAGCCGTCAATGGATGATGTTGACTTAAGTCAGAATAAAAAACCAAAAAAAGAAGATAGGCCGTAGACGAGTGTAGCTCGTTCTAACCGCCTGCGTACAAGCATATAGTGAAACGAGCCATGCCGGAGGAGGAATCGATGTGCGCGTTTCAAATGTAACCGTACGCAGGCGGTTAATTTTTGTCTTGATTGCTGGAGTCTGTATCTTTTTTATCATTGCTGCAAGATTAGGATATGTTCAATTTGTAATCGGTGGGTGGTTAACGGGGAAAGCATTAGATTCTTGGAGTCGAAATATCCCTTTTGAACCTCAGCGCGGAGAAATTTTAGATCGCAATGGTGTACCACTTGCAACGAATATTAGTGCTCCGACTGTTTTTGTTATTCCAAAACAAATTAAAGATCCTGTCCAAACATCCAAGCAACTCGCTTCTATTCTGGATGTGAAAGAACAGGATGTCTATAAAAAAATCACCAAAAAATCGATGATTATTCGCATGGATCAAGGTGGCCGTAAAATTAGCAATGAAAAAGCCAATCAAGTACGGGCCTTAAATTTAGCGGGTGTATTTATAGCAGAAGATAGTAAACGACACTATCCGTATGGTAGCTATTTATCCCATGTTCTTGGCTTTGCAGGAATTGATAACCAAGGTTTAACAGGCTTAGAGCAATATTATGATAAACAGCTTAGCGGGAAAAAAGGCCATGTTTCCTTTTTTTCGGACGCACGTGGAAAACGGATGCCTTCTCTGTCAGATGATTATGAGCGACCAAGCAATGGGAATAATCTAAAG
The DNA here is from genome assembly GCF_000269865.1 of Fictibacillus macauensis ZFHKF-1. Lineage (GTDB taxonomy): Bacteria > Bacillota > Bacilli > Bacillales > Fictibacillaceae > Fictibacillus_C > Fictibacillus_C macauensis. The sequence continues at coordinate 13,174 of NZ_AKKV01000027.1, forward strand.
CTTACGATCGACTCAAAAGTACAAACGATTATCGAGCGAGAACTTGATATTGCACAAGCAAAATATAATCCTGATGGAGCAGTTGCTATTGCAATGAATCCTAGTACAGGAGAAATACTCGGTATGTCGAGTCGCCCTGATTTTAATCCAGAAGACTACCGACGTGTTTCCCCGGAAGTATATAATCGTAACTTGCCAGTATGGGCGAACTATGAACCAGGTTCTACGTTTAAAATTATTACACTAGCCTCAGCAATCGAGGAAAAGAAAGTAGATCTGGAAAGAGATCATTTCAACGATCCGGGGTCTATTGAAGTAGGCGGCCGAAAACTACGCTGTTGGCGCCGTTCAGGTCATGGAAGTCAGTCTTTTTTAGAAGGGGTACAAAATTCATGTAACCCAGGCTTCGTTATTTTAGGGCAACGATTAGGAAAAGAAAAGCTGTTTTCTTATATAAGGAACTTTGGATTTGGTCAGAAGACAGGCATCGATCTTCAAGGGGAGGCAACGGGCATTTTATTTAATGAAAATAAAGTGGGGCCACTTGAATTGGCAACAACCGCCTTTGGTCAAGGGGTGTCCGTTACGCCAATTCAACAAGTTGCTGCTGTATCGGCGGCTGTAAATGGTGGTTACTTGTACGAACCTTATATTGCAAAAGAAATTGATGATCCTGTCACGGGTAAACCAATTTCAATTCAATCACCCAAACTTAAGCGCAAAGTGATTTCAGAAGAAACATCGAAACAAGTTCGCCATGCACTAGAAATGGTTGTTGCTCAAGGAACCGGTCGCAATGCCTATGTGGACGGATATCGAGTAGGCGGCAAAACAGGAACGGCTCAGAAAGCAAAGGATGGCAAATACCTACAAAACAATCATATTGTTTCATTTATCGGAATTGCGCCAGCGGATGATCCACAGCTTGTCGTGTATGTTGCCATCGATAATCCGAAAAATACGGTTCAATTTGGTGGTACGGTCGCAGCTCCAATCGTCGGAAAAATGATGGATGATAGCTTGCGAGCAATGGGGATTGAAAAACGGAAAAATCAAATAGAGAAAAAGAAACAATGGCCAGATGTAGACATGATTGAAGTGCCTAATTTGGTCGGTGTTCCTGTTGATAAGCTTCAAGATATGATGTATGAATTAAACGTGAAAACGTCAGGAAAAGGGGAATACATTGTAAAGCAAGCGCCTGCTCCTGGTGTGAAATTAAAGCCTGGTTCAGTAATTCGCCTATTTTTGGGTGACAAACCGGGTGGGTAGGATTAAAATAGATAGGAATGCTATTAGCCAGGCGCATCGCCTTGGCTTCTTTTTCTGATGAGAACACATATTTGGAAAGGTCTTGATACTGTGAGATTAAAGGAATTACTCAATCATCTACTACACTATACAATGAATCAAGAAGCGGACATTGACATTACTTCTATAGAAATGGATTCAAGAGCAGCTACCCCGGGTAGTTTATTCATTTGTATTGAAGGTTTTACGGTAGATGGCCATCATTATGCGGCACAAGCTGTTGAAAATGGCGCTTCAGCCATTTTGGCACAAAAGCCACTTCCGCACATTGTAAATGTGCCTGTAATTCAAGTGCGTGATACGAAAAGAGCAATGGCTGTTTTAGCTAATGCCTTTTATGGCTATCCAACAGAGAAGCTGCACTTAATTGGTGTAACTGGTACAAATGGAAAAACAACAACGTCTCACTTAATACAACAAGTATTTGCAGACGCAGAGAAGAAGGTAGGTATGATTGGCACGATCGGTGTCATGATCAATGGTGTTCATCATAAAGTGAACAATACGACGCCTGAATCGTTATTTCTTCAAAAAGCATTTCATGAGATGACAGAAGAGGGTGTTGAAGCGGCTGTGATGGAAGTTTCTTCTCATGCACTTGATATGGGAAGAGTGCGTGGTTGTGATTATGATGTTGCCGTTTTTACAAATTTAACGCAAGATCATTTGGATTATCACGGAGATATGATGACGTATATGCGCGCAAAAGGATTGCTTTTTTCTCAGCTAGGCAATACATATGGAAGCGCCAAGCCAAAAGTAGCTGTGCTGAATGGAGATGATTCGGCATCGGAGCACTTTGCTAAAATGACAGCTGCGCAAATTATAACGTATGGTATTGATACCGATTGTGACGTTACGGCTAAAAATATTAAAATTACTGGTCGTGGCACGACATTTACGCTCGTTACACCGTTTGAAGAACGCGAGGTTTCATTGAAGCTTGTTGGTAAATTTTCTGTTTATAACGTTCTGGCTGCCATTTCGGCTTCGTTAGTATCTGGAATTGGCATCGATTCGGTTATAGAGACGATGGAAAGTGTAAAAGGTGTGGACGGTCGTTTTGAAACGGTTGATGCCGGTCAAGAATTTACGGTTATTGTCGATTACGCACATACACCGGATAGTTTAGAAAATGCACTGTTAACTGTTAAAGAGTTTGCAGAAGGAAATATTATTTGTATTGCAGGTTGTGGAGGCGATCGCGATCGCACAAAACGTCCACTAATGGCACAAATTGCTTCTGAGCATTCAGATGTAGCTATTTTCACTTCGGATAATCCGCGAACGGAAGATCCACAGGCAATTTTGGATGAAATGAAGGCAGGCACTGCAAACGATAATGTTGTGGTCATTCCTGATCGTCGAGAAGCGATAGAATATGCTGTTTCACAAGCTACGCCACTTGATATTATTTTAATTGCAGGCAAAGGTCATGAAACCTATCAAATCATTGGAAAAGATGTTTTTGATTTCGACGATCGTGTCGAAGCTGCCAAAGCGATTGGAGCGAAAAAGTAATGAGAATGGAATTAAAAGAATGTGCGGCAATTGCCATCAGTACGAGAGGAACGGTAGATCAACACGTTATCCAAGGCATTACAAAAGATTCGCGTGAATCTTTACCCAATGCTTTGTACGTGCCGATTAAAGGCGACCGTTTTGATGGTCATCGCTTTGTTCTGCAAGCAATGGAGAATGGAGCAATTGCTTCATTATGGGCAGAAGGTACACCCATCCCTTCTGATTTGCCAGCAGACTTTCCGCTAATAATTGTACGCGATACAATCGAGGCATTGCAGCAGCTCGCAAAACTATATTTAAATAAAGTAAAGCCAGTTGTCATTGGCGTGACGGGTTCAAACGGTAAAACTTCGACGAAAGATATGATTGAAGCCGTTGTAGCCACTACCTTTAAGACGCATAAAACACAAGGTAATTACAACAATCATATTGGTTTACCGCTTACGATTCTTTCCATGGATGAAGGAACAGAAGTCATTATTTTAGAAATGGGTATGAATCATTTTGGTGAAATATCGTTGCTTAGTAAGCTAGCGCAACCGGATTTAGCCATCATTACGAACATTGGAGAATCACACATTGAATTTTTAGGCAGTCGAGAAGGAATTGCCCAAGCTAAGTTAGAAATTAAAGATGGATTAAAAGAAAGCGGGCTTCTCATTTTGGACGGAGACGAACCGTTGCTTCAACATGTGAAAGCGACCAATGTCCTCTCATGCGGTTATGGTGAAGAAAACACAATGACCATCGTAGATCAACAAGGGGATGAAAACGGGTTCTCATTCGGAATAGAAGGAGAAGGAACGACCTATTATTTGCCAATGCTCGGTACGCATAATGTGAAGAATGCTACGTATGCGATTGCGGTAGGTCATTATTTAAACATAGAAGATAGCGCGATTAACGAAGGCTTAAAGCATTTAAAAATGACAGGGATGCGTCTTGAAAAATATGAAGGCCTTCATGGTTCTCTTCTCATTAATGATGCCTACAATGCGAGTCCAACGAGTATGAAAGCGGCGATCAGTGCCATTAAAGAATTAAAGAACTATGAGCGCAAAGTCGTCGTTCTTGGAGACATGTATGAATTAGGACCAGATGAAGAAGCTATGCACCGCAGTGTAGCTCAAAGCATTTCTGAGCCGATTACCGATGTAATTGTTATTGGTGAAAAAGGTCGTTGGATTGGAGAAGAAGTGAAGAAGTTACAAAAGCCGATCAATGTTTCGCTCTTTTCTGTTAAAGAGGACGCAAAAGACGCCATTCTTGCTTCCTTATCAGACCAAACTGTCGTCTTATTTAAAGCATCACGCGGACTAGCATTAGAAACGATTATTACAGGATTTAAGAAGGATATTCAGGAGGCAGGAAAATGATTGAACGGACATTATTAATCACACTTCTCGCTTCTTTTCTCATTGCCGTACTTAGTTCACCGTTTTTTATCCCCTTTTTAAGAAGATTGAAATTCGGTCAAAGTATTCGAGAAGAGGGGCCACAATCGCATCAAAAAAAATCAGGAACACCAACAATGGGCGGAATTATTATTATCGTAGCACTAACGCTTTCCACGCTCATTATGTCCTATAAGTTTTACGGACTAAAAACAGAAACATATTTGTTGTTGCTCGTTACGGTTGGCTTTGGTGTACTTGGCTTTTTAGATGATTTTATTAAAGTAGTGAAAAAAAGAAATTTAGGGCTTACATCCAAACAAAAGCTTTTAGGGCAATTAATCATAGCAGCTATTTTTTATATTGTACTTGTTCAAACAGGTTTCTCTACCGATCTTCATGTACCTGGGACGAAGATTTCATTTGATATTGGATGGTTCTACCCGGTGCTCGTCGTGTTTATGCTCATTGGGGGATCAAATGCTGTTAACTTAACAGATGGCCTTGATGGCCTTTTATCGGGGACGGCAGCGATTGCTTTTGGAGCATTTGCAGTATTAGCAACGAATGTTCAAGCTTATTCAACAGCCTTATTTGCAGTAGCTGTCGTTGGTGCTGTCTTAGGCTTCCTCGTCTTTAATGCTCATCCAGCTAAAGTGTTTATGGGTGATACAGGATCGTTAGCTCTAGGAGGCGCCATTAGTGCCATTGCTATTATTACAAAGATGGAATTAGTACTCGTCATTATTGGCGGTGTGTTCGTCATTGAAACATTATCAGTCATGTTGCAAGTAGCTTCTTTTAAAACGAGAGGTAAGCGAATTTTCAAAATGAGTCCCATTCACCATCACTTTGAATTAAGTGGTTGGTCAGAATGGCGTGTTGTTGTTACGTTTTGGATTGTAGGCTTATTATTTGCAGCATTGGGAATTTATTTAGAGGTGTGGATGTAGTATGGATCGTAATCAAACATATAAAGGAAAACATGTACTCGTAGTAGGCTTAGCGAAAAGTGGCTTTGCAGCAGCAAAGCTTCTCACTTCCTATGGCGCTCATGTCGTTGTGAATGACCGCACGCCGCTAGAAGAAAATCCACAAGCGCAGTCATTAGTAGCGGAAGGCTTTGATGTCGTTTGCGGAGAACATCCTTTATCTTTATTAAATACGTCGCTCGATTATGTTGTTAAAAATCCTGGAATTCCCTATAGCAATCCGCTCATAGCAGAAGCTGTTAAGCGGGACATTCCTGTAATTACAGAAGTGGAAATCGCTGGAGAAGTAGCGGAAGCAGAAACCATTGCCATTACAGGATCGAATGGTAAAACGACCACAACAACGTTAATCGGAGAGATGATGAAAGACAGCGGCCGCACACCGATTGTTGCGGGGAACATTGGAACGGTGTTATCAGAAGTGGCAGATGCATCTACGAAAGATGATCTCTTAATTGCTGAACTTTCAAGTTTTCAATTAATGGGAACAATTCATTATGCACCTAAAATTGCTGTCTTATTAAATATTTTTGAAGCGCATCTTGATTATCATGGTACCCTCGATGAATATGCAAAGGCTAAGGGACGGATTTTTGCGAATCAAAAAAGTACCGATTTTGCGGTTTATAATGCCGACGATGAGAAGGTAGTTTCGCTCGTGAAAGGAACACAAGGTGTGAAAGTGCCTTTTTCGACGACACAAGATTGTCCGACAGGTGGTTGCATAAAAGACGGAGTGCTTTATTTTAAAGGGGAAAAAGTTATTTCTGAACGAGAAATTGTTCTTCCTGGTAAGCATAATAAAGAAAATATTTTAGCTGCTGTTTGTGCCGCTTTATTAGGCGGAGCCAAAAAAGAGCAAATTGTAGCCGTGTTAACAAGTTTTACTGGCGTAAAACATCGCCTTCAATTTGTTGAAATGATTGCTGGACGTAAATTCTATAATGATTCTAAAGCAACGAATATTCTTGCAACACAAGCAGCTATTAGTGCTTTTGAACAAGAGATTATTTTATTAGCTGGCGGCTTGGATCGTGGTAATGAATTTGACGAGCTTATTCCACAATTGAAATCAGTGAAAACACTAATTTTATTTGGAGAGTCTGCTCCAAAACTTGCGCGCGCTGCAAAGGATGCCGGCGTACCAACCATTATGATGGCTCATGACGTAGCGGAAGCTGTACCACTTGCTTATGAAGCTTCAAATGAAGGAGATATCATTCTTTTATCTCCTGCTTGTGCAAGCTGGGATCAGTATAAAACTTTTGAACAAAGAGGAGACATTTTTATCAGCGCTGTGCATAAACTTAAGTGAAAAGTTTGTACATGCTTAGGAGTAAGCAAATCCTAAAAAGCTGAGGTGTTTTCTTTGCCTTCGACACGATCTGCACCTGATTTGATTCTCATTGCTGCGACCGTAGGCCTTTTAACCATTGGTGTGTTAATGGTATATAGCGCTAGTGCGGATTGGGCACTTGTAAGGTTTGATGATGGTTTTTTCTTTGCTAAAAGACAGCTTCTTTTTGCAGGGGTAGGTGTGGCTGCGATGCTTTTTCTCATGAATGTTAATTATATGACATGGAGAAAATGGTCAAAGCTGCTTCTCATCATTTGTTTTATCCTCTTAATTGCCGTGCTTATTCCAGGCATTGGCATGGTTCGTGGGGGAGCGCGAAGCTGGATTGGCGTGGGTGCTTTTTCCATTCAGCCTTCGGAATTTATGAAACTGGCGATGATCACCTTTCTAGCGAAGCATTTAGCAGAAAATCAAAAAAAGATTACCTTGTTTAAGAAGGGATTGCTCCCAGTGCTAGCGCTTGTCATGACGGCTTTTGGTATGATTATGTTACAGCCGGATTTAGGTACTGGTTCGGTTATGGTTGGAACAAGCATCGTGATTATTTTTGTAGCCGGGGCACGCATTTCTCATTTTACATGGCTCGGTCTTGCCGGCATTGGTGGATTTGTCGCTCTCATTGCGTCAGCGCCTTATCGAATCAAACGGATTACATCGTTTTTAGATCCATGGAGCGATCAGCTTGGTAGCGGGTTTCAAATTATTCAATCGCTGTATGCATTAGGACCTGGTGGTCTTATGGGGCTTGGTCTTGGACAAAGTCGGCAGAAATTTGGCTATTTGCCAGAGCCTCAAACGGATTTTATCTTTGCGATTTTGTCAGAAGAACTAGGATTTATTGGTGGAGCGCTTGTGTTGTTTCTATTTTGCATTATACTTTGGAGAGGGATTCGAATTGCGATTGGAGCACCTGACTTATTCGGCAGCTTTCTTGCCGTAGGAATCGTAGGCATGGTAGCCATTCAAGTCATGATCAATGTTGGTGTCGTAACAGGACTTATCCCTGTAACGGGTATTACCTTACCATTAATCAGTTATGGCGGTTCGTCTTTAACGCTGATGCTTGCCTCGCTAGGTGTTTTATTAAACATTAGCCGATACGCGCGATGAGTAAGCTATGCAGTTTCAAAGTTATAAGAGATCAACACAGCAAGCGCTAAAATGGTAGTATTAGCCTTGTTAACCGGGGATTTTAGTGAAGATTGTTACGAAAGTATTAGTCAGCCCTGTCAGCGTATCATGCGACAGGGTTCTCTTATGTTACTATGTTGTTTAGTGGAGGTGCACTATGAAGGTTGTATTAAGTGGGGGCGGCACAGGTGGTCATATTTATCCTGCGCTATCCATTGCAAAAGAAATTAAGAAAGTCGATCCAAATGCGGAAATACTGTATATTGGTACGGAGAAAGGACTGGAAAGTGATCTTGTCCCTCGTGAAGGAATTCCCTTTAAAAGTATTCATATTACAGGATTTAAACGAAGTTTATCGCTCGATAATATAAAAACCCTGATGCGATTTTTAAAAGGGGTTGCTCAGTGTAAAAAAATGATCAAAGAGTTTCAACCGGACGTCGTTATTGGCACAGGTGGATACGTGTGTGGGCCGGTCGTTTATGCGGCGAGCCGTTTAGGTATTCCATCCATTATTCATGAGCAAAACAGTGTCCCGGGTCTTACTAATAAATTTCTAAGTCGTTATGTAAAAAAAATCGCGTTATCTTTTCAGGAAAGTGCCAGTTTCTTTCCAAGTGATAAAGTCGTATTAACAGGTAATCCACGAGCATCCGAAGTACTTGGAAAAAGCGGTGCGAAGGGAAGAGAATCACTAGGACTTGATCCCGTAAAGAAAACGGTTTTAATCGTTGGAGGAAGTCGTGGCGCTCGTCCTATTAATGAAGCTTTCTTACAAGTATTACAGGAAGCTGGAAGAAAAGAGTATCAGTTTGTGTATGTTACAGGTGATGTTCATTATGAAAATGTTCAGCAAGCTGTACAAGCTTCTGGTAGTCCTAGCAATGTAACCATCGTTCCCTTTGTTCACAATATGCCCGAAGTACTTGCGGGTGTTGATTTAGTTGTAGCACGTGCCGGCGCAACGTCTATTGCGGAATTGACGGCACTAGGAATTCCTAGTATTTTAATACCGAGTCCTTATGTGACCAATAACCATCAAGAGAAAAATGCACGGGCGTTAGAAGCACCGGGAGCAGCTGCTGTTATTTTAGAAAACGAAATGAGCGGTGAGAAGTTGTTGCAAGAGGTGGATCGTATTCTTACGAACCAAGAACATTGGTTAGCGATGCATCGTGCAGCGAAAAAACTTGGTATGCCTGAAGCAGCCGCAACGATTGTTCGCTTGATTGAAGAACTTTCCATAAAAAAATAAGTAAAGTAGAGAATACAGGAGGAATTAATACGGTGAACACTTTAGCAGAGCAACTTAGAAGTGAAGGACTTGGTAAAGTTCTTGTGAACGAACCGTTAAAGAACCATACTACATTAAAAATTGGCGGTCCAGCTGACCTTTTTTTTGAGCCTAATAGTACAGAATCATTGGAAAAGGCAATGAAGCTAATTACTGCAGCGAAGGTTCCTTTTCGCGCCATCGGACGTGGTTCCAATTTACTTGTAGCAGATGGTGGGATCGAAGGCGTCGTAATCAAACTAGGTGATGGGTTGGATCACCTTTATGAAGAAGGCGATGAATTTACAGTTGGTGCTGGGTATTCGCTAGTGAAGTTAGCGACGGTTCTTTCACGTAAAGGGTATTCAGGTCTTGAATTTTCCGCAGGAATTCCAGGCTCAGTTGGCGGTGCGGTCTTTATGAACGCTGGTGCTCACGGCGCAGACATGTCGTGCATTTTAAAGAAGGCACTCGTGCTTATGCCAAACGGAGATTTAAGATGGTTTACGAAAGAGGAAATGGACTTTTCATATCGAACATCCATTTTACAAAGCAACGGTGGTATTTGTGTAGAGGCAGTTCTTGATTTAAAGCAAGGGAATAAAGAAGAAATTATGCAAGAGTTAAAGAAAAATAAAGATTACCGTCGCAATACGCAACCTTGGAATTTCCCTTGTTGTGGCAGTGTGTTTCGTAACCCACTACCACACTATGCCGGTCAACTTATTGAATCTTCAGGCTTAAAAGGAACTTCTGTTGGTGGCGCGCAAATTTCTGAAATGCATGCTAACTTTATTGTGAATACAGGAAATGCTAAAGCGCAAGACGTATTAGATTTAATTGCGCTTATTCAAAAAGAAATTAAAGAACGTCACGGTGTGAACATAGAAACCGAAGTGGAAATCATCGGAAGAAAAAACTAAAAATTACCACAATCTTTTTTGAAAAATATGATATAATTTTATGTATCATACAATCACACGGATCAACTTCTTAGAGAAGGAAGACAGCACTCGCTGTTTTCCTTCCTCTTTCGTATATAAAGGGGAAATGAGTGTGAGAATACGGGGGAAGGGAACATGGACAAGGAGAAAATTGTTACGATTGAAGACCGGATTCCTAAGCTGAAAGCGCAGCGTAAACAAAAAGCGAATAGGCGTATAATTATGTACTTGTCCTTTTTTTTCATACTGATGCTTGTCATCGTTTATTTTCAATCGAGTTTAAGTGATGTGAAGAAAATAGAGATTACAGGCAATCGCACCATTTCGGAAAAAGAAATTTTGGCAACCGCTCATATTGATCGTCATTCTGCTTTTTTAAATTTGTCGAAACAAGAGATTGAAGACAATATATTGAAAAACAAGGCAATTGCTTCCGTTGAAGTAAAGAAAGCTTTTTATAACACGCTTGTCGTTACGGTTAAAGAATATCGGAAAGCGGCTTATGTTCAAAAAAAAGGCCGTTATTATCCACTCTTAGAAAGTGGTAAACTATTACGAGCAATGAAAGGAAAAAGTTTACCGACTGGTGAACCGATTGTAAGCTCATATCAATCTGAGAAACAGCTTCTTCCTCTTGCGAAAGAGCTCAGTAAATTACCAAATAGTATTTATCAACGTATTTCAGAGATTCAGTTACCTTCCAATGAACAAGAAAAAAATTTCAAAGTAGAAATGTTTATGTCTGACGGCTATGAAGTGAAAGCTACGATTCATGCGCTAGCTAAGAAAATGGACTCTTATCCGTCCATTGTTCAGCAACTAGGGCCACATCGTAAAGGTGTTATTAATATGGATGTAAGTACATACTTTAAGGAATATAGCAAGGAGGAGGTACAGAAAAAATGAGCGGAAAGCCGAGAAAGAAAATAGCTCTTTTTTCTGTAATCACGCTCATTACGGGGTTTATTCTTGCGTACTCGTACCAATATACGAAGCAAGAAAGTGAAAAACATCCTTCGGTGAAAGAGTGGCAGCAAGAAGATCAATTGCGCAACGACTTATTGCACGTGCAACGCATCAACCATTCTTTAACGGATCGTCTGCAACATGTACGTGTTCAAGCGCAAGCAGAAGAAAATAAGCTAGTTCATGAAAAAAAACAATCTCATTACGTAGTTGAGGAATTGAATAGGTTACGAAAAGTCGTCGGTGGGGTAAAGGTAAAGGGAGAAGGACTTGAAGTATCCCTCAAAGACACAACGTTCATTCCGCAAAGCAGTGACCCGAATCAATACATAGTTCATGAACAACACATTCGCGCTGTCATTTATGAATTGCTCGTTTCAGGTGCTGAAGCGGTTGCGGTCAACGGACAACGTATTACAAGTCATAGTTATGTTACGTGTATTGGCCCTGTTGTCTCAATTGATGGTCACCAATTCCCGGCACCTTTTATCGTGAGTGCGATAGGCAATAAAAATACGCTAGAAAAGGCGTTACGCCTTTCTTTGTTGCCGCAACTTGAAGAAGACGGAATTAAAGTTCAACTGTTTGGTCGAGATGACATAACGATGGATGCCCATTTACACAATGAAGGATGAGTGTGTTGAAAAAAAGAAAAACGATTGTTTTATCGGGTGCCGCGCTGATCGTAGGCATGATGCTTGCCATACAATATAACACGTCTAATAATCCCATTACACGTGATACGAGAGATATTTGGCAAGTAAGGACAAGCCTAGAAAAAGAGAAGCAAAAACAACAAGAGTTGAACGCTGAAATTAAGAAATACGAGGCACTGCTGGATGATTATTCTCAATCCAAAAAAATAAAAAGTGTGCAAGCGGTGGAACGAGCTTTAAAGGATGCAAAAAAGGATGCTGGTTTAACCTCTGTTAGCGGACAAGGAATATTCATTACAATCGAACCATTTAGTAGCGGGGAAGCACCAAAAGTAAACCCAGAAAATGTCCGAAAACTCATGAATGAATTGAATCGATACAAAGCAAAAAATGTTTCCATAAGCGGACAGCGAATCATTTCCATTTCTCCCATCCGAGAAGTCAATGGGCAAACATACGTGAACAATGAACCGATTGCAAGCTTTCCTATTACATTAAAAGTACTAACAGACGAGCCAGCTCAACTCAAGGAAAAAATATTAAGTTCACAGGCTGCTGAAGCTTTTGTAAAGCAAGATCTTCTCATTGATGCAAGAGAAGTCCAAAAGCTAACGCTGCCTGCTTATCATGGGCCTATTCCTGTGAAGTATATGAAACAAGTAAAGGAGGACTCATAATGTGGCTGGCTGCACTATCGCTAATTGTGGGACTTGTACTTGGCTTTTTATCGGAAATTCGCATTCCTCCTGAGTACTCTAACTATCTATCAATTGCCGTACTAGCGGCGCTAGATACAATTGTTGGCGGTGTAAAAGCCCATGTAAAAGGTGACTTTGACGATAAAGTATTTATTACTGGCTTTTTCTTTAATATTGTATTAGCCGCAGGACTTGCCTTTTTAGGCGTTTATCTTGGCATTGATTTATATTTAGCCGCAATCTTTGCTTTTGGCGTCAGATTGTTTAATAATATAGCTGTTATCCGTAGACTCGTTATATCAAAATGGGACAATGCACGAAAAAACAGTTAAAAATATGAAAAAAAGTGAAAAAAAAAGAGGGAATATTCCTTATTTGTGGAATTTATTCCTTAATTAACCCACTCGTATACCGATATAATTACATAGCGGATCGACGAATAGTATATGACGGAGATATAATCTTAGAGGAGGTGCCAAAGAATGAACAGCAATGAGATCTATGTAAGTTTAGACATCGGTACATCCAATATTAAAGTTATCATTGGAGAAATGACCAGTGAATCCTTTAATGTAATTGGTGTAGGTCATTCAAAATCAGCAGGAATTAAAAAAGGGTCCATCGTGGACATTGATGAAACCGTTCGTTCCATAAAAAAAGCCGTTGAACAGGCAGAACGTATGTTAGGCATACCCATTAATGCCGTAATCGTAGGCGTAAAAGGTAATCATATTCAATTGCAACCGTGTCATGGGGTTGTCGCCGTTTCTAGTGATGATCGAGAAATTGGAGATGAAGATATTGCGCGTGTAATTGATGCCGCTCAAGTTGTGTCGATCCCACCAGAACGTGAAATCATTGATGTAATTCCGAGTCAATTTATCGTGGATGGAACCGATGAAATTATTGATCCACGAGGAATGTTAGGTGTACGACTCGAAATGGAAGGCACCATCGTAACAGGTTCCAAAACGATACTACATAATTTATTAAGATGTGTGGAACGCGCGGGTCTTCAAGTAGCAGACATTGCACTTGAACCGATGGCAACAGCATCCATCGCCCTTTCTAGTGATGAAATAGATTTAGGTGCAGCGCTCATTGATATAGGGGGCGGTTCAACAACCGTTTCCGTGTTTGAACAAGGTATTATGCAAATGACGGAGGTTCTTCCTGTCGGAGGAGAATATATTTCGAAAGACATTTCGATTGGCCTTCGTACAACAGCTGAAGATGCAGAGAAGATTAAGCTAAAGCATGGACATGCGTTTGTTGATCATGCGTCAAAAGACGAAACATTTACCGTTTCGCAAATAGGAGCTTCGTCTGAACAAGAGGTTAGTCAATATGAACTAGCATTAATTATAGAAGCTAGACTAGCAGAAATGTTAGAACTGGCTTATGATGAATTAGTAAGAAGAGGATTTTCTGACCTTCCGGGTGGTTTTGTTATTACCGGTGGTGCAGCTTCTATGCCTGGTTTACTTGACCTTGCCCAGGAAATCTTCCAAAATAACGTTAGGGTCTCTTTACCGGACTATATTGGTGTTCGCGAACCCCAATATACGACAGGCGTCGGCTTGATTCAATTTACCTATCGCAACATTAAGGTGCAAGGAAAAGAAGTGGCTGCTGCTCTTACAGACGGAACGGAAGTACAACCTAGAAAGAAGCAATCACAACAACAACAACAGCCGGCTAAGCAAGCTGAAAAGCCTGAAGGTAGCATGAAATCAAAAGTGAAAAACTGGTTCGGGTTATTTTTTGAATAAGAGACAGGGTTAACTAGTCATTAGGAGGAACGCTCATGTTAGAGTTTGATATGAATATGGATTCGTTAGCAACGATTAAAGTAATTGGTGTTGGCGGCGGAGGAAGTAACGCTGTTAACCGTATGATTGAACACGGTGTACAAGGAGTAGAGTTTATTTGTGTGAATACAGATGCACAAGCTCTTAATCTATCAAAAGCACCAGTGAAAATGCAAATCGGTTCAAAATTAACACGTGGGCTTGGTGCAGGAGCTAACCCTGAAATCGGAAAGAAAGCTGCCGAAGAAAGCCGTGAACAAGTTGAAGAAGCACTACGCGGCGCAGATATGGTATTCGTGACTGCAGGTATGGGTGGCGGAACAGGAACAGGAGCTGCTCCAGTCATTGCAGAAATTGCGAAAGAAATGGGTGCTCTTACAGTTGGAGTTGTGACGCGTCCTTTCACGTTTGAAGGTCGTAAACGTTCTACGCAAGCCATTGGCGGCATTTCCGTATTTAAAGAGAAAGTAGATACGTTAATCGTCATTCCAAATGATCGTCTACTAGAAATTGTCGATAAAAATACACCAATGCTTGAAGCATTCCGTGAAGCTGATAACGTACTTCGCCAAGGTGTGCAAGGGATTTCCGACCTCATTGCTGTACCGGGATTAATCAACCTTGATTTTGCTGATGTAAAAACGATTATGACTGAAAAAGGTTCAGCACTTATGGGAATCGGTATTGCTACTGGGGAAAACCGTGCAGCGGAAGCGGCGCGTAAAGCAATTTCTTCACCACTCTTAGAAACGTCAATTGACGGCGCTAAAGGTGTTCTTATGAACATTACAGGTGGAACAAACTTAAGTTTATACGAAGTAAATGAAGCAGCAGACATCGTATCTTCTGCATCTGATCCAGAAGTGAATATGATTTTTGGATCTGTTATTAATGAAGATCTGAAAGATGAAATTTTAGTTACTGTCATTGCCACGGGTTTTGATGAAAAAGACAATGTGCAAGCGATGCAAGCGCAAGTTCAAGCACAACGTCCTAAATTTCAGCAACAACAGCCACAAAAAACATCGTCAACAGGAATGAATCATCGTGAAGAAACAACAAATGAATCTCCTCGTCCAGCAGCTCCAGCTACACCACCAGATGCTGATACGTTAGATATTCCTACTTTTCTTCGCAATCGTAACCGCAACCGTCGTCGATAACAACAAGCAATACGTACAAACACCTTTCCGCATTGGGAAGGTGTTTTTTTTTTAACAACTAGTAGCCGTTAAAAGAAATAAGCATGGAGAGATTTTCGACAAACCTCTATGCTTACTAACATTGAGATTCGTTGTTATTTCTTGTGAAGGAAAGATTTTCTCTTTAAAAAATGACAAAATTTCTGAAAATAATTGGCATTCTTGTCTCATGAACTGACAGACTTCCTTCCTATGTTGCCTTATACTAAGTGAAAATCTAATAGAAAGGAGAAAACAAGTGACGATATACTTGGATGTCATTTGGTTTCTTAATTTTTGTATTGATTTTTTATTAATTATGCTCACCGGTCTTATTCTTAAACGAAATATTAAAAAAAGGCGTGTCATAGCGGGAGCGGCTATTGGATCTTTCTACGTCGTACTACTCTTTATGCCACTTGCTATTAACATGTATCATCCACTCGTTAAATTTATGTTTTCCATGCTGATTATGATGATTGCATTCGGTTTTCGTAATTTTTCCTTTTTCTTTAAAAATGTAGCGATGTTTTACTTTGTTACCTTTGTGACGGGGGGAGGACTGTTTGCGCTTCACTATTTCTTGCAACAAGACCTTCTCATTCCTGGTGGTGTGTTAGCCGCTAATCCGTCAGGAAGTGGCGATGTACTTAGCTGGGCTTTTGTTGTAATTGGTTTTCCTCTTCTGTGGCTATTTTCAAAGAAAAGGGTCGATGACATCAAGGTACAAAAGATTCATTATTCGGAAACTGTCAATGTTACTGTCATCATTGATGATTGCCAAATTGAAGCAACAGGTCTGATTGACAGCGGAAATAAACTACATGATCCTATAACGAAAGTACCGGTTATGATTCTTGATCTAACGGCTCACGAAAACTATTTTCCTAAAGAAGTGCTTGATTTCGCAAAAAACATTCATACTTTCTCTTCAGATGAGGAATCCAATTGGGTTTCGCGTTTTCGTATCGTACCCTATCGTGCAGTTGGGAAAGAGCATGCATTTTTAGCAAGCATAAAACCCGATAAAATTATTGTTTCCGGAAATCATGGGACGTTTGTTTGTGAAAAAGTACTTGTTGGTTTAACGTATACCGCTTTATCAAACGAAGGTCATTTTAGTTGCATCGTCCATCCAGAAGTCATTGCAAACGGCATAGAACAAATTGTGGCTTCGTAAGAAAACAAAATTTGAGAGGAGCAGTGAATGATGAAAACATGGCGTCTTAAGCTAACTCTTATGTGGTACAAACTATTGGTGAAGCTTGGCATTAAAACGGAAGAAATTCACTATATTGGGGGGCATGAGGCATTACCACCGCCCCTTTCAAAAGAAGAAGAAGCACTATTGCTAGAAAAGTTACCTTCTGGTGATCCTGCAACAAAGTCACTATTAATTGAACGCAATCTTCGTTTAGTTGTGTATATCGCCCGTAAGTTTGAAAATACGGGTATCAACATTGAGGATTTAATTAGCATTGGCACGATTGGCTTAATTAAAGCAGTTAATACCTTTAATCCAGAAAAAAAGATTAAATTAGCGACCTATGCTTCACGATGTATAGAAAATGAAATCTTAATGTACTTGCGTCGCAATAATAAAACGCGTTCGGAAGTATCTTTTGATGAACCGTTAAATGTCGATTGGGACGGCAATGAATTATTGTTATCGGACGTTTTAGGGACAGATGAGGACATTATAACGCGCAGACTAGAAGCAAATGTTGATCGGAAATTGTTACTTAAGGCGTTATTTACGTTAAATGATCGTGAAAAACAAATTATGGAGCTTAGGTTTGGTTTATCCGGCGGCGAAGAAAAGACACAAAAAGATGTAGCAGATATGCTTGGGATCTCACAATCCTATATTTCACGCCTTGAAAAAAGAATCATTAAACGACTACAAAAAGAGTTTAATAAAATGGTATGACGTTGTGCTTTTAAAAAGAATTTTTAATCATTAGAAACGGTTTGCTACCAACTTCTCTTGATCATTATAGCTATCGCAAAGAACTGCAACTCTGCATAAAATTTCCTGCCGAGGAGATACTGAAGTTTACAATACACTCCCGGTAGGAGGAAAATCCATTGAGCCGAAATAAAGTAGAAATCTGCGGAGTAGACACATCTAAACTTCCAGTATTGAAAAACCCCGAAATGCGGGAGCTATTTGCAAAAATGCAAAGTGGAGATATTAGCGCTCGAGAAACGCTTGTAAATGGAAACTTACGACTTGTGCTAAGTGTGATTCAGCGCTTTAATAACCGAGGTGAATATGTTGATGATCTTTTTCAAGTTGGCTGTATTGGGCTAATGAAATCCATCGACAATTTTGATCTTGGGCAAAATGTAAAGTTTTCAACGTATGCTGTCCCAATGATCATTGGGGAAATTCGCAGATATTTACGAGATAATAATCCAATTCGCGTGTCGCGATCATTGCGAGATATCGCCTATAAGGCGTTGCAGGTGCGTGATCAACTAATGAGTAAACTTTCTCGCGAACCAACAGCGCAGCAAATTGCCGATGCTCTAGAGGTGCCAAAAGAAGAAGTTGTTTTTGCTCTTGATGCCATTCAGGATCCTGTTTCTTTGTTTGAACCTATTTATAATGATGGTGGCGATCCTATTTATGTAATGGATCAAATTAGTGATGATAAAGCGAAGGATTTCCAATGGATTGAAGAAATTGCGTTAAAAGAAGCAATGCGCCGTTTAAATGAACGCGAAAAAATGATTTTAACGATGCGCTTCTTTCAAGGGAAAACGCAGATGGAAGTCGCCGATGAAATTGGCATCTCCCAAGCGCAAGTATCTCGTCTTGAAAAAGCAGCTATTTCGCAAATGAATAAAAATATTCAAAGCAGTTAATCTTGTATTTTTGATACATAGCTTACTCACAGAAGCTATTGCAACAACCCGCCCAATCGGCGGGTTGTTTGTTGTACATGAAATGCGAGAAGGATTCATATAGTAGTCATAGAAGGGCGGGATGGAAGGATGAAAATTTCGGATTTTCAAGTAAAAGATGTCGTAAATGTGGCGAATGGAAAGAAATTAGGACATATAGCCGATCTTGAAATTAACGTAACGACAGGAAAAATTGATTCATTGATTATACCAGGCGCAGGAAAAATGCTAGGTTTTTTTTCACGAGAAAGCGACATCGTTATTCCTTGGCGTAACATTGTAAAAATAGGCACAGATGTCATTTTAGTAAGACATAACGATGGCCAAGAAGTTGCTGAATATATGAAAGAGCCATTTGATCAACTGAAAAAGTAAATACAATTATACGGCTTGCACGACATGTGATAAAATAAAAGCATCATGACTAGTGGAAAAAGGAGAGGTGCGACCTTGAATGCGGAACCATTTATTCAACAAGGCATCGTGTTTTCAGTGCAAGAGAAAATGGTGCCAGTAGGGTTGACCATTGGAATTACTTCACGGACCGGCGGGGTTAGTGTCCCGCCGTATGAATCGCTAAATGCTGGCTTTCATGTGGGCGATGATCCGCTAGACGTGGTGCGTAATCGCACGTTGATTAGTGAGGCAATCTCAGTCCCGTTATCACGTTGGGTTGGTTCAGAGCAAGTGCATGAAGCGACGATTCAAAAGGTAACGAAAGAGCATGCGGGACGAGGCGCAAAAGATTTACAAAGTGCCCTTGCCCGTACAGACGGTCTGTATACATCGGATCCTTCCATATTGCTAACCTCTTTGTATGCTGATTGTGTACCTCTTTTTTTTATTAGTAAAAAGAATGGACTCGTCGGACTTGCTCATGCCGGTTGGAAGGGAACAGCGGCCAAAATTGGTGCTAAAATGGTGGAACTATGGGTAGAAAAAGAACAGGTAGCTAGCGATGACATTACGGTCGTCATTGGGCCGTCCATTGGTCGCTGTTGTTACGAAGTGAATAACTATGTTATCGAACAAATGAAAGCGGCAGCTTCTATCCTAACACCTGCGCTTATTTATGAAGAAACGTCAGAAGACACTTATCAGTTAGACTTAAAAGAAATGAACCGTCATATTCTACTGTCTGCTGGCATAAAAGAAGACAACATTCACGTATCAACGTATTGTACGAGCTGTCAAAATGATTTGTTTTTTTCTCACCGAAAAGAGCAAGGACAGGCAGGAAGAATGATGAGTTACATCGGTTATGCTTGAAAGGAGTAAGGTGTGGATATTAAACAAAATTTACAGCATATAAAAGAAAGAATTACAACGATTTGTCAAGAAAAAAAGCGAAATCCAGAGGACGTGAAAATCATTGCTGTTACGAAGTATGTTAGTACTGAAACTGCGATCCAAGCGGTCAGTGCTGGTGTGCAACATATCGGAGAAAATCGTCCTGAAGGCCTAGCAACGAAATACGAAGCCTTACCAGAAGGAATTACATGGCACTTCATAGGAAGCTTACAGACTCGAAAGGTAAAGGAAATTCTTCCATTTGTGGATTGTATTCATTCACTTGATCGCGCCTCGCTTGCCAAAGAGATTCAAAAGCGCGCTGACCGCGTGATTGATTGTATGGTACAAGTCAATGTATCTGGAGAAGAATCAAAGCATGGCATTTCACCACAAGAGCTTTTGTCATTCATTGAAAGCATGAAGGAATATCCTTCGATTCGCATTGTAGGCTTAATGACAATGGCCCCCTTCACTGACGATCAAAACTTGCTTCATACTGTGTTTGCTTCAATGAAAACATTACAGCAAGAAGTGCAGGACAAGCAGTTCTCATTTGCTCCTTGTACAGAACTATCGATGGGAATGTCAAATGATTACGAGATTGCGGTCCAGGAAGGAGCAACCTTCGTTAGAATTGGCACCAGCCTGGTCGGAAAAGAATTTTAGGAGGGACAATTCATGAGCATTAAAAATCGATTCAAGCGTTTTTTTGACCTTGATGAAGATGAATATGTCTACGAAGAAACGACAGAAGCGCCGACCCAATCGTACGATGAAGACATGGTAGATGATCGTAAAGGAAAACAAAATATCGTAAGTTTACAAAGCATTCAGCAACAATCAAAAGTGGTGTTGATTGAGCCGCGTGTCTACGCAGAAGCACAAGATATTGCTGATCAGTTAAAGAATAGACGCTCGGTTGTTATGAACTTGCAACGAATTTCACATGATCAAGCGAAACGCATTGTCGACTTTTTAAGTGGAACAGTCTATGCACTTGGTGGTGATATTCAAAAGTTAGGGCCGAATACGTTTTTATGTACACCTGAAAATGTTGACGTCTCAGGCTCGATTTCAGAAATGCAACATGGAGAATAGTAAAGGAGTTGACTTTATTGGTCGCATTTGAAATTTATAAAACGATTTCTGTTATTGTCCAAATTTACACATACATGATTATCGCCTACATATTTATGAGTTGGGTACCGAATATTCAAAACTCTGCTTTCGGGAGATTGTTAAGTCGATTAGTAGAACCATACTTAACGCCATTCCGGAAAATCATTCCTCCGTTAGGTATGATTGATATATCGCCAATTGTTGCGCTGTTTGTACTGCGCCTCGCAACATCTGGACTAGGAACGGTCATTCTAAAATTGTTTTATTCATAAGGAAGAGAGCTTACCATGAATTTATATCAACATTTTCGTAAAGATGAGTATCCATTTATCGATCAGGTGCTTCAATGGAAAAATGAGGTAGAAGAACGTTTCTCCGTCAAATTAACGGATTTTCTCGATCCGCGAGAACAAGATATAGCAACGAGTATTATCGGGAAAGATGCAGATTCCTCCCTGTCTTTTTGGGGAGGTTCTTCTCATTCAGAACGAAGACGTGCGCTCATTCATCACGCCTACTTAGAGCCAAAGCCTAGTGATTTTGAACTATCAGTTTTTGAAATTCAATATCCTACGAAATTTTCTTCACTAGAACATCGTGATGTGTTAGGTGCATTAATGAATATTGGCGTTAAACGAAGCAAGTTTGGTGATATCGTTCATAGTCAAGATCGCCTTCAAGTGACCGTCGCCAATGAAATAAAAGATTTTATAGCTATGAATGTTACGAAAATAGGCCGAACAAGCGTGACGCTCCAGCTCGTAGAGGAAGGCGCTTATTTACATCCTGAAGAACGCTATGTAGAAAAAGCAGGGACAGTTTCATCTCTTCGCCTTGATGTGATGATTGCAGAAGTGTACGGGCTATCTCGGAGTAAGGCTGCGCCATTCATTACCTCTTCTAAAGTGAAAGTGAATTGGCGGAAAGTTGAAGATCCTTCTTTTCCTTTACAGCAAGGTGATTATATATCTCTGCGTGGATTTGGGCGTAGCAAGTTACTTCACGTCGGTGACAAAACGAAAAAAGATAAATGGCGCATTACGTATGGAATCTTACAATAATTTTGACAGATGATGCAGGAAAGCACCAGCTGTTGTCGAAACAATGAAAGAAAGAAAAAGCATCATTAGCGGAGGTGGCTGAAATGCCTTTAACACCATTAGATATTCATAACAAGGAGTTTACGAGAGGATTTCGCGGTTATAATGAAGATGAAGTGAACGAATTTCTCGATAAGGTGATCAAAGACTATGAGTCCGTCATCCGTGAAAAACAGGGGCTAGAAGAAACAGTAGCCAAATTGGAAGAGAAGTTAGATTACTTCAAAAATATCGAAGACACGTTAAATAAATCCATTCTGATTGCCCAAGAAACGGGAGAAGAAGTGAAGCGTAATGCGACGAAAGAAGCACGTTTAATTGTGAAAGAAGCAGAAAAAAATGCGGATCGCATCATTAACGAAGCGCTTTCGAAGTCGCGTAAAGTATCAATGGATATTGAAGAGATAAAAAAACAAGCCAATGTGTATCGCACACGTTTTCGCATGTTGATTGAAGCGCAACTAGAAATGTTGAAAAACGATGAATGGGAAGTGCTTCAGCCCGTTGAGCTCCCTGAGGGCTATGAGTTAGAGGTTAAATAGACCGCTTGACGATAAGGTCTGAAAAAGCATATAATTCTATACAGAATAAAATTATAAGTTAAAACGATGAAGGGAACAGTATGGCAAGGAATCGTTTTTTTTTAGCGAGCTAGTGATGGTGTAAGACTAGCAAACGACCCTGTCCGGAACATCATCCTGGAGTTTCTAAGCTGAACGATCGTAATAGTAAGCTTAGCGTGTATTCACGATACGAATAGTAAAGCGGGTTCTTTACTGTTAATGAAGAGCCTATTAGGGTGGTACCGCGGGTAGCCTTCTCGTCCCTTTCTTGGATGAGAAGGCTTTTTTTTATGGATCTTGACGGGACACCGTTAGTTATATACAGGAGGGGTATTAATGAATTACAAAGACACATTGCTTATGCCGAAAACAGAATTTCCTATGCGAGGAAATTTACCACAACGTGAACCTGATATTCAACAAAAGTGGGAAGAATTAAACATTTATGAGAAAGTTCAAAACCATACGAAAGGACGTCCAACATTCATTCTTCATGATGGTCCTCCGTATGCAAATGGTGACATTCATGTTGGACATGCTGAAAATAAAATCTTAAAAGATATGATTGTTCGCTATAAATCAATGGCAGGTTTTCATGCACCTTATGTACCAGGTTGGGATACACATGGTTTGCCGATTGAAACAGCACTTACGAAAAGCGGAAAAGTGAAACGTAAAGAAATGTCTGTTGCTGAATTTAGAAAACGTTGTGAAGAATATGCGTTAACGCAAGTCGATCGTCAGCGCACGCAATTTAAACGTCTTGGCGTTCGTGGAGATTGGGAAAATCCTTACATTACACTAGATAAAAGCTTTGAAGCTCGTCAAATTGAAGTGTTTGGTGAGATGGTGAAAAAAGGCTATATTTACAAAGGATTGAAACCTGTTTATTGGTCTCCTTCTTCGGAATCAGCGCTTGCGGAAGCAGAAATTGAATATCATGATAAGCGATCAGCTTCGATTTATGTTGCTTTTCCTGTAAAAGAAGGAAAAGGCGTATTGCAAGAGGATGTTAGCATTGTTATTTGGACAACAACTCCGTGGACCATTCCAGCTAACTTAGGAATTTCTGTTCATCCTGATCTTGACTATGTGGTTGTCAATGCAGATGGACGTAAACTGCTTGTTGCCGAGGCGCTTGTAGAAACGCTTACGAAAGAATTAGAGTGGAAGGACGTTTCTGTTGTTGCGCAGATGAAAGGTCAAGAGCTAGAACATATTGTTGCGAGTCACCCGCTTTATGAAAGAGATTCACTTGTCATGCTGGGTGATCATGTTACAACGGATGCCGGTACGGGATGTGTTCATACGGCACCAGGACACGGGGAAGATGACTTTTTAGTCGGAAAACGATATGGACTTGACGTTCTTTGCCCAGTGGATGATCGTGGCGTAATGACGAAAGAAGCACCAGGCTTTGAAGGCTTGTTTTATGATGAAGCAAATAAGCCAATTACAGAGCAACTAACAGAAGCAGGCGCTTTACTCAAGCTAAGCTTTATTACGCACTCGTATCCACATGATTGGCGCACAAAAAAACCAGTTATTTTCCGCGCAACGGCGCAATGGTTCGCTTCTATTAAAGGCATGCGTGATGACATTTTGCAGGCAATTGCCGATGTAAAATGGATTCCTCATTGGGGAGAAACGCGCCTCTTTAACATGATGAAAGATCGTGAAGATTGGTGTATTTCGCGCCAACGTGCGTGGGGTGTTCCAATTCCTGTCTTTTATGGTGAAGACGGTGAAGCAATCATGACAGAGGAGACAATCAATCATGTCGTGCAATTGTTCCGTGAACACGGATCGAACATTTGGTTTGAACGTGAAGCGAAAGATCTTCTTCCAGAAGGATTTACGTCTAGTCATAGTCCAAACGGTCGTTTCTCTAAAGAAACGGATATTATGGACGTATGGTTCGACTCTGGTTCGTCCCATTGGAGCGTGCTTGAAGAGCGCGAAGACTTAACCCGCCCAGCAGATCTTTATCTAGAAGGATCTGATCAATACCGTGGATGGTTTAACTCGTCTCTTTCTACATCGGTTGCTATTACAGGTAAAGCACCTTATAAGACGGTTTTAAGTCATGGATTTGTTCTTGATGGTGAAGGTAGAAAAATGAGTAAGTCTGTTGGTAATGTAATGGATCCAATTAAAGTAATGAATCAACTAGGCGCAGATATTCTTCGTCTGTGGGTTTCTTCCGTTGATTATCAAGCAGATGTTCGTGTTTCTGATGATATTTTAAAACAAGTCGCAGAAGTGTATCGTAAAATTCGTAACACGCTTCGTTTCTTGCTTGGTAACTTGCACGGTTTTGATCCAGCAAAACATAGTGTTTCGTATGAGAACCTAGGTGAGCTTGATCAATATATGATTGTAAAATTGAATAAATTAATTGACCGTGTCAAAACAGCCTACGATGAGTATCAATTTTTATCAGTATACACAGCGATTCATACGTTCTGTACCATTGATTTATCCTCATTTTATATGGATATTGCGAAAGATACGTTATACATTCAAGCTGAGGATGACCCTAAGCGCCGTAATATTCAAACAGTGTTATATCAAGCGTTAGTTGCTATTACAAAGCTCGTTGCGCCAATCTTAGCGCATACATCTGATGAAGTATGGCAGCACATTCCGGGTGTAGAAGAAGAAAGCGTACAGCTAAGTAATTTACCAGTGGCTGTAAGCTATGATGGGGAAGAAGCATTGCTACAAAAATGGGATGTCTTTATGAATCTGCGTGATGAAGTATTGAAGGCACTTGAACAAGCTCGTAATGAAAAGGTGATTGGTAAGTCGTTAACGGCATCCGTTACCCTTTATGGTGATGCAGACGTCAAAGCATTACTTGAATCTATTGCGGATCTTAATAAAACACTCATTGTTTCAGAAGCGACAGTCGGTGGTGTGAAAGCAGACGCACCAAGCGATGCACAAGCATTTGAGCATTTACATGTTGTAGTGAAACAAGCAGAAGGTGAAACGTGTGAACGTTGCTGGACTGTTACGTCTGACGTTGGTACAGACCAGAAGCATCCAACACTTTGCGCATCTTGTGCAGAGGTTGTTGAAAAATTATAAAAGCTAGCTAGCAAATCTCATGATCAGGACCAAGCTGATCATGAGATTTTTTTTGAAGGACATTCACGTTTTTTCGCTCATTCCCATAGTTTAGGGCAATGAGGAGGAGAAGCATGAGTGTTTTGTATGATAATGAATCTGTTAAAATGTTACGAGCAAACTGGCAGGTAGACGCTTATGAAGCGTTTGTAAATAAAATGCTTCATAAACAAGAAAAGTTTCCATGTGTACCTGCCATACAAGGGCTGTTAGCCAATGAGCTTCGCTTTGGCTTTATAGAGCATGCCTCTCTAGAAACGATGGGAACACAATTTGCTCAGTTGCTGACCGAATACAATGCTATCGCGCGAGAAACGGGGAACTACGCGGCGCTTATTGTTTTTTGTGGCCCAGGTAAGGAGAATTCAATCGAGGCGTATGAAGAGACATTTTGGCGTTTGCTCGAAGAGACGACTTCTCTGGATGAAGTACCATGGCCAGAAGCTATTCCCCATGATCCACATCATCATGCGTGGGAGTTTTGTTTTGGGCAAGAACCTTATTTTGTTTACTGTGCGACCCCGTTGCATGAAATGCGACAAAGTCGTTATTTTCCATATTTAATGTTTGCTTTAACACCGCGATGGGTGCTTACTCAATTTAATGAAAATAAAAAACGAGCGGAGAAAATGTCAAAGCATATTCGAGAACGACTTGTCGCCTATGATCATGCGCCCATTCATCCGGACTTAAATCAGTATGGAAATAGCGATAACCATGAATGGAAGCAATACTTTTTACGTGATGATGAACAGCGTCTCTCGAAATGTCCGTTCCATCACCTATGGACAGAGCAAAAGCAATCATAAATGTCAAAAGAAGCCACTTCTTGTCTTAAAAGAAGGGCTTCTTTTGCTGTTAAGCCATTTATTTTATTTCTTACATTGTGCTTTCTACGCTCGCTATGCTAAAATTTTAGAAGACTAACTAAGGAATCGGAGGAAAAATCGTGATCTATTACCTGATTGCACTTTTAGTGCTGGCCATTGATCAGGCATCCAAATGGTGGATTGTTAAAAACATGCATTATGGAGAAAGTCGCACAGTGATTGAAAATGTTTTTTACATTACGTCTCATCGTAACCGAGGTGCTGCATTTGGTATTTTGCAAAATCAAATGTGGTTTTTTATCATCATTACGTTAGTCGTCATTGCTGTGTTAGTATACTACATGCAAAAACAACGTAATGGTCAGCCATTATTAAAAATAGCACTAGGACTCGTGCTTGGTGGGGCAATTGGTAATTTCTTAGATCGTATCGTGAGAAAAGAAGTTGTTGACTTTATGGACATACGATTAGGTGCTTATCACTATCCTATTTTTAATATTGCAGATTCGGCCCTTGTAGTTGGTGTAATACTATTATTTATCTATGTCATTATGGATAGCAAGCAAAAGAAGGAGAACGTGAATGGAGCACATCGAAGTTAGAATAGAAGAGCAAGCACAAGGAGAACGTATTGATAAAGTCGTAACGTCCTATCGTCCACAATGGTCTCGTTCCCAAGTACAAACGTGGATTAAAGAAGGCGCAATTACTGTAGACGGTAAACAAATAAAAACAAATTATAAAGTAAGTGCAGGTGAAGTCGTAACGATTATTGTACCAGATCCTGTTACGTTAGATGTTGAACCAGAGGAAATGAATCTGGAAATCGTTTACGAAGATGGGGATGTTCTTGTTGTGAACAAGCCACGTGGCATGGTTGTTCATCCAGCCCCAGGGAATTATTCAGGAACACTCGTAAACGGCTTAATGGCCCACTGCCGTGATTTATCAGGAATTAATGGTGTACTTCGTCCAGGCATTGTCCATCGCATCGATAAAGATACGACAGGATTATTAATGGTTGCTAAAAATGATATGGCACATGAATCACTCGTCAATCAATTGAAAGCAAAAACGACCACTCGTAAATACAAAGCGATTGTACATGGCAACATGCCTCATGATCGCGGAACGATAGATGCGCCTATTGGTCGCGATAAAAGTGATCGTCAGCGCATGACTGTAACGGATGAAAATAGTCGAGACGCTATTACACATTTTCGTGTTTTAGAACGTTTTCCTGATTTTACGTTCGTTGAATGTCAGTTGGAAACAGGGCGTACTCATCAAATTCGTGTGCATTTAAAATATATTGGATTCCCACTTGCTGGCGATCCGAAGTATGGACCAAAAAAGACATTAGACATTAACGGACAAGCATTACATGCTGGTGTGTTAGGATTTGATCATCCTCGTACCGGTGAATATATGGAATTTGAAGTACCGTTACCATCTGATATGGAAACGTTGCTTGAGCAACTAAGAAATAAATAGGTTGACAAGTTAGCTAACGTTTGGCATACTACTTGTAATTAAACATGATCCTTTAACGACAGTCCCGTGAGACTGAGAAGGAAAACGGTAAACAGTGTGAGCACTGTTTTGTTTCCTCTCGTCTCCGGCGAGAGGATTTTTTTGTAGCGAGGTGAGAACAATGAAAAAAGCAGTCATCATGGATGAAAAAGCGGTGATGCGCGCATTAACGCGAATCTCTCATGAAATTATTGAACGCAATAAAGGAATTGAAGATCTCGTGCTTGTAGGCATTAAAACAAGAGGCGAGCATTTAGCGAAACGATTAGCTGCTAGGATTGAAAGTATTGAAGGAAAATCGGTCGCGGTTGGGGACATTGATATTACGCTGTATCGTGATGATTTAAAATTAAAAACACATAATCACGAACCAGATGTTAAAGGAACGAGCATTCCAACGGACATTGCGAATAAAAAAGTTATTCTTATCGATGATGTATTATTTACAGGAAGAACGGTGCGGGCGGCAATGGATGCACTGGTTGATCTAGGAAGGCCAGGATCCATTCAATTAGCAGTCCTGATCGATCGCGGTCATCGTGAATTGCCCATTCGAGCGGATTATGTTGGTAAAAATGTACCAACATCCCACGTTGAAATTATTTCAGCTTCGGTTCTAGAAGTGGATGGAATTGATGAAGTGTCCATTCATGAACAAGTATAAGAGTAAGTGAATAAGTAATCCCTTTAAATAAAGTCCAGAGAGGCTTGCAAGGGAGGTCGCAAATCTGTGCACAGTGCTTTGCTATGTACAGGTCTGCTTAATGTAACCTCCTTTGCGGCAAAGGAGGTATTTTTTTATGGAAAAACAAAAACAACATGAAAACGCAATACTCGCTGTACGGGACGTACCAAAGCCATTACAGTGGGTCACGCTCAGCTTACAACATTTATTTGCGATGTTCGGTGCAACCGTACTTGTCCCCTTTTTAGTACACCTTGATCCGGGGGTGGCGCTCGTTTCAAGTGGGTTATCAACACTTGCTTACATTGTGATCACAAAAGGACGGATACCAGCGTACCTTGGATCTTCCTTCGCCTTTATATCACCGATTTTAGCGGTAAAAGCTTTCGGTGGACCAGAGGCAGCAATGATGGGATCCTTTCTTGTCGGTCTCGTCTACGGTGTAGTAGCCCTCCTTATAAAAACAACAGGGCTTTCATGGCTTATGAAAATTATGCCACCAATCGTCGTTGGACCGGTCATTATTGTAATCGGTCTTGGCTTATCACGAACAGCTATCAATAATGCGATGAATGATCCGTTGACACAGCACTATAGCTTAGCCCATTTTACCGTCGCACTGGTCACTCTTGGCGCTACAATTCTCTGTATGATGTATCTAAAAGGAATTTTTTCCATCATTCCCATACTGATCGGCATTATCACAGGTTATTGTTATGCAATGTCGCAAGGAATGGTTGATTTATCAAAAGTTGCTGCGGCTCATTTTTTCAGCATGCCGCACTTCTTAATTCCTTATGTGGACTATTCACCAAGCATTACAGGCTCTGTCGCTCTTATTATGATGCCAGTCGCTATTGTAACGATCGCCGAACATTTAGGCCATCAACTCGTTTTAAGTAAAGTGGTTGGGCAAAATTTCATTGAGCAGCCTGGCCTGCATCGCTCCATCCTGGGAGATGGAGCAGGGATTGTCATTGGGTCTTTAATAGGTGGCCCACCAGTAACGACCTATGGTGAAAACATTGGGGTGCTTGCGATCACCCGCGTATTCTCTGTATTTGTGATCGGCGGAGCTGCTGTAGCTGCAATCTTATTCGGCTTCTCAGGCAAAATTACAGCGCTTATTAGCTCTGTTCCTACCGCAGTCATGGGTGGTGTATCCATTTTACTGTTTGGAATAATTGCCTCATCAGGCTTGCGGATGTTAATTGACAATAAAGTGGACTTCGGCAACAAACGCAACTTAGTCATCGCTTCTGTTATTTTAGTAACAGGCATTGGTGGCGCAGCGCTACACTTTACAAAAACGTTAGAACTGTCTGGTATGGCGCTGTCTACAGTGCTAGGGGTGACATTGAACCTCATTTTACCAGGAAGAGAAGCTGCTGCACCATCACTACTTGAAACAGAGGCGAAAAAGCGTTCGGTTGCTTCATAACCAAATAAGTTTCACCTTTTAAAGAAGTACGAGAGACTTCCAAGGGTGAGTGTGCGTAACAAAGGAGAAGCATTTTCGCTTCCTTTGTTAGGCTGCGCCCTGACATCAAACCGATGAGATCAGGGCGTTTTTTTATCTACGATACATAAAAAAAGGAGCTGACTGTCTTTGAAGCATTTACGAAGTGTAGACGACTTATCAACTTGGGAAATAGAGCAACTATTGCACGATGCTACGATGTTTGCAAAAGGAGAGCAATGGGCACCAGCGGCACAAACGTTTATTGCTAACTTATTTTTTGAACCGAGTACGCGAACGAAAATGAGCTTTGAAGCAGCAGAACGAAAATTAGGATTAGAAGTTTTACAATTTGAAGCCTCCATGTCAAGTACGCAAAAAGGAGAAACGCTGTATGACAGTGTGAAAACATTAGAAGCAATCGGTGCGAACGCCGTAGTCATTCGTCATCAGCAAGATCGGTATTTTGAAGACCTTGTTGAAAACATCCAAATCCCCATAATAAATGCAGGAGATGGATGCGGTCATCATCCGACGCAATCGTTGCTCGACCTCTTAACCATTCAACAAGAATTTATCGTACTTCAAGGATTAACGGTCGTTATTGCCGGCGATATTCGGCATAGTCGCGTCGCCAGGTCCAATGCGTCTTTATTAAAACGAATGGGTGCCAACGTTTATTTTTCAGGACCCGAAGAATGGTTTCAACATAACGATGAGCCTTACATGACGATGGATGAAGCTGTTGAAAAAGCAGATGTACTCATGCTGCTGCGCATTCAGCATGAGCGCCATCAGGAGAAAAGTACAGTAACGACGGCCGCTTATCATCAACGATACGGTTTAACAGTAGAGCGAGAAAAGAAAATGAAGCCAACGAGCATTATTATGCACCCCGCCCCTGTCAATCGCGGGGTAGAGATTGCGCATGAGCTCGTTGAATGCAGCCGCTCACGTATTTTTAAGCAAATGAATAACGGTGTATACGTTCGTATGGCCGTCCTAAAATGGGCATTGGAACAGCAAAAGGAGGAAAAAGTCGATGGGTATTCTATTAGTGGAAGGTAACGTGTTAGACGGGAACAATGGAATGCAACAAGTAGATCTTTTAATGGAAGAAGGCATGATCACGAAGATGGGAACGCATCTTAGCAGAGAAGGTCATGAAGTTATATCCGTTCGTAATCAATTAATCATTCCAGGGATGGTAGATTTACATGTTCATCTACGAGAGCCGGGTGGTGAACAGAAAGAAACGATTGCTACCGGAACGAAGGCAGCTGCCAAAGGTGGATTTACCACCATCGCTGCCATGCCAAATACACGTCCAGTTCCAGATTCGCCATTGTATATGCAGCAATTGACCGAAGTGATCGCAAAGGATGCCCACGTTCGTGTCCTTCCTTATGGATCAATTACCGTTCGACAGGCTGGGAAGGAATTAACAAACTTTCAAGCGCTAAAGAAAAGCGGAGCCTTTGCTTTTACCGATGATGGGGTCGGTATTCAGTCTGCTCATATGATGTTGCAAGCCATGAAGGCTGCCAAAGAACAGGAGGCCGTTATTGTTGCTCATTGCGAGGAGAATACGCTTATTCAAAAAGGTTGTGTTCATGAAGGGACCTTTTCAAAAACGCATGATTTACCAGGCATTCCTTCCGTATGTGAAGCTGTGCAAATTGCGCGAGACGTTCTACTCGCTGAAGCTTCTGGAGCGCGTTATCACGTTTGTCACGTCAGTACGAAAGAATCCATTCGTGTGATAAAAGATGCTAAAGCTAGCGGTATTGCTGTAACAGCAGAAGTAACACCGCATCATCTGTTGTTATGTGAAGAGGATATTCCAAGCGCTGATCCCCTTTTTAAAATGAATCCGCCGCTGCGTTCAAAAGAAGATCGAGACGCATTGCTTGAAGCATTTAAAACAGGTGTTATTGATTTTTTAGCGACCGATCATGCGCCACATACAGAAGAAGAAAAACAACAAGATATGACGTTAGCGCCATTTGGAATTACTGGTTTAGAAACGGCTTTTCCTCTTCTATACACACATCTTGTTCTACAAGGGAAAATCTCGTTGCAACAATTAGTAGACGGCTTTACATCCTCACCGGCAAAAGCATTTCAACTTCCATATGGCACGCTTACAATTGGGGCTGTTGCGGATGTGACGGTCATTGACTTGCAAGCAGAAGAAACCATTGATCCTACAACGTTTGCATCAAAAGGAAAAAACACACCGTTTGCTGGGTGGCGTTGTAAAGGCTGGCCGCAGTTAACAATTGTAGCAGGAACGATTGTTTATAAAAAAGAGGGGGTTGCGATATGAAACGCACATTACTGCTAGAAGATGGCACGATGTTTACAGGAAGTGGTTTTGGTAGTGAATACGACAGAGCAGGAGAGGTCGTCTTTAATACAGGAATGACAGGGTATCAAGAAATTTTATCTGATCCTTCGTATTGCGGACAAATCGTTACGCTTACCTACCCACTAATCGGTAATTATGGAGTGAATCGAAAAGATTTTGAATCGATCTCTCCAGCTGTTCATGGCTTGATTGTCCATGAACATTGCCCGCTGCCAAGTCATCATGAGAGCATGGGCACGTTGGATGAGTTATTGAAAGTCAAACAAATTCCTGGACTGTCAGGCATTGATACACGTAAGCTTACACGTCTCATTCGCCGCTATGGTACATTGCGAGGGAAATTCATTACAGGCGAGTTATCAAACATTGAAGAACAATTACAACAGCTGCAACAAAGTGCTACGAACCACCATCATGTAGCGACAGTGTCAACAAGCACACCGTATCATATGCCCAATACAGGCAAGCGCGTCGTTGTAGTTGATTATGGTGTAAAAAGTGGCATTCTTCGCGAACTATCAAAACGTGGTTTAGACGTTATTGTCGTTCCATACAATGTGACAGCGGAGAGCATCTTGTTACTAAATCCCGACGGTGTGTTGTTAAGCAATGGACCAGGAGATCCAAAAGATGTGCCAGAAGCACTGCCTATGATTAACGCCATACTAGAGCAAAATATTCCACTTTTCGGTATTTGTTTAGGTCATCAACTATTAGCACTGGCTTGTGGGGGCAATACAGAAAAGTTAACGTTTGGCCATCGAGGTTCCAATCACCCAGTGCGTGAAATTGCAACAGGTAAAATTACAATGACGGCTCAAAATCATGGCTATGCCGTTCGTAAAGAGTCGTTGTCAACAACAGAGCTACTTCTGACGCATGAAGCGGTAAATGATGAAACAGTTGAAGGCTTAGCGCACAAAACGAAACGTGCTTTTTCTGTCCAATATCATCCGGAAGCTTCTCCAGGTCCAATGGATGCAAATCTACTATTTGAACAGTTTCAAAGCCTTATGGAAGCGGAAAAAAGAGAGGAGAATGAACAATGCCTAAACGTACAGATATAAAGAAAATTTTAGTAATTGGTTCGGGTCCGATTGTGATTGGGCAAGCGGCGGAGTTTGATTATGCAGGAACACAAGCATGTCAGGCGCTAAAAGAAGAAGGATATGAAGTCATTCTCGTCAATTCGAATCCGGCTACGATTATGACCGATCCAACGATGGCGGATAAAGTATTTATTGAACCATTAACAGTTCCCTTTGTGAGTCGCATTATTCGTCAGGAGCGTCCAGATGGCTTATTAGCAACGCTAGGTGGTCAAACCGGGCTAAACTTGGCAGTTGAACTTCATGAGAGTGGCATTCTGCAAGAATGTAACGTCGAGCTTCTTGGAACAACGTTACAGAGCATTGAACAAGCGGAGGATCGTGAGTTATTTCGCAGCCTGATGAACGAATTACATGAACCTGTACCACAAAGTGAGATTGTTCATTCTTATGAAGAAGCGGTCGCTTTTACAGAACAGATTGGCTTTCCTGTTATTATTCGTCCTGCTTTTACACTGGGAGGAACAGGTGGCGGAATTGCTACGAATGTAGAAGAGCTGCAAGAAACGGTAGCAAGTGGTTTACATGCGAGTCCGGTATCACAAATTCTTTTAGAAAAAAGCATTGCAGGCTTTAAGGAAATTGAATATGAAGTTATGCGTGATCGCAACGATACGTGCATCGTCGTATGCAATATGGAAAACATCGATCCAGTCGGCATTCACACTGGGGATTCCATCGTAGTCGCACCGAGCCAAACGTTAACAGATCGCGATTATCAACGACTGCGCAATGCGTCCTTAAACATTATTTCAGCCTTGAAGATTGAAGGAGGATGCAACGTTCAACTAGCGCTTGATCCGGATAGTGATCAATATTACATCATTGAAGTGAATCCGCGAGTGAGCCGGTCCTCGGCATTGGCTTCTAAAGCAACGGGCTATCCAATCGCGAAAATCGCTGCCAAAATTGCGGTCGGCTATACGTTAGATGAATTAAAAAACCCAGTGACAGGATCCACTTATGCAAGTTTTGAACCAGCGCTTGACTATATTGTTACGAAAATACCACGGTGGCCGTTTGATAAATTTGAAGGCGCAAACCGAAGACTAGGCACACAAATGAAAGCGACCGGTGAGGTGATGGCCATCGGTCGGAACTTTGAAGAATCGCTCTTAAAAGCAGTGCGTTCATTGGAGACGAAATGTGATCATCTAGAATTACCACACAAAAAGCCAACAGTAACTGAACTGCAAACGTTACTTGTAGAAGCGGATGATGAACGACTGTTTCACGTTGCTCATGCCTTTCGCTTAGGCATGACAGTGAACGACATATGGGAACGAACGAAAATCGATCTGTTTTTCTTAGAAAAGCTGCAGCAGATCATTGCGCTTGAACAGCAGCTTCTCGCCGCTCCTCATCATGCCGAGCTGTTGCAAAAAGCAAAGCAAAAAGGATTTAGTGACCGTTGGATTGCAGAAGCATGGGGGGTATCAGAAAGAGAGGTATATGAGGAACGCATGCAACATGGCATTGTTCCTATTTATAAAATGGTCGATACGTGCGCAGCAGAATTTGAATCACATACACCATACTTCTATAGCACGTACGGCGAAGAAAATGAGTCATGCGCATCTTCTCGGGAAAGTGTGATTGTGCTTGGATCGGGGCCTATTCGCATCGGGCAAGGCATTGAATTTGATTATGCGACTGTTCATACGGTATGGGCCATTCAAGAAGCCGGCTATGAAGCGATCATCATTAACAACAACCCGGAGACGGTATCAACCGATTTTAGTACATCTGACAAGCTTTATTTTGAACCATTAACGGTGGAAGATGTTATGCATGTCGTTTCCTTAGAAAAACCAAAAGGCGTCATCGTTCAGTTTGGTGGTCAAACCGCTATTAATCTAGCAAGTGCGCTTGCTGAACGTGGAGTACCGCTGTTAGGCACTTCGTTAGAAGCGATGGATACAGCTGAAGATCGTCAACAGTTTGAACGCTGTATGAATGAATTACATGTGCCACAACCACAAGGAGCCACCGCTTATTCTGTACAAGAGGCACAGCGAATTGCTAGCAACATCGGCTATCCAGTTCTTGTGCGCCCATCGTATGTACTAGGTGGTCGTGCGATGGAAATTGTTTATAAAGAAGCAGAATTGCTTCACTATATGGAAAATGCCGTTAAAGTAAATCCAGATCATCCGGTACTAATCGATCGTTATTTGGAAGGAAAAGAAATCGAAGTAGATGCCATTTGTGATGGAGTAGATGTGTTAATACCAGGAATTATGGAACATATCGAACGCGCTGGTGTCCATTCGGGCGATTCAATTGCTGTATATCCACCGCAAAAACTAACACGAGAGCAAAAAGCGCGTATTACCGAACGAACCGTAACGATCGCTCGCGGACTAGGTATTGTAGGGCTATTAAACATCCAATATGTGCTTCACGGTAATGAAATTTACGTGCTAGAAGTAAATCCGCGCTCAAGTCGCACGGTTCCATTCCTAAGCAAAATTACGGGCATTCCAATGGCTAATCTAGCAACAAAAATTATTTTAGGAGAGACGTTGCGCTCCTTTGGCTATGAAACAGGCTGTGCACCAGAACCGGACGATGTGTTTGTTAAAGTACCGGTGTTCTCGTTTGCGAAGCTTCGCCGTGTTGATACGTATTTAAGCCCAGAGATGAAATCTACGGGTGAAGTGATGGGAAGAGATCAAACGCTACAAAAAGCGCTGTATAAAGGGCTCGTTGCTTCGGGAATGAACATCCCTGCCTATGGCTCCGTCTTGTTTACAATCGCAGATAAAGATAAAGAAGAAGCGTTAGCGCTCATGAAACGTTTCTACGCCATCGGGTATACGATTATTGCTACTGAGGGCACTGCTAATCGACTGAGAGAAGAAAACATTCCTGTCCAAATCGTTCAAAAAATAGGAAGCTCCGAACGGAATTTACTAGATGTGATTACGCAAGGAGAAGCGCAATTTGTTGTGAATACGTTAACGAAAGGAAAAACACCAGCGCGCGATGGCTTTAGAATTCGTCGTGAATCCTCTGAAAATGGTGTCGTTTGTTTAACGAGCCTGGATACGACAGAAGCCTTGTTAGAAGTATTAGAGTCGATGACCTTTAGCGCACAACAAATGCCAGCCTTTGCGAAAGAATGTGAAGTGCGATGAAAAAAGAATGTGTTCAAATTGTTTCGCAACGAGAAATCGCTCCGGCTATTTATGAGCTTGTTGTAACAGGTCAGATCGTACGATACATGACGGCTCCTGGCCAGTTTCTTCACGTAAAAGTAAGTGAGGAACTAGAGCCCCTGTTGCGTCGTCCCATCTCTATTTGTGATGTTGATCAACAAAAACAAACCGTCACGATGCTATATCGCAAAGAAGGAAGAGGTACGAGTCTTTTAAGTAAAAAGAAACCGGGTGATCTACTAGATTTACTAGGTCCATTAGGAAGTGGGTTTCCAACGAATGAAGTAGCATCTGGACAAACGGCTTTGTTAATTGGTGGGGGAATTGGCGTTCCTCCTCTCTATTACTTAGGAAAGCAGCTGCAACAACAAGGCGTATCCGTCATCTCGATCCTTGGCTTTGCAAGTGCTGCTGATATTTTTTATGAAGAGGCCTTTCGATCGCTTGGTGAGGTGTATGTTTCAACGGTTGATGGAAGCGCAGGTACAAAAGGGTTTGTAACAGACGTGTTAACGCAACAGCTCATCACGTATGACGGTTTGTATGCATGTGGACCGAACGTGATGTTACGAGCGCTACAACAACAAGGTGTTAAAGGATACATTTCCTTAGAGGAACGGATGGGTTGCGGCATTGGTGCATGCTTTGCGTGCGTTTGTCACGTTCCAAACGGAGCTAGCACTGATTATGTCAAAGTATGTAGTGACGGCCCCGTATTTAAAATTGGCGAGGTGATGATATGACCAGACTTTCGCTTGAATTACCAGGCCTTTCGATGAAAAATCCAATTATGCCCGCTTCCGGATGCTTTGGTTTTGGAAAAGAATTTGCTAGCTTTTATGACTTATCCCTGCTCGGTGCGATCGTGTTAAAGTCGGCTACAAAAGAACCGCGTTTTGGCAATGAAACGCCGCGCGTAGCTGAAACGCATAGCGGCATGCTAAACAGTATCGGCTTACAAAACCCAGGAGTCGATCAGATTATTGCAAAGGAGTTACCACCTTTAAAGAGGTATCAGGTACCACTGATTGCTAATGTGGCAGGCAAAAGTGAAGAGGAGTATGTCGAGGTAGCACGAAAGTTATCACAACAAGAACAAATAGCGGCCATTGAACTGAATATTTCTTGTCCTAATGTAAAAGAGGGCGGCATTCAGTTTGGTACAGATGCACGCACAGCCGCCTCTTTAACGAGAAAAGTAAAAGATGCCTCTAAAAAACCAGTGTATGTAAAATTGTCACCGAACGTTACAAGCATTACTGAGATGGCACAAGCTGTTGAAGCGGCAGGAGCGGATGGGTTATCCATGATTAATACGCTAGTCGGGATGGTTATGGATTGGAAAACGAGAAAACCTGTGCTAGCTAATAAAACAGGTGGCTTGTCTGGACCAGCCATTAAACCGGTAGCACTTCGCATGATTTATGAAGTGGCACAATGTGTCTCCATTCCAATTATCGGCATGGGTGGCGTGACGAGTGCACAAGATGTGATTGAATTTATGCTAGCGGGTGCTTCTGCTGTGGCGGTTGGAACTGCCAATTTTGTGGATCCTTTTGCGTGTCCAACGATCATTAACGACTTGGAGGCGTGGCTAGATAAAATGAAGATAGAGAGTATAACAGAGTTGGTAGAAGGGAGTTTTAAAGAATGGGAAGTCCCGTTATTGTCGCGCTAGATTTTGCGAATCTTCGCAGTGCTCAATCTTTTCTTGAGAACTTTAAAGGCAAAGATCTATGGGTGAAAGTAGGTATGGAGCTGTTCTATGAAGAAGGTCCAGCACTAATCGCTGCACTAAAAGAGCAACAGTTTTCGGTTTTTCTTGATTTGAAGCTTCATGATATTCCAACGACTGTCTATAAAGCGATGAAGCGTCTAGCAGCTCTAGACGTAGATATGGTAAATGTGCACGCAGCCGGTGGCGTGGCGATGATGAAAGCAGCGCTTGCAGGCTTGGAAGAGGGCGCTTCTAAAAAGCGTCCGCACTGTATCGCTGTCACCCAATTAACGAGTACAACGAGCGCTATGCTCTCTGACGAGTTATTAATTGCAACACCGATGCAAGATTGTATCGGTCATTATGCTTCTTTAGCTCACGAAAGTGGATTGGATGGTGTTGTTTGCTCACCGCTCGAGGTTCCGCACATTAAACAAGTATGTGGGTCGTCATTTTTAACGGTAACGCCTGGCATTCGACTAGCCGGTGATGCGCATCATGATCAACAGCGCGTGACCCAACCGAAAGAAGCAAAAGCATTAGGTGCTGATTATATCGTCGTAGGTCGTTCAATTACCGAAAGCCATGAACCTGTTGCTGTTTATGAAAGAATTTTACAAGATTGGAGTGCTCATAATGAAACAACACATTGCTAAACAATTGCTTTCGATTGGTGCGGTTTCCCTGTCAGTGGAAGAGCCTTATACGTGGAGTTCTGGCATCCGCTCGCCCATCTATTGTGACAATCGGCTAACGCTTTCTTACCCAGACGTACGAACGTCCATTGTTGACGGTTTTTCTTCGCTAGTAAAAACGCATTTTCCGAGCGCTGAGATGATTGCCGGCACAGCGACGGCAGGCATTCCGCATGCGGCTTTATTAGCTGATGCACTGCAATTACCAATGTGCTATGTGCGCAGCAGTGCAAAGGAACATGGTAAAGGTAAACAAATAGAAGGCAGCGTAACAACAGGAATGAAAGTCGTTGTTGTTGAAGATTTAATTTCAACTGGAGGCAGTGTATTAAAGGCCGTTGCTGCACTACAAGAGGCAGGCTGTGAAGTTCTTGGCATCATCGCCATCTTTACGTATGAATTGCAAACAGGCAAAGAACGCTTGCAAGATGCTAAAATGAACGTGCAAACGCTCTCGGATTACAGTACATTAATAGAGACAGCACGTGAAGAAGGAACGTTAACGAAGGAACAGCACGCAGCGCTTCTTTCCTGGCGAGATGATCCTACCGGATGGCTTCAACACGTGTAATGGGTTAAGAGAGGACGGTAGCAACGGTGCGAAAAATGGTCGGTGCAGAGTTTAATGAACTGGTTGCTTTTTTTGATGGGATGGCGCGAACGAAGTGGCTTGGCGCAATTCATGATACGTTAAAGGAGAAAACGGGGTCGTGGCAAGATCAAGATGTGCTCGATGTCGGTTGTGGCACAGGACGCTTGTTGCTTCGCGGCGCAGACGAAGCAGCTTCCTTGACCGGGCTTGATTTATCAACAGAAATGATAAAAGCAAGTCAACAAAATTTTTTCTATCATGAGTATAGTCAGAAGAGTGAATTTATAGTAGGTGATGCGTGTCAGCTTCCCTTTTCCTCCCAACAGTTTGATCTTGTAGTGTCGACATGTGTGATGTTTTTACTACCAGTTCCACAAGAAGGTATTAGGGAAATGTTGCGTGTAACGAAACAAGGTGGAGCCATTGCTATGTTGAATCCTTCGGTAAAAATGAGTCAACAGGAAGCGTTCCAGTATTGCAAAAACCATGGAATTACAGGCTTTGAACAAACAACAATGCTAAAATGGGCCAATGTATCAACCAAAAGACATCGTTATGATGAGGAGGGATTACGTTTACTGCTGCAACAAGAAGGCGCGCAGGACGTTGAACATCACTCCGTGTTAGAAGGATTAGCCATGATTACGTATGCAAAGAAACGATAAAAAGAGGCTGCTCACCATGAAGTGAGTAGCCTCTTTTTTGTTTTTATTTTTTAGCGGGTAACGTATCTTCGTTTGGTGTTACATAAATGGTTTGTTGATGATCATACGTCACAAAACCGGGCTTCGCACCCGATGGTTTTTTTACATGGCGAATGCGTGTATAGTCAACGGGTACAGAGCTAGACTGGCGCGCTTTACTAAAAAAGGCGGCTAAGCTAGCTGCTTCTTTTAAAGTTTGTTCACCAAAGTCCTCTGCTTTAATGACAACATGTGAACCAGGAATGTCTTTCGTATGCAGCCATGTTTCATTTTGACGACCTACTTTGAAGGTTAAATAATCATTTTGTTTATTGTTTTTTCCAACAAAAATCAGATGATCTTCAGAAGAAATATACGTTTCAAGTTCTGGTTTATCAGGCTTTTTTTGTTTGTGATTTTGTTTCTTGCGTTTGAGATAGCCTTGTTCTTCGAGTTCTTCGCGAATGCCAGCAATGTCTCGTAAACTAGCCGACTCCATTTGCTGAATAAGACTGTCAAAATACGTTTCTTCCACAGAAGCAATATGAAGCTGTTCGTTAATATACGATATGGAATTTTTAAGCTTACTATATTTCTTAAAATAAGCTTGCGCATTTTCAGATGGGCTTTTATGCACTTGTAAAGGAATTTCCATGGTTGGTGCATCTTCTTCATAGTAGTTAACGACCGACAGCGAGGACTGTCCTTTTTGAGCCATATAAAGATGTGCGGTTAATAGTTCACCAAGCACTTTGTAATGCTCTGCTTGTTCCGTATTTTCTAGCGCTTGCTGCAATTTTTTTTGTTTTTTTACAAGCTTATCATGCTCGTTATGAAGCAAACGTTCTAAGTCAGCAGCTTGTTGTTTTACTTTGTCGCGCTCGGCTTTTCCGTAATAGAACCGATCAAGCATTTCGCTAGCTGTAGCAAATGTTTTCTTATCGCCCGTTAGATGACCTAGCGGAAGCACATAAAACGTGTCCTTTGCACCTGTAAGGGTCATTTCAAACGTATAGTGAAGCTGTGAGATTTGTTCCATCGTTGTCATAAATGCCTGCACAAGGGCTTCTTTTGTGGTTAATCCTGCTTGGTGCACTATTTCTTTAGCAATAAGAGGAGAAAGGCCGCTATAGCGTTGGACGATTTGTTGCTCTAATTTACCTTCATTCCAGCTCATGCTTTGTGTAAAGCCCTCTGACGTTTCTAGAAGGGGATTGCGTTTGTCTTGTGGTGGAGGCGCTTTATAGAGCTGACCAGGTAACAACGTCCGATAGCGATTGACAGATGGTGGAATATGTTTAATGCAGTCGTGAATCGTACCGGTTTTATTTTCTATTAATACAATGTTGCTATGTCGTCCCATAATTTCAATGATTAAAGTTTTGTAGGCAAGGTCTCCAATTTCATCGCGCTTTTTAACGGTAATATGAAGAACGCGCTCTAACCCTATTTGTTCAATATTTTCAATAATTGCTCCTTCTAGATGTTTGCGAAGCAACATGCAAAACATCGGAGGGTTTTGTGGATTATCGTAACTTTTTTCTGTGAGCTGCACACGCCCAAAAGAAGAGTTAGCAGAAAGAAGTAGTTTAACTGTTTTGCCACCTGCTCTAATTGCAAACAACAAATCTGTTTGATCCGGTTGATAGATTTTTGTGATTTTTCCATTAAGAAGTTTACTTTGTAATTCCTCGGTTACAGCTTTTAGTACAATTCCGTCAAAACTCATTCTTACACCTCATATCTATGAAAAACTCGAGGGATTCAATAGAAGTTGTCTTAAGACACTTCTTTTTTTGAATGCACGCACTTTTTCATAGTATAGCATTTTTTAGGACAGGCCGGCATATAAATGGTTTTATAACTCACAAGAGCAGAGGTGGAACGATGAACTGGTATGAAGTATCTAAAGAAAAGGTAGAGCAAACCCTCGGTAGTTCGCTAAGTGAGGGGTTAAGTACGAATGCAAGCAAAGACAGGCAAAAGCTATATGGAGCGAATCAATTACAAGAAGCAAAGAAAGCATCAGCCCTCTCTGTGTTCATTGCCCAATTTAAGGATTTTATGGTGCTTGTATTGTTAGCGGCCACCTTATTATCCGGACTTCTCGGTGAATATCTGGATGCCATTGCTATTATTTTAATCGTCATTATGAATGGTATTTTAGGCTTTATTCAAGAACGAAAAGCAGAAAAGTCATTGTCAGCATTGCGCAAGCTATCTGCTCCAACCGCAACAGTGTTACGAGACGGTCAATGGACAACGATGCCTGCGTCTGAGCTTGTGCCTGGTGATGTCATCTCCTTAGGTGCGGGAGATCGTGTCAGTGCGGATCTACGATTAATTACTAGCTCCGGTCTCTTTATCGAAGAATCAGCGCTAACTGGGGAATCACTTCCAGTCCAAAAACAGACTTCGGCGATGCCACAAAGTGCCCTAGCCTTAGGCGATCAAAAAAACATGGCTTTTATGGGAACGATGGTTACGCGCGGATCAGGAAAAGGTATGGTTGTTGCCACAGGTATGAAAACAGAAATGGGGAAAATTGCTCATCTTCTGCAAAGTGCTGAAACATTGGCAACGCCTTTACAAATGAAATTAGAGCAGCTTGGAAAGATTTTAATCGTACTCGCTTTAATTCTTACGGTTTTAGTCGTATTAGTAGGTGTGTACCGTGGCCATGATGTGTACAGTATGATCTTAGCTGGCGTTTCTCTAGCGGTGGCTGCTATCCCTGAAGGTTTGCCAGCGATTGTTACTATTGCTCTAGCCATCGGTGTCCAAAAAATGATTCGCCGTCGGGCGATTGTGCGCAAGTTACCTTCCGTTGAAACACTCGGTTGTGCAACCGTTATTTGTTCTGATAAAACAGGAACGCTAACTCAAAATAAAATGACGGTCACTCAATTGTGGGCAGAGGGTAGCTTTTGGAATGTTACGGGCAATGGTGTTGATACGAAGGGGCAATTCGTAAGAAATGGTCAAAAGACAAATCCAACTCATTCTCCTACCGTAATGGAGCTCTTAATGTATGGCTTACTTTGTAATCATGCAGAGCTAGGAAAAAAAGGACAAGTTACTGGCGACCCGACAGAAGCTGCGCTCGTTATTAGTGCGGCTAAAGCTGGCATAGTTAAAGAAGATTTGCTGCGCTCGTATCGAATTATTGATGAAATTCCATTTGATTCTACTAGGAAAATGATGAGTGTCATCGTTACAAATGAAAAAAATGATCGCTTTCTCGTCTGTAAAGGAGCGCCGGATGTACTGCTAGAAAAATGTGGCCATACGGTGTGGGATGGACGCCGTCAACTCATCAAACAAACGCATGTTGAGACCATTAAAGAAGCGATTATGACGCTTGGTAGTCAAGCGCTCCGCACAATTGCAGTTGCCTACAAACCGCTTGGGCCACAAGATGCGGTTGCTGGCGCCCTTGTTGAAAATCACTTAACCTTTGTCGGGCTGCAAGGCATGATGGATCCGCCAAGAGAAGAAGTAAAGGGAAGTATCCATCGCTGTCAAGAAGCGGGCATAAAAACAATTATGATTACAGGTGATCACGCCGTTACCGCAAGTGCAATCGCTAGGCAACTTGATATGATTCCACCGGGTGGAAAGGTCATTGACGGAGCAAGTCTATCGGCGCTGTCAGATGATGAGCTAATACGGCAAATTGAAGATATTTACGTATATAGTCGTGTATCTCCCGAGCATAAATTACGCATTGTTAAAGCTTTGCAAAAGAAAGGGCACATCGTGGCAATGACAGGAGACGGTGTAAATGATGCCCCTGCCATCAAATCTGCCAACATTGGAATTGCAATGGGCATTACAGGGACTGATGTGGCGAAAGAAGCTTCTTCTCTCGTATTAAGTGATGATAATTTTTCGACCATTCGTGCCGCCATTGAAGAAGGTCGAAATATCTATGAAAACATTCGAAAATTTATTCGCTATTTACTCGCTTCCAATGTGGGTGAAATTCTCGTGATGTTATTTGCCATGATTTTATCGATGCCGATGCCGCTTTTACCCATTCAAATCTTATGGGTAAACCTCGTAACCGATGGCTTACCAGCCATGGCTCTTGGCATTGACTCTGCAGAAGATAATGTAATGAAGCGTCCACCACGCAAGCCGAATGAAGGCGTATTTGCTCGAGGATTAGGATGGAAAGTTGTATCGCGCGGTTTTTTAATTGGCGCGGTCACTATTCTTGCCTTTTGGACAGCTCTTCATGAGCATCCTGATCATTTAATAAAAGCACAGACGATTGCTTTTTCAACGCTTGTTATGGCGCAGTTGATCCACGTTTTTGATTGTCGAAGTGAGCGATCAATTCTGCACCGCAATCCGTTTGGAAATGTTGCCTTAGTATTAGCGGTGCTTTCTTCGATCGGGTTATTGCTCGTCGTGATGTACGTTGATTCATTGCAGCCGATTTTTCACACGGTTTCCTTATCGTTTAGAGATTGGCTACTCGTTTTAGGGATGGCAGCTATTCCGACGTTTGCCTTAACGGGTTTTCAAGCGTTTAAACGGAAATAAAAAACTCTACAAGCGATGACACCA
The DNA here is from genome assembly GCF_000269865.1 of Fictibacillus macauensis ZFHKF-1. Lineage (GTDB taxonomy): Bacteria > Bacillota > Bacilli > Bacillales > Fictibacillaceae > Fictibacillus_C > Fictibacillus_C macauensis. The sequence goes on from NZ_AKKV01000027.1 coordinate 57,939, forward strand.
AATCATTGGAAAAGGTGTCATCGTTTTTTTTTATGAAGCGTTCAAAAATACGTACCAAAAGCATCTAAACGTTGGAATTTACCGTTTTTTTGCGCTTAGGGTTGTATCGATTGCTAAAATTGTTTAGAATAACGAAGAACTATGTTAAAATGGTATAAATGTGCTGGGTACGGACACATCCATCATTGGATTATTTTGTACATAAATGATTATGATCTTGCTCGTTCTGGCTAGAATAGAACTACCAACGTTAGGAGCGGTTATAGACATGAAACTAATAAATATTGGTTATGGAAACATTGTAGCAGCACACAGAATTATTTCCGTTGTTAGTCCGGAGTCAGCCCCAATTAAGCGGCTTATAACGATGGCGCGCGATTCGAATATGTTGATTGATGCAACGTATGGGCGTCGAACGCGAGCTGTTATTATTACTGATAGCGATCATGTGGTGCTTTCCGCCGTTCAGCCGGAAACAGTGGCGCAGCGATTACTCTCTATTGAAGAGGGAACAGAAGAAAGTTAAGTGGAGGTTCGTATGGAACGAGAAAGAGGCATATTGTTCGTGCTTTCTGGCCCATCAGGTGTCGGAAAGGGAACGGTTTGCAAAGCATTGCGTGGCAAAGATATGGATATACAGTATTCGGTTTCGGCTACAACACGTCAACCACGTGAAGGTGAAGTGAACGGAGTCGATTATTACTTTAAAAGTAAAGAAGAGTTTCAAACGATGATTGCTAACAATGAGCTGTTAGAGTGGGCAGAATATGTTGGTAATTATTATGGAACACCGATCCAATATGTAAATGAAACACTCGATCAAGGTCGTGACGTTATTTTAGAAATTGAAGTGCAGGGTGCCTTGCAAGTTCGTGACGTCTTTCCTGAAGGGGTATTTATTTTCTTAACACCACCAAGCTTAGAAGAGTTGCGTAATCGTATTGTCGGTCGTGGAACAGAAACAGAAGAATTAATTAACAATCGTATGAACGTTGCACGAGAAGAAATCGAAATGATGCAACACTATGATTATTCTGTTGTTAATGACCAAGTAGATTGTGCTTGTGATCGTATTCAAGCGATTATCACATCTGAGCATTGTAAAGTGGACCGTGTGACCAATCGTTATAAATCATTATTAGGAGATGAATAACCTATGCTATACCCTTCAATTGATGCATTAATGGATAAAATTGATTCTAAATATTCACTTGTAACGCTCTCTTCAAGGCGTGCCCGTGAAATTCAAAAAAGCAATAACGCAATCGTAGAAAAACCGGTTTCTCATAAATATGTCGGTAAAGCGCTTGAAGAAATTTATGCAGGCTACTTATCACCTAAAAAGGCTGAGAAAGAGTAAAAAAACGTAACAACCTATCATAATAGGTTGTTATTTTTTTCTACTGTTACTAAACAATAAATGGGCTCGGCCATTCATTGATAGGAGGAGATTTCTTTGGTACGTGATTCAAAAAAAATCTTGCTGTGCGTAACAGGAGGGATCGCTGCTTATAAAGCGGCAACGATCGCAAGTCAGCTCTATCAGCGTGGATACGAAGTAAAGGTAGCAATGACGGCATCCTCACAAGCCTTCATCACGCCATTAACACTACAAACGTTATCGCGTAACGAAGTGTATACAGATACGTTTGAAGAGCGCAATCCTGAGGTCGTCGCTCATATAGATTTAGCTGATTGGGCAGATGTTGTTGTTGTGGCTCCCGCTACGGCTAATGTGATTGGAAAATTAGCAAATGGTATTGCTGATGATGTTGTAACCACAACGCTACTGGCTACACAAGCACCCGTCATGATTGCGCCAGCTATGAACGTAAACATGTATCAGCACAAAGCTGTACAACAGAATTTAGAGAAGTTAGCTCAGTTTGGTTGTCGGTTTATTGAACCGAATGAAGGATTATTAGCGTGTGGGTATGTTGGAAAAGGTCGTTTAGCAGAGCCAGAGGAAATTATTGCCGCTATAGAAGCCTTTTTTCAAGAAAAAGAGCACAGTAAACCGTTACAAGGTAAGAACGTATTAATTACCGCTGGACCAACGCGAGAACCGGTTGATCCTGTTCGTTATTTTACCAATTATTCTTCTGGAAAAATGGGCTATGCCATTGCAAAAGCAGCCGTTGCACTAGGCGCTAATGTGACGCTTGTGAGTGGACCGACCGCGCTTACCCCTCCACCAGGCGTAACGTTTCTGCCTGTGGAATCAACAGCTGAAATGTTAGAGGCGGTTTTAACACGCTATGACAACCAAGATGTAGTTGTAAAAGCAGCGGCTGTAGCAGATTACAAGCCAAAACGTGTTTTGTCTCAAAAAATGAAAAAGAAACAAGACGAGTGGACTGTTGAGCTTGAAAAAACAACTGATATTTTAGCAGAGCTAGGCAAACGGAAACAGCACCAACTTCTTGTTGGTTTTGCTGCTGAAACGCAAGATGTAGAGCATTATGCCAAAGATAAATTAGAACGAAAAAATTTAGATATGATTGTTGCCAATAATGTGGCCCAAGAAGGATCGGGCTTTAGCGTAGATACAAATGAAATTATTATTTATAAAAAAGATGGCAGTAAACAAGCCTTTCCACTACTGGCTAAAGAAAAAGTAGCGTATGAAATTTTAGAAGTAGCGATGGATTTGATGGGACGATGATCGCAAAAGTTATTGTGGATATTCCGGCATCCAACGTGAATAAAACATTTGATTATCTCATACCGAAGACGCTAGAAGCGTCCGCACAACCTGGTATGAGAGTTGCTGTGCCATTTGGTCCTCGGAAGTTACAAGGATTTATACTTTCAATCACTAAAGATGCAACGGTCTCTAAGTTAAAGCGGTTGCAGGAACTGTTAGATCCTGTACCGGTTTTAACATCAGAACTTCTTTCACTTGGGCAGTGGTTAAGTGAAGAAACGCTTTGTTTTTTAATTACAGCTTTTCAAGCGATGATTCCGTCAGCTCTAAAAGCGACCTATAAAAAAGAATTTGCGTTGTCACAAGAACAGCACCTTTCATCGCTTCCTTCTCAAGTGATGCGATGGTTTAATCATCGAACGCACATTCCCTATGATGAGATCGTGACAACAGAGCCAGAACTGCTACCTGTTTTTCAAAAACTCGTAACTGCTGGAACACTTGAAGTTATTTATAAGATGAATGATAAAGTGACAAAAAAGAAAATAAAAGTTGTTTATCCGAACCAATCCGTTGGAGCGCTGCAGACACTTCTAGCAGCCCTGCCGCCCCAAGCGTTAAAACAAAAAGAAGTGTTACACTATGTGATGAATGAGCGGGAAGGTGTTGTGCAAAGCGACCTTTTAACCATGTTTGACGCCAGCCGCTCAACGGTCACAGCGCTCGAAAAAAAAGGAGCCGTAGTGGTGATCGACCAAGAATTATATCGAGATCCGTTTGCTGGTCGAGAATTTAAAAAAACAACGCCTTTAACGTTAACCGCTCAACAAGAAGAGAGTATGCGACCTATGGTAGCTGCTGTTGAAGAAGAACGTCATGAAACGTTTTTGTTACACGGAGTGACTGGTAGCGGTAAAACAGAGGTGTATTTACAAACCATTGAGGCCGTTTTGCAAAAGGGAAAAGAAGCCATTGTACTCGTTCCTGAAATATCGCTTACTCCGCAAATGGTTTTGCGGTTTAAAGGGCGCTTTGGTTCAAGAGTGGCCGTTATGCACAGCGGCTTATCGGCGGGAGAAAAATACGATGAGTGGCGCAAAATTCAGCGAAAAGAAGTTTCGGTCGTTGTTGGCGCTCGTTCTGCTGTGTTTGCTCCTTTTGAAAATCTCGGCCTTATTATTATCGATGAAGAACACGAGTCTAGCTACAAGCAAGAAGAAAATCCACGCTATCATGCCCGTGATGTCGCCATTCACAGAGGACTTATGAATCACTGTCCTGTAATTTTAGGGAGTGCGACACCGTCGCTTGAAACGTATGCTCGTGCACAAAAAGGTGTATATACACTTTGTGAGCTCTTAGAGCGTGTGAATAGCCGTGAACTTCCTGCGGTAGAAATCGTCGATATGCGTGAAGAACTTCGGAATGGAAATCGTTCGATGTTTTCTGAAGACTTGTTTGCAAAATTACAAGATCGTTTGCAAAAGGGCGAACAATCTGTGCTTTTCTTAAATCGAAGAGGCTATTCTTCGTTTATTTTATGTAGAGATTGTGGGTATGTTGGTGAATGTCCACATTGTGATATTTCGTTAACGTATCATAAGAAACATCATACGTTGCGCTGTCACTATTGTGGGTATGCTGAAGAAATGCCTACTAATTGTCCTTCTTGTGAGAGCTCGTATATTCGTTTTTTTGGTACTGGAACACAAAAAGTCGAAGAAGAATTGGCCAAGCTATTACCTGAGGCGCGTGTTATTCGAATGGATGTGGATACAACGAGTCGAAAGGGCAGTCATGAAAAGCTTCTTTCTCAGTTTGGAGAAGGCAAGGCTGATATTTTATTAGGCACACAAATGATTGCCAAAGGACTTGATTTTCCAAAAGTAACACTCGTTGGTGTCCTAGCTGCTGATACGATGTTGCACTTGCCTGACTTCAGAGCATCTGAAAAAACGTTTCAATTGCTTACCCAAGTGAGCGGTCGTGCCGGCCGTCATGAGCTAGAAGGTGAAGTGGTTATTCAAAGCTATACGGTGGGCCATTATAGTATTGAGCTTGCAAGTAAGCATGACTATCATACTTTTTATAAAGAAGAAATGGCTGTGCGTCAAAGTCATCGGTACCCACCCTATTATTATTTAACGTTATTATCGTTCTCTCATCCTGATGTATTAAAAGTGGTGGATGCTAGTGAGAAGTGCGCTGGGTATTTGCGAGAGCGACTCTCTGAAAGGACGCTCATTTTAGGTCCAGTCGTGTCACCAATTGCCCGGATCAAAGATAGATATCGGTATCAGGTCATGATAAAATACAAAAATGAACCAGCGTTAAGTCGTATCATTCAAGAATTATTACAGCATTTTCAACCGCTAATGGATAAAGAAGGCTTGCACATTTCTGTTGATATGAACGCGCAGCAAATGATGTAAGAAGCATAATGATATCGATTAATGAGACATGTTTTTTGAAAGGTAGGAATCATTTTATGAGAATTGTATTTATGGGAACTCCAGATTTTTCGGTCCCGGTATTGCGCCAGCTAGTTAAGGATGGCTATGATGTTGTAGCAGCAGTTACCCAACCGGATAAACCACAAGGTCGAAAGAAAGAGATCAAGCCAACACCTGTCAAAGAAGAAGCGCTAGCACACGGCATTCCGGTGCTACAACCAGTTAAATTGCGTCAAGAATTTGAAGCTATTCTTACCTTAAAACCAGACTTAATTGTTACGGCTGCATACGGTCAAATATTACCTACAGAAGTGCTAGAGGCACCGCAGTATGGTTGTATTAACGTACATGCATCACTTCTTCCAGATTATCGCGGCGGAGCACCAATTCATCAAGCGATTATGGATGGCAAAAAAGAAACAGGTGTAACGATTATGTATATGGTAGATCAGTTAGATGCAGGTGATATTTTAACGCAAGTAACAGTTCCCATTACAGAAGAGGACCATACAGCAAGTATGTTTGATAAATTAAGTGAAGCAGGGGCAATGTTGCTCTCAGAAACGATTCCAGCGCTTATTGAGGGAAAACTAACACCGCAAAAGCAAGAGGAAGATAAGGTAACGTATGCGTTCAATATAAGTAGGGAAAAAGAACGAATTGATTGGGCGAATACAGGAGAAGCCATTTACAATCAAATTCGCGGTCTTCATCCGTGGCCAGTAGCCTATACAACGTGGAATGGGAAACCGCTGAAAATTTGGTGGGGAGAAAAAAGAACCACTAACAAGCAAGGTGAACCAGGAACGATTGTTGAGGTAACGAAACAAGGTTTCCTCGTCAAAACAGGAAATGATACAGGAATTTTCATTACTGACTTACAACCGTCAGGAAAAAAACGAATGGCTGCTTCACAATTTTTACAAGGCGCTCAAGATTTATTGGGAATCGCATTAGGTGATGACCTTGAAAAATAATGTTCGCAATACAGCCGTTGACGTATTATTAAAAATTGAACAAAATCAAGCATATAGTAATTTGTTACTTCATCAGGCGATCTCCTCTTCGCAATTGAACGCGAAAGATGTGGGTCTTTTAACAGAGCTTGTTTATGGAACGACACAACGAAAAAATACGCTTGATTATTATTTAACGCCATTCATTGCAAAAGGCTTGCACAAATTAGAGCCATGGGTACTCGTTTTATTGCGAGTCTCTCTATATCAAATGATCTTTTTGGATAAAATTCCTGATCACGCCATATTAAATGAAGCGGTAGAAATTGCGAAAAAGCGAGGACATAAAGGAATTTCAGGGCTTGTAAATGGCGTGCTTCGCAAAGTTCAACGCCAAGGTGTGCCGTCACTTGATCTTGTCCGCGATGAGGATGAGCGCCTGGCGCTCCGTTATAGCCTACCAACATGGCTTATGAAACGATGGGTGGCACAATACGGACGAGAAGAAGCAGAGAAAATGGCTGCTTCAAGTATTACTCCTTCTTCTGTTACAGGTCGAGTGAATGTTCAAAAAGGCAGTCGGGAAGAGCTGCAAAAGCGCTTGCAAACAGAAGGTGTAATGACCGTTGAAGGTGAACTTGCTCCCGAAGCGATTCAATTGGAAAAAGGAAGTCTGTCTCAAACTCAATCTTTTTCACAAGGGTATGTTACAATACAAGACGAAAGTTCAATGCTCGTAGCACGTGGCCTTGGACCAAAGGAATCAGAAACGATTCTTGATGCATGTGCAGCTCCTGGAGGAAAAACAACACATATTGCCGAATTACTAAACAATTCAGGATCTGTTGTTGCATTGGATTTACACAAGCATAAGGTAAAGCTCATTGAAGAGCAGGCGAAACGCCTACATTTAACAAATATTGAAACGAAAGCGATGGACAGTCGAAAAGCACCAGAACATTTTCCGCCGGCCTCTTTCGATCGTATTTTAGTAGATGCTCCTTGTACGGGGTTTGGGGTGATTCGCAAGAAACCGGATTTAAAATGGTCTAAAAAAGAGGAAGATATCCATCGAATTTCAACGATTCAAATGGAAATACTGAACAGCGTTGCGACGCTATTAAAGCCTGGCGGTACGTTAGTGTATAGTACGTGTACGGTTGATCACGAAGAAAATCAAGAAGTGGCGCAGCAATTTTTAGCAACGCATCCTGAATTTACATGGGATCAATCTTTCCAAGCACGTATGCCAGAAGTGGTAAAGCCATATATGGATCCTGAAGAAGCTCAAGTACAAATTCTTCCCCACTATTTTAACAGCGATGGTTTTTACCTTGCGTGCTTTACGAAAACAAATACAACTGGTGGTGGAACACAATGTTAAAACCTTTAAGTGATAAACAAAAAAATCCAGCAATCAAATCTTCCATTTTCTCAATGGAACTAAGTGATTTGCAAAATTGGTTAGTAGATATTAAAGAACCAAAGTTCCGAGCAGCACAAATTTTTGATTGGCTTTATGAAAAACGGGTTACTTCGTTTGAAGATATGTCGAACTTGCCAAAAGGGCTTCGTGAAAAAATGGCAGCCTCGTTTCATATTGAACCGATGAAGGAAGTGACACGTCAGGAGTCATCAGACGGAACAATTAAGTTTTTATTTGAATTGCAAGATGGTTACTCTATTGAAACCGTGTTAATGCGACATGATTATGGAAATAGTGTATGTGTTACAACGCAAGTAGGCTGTCGTTTAGGTTGTACATTTTGTGCATCTACGCTCGGCGGGTTAAAGCGTAACTTACATGCGGGTGAAATTGTTGCTCAAGTATTGCAAGTGCAACGAGCATTAGATGAAACGGAAGAACGGGTTGATTCTGTCGTTATTATGGGAATTGGTGAGCCGTTTGATAATTACGAGGGACTTATGACGTTCTTACGAATTATTAACCACGATCAAGGACTAAATATTGGCGCTCGTCATATTACGGTCTCTACGAGTGGAATTGTTCCGTATATTTATAAGTTTGCCGATGAAGGACTTCAAATTAATTTTGCGGTTTCTCTTCATGCACCAAATGCTGAAATTCGTAGCAAATTAATGCCTGTAAACCGTTTGTACCCGATGAACGAGCTTATGGATTCTATTCGTTATTATACTCAAAAAACGGGACGTCGTGTTAGTTTTGAATACGGGCTATTTGGCGGCGTAAACGACCAAGTAGAGCATGCAGAAGAACTTGCTACTCTTATTAAATCAGTGAAATGTCACGTCAACTTAATTCCAGTCAACTACGTACCAGAGCGTGACTATGTTCGAACACCGAAAAAACAAATCTTTAAGTTCTTAGATACGTTAAAGAAACGCGGAGTGAACGCTACGGTTCGTAGAGAGCAAGGGCATGATATCGATGCGGCTTGTGGACAGCTTCGAGCGAAGGAGCGTCAAGAAGAGACGAGGTGACGGAATGCAGTTCGCATTAAAAACAGATAAAGGCAAGGTGCGCCAACACAACGAAGATAGCGGGGGAGTGTTCACGAAAGGTGAGCACTTTCTTGCCCTTATTGCAGACGGTATGGGAGGCCATAAAGCAGGTGATGTAGCGAGCTTAAAAGCTATACAGCACTTTGAGACCGCATGGTCAAGTATAACGGATGATGTGTTGGAAAAGCCGATCAAAGCAGAGGAATGGTTAGTAAAAACAGTTTCTGAGGCAAATAAAGCGCTTTATGAATACGCCCAAACACATACAGATTGTAGTGGCATGGGTACAACGCTCGCTGGTGCCTTATGTACGCCATCTTTTGTCACGTTTATGCATATTGGAGACAGTCGCGTCTATTATTATAGTGAAAACAAGCTAACGTTAAAAACGGAAGATCATACGCTCGTTAATGAACTTGTTCGTTCTGGGCAATTAACAGAAGACGAAGCTGAAAATCATCCGCGTAAAAATGTGATCTTGCGCGCTTTAGGAACCGAAATGGACATTGATGTGGATATTGAAAGCATCTCATGGGGGGAAGGAGACCACATTTTATTGTGTTCTGATGGGCTTTCGAATAAAGTAAGTAAACAGATGATGGAAACGATTATACAAGATGAAACGCTCTCTCTTGATCAGCAAGCGGATCAGCTCATTCAACTTGCGAATGAAGCAGGAGGAGAAGACAATATTACGATTGGTATTGTCGCCTATCGTCTTCCTTCGAAGGAGTTTGCTACATGATTGGAAAGCGCATCGGTGATCGTTATAAGCTTCTAGAGGTCATTGGCGATGGCGGAATGGCCATTGTTTATCGAGCGAAAGACCTTATTTTAGATCGTGACGTTGCGGTAAAAATTCTTCGTTCTGAGTTTTCGGGTGATGAAGAATTTATTAAACGATTTAGACGTGAAGCAGAAGCGGCTACAAGTTTATCACACCCCCATATTGTTAGCATTTTTGATGTTGGTGAAGAAGACCATGTCTATTACATTGTAATGGAATATGTAAAAGGCAAAACGTTAAAGCAATATATTAAAGAGCACGGAGTACTGTCCGTAGAGGAATCGATTCGAATCATTCGTGAAATCGCTTCAGGGATGGTCATTGCTCATGATTATGGCATTATCCATCGCGATATTAAACCTCATAATATTTTAATTAATGAGGAAGGGGTCGCAAAAGTTACTGATTTTGGTATTGCTTTGGCGATCACTTCCGCAACAATTACGCATACCAATTCGGTACTTGGATCTGTTCACTATTTTTCACCTGAGCAAGCACGTGGTGGCGTCGCCAATGCTAAATCGGATATTTATTCCCTCGGCATTGTTTTATTTGAAATGCTAACAGGTAGAGTTCCTTTTACAGGAGAGTCTCCCGTCTCAGTGGCATTGAAGCATTTGCAAGAAGAAGTACCAGAGCCAAGGAAGTTCAATCCTGGTATCCCACAAAGTGTGGAAAATGTCATTTTGAAAGCTCTCACTAAAAATCCGGCCTATCGTTATGAAAGTGCTCTTGAAATGATGGATGACTTAGATACCGCTTTGTCACCTCATCGGTTGCATGAACAACGTTGGCATGATTTTGACGAAGAAAAAGATGCCACGCGTGTTATGCCGCCTGTCAAAGTACCAACGACAGCTAAACCAGAACCTGTACAGCCAGTAAAAGAGAGTTCTCCAGCAAAAGAACCTTCCTCGGTCGAGCGAAAACGGCGTAAAAAGTGGGGCATCCTTATCTTTTTATTACTGTTATTAATTGGTGGTGGAACCGCTGCTGCTTTCATGATGCCTGATTTATTTAAAGTAAAAGATGTCACCGTGCCAAATGTTGTTCATATGCGCTACGAAGATGCATTTGATTCTCTAACAAAATTAAAATTAAAAGTAGAGCGTCGAGATCGCTATAGCGATAAAGAGGATCAAGGGAAGATAGTGCAACAAGATCCTGATGGACAAGCAACGGTAAAAGAGGGTAGCACCATTATTTTATACGTTTCAAAAGGGATTCAAAAAGTTGAAATGATTGATGTGACAGGTATGAACGAAAAAGGTGCGAAAGATCTTTTAAATGAAAAAGGTTATGAAAAAGTAGAAACGGTACCTGTTGATTCGGAAGATACGCCAGAAGGAGAAGTTGTTTCACAAACACCTGAAAAAGGGGAAAAAGTGAATCCTGCGGAAGCCCAAGTGATTCTGCGGGTAAGCAAAGGACCTTCGACTGTGCGTTTAGATAATTTAGTTGGAAATACAAAAGAAGATGTTAAAAAATATAGTGAGCAAGAAGGTTTGAAAGCTTCCTTTAAAGAAGCGTATTCGGATTCGGTTGATAAAGGTAAAGTTATTTCGCAAAACCCAACGCCTTACAGCAGTGTTGCCAAAGGTAGTACCGTCACCTTCGTCATTTCTAAAGGAAAAGAAAAAGACGATGATGATCATCAAGGTCCAAAAGATAAACCCATTACCTTTAATAACAAAATAACGGTTGAAGTTGCTAAAGGTGATGAAGATAAGAATTTCCATGTAAAAATTGTCTTTAGTGATGCGAAAAAAGAAGAAGGCGTGTTTGTGGACGAAAAGATTTCAAAAACGAAAGTCTACATGGTTCCACTTACGGTTTCATCCGATCGCGATGCTTCCTATACGGTCTATGTAAATGGAAAAGAACAAACGTCGAAAACTTTTACGTACAAAGAGGCGAAAGATGGTAAGTTCAAAGGAGACAAAGATGAATAAGACTGAAGGTAGAATTATAAAGTCAGTCGCTGGTTTTTATTACGTTCTTTCAGACGGTGACGTTTTTCAATGTCGTGGTCGGGGGAATTTTCGCAAAAAGAAAATTACCCCCCTTGTGGGTGACTGGGTTCAGTATGAATCTACAAGTCCGACTGATGGCTATATTCTAGATATTAAAGAACGGAAAAATGAATTAAACCGGCCGCCGATCTCTAATGTGGATCAGGCGGTTCTCGTGTTCTCAGCTGTGCGACCAACGTTTTCTACGACACTATTGGATCGCTTTCTCGTTCATATTGAGGCCAATGGGATTACACCGGTTATTTGTATAACGAAAATGGACCTCGTTCAAGATGAAAAGCAACAAACCGAAATGCTATCGTACATTGAAGACTATCAACGGTTAGGCTATGAAGTGATTGCTACATCTGCTAAGTCATTAGAAGGTATGAATGAAATTAAGCCAGTATTTAAAGAACGAACGAGTGTATTTGCAGGGCAATCTGGTGTCGGTAAGTCGTCATTGTTGAATGCTTTAATGCCAGACCTTAAACTAGAGACGAATGATATTTCTGATCATCTTGGTCGTGGAAAGCATACGACAAGACATGTGGAACTGTTACCTTTTGAAGAAGGTTTAGTAGCAGATACACCAGGATTTAGTTCGCTAGATTTTGTTGATATAGAAATTGAAGAATTATCCTTTTATTTTCCCGAAATGAACAGTCGACTTGCGGATTGTAAATTTCGTGGGTGTACGCATAGCTCTGAGCCGAAATGTGCAATTAAAGAGGCGGTAGAACATGGGGAAATTCCAACGTTTCGCTATAAGCATTATTTAGAATTTTTACAAGAGATTAAAGATCAAAAACGGAGGTACTAGTATGATTAAAGTTGCACCATCCATTCTTTCAGCTGATTTTTCAAAATTAGGAGAGGATGTCGTAGCAGTCGTTGAAAACGGAGCCGATTATATTCATATTGATGTGATGGATGGCCATTTTGTGCCCAATATTACAATTGGTCCACTAGTAGTTGAAGCGATTCGTCCATTAACGGACGCGACGTTCGATGTTCATTTAATGATTGAAAATCCGGATCAGTATATTCCTGCCTTTGCAAAAGCGGGCGCAGATATCATTTCTGTGCATGTAGAAGCTTGTCCGCACCTACATCGCACAATTCATTTAATTAAAGAACATGGAAAAAAAGCAGGCGTTGTTTTAAATCCAGCAACGAGTATTGAATCAATTCGTCATATTCTTGCAGACGTTGATTTAGTGCTTGTAATGTCCGTGAACCCTGGATTTGGTGGACAAACATTTATTCATGAAGTGTTAACAAAAATGGAAGCTCTTGCTGCCTTAAAAGTAGAAAAAGGCTTAGACTTTGAAATTGAAGTAGACGGTGGCGTTAATGAAGAAACGGCTCGTTTGTGCGAGCAAGCAGGCGCCAATGTTCTTGTGGCAGGCTCCGCTATTTACGGCAAGGCCAACTTAAAAGAAGCGATTGCTGCCATTCGCGGCTAATTGTGATCCTCACACAAGCGCTCCCCTTTCTAACAGAAATGGTGGGGCGCTTTTTTGTGTTTCTTTTTTGATCGTTCCTTCTTTGGGTAAAAAATAAAGAGCTTGTAAATAACTGTACTTATTCATACCGAAACCGCATAAGAATGTTCATAAAGAACCATGATTACAGTCTTTACGCAACAGGCCGCATGGATCCTCTTTTTTCATGAGTATTCTTTTATAGAAAGTTGCTTTTATTTTTTTATAGGGCCTGGAGGAGGGGTATGATGAAATTCTACACCATTAAACTGCCTAAGTTTTTAGGAGGTTTTGTTCGCGCAGTTTTAGGTTCATTTAAAAAAGGATGAACAAAAAGGCTAAAAAGCATCGGTTCGATGCTTTTTAGCCTTTTTAAGGAATAAAAAAACAACGGAAAATCCCGTTGTTTTTAGTAGGTATTAAACGCGTTCAACTTTACCAGATTTAAGGGCACGTGCAGACACGTAGACACGTTTCGGTTTGCCGTCAACCAAAATGCGGACTTTTTGAACGTTAACGCCCCAGCTTTTTTTAGACTTGTTCATAGCGTGTGAACGTTTATTTCCCGTTTTTGGGCTTTTGCCAGTAATATAACATTTGCGTGACATAGTTAGTACCTCCTTTATAACCGTGAAACTGTATTAGTTCAGTCGTATGTTCAATACTAACCTATAGTAGCATGATGGGAGTAGAAAAGCAACCTAAGATTTTTAGGTTTTCAAGTAAATTTGCTTGACGGTGTTTTTAGACGTCATTCGGTAATCCTTCCAAAAAAGAAAATAATATAGTAAAATGAAGGCTAACTATAATTGAAGGAAGAAAAAGGAGGAAACAAGCATGTCCATTGAGATGAAGAATAAATATGGCAACATTGACATTTCGACTGAGGTCATCGCGACGATTGCAGGTGGAGCGGCCATTGATTGCTACGGAATCGTTGGAATGGCATCAAAAAAGCAGTTAAAAGATGGTTTAACGGAATTGTTAGGACGCGATAATTTTTCTCGTGGCATCGTTGTTCGCCAAACGGAAGATGGCATACATATCGATATGTTTATTATCGTTAGTTATGGGACGAAGATTTCTGAAGTTGCTCATAATGTTCAAACAAAAGTGAAGTATACTTTGGATCAAATGCTTGGACTTTCTGTTGATTCAGTCAATATTTTTATCCAAGGTGTAAGAGTAACTAGCCTTTAGTTAGGAGGAACGGTTCGTGTCTTTAACGAAGTTAGATGGTAAAAAGTTCGCAGAAATGGTGGAAAAAGGAGCGGCCAACTTATCGAAACATGCAGCCATGATCGATGCGTTGAACGTATTTCCTGTTCCTGACGGAGATACAGGTACAAATATGAACTTAACAATTACTTCTGGTGCAAAAGAAGTAAAGCAACATGTTCATACTGAAATAGGTAAAGTAGCACAAGCTTTTTCACGTGGATTACTTATGGGAGCAAGAGGGAATTCAGGTGTTATTCTTTCACAGTTGTTTCGTGGTTTTGCGAAATCCGTTGAAACAAAGGTGGAAGTTAATGCAGCGCAATTAGCAAAAGCATTAGAAAATGGAGTGGAAACGGCATACAAAGCGGTGATGAAGCCTGTTGAAGGAACCATTTTAACCGTTGCTAAAGAAGCGGCGAAAGCGGCAGCAAAAGCAACAAAAAGTAGTAACGATATTTTATATGTGATGAATGAAGTCGTTAAGGAAGCGAAAATTGCCCTAGATCATACGCCAGAGCTTTTACCTGTACTTAAAGAAGTCGGTGTTGTTGATTCGGGTGGCCAAGGGCTATTAACTGTTTATGAAGGATTTTTATTAGCGCTAGAAGGAAAAGCGCTTCCGGACGTGTCACTGCAAGCGCCATCGATGAGCGACCTTGTTAATGCGGAACATCATAAGGCGCAAGCACATATGAAAACTGAAGATATTCACTATGGCTATTGTACAGAATTTATGGTGAAGTTAGAGAAGGAAAAGCTTCAAACTTCGCCTTTCCAAGAAATGGCGTTTCGACAAGAGTTAGATCAGCATGGCGATTCGTTACTTGTTGTTGCGGATGAAGGATTAGTCAAAGTTCATATTCATACAGAGGCGCCCGGGGACATGTTAACACTTGCTCAGCAATTTGGGAGTCTCGTAAATATTAAAATTGAAAATATGCGTGAACAGCATACGGCTATTCTAAATGAAGAACGAGATAAGCCGGTCGCTTCGCCGCCGTCAACAGAAAAAAGTCGCTATGGCATTGTAACCGTAGCAATGGGAGCAGGAGTAAAATCACTGCTACAATCGCTTGGCGCAACATCAGTCATTGAAGGTGGCCAAACGATGAATCCAAGTACGGAAGATATCGTAAAAGCTATTGAAGAAGCTAATGCAGAAGAAGTCATTATTTTACCGAATAATAGCAATATTATTATGGCGGCAGAGCAGGCAGCAACCGTTGTGCAACAAAAAACGGCGATCATTCGCTCGAAAAATGTCCCACAAGGGATGGCGGCATTGCTTGCCTTCCAAACAGCGGCAACGCTTGAAGAAAATGAGCAACGGATGACCAATGCGCTTTCCAGTGTTAAATCTGGTCAAGTAACCTCGGCAGTGAGAGATACTACGATTGATGGAGTAACCGTTACAAAGGGTGACTTTATTGGCATCTTAAACGGAAAAATCGTAACGTCACTCGCACAAAAGGACGGCACCGTACAGGCTTTACTAGCGCAAATGCTCGATGAAGATTCTGAAATTGTGACGTTGTTAACAGGTGAAGACGCAACGAAACAAGAAGTAGAGCAACTCCTTGTTTTTATGGAAGAAACGTACCCTGATGTTGAAGTGGAAGTGTATGAAGGTGGACAACCGTTGTATCCATATATTCTTGCTGTTGAGTAAGTAAATTTATTCTCTCTATTGCTGTGTAATTGTGTTACAGTAATGGAGGGAATATTTTTATGTCTTTCTTTTTAGCGGAGGGAAATAGTAATGAAATATAAAAGTGTTTTTGATATTATTGGACCGATTATGATTGGCCCATCTAGTTCACATACAGCGGGTGCAGCTCGCATTGGACGAGTGGCTCGACAATTATTTGGAAGAAAGCCTGCTTTTGCAAAGATCTCCTTTTATGGTTCTTTTGCAAAAACGTACAAAGGTCACGGCACAGATGTGGCAATTGTCGGGGGGATTTTAGACTTCGATACGTTTGATACGCGGATCGTGGATGCGCTTACAATTGCGGAAAATGAAGGAATTGCCGTTACGATGAAAGAAGAAGATGCGTTAACGGATCATCCTAATACGGCGCGCATTGTTTTAGGTGATGAGCGAGGAACGATTGAACTTGTCGGAATTTCCATAGGTGGCGGAAAGATTGAAATTGTCGAACTGAATGGCTTTGGGTTAATATTAAGCGGAGATTATCCAGCTCTTTTAATTGTGCATAATGACCGTTACGGGGCGATAGCTGGCGTGGCTAATGTTCTTGCCAAGCATGAAATTAATATTGGTCATATGCAAGTGTCAAGAAAAGAAAAAGGTCAAGAAGCACTTATGATTATTGAAGTAGATCAACTTGTAGAGACGAGCATTGTTGATGAAATTGAAGAACTTCCTATTGTCCAACAAGTTGTAAAAATAAACGATTAAGAAAGGAAGAAGGCTATGTTTCGCAATGTGGCAGAATTAGTTGAGCTTGCGCAAACGCAAAACTGTAAAATATCAGATGTAATGATTGCACAAGAAATGGAATTTACAGGGCGCTCACGTGAAGAAATTATTGCGCAAATGGATCGTAATTTGCGCGTCATGGAGGAAGCTGTCGAACGTGGAGTGACAGAAGAAGTGAAGTCACATTCTGGTTTAACTGGTGGAGACGCCATTCGTTTACAAGCTTATATGAAGAGCGGGAAAAGTTTAACAGGAGAATTTGTGCTGGATGCCGTTAGCAAAGCGATTGCAACCAACGAAGTAAACGCTGCAATGGGCACGATTTGTGCGACGCCCACTGCCGGGTCTGCAGGGGTCGTACCGGGCGTATTATTTGCATTAAAAAACAAACTTCATCCCACGCGAGAGCAAATGATTGAATTTTTATTTGCTTCCGGCGCATTTGGGTTTGTTGTTGCAAATAATGCATCTATTTCTGGCGCAGCTGGAGGCTGCCAAGCAGAAGTAGGCTCAGCAACAGGCATGGCGGCGGCAGCCATTGTTGAAATGGCTGGAGGCACGCCTGAACAAAGTGCACAGGCAATGGCAATCGCACTGAAAAATATGTTAGGACTCGTTTGTGATCCCGTTGCAGGTCTTGTTGAAGTACCTTGTGTTAAGCGAAATGCTATGGGGGCGAGCAATGCGCTCGTAGCGGCAGATATGGCACTTGCAGGTATTGAAAGTCGCATTCCCTGTGATGAAGTTATTGATGCCATGTATCGTATTGGGCAAACCATGCCGACAGCATTAAAGGAAACCGCACAAGGAGGTTTAGCGGCAACCCCAACTGGACGAGCGTTAGAAGCGAAAATCTTTGGGATCCCGTTAGATAAAAAATGAAATTAGAGCAATTGAGTGTTACAGATGTAAATGGAGTAGGAGATAGTAAAGCAGAAGAGCTTAGAAGTATGGGGATTCTTTCGGTACATGACCTTCTGAATTATTTGCCGTTCCGTTATGACGATCACTCCTTAAAGGATTTAAGTGAAGTAAAACATGAAGAGAGAGCAACCGTGGAGGGGAAGGTTCATAGTGAACCTTCTCTCCGCTATTTTCCGAAGAAAAAATCAAAGCTTTCTGTTCGAGTGCTTGTTGGACGCTATTTAATTACGGCCGTTTTTTTTAATCAGCATTATGTTAAAAACCAGCTTTCTATCGGTCAAACAGTAACATTAACAGGAAAATGGGACGTTCATAAAATGACACTTACTGTTAATGAGGTGAAATTTGGCATTCAGCCCAAAGATGAAAGCATTGACCCTGTTTATACGGTTAGAGGGCGTTTAGGTGTAAAGCAGTTGCGACGGTTCATTAAAAACGCCTTTCTGTCGTATGGCAATAATCTGACAGACAAAGTACCAGAATCCCTACGAGAAATGTATAAACTGTTACCAATTAATCAAGCCTTATACAATATGCATTTTCCGCAAAGCTATCAACATTTAAAACATGCACGTCGACGAATGGTCTATGAAGAGCTTTTGTTATTTCAGTTAAAAATGCAAATGTTTCGTAAAATAAATCGTGAGCAATCAGAAGGAAAAGGACTGCATTTTGCGAAAGAGAAAGTAGAGTCTTTTATAGCATCATTACCCTTCCCGTTAACGTCGGCACAACGGCGTGTCACGGATGAAATTTTAAAAGATTTAACGTCAAACTATCGAATGAATCGCCTGTTGCAAGGAGATGTAGGATCAGGTAAAACGGTTGTAGCAGCCATTGCCTTATACGCGGCCGTAGAAGCTTCTACACAAGGGGCGCTCATGGTGCCAACAGAAATTTTAGCCGAGCAGCATTTTCAGTCGTTAGAAAGCATGCTGTCTTCTTGTGGACTAAGTGTAGCGCTCCTCACGAGCTCTGTAAAAGGGAAGCGCAGAAAAGACATTCTCTCCCGTCTTGCCGATGGAGAGATTGATGTGCTTATAGGGACGCATGCGTTGATTCAAGAGGAAGTCGTTTTTAAAAGATTAGGTCTTGTGATTACGGATGAACAGCATCGCTTCGGTGTTAAACAACGTCGGGTGCTTCGAGAAAAAGGGGAAAACCCTGATGTGTTATTTATGACGGCCACACCCATTCCGCGAACATTGGCAATTTCTGTTTTTGGTGATATGGATGTATCGGTGATTGATGAAATGCCAGCAGGTCGAAAAGTCATTGAAACCTACTGGGCGAAGCATCATATGCTTGACCGTGTTCTTGGTTTTGTGCAAAAAGAATTAGATCAAGGACGACAAGCTTATGTGATTTGTCCCCTCATTGAAGAGTCTGATAAATTGGATGTCCAAAATGCGATTGATGTTCATGCGCAGCTGCAGCATTATTTTAAGCAGTATAAGGTTGGTTTAATGCATGGACGCTTAACTTCAGCAGAAAAAGAAGAAGTCATGAGAGAGTTTGCAACGAATGCCTGTCAGCTTCTCGTTTCAACAACTGTAGTTGAAGTCGGCGTAAACGTCCCGAATGCAACGATGATGGTCATTTATGATGCTGAACGCTTTGGCCTTTCGCAGCTTCATCAGTTACGAGGGCGCGTTGGTCGAGGAAGTGAACAATCATATTGCATTCTCATTTCAGATGCGAAATCTCAAGATGGTAAAGAACGCATGAGAATCATGACAGAAACCTCAGATGGGTTTGTTTTATCACAAAAGGACTTAGAACTTCGAGGACCAGGTGACTTTTTTGGTAATAAACAAAGCGGCTTACCAGATTTTAAAGTGGCAGATGTTGTACATGATTATCGCGTGCTAGAAGTGGCGCGAAACGATGCTGCTCGTCTTGTCAATGGGACAGAACTGTATTATGACGCGTCGTTTGAGCCATTAAAATCGTACTTGGAAGACGAAGGTGTATTTGATCCTGAACGTTTGGATTAATCACTTTCTTGAAAAGAAGGAGCAGCTATTATATACTACTATTAGTACCAGCTCTTAAAAAAGGCACACTATCCAAGAAGCTGATGCTTAATAAGGCGAATTTTGGACGGTGGATAGGATGAAACGAAACAAGCAAGAACGACAGAAACTATTGCAGTCGACAATTGAAGGTACGCCTTTTATTACAGATGAAGAGCTTGCCAAGCGGTTTGGAGTCAGTGTACAAACCATTCGATTAGATCGACTGGAACTGTCTATTCCAGAACTGAGAGAACGCATTAAACATGTAGCACAGCAACAGTTAGATACGGTCAAGGCACTTCCGCTTGAAGAAGTCATCGGAGAAATGATTGACCTTCAGCTTGATGAAGCTGCGATTTCGATATTAGATATTCAGCGAGAACATGTGTTTTCAAGAACGAAAATTGCGCGAGGTCACCACTTATTTGCTCAAGCGAACTCATTGGCGGTTGCCGTTATTAACGATGAACTGGCGCTTACAGCAAGTGCGAATATTCGCTTTACACGACAAGTAAAAGAAGGAGAACGAGTCATCGCTAAAGCGCGCGTTGTCTCGATTGAGGAAGCGCGAACGACAGTTGAAGTTACTAGTTATGTCGATAAAGAAGCGGTATTTTCCGGGGAATTTATCATGTATCGTTCCACCGGAGAATAAAGGAGGACCAGCAACATGAGGATTGCAATTGATGCAATGGGTGGCGATCATGCGCCAGAAGCACCAGTAAAAGGGGCGTTAAAAGCGCTAGAAATTTTTAAAGATGTTCAGATTACATTAGTAGGCGATGAAGCGAAGATTAAACCGTATCTTCCCGAAGGCACCGCGATTACCATTCTTCATACAGATGAACAGATTACGAGCGAAGATGAACCGGTGAAAGCTGCAAGACGCAAAAAGAAAGCGTCGATGGTACTCGCTGCTCAAGAAGTAAAAGAAGGACGAGCGGATGCCTGTATATCAGCAGGAAATACGGGTGCTTTAATGGCTGCTGGCCTTTTTACAGTAGGGCGTATTAAAGGTGTCGATCGGCCCGCCTTATCACCAACATTGCCAACAGCAGATGGCCAAGGCTTTTTATTGTTAGATGTTGGTGCTAATATGGACGCAAAGCCTGAGCACCTTCTTCAATATGCCATTATCGGAAGTACATATGCGCAGCAAGTGAGAGGCATTGCTTCTCCTCGTGTAGGGCTACTAAACGTTGGAACAGAGAGTGAAAAAGGAAATGCCCTTTATAAAGCAGCATTTAATTTGCTTGAGCAAGCGCCAATTCATTTTGTTGGCAATGTAGAAGGTCGCGATTTATTAAATAGTGTGGCTGATGTCGTTGTTTGCGATGGTTTTTCTGGCAATGTTGTCTTAAAAACCATTGAAGGAACAGCTCTTACAGTCATGTCTATGTTAAAAGAACAACTAACAGCAACGACGATTAGTAAACTTGCTGCTGCCGTTTTAAAACCACGCTTAAAAGGATTGAAAACAAAGCTAGATTACTCTGAGTATGGTGGGGCTGGGTTATTTGGTCTAGCCGCTCCTGTAATCAAGGCGCATGGTTCATCCGATGAACATGCTATTTTCAGTGCGATTCGCCAAACGAAAACAATGGTAGAAAAAGAAGTTGTTGTCATTATCGAACGAAAAATGAAAGAAATTGAGAATTCGTTAAAGGAGGAATTGTAATGAGTAAAATCGCTTTTTTATTCCCAGGTCAAGGCTCACAGGTAGTAGGTATGGGTCAGGAACTAATGGAACAACACCCAGAAGCAAAAGCCATCTTTACAAAAGGAGACGAAGTGCTAGGTTTTTCTCTATCTTCTCTCATTATGAATGGACCTGAAGAAGAGTTAAAACGTACTGAAAATACACAACCTGCCTTGTTAACAACAAGCATTGCTACCCTCGCTGTTTTAAACAAGCATGGTATACAGGCAGATTACACAGCTGGTCATAGTTTAGGTGAATATTCTGCGCTTGTGGCAAGTGGCAGTTTATCGTTTGAAGATGCCGTTCATGCCGTACGTGAACGCGGCTTATTCATGGAAGAAGCTGTTCCCACTGGCGTTGGTGCTATGAGCGCCATTCTTGGCATGGATCAAGCAACGGTTGAAGCTATAACAACATCTGTGAGTGAGCAAGGTGAAGTGGTTCAAGTTGCTAACTTGAATTGCCCGGGGCAAATTGTAATCTCAGGAACAGCTAAAGGCGTACAGGATGCAGCCGCATTAGCAAAAGAACAAGGTGCAAAAGTGATTCCTCTTCAAGTGAGTGGACCCTTTCATTCTGCGTTAATGGAACCCGCTGCTGTAAAAATGGCGGGAGTGTTGGAGCAGATTACTATTCAAGACGCTCTTATTCCTGTAATCACAAATGTAACAGCAGAGGCAGCAACATCTGCGACAGAGATAAAAGATTTACTTGTAAAACAAATGTATTCACCCGTACGCTGGGAAGAGACTGTTCGTGAATTGCTTGCCCTAGGCGTGGAAACATTTATTGAAATTGGACCAGGAAAAGTGTTAAGCGGTCTTGTGAAAAAAGTACATCGTCGCGCAAATGTGATCGCGGTTAGTGATGAAGCATCAATTGCTGCAGCACTGGAAAAACTGAAAGGGGAATAATAGCGTATGTTAAATGGAAAAACAGCCCTCGTTACCGGAGCATCTAGAGGAATAGGAAAAGCAATTGCCCTTGAGTTAGCAAAGCAAGGTGCCAACGTAGCAGTTAACTACGCAGGCAGTGAAGCAAAGGCGCAAGAAGTAGTTGAAGAAATAAGAGCGCTCGGCCAGCAAGCGATAGCGATTCAAGCGGATGTTGCGAACAGTGAGTCCGTAACGAATATGGTAAAAGCGGTTATTAGTGAATTTGGTTCGTTAGATATTTTGGTGAATAACGCTGGAATTACGAAAGACAACTTAATGATGCGCATGAAAGAAGAAGAATGGGATTCTGTCATTGACACAAACTTAAAAGGAGTGTTCCTTTGCACAAAGGCGGTTACCCGTCAAATGATGAAACAGCGTAAAGGAAGAATTATTAATATCTCTTCCATTGTTGGTGTGTCTGGAAACCCTGGTCAAGCGAACTATGTAGCAGCAAAAGCGGGAGTTATTGGTCTTACGAAATCTACGGCGAAAGAACTTTCCAGTCGTAACATTACGGTGAATGCAGTCGCACCTGGCTTTATTGCAACAGACATGACAGAGGTTTTAGAAGATCAAGTGAAAGAAGAAATGTTAAAAGGAATTCCTCTAGCGCGCTTTGGAGAAGCGCAAGAGATTGCGGCTTTAGTTGCCTTTCTTGCTGGTGAAGGAAGCGGCTATATTACGGGACAAACCATTCATGTAGACGGTGGTATGGTTATGTAATTTCTGCAGAAAAGCAGTGTATTGCTTTCTGTGAAGTAACTTTTTGGATTCTTTCTTTTTTATCTTTTTTTTTCTTTAGAAATAGTATATATTATTGAAAGGAGGTGAATACACATGTCAGACGTATTAGAAAGAGTTTCTCAAATTGTCGTCGATCGTCTAGGTGTAGACGCTGCAGAGGTTAAGCTTGAAGCTTCTTTTAAAGAAGATCTTGGAGCAGACTCCTTAGATGTCGTTGAGCTTGTTATGGAGCTTGAAGACGAATTTGATTTAGAAATTTCCGATGAAGATGCTGAAAAAATTGCAACGGTTGGTGACGTTGTTAATTACATAAACAGCAAGAACTAATGGTAAATGAAGAGCGTAAAGTCCCGTACATTGTGATGCGGGACTTTAAACTATTAGCAAACAAATGCAGCTCTTATCCTCTAAATGTTTGCGGGAGGCAATAATGAAAGGTTCAAAAAAGCAATATACGAATTCGAAAAAATTTTCTAGACACCGGTTTAAGCATTCTGCTCGCAAGCAGATGGATGAAAAGGTGCGCATTCAAAAAGTAGCTCCCTTACAAGAAAAAATCTCTTTGTATTTTGTAGATGAAAAACTACTTGTTCAAGCATTTACCCATTCATCATATGTGAATGAGCATCGAGGGCGCCCATATGAAGACAATGAACGTCTTGAATTTTTAGGTGACGCGGTTCTTGAACTCACAATTTCTCAATTTCTTTACAAGAAATATCCTACTATGAGTGAAGGAGAATTAACAAAGCTTCGAGCGGCCATCGTTTGCGAACCATCGCTCGTTCTTTTGGCGAATGAACTTCATTTTGGTGATTATGTGCTCCTTGGTAAAGGGGAAGAAAACACGGGTGGTCGCACACGCCCAGCGCTGTTAGCGGATGTGTTTGAAGCCTTTATTGGTGCACTTTACTTGGATAAAGGAATTGACGCTGTTAAAGCGTTTTTAGAAATTCATGTTCATCCCCGAATCAATGAAGGTGCTTTTTCTCATGTGATGGATTTTAAAAGTCAGCTACAAGAGTATGTCCAACGCGAAGGGCTTGGGACAATTGATTATGCGATTATACAAGAAAAAGGGCCTGCGCATAATCGAGAATTCGTTTCTGAAGTGAAGTTGAACCAAGAAGGCTGTGGTGTTGGTTTTGGCCGTTCTAAGAAAGAGGCGGAGCAACATGCTGCTCAAGAAGCGCTTGGTAAAATAGTCAAACAGTAAAAAAACACCCTTGTATTAGGGTGTTTTTCCTGTTCATGCTTATTTTTTTAATGCGCCTAATTCAGAAACGATTTCTTCCATATCACGGACGCTAAAGCTTGGCATTTTCATAACCATATCAAAAAGTTCTTTTAAATCGTCATATTGCTGTAGGCTATAATCACTGCCTTGAATAAGACCGCTATTAACGAGTTGAAGCTTCTTTTTCATCGCTTCAATCATATGTTCAATGTTTTCCTGGCTCGGGGAAGTTAAGTTCAATATGAGCACCCTTTCTTTTACGCAATCTTTCATAATTGTAGCATAAAAGAAGCTATTTGTACGGAGATGTATGGTAAAATAAATTAGTTAAGAATACATAAGGGGGATTTTTAGATGTTCCTCAAACGATTAGATGTTGCAGGCTTTAAATCGTTTGCAGATGCTATTGGTATTGAGTTTGTCCCGGGCGTCACTGCAGTTGTTGGGCCGAATGGGAGCGGAAAAAGTAATATTGCAGATGCAGTCAGATGGGTTCTCGGTGAGCAATCTGCTAAATCACTACGCGGCGCGAAGATGGAGGATATTATTTTCTCTGGAAGCGAAGGACGCAAACCGCTAAATGTAGCGGAAGTTACGCTCACGCTCGATAATGAGGATCAACACCTCCCGCTTGAATACAATGAAATTAGCGTAACACGTCGCGTATATCGCTCAGGTGATAGTGAGTATTTGCTAAATAAACAACAGTGTCGATTAAAGGACATCGTTGATTTGTTTATGGATTCAGGTTTAGGTCGAGAAGCGTATTCTATTATCGGACAAGGTAAAATAGATGAGATTTTAAGCAGTAAAGCAGAAGACCGTCGCAAGATTTTTGAAGAAGCTGCTGGTGTATTGAAGTATAAGACTAGAAAGCATAAAGCAGAACAAAAGCTACATGAAACGCAAGAAAACTTAAATCGCGTAGAAGATATTCTCTTCGAATTAGAAGGTCAAGTAGAGCCGCTGGAAATTCAAGCATCAATTGCTAAAGACTATCTCGAAAAGAAGGAAGAGCTTCAACAGCATGAAGTAGCGTTAACGGTTTATGAAATTGAAGAGTTGCATACGAAATGGGAAACACAATCACGCACTTTAGATGAATTACGCAAAAAAGATGCCCGTTTGGAAGAGAAAGTAACGAGCGAAGAAAAGGTCCTTCGACAAACGCGTGGAAATATTCAGGCGCTTGACGAGTCGCTCGACGAATTGCAGCAATCGCTGCTAGTAGCGAGTGAAGAACTTGAAAAGCTTGAAGGAAAACGCGAAGTATTAAAAGAGCGCAAGAAAAATTATCATCATAATAAAGAAACGCTATTGCAACAAGTGCAGCAATATAAAAGCAAACGTACGGTGTTACAAG
The DNA here is from genome assembly GCF_000269865.1 of Fictibacillus macauensis ZFHKF-1. Taxonomy (GTDB): domain Bacteria; phylum Bacillota; class Bacilli; order Bacillales; family Fictibacillaceae; genus Fictibacillus_C; species Fictibacillus_C macauensis. The sequence continues at coordinate 83,355 of NZ_AKKV01000027.1, forward strand.
AAGAAGAAACACTAGAACGAGAGAAGTTTGCTTCACACAAACAGGAGCTTTCTTCTTTAAAGGCAAGCTTACAAGAAGAAGAACAGCGACTAGCGCTTTTAGAGCTTGATATCGAAGCGGAAATGGAACGTCTTAAAGGCGACTATTTTGAAAACTTAAATGAGCAAGCATCGGTTCGAAATGAAATTCGCTATTTGTCTGATCAGAAGCATCAACAACAGTTTAAATCCGGTCGTCTAGATGATGAGCATGAACAGTATGCAGCGAAGCGAACGACTGTTCAAGCGAAAAAGCAACAGCTTCTAGGAGAGGTTGAGATTTCTAAGGCACAAGTCGATGATGCGATAGCAGCTTATGCAAAAAAACGCGAAGAGCTGGAATCACTTCAGAAGAAGCAAGAATCATTGCAAGCAGAGCTCTATAAAGCCTATCAATTTATCCAACAGTTTAAATCTAAAAAAGAATGGCTTGAATCGATGCAAGAAGAGTATCAAGGGTTCGTTCAAGGTGTTAAAGAAGTTTTAAAAGAAAAAGATCGTGCGTTAAACGGTATTGAAGGTGCGGTTGCCGAGCTTATCACCGTATCAAAAGATATGGAAACAGCGCTTGAAACGGCGTTAGGCGGTTCGATGCAACATGTTGTCACTTCGACAGAAAAAGATGCGGTCGCAGCCATTCAGTTTTTAAAGAAGAAAAAACTAGGTAGGGCTACATTTTTACCACGCTCAGTCATTAAGGGACGATCTATACCGGCGTCTGATCAAACAATGATTGCTTCTCACCCTGCCTTTGTTAATATAGCAGCACAGGCAGTAACTTATGATGAGAAGTATGCCGCCATCATTGGTAACCTTCTCGGTCATATTATCATTGCTAACACGATTGAAGGAGCGAATGAGCTTGCTCGTCTGATTCGCTATCGCTACCGAATTGTAACGCTTGAAGGAGATGTTGTTAGTGCGGGTGGCTCCATGACAGGTGGTAGCCTTCGTCAAAAATCAAATTCTCTTCTTTCGAGGCAGCGAGAATTGGAAGAAACAACAACAAAACTCGTGAAAATGGAAGCTCAAACGCTTGTCATTGAGCAACGTGTGCGCGAGCAAAAAGAGGCCATTGCCGAGTGCGATGCTGACTTAGAACATCTTCGCGCCGAGGGAGAAAACAGCCGACTAGCTCAACAATCACTAAAAGGAAAGCTTCGAGAAGTGGAGTTAGAAGAGCAAAATTTAAATGAACGACTAACGCTTTATGATCGCGAAAAAACAGACTATATTGAAGAACAGTCATCCATCACAAAGCGAGTTGCTATGCTTGAAGTTACTCTACAGGAGCGAGTGGAAGAAGCGAAGACACTTGAACATACGATACAAACGTTAGAAAAAGAAAAGAAAAATCAACAGGTAACAAAAGAAGAAACGCAGCAGTTGGCGACGGCTTTAAAAATAAAAATAGCTGAAAAAGAACAACAAGTTGCTCATCAAAAAGAAACGCTTGAACGTTTGCAGCAAGACTTACAAGAAACTCAATTACGATTAACGGATTATGAACAAGACTATTGGTTGTTAGAAGAAGAAATGAACAATCGCTCTTCTGGTGAAGAGGCAGTTGATACGCATATTGCAACCAAGCGGGAAGATAAGGCGCGAATTATCCAACTTATTACAGAGCGCCGCCGCGATCGTCAGCTCTTGTATACACAGGTAGAACAAGCGGAAGCGACGTTAAAAGAATCGCAACGAATCCTGCGCCACATTAGAGAAAACTTGACGACTGAGGAAGTACAAGTGAACCGGCTTGACGTGGAACTCGATAATCGCTTGCATCATTTGCGTTCGGAATATGCGTTATCCTTTGAGGCAGCTAAAGCAAACTATCCTGCGCTCGAACAACCAGATGAGTCACGGAAAAAAGTACGGTTAATTAAGCTAGCTATTGAAGAATTGGGGATTGTGAATTTAGGAGCCATTGAAGAGTATGAGCGTGTTTTTGAACGATTCTCCTTTTTGAAAGAGCAGCAAGAAGATTTAGTGAAGGCGAAAGAAACGTTGCATGGTGTAATTGGTGAAATGGATGAGGAAATGCAAAAGCGGTTTGAAGAAACGTTTGAAAATATCCGCTATCATTTCGGCACTGTGTTTAAAGAGTTATTTGGTGGCGGTCGTGCTGATTTATCGCTCACCGATCCTACGCAGCTACTTCTTACGGGTGTGGATATTTTGGCACAACCACCAGGCAAAAAGTTACAACATTTAGCGCTACTATCCGGTGGTGAACGAGCACTTACCGCGATTGCTTTATTATTTGCAATCTTAAAAGTACGACCGGTTCCGTTTTGTATTTTAGATGAGGTTGAAGCTGCTTTAGATGATGCGAATGTAGGTCGCTATGCTAGCTTTTTACGCTCGTTTAGTTCTCATACGCAGTTTATCGTTGTTACCCATCGTAAAGGGACAATGGAAGAAGCGGATGTACTGTATGGTGTAACGATGCAAGAATCTGGTGTATCTAAACTAGTTTCAGTGAAATTGGAAGAAACGACAGAACTCGTTGAAGCATAAAGTAGACAGGTTACCTATAAGGAGGCACTATGAGCTTTTTAAAACGATTAAAAGAAAAATTCACAGCACAAACCGATGCGGTGACAGAAAAGTTTAAAACGGGTCTTGAGAAAACAAGAAATTCTTTTTCTACGAAAGTAAACGATCTTGTAAAGCGTTATCGAAAAGTGGACGAAGAGTTTTTTGAGGAATTAGAAGAAATTTTAATTAGTGCCGACGTTGGCGTACACACCGTCATGGAATTGATTGATCAATTAAAAGACATCGCACGAACTCGAAATATTCAAGATACGATGGAGTTAAAATCCGCCATCTCAGAAACGTTAGCAGCGATGTTGCGTAAAGATGATGAAGAAGGAGCGCTCGCTCTTCAAAATGGTCAAATGACCGTTATTCTTGTTGTTGGTGTAAACGGTGTAGGAAAAACAACAACCATTGGAAAACTTGCGCATCAATTAAAGCAACAAGGGAAATCAGTATTGCTAGCAGCCGGCGATACCTTTCGTGCAGGAGCCATTGATCAGCTAGAAGTTTGGGGTGAACGAGCGGGTGTGGATGTTATTAAACACCAAGAAGGAGCCGATCCTGCCGCCGTTATTTTCGATAGTGTAAAAGCGGCAAAATCAAGAGGAGTTGACGTTCTTCTTTGCGATACGGCAGGCCGTTTGCAAAATAAAGTAAACTTAATGAATGAACTTGAAAAAGTGAAACGCGTCATCGAACGGGAAGTGCCAGGCGCTCCTCATGAAGTGTTGCTCGTTGTTGATGCGACTACAGGTCAAAATGCAATGAGTCAAGCAAAAATCTTCTCCCAAGCAACCAACGTTACAGGGCTCGTGTTAACAAAGCTAGACGGAACAGCTAAAGGTGGTATTGTCCTTGGCATTCGTCATGAGCTTGATATTCCAGTGAAATTTGTAGGGCTCGGTGAAAAAATTGATGATCTCCAAGCATTTGATCCAGAGCAATTTGTGTATGGGTTGTTTATGAATATGGAAGAGGAAGAAGCAGAGTAACGTGCTTCTTCCGTTCCTTCTAGTAGAAGGGTTCTGTTAAGAAAAAAACTTGACATTACGAACGGTAGCGTGTACTATAATCTAATGTAAAGGCTTTTCACTTAACAAGGGGTGATTTTGTGCTTGATAAAACAACAAGGGTTAATTATTTGTTTGATTTTTATCAATCACTGCTAACCTCCAAACAGAAAAACTATATGACTTTGTATTATCTCGATGACTTTTCTCTTGGGGAAATTGCCGAACAATATAGCGTCAGCCGACAAGCTGTTTATGACAATATTAAACGGACCGAGGCGATGTTGGAAGAGTATGAAGATAAGCTTGGTTTGTTTTCAAAATTTCAAGAACGTGAGCAATTACTTGTGGCGCTGAAACAACAGCTACAGCCAAGTGATCATGCTGCGTTAGAAATTATTGAACGCCTTGAAAAAATGGAATAGGGGGCGAGAACTATGGCATTCGAAGGTTTGGCTGACCGACTGCAAAGCACCCTTCAAAGAATCCGTGGAAAAGGGAAAGTAACCGAAGCGGATGTAAAGGAAATGATGCGTGAAGTGCGCCTCGCTCTCCTCGAAGCGGATGTTAACTTTCGAGTTGTAAAAGACTTCATTAAAAAAGTAACTGAACGAGCAGTAGGGCAAGAAGTACTGAAAAGCCTCACGCCGGGGCAACAAGTCGTTAAAGTCGTTCATGACGAATTAACAACGTTGTTAGGTGGCGAGCAAAGTAAACTTGCTGTAGGCACAAAGCCACCGACAGTTATTATGATGGTAGGTCTTCAAGGAGCTGGGAAAACAACAACGACGGGCAAGCTTGCCAATCATTTGCGTAAAAAGCTGAACCGCCAACCGTTGTTAGTAGCCGCTGATATTTATCGTCCCGCTGCTATTCAGCAATTGGAGACGTTAGGAAAACAACTGAGTCTTCCTGTATTTTCAATGGGTGATCAAGTAAGTCCTGTTGAAATTGCTACAAAAGCGCTCGAAAAAGCGAAAGCAGAGCATTATGACTATGTGATTATTGATACAGCTGGACGCCTTCATATTGATGAAGTATTAATGGAAGAGCTCCAACAAGTAAAAGAAATTGCCAATCCGCATGAAATTTTACTTGTCGTTGATTCGATGACAGGGCAAGATGCTGTGAATGTCGCAGAGAGCTTTAATGAAAAGCTCGGCGTAACGGGAGTTGTGCTCACAAAGCTTGATGGCGATACACGCGGTGGTGCCGCATTGTCCATTAAAGCCGTAACCAATTTACCGATTAAGTTTGCGGGTATGGGTGAAAAGATGGATGCGTTAGAACCATTCCATCCTGATCGCATGTCTTCTCGAATTCTTGGTATGGGTGATGTTTTAACACTCATCGAAAAAGCGCAAACGACAGTCGATGAAGAAAAAGCAAAAGAGCTTCAAAAGAAAATGCGCGATATGTCGTTTACTTTTGATGATTTTCTGGAGCAAATGGGGCAAGTGCGCAACCTTGGGCCATTAGATCAGTTGCTTGGCATGATGCCTGGCGCTGGTAAAATGAAAGGCTTAAAAAACGTATCCATTGATGAGAAACAAATTTCTCACGTGGAAGCGATTATTAAGTCAATGACAAAGCTTGAACGTGAACAACCTGAGATTATTAGTGCGTCACGTAAACGACGAATTGCAAATGGTAGCGGTAGAACCGTTCAAGAAGTCAATCGTTTAATCAAGCAATTCGAGGACATGAAGAAAATGATGAAACAAATGTCCGGAATGATGAAGGGTAAGAAAAAAGGCGGATTTAAGTTTCCGTTTATGTAAAAAGGATGAATTTTTCAGTTGACAAAACTGAGAGTTTATTATATTATATTGATTTGTGTGTGAACAATTTTCGGAGGTGCATTTTTACAATGGCAGTAAAAATTCGTTTAAAACGCATGGGGCAAAAGAAAGCTCCATTTTATCGTGTAGTAGTAGCAGATTCTCGCGCGCCACGTGATGGTCGCTTCATCGAAGAAATTGGTTATTACAACCCGCTTGTAAAACCAGCTGAAGTGAAAATCAACGAAGAGCAAGCGCTTAAGTGGATGCTTGATGGTGCGAAACCATCTGACACAGTTCGTAACCTATTCTCTGATGCAGGTTTAATGGAGAAATTCCATAACGCTAAACTTCAAAAGTAATGGGTGAAACTATGATTGCAGAGTTAATCGAAACGATTGTAAAGGCTCTTGTTGATCATCCAGAAGAAGTTCGTGTGACAGAACACATGGACGGCAATAAACTTGTTTACCAACTCTCTGTGCATAGTATTGATATGGGCAAAGTTATTGGTAAGCAAGGGCGAGTTGCGAAAGCAATTCGTACGGTCGTTAATGCAGCAGGTGCGCATAACAATAAACAGATCGCCTTAGAGATCGTTTAAAGCGTAGCTGTGAAAACAACGAATGATAAAAAAGGGATGAGGGGAAGCCTCGCCCTTTTTTTGTTTAATATTGACCTAAAAAGGAGCAAGGTGAAAGCTATGCCAAAATGGTTAAATGTAGGAAAGATCGTTAACACACATGGCATTCGTGGCGAAGTGCGTGTGATTTCTCGTACGGACTTTCCAGAAGAGCGCTATAAGGTTGGAAATGTATTGCATGTAGATTTAGAAGATGGAATGGTTCCTGTAACAATTTCTGCACATCGCCTTCATAAGCAATTTCATTTGTTACAATTCGAAGGATATCCGAATATTAACGATGTAGAAAAGTTTAAAGGCTTCCTATTAAAAGTATCGGCAGAAGAAACCGTAGCGCTAGATGAAGGTGAGTTTTTCTATCACGATATTATCGGAGCAACGGTCTGGACGGAGGAAGGCGAAGAACTTGGAAAGATTAAGGAAATTCTTTCGCCAGGTGCCAATGACGTTTGGGTAATTAAACGAAACAATCAAGGCCCAGATCTGTTAATTCCTTATATTCCATCTGTTGTTAAAGAAGTGGATGTAGAAGCGAAGAAAGTAACGATTCATCTTATGGACGGTTTATTGTAATGATGCAAATGGATGTGTTAACGCTATTTCCTGAAATGTTTCATGGCGTTATAGGTTCCTCAATCTTAAAAAAAGTGCAAGAGAAACAGCTCGTCTCCTATCGTATTGAAGATTTTCGTCAGTTTGCGGATAATAAGCATCAACGCGTGGACGATTATCCATATGGTGGAGGAGCAGGAATGGTTTTAATGCCTCAACCGCTCTTTGATGCCGTTGATTATTTGAAGAAAGAGCAGCCAACGTCAAAACCTAGAGTGATCTTGCTCTGTCCGCAAGGAGAACGTTTTACGCAAGCGAAAGCAGAAGAACTTGCACAAGAAGAGCATTTAATTTTCGTTTGTGGTCATTATGAGGGCTATGATGAGCGCATACGTGAACACCTTGTAACCGATGAAATTTCTATTGGTGACTTTATTTTAACTGGTGGTGAATTAGGGGCGATGGTCGTTATGGATAGCGTAACCCGCTTGTTAAAAGGTTCGCTTGGTAATGAAGAATCATCGGTACACGATTCATTTTCTACCGGTCTGCTTGAGCATCCACAGTATACCCGACCGCGTGATTTTCGAGGGTTAAAAGTGCCGGATGTATTATTATCAGGTCATCATCAAGATATTGAGGAATGGCGTAGAAAAGAATCGCTGAAACGAACGTTGACACGACGACCAGATTTACTTGAAGGAAAAGAGCTCAGCGAACGTGAACAACAATGGCTTGATGATATGAAAAAAGATAGCTGATTTTTTTAAGACAGGTGCTTGCCTAGGATGGTAGGCTATGCTATGATATAAGCTGTGGCTTAGGCCAGTTATTAAGATGCTCCGCTGCCCGTTAAGGTGGGCAAGAACGTCTGTCGGAAGGAGGCAATAACTATGCAACAAATTATTGCAGAACTCGCTAAAGAACAATTGAAATCTGATCTTCCTAAATTCCGTTCAGGTGACACAGTTCGTGTACACGTGAAAGTTGTTGAGGGAACTCGTGAGCGTATTCAGTTGTTTGAAGGTGTTGTAATCAAAAAACGCGGAACTGGAATCAGTGAAACGTTCACTGTTCGTAAGATTTCTTACGGTGTTGGAGTTGAGCGTGTATTCCCGCTTCACTCTCCAAAGATTGCGAACCTTGAAGTTGTTCGTCGCGGTAAAGTTCGTCGTGCGAAGCTTTACTACCTACGTGCACTTCGCGGTAAAGCAGCGCGTATTAAAGAAATTCGCTAATTGCACAAAAAAGGAGCTTGACGTATATGCAAGCTCCTTTTTACATATGAAAAAAGGCTATGGGATGAATACTAGTGAATGCGAGGAAAGAGTATGGCGGGAAAAAAGAAGAAAGAATCATGGGAATGGATTAAAGCACTTGTTATTGCGGTGGCGATTGCAGCTATCGTACGTGGCATTTTTTTTGCACCAATTGTTGTAAGCGGTCCTTCAATGCAACCAACATTTTTTACCGGAGATCGCCTCGTCGTTTCAAAGCAGTCAACGCCTGACCGGTTTGACATTATTGTATTTAATCACAACGAACCGCAAGAAGATGGTTCAACGCAAGAAAAAGAATACATAAAGCGCGTAATTGGGTTACCTGGAGATACGGTTGAATACAAAAATGACGTGCTCTATGTGAATGGTAAAGCCTATAAAGAAACGTATTTAAATGACTACCGTTCGAAGTATGAAAAAGAGAAAAAAGCTAACTTCACGTTAGATTTTACCCTATTTGAAGTAACGCAACCGCACGTTAAAAAAGTTCCAAAAGGTGAGCTGTTTGTGTTAGGTGACAATCGTCAAAGAAGCTCTGATAGCCGCACGTTTGGAACGATTAAACAAAGTGATATTGTCGGCAAAGCGCTCTTTAGATTTTGGCCTTTTTCAAAAATAAGTACGATCGATTAAGACAGTAGGTGAAAGAATGACAATTCAATGGTTTCCAGGTCATATGGCCAAAGCCAGACGAGAAATAACAGAAAAATTGAAGCTTATTGATGTTGTATTTGAACTCGTCGACGCTCGTATCCCTCTCGCATCTAGAAATCCGATGATTGATGAGATAACGGCAGGCAAGCCGCGTCTTCTTCTGTTAAATAAAGCAGATATGGCGGATCCTGAAGCAACAAAACAATGGGTTCACTATTTTGAGAATAAAGGGCTTCCTGTGCTCGTGTTAAATGCGAAGACAGGGCAAGGCATTAATAAAATAGAAGCAAAAGCAAAAGAACTTGTTAAAGAAAAATTTGATAAAATGAAAGCAAAAGGAATCGTAAAGCCTCGTGCCGTACGTGCCTTAATTCTAGGGATTCCGAACGTCGGAAAGTCTACGCTTATTAATCGTCTTGCAGGAAAAAACATTGCTGTAACAGGCGATAAACCCGGCGTTACGAAAAAACAGCAATGGATTAAAGTAGGAACGTCCCTTGAACTTTTAGATACGCCAGGAATTCTTTGGCCTAAGTTCGAAGACCAAGAGATCGGTTTAAAGTTAGCGGTAACCGGGGCTATTAAAGAAACGCTACTTGATTTTACAGAAGTGGTGCTCTATGCATTAGGGTATTTAAAAGTTCATTATAGCGAGCGCCTATGCGAACGTTATAATTTAGCAGATATTCCTGAGGAACCGCTCGCTCTTTTTGATGAAATTGGTCGCAAGCGAGGATGCTTAATGAGCGGCGGCTATATTGACTATGAAAAAGCAGCAGAAATTATTTTGCGGGATTTACGAGCTGAAAAGCTTGGACGATTATCATACGAGCTACCTTTACAGTAGCAGCAAAAAGACACGTGGAATGAGACGTGTCTTTTTAGTTCATAAGGACACTAAAGAAAAGGAAGATTTGTATGAAACGAACGATTAAAGAGATTCGAGAGCAATTGCATGCTTTGCAAGGCATGACGGAAGAAATGGCGACGTTTGTGGACGCATTAAGAAGCGATGAACGTGCTGGTGTCGCTAAACTTGTTGATCAGTTTGAAAAAGAGCAAACAAAAGCAATCGCCTTGCGCGCAAAATATAAAGAAATGACACAATTTGAGCAGGATACTCGTAACGAAGGATATACGATGATTGCGGGTATTGATGAAGCAGGTCGAGGGCCGCTTGCAGGACCGGTAGTGGCTGCTGCTGTTATTTTACCGACTGACGTATACATACCCGGCTTAAATGATTCAAAACAGCTCAGTGCCCAAAAACGGGCGTCTCTGTATGACATCATTCAGCAACAAGCCATCGCTATTGGCGTTGGCGTCATTTCTGCACAGACTATTGATGAAGTAAACATATACGAAGCTTCCAAGCTTGCGATGCTAGAGGCTGTACAGAAATTGGCAGTAACGCCCGATCATTTGCTCATTGATGCGATGGTATTGCCAACAGAGATTGCACAAACAAAGATTATTAAAGGAGATGCGCGTAGCGTTAGCATTGCCGCAGCTTCTGTTATTGCTAAAGTCACACGAGATCACTATATGGAAAAATTACACGAACAGTATCCGCACTATCAATTTCATAAAAATATGGGTTATGGTACGAAAGATCATCTAGAGGCATTACATACGTATGGAAGCATTTCTGAACATCGACAGTCGTTTGCTCCTGTACGTCAAGGTGCGCTCGTATAAGGAGTCGTTCTTGCTTTCTTTGGAGATGCTACAAGTAAAGAGGAGGATGACTATGAATAAACAAAACAAAACAATGGAGATTGGTGAAGAATTCGGCATGTACATGCCGGTAGTTGAGCGTGATCGCCATCAAGGAAAAAACGAGCCACAAAAGCAAAAAGAAAAACAAGAAAAAGAAGCTAAATCATAACATAGATGCTGGCGAATCATGGTTGAAGACGTCTGATGAGACGTTTTCAACTGTTGTTCGCCTTTTTTGATTCGTAAAACAACTCCTATATTGTTAGTAAATAGAAAAATTGTTGGAGATTTAACATATAATCATTCCAATAATAGTACATATTGTTAAATTTATGGAGAAAAATACCGTTTTTTCTGAATGCGTTTGCATTATTTCTGAAGAATGGTAGACAGCACCGCTTCAATTATATAAAATGGTAACGGTAGTTTAGTTTTGAACATGATAGGAGGATGGAGAATGAATATCCACGAGTATCAAGGCAAAGAGGTACTAAGAAAATACGGTGTGGCTGTTCCGAACGGTAAAGTAGCGTATTCCGTAGAAGAAGCAGTTGAAGCTGCAAAAGAATTAGGAAGCGCTGTTACTGTTGTTAAAGCTCAAATCCATGCTGGTGGTCGCGGTAAAGCCGGCGGTGTTAAAGTAGCGAAAAACCTTGACGAAGTTCGTACATATGCGAATGAAATTTTAGGTAAAGTTCTCGTAACACATCAAACAGGTCCTGAAGGTAAACAAGTTAAGCGCTTGCTTATTGAAGAAGGCTGTGACATTAAGAAAGAATATTATATCGGACTCGTTCTTGATCGTGCAACGTCAAGCGTTGTTATGATGGGATCTGAAGAAGGTGGAACGGAAATTGAAGAGGTTGCCGAGAAGACACCTGAGAAAATTTTTAAAGAAGTAATTGATCCAGCAATCGGTCTTCAAGCGTTCCAAGCACGTCGTTTAGCATTTAACATTAACATTCCAAAAGAACTTGTTAATAAAGCAGCGAAGTTCATGATGAGCTTATACACAGCATTCGTTGAAAAAGATTGCTCTATTGCTGAAATTAACCCGCTTGTTGTTACAGGTGATGGCAATGTAATGGCTCTTGACGCGAAATTAAACTTTGATTCTAATGCTCTTTACCGTCAAAAAGATATCGTAGCATATCGTGACCTTGAAGAGGAAGATGCAAAAGAAATCGAAGCTTCTAAATATGACTTAAGCTATATTGCTCTTGATGGCAACATCGGATGTATGGTAAATGGTGCGGGTCTTGCAATGGCAACGATGGACATCATTAAACATTACAGCGGCGATCCTGCTAACTTCCTTGATGTAGGTGGCGGTGCAACAGCTGAAAAAGTAACAGAAGCATTTAAAATCATCTTATCTGATAAAAAAGTTAAAGGGATTTTCGTTAACATTTTCGGTGGAATTATGAAGTGTGATGTAATCGCTACCGGTGTTGTTGAAGCAACGAAACAAGTAGGACTAGACTTACCGCTTGTTGTTCGTCTTGAAGGAACAAATGTTGAGCTTGGAAAGAAAATTCTAAAAGAGTCTGGCTTAAATATCACATCTGCTGATTCTATGGCAGATGGTGCTGAAAAAATCGTAGCATTAGTAAAGTAAGTTCCCCGAAAATAAGAAAGAAGGGTGGAGAAATAGATGAGTATTTTTATTAATAAAGACACAAAGGTCATCGTGCAAGGGATTACAGGATCAGTGGGTCTTTTCCACACACAACAAATGCTAGAATACGGAACAAAAATCGTCGGTGGTGTAACTCCTGGTAAAGGCGGCACTGAAGTTGAAGGTGTTCCAGTATTTAATACCGTACAAGAAGCAGTAAAAGCAACAGGTGCTAACGCATCTGTAATCTACGTGCCACCTGCTTTTGCAGCAGATTCAATCGTAGAAGCTGTAGACGCTGAGCTGGATCTTGCGATTTGTATTACGGAAGGCATTCCTGTAATGGATATGGTAAATGTACGACGCTATATGCAAGGCAAGAAAACACGTCTTGTTGGACCAAACTGTCCAGGTGTGATTACGCCGGAAGAATGTAAAATTGGTATTATGCCTGGTTACATTCATACGAAAGGTCATGTTGGGGTTGTTTCTCGTTCAGGAACATTAACGTATGAAGCTGTTCACCAATTAACAGAGCGTGGCATTGGCCAATCTACTGCTGTTGGAATCGGTGGCGACCCAGTAAACGGAACCGACTTCATTGATGTATTAAAAGCCTTCAATGAAGATGAAGATACGTATGCTGTCATCATGATCGGAGAAATCGGTGGTACAGCTGAAGAAGAAGCGGCTGAATGGGTAAAAGCAAACATGACTAAACCTGTTGTCGGCTTCATCGGTGGTCAAACAGCACCTCCAGGAAAACGTATGGGCCATGCTGGTGCCATTATTTCTGGTGGGAAAGGTACTGCTGCTGAAAAGATTAAAACAATGGAAGCATGCGGTATTAAAGTAGCTGAAACTCCTTCTGTAATGGGTGAAACACTTGTTTCCGTTTTAACAGAAAAAGGGTTACTTGATTCTTGTAAAACACATAAAGCAAACGTATAAACTACAAAAGCTCCCGTTTTTTAGGGAGCTTTTTTTAAGGTTGCTCTTTTTTTATGCCGACAAGCAGGAAGACGGAACGTTCTCATCGAAATGAGCCATTTAAGTCTTTTATTCTATGAGAGAAAAAGAAGCGTAGCCTTTACTTTTCTTTATGGGAGGATTATATGGATAGGGAACGTCTCATTTTGTTGCATCATTGTCGGGGCGTAACTTGGAAAGTGTTGAATCATTTCGTAGCGCTAGGGTCATTAGAAACCGTTTTTCAGTTAACCTCGACGGACGTGATGGAGCTTACGGGAATGAAGCGTGAAACGAGCGATGCGTTTATACACGATCGTGACCGTTTATGTAGTAAAGAGATTCAGCATTTTTATCATAAGCATGATATTCATATACATACGATGACAGACGAGAAGTATCCACCCCTTTTAAAACAAATTTATGATCCACCATGGGTGCTCTACACGAAAGGAAATCAAGAAGTATTAAACAACCCAAATACCCTTGGAGTAGTTGGAACGAGGCACCCAACGCGCGAAGGACAATTGAGTCTTCAGCGTGTGGTAACACCGCTTATTAACGACGGATGGGTCATTGTAAGTGGGTTAGCCATTGGTATGGACACACAAGCCCATGAATTGACAGTACGTAATGATGGCAGTACGATGGCAGTACTTGGTTCTGGTTTAGGATGCGTGTATCCGAAACAAAATGAAGCGCTCGCTTTACGCATTACCCACAAAGGTGTGTTAGTGACAGAATATCCGTATTTAGTACAACCGCAAAAGTGGCATTTTCCACAGCGAAATCGAATCATTAGTGGACTATCAAGAGGCGTGCTTGTGACGGAAGCCAAAGAAAAAAGTGGCTCATTAATTACTGCTGATCAAGCGATGGAGCAAGGACGAGACGTGTTTGCCTTACCAGGGTCGCTTTTAAATGAGTATGCTCACGGAACAAATCGGTTGATCCAAGAAGGGGCGAAGCTTGTATTAGGTGCTCAAGATATTCTTGATGAATTAACTGTGAAAGATTGGGCGAAAATGGAGTATTAATAGAACAAATTTTTCAAAGAACGATGAAAACGGTTTGACAAACGTTCCTAGTCTATTTAATAATAGGGAAGATTTGATTAACCCTTAAAGGGGGATAAACGAAAAATGGAAGAATACCTAGTAATTGTTGAATCTCCCGCGAAAGCAAAGACGATTGAAAAGTATTTAGGAAAAAAATACGTCGTTAAAGCGTCTATGGGGCACGTAAGAGATTTACCTCGTAGCCAAATGGGAGTAGAAATTGAAGATAATTTTCAACCGAAATATATAACGATTCGCGGAAAAGGACCAGTGTTAAAAGAATTAAAGACCGCTGCAAAAAAAGCAAAAAAGATTTTTCTCGCATCTGACCCCGATCGTGAAGGAGAAGCCATTGCGTGGCACTTAGCGCATAGCCTAGATATCGATCTAACATCAGACTGTCGTGTAGTCTTTAACGAAATTACAAAAAATGCGATTAAAGATTCTTTTAAACGTCCTCGTAAAATTAATATGGATTTAGTAGATGCCCAACAAGCGCGCCGGATTCTTGATCGTCTCGTTGGGTATAAAATAAGCCCATTGTTATGGAAAAAAGTTAAAAAAGGCTTAAGTGCAGGCCGTGTTCAAACTGTCGCACTTCGTTTGATTGTGGAACGTGAAAAAGAAATTAAACAATTTGTTCCCGAAGAGTATTGGAAAATTAAAGCGGCATTTACGTATGGAAAAGAAGCTTTTGAAGCTCATTTTTACGGAGTGGATGGCAAAAAACGTGAGCTTTCTAATGAACAAGATGTAAAAGACGTTCTGCAGAAACTAAAGGGAACGGCATTTACGATTCAATCGGTACAAAAGAAAGAGCGAAAACGTAATCCAGCACCTCCGTTTATTACATCGTCCCTTCAACAAGAAGCAGCACGCAAGCTCAATTTCCGAGCGAAGAAAACAATGATGCTCGCACAGCAACTGTATGAAGGAATCGATCTTGGTAAAGAAGGTACGGTAGGTTTAATTACGTACATGAGAACAGATTCAACACGTATTTCCGATGTAGCGAAGGAAGAAGCGAAGTCGTTTATTACGGCGGAGTATGGTGAAGCCTTCGTAAATACAACACCACGTCCGGAAAAGAAACAAGGAAAAAATGCGCAAGATGCACATGAAGCCATTCGTCCTTCCTCAGCATCTAAGCATCCAAAAGAGTTAAAAGAATTTTTAAGTCGTGACCAGTTGCGATTATATCGCTTAATTTGGGAACGATTCATTGCCAGTCAAATGGCACCAGCTGTTCTTGATACGATGACGGTCGATTTAAATAACGAAGGTGTACTATTCCGAGCGAACGGTTCAAAAGTGAAATTTCCAGGATTCATGAAAGTGTATATTGAAGGAAATGATGACGGCAAAAAAGATGAAGATCGTCTATTGCCAGATTTAGAAGAAGGAAAAACTGCCGTTTATGAAGAGATGGAGCCTACGCAACACTTTACGCAACCACCTCCTCGTTATAGCGAAGCTCGTCTCGTTAAGTCGATGGAAGAGCTTGGCATTGGTCGTCCTTCTACGTATGCACCGACGCTTGATACGATTCAAAAGCGTGGCTATGTTATGTTGGATGATAAAAAATTCCAACCGACAGAACTCGGTGAAGTTGTTCTTGAATTAACACTTGAATTTTTCTCAGAAGTATTCAATGTTGAATTTACTGCTCAAATGGAAACGGATTTAGATGAAATTGAAGATGGCGATAAGCAATGGAATGACGTCATTGATGAGTTTTATCAATCTTTTGAAAAACAACTCGTTGTTGCAGAAGAAGAGATGAAGGAAGTAGAAATTAAAGATGAACCAGCTGGTGAGCAGTGCGAGCTGTGCGGCCATGAAATGGTTTATAAAATGGGACGTTATGGCAAGTTTATGGCATGCTCTAATTTCCCAGAGTGCCGCAACACGAAACCTATTGTAAAAGATACAGGTGTAGAGTGTCCGGAATGTCACGAAGGAACCATCGTAGAGCGGAAAAGTAAGAAAAAACGAATTTTTTACGGTTGTAGCCGTTATCCAGAGTGTGAATTTGTTTCTTGGGATAAGCCGGTTGGCAGAATTTGTCCGAAGTGCGGAAAAATACTCGTTGAGAAAAAGACAAAAAAAGGCAAAGTTGTACAGTGTATTTCATGTGACTACGCTGAGGAGCAAGCATAAAGGAGAAATAAAGCATAATGAGTGATTTTGTAACGGTTATTGGTGCCGGGCTCGCTGGAAGTGAAGCGGCTTGGCAAATTGCCAATTCAGGAGTAAACGTTCATTTGTATGAAATGCGTCCGAAAAAGCAAACGCCAGCGCATCATACGGATAAATTTGCAGAACTTGTTTGCAGTAACTCTCTGCGATCTAACACATTAACAAATGCGGTTGGTGTACTAAAAGAAGAGATGCGCCATTTGAATTCTGTCATTATCGCATCGGCCGATGATTGCGCCGTTCCAGCTGGTGGGGCGTTGGCAGTTGATCGACATGAGTTTGCAAGTCTCGTAACAGAGCGAGTAAAGAATCATCCCAATATCACCGTATTTGAAGAAGAGATGACAGAACTTCCTGAAGGGCCTACTGTTATTGCAACAGGACCGCTTACTTCAGAAGGATTGTCAGCATCACTACGCGCGTTAACTTCCGAAGATTATTTATACTTTTATGATGCAGCAGCACCCATTATTGATGTAGAAAGCATTAATATGGATAAAGTATATTTAAAATCACGGTATGACAAAGGTGAGGCTGCTTACTTAAATTGTCCGATGACCGAAGAAGAGTTTACAACATTTTATGAAGCGTTAATCGCTGCTGAAACGGTACCGCTTAAAGAATTTGAAAAAGAAATTTTCTTTGAAGGGTGCATGCCGATTGAAGTAATGGCCTCACGCGGCAAAAAAACGATGTTATTTGGTCCGTTAAAGCCAGTTGGTTTAGAAGATCCAAAGACAGGAAAACAACCGTATGCGGTCGTTCAACTTCGTCAAGATAATAGTGCAGGAACACTGTATAATATAGTAGGTTTTCAAACGCACTTAAAATGGGGACCACAAAAAGAAGTGCTACAGCTCATCCCGGGTCTTGAAAATGCTGAGATTGTGCGCTATGGTGTTATGCATCGCAATACGTTCATTAACTCTCCAAAACTATTAAAAGAAACGTATCAATTCAAAGAGCGAGAAAACTTGTTTTTTGCAGGGCAAATGACGGGCGTCGAAGGGTACGTTGAAAGTGCTGCTTCAGGTTTGATTGCTGGTTTAAATGCGGCTCGTTTTGTTAAAGGTGAAGAGCTTTTGAGCTTTCCAGAAGAAACGTCAATTGGAAGCATGGCACGCTATATTACGACAGCAAACGCAAAGAATTTCCAACCAATGAATGCTAATTTTGGTTTGTTACCAGCGCTTGAAACACGCATTCGTAATAAAAAAGAGCGCTATGAAGCGTTAGCGAATCGAGCGTTAGAAACAATTCAGAATTTTATAACAAAATTGTGAAATAACTTGTCATTGCCCCTAATCTATGTTACGATTTAGGGGCTTTGTGAGGTGTATTCTGTGGAAAGTAATGACCGTTTACTTAAGATGTTTATCGAGTATTTGCAAATCGAGAAAAACAGCTCGCACTATACAACGGGAAATTACGAACAAGCGATTTCTCATTTCAGAACGTTTATGAAACAGCAGGCAATCGACAGATTCGCTGCTGTTTCTTATCTTTTGGTTAGACGTTATTTAACGACCCTTCATGATGCTGGGTATTCGCGAAAAACAGTTGCCAAGAAAATTTCAGCGCTGCGCAGTTTCTATCGTTTTTTAAACAGAGAACAAGTAATGGATCATAATCCATTTGCTACGGTGTCTCTGCCGAAAAAAGGAGTAAGTCTTCCTCATTTTTTATACGAAGAGGAGCTCAGTCTTCTCTTTGATGTGAGTGACATCTCAACTCCGTTGGGCCAACGGAATCAAGCGATTCTAGAATTGTTGTATGCAACGGGAATTCGAGTCAGTGAATGTTGTGGGATGAATATGGAAGATGTTGACTTCTTTATTGAAACCGTCCTCGTTCGAGGAAAAGGAAGAAAAGAAAGATATGTCCCCATCGGTAGTTATGGGCTAGAAGCATTAGAGCGTTATATTGCAAACGGCAGAAAAGAGCTGCTCTGTAAGGCGAAGCAACCAACGAAAGCGTTGTTTCTTAATCATCGCGGTGGCAGACTAACTGATCGCTCTGTGCGCAATATTTTAAACCGTCTAATTGAACAGACGACATTAACCATACATATAAGCCCACACGTTCTCCGCCATACATTTGCGACTCATTTGCTAAATGAAGGCGCAGATTTACGCGCAGTACAGGAGCTACTTGGGCACTCTCATCTTTCCTCCACGGGCATTTATACGCATGTGACGAAAGAGCACCTGAAAAAAATTTATACTAACACGCATCCGCGTGCATAAATGAGAGTAAGGAGGGATTTTCAAAATGACCCATTCATTTCATGCAACAACGATTTTTGCTGTTCATCATAATGGTAAATGTGCCATGTCCGGTGATGGGCAAGTAACATTCGGCAACACAGTAGTAATGAAGCATTCAGCGAAGAAGGTAAGACGACTTTATGGTGGTAAAGTATTAGCAGGATTTGCAGGTTCGGTAGCTGATGCCTTTACGTTATATGAGAAGTTTGAAGCAAAATTAGAAGAATATAGTGGTAACTTAGCACGCGCAAGTGTAGAGTTAGCAAAAGAATGGCGAACGGATCAAGTGCTTCGAAAGCTAGAAGCGATGTTAATCGTAATGAATAGTGAAAGCCTTTTACTCATTTCGGGTACAGGAGAAGTGATTGAGCCGGATGATGGCATACTTGCGATCGGTTCAGGAGGGAATTTTGCATTAGCAGCAGGGCGTGCGCTTAAGCGGAATGCTCCTTCTTTAACAGCTGCTGAAATCGCGAAAGCAGCACTAGAGATTGCTGGTGAAATCTGTGTATACACAAATGATCAAATTGTTCTTGAAGAGCTATAATAAGGAGCGTGTATAGCGATGACTACTCAATTGACACCAAGACAAATTGTGGAGAAACTGGATCAATATATTGTTGGCCAAAAAGAAGCAAAAAAAGCGGTCGCTGTCGCGTTACGAAACAGACATCGAAGAAGCTTACTTGATGAAAAATTACGAGATGAAATTTCTCCTAAAAACATTTTAATGATCGGTCCGACCGGGGTCGGTAAAACAGAAATTGCGAGAAGGCTAGCTAAACTCGTTCAAGCTCCTTTCATTAAAGTAGAAGCGACAAAATTCACAGAAGTAGGCTATGTCGGTCGGGACGTAGAAT
This sequence comes from Fictibacillus macauensis ZFHKF-1, assembly GCF_000269865.1. GTDB lineage: Bacteria > Bacillota > Bacilli > Bacillales > Fictibacillaceae > Fictibacillus_C > Fictibacillus_C macauensis. The sequence continues at coordinate 102,547 of NZ_AKKV01000027.1, forward strand.
CAATGGTACGAGATTTAGTAGAAACGTCCATTCGGCTCGTGAAAGAACAACGCATGCTTGAAGTGAAGGATAAAGCGGAAGAGAATGCGAATAAGCGTCTCATTGAATTGCTCGTTCCAGGCAAGCAAAAAGAGTCTTCTATGAAAAATCCACTTGAAATGCTTTTCGGTTCAGGCAATACATCTTCCCAAAACCAAGGCGATCAAGAAGATGATGCTACGATTGCTCAGCAACGTAAACAAATGGCTCATAAACTAGCATTAGGTGAAATGGAAAACCATCTTGTAACAGTAGAGGTGGAGGAACAGAATCATTCGATGATGGATATGTTTCAAGGCTCTGGACTTGACCAGCTTGGTGTTAATATGCAAGATGTACTGGGAGGTCTCGTTCCTAAAAAGAAAAAGCGTCGGAAGTTAACCGTTTCCGAAGCGCGAAAAGTACTTACGCAAGATGAGGCTGCTAAATTAATTGATATGGATGAAGTCTCGAGTGATGCTGTTTATAAAGCGGAGCAACAGGGTATTATTTTTATCGATGAAATTGATAAGATTGCAGGAAAACAACAACAAAGTGCGGACGTTTCACGCGAAGGCGTGCAACGTGATATTTTGCCAATCGTAGAAGGTTCTACCATTATGACGAAATATGGTTCGGTCAAAACAGATCATATTTTATTCATTTCTGCGGGTGCTTTTCATATGGCAAAACCGTCTGATTTAATCCCAGAACTACAAGGAAGATTTCCAATTCGCGTAGAGCTTGAAAAGTTATCTGTACATGATTTTACGAGAATTTTAGTAGAGCCAGATAATGCGCTGTTAAAGCAATACCAAGCTCTTTTAGCGACTGAAGGTATAAATCTTGAATTTTCTGACGAAGCTATAGCTAAGATTGCGACTTTAGCTTTTCAAGTTAATCAGGAAACGGATAATATTGGTGCGAGAAGACTTCATACTATTTTAGAACGCTTGTTGGAGGATCTATCTTTTGAAGCACCTGATGTAACGATGGATACAATTAAAATAACACCAGAATATGTGGAAGAGAAACTTGCTTCAATTGCTAAGAACAAGGATCTGAGTCAGTATATTCTGTAGGAGGAAAAGGGAAATGAACTTACTAGAAAAAACACGAAAGCTGAACGCAATGCTTCAACAATCAGGAGGAAAGCCGGTTAACTTTAAAGAAATGGCTGAAACTCTTCGTGATGTAATTGAAGCAAATATCTTTGTTGTCAGCAGAAGGGGGAAATTATTAGGCATTTCACTGAATCAAGAAATTGAGAATGAGCGCATGAAAAAAATGCTTGAAGAGCGTCAATTTCCAACTGAATATACTAAAGGGTTATTCAACGTAATGGAAACTTCTTCAAATCTTGATATTGCCAGTGAATATACAGCATTTCCTATTGAAAACAAAGAATTATTTTCTTCAGGCTTAACAACGATTGTACCTATTATTGGTGGTGGAGAGCGCTTAGGGACACTTATTTTATCTCGACTCTCAAACTCTTTTAATGATGATGATTTATTGTTAGCAGAGTATGGAGCAACAGTCGTTGGTATGGAAATTCTTCGTGAAAAAGCAGAAGAAATCGAAGAAGAAGCGCGCAATAAAGCCGTAGTACAAATGGCTATTAGCTCGTTATCTTATAGTGAACTTGAAGCAATTGAACATATTTTTGATGAGCTAGAAGGAAATGAAGGTTTACTTGTAGCTAGTAAAATAGCTGATCGCGTAGGAATTACGCGTTCTGTAATTGTAAATGCCCTTCGTAAACTAGAAAGTGCGGGTGTTATTGAATCTCGTTCACTAGGTATGAAAGGAACGTACATTAAAGTACTTAATGATAAATTCTTGCTAGAATTATCTAAGTTAAAAACAAGCTAAGAAGAGAATAACGAGGAGCTGTGTCTGATTCGAGACACAGCTCTTTTTTTGATGTATTGAAAACCCCTGGCTATGCCGGGGGTTCTAAAAAGCTTCAAGCGTGGTATTAAAAAAACCTCACTTCATCATAAGCTAAAGTTGGTTTCCCGACCACTTCACTCATCAAAGAAGGAGGTATGTCCTTGTGAAGGACATGAACAGTTTAGCACACACGACATGGAATTGTAAGTACCACATCGTACTCGCACCAAAATATAGAGGACAAATTATATATGGAAAATATAGAAAGAGTATCGGTCAAATAATCCGAGATTTATGTGAACGCAAGGGAGTGGTCATTCATGAAGCCAATGCATGTAAAGACCACATTCATATGTTGTTGAGCATCCCACCTAAATGAAGTGTATCTCAATTTATGGGTTACTTGAAAGGAAAAAGTAGCCTGATGATTTTCGATCGACATGCGGATTTAAAATATCGCTATGGGAATCGCAAATTTTGGTGTCGAGGATTCTATGTCGATACCGTGGGCCGAAATAAAAAGAAAATACAAGAATACATACGAAATCAGCTCGTAGAAGACTTTCGTACAGATCAGTTAACGTTATTTGAAGAGTACGACCCGTTCACTGGACAGAAAAATAAAAAGAAGTAAGGAAATTCTTTAGAATTAGTGAGTGAATGTGGTGCAAAAGGGAGACCTCCTCAGGGGGCCTTTAAGGCCGAGGCCGGTAAGAGAGGCTTTTAGCCGCAGAGCAAACCACCAGTTCCCACTGGTGGTTTTGATTGTACCATGAACGACAAGAAAATAGATGCATGTACTTAGGTCTTAATAACTATTATTGTATAAAAATGAATATAGGTACAAAAGACCCATTAAAATAGTAGTACCATTTATCGAAAAATGTCTAAATGTGCAAAAAAATATAGACATTTTTTGGCTTAGTACCGTAAAATATGGAATAACAGCAGAAAATGGTACATAAGGTAATTTATTTATAGTAAAAAAGGGGTATGAAAAATGTTTGGAAATGGAGTAATACCGCAACTGGAGAAAGGTTTACAGCGTATTTCATTGCAGCAACAGGCAAATGCAGCCAATATAGCCAATGTTAATACGCCCAATTATAAGTCTAAAGTCGTAGGTTTTCAATCGGAATTTCATTCGATGCTTCAAGCTTACCGTAGCGATCGCCGTCATCTTTCCTTTTCGGGAGAGAACGGTCAGTATGTGACTAGAAAAGAAACCTCAACCGTTATGAATCATAATGGAAATAATGTTGACATTGATCAGGAAATGGCTGAAATAGCCAAAAATCAATTAATGAACCAAGCGATGATTCAATTACTAAACAGTAAAATGAATGGAATGAGAATCGTCATAAAAGGAGGTAAGTAATGGGAATCTTTAATGCGTTAAATAGTTCAGCATCAGCCTTGACGGCACAACGATTAAAAATGGATGTTGTGTCGAGTAACATGGCGAACGCTGAAACAACGCGAGGAACGAGAGTAAACGGAAAATGGATTCCGTATCAACGGAAAATGGTTGTGGCAGAAGCAAGCAATCGACCGTTCGCTTCTTTTTATGAACAGGCAACAGCAGGGGCGATAAATCATGAAGGAGTCGTTGTACGTGGAATCGTCAATGATCGTACGCCATTTAAACGGGTATATAATCCCACGCATCCAGATGCTAATGAGCAGGGCTATGTTTTAATGCCGAATGTAGATCCACTTAAAGAGATGATCGATTTGATGAGTGCATCACGTTCATATGAAGCAAATGTTACCGCTTTAAACGCTTCAAAAGCTATGTATGCGAAAGCATTAGAAATTGGAAGGTAGAGTGATCATATGACAATGAGCGTGCAAGGTGTAACGAATGTAGCGTCAATACCGCTAACGGAGAACATACAACAAGTAAAAGAAAGCGAAGGTTCATTTGCTACGGTCTTACAGAACATGCTTCAGGAAACGAATGGCTATGAACAAGCTTCTAATCAGGCGACTAATCAGCTATTAACAGGAAAAACCGATGATATTAGTTCGGTAATGGTATTAGCTGAAAAGGCAAACTTAACGTTACAAACAGCCGTTGAAGTAAGGAATAAAGTTTTAGAAGCCTATCAAGAGATTATGAGAACACAACTATAGAAATCATTATATTATTTCGTTTTTGAATTGTTTTTTTGAGGGTAACCTCATGAACAACATGTGGAGGAGATCATGATTGAGAACTTAAAAAATAGAATACGAGCAATGAATAATGCCTTTCAACTTTGGAGTCGTAAGAAAAAATGGCTGCTGTTGTGTGGCATCCTAGGCATTTTAACAGTGGCATTTGTGATTTCATACATGTCGCGCGAAAAGCTAGTTCCTCTCTACACAGAACTGTCACCACAGGAAGCAGGTCAAATCAAAAGTCATTTAGACGGTAAAGGGATTTCGTCTGAATTATCGCAAGGTGGTAAAGTTATTTCGGTTCCAGAAGAACAGGTCGATGCGTTAAAAGTATCACTTGCTTCTGAAGGTATTCCAAAAAGCGGAAGCATTGATTATTCCTTTTTCGGACAAAACAAAGGATTTGGCATGACAGACAATGAGTTTAATGTGTTAGAACGAGAAGCAACTCAAACGGAGATTGAAAAGCTCATAAAAAATATTAGCGGGGTTGATGATGCGAAGGTCATGATTTCAACACCTGAAAAGGGCGTATTCGTTAAGCAAGAAAAACAACAGTCCTCAGCCTCTGTCGTTTTAACATTAAAACCTGAAACAAAACTAGATGACGGTCAAGTCCGCTCCTTGTACCACCTTGTTTCTAAAAGTGTACCAAATTTACCAACAGAGAATATCGTTATTTCTGATCAATACTTCCACTCATTTTCTTTAGATCAAGGAAAACAAAAAGGGGATCTATCGCAGTATGAAGCACAGCGCAACGTAAAGCAGGAAATTGAACACGATTTGCAAATGCGGGTGCAACAAATGCTTTCTATGTTAATTGGGCCCAATAAAGTAATCAGTACAGTGACCGCTGATATCGATTTTACAAAAGAGAAAAGAGAAGAAAAAAGAGTTGAGCCAGTTGATACAAAAAAAATAGAAGGCATTAAGTTAAGCGCAGAAAAGGTGCGAGAAACATTTACCGGATCACAAGCTAAAGCTAAAGGCATTGATGGGACCGGAGAAAGTGACATTCCTACGTATCAAGGGACTGATCAAGCAGGTGGCGATTCAGAAAAAACAGAGGATCGCATTAATTATGAAGTGAATCGTATTCATAAAGAAATTACGAAAAGTCCTTACACGATTCGTGATTTAGGCATCCAAGTCATGGTGGAACCACCAAAACCAAATGATCCAACTTCTTTACCACAAGGAACGATTGAAGATATTACGCAAATGTTAAGTAACATTGTGCGGACGAGCATTGCAAAGGATGCAGCAACAAAAGTAGGCGATAACGATATTAGTCAAAAAATCTTCGTTTCTGCTAAGCCTTTCCATAAGGAAGAGCCAGTCAAGGCAGAAGAAAAAACAGCCATTCCACTGTGGATGTTAATCTCAGCTGGTCTCTTGCTGCTCGGTGTCATCATTGCTCTAATCCTTTGGAGAAAACGAAAGCGCAATGAAGACGAAGAGGATGGTTGGCTTGATGAAGAGGAGCAAATCGAAACGGTTCAGCAAGAAGAAAAAGAAAGTGATGTGCAAAAGGCTCAGCTAGAAAAGCTAGCAAAAGACCGACCTGATGAATTTGCTAAGCTATTGCGAACGTGGCTTTCAGAAGAATAGGAGGGAAATCATGACAAAAGCTACGAAAATGACAGGCAAAGAAAAAGCAGCTATGCTAATGATTTCCATTGGTCCAGAGGCAGCTGCTCAAATATATAAACAGTTAAGTGAAGAAGAAGTAGAGAGACTAACATTGCAAATTTCGCAAATTCGTAAAGTTGAAAAAGTCATTCAAGATGAGGTTGTCGGTAAATTTTATCAACTTCTCTTAGCACAGGATTATATTACGCAAGGAGGCATTGGTTACGCAAAAATGGTGTTAGAACGGGCGCTCGGTCAAGAAGAAGCTATGGATATTATTCATCGCTTAACCTCTACATTGCAAGTAAGGCCGTTTGATTTTGCTCGGCGTGCCGATCCTGCCCAAGTGCTTAGCTTTATCCAAGATGAGCATCCGCAAACAATTGCCCTCATTTTGTCTTATCTTGATGCAACGCAATCAGGGCAAATTCTCTCTGAATTACCTCCGGAAATGCAAGGTGATGTTGCTAGACGAATTGCGGTTATGGATCGAACATCGCCAGAAATTATTAACGAAGTGGAACGGATTCTAGAAAGAAAATTATCCGCTACGGTACATAATGATTTTACGCAAGCAGGTGGTGTCGAAGCCGTTGTAGACGTCTTAAACGGAGTAGATCGAGCAACGGAAAAAACGATTTTGGACGCTTTAGAAGTTCAGGATCCGGAGTTGGCAGAGGAAATTAAGAAGCGGATGTTTGTATTTGAAGATATTGTAATTCTCGATCATCGTGCGATTCAACGTGTTATTCGTGAAGTACAAAATGAAGATCTCATTCTAGCACTTAAAGCTGCTAGTGAAGAGGTGAAAACGCTTGTATTTCGCAATATGTCTGAGCGGATGGTGGAAACATTTCAAGAAGAGATGGAATTTATGGGACCTGTCCGTTTGAAAGATGTAGAAGAAGCACAGTCTCGAATTGTGGCTACTATTCGGCGCTTAGAAGAAGCGGGGGAAGTTGTTGTCGCTCGAGGTGGAGGAGAGGATGTCATTGTGTAAAATTATTAAAGCCTCAGAAATTAATCATACAGCTTCTTTTAAGCCTGTTCATCTTCATCAACTGCTCTACGCAACAGCGTTTGCGCAAGCGGATGAAGAAGACTGCTCTACACGTTTGATGGAGGAAGCGCTTCAAGCAAAAAAAGAAGCAGATGTATATAAAGAAGAGTTGCAAAAGCAACATCAAGCAGAAGTGGAGTATGAGAAACAACAAGTGCAAATTGAAATAGAGCAATTACGTAAAGAAACACGACAACAGGCGTATGAAGAAGGAGTAAGCCAAGGACAAGCGGAAGGTCGTGCGCATTATGATGAAGCACTACAACAAGTCAATAAGCTTACACAATTAGCACAGAAAGAGTATGAAAGTCATATCGAAAAAGCGACACCGATAATTATAGAGCTTGCTGTTGAGTTAGCGCAAAAAGTAGTCGGTGCCTCATTTGAACAAGATGAGCAAACATTCGTTTCTGTTCTGAAGCAACTTTTATTGGAATTAAAAATGAATCACGCTATTCGCTTGTATGTGCCGGTTTCTTGGTATGAAGCAACGCTTTGTGCAAAAGAAGATTTAGAAAGTGTGCTGGAGAAAAAAGATACTTTATCGCTTTATCCAGACGAACAGTTACAAGGAAATGATTTTTACGTGGAATATCCCGGTGGGAAGATTGAAGGTGGGCTTGATCGCCAGTTACTACAACTGAAAGAAAAATTGCAAGAATATGTTGAGGAGCACAACCATGAACGTGCCGGCATTAAAAACAATTATACAAAAAAGTAATAGCTATAAATATTATGGCAGAGTGACAAAGGTTGTAGGGTTAACGATTGAATCATCTGGCCCGCGTGCCTCCATTGGTGATCTTTGTTATATCCATCTTGGGGATAATCACCAAAAAAAGGTGAGTGCAGAAGTGGTTGGTTTTCATGAAGATCGCGTATTGCTTATGCCTTTTGCACCCATTAAAGAAATGGCAGTAGGTAGTCTCGTAGAGGCGACCGGTCAGTCTGTTTCTATTGGTGTTGGACCCGCTTTAATTGGTCAAGTTATTGATGCATTAGGGAAGCCGTTAGATGGTGTTTCATTAAAAGGGCTCGTAAACGTCCCAACAGATCAAGAACCGCCAAATCCCCTTTCAAGACCGAGAATTAAAGAGGTTATGTCTGTTGGTGTTCGCTCTATTGATAGTGCATTAACTGTTGGAAAAGGTCAAAGAATGGGTATTTTTGCTGGAAGTGGTGTTGGGAAAAGTACGTTACTAGGTATGATTGCACGAAATTCAATGGCTGACGTCAATGTAATTGCTTTAATCGGGGAACGCGGTCGTGAAGTAATGGACTTTATTGAAAGAGATCTTGGAGAGGAAGGGCTCAAGAAGTCTGTTGTAATTGTCGCAACGTCAGATCAGCCAGCACTTATGCGCCTAAAAGGAGCCATGACAGCAACAGCAATCGCTGAATATTTTAGAGATTGTGGCATGAATGTCATGCTGATGATGGATTCGGTTACACGCTTTGCGATGGCGCAACGAGAAATTGGCTTAGCTGTAGGAGAACCACCTACAACAAAAGGGTATACACCATCTGTGTTTGCTTTATTGCCTAAATTGTTAGAGCGGTCAGGGATGAGTGAGCATGGATCCATTACGGCATTTTATACGGTGTTAGTTGATGGAGATGATATGAATGAGCCCATTGCGGATAGTGTTCGCGGCATTTTAGATGGTCATATCGTACTAGATCGTTCCCTCGCCCATAAAGGTCAATTTCCAGCCATTGCGCTATTAAAAAGCGTTAGCCGTGTGATGAATGACTTGATTGACGCTACGCATAAAGAGGCAGCCGCCAGTCTTCGCAAGCTGTTAGCTACGTATTTAGAGGCAGAAGATTTAATTACCATTGGAGCTTATAAAAAAGGATCATCAGCTTCTGTTGATCACGCTATTAAACAGCATCCAAAAATTATTTCTTTTTTACAACAAAGTGTAGATGAGCCTGCTGATTTTTACGAGACACTTCATCGTCTACTTCAAGAGTTTGGGGGAGAAACAAGTTCATGATCTTTGAATTTAAAATGGAAAAATTATTAAGACTTAAAATTCGTGAAAAAGAACAAGCAGAAGTGAGCTATGCGGCGAGTGTCGATCGCTTTGAAGAACTAGCACAAACACTTTTTCAATTATTAAAGCAACGAGAGCGGATTGAAGAGCATTCTTCACATCAGTTTCGTCAAAAAGTCGTTATTAACGAATTGCAACAAACGCAACGCTTTCTGCTTTCCTTATCACAACGAATTGCTGATTTACATGAGCGCGTATTACATGCACGTAGAGAAATGAATGAGGCTCAGCAATGGTTAGTTGAAAAAACAACAGACGTGAAAAAACTAGAAAAATTAAAAGAAAAACGAGAAGAAGTTCATAAAGAACACATTCGTCTTTATGAAATGAAAGAAAGTGATGAAGTAGCCGTAAGACGTTATATCAACGTATAAAAAGGAGTGGTTATTTGGAGAAGAAAGGTGTAGCTCGTCGATTTCTTCTTTCCATTGTCTTCTCACTTCTGTTCCTTTGCCTTTCATTAGGCTTGATTTTATCCTTCTTAGGTTGGAATGTGTGGGAGGACGTTAAGAAAAACGTTCCTTTATTCTCTTCATCGGTTACAGCGCAAGACGATCATGATGAGACAAAAGACAATGAGGCGTATTGGAAGAAGAAAGATGCAGAGCGTGAAAAAACAGTGAGTCAATTGAAGCAAGCGATGACTAGTAAAGACGAAGAATTACAAAAAATGAAGACGCAACTAAAGCAGCTACAATCAGAAAAAAAGAAAGAAACGAAAAAAGTCATAAAAGAACCCCACGTAAATACAACGCAACTAGCTAGCTGGTACGAGACGATGTCTCCCAAAAAAGCTGCGGTTATCTTTGAAAAAATGAAACTAAAAGAAGTAAAACAAGTATTACATACGTTAGATGATGACGTATCGAGTGCCATATTAGAAAAAATGTCGCCAACACAAGCAGCAAAGCTAACAGCCATGATGAATAAAAAATAGTGAAATAGGAGGAAAGCTCATGGAATTGGCAAACGGTGTGGAAGTGCTTTTTCGAAAACAAGCGATACCAGTTACGACAAAAAAGGAAGAAAACGCGTCATTGCTAGCATCCTTTCATAGCTCACTTCAGGCTGCTACTTCAAAAGAGGAAGAGCAGGAGCAATCGGGAACGTTTGAGGAAGAAGCGCAAAGAGTGATTGAAGCGTGCAATGAGTGGTTGGAAGAAATTTCTCACTTGTCAGATGGTGAACGCATGCAAGCTTTTGAAGAGTATAGCGCCTTATTTTTCTCCTCACAAAAGGGAGGTGATACTAATCCTGTAACAAGCGATGATCAACCGTTAACTGCTGTTCAAGAAAAAGCGCTTCACGTTTTTCAGCTACTTGCTGGCTTACACCAACAATACAGTGGCTATGAGCGAGGTAATCAATGGCGACAAGAAATGGTTCACAGTCAGGAGTCGACCGTAAATGACATTTTAACGCAAATGCAACGTTCTTTGACACAGCTCATGGATCAAAGCGGGAGAACCGAAGAGAAGAATGCGAAGGGTGTTTTATTATCCGAAATGCTAAGAACCTTTTTGGAACAAGAAACGGTCAGATTACAAGCTCCAAAACAAGAAGCAACCATTATGTTAGATGCGCTTCGAGAAGCACGTCTCCCTCGGTTTGTAAAGGAGATGGAGGGAGGAAATAACCTAAATAGCGTGATTTCCGAAGAAACAAACGAAGAAAAACAGTTATCTATGTCTCGTTTACGCGACAAGCTTTCCATCGAAGCCCTCTCGCGTTCCTTTAGTTCATTAAGTGGTCCAGCAGTAATGACTGAAAAGGCTGTCACGAATGAGCAACGTATCTTTTTAGCCATGATGAAGGGTGAAACCGAAGTAAACAGAGCTTCATCTCAAGAGAATAAAGGAATAGGTGCGGTCTCTACTACGGTGGATTTAGCAGGTCAGCTGACATCTTCTAGTGATCAAGAGCCATTTTTCTCGGAAAAAATACTGCAAGAAAAGGCTGGTCTATCGACACTGCGTGATGAGAGGTTAACAGACTTTTCAATGCCACGCGTTCTCAGTATGGAAGGTGTAGCCCTAGGTCGGATAAATAGGGATGAATCCTCATCATCCCCGCTTTTGCGCACGGTGCTTCGAGATCTACAACAATGGACAATGCAACAACACATGAACGCTGAGATCGGCGAACCTTTAACGGCCCTTCGCATTAGGCTAACACCGGAAGCGCTCGGAACCCTTTCAATAGAAATGATGAAAGAAAACGGGAAATTGTTCGCTAAGATTGTCACTACTTCTAGTGGCGCAAAAGAACTAGTAGAAGCCAACATTCATGTATTAAAGTCGGCGTTTCAAGAGAGCGGTACAAGGATTTCCGAAGTTGTCGTTCAAGAAGAAACGGGGACAACGCCGCAACCATTTAACGATCATCGTTCCAAGCAAGAGCATCGAGAGAACCAAGAGCAACGAGAGGAACGCAAGGTGGAAACTGATTTTTTACACGTATTAATGGAAACGACACAGGAGGAGAGTGACATATGAATATAAACATTAACAATGATTTACTGTTACCAACTACGAAAACAGCAGCTCCAAAAGCTACTCTCGGTAAAGATGAGTTTCTGAAACTACTAATGGTACAGCTTAAAAATCAGGATCCAGCGAGCCCAATCGACGATAAACAATTTATTTCCCAAATGGCCACATTTACCTCATTAGAACAGCTAACGAATTTAAATCAATCGATGAAAGCATTGGCTGATAGCACGTTGATTGGCAAACAGATCAAATATCAAAAAGAAAATGGCACTCCTACAGAAGGTGAAGTGAAAAGTGTGTTATTTAAAAATGGCGCGACACAACTGCAATTGAAAAATGATGTCGTTATTGAGCGCAATCAACTTCTTCAAGTGATGTAGTTTTTGTTTTTTTATATGGTGTAAATCAAAGAGGGGGATAAGAGATGTTACGTTCACTGTATTCAGGAATTAGCGGAATGAAAAATTTTCAAACGAAATTAGATGTGATTGGAAATAACATTGCTAACGTCAATACCTATGGTTTTAAAAAAGGAAGAGTAACCTTTAAAGATTTAGTCAGTCAGCAACTTGCACAAGGTACGGTCGGAACGAATCCGAAGCAAGTAGGCCTCGGCTCTGGCGTTGCAACGATTGATACAGTGGATACACAAGGTAGTCCACAAACGACTGGCAGGCCGCTTGATGTGGCAATTGAAGGAGATGGTTACTTTCTTGTGCAGTCACCTGGAGGCAACTTTTTAACGCGTGCGGGTAATTTTTACTTAACGCCAGACGGTGACGAGCGCAAACTCGTTACAGCAGATGGGTATGCCGTACTTGATGTTGACGGTGCAGAAATCAAAATTCCAAAAGAAGCAAAAAGTTATAGCATTGGATCAGATGGATCGGTAACTATTGTGACGGATACGGGTACAACGAGCGATCAAAAACTGGGACTTGTCACCGTGCCAAATCCGGGTGGCTTAGAAAAAACAGGAAGTAACTTATATCGCATTGGTCCTAATTCTGGTGAACATTCTTCTCCGGCATTAGTCCCAGGAAGTGGTGGAGCGGGCAAACTCATAAGTGCTTCTCTCGAAATGTCGAACGTAGATCTATCCGAAGAATTTACGGAAATGATTGTAGCGCAACGTGCTTTTCAGTCAAATACAAAAATTATTACAACGTCTGATGAAATATTACAAGAGCTTGTTAATTTAAAACGATAAGAAGGTGAGGAGACCGGAGTGAACGGCAACGATTCATTCCGGCAACGTCATGATTGAATTAACAAAACTAAATGGTGAAACGTTTACATTACATGCTGTATGGATTGAACATATTCAAGCGTTTCCGGATACGACAATTACGCTTACATCGGGAAAGAAGTTCGTAGTTTTAGAGAAACCAGAAGAAGTGAAAGCTCGTGTCATGACATTCTATCAAACAGCCTCTCCCTATTCGACCTGCTTACATCCCCAAAAGGAGGAAAGTAAATGAGCGCAGAATCAATGCCCCCCAAAAAGCGAAATGGCTTGTTTATAGTAGTTATTGCAGTGCTTATCGCTAGTGGCGCAATGCTTTATTTTCTCTTTTTTAACGAGAAAGAGAAAGCCTATGGAAGCGATCCAGGGGCTGAGGATCTTGCCCAGCTAACTGTGGAGACGAAGGAAATTATTACAAACCTAAAAGACCAATCGTATATTAAAACAAAATTCCGATTCCAAACAGATACGGCGGAAGCGAAAGAAGAGCTAGAACAACGCCTTTTTCAAGTAAATCATCTTGTCATTTATGAATTAGCTGCTTTCAATCGTAAAGAGCTTCAAGGACAGCAAGGAATAAGTAAGCTTGAAGAACGTTTAAAACGACAAACAGCTCAACTTCTGCAAAAAGGCTCCATTCAAAAAGTGTATACGGTTGAAAAGGTTGTTCAGTAAGTAACAACCCACAAGGAGAAGAGAAATGACAGAAGTATTATCACAAAATGAAATTGATGCGCTACTTTCTGCGATTTCAACCGGTGAAATGGATGCAGAAGAGCTAAAAAAAGAAGAAAACGAGCGACGTATAAGAACGTATGACTTTAAGCGAGCGCTGCGTTTTTCTAAAGATCAAGTAAGAAGTATTACGCGCGTACATGAAAATTTTGCTCGTTTATTAACAACCTATGTTTCTGCTCAATTGCGAACCTATGTGCAAATATCTGTTGCTTCAGTCGACCAATTGCCTTATGAAGAATTCATACGTTCGATCCCAAGGATGACGATTTTAAATCTATTCGAAGCCGCGCCTTTACCTGGACGCCTTTTAATAGAAGTAAATCCGAATATTGCCTATAGCATGTTAGACCGCTTATTAGGAGGGCATGGGACGAGTGTCAATAAGGTAGCTTCGTTAACAGAAATAGAAACAACCATCCTTTCACAGTTGTTTCGTGGCTCGTTATCAAGTTATCAAGAAGCGTGGAGTACGGTCGTAGATATAGAGCCGACAATGCTTGATTTTGAAGTGAATCCACAGTTTTTACAAATGGTTTCTCCGAATGAAACCGTCGTTGTTATTTCATTAACAACAACGATCGGCGAAACAAGTGGCATGATGAATGTTTGTTTACCACATGTTGTATTAGAACCGGTTATGCAAAAACTATCGGTTCATTATTGGATGCAGCATCAGAAGAAAACGCTAGAGCCAGAAGAACAAGATTGGATACAAGAACGAATTAAACGTTCAGATCTAGCAATAATTGCTGAATTAGGTCGCTCTACGATGACTGTTCAAGATCTTATGGAATTAACAGAAGGTGACGTGCTGTTGTTAGATCAAAAATTAACTGCGCCGCTTTCTGTGTATGTAGATGAAAAGAAAAAGTTCCTGGCTCAGCCGGGAAGAGTCAACCGGCAGCTCGCTGTGCAAATGCTTGTTGATTTAAAGGAGGAATAAGGCATGCTATCTCAAGATGAAATTGATGCATTGCTTGCAAAAGAAGAAGCGGTGAGTGAAGGAATTGAACATTACTTAACAGGAATGGAACAAGATGCGCTCGGAGAAATAGGGAACATTTCTTTTGGTAGTGCGTCAACAGCGCTTTCAGCATTGCTACATCAAAAAGTCCAAATTACAACGCCAATGGTTTCTATTATTGAAAAGAAAAATTTAGAGGAAGAATTTCCAACGCCTCACGTAGCTGTCAAAGTAGAGTACGTTGAAGGAGTAGAAGGAACCAATTTACTCGTCATTGAAACGAAGGACGCACAAATTATCGCAGATCTTATGTTAGGTGGAGATGGGAGGAATCCTGCTGAAACATTCGGAGAACTCCAACTTAGCGCCGTAGGTGAAGCGATGAATCAAATGATGGGATCGGCTTCGACATCCCTTTCGACTATTTTTCAAAAGAAAGTCGATATCTCGCCTCCTACCATTGAGAATTTAAATGCGAATATTCCATTTCCTGTAGATGAAGATATTCTTATTAAAGTATCCTTTCGATTGAAAATTGGTAGTTTAGTAGATTCAAGCATTATGCAACTGATTAAAGTAGATTTTGCGCAACTGCTCGTTAAAGGACTGCTGCAAAGACAGGAGTCGGCTGCAACAGTTGAGGCTGTTATGCCGACAACGCACGAGTTACCGCCTAAAGAAAGTGTAGCCGTTCAGTCCGCTGTATTTTCTCCGTTTCATGAAGAAACGGTTGTTGTGCAGGAGCAAGAACCTTCGATTGAACGACTGCTTGATATTCCATTGCAGTTAACCGTCGAATTAGGAAGAACACGTCGTACCATTCAAGAAATATTAGAAATGGCTCCAGGTTCAATTGTGGAGCTTGATAAGTTAGCTGGTGAGCCGGTAGATATTTTAATCAATCAAAAGCTCGTAGCTAAGGGAGAAGTGGTTGTCATTGATGAGAATTTCGGCGTGCGCGTAAATGAAATTGTGAGCCGTAAAGCCCGTTTAATGAACTTAAAATAAATAGATTTTTTGGAGGAGAGAGAAGGATGAGTAAACGTATTTTAGTCGTTGATGATGCAGCTTTTATGAGAATGATGATTAAGGATATTTTAATTAAAAATGGCTATCATGTGGTGGGAGAAGCCGCTGATGGTGCTGAGGCTGTTGAGAAATATAAAGAGCTAATGCCTGACTTAGTAACTCTTGATATTACAATGCCAGAAGTGGATGGAATTGCGGCGTTAAAGGAAATTCGTAAGCACCATTCTGACGCTAAAGTGATTATGTGCTCAGCGATGGGGCAACAGTCTATGGTGATTGATGCCATACAAGCAGGAGCAAAGGATTTTATCGTAAAGCCATTTCAGGCAGATCGCGTAATTGAAGCGATTTCGAAAACGTTGAGCTAATGTTCTGATGGTGATGATAAAGAACAAGCTGTATATAAGCTTGCTTTGCCTTTTCATCGTGTGTGTAGGCGTAGTAAGTCCGCGCGCTGTCATAAAAGCAGAGGCAGCGTGTCTTACCGTTTACGAATGTACAGATCATGCGAAGGAAAAAGAAGACAAGCAGACTGGAGCATTAGAAGAGCAGTCAACGAAAGATCTTTACGGCAATGGTTTTGTAGCGATGTTTAAAGTAATTGCCGCACTAATTTTTGTAATTGGTTTATTGTATGGCGTATTAAAGTTTTTAAAAAAACGTAGTAAAGGCTTTAAAGAAAAGCAAGGAATGAATACGTTGGTCGGTGTAGGTTTGGGTGGTAATAAGTCCATCCAAGCAGTGAAAGTCGGTTCAGCAGTTTTTATCGTCGGTATAGGTGAAAATATTACGTTGTTAAAAGAAGTAGTAGATCCTCAAGAAGTTGAGCAATGGTTGCTCTCTCCAAATCGTACGCAAACGACAACCGAGAGGCCTCATTCATTCTTTGGGCGCAAAGGTAAAAAAGGACCATCACGCTTCTCTGTAGAGCTAAAAACACGTCTTCGGCAAATAAATGATGAGCGATCATCATTTGTTCAAAAGCTGTCAAAGGAAGGGAAAACGCATGAACAATCTACTGCCAAAGATCAATCTTGACTTCCTTAACGGCGCTAGTGGCTCTACTGAAACGACGATTCAGCTATTACTCTTATTGACGATTCTTTCGGTTGCACCGAGCATTTTACTGCTAATGACGTGTTTTACACGCATTGTGATTGTGCTGTCTTTTGTAAGAACTTCATTAGCCACCCAACAAATGCCTCCAAACCAGGTGCTGATCGGCATTGCATTATTCTTAACGATTTTTATTATGGGCCCTACGTTTTCTCAAATAAATCACGATGCTGTAAAACCACTTATTGACGGCAAGATTACGCAACAACAGGCGTATGAAAAAGGCGCTAAACCGTTAAAAGAATTTATGACAAAGCATACGAGAGAAAAAGATTTAGAGCTCTTTTTAAACTATACAAAAGCAAAAAAACCAGCGCATGTAAATGATATTCCGATGCGTGTGCTCGTTCCGGCCTATGCCATTAGTGAATTAAAGTCAGCGTTTCAAATGGGTTTTATGATTTTTGTGCCATTTCTCGTTATTGATATGGTCGTAGCAAGTATTTTAATGGGGATGGGCATGATGATGTTGCCACCCGTTATGATCTCGTTACCTTTTAAGCTACTGCTATTTATATTAGTCGATGGCTGGTATTTAATCGTAAAATCCTTGCTATCAAGCTATGGATAAGAAGGTGTTTGGATGAATGCAGAAATGGTTATCTCCATCGCGGAAAAAGGTGTATATACCACACTGATGGTTGCTGGTCCGCTCTTGTTGCTTGCTTTGGTTGTTGGTTTGCTTGTTAGTATCTTTCAAGCTACAACGCAAATTCAAGAGCAAACACTTGCCTTTATTCCTAAAATAGCAGCTGTGCTCATTGCGTTGATCTTCTTTGGACCATGGATGCTAAGCGAGATGGTGACATTTACATATGATATTTTTAATAACTTGGAACGATTTGTAGGAGCGTAAAAGAATGATTGAAACGCTACCAGCTATATTGCTTGTTTTTATACGTATTTCTGTTTTTTTGGCAACGGCGCCTGTGTTTTCCTATCGAACGATCCCTGTGACCTTTCGCTTAGGTGGTGCAGGATTTCTAGCGGTAATTGTAGTGATGACGATGGGGGCACCCCACATTCCACTATCGCTTCATTTCATCGTTGCTCTCCTTTTGGAGGGATTGATTGGAATGTTGCTCGGTTTACTTGCTTCCTTCCTATTATATGGTGTTCATATTATCGGAGGTTTTCTGGATTTACAAATGGGTTTTGCCATTGCGGGAGTGATTGATCCGCAAACAGGTATCCAAACACCGCTAATGGGGAAGTATTTATATCATTTTGCCATGCTATTGTTGTTTATAACGAATGGACATTACATGTTACTCGATGGCATCTTTTATAGCTATCAGTTCGTACCCATTGGCGGTCATGTAGACCTTTCAGCGGGTGAAGTGGCAAATTATGCGGTTACGGTTTTCACAGCCATGTTTCTCATCGCTTTTCAATTGGCCATGCCCATTGTCGGAACGCTTTTTCTCGTTGACCTTGCATTAGGTATTGTAGCGAGAACGGTACCGCAAATTAATGTATTTGTAATTGGTTTGCCATTAAAAATTCTTGTTGCCTTTGTCATTTTATTATTGGTCTTACCCCTCTTTTTTTCTGGCATACACATGTTAAGTCGCGAAACAGCGAGTGTAATGCGACATTTGCTTCAACTATTACAGGAGAACTTACATGAGGTTACAACTTGATCTTCACTATTTTTCAGGAGAAAAAACGGAACAAGCAACACCGAAAAAACGAGAAGAAACGAAGAAAAAAGGACAAGTAGCCAAAAGCGCGGATCTTAATGCTGCAGCTACGTTGTTAGCAAGTTTTTTAGCACTTCTATTATTCGGTGAAAGTATGGCTGAAAAGATGATGAATCTATTGCGGGTTTTATTAAGTAAAGGTTTAGTATTACAGCCGACGGAGGAAAATGTTCATCTGCTATTTGCAAATCTTGTTAAAGATGCAGTAGTAGCCATTGCACCGGTGTTAGTCATGGTGATGGTTGCTGGTATTCTCGCTAATTATTTACAAATAGGCTGGCTTTTTTCAATGGAGGCGATCTCGATGAAATGGAATCGTTTAAATCCATTGCAAGGTGCCAAAAAAATCTATTCATTGCGAGCACTCGTTGAATTAGTCAAATCGATGCTGAAAATTAGTGTGATTGGTGGCGTAACGTTTTTCATTATTTACCGAAAAAAAGAAGAACTTATGAAGCTTTCGCAAGTAAGTTTAAAATCCTCACTTAGTAGTTTCGGAGAACTAATCTTTGAAATGGGGTTATTTGCTTCCATTCTTATGTTGCTCGTAGCCTTACTAGATTATATGTATCAAAAATTTGATTTTGAGAAAAGCATTCGCATGAGCAAACAAGAGATTAAAGATGAACATAAAAAAATAGAAGGCGATCCAAAAATCAAGGCAAAGGTGAAAGAAAAGCAGCGTCAGCTTGCCATGCGACGCATGATGCAAGATCTCCCTAGTGCAGATGTAATCATTACGAATCCAACGCATTATGCAATTGCCTTGAAATATGATGAAACAAAAAGGGACGCTCCCTATGTGATCGCCAAAGGGCTAGATTTTGTTGCTCAAAAAATGAAAGAAGTTGCAAAAGCACACAATGTAACGCAAGTAGAAAATCGCCAACTGGCACGTACGTTATATAAAGAGACAGAAATAGGTGATAGCATCCCAGAAGATCTCTTTAAAGCGGTGGCAGAAATTCTTGCGTACGTGTATCAATTGAAAAAGAAAAAGTAATGAAGGTGAAAGAGGAGAGAAGCGTTACATGAAAGCAAGAGATTTAAGCGTGCTATTAGGTGTCATTATGATTATCGTCATGTTAATTATCCCCTTACCAACATGGATGCTTGATTTTTTTATCATCATTAATATTACACTGGCGCTCATCATTATCTTAATCGCAATGAATATGCAGGAGCCGCTTCAATTTTCAATATTTCCTTCGTTGCTCCTTCTGGTTACGTTATTTCGACTCGGTTTGAATGTATCGACGACAAGGTCCATTTTAGGAAACGGAAAAGCGGGAAATGTGGTCCATACATTCGGAGAGTTCGTTGTCGGAGGAAATATATTAGTCGGAATTGTGGTTTTCTTTATACTCGTAGTCATTCAATTTATCGTCATTACAAAAGGATCGGAACGTGTTTCTGAAGTAGCGGCGCGCTTTACGTTGGATGCTATGCCTGGAAAACAGATGAGTATCGATGCCGACTTAAATGCAGGGATGATTTCCGATCAAGAAGCAAGACATCGACGCAACAAAGTAGAGAGAGAGTCTGATTTCTATGGAGCGATGGACGGAGCGAGTAAGTTTGTAAAAGGTGATGCGATTGCTGGCATTGTCATTGTATTTATTAATATGTTGTTTGGCATCATTATCGGAACCACACAAATGGGCTTTGATTTTGCAAAAAGCGCACAAACGTTTACGTTATTAACAGTTGGAGACGGGCTCGTCTCTCAAGTGCCTGCACTAATTATTTCAACAGCCACCGGGATTATCGTTACACGCGCTGCATCAGAAGGCAATTTAGGATTTGACGTTTCCAAACAATTGTTAGCGTATCCAGACATGTTAGTAGTAGCCGGTGGAACCATTATCGCGCTAGGGTTATTTACGCCCATTAATGATCTCGTTACCCTTCCAATTGGTGGAATAGTTGCTGCCGGTGGTTATGTACTTCGAAGAGGAGCAGCTAAGAAAAAAGCGGAAGAGAAAGAGGAGAAGGAAATAGCGATTGAACCGATGAAAAGTCCTGATAGCGTCATGCCGTTATTGCAAGTTGATCTTATCGAATTTCAATTTGGATATGGATTAATTCCACTCGCTGATTCTTCACAAGGAGGCGATCTCCTCGATCGCATCGTGATGATTCGTCGCCAATTAGCCTTAGAGCTTGGCATTGTCGTTCCTGTTGTGCGCATTCGCGACAATATACAACTTCAACCTAATGAATATTGTATGAAAATTAAAGGAACAGAAGTGGCGAGAGGGAAATTAATGCTGTCTCGTTTTCTCGCCATTAGCTCAGGTATTGATGAGGACAGTATTGAAGGTGAACCGGCTATTGAACCTGCCTTCGGACTCGATGCCTTATGGATAGAGGAGGGCAAAAAAGAGCAGGCTGAACAGCTCGGTTATACCGTAGTTGATCCACCATCTGTTGTATCGACGCACATAACAGAAGTTATTCGTAGGCATGCTCATGAACTTCTCGGTCGACAAGAAACGAAGCAGCTGCTTGATTATATGAAAGAACACTATCCGTCGTTAATAGATGAAGTGACGCCTGATCCATTATCGATTGGAGAAATACAAAAAGTATTAGCGAAGCTATTAAAAGAAAAAATTTCCATTAAAAATTTACTTGTTATTTTTGAGACGCTAGCAGACTTTGGAAAATTATCCAAAGATCTTGATTTGTTAACAGAGTATGTACGTCAAGCGCTTTCTCGGCAAATTTCACAACAATATGCAAAAGTAGGGGCGTCCTTACCGGTATTAACGTTAGGAGCGGAAGTAGAGAAACTAATTGCAGAACATGTGCAGCAAACAGACTATGGAAATTATTTAACGTTAGAACCGGGAGATTCACAAGCAATCTTTGCGGCGATTGAGAAGGAAATAAGCCGCAATGTCGGTGTGATGACAGAGCCAATCTTACTATGTTCACCAGCAGTTAGGATGTATGTTAGACAACTAGTAGAACGCTACTTACCTCATCTTGTCGTTCTCTCTTATAACGAATTGGAGCCAGATGTGGAAGTACAATCAGTAGGTGTGGTACAACGATGAACATAAAAAAATATAGAGCTACTACGATACAACAGGCGCTTGAAGCGATTGCGAGTAAAGAAGGAAACGAAGCAGTTATTTTATTTAATCGTGACGTTTATGACGGAGGATTTCTCGGCTTTTTTACAAAAAAGCAAGTTGAGGTAACGGTGTTGGTTGATGATGATCATGAAGCGGCAACCGTCAATGAGAAGCAGTGGAACGATTATAAGGAGTGGTTAGTGCGACTTGAAGAAAGTGGATTAGCACAGTCGCTTTGTTGCGAAATAGAAAGAGTCTTACTGCCATATGTAAGAGGCGACTCTTCACATTCAATCGAACACTTGCTTTTTCAATGGTTTTTGGAGCAATTAGATCATCAAGTACGAAGTTTTCAAGCAAAAACTCGCTTTTTATTTTTTAGTGGACCGTCTGGAGGTGGGAAAACAACGTGTATTGCGAAAATCGCTGCACACGAAGTTTTAACAAAAGGTACAAACGTGGCACTCATTACAACCGATACGAGGCGGGCAGGAGCCATTCAGCAATTAAAAGTGTATAGTGATGCATTGCACATTCCATTTCAAGTTGCGTACTCTGAAGACTTTCTACAAAAGGCGCTCCAACGATTTGCATCGTATGATCTCGTGTTAGTGGATCAGCACAGTGAGCAAGCTGTGCTGTTTCCGAATGAAACGTTCAATATGAGCGATGACGTGGTAGTAGAAAGCGCGAATATTTTAGTAGTTCCAATGACTTCTAACTATAAAGATGTAAAACAAGTCTTAAAGGCTTACCAAGGAAGGCAACCCCTTCAGATGGTGATTACAAAGGTGGATGAAACGGTCTCACTAGGTTTGCTGCTCAATCTGATGATTTTACATAAGCTTCCTGTAATGTATATGACGAATGGACATTCCATACCAGAAGACTTATTTGTACCTTCTCATACATCGATTGTCTCTCTTTATTTGCAGCAATGTAAACAACAGCCTCCTTCTATGAAGAGGAATACGTAAAAAAAGTGTATAAAAGACAATAGTTGGTCTAAAGAAATAGCCTTTTTTTACCGATAAAAATAAGAGTACCTTAACAAGCAATGGGAAAGAAGGCTTTTGGGAGAGGAGTCTGTAAATGTGGAAAATGAAGCTTACTTAGCACTTTTTATTGAAGAAAGTAAGGAACATGTGCAACGGCTAAATAATCAGCTATTGCTGTTAGAGAAAAATCCTGAAGATTTGGAGACTATTAAGGAAATTTTCCGTTCAGCTCACACGCTAAAAGGAATGGCGGCTTCCATGGGCTTTGAACATTTAACCGCGTTAACACATGCGCTAGAAAATATTTTAGATGCACTTTTAAACCAAGCGCTAGACGTGTCACAAGAAGTAGTAGATGGTTTATTGACTGCATGTGATGTTTTAGAAGATATGATCAGCTCCATAGAGGAAGGGCACGAAAACCCGCACGATATTTCCGGAATTGTCGCAATGTTAGAAGAGATTGCAACCGCTCAACCTCAAGAAACGTTGAGAAAAAGTGTAAACATTCAGCACGCAGATTCTCAACGAGGTGAGGGAGAAACGTTATATGACGTGCGCGTATCCTTAAGTGATGATTGTGCGTTAAAAGCGGTGCGTGCTTACATGATTGTCCAGGCGTTAGAAGAGGATGGGTACATTGTTGAAGCGAATCCACCTCTTGAAGCAATGGGAGGACGATTTCAAGAGAAGGATCTCTCGTTTCTTTATCGTACAAAGCAGAAAGAAAGTGAGATTAAGAACAGACTAAACAGTATTTCTGAAATAAAGGCGATGGTTGTCCATCCGCATTCCCAAAGTGACGGAACGCCGAAAAAAGGAGATAAAACAAGCCCTACTAAAACAATTCGAGTGAGCATGGAACGCTTGGATCATTTAATGAATTTATTTGAAGAACTTGTTATTGATCGAGGCCGACTTGAGAAAATTGCGCTTGATGTAGAGCATGTGGAGTTACAAGAAACAGTAGAACGGATGTCACGTATTTCCTCTGATTTGCAAGATATCGTGCTAACGATGCGGATGGTACCTATCGAGCAAGTTTTTAATCGCTTTCCGAGAATGATTCGAAGTTTAGCGAAAGATTTAGGGAAAAAAGTGCAATTAACGATAGAGGGTGAAAGTACAGAGTTGGATCGAACGGTCATTGATGAGTTGGGCGATTCACTCGTTCACTTATTAAGAAATAGCATGGATCATGGCATTGAATTACCTCACATTAGGCAACAACAAGGAAAAAAAGAGCATGGAACCATTTCTTTAAAAGCCTATCATAGCGGCAATCACGTCTTTATTGAGATTAAAGATGATGGCGGGGGTGTGCGGTACGATCATGTGTCGAAACGAGCTGTTGAGCGAGGAATTGTCACCCAAAAAGTCGCTGATGACATGACAGAGCAAGAAATTGCACAATTATTATTTTCACCAGGATTCTCAACGGCAGAAGTTGTTTCTGACGTATCGGGAAGAGGGGTTGGTTTAGACGCAGTGAAATCGAAAATTGAATCGCTTGGAGGCGCTGTGTCACTTGTTTCCAAACAAGGAGAAGGAACGCATTTTTTTATTCAGCTACCGTTAACGCTTTCCATCCTTTCCGCACTGCTTGTTGTTTCTGATGAGCAAATTTATGCGATTCCACTATCATCGGTTATTGAGACGGCCTTCATTGAGCATCAAGATATTCGCAGTATTCATCATAAGCGAGTGATGGATTATCGAGGAACCATCATTCCGTTGCTCTTCTTAACAGATATTCTCTCACCTTCATCCCTACAAAAAAAGATTGCACAACGCTCTTTCGTTGTCATCCTAAAAAAAGGTGCTTCATTGATTGGTGTTGTTGTTGACTTTTTTATCGGTCAAAAAGAAATTGTCTTAAAGTCATTGGGTCACTATTTATCCGGTGTATTTGCCATATCGGGAGCTACAATCTTAGGAGATGGGCAAGTGGCGCTCGTTCTAGACGCCAATTCATTAATGAAATAAGAGGAGGTCTACAATGAGTGAAAATGAAATGAAAATTATCGTTTTTTTATTAAGAAATGAAGAGTACGGCGTAAATGTTGAGCAGGTACGCTCGATTGAACGCATGCTGCCTATTACACGCGTTCCGAGAACGCCGGCTTTTGTTAAAGGAGTCATCAACTTACGAGGTGTTGTCACACCTGTGATCGATTTACGTGAACGATTTCTGTTTGAAAAAAACGAAGTAACAGATGAAACGCGGATTATTATCGTTTCTGTCCAAGAGTTAGAAGTGGGTCTTGTTGTGGATGCAGCGAACGATGTGATAGACCTTCCACTGCGAGAGATTGTGGCACCACCTGAGCTGATCTCTGGGGTGGCAGCCAAGTATTTATCGGGTGTCGCTAAATGGGAGGAGCGTTTGCTCGTTTTATTAAATCTTGAAGAAGTATTAAATCAGGAGGAGTTACATGCCCTTCATGATGCAGATTTTTCTTACTCCTAAACAGAGCGCTACTAATGGATCTAGAGAAGCGCGGGTCAGAAATAACGAAGCTGCTCGTATGTTTATGAGGTTCACACGTGATGTCTAATACAATCAATATCGGAATGGCTGAAATGGCGATCGTAACGTCGCCTCATTGTGTGCAAACAATGGGACTGGGCTCATGTGTGGGCATTGTTCTTTATGATTTATCACAGCAAATTGCGGGCATGGCGCATGTTATGTTACCGCATGCTGCGCTCGCTTCTCGGCAAACGACATTAGTAGGAAAATATGCAAATACAGCCGTTGTAGCGCTCGTTGAACAGCTTTGTGATCAACGTGCAACATTGTCGCGCCTGCAAGCAAAAATGGCAGGTGGGGCAGAGATGTTTCAGTTTACGTCTCAAGATCATATGCGAATCGGTCCGCGAAATGTCGAGGCCTTAAAAAAAGAGCTTCAAAAGCTAAAGATTCCTCTTGTGGCAGAAGATACGGGAGGTCATCATGGTCGTACGATTGCTTTTCAACCTGCAACAGGAAAGCTGTTTATAAAAACGATAGATCAAGGAGCGACCGTACTGTAAAGCGGCGCTATCGGATAAAGGAGGGAGTAGGATGATATCTTCTACTTCAATTAAAAAAGAACAAGCAACATGGAATAAATGGTTAACAGAGCGAGATCCAGAAGCGGGCGATGCGTTATTGCGCTTTTATATGCCCCTTGTGCAATACCATGTCCAACGAATTGCCTCGGGTCTTCCTAAAAATATAAGTCGTGATGAGCTGAAAAGTTTAGGAATGCATGGTTTGCTTGATGCATTAGAAAAATTTGAAGTGTCTAGAGATTTGAAATTTGATACATATGCTTCCTTTCGTATTCGCGGAGCGATTCTCGATGGTCTACGCAAAGAAGATTGGTTGCCACGCTCCCTTCGTGAAAAATCAAAACGAATTGAAGCGGCGATAGAGCAGTTAGAACAACAAAATTTACGTACAGTAACGGCCGAGGAAGTTGCTGAAGAAACAGGTTTTTCAGAAGATGAAGTCACCACCATCTTAACAGAAAGCTTCTTTGCTAACATTCTTTCAATTGATGAAGAGAATAAAGAAGGAGAAAGTAAAGATAAGTCTTCTTTTACAATTGAGGATAAAAAATCAATTGCTCCTGAAACGGAAATGGTTCAAAAAGAACTTCATGCCGAACTGGCCGACATGATTATGACCTTAACGGAAAAAGAACAACTCGTTGTTAGCTTGTTTTATTATGAAGAGCTTACTTTTACAGAAATAGGTCGTGTGCTAAGTTTATCCACGTCCCGCATTTCACAAATTCATTCAAAAGCGCTATTTCGCTTGCGTCAAGTCTTAAAAAAATACGTATGATGCATGAAAAGAAAAAAAGGAGAAGGTCTGTATGTGGCTTGTCCTAAGCGGGATTTTGCATCTTATTTGTTTATATTGCTTGATTTTATTATGGCAAAAGCAATCGATCACCAATACGGTTGTGAACGATAACGTGCATGTAAAACAAGAAATGGAAGAACTATTAGCTCTTTATATAGAAGAAATGAAAGATCAAAATGACGCGTTAAAAACACTGATCCGTCCATCAGACGTCGATTTTGTAGAAACGCCTAAAAAATCATACGAAGAACAAGTATTACATTTGGCAAAAAAGGGGCATACTGCTTTAGAAATCGCTCAACTGTTACAAAAGGGCGAAGGCGAGGTGGCCTTTTTACTTAAAGTGGCACAAACTTAGAAAAAAAGCATGTAGAGATCCATCATTTTTTCACCAATTATATTTTTTCTTGCTACTTGTTGTAGATGTATGGTATATTTATTTTCGGTGTTAATCACACACGTCTGTAGATTTAGCTGACGGTGCTACAGAAATGTAGTTTCGGCTAAAGAAGACGCAGGCGGAGGAAAACAAAAACCATCAGGAGGTGCCATTATGGCAGTCATTTCAATGAAACAACTATTGGAAGCCGGCGTACACTTCGGTCATCAGACTCGTCGCTGGAATCCAAAAATGTCTCGTTACATCTTCACAGAGCGTAACGGCATTTACATCATCGATCTTCAAAAAACAGTTAAAAAAGTTGAAGAATGTTACAACGTAATGAGAGAAATCGCTGGAAACGGTGGAAAAATTCTTTTCGTTGGAACAAAAAAACAAGCACAAGACTCTGTTAAAGAAGAAGCAGAACGTTCTGGCATGTATTTCATCAACCAACGTTGGTTAGGTGGAACACTTACAAACTTCGGAACAATCCGCAAGCGTATTAACCGTCTTAAAGAGCTTGAAAGAATGCAAGAAGATGGAACATTCGATGTTCTTCCTAAGAAAGAAGTTATCATTCTTAAGAAGGAAATGGATCGTCTTGAAAAATTCTTAGGCGGTATTAAAGACATGAATGGTCTTCCTGATGCATTGTTCATCGTAGACCCACGTAAAGAGCGTATCGCTGTAGCGGAAGCTCGCAAGTTGAACATTCCGATTATCGCGATCGTGGATACTAACTGTGATCCTGACGAAGTTGATCACGTGATCCCTGGTAACGATGATGCAATTCGTGCAGTTAAACTTCTTACTGGTAAAATGGCTGATGCTATTATCGAAGCTAACCAAGGCGGAGAAGAGCAAGAAGTGAAAAACGACGAAGAAACATCTGCATAAGCAATATAAACAGAAGGGTGATGGAGGGGATATACCCTTTGTCACCCTTTTTTCATGAGCACACAATGGCTACATAAATCAAAGGAGGAATTACAATGGCAGTTACAGCTCAAATGGTAAAAGAATTGCGTGAAAAAACAGGCGCAGGTATGATGGATTGCAAAAAAGCACTTACAGAAACGAATGGTGATATGGAAAAAGCAATCGATTTCCTACGTGAAAAAGGAATTGCGAAAGCTGCGAAAAAAGCAGACCGTATTGCTGCAGAAGGTCTTACTTCTGTAATTGTAGACGGAAACAAAGCAGTTATTCTTGAAGTAAACTCTGAAACAGACTTCGTTGCAAAAAACGAAAACTTCATTTCACTTATTGATGTTATTGGCAAACACTTATTATCAGTGAATGTAGCAACTGTTGAAGAAGCACTTGAAACAAAAATTGAAGGTGAAGGCGTTACAGTTAACGAATACTTAAATAACGCAATCGCTAAAATTGGAGAAAAAATCTCTCTTCGTCGTTTCCAAGTAGTAGAAAAAGACGACAATGCAGCATTTGGTTCGTACCTACACATGGGCGGACGCATCGGCGTTCTTTCTGTAGTAGAAGGAACAACTGACGAAGCAGTTGCGAAAGACGTAGCAATGCACGTTGCAGCTGTTAACCCACGTTACATTTCTCGTGACGCTGTTGGTGAAGAAGAAGTAGCTCATGAGCGTGAAGTATTAACGCAACAAGCTCTTAACGAAGGAAAACCTGAGCAAATCGTAGCAAAAATGGTTGAAGGTCGTCTTGGTAAGTTCTTCGAAGAAATTTGCTTAAATGATCAATCTTTCATTAAAGATCCAGACCAAAAAGTTGGTAAATTTGTAGCAGCTAAAGGTGGAACTGTGAAAGCATTCGTTCGTTATGAAGTAGGCGAAGGTATGGAAAAACGCGAAGATAACTTTGCAGAAGAAGTTATGTCTCAAGTTAAAAAGTAAGTAGAACAACAAATCGGGGAGCACAGTGTGTTCCCCTTTTTAAAAAAAAAAGAAACGTTACACAATTGGTGATGAATACGGAGGGAATTATGAGTACTTCAAAATATAAAAGGGTTGTCCTAAAATTGAGCGGAGAAGCACTTGCAGGCGGTAAAGATAGCGGAATTGACCCCGAGGTTGTCCACTCGATTGCCAATCAAGTAAAAGACATTGCTGACCTCGGTGTAGAGGTTGCTGTCGTAGTCGGCGGAGGAAACCTGTGGAGAGGCAAAACCGGAAGTGAAATGGGCATGGATCGCGCATCTGCTGATTACATGGGCATGCTTGCTACGGTTATGAACTCGTTGGCGCTTCAAGACAGTCTAGAAAATATCGGGGTTCAAACGAGAGTTCAGACTTCTATCGAAATGCGTCAAGTAGCTGAACCGTATATTCGAAGAAAAGCAATTCGTCACCTTGAAAAACAACGCGTGGTTATTTTTGCAGCAGGTACAGGAAATCCTTACTTCTCAACAGATACTACCGCAGCCTTACGTGCCGCTGAAATTGAAGCGGAAGTTATTTTAATGGCAAAAAATAACGTTGATGGTGTTTATTCAGCTGATCCGACAATTGATGCGACAGCCGTTAAATATGATCGTCTTTCCTACCTCGATTTATTGAAAGATGGTCTGGCTGTAATGGACACAACAGCATCGTCACTATGTATGGATAATGATATACCGTTAGTTGTTTTCTCGATTATGGAAGAAGGCAACATTAAACGAGCTGTTCTTGGCGAAGACATCGGAACGACGATTAGGGGGAAATAATCATGGCAAAAGAAATTTTAGCAAATGCTCAAGAGCGTATGAAAAAAGGAATTTCAGCATTTCAGCGTGAACTAACGTCTGTTCGTGCAGGACGTGCTAATCCTTCACTGCTAGATCGTATTACAGTAGATTATTATGGTGCGGCAACACCACTTAATCAAATGGCTGGTATCACGGTTCCTGAAGCGCGTTTACTCGTTATTCAACCGTATGACAAAACGGTCCTTGGTGACATCGAAAAAGCCATTCAAAAATCCGATTTAGGATTAACAACATCGAATGATGGACAAATCATCCGCATTGCTATTCCAGCGTTAACAGAAGAGCGTCGTAAAGAGCTAGTAAAGCTCGTTAAAAAATACGGTGAAGAAGCGAAGGTTGCTTTGCGTAACGTGCGTCGTGATGCAAACGATGAATTGAAAAAAGCGGAAAAAGACGGTGAAATTACCGAAGATGAACTACGCCGCTATACAGAAGATGTTCAAAAGCTAACAGATAAGCACATTAGCGAAGTAGATCAAGTGGCTACAAATAAAGAACAAGAAATTATGGAAGTATAATTGCTTTCCTTGTAAAATAAAATAAGAAAAGCCCTCTTTATACAGGGGGTTTTTTTGTTAAGTCTGGATTAAATGGGGGCTTTGCCATGCTTGACAGAATCGCATTCTGGAAAAAAGATGATAAATCGGCAGTTGAAGTAAACAAAGAATTGATACCAGCTCATATAGCGATTATTATGGATGGAAACGGGAGATGGGCGCGGAAAAGAGGACTGCCTCGAATTGCGGGTCATCATGAAGGAATGAAAGTCGTAAAGAAAATTGTAAAGCACGCAAGCCGCCTCGGTGTAAAAGTGTTAACACTTTACGCGTTTTCAACCGAAAATTGGAAACGTCCGCGTGATGAAGTTGATTTTCTTATGAAGTTACCTGGGGAATTTCTCAGTAGCTTTCTTCCGGAATTGATTGAAGAAAATGTTCAAGTTCAAATTATGGGCTATAAAGAAGTCTTACCAGTACATACCGTTAAGGCGGTAGATGAAGCCATTGAGAAAACGAAAGAAAACACAGGCCTTATTTTGAATTTTGCCTTAAACTATGGAAGTCGAAGTGAAATTACTTCCGCCTTACAACACATTGCAACGGACGTTCAAAACGGTGAGCTTTCAGCAGCTGATATTAATGAATCATTAATACAGCGCTACTTAATGACAGCGCACTTACCAGATCCCGACCTGTTAATACGAACGAGCGGTGAAGTTCGTTTAAGTAACTTTATGCTGTGGCAGCTTGCCTACAGTGAGTTTTGGTTTACGGATGTTAATTGGCCGGATTTTTCAGGAGAACATTTAAATCAAGCGATCTATGACTTTCAAAATCGCGGCCGACGCTTTGGCGGTGTATAATAAAAGGAGGATCTATGAAACAGCGTATTATTACAGGCGTTATTGCAGCAGCTTTTTTCATAGGAATTACAGTATACGGAAAGTTACCATTTGCTCTTGTTATTATTGCACTTGCACTGATTGGAGTCTATGAGCTACTCCGCATGAAAGGTATTTCAGCGCTTTCTGCACCAGGATTGATTGGCTTTTTATTAACAATTGGTTTTGTCATTCCTTCAAATTGGAAACACGTTGTCTTTTTGCATCTTTCTACTTCAGAATTCCTTATGATTGGTCTATTGTTACTGTTATTTGTAACGGTAGCTTCAAAAAATTCATTTACTTTTGATGGTGTAGGATTCGTTCTGCTATCTAGCTTATATGTAGGATATGGGTTTTATTATGTATATGAAACACGCATGATGGATCATGGATTAAGTATTTTATTTTTTATCTTATTTATGATTTGGGGAGCAGATTCAGGTGCTTATTTTTTCGGAAAAGCTTTCGGGAAACGCAAGCTATGGCCTGTTATTAGTCCGAATAAAACCATAGAAGGAGCATTAGGTGGCATTTTTGTCAGTCTCGTTGTCGGCTTCGTTTGCTACTTTGTTCATTTTATTCACTTTTCATGGCTAACCGTTTTAGTCATGGCACTCATGGCTGGTATATTTGGACAAATTGGTGACTTAGTACAGTCAGCATTTAAGCGTCATTATGGTGTGAAAGATTCTGGGAATATCCTTCCAGGTCATGGTGGTATATTAGATCGAATGGATAGTTGGTTATTTGTGCTTCCATTGCTGCATGTGCTTCACTTGCTTTCATAGAGAAACAGAAAACAAGGAGTGTCCAATGAAAAGTATTAGTTTGTTAGGAGCGACAGGCTCTATTGGTATACAGACATTAGATGTCATTGAAGCTCATCCCGAGCATTTTGTATTAACAGCTCTTTCATTTGGTAAGAATGTTGACAAAGGGATTGAGATCATTCGAAAATTTAAACCCGCCCTTGTAGCAGTTTCTTCAAAGGAAGATGCTGTTAAACTTCGCACGTTGTTTGGCAATGAGGTTTCGTTCGTCTACGGACAAGAAGGCTTGATTGAAGTTGCCTTGCATCCTTCTGTTGATGTAGTCGTGAATGCGGTTATGGGGAGCGTAGGCCTTCATCCGACGTTACAAGCGATTGCGGCAGGAAAACAGATTGCGCTAGCGAATAAAGAAACACTTGTTACAGCGGGTCATCTTGTTATGGAGGCGGCACGTGCACACAATGTAGCTGTACTTCCGGTAGATAGTGAGCATTCAGCGATTTTTCAATGTTTAAACGGTGAACGAAGCGAAGACGTTGAGCGTTTAATTTTAACAGCTTCAGGCGGTAGTTTTCGTGAGTACACGCGTCCACAATTAGAAGGCGTTACAGTAGAACAAGCGTTGAATCACCCGAACTGGTCTATGGGTGCGAAAATTACCATTGATTCAGCTACGATGATGAACAAAGGATTAGAAGTCATTGAAGCGCACTGGTTGTTTCAGATGCCCTATGAAAAAATTGATGTCGTTTTGCACAAAGAAAGCATTATTCATTCGATGGTTGAATATGTAGATGGAAGTACCATTGCCCATCTTGGTAATCCAGATATGCGCGTACCGATTCAATATGCATTAACGTACCCTGACCGTTTACATATTCCGCGCGCTAAGAAATTAAATCTTTGGGAATATGGACAACTTCATTTTGCAAAAATGGATTACGATCGCTTTACTTGTTTAAAGCTTGCATACGAAGCAGGTAAGCGAGGCGGCACGATGACAACTGTCTTGAATGCAGCAAATGAAGCCGCTGTCCAACTCTTCTTAGAAGGAAAGATCTCCTTTTTGGCCATAGAAGCTTTCATTGAAAAAGCACTTGAAACACATGATTTGATTGAACGACCGTCACTAGAGGAAATTACGAAAGTGGATGAAGAAACGAGGCGTTATGTTCAGTCACTACTATCATAAAGGTGGGTAAAAAGTTATGAATACAGTCATTGCCATTATCATCATCTTAGGTGCACTGGTGTTCTTTCATGAACTCGGCCATTTATTACTTGCGAAACGAGCAGGTATCCTTTGTCGGGAATTCGCGATTGGCTTTGGACCGAAAATTTATGCCTTTAAAAAAGGGGAAACAACGTATACAATTCGGCTACTTCCTCTCGGTGGATTTGTTCGCATGGCTGGAGAAGACCCAGAAGGAATCGAGCTACAGCCTGGTTATCGCGTAGGACTCATCTTCAATGAGCAGGGTGCTGTGCAAAAAATGGTCGTCAATCATAAAGAAAAGTATGATCTTCAAAAAGTCATTACCATTGAAAGTGCGGATCTTGAACATAAACTTGAGCTAACAGGGTACGAAACAGAAGATGGAGAACGTCTAACTTTTAACGTTGATCCAAAAGCGATTTATGTGGCGGATCATCAAGAGATGCAAATTGCTCCATATGATCGCCAATTTCGTTCCAAAACACTAACGCAACGTACGTTGGCTATTTTTGCAGGGCCTTTTATGAATATTATTCTTGCAGTGGTTATTTTGATTGGCTACTTTCTCGTTAGTGGTGTTCCGACCGAGGAAGCAAAGCTAGGTGATTTGACACCAAAAGGCGCGGCGATACAGTCACACTTGCAAAAAGGCGATCGTGTCTTGTCTGTGAATGATCAAAAGGTTTCTAAATGGAGTGAATTAGTCTCCATCATTAAGGAAAATCCAGGCGAAGAACTAATGTTTAACGTAGAGCGTGACGGTAAAGAATTAAAGCTGCCGGTTACGCCAGGTGAACGAAAAATAGAAGGCAAGGGAACGAAGGAAGGCTTTATCGGAGCGTATGAAGCGACGGAGTTTTCTGTAGTAGAATCGATTAAGCAAGGTGCAAACCAAACGTGGTTTATGACTAAAATGATTTTCAAAGGTTTAGGCGAGCTCATTACAGGAAAGCAAGGCTTTAAACAGCTATCGGGTCCTGTTGGAATTTACGAATATACGAATCAAGCGGCAGCAGGTGGCATTCCGATGTTGCTTCGTTGGGCCGCTGCGCTTAGTATCAATTTAGCAATCTTTAATCTGTTACCGTTGCCTGCTTTAGATGGAGGAAGACTACTCTTTCTCGGCATTGAGGCATTACGAAGAAAACCGGTTGATCCACAAAAAGAAGGAATTGTACATTTTATCGGTTTTGCTCTTCTCATGCTGCTCATGCTTGTTGTAACATGGAATGACATTCATAAATTTTTTCTAGATAAAAATTAATCATTAATTGAGGTGGAGAAATGAAACAGAGCAAGTTATTCGCACCGACCTTACGAGAAGTGCCTGCGGATGCGGATATTAAAAGCCATCAGCTTTTATTACGCGCAGGTTATATTCGACAAAACGCGGCGGGAATCTATTCTTTTTTACCATTAGGAAAAAAGGTCTTAAATAAAGTAGAAGCAATCGTTAGAGAGGAAATGGAAAAGGCAGGCTCTAATGAAATGCTCATGCCATCGCTTCAACTTGCTGAACTATGGCAAGAGTCTGGTCGCTGGTACAATTATGGACCAGAACTTATGCGCCTAAAAGACCGAAATGGTCGTGAGTTTGCGCTTGGACCAACACATGAAGAAGTAGTAACAAGCTTGCTTCGAGATGAAGTAAAGTCTTATAAACGACTGCCGCTAAATGTGTTCCAAATCCAAACTAAGTTCCGCGATGAAAAACGTCCACGCTTCGGTTTACTTCGAGGTCGTGAGTTTATTATGAAAGATGCGTATTCTTTTCATAGCAACCAAGCTAGTTTAGATGAAACGTATGAAGATATGAAACAAGCCTATAAAGCCATCTTTTCACGCTGTGGTCTAAACTTCCGTGCTGTATTAGCTGACTCAGGAGCAATTGGTGGTAAAGATAACCATGAGTTTATGGTGTTATCAGAAATTGGAGAAGATACGATTGCCTACTCTTCAGACTCTGACTTTGCTACTAACATTGAAATGGCACCTGTTCACGTTACGTATGAAGCAAGCGCTATGTCACCCCTAAACCTAGAAAAAGTTCAAACCGGTGAAGCTAAAACGATTGAAGCGGTTGCTCAAGCATTGCAAGTGGAAGCACAAAACGTCATTAAATCGGTGTTATTTATGGCAGATGAGAAACCAGTTCTTGTTCTCGTTCGAGGAGATCATGAAGTAAATGATATTAAAGTTAAAAATGTTCTAGGGGCAAAAGAAGTAACACTTGCTTCTAGCGAACAAACGGAAAGCTATTTACAATGTAAGCCAGGCAACATTGGTCCGATCGCACTTGGACAAGACGTTACACTCATCGCCGATCGTGCAGTAGAGGTAATGGCTAATGCTGTGGCAGGCGCAAATGAAGAAGGCGGTCATTATATAAATGTAAATCCTTCTAGAGATTTCACTCCTTCACGTTACGATGATTTACGCTTTATTCAAGAAGGAGACCCTTCTCCAGACGGACAAGGTACGATTGTCTTTGCAAAAGGAATTGAAGTAGGACATGTCTTTAAGCTTGGCAAAGTATACAGTGAACCGTTACAAGCGACGTTCCTGGATGAAAACGGCAAAAGTGAAACAATGACAATGGGATGCTATGGAATAGGGGTATCGCGTACGTTAGCAGCCGTTGCTGAAGAAAACAATGATGAGCGCGGCTTAATTTGGCCGCTCGCACTGGCACCATTTGATCTTCATGTCATTGCTGCAAATAGCAAAGACGATCAGCAAGCTCAAATGAGTGAACAATTGTATGAACAATTACAACAAGCAGGTTATGATTGTTTATATGATGACCGCAAAGAACGCGCCGGAGTGAAATTTGCGGATGCTGATTTATACGGGATTCCCGTTCGAATTACTGTCGATAAGAAAGCGGGCGAAGGCATTGTTGAAGTGAAAATTCGCAAGACTGGCGAGATGGAAGAAGTGTCTGTTTCTCAGTTAACAGAAGTACTTGCACGTCATTTTAAAGCATTAGCTTAATAATTTAACAAGGGATGACTAACGTAACTAACAGTCATCCCTTTCTTGTTGCAAGGAGGTTTCATATGAATCGTGACGAGCATGTAAGACGGGAACGCTTTGTATTATTGCTAGATCAAATCGGTTTTCCCGAGGATCTTCGCAAATACGTTCAAGAAGGAAGCGTTCAAAAACTCGCAATTGATAAAAGTGATCGCAGCTGGCAATTTTATTTTTTAGTGCAACAGCTCATGCCAGCAAATGTACATCAATTATTTACTGCTAAGTTACAGCAAGCTTTTCAACATATTGCAAAAGTTTCGTTTTCGATTACGTCAAAACAAGCGACGTTTAATGAGGAAGACATCCTCGCTTATTGGCCGTTATGCTACCAAAACATTAAAGAGATTGCTCATTCATTAGCGCAAGTTTTACAAGAGCAAACACCAAAAGTAGAAGGTAAGAAACTCATTTTAACAGCGCGTAATGAAGCAGAAGGCTTATTGATGAAACGAAAACTAGCGAGTGCAATTCCTGCTTCTTATGCTTCCTTCGGCTTACAAGGCATTTCGTTTGATTTTGAAATTAAGCATAGCGAAGAAGCATTTCAGAAATTTGTAGCGCAGAAAAAACAAGAAGATGCCGATAAAGTGTTAGCGGCTCTTATTGAGAAAGAAAAACAAGATCAAAAAGTGGCCGCTGCGATGCCAGAAACCGTTACGATTGGTTATAAAATTCAAGATGAACCTGTTCCGATTGAAACGATTCAAGATGAAGAGCGACGCGTTACGGTGCAAGGCTATGTATTTGATGCTGAAACACGGGAACTTCGCAGTGGTCGAACGTTATTAACCTTTAAAATTACCGATTATACAGATTCTATTATGGTTAAGATGTTCTCACGTGATAAAGAAGATGTGCCTATTTTAAATGCAGTGAAAAAAGGCCTATGGGTCAAAGTACGTGGCGGCATTCAAAACGATACGTTCGTTCGTGATCTTGTAATGATAGCAAACGATGTCAATGAAGTAGCGGCGATTACGCGGAGTGATACGGCACCAGAAGGGGAAAAACGGGTCGAACTTCACTTGCATACACCGATGAGTCAAATGGATGCAGTGAGCAGTGCTTCGCGCTTGATTGCCCAAGCGGCAAAATGGGGGCATGAAGCGGTAGCCATTACCGATCATGCGGTCGTGCAATCTTTCCCAGAAGCGTATAATGCCGGCAAGAAAAACGGCATAAAAGTGTTATATGGATTAGAAGCAAACCTAGTCGATGACGGTGTTCCAATTGCCTATAATGAGCAGCATCGTTTGTTAAGCGATGAAACGTATGTTGTATTTGACGTAGAAACAACGGGTCTTTCGGCCGTTTATAATAAAATTATAGAGCTTGCAGCTGTAAAAATTCATAACGGTGAAATTATCGACCGTTTTGAAGCGTTCGCTAATCCACATGAACCGTTATCGGATACGACAATTAATTTGACAGGCATTACCGATGATATGGTACAAAATGCACCGGAAATTGAAGACGTCTTAAAAGACTTTCATACGTTTATTGGTGATGATACGTTAGTCGCGCATAACGCAAGCTTTGACATGGGCTTTTTGAATGAAGGCTTTCGAAAATGTAGTATTCCTGAGGCGAAAAACCCAGTCGTTGATACGCTAGAACTGGCGCGCTTTATACTGCCAGAATTAAAAAATCATCGCTTAAATACGTTATGTAAGAAGTTTGATATAGAACTTACACAGCATCACCGCGCTATTTATGATGCCGAAGCAACAGGCTACTTATTATGGAAGCTATTAAAAGAAGCGTTCCAAAAAGGCGTAGAATATCATGATCAATTAAATGAAAATATGGGACAAGGTGGCTATATGAGAAGTCGACCTTCTCACTGCATCTTGTTTGCGCAAACACAACAAGGCTTAAAAAACCTTTATCATCTCGTATCAGAATCGCATCTGAACTATTACTATAGAACGCCGCGTATTCCGCGATCGCGTCTTGCTAAATATCGCGAGGGGCTATTAATTGGTTCTGGTTGTGATAAAGGTGAAGTATTTGAAGGTATGATGCAAAAAGCACCGCAAGAAGTGGAAGAGATTGCGAAGTTTTATGATTATCTTGAAATTCAACCGCCTTCGAATTACTATCATTTAATTGAGCGCGAGCTTATTCAAGATGAGATGGCTTTACGGGAAATCCTAAAAAATATCGTAAAGCTTGGCGAAAAATTAGGTAAGCCTGTTGTAGCGACAGGGAATGTCCATTATTTAGAGCCAAACGATGCCATCTATCGCAAAATCTTAATTTCTAGTCAAGGTGGAGCCAATCCGCTTAATCGACAGCAGTTACCGAGTGTCCATTTTCGCAGCACAGATGAAATGCTAGCTTGCTTTTCTTTCTTGGGAGAAGAAAAGGCGAAAAAAGTCGTTGTGGAAAATACGCAAAAAATAGCCTCTCTTATAGAGGAAGTAAAGCCGATTCCAGATGACTTGTATACGCCCAAAATTCCAGGTGCAGAAGAAGATGTACGTAATATGAGTTATAGCATGGCGCGCAGTATTTATGGTGAAGAGCTACCTGATATTGTAGAGAAACGCTTAGAAAAAGAATTAAATAGTATCATTGGCCATGGTTTTGCCGTTATTTATTTAATTTCCCATAAACTTGTAAAAAAATCGTTAATAGATGGTTACTTAGTAGGTTCACGGGGATCGGTCGGTTCGTCCTTTGTGGCAACGATGACA
The DNA here is from genome assembly GCF_000269865.1 of Fictibacillus macauensis ZFHKF-1. Taxonomy (GTDB): domain Bacteria; phylum Bacillota; class Bacilli; order Bacillales; family Fictibacillaceae; genus Fictibacillus_C; species Fictibacillus_C macauensis. Next base: position 140,822 of record NZ_AKKV01000027.1, read on the forward strand.
GAAATAACGGAAGTGAATCCTCTACCGCCACATTACGTTTGTCCAGAATGTAAACAATCGACATTTTTTGACGATGGTTCGATTGGTTCAGGCTTTGACTTGCCGGATAAAGAATGTCCAGAGTGTGGCATCTTGTATGTAAAAGATGGTCAAGATATTCCATTTGAAACGTTCCTAGGCTTTAAAGGGGATAAAGTACCTGATATCGATTTGAACTTTTCAGGTGAATATCAACCGCGTGCTCATAATTATACGAAAGAGCTTTTCGGAGAAGAGTACGTGTATCGTGCTGGAACGATCGGAACCGTGGCAGAAAAAACTGCGTATGGCTATGTAAAAGGATATGGATCAGATCATAACATTCATTTCCGATCTGCAGAAGTTGATCGCTTAGTATCTGGGTGTACCGGTGTTAAACGAACAACCGGTCAGCATCCAGGGGGCATTATCGTAGTTCCAGATTATATGGATATTTATGATTTTTGCCCGATTCAATTTCCGGCTGATGATAAAACGTCAGAGTGGCGCACAACGCATTTTGACTTTCATTCTATCCATGATAACTTGTTAAAGCTTGATATTCTTGGTCACGATGATCCTACTGTTATTCGGATGCTTCAAGATTTGAGTGGAATTGATCCGAAAACAATCCCTGCTTCTGATCAAGAAGTGATGAAAATCTTTTCAAGTCCAGACGTACTAGGTGTGACAGAAGATCAAATTATGTGTAAAACCGGGACGCTCGGTATTCCAGAGTTTGGTACGAAATTTGTGCGACAAATGCTTGAAGAGACGAAACCAAGTACGTTTTCAGAGCTCGTGCAAATTTCTGGCTTGTCTCACGGTACAGATGTCTGGCTAAACAATGCCAATGAATTAATTGCCGATGGTACGTGTGAGCTGAAGGACGTAATCGGTTGTCGTGATGATATTATGGTGTATTTAATTTATAAAGGCCTTGAACCTTCATTAGCTTTTAAAATTATGGAAAGTGTTCGTAAAGGGAAAGGGTTAATTGCTGAATGGGTCGAGGAAATGAAAAAGAACAATGTACCAGATTGGTATATTGGCTCGTGTTTAAAAATTAAATATATGTTCCCGAAAGCCCATGCCGCAGCCTATGTACTCATGGCCGTGCGGATTGCGTTCTTTAAAGTTCATTACCCCATTTTATTTTATGCTGCGTACTTTACGGTCCGAGCTGACGATTTTGATATTTCCTCCATGACGCGAGGATCAGCAGCGATTCGCACGAAAATAGAAGAGATTACTTCAAAAGGGTTAGAGGCATCAACGAAAGAGAAAAACTTGCAAACCGTTCTGGAATTAGCGTTGGAAATGTGTGAGCGTGGCTATGCTTTTGATAAAGTAGATTTATATCGTTCGAGTGCTAGTGAGTTTTTAGTGGAGGGTGACCGTTTAATTCCGCCATTTAACTCCATTGCTGGCTTAGGAACGAACGCTGCCCTTAATATTGTAAAGGCGCGTGAAGATGGTGAATTTCTATCAAAAGAAGATCTCCAACAACGGGCGCGTTTATCGAAAACCATCATTGATTATCTAGACGAACAAGGCTGCTTAGCCGGCATGCCAGAGGCGAATCAGCTCTCTCTTTTCTAGTTGGATGGTCAGTTGCAATGTTGGAAAGATTATGATATAGTAAATTTGGAAATACTTATGAATACCTTTCTAGGGAAAGAGTGGGGAAACCCACTCTTTCGTTTCGTTTAGGAAAAGGATTGATCGTTGAAGGGAGGATTCCTATGAGCAGCAAGGTAACGGAAGCTGTTGAGAAGCTTGTGCTTCCGATTGTGGAGGACTTACAATTAGACTTAGTAGATATTGAGTTTGTAAAAGAAGGTAAGAACTGGTTCCTCCGCGTATTTATTGATAGTGAAACAGGCGTAGATATTGAAGACTGTGGAACGGTAAGTGAGCGTTTAAGTGAACAGTTGGATGCTAGTGATCCCATTGAGCAAGCCTACTTTTTAGAAGTCTCTTCACCAGGAGTCGAGCGTCCTTTGAAAAAACCAGAAGATGTGACGAAAGCAGTCGGCAAAAACGTTCATATGAAAATGTATGAGCCTATTCATGGCGCAAAAGAATTCGAAGGCATCCTAGTAGCATTTGATGGTGAAACTGTGACACTGAACATGAAAGTGAAAACACGACAAACGACCGTCGAATTGCCATATAACAAAGTAGCAAGTGCAAGACTTGCCGTTGTGTTTTAATGAATAAAGGGGAGAAGATGGATGAGTAGCGAGCTATTAGATGCACTGACATTTTTAGAAAAAGAAAAAGGAATTAGCAAGGATGTTTTGATTGAAGCAATTGAAGCGGCGCTAATTTCTGCTTATAAACGTAACTTTCACCAAGCACAAAATGTGCGTGTAGACTTCAATACAACAACAGGCAGCATTCGTGTTTATGCACGGAAAAATGTAGTGGAAACAGTGGAAGATCCACGTCAAGAACTATCTGTTGAGGAAGCGCAAAAAATCAATCCACAATACGAACTTGAAGATATTGTAGAGCTAGAAGTAACGCCGCGCGACTTTGGTCGTATTGCCGCACAGACAGCGAAACAAGTGGTCACGCAACGTGTGCGAGAAGCAGAGCGAGGCATTATATTTTCAGAATTTATTGACCGCGAAGAAGATATTATTACCGGTGTTGTTCAGCGTCAAGATCATCGCTACATTTATGTGAATTTAGGTCGCGTTGAGGCATTATTGCCAGCTGCTGAGCAAATGCCTGGCGAAAAGTATACAACAAATGACAGAATTAAAGTGTTCATTACGAAAGTAGAAAAAACAACAAAAGGACCACAAATTCTCGTTTCAAGAACACACCCAGGCCTATTAAAGCGCTTGTTTGAGCTTGAAGTTCCTGAAATTTATGATGGAACAGTTGAAGTGAAGTCCATTGCTCGTGAAGCGGGCGATCGTTCAAAAATTGCCGTTCATGCGCAAGACCCAGAAGTAGATCCAGTTGGATCATGTGTAGGTCAAAAAGGCGGTCGTGTTCAAACGATTGTAAACGAACTAAACGGTGAAAAAATTGATATTGTTCGTTGGTCTGAAGACCCTGTTGTTTACGTAGCAAATGCTTTGAGTCCGGCAAAAGTTCTTGAAGTGATCGTTAATGAAGAAGAAAAAATGACAACAGTCATCGTTCCAGATTATCAACTTAGCTTGGCCATTGGAAAACGCGGTCAAAATGCGCGTCTAGCAGCGAAATTGACAGGTTGGAAGATTGATATTAAGAGTCAAACGGATGCTGAAGAAGCTGGCGTATATCATGGTGGCGAAGCAGTAGAAGAAATGGAAGAAGCACATAGCTACTCAGAAGTTAAAGAAGACATGTAAAGAAATTAGGGTGGTGTGACCGGTGAAAACCCGAAAAATTCCTATGCGGAAATGTGTTGCTTGCCAAGAAATGAAAGAAAAGAAAGAACTAATTCGCGTCGTGCGCTCCCCTGAAGGAGAGGTCTTCGTTGATCTTACTGGAAAAAAATCAGGTAGAGGAGCTTACTTATGCAACGATACAGCTTGCTTCACTCTTGCAAAAAAGAAAGGAAGCTTAAGCAATCAGCTAAAAGTAGCCGTTCCAGATACCGTTTTTGAACAGCTAGAAAAAGGAAGCCGATCACAAGGATGAATAGTAAATGGCAATCGTTACTAGGATTAGCAAATCGGGCGGGGAAGTGCATTACAGGAGAAGAGCTTGTCATTAAAGCCATTCAACGACAAAAGGCAAGACTTGTTTTAGTATCTAGTGATGCTTCTTCCAATACAAAAAAGAAAATGACAGATAAGTGTACGTATTACAACGTACCGGTGAAATGGGTAGAAGACCGCTACAGCCTCGGAAACGCCGTCGGCAAAGATTATAGGGTCGCCGTAGCCGTAACCGATGAAGGGTTTACGAAAAAGTTAAAAACTTTGCTTGATTAAACCAATCGGGGGTGAACATATGAGTAAAATGCGCGTATATGAATATGCAAAAAAACAAAATGTTCAAAGCAAGGATATTATTGATAAACTTAAGACAATGAACGTCGATGTATCCAATCACATGTCCGTGATCGACGAAGACGCTATCCGTAGATTGAATGACGCGTATCAACCCAAAAGTCAAAAGCCAGAGGAGAAACAGACAATAGAACAGAAAAAGAACACATCCAATGTAAATAAAGCCGAAAATAAAAAAGAGAGTAAAAAAGAGAATACTATGAAAATAAAAAAAGACGATACAGCTAAAAAGACGACGAATGCAACACCAGCTAAAGGTGGTAACCAGGGGAAAGCAAACCAAAAAGGTGGCAAACCAGGAAACCGTAACACTAACAACGCAGGAAATAAAAACAACAAAAATAATAACAACCGCAACAACAATCGTGCAAAAACACCAGCGGCACCACCACAGCCGAAACCGGCTCCAGTAATGCCGACGAAGATTACATTTACAGATACGCTTACCGTTAGTGAACTGGCTAAAAAACTAACGAAAGAACCATCTGAAATCATTAAAAAACTTATGTTTCTTGGGGTAATGGCTACGATTAACCAAGAGCTTGATAAAGAATCCATTGAACTCATTGCGGGCGACTATGGCGTAGAGGTAGAAGAAGAAATCATCATCGATGAAACTGAATTTGAAGCATATGAAAATGCAGATAAAGAGGAAGATTTACAAACTCGTCCGCCAGTTGTTACGATTATGGGTCACGTTGACCACGGAAAAACAACGCTGCTTGACTCCATTCGTAACACGAAAGTAACAGCGAGTGAAGCTGGTGGAATTACACAGCATATCGGAGCTTACCAAATTGAAGATAAGGGTAAGAAAATTACCTTCTTAGATACACCAGGACATGCGGCCTTTACGACAATGCGTGCGCGTGGAGCACAAGTAACGGATATTACAATTCTTGTCGTTGCAGCTGACGATGGCGTTATGCCTCAAACCGTTGAAGCGATTAACCATGCGAAAGCGGCTGAAGTACCTATTATCGTAGCTGTTAACAAAATGGATAAAGAAAGTGCGAATCCTGATCGTGTGATGCAAGAATTAACGGAGCATGGTCTGATTCCAGAAGATTGGGGCGGCGATACAATCTTTGTGAGCGTTTCGGCGTTAAAAGGCGACGGAATCGATGACTTGATTGAAATGATTCAGTTAGTTTCAGAAGTGGAAGAACTTAAAGCGAATCCGAATCGTGCTGCACAAGGAACGGTTATTGAAGCGGAGCTTGATAAAGGTCGTGGATCAGTTGCAACCCTTCTTGTTCAAAACGGAACGTTAAATGTCGGGGACCCGATCGTTGTCGGAAACACATTTGGTCGCGTGCGTGCGATGGTCAATGACCTTGGTCGTCGTGTGAAAACAGCAGGACCTTCAACGCCGGTAGAAATTACAGGCTTAAATGAAGTGCCACAAGCTGGTGATCAATTCATGGTGTTTGTTGATGAGAAAAAAGCCCGCCAAATTGGTGAAGCTCGTTCGAAAAAACAACAAGAAGCACAACGTAAAGAAAGCTCTAAATTGAATTTGGAAGATCTATTCAACCAAATTAAAGAAGGCGACATTAAAGAAATTAATGTCATCATTAAAGCTGACGTTCAAGGTTCTGCGGAAGCACTCGCTGGGTCTCTTCGCAAAATCGAAGTAGAAGGCGTAAAAGTTAAAATCCTTCATACAGGTGTAGGTGCGATTACTGAGTCTGATATTATTTTAGCCTCCGCATCTAACGCAATCATTATCGGATTTAACGTTCGTCCAGATAATAACGCTAAACGTACAGCAGAAGCGGAAAAAGTAGACGTTCGTTTACACCGCATTATCTACAACGTAATTGAAGAAATTGAATCAGCAATGAAAGGAATGCTTGATCCAGAATTTGCTGAAAAAGTAATCGGTCAAGTTGAAGTTCGTACTACCTTTAAAGTTTCAAAAGTAGGAACAATTGCTGGTTGTTACGTTACAGAAGGTAAAGTCACACGTGATTCTACCGTTCGTCTTATTCGTGATGGTGTTGTCATTTACGAAGGAAAAATCGACGCATTAAAACGTTTTAAAGACGATGCAAAAGAAGTTAACACAGGCTATGAGTGTGGTATAACTTTAGAGAAATTTAATGATATTAAAGAAGGCGATGTAATTGAAGCCTACATCATGGAAGAAATCGCTCGTACATGATTGGATTGCTCACCGTTGAGTGCTTTATTTACGAATCGCATTCACTAAAAGAAAAGCGCTCGCTACTAAAAAAAATCATTCAAAGACTGAGACAGCATCATAACCTTGCTGTCTCAGAATTGAATTATCATGATTTATGGCAACGCGCAGAACTTGGTATTGTTTCGATTTCTAAAGATAAAGTGATCGTTGAGCAAGAGCTTCAAAAAGCCGTTAAATTTATTAGTAGCTTTGTTGAGCTTGAAGTAACAAGAGCAGACATCGAGTGGTTATAAGTTAGAAAGAAACGGGGTGCAGACAATGAGTGGCATTCGCTCCAATCGTATTGGCGAACAAATGAAAAAAGAGCTTGGCGATATTATCGGCCGCAAGCTAAAAGATCCCCGTATTGGGTTTGTTACAGTAACAGGTGTAGAAGTAACTGGTGATCTTCAACAAGCAACAGTCTATATTTCTGTGTTTGGAAATGACGATCAAAAGGAACAAACACTCCGTGGATTAGCAAAAGCGTCAGGGTTTATTCGTACAGAAATTGGTAAACGCATTCGCTTGCGTAAAACACCGGAAATTTCGTTTAAATTCGATGAATCGATCGCATACGGAAGTAAAATCGAATCATTGCTTACGGACTTAAAAGCTCCGGACGATGATCAAGAACAAAGATAGACAGGCATTGGTTTGTCTGTCTTTTCTTTTTCATGAGGTTAAATAAAGGGTGGTATATGTAAACATGGCGGAGCAGCTTCAAGGGATTTTACCGTTATTAAAACCAGCAGGCATGACGTCGCATGATTGTGTGGCGCGGTTACGAAAGTTATTGAAAACAAAAAAGGTAGGCCATACTGGGACACTTGATCCAGAAGTATCGGGAGTCCTACCAATTTGCATTGGCCGAGCGACCAAAGTGGCGCAATATATGTCTGATTATCCGAAAGCTTATGAAGCAGAAGTGACGGTTGGATGGTCTACAACGACAGAAGACGCTCATGGTGAAAAGGTAGAAGAGCAATCTGTACCTGAGGGCCTTGAGCTTGTAGATGTAGTGCGGGTAGCTTCCTCGTTCGTAGGGGAAATTAAACAAGTACCACCAATGTATTCGGCTGTAAAAGTAAATGGCAAAAAGCTTTATCAATACGCTCGTGAAGGGATAGAAGTGGAGCGACCAGTCCGGCAAGCAACTATTTTTGAATTGTCTGTAACAACAACTGCGTCTCATCTACCTGGACCGGATCCAACCTTTTCTTTTTTTGTATCTTGTTCAAAAGGAACGTACATTCGTACGTTAGCAGTTGATATGGGGAAAGCATTAGGTTATCCTGCCCATATGTCTCACCTGCGTAGAACATCTTCAGGTCCCTTTAAGCTGGAGGATTGCCTCACTTTTGAAGAAATTGAAGAAAGAATAGCAGCAGATCAAAAAGAAGCGTTATTACTGCCACTTGAAACAGCAATTGCTCATTTTGGGCGTATTACGGTGGATGAAGAAACAGAAGCGAAAGTGCGTAACGGTTCGGTATTGCCTCTACCAAAAGAGGTGCAAAAAAGTCCGTTTGGCGTTTATAATAAAAACGGTACATGTTTGGCGTTGTATAAAGTTCATCCAGACAAGCCGGATATGATGAAACCAGAAAAAGTGTTAGCCGTTGACTAACGGAAAGAGTTAGAAGGTGGATTTTTGAAAACTATAACGTTATCGCATCCTCTACAAATGATGAAACATGAACAACCTCGAACGGTCATGGCGCTTGGGTATTTTGATGGCATCCATAAAGGACATCGCAAAGTCATCGATACGGCGATTGCTCTTGCTAAGCAAGAAGATGCAGTGTCTGCCGTTATGAGCTTTCATCCTCACCCATCGGTCGTTTTAGGAAAGAAACAAGCGCATGTTTCATACATTACACCGCTTGCGATGAAAAAAAAGCTCTTGGAAGAAATGGGCGTGGATCTTTTTTACGTTGTTGAGTTTACGCCGTCTTTTGCAGCGTTACTTCCTGAAGAATTTATCGACCAATACTTAATTGGGTTAAACGTTCATCATGTTGTCGCTGGATTTGATTATCGATTTGGTCAATTCGGTAAAGGGGACATGGCGATGATGGCAGAAAAAGCAGCAGGGGCTTTTTCACAAACCGTCATTGAAAAGTTAGAAATGAACGAACAAAAAGTAAGTTCGACACTGATTCGCTCCTTACTTCAACATGGAGATGTGTCGGACATACCTTCGTACTTGGGACGTCCGTATACGATTACAGGTATCGTCGTTCATGGAGAAAGCCGAGGAACGTCACTTGGCTTCCCAACAGCTAATATCGGGGAAACAGACGGCTATATGATTCCTGCAAATGGGGTATACGTAGTGTCAGCGACCGTCGATGGTACGGAGTATCATGGCGTGGCCAACATCGGAACGAAACCTACCTTTGCTGGTGTTCGAGAACCGTCCATTGAAGTACATTTGTTTCATTTCCAAAAAAACATTTACGGCAAGCATGTTGAAGTTACATGGCATCAGAGAATTCGTAGTGAAAAGAAATTTAATGGCGTGGAAGAACTCATTGAACAAATTGGAAAAGACAAAGAAACTGCGCTAACTTTTTTTCATAAAACGCAAGCTTCTTCTTGCATTCTTGATGAAAAAGAGTTAATGTAATAATTGTACTTTAATGTACAGACATAAAGAACCGTTGCTTGGCATTGCGACTCACCGACGCATGCTCAGTTGTCGGGGATTGAAAATGAAGGAGGTGAACAGGATGGCTATTACACAAGAACGTAAAAACGAACTGATCAGCGAGTACAAAACTCATGATCTTGATACTGGATCTCCAGAGGTTCAGATTGCTATCCTTACAGAGAACATTAACTCTCTAAATGACCATTTGCGTACGCATAAGAAAGACCACCACTCTCGTCGTGGCCTTTTGAAAATGGTAGGTAAGCGCCGTAACTTATTAACGTACTTGCGCAACAAAGATATTACACGTTATCGCGAGCTTATTAACAAGCTTGGACTACGTCGATAATCGGAAAAAGCGGGAATTTCTTTCCCGCTTTTTTTCTGTAAATAAACCATTACATAAATGGGGAGTTTAAAACGTTCCTTAATTTTGGAAATGAAACTAGTTTTTCTTTTTAGGAAGACGGAGTTTAGGATATAATAAAAGAATAAATAATTGCTTTACTGTTGAGAGGAGTACCAGAAGAAATGGAACAAGAGAAACGTATTTTTTCTATGGACTGGGCAGGTCGTGAACTGTCATTTGAAATCGGTAGCTTTGCTAAGCAAGCAAACGGTGCAGTCCTTGTCCGTTACGGAGATACAGCCGTATTATCTACAGCTGTTGCTTCAAAAGAACCAAAAAATTTAAGCTTTTTTCCTCTAACGGTCAACTATGAAGAGCGTCTTTATGCAGTTGGGAAAATTCCTGGCGGCTTCATTAAACGTGAAGGTCGTCCGAGTGAAAAAGCGATCCTTGCAAGCCGTCTCATTGACCGTCCAATCCGTCCGTTATTTGCAGATGGTTTCCGTAATGAGGTGCAAGTTGTAAGTACAGTAATGAGTGTAGATCAAAACTGTTCATCTGAAATGGCAGCCATGATCGGTTCATCTGTTGCACTTTCTATTTCAAACATTCCATTTGAAGGACCGATTGCTGGTGTAACAGTTGGTCGTATTGACAATGAATTTATCGTCAATCCAACGATTGAACAAAATGAAAAAAGTGATATTCACCTTGTAGTTGCTGGTACGAAAGCAGCAATTAACATGGTAGAAGCAGGAGCGAAAGAAGTTCCTGAAGAAGTCATGCTTGAAGCCATTATGTTTGCGCATGAAGAAATTAAAAAGTTAATTGCTTTTCAAGAGAAAATCGTTGCTGAAGTAGGTCAAGAAAAAATGACCATTCAACTTCATGAATTAGATCCAGAACTTTTGCAAGCGGTACAAACATTTGTTGAAGATGATTTAAAAAATGCTGTCTCTGTGATCGAAAAACAGAAACGTCAAGACGCACTAGATGCGCTTAAACAGCGCGTTGTAGAAAAATACGAAGAAGAAGACGAAGAGCGTGTAGAAGAAGCGAAAGAAGCACTTCAATCCCTCATTAAAAAAGAAGTACGTCGTCTGATTCTTAAAGATAAAATTCGTCCAGATGGTCGTAAAGTCGATGAAATTCGTCCGCTAGCTTCTGACGTAAGCATATTGGCTCGTACACACGGATCAGGATTGTTTACGCGTGGACAAACACAAGCACTTAGCGTTTGTACATTAGGTGCACTAGGCGATGTGCAAGTACTTGATGGTCTTGGTGTTGAAGAGTCTAAGCGCTTTATGCATCAATATAACTTCCCGCCATTTAGTGTTGGTGAAACAGGCTTTATGCGTGGACCAGGCCGTCGTGAGATTGGTCACGGTGCCCTTGGGGAACGAGCATTAGAAGCGGTGATTCCTTCAGAAGAGTCATTCCCTTATACCATTCGTCTCGTTTCAGAAGTGTTAGAATCTAACGGTTCGACTTCTCAAGCAAGTATTTGTGCAAGTACATTAGCGATGATGGATGCAGGTGTGCCAATTAAAGCGCCTGTTGCTGGTATTGCGATGGGACTCGTAAGCGACGGAGAAGATGTTACTGTATTAACAGATATTCAAGGCATGGAAGATCACCTTGGCGATATGGACTTTAAAGTGGCTGGTACAGATCAAGGTGTTACAGCACTTCAAATGGACATTAAGATCTCTGGAATCAATCGTGACATACTTGAACAGGCGTTAACACAAGCAAAAGAAGGACGTATGCACATACTTTCTTCGATGATGCAAACGTTAGCTGAGCCACGTCGTGAACTTTCAACATATGCTCCGAAAATTTTAACAATGAAAATTAACCCGGATAAAATTCGTGATGTTATTGGACCGAGCGGTAAAGTGATTAATAAAATCATCGAAGAAACAGGCGTTAAAATTGACATTGAACAAGATGGTACGGTCTTTATTGCATCTAGTAACCAACAAATGAACGAGCAAGCGGAAAAAATCATTGCTGATCTCGTTCGTGAAGTACAAGTTGGCGAATATTATGACGGTAAAGTAAAACGCATTGAAAAATTTGGCGCGTTTGTTGAACTGTTTAGCGGTAAAGATGGACTCGTGCACATTTCAGAACTTGCCGAAGAACGCATCGGAAAAGTTGAAGATGTTGTAAAACTTGGTGATATGATTAAAGTGAAAGTAATGGAAATTGACAATCAAGGGCGTGTCAATCTTTCAAGAAAAGTTGTTCTTAAAGAACAAAAGAAAGAACAAGAGCAACAAGAACAAAACTAAAAGCGTTATTAAAAAAATCCGAATCGTAGACAATCGTCTATGGAGCGGATTTTTTTCTTTGTGTTTTTTCCTTTACGGTCTAATGAGATGTGATAGTACATATAGTGATACGGGGAGGGGACTCGTATGAAAAAATCATGGCTCGTTAAAGGCGGACTAGCTTCGCTTATGATCATAGCAGCCGTTAGTATTTACAATCCGTTTACATCGGCTTATGTAAAGGAGTTAAAAGAACAAACACTCGCCATAGCTGTTATGAATCAACCGAAAGATAAAGATGATTTATATCAAACGTTGCAAGAAAAAGCGTCTCTTATGAATAAACCGCCAACGAATGCAGTGATTGATCCTGTTTGGAAAGCGATACCTGGTTATAATGGTCTTTCTCTTGATGTTGAAGCATCCTATAAAAACATGAAAAAAGAACAAACCTTTGATGAAAAGAAGCTTGTGCTTCGACAAACATCACCAGCTGTTTCACTCAAAGACTTACCACCTGCGCCCATTTACAAAGGAAATCCACAAAAGCCAATGGTATCTCTACTCGTTAATGTGGCATGGGGCAATGAATACTTACCGCTGTTGCTTGAAACGATGAAAAAACATCATGTCACCTCGACTTTTTTCTTAGATGGTTCATGGGTGAAAAAGAATCCAAGCTTAGCAAAAATGATTGTTGATGAACAGCATGAGATTGGTAATCATGCGTATACACATCCTGATTTAAAAAAATTAACAAAGCAACGAATTACTGAAGAACTGGAAAATACAAACCAAGTTATTACGGCAACACTGGGGGCGGCTCATACACCGGTTTGGTTTGCTCCACCGAGTGGAAGTTTTCGCGATGAGGTTGTAAACGTAGCGAACAGTTTAGGAATGAAGACGATTTTATGGAGTGTTGATACCGTCGATTGGCGAAAACCCCAAGCAGATGAAATGGTAGGGCGCGTTTTGCGAAAAGTTCACCCGGGTGCCATGATTTTAATGCACCCAACGGAGGCTACGGCTAAAGGAATGGAACGCATGATTACAGGAATAAAAGCGAAAGGATATAGCATTGGAACGGTAACGCAATTAATGGATGAAAAGCGTTTGCGAACGAAATGAGAGATGGTTGTATGATAGAGAGGTTAATGGTATATTGTTCCTAAGAATGTTGATCGATTGAGTGATACAGCTAGGAGGAAACAAGTTTGATAATTAAACATACATGTCCAAACGGCGTTCGCGTCGTATTGGAAAAGATCCCGACCGTTCGTTCTGTAGCTATTGGCGTGTGGATTGGCACGGGGTCTCGTTTTGAAGTGCCCGCAACCAATGGTGTTTCGCATTTTCTAGAGCATATGTTCTTTAAGGGAACGAAAACGAGAAGTGCGCGAGAAATTGCTGAGTCATTTGATAGCATTGGCGGTCAAGTGAATGCATTTACGTCAAAAGAGTATACGTGTTACTATGCAAAAGTATTAGATACGCATGCGCCGCGTGCGTTAGATGTTTTAAGCGATATGTTTTTTCATTCAACGTTTGATGAGCAAGAATTATTAAAAGAAAAAAATGTCGTGCTAGAAGAAATTAAAATGTACGAAGACACACCCGATGACATCGTACACGATATGTTAAGTCGTGCTAGCTTTACAGATCATCCGTTAGCTTATCCTATTCTCGGTACAGAAGAGACGTTGCATACGTTCAATGGGGATGCATTGCGTGAGTATATGTCTCACCATTATACACCTGAAAATGTTGTTGTTTCAGTAGCAGGAAATGTCGATGATTCTTTTATTAAAGAAATTGAAGAATTATTTGGTTCCTATCAAGGTGAAGCGAGTGATGCACCACTACAAGCACCTACTTTTACAAGTGGTCGTATTGCGCGTGTGAAAGAAACAGAGCAAGCCCATCTATGTCTTGGGTATCCTGGTATTGCGTTGAAAGATCCGTCCTCTTTTTCATTAGTTGTCTTAAATAACATCTTCGGTTCTAGCATGAGTAGTCGTTTATTCCAAGAAGTGCGGGAACAGCGTGGTTTAGCCTATTCCGTCTTTTCTTACCACTCAGCTTACCGCGATAATGGTCTTTTTACCATTTATGGAGGTACGGCTCCTCATCAACTTGATGAATTATATGATACGATTGAAAAAATTGTAAATGATCTGAAAGACAATGGAATTACCGAAAAAGAATTGCTAAATTCAAAAGAGCAAATTAAAGGAAGTTTAATGCTAAGCTTGGAAAGTACGAATAGTCGTATGAGCCGTAACGGTAAAAATGAATTGATTTTAAATCGTCATCGTACACTTGATGAAATGACGGGATTAATTGATGAAGTGACCGTTGAGTCCGTCAATGCATTAGCACGACAAATCTTTAGTACACCTTGTTCGGCCTCATTAGTAAGTCCAACAGGCGAGCTACCTAAACGATTGCAATAGTGTAAAAACGAATGAATGCGCGAAATATGGCGCTTTCATTCGTTTTTTTTGTGCAAAAAGCGATCAGAAGCATTTCGGTAAAACGGGCGTATTTTTATAAAATCTTTCAATCATTTTCTAACCGTCACGAATATACTGCTTATGTAAAGCGGTAGTAAACAGTGGGAACATAACTCGGAGTCACCAGAACAAACGTCGTTACATAACATGGTGTTGCGACTGTAAAGAATGATCCCCTGTTTGTTACGGTGGAAAGAAAGGGGCTTGAATTATGTTAACAGATTGTCAAGTCGCCGTAATAGGAGGCGATGCAAGACAGCTGGAAGTCATAAGGAAGTTATCTCAGCTTGATGCGAACCTGATTCTTATTGGTTTTGATCAATTAGATCATGGATTTACAGGTGCTTCAAAAACAGAGATAACGGAAGTGAACTTTTCTCGGTTAGATTTTATCATTCTTCCGGTAAATGCTACGGGACCTCATGGTGAAATAGATACGATTTTTTCGAATAAAAAAATTCAATTAACAGTGCAGCAATTACAACAAACACCGCAACATTGCTGTGTGTTTTCAGGGATCACTAACGACTATTTAGATGGCATTATAAAAGAAAGTGGCAGAAAGCATATTCAACTTTTTGAACGAGACGATGTAGCCATCTACAATAGCATTCCTACCGCTGAAGGTACGATTATGATGGTCATTCAAAATACGGATACGACCATTCATCAATCAACGACTGCTATTCTTGGTTTTGGGAGAGTAGGAGTGAGCGTGGCTAGAGCGTTTGCTGCGCTTGGAGCGAAAGTAAAAGTAGGGGCACGTAGACCTGAACATCTTGCGCGTATTAGTGAAATGGGTTTAACGCCGTTTCACCTTGATCAGTTGGAAAAAGAGATGACGACAACGGATGTGTGCATTAATACGATTCCATCATTGATTTTAACTTCTAAAGTGATTTCCAAGTTGCCACCTCATACGCTTATTATTGATCTGGCCTCCAAACCGGGTGGAACGGATTTTAAATATGCGGAAAAGCGGGGCATTAAAGCCTTACTAGCACCAGGACTTCCTGGCATTGTCGCGCCAAAAACAGCCGGGCAAATACTAGGAAAAGTCTTAGCGCAGCTTATGTTGGATGAAAGGAGACAGCGAGATGAACGTTAAAGGAAAACATATCGGTTTTGGTTTGACGGGTTCGCATTGTACGTATGGTGACGTCTATCCACAGATTGAGCGTCTTATTAATGAGGGGGCGAAAGTAACGCCTTTTGTTACGCATACTGTTGCTAAAACAGATACACGCTTTGGAGAAGGTGCAGATTGGTTGCAAAAAATTGAAGATGTAACGGGCATCAAGCCGATTGATTCGATTGTCGATGCGGAGCCTTTTGGTCCGAAAACACCGCTCGATTGCATGGTGATTGCGCCATTAACAGGAAACTCCATCAGCAAATTTGCCAATGCTATGACGGATTCACCTGTGCTTATGGCAGCGAAGGCAACGATGCGTAATGTTTGTCCAGTTGTTCTTGCCATTTCTACAAATGATGGCCTTGGATTAAATGGCGTAAACATCATGCGCCTGCTATCTACAAAAAATGTTTATTTTGTACCATTTGGTCAAGACGATCATGTGAAAAAGCAAAATTCGCTCGTTGCACATATGGCTTATGTAGTAGAAACAATTGAAGCCGCTCTTGAAGGACAGCAACTTCAGCCCGTGTTGCGAATGTATGATTCTCATTAAAATGATTGCTGAAAAATAGGGCTATGAAGCTGGAAGTATGTTAAAATGTGAAATAACCTTATATGTAAAAGGAGAGAAACACATCATCTGTGGTTCTCTTTAGAGGAGAAACCATATCGTTTCTCCTTCTGTCGTGATATGAATAATGGATTATAAGTTAAAGGAGATACAGCAAATGAGCAATCAAGGATATCATGTAGCTGTTGTCGGTGCTACCGGAGCGGTTGGACAACAGATGTTAAAAACATTACAGGAAAGAAATTTCCCTATTTCCAAACTTTCGCTTCTTGCAAGTGCACGATCCGCTGGTAAAACAGTTACTTTTAAAGGTGAAACGTATACGTTACAAGAAGCGGTACCAGAAGCTTTTGAAGGGGTAGATGTTGCCTTATTTTCTGCTGGAGGAGCTATATCTCAAAGACTAGCGCCAGAAGCTGTAAAGCGTGGAGCAATTGTTATTGATAATACGAGCGCTTTTCGTATGACAGAAAATGTTCCTTTAGTCGTTCCAGAAGTAAATGAAAAGGATCTGCTCGATCATCAAGGAATCATCGCAAACCCTAACTGCTCAACCATTCAAATGGTCGTTGCCCTGCAACCACTTCATGAGCAGTATGGTTTGAAAAAAGTCGTTGTGTCCACTTATCAAGCCGTTTCAGGTGCAGGGGCACAGGCCATTAATGAGTTAAAAACACAAGCGGCGGCTATTCTTGAAGAAAAACCGTTTACGCCAAACATTTTACCGTGTGCTAGCGACGAAAAACACTATCAAATTGCCTTTAATGCTGTACCGCAAATTGATAAGTTTCAAGAAAATGGCTACACGTTTGAAGAAATGAAAATGATCAATGAAACAAAGAAAATTATGCATATGCCGCACTTAGAAGTTGCTGCTACATGTGTGCGACTTCCTATTGAAACAGGTCATTCTGAATCGGTTTATGTAGAACTAGAAAAAGGGCACGCCTCTGTAAAAGACGTACAGCAGTTACTAGCATCGTCAGAAGGAATTACGTTGCAGGATGATCCTAGTTCTCAAATCTATCCGATGCCAGCTGATGCTGTTGGAAAAAATGATGTATTCGTAGGAAGAATTCGTAAAGATCTTGATCGTGAAAATGCGTTTCATCTATGGGTTGTATCTGACAATTTATTAAAGGGTGCTGCTTGGAATTCTGTCCAAATTGCTGAAAGTTTAGTGAAGTTAGGTTTGTTGAACTAATTAAAGAAGGTGCTATATTCATGAAAATCATTGTCCAAAAATTCGGAGGCACATCCTTAAAGGACAGTTCAAGCCGAGAAATGGCTGCGCAACACGTTGTTCGTGCAGTAAAAGAAGGATATAAAGTTGTATGTGTCGTGTCAGCGATGGGCCGTGTTGGCGATCCGTACGCAACTGATACGTTGTTAGGATTAACGAAAACATCTGGTCAAACTTTACAATCGCGGGAATATGACTTGCTGCTATCTTGTGGTGAAGTGATTTCTTCGGTCGTTTTTTCAAATTTATTGCAAAGTAAATCACTGACAGCATCAGCTATGACAGGAGCGCAAGCAGGATTTACAACGAGTAATGACCATATGAATGCACGGATTACAGCGATGAAATGCGAGCGTCTAGTGCAAATGTTACAAGAACATGATGTTATTGTCGTTGCCGGCTTTCAAGGAGAAAATGAATTAGGTGACACGACAACACTAGGTCGCGGAGGCAGCGATACGTCTGCATCAGCACTTGGTGCGGCTCTTGGTGCTCATTTTATTGATATTTTCACAGACGTAGAAGGCGTCATGACAGCCGATCCACGCATTGTAAAAGACGCACGTCCGTTAATGGCGGTAACGTATAATGAGATTTGTAATATGGCCTATCAAGGCGCTAAAGTCATTCATCCGCGTGCAGTGGAAATTGCCATGCAAGCAAAGATTCCTTTGCGCATTCGTTCCACATATTCTGAACTGCCTGGGACACTTGTCACAGCAGCTGTTGGAAAAGGTGGAGCAGGAAGTGACGTAGCCGAGCATGTTATTACGGGGATTGCTCACGTTCCTAACGTGACCCAAATTAAAGTAACGGCTCAAGACTCTAATTATGAGCTGCATAATAATGTATTTAAGGCGATGGCTCACGAGCAAATTTCTGTAGACTTTTTTAACATTTCACCGAAAAGTATTCACTACACGGTGATGGGAGACAAAACCGCTCATGCAGAAGACGTTTTAAAGCGCCTAGATTATCAGTATGAAATTACACCAAATTGTGCAAAAGTTTCAGCTGTTGGCGCGGGCATGTCGGGCGTACCCGGCGTTACTTCAAAAATTGTCGCGGCTCTCGTTGAGGAAGATATCGATATTTTGCAATCTGCTGACTCTCATACGACCATTTGGGTGCTTGTTAAACAAGAGGATATGGTGAATGCCGTTAATGCGCTTCATCGTGTATTCGACTTGAATAAAAAACCTTCACAACCGTTGTAATACGTGAGGAAAACTAAAGAATCGAAGGAGCGAATGATGATGCATTTTGGAAAAGTAAGTACGGCAATGGTGACACCGTTTGATAGCAAAGGAAATATTGATTTTCAAAAAACAACGAAACTGATTAATTACTTAATTGAACACGGCTCTGATAGCCTTGTGATTGCAGGAACAACAGGCGAGTCTCCAACCCTTTCTAATGAGGAGAAGCTCGCGTTGTTTCGACATGCTGTCAAGGTAGTAGACAAGCGTGTGCCAGTAATTGCAGGAACTGGTAGCAATAATACGAAAGCATCGATTGAACTTTCTCAAAAAGCAGAACAAGCTGGTGTTGATGCGATTATGATCGTTGCGCCTTATTATAATAAGCCAAGCCAAGAAGGTATTATTGCTCATTTTCAAGCCATTGCAAAAGCAGTTACGCTACCGATTATGGCGTATAATGTTCCCGGCCGCACGGTTGTTAGCATGACGCCAGAAACAGTTGTAGCTCTCGCAAAGCTTCCTAACGTTATTGCGGTAAAAGAAGCAGGTGGTAACTTAGGAGATATGAGTCAAATTATTGAACAAACGCCAGAAGATTTTAACTTATACAGTGGTGATGACGGGCTAACATTGCCTGCTCTTGCTGTGGGAGCTAGTGGAATTGTATCCGTTGCTTCACACGTCATTGGTGATGAGATGCAAGCTATGATTGCTCACTTTGAGTCAGGTCAAGTAAAAGAAGCAGCAGCGCTTCACCGTAAATTATTGCCGGTAATGGATGAGCTATTTAAAGCACCAAGTCCTGCACCTGTAAAAACAGCCTTGCAACTGCGTGGCTTAGACGTTGGCAGTGTCCGCTTGCCGCTTTTACCACTCAATCAAGAACAACGAACCGCACTTTCAACGGTATTAGACACACTCAAAATAAAAGCGTAAACAGACTAAGATAAGAGATCATCAGACTCTGAAAAAAGGGTAGCCATTGGCTGCTCTTTTTTATAATGACAATGTGCTTCTCCTTGTATTCGCTTTCCAACATACGCTATAATATAACTAAGTGATGTGAACGGATAACGACATAAGATACATAACACTTACAACTAGGAGGATTATTACATTGACAACTAAACAACCAAATATGGATAAAGTAAAAGTTTTTGCACTGGGCGGAGTAGGAGAAATCGGCAAAAACATGTACGTTGTAGAGTCAGGCGAAGACATTTTTGTTCTAGACGCAGGCCTCATGTTTCCGCAAGAGGAAATGCTCGGAATTGATATTGTCATTCCTGACGTAACGTATCTTGTTCAAAACGAAGAACGCGTGAAGGGGATTTTTCTTACGCATGCTCATGAAGACCACATTGGCGGCCTTCCTTATATTTTAAAACAACTATCTGTACCTGTGTATGGTACGAAGCTAACGTTGGGTCTTGTAGAGGCTAAGCTAAAAGAAGCTGGCATTCATAGAAGCACAAAAACGGTGCTTGTTACGCGAGAAACGGTCCTTCCGTTTGGCGCGAACAAAGTATCCTTTTTCGGTACGAACCATAGCATTCCTGATTCTGTTGGAATTGCTGTTCATACGCCACAGGGAATTGTTGTAAATACGGGCGATTTTAAAATTGATCAATCACCAATTGATGGTAAACATACTGATTTTGCGCGAATTTCTAAGCTCGCTAATAAAGGTGTTCTCTGCTTATTATCCGATAGCACAAATGCCGAACGACCTGGCATGACAGGCTCTGAAAAATCAGTTGGTCATGAAATTGATTCGGTATTCGCACAAGCAAAAGGACGTGTCATTATTGCGTCGTTTGCTTCGAATGTTCACCGTGTTCAACAAATCTTTACAGCAGCTGCAAAAAGTAATCGTAAAGTAGTGATTACAGGGCGGAGCATGATAAAGGTTGTTGAAATTGCCTCTGATTTAGGTTACTTAACCATTGAAAAAGATAGTATTATTTCAATTGATCAAATGAATAACTATGCAGAAGATCGCATTGCTATTTTAACGACGGGAAGTCAAGGAGAGCAGATGGCGGCCCTTTCTAGAATGGCTCATAAAGCGCATAGACAAATTGCGATTCGTCATAGTGATACGATTGTGATTGCAGCGACACCGATTCCGGGCAATGAACGATCTGTAGCACGCATTGTTGATTTATTAATGCGCACTGGAGCGGAGGTCATTTTTGGTCAACGAAAAGTCCACGTCTCTGGGCATGGTAGTCAAGAAGAACTAAAGTTAATGCTGAGCCTCATGAAACCAAAGTATTTTATTCCAGTGCATGGAGAGTTTAAAATGCAAATGGCTCACAAATCTTTAGCGCTTGAAGTAGGCGTAGCAGAAGATCATATTTTTATTGTGGAAAAAGGTGAAGTCGTTGAATTTACGGATGGTGTCGCCAAACGTTTCGGAAAAGTTCCTTCGGGCAATGTGTTAGTAGACGGTCTTGGCGTTGGTGATATTGGTAATATTGTGTTACGCGACCGTAAATTGCTATCACAGGATGGGATTCTCGTTGTCGTTGTAACGATTAGCAAAGCCAGTAACCAAATAATTTCTGGTCCCGAAATTATTTCGCGTGGATTTGTATATGTACGAGAAAGCGAGCAACTTCTGCAAGAAGCAAATGCACTTGTTAAAGAAGTGTTAGCTAAATGTATGCAAGAAAAGGTAAAAGATTGGTCGTCACTAAAGTCCAATATGCGTGATTCGCTCAGTCAATATTTATTTGAAAAAACGCGTCGTCGTCCAATGATTATGCCGATTATTATGGAAATCTAATGTGAGAAAACCTACAGAGATGTAGGTTTTTTCTTTTTCTATTTGGAAGCAAATGCATGAAAAAGAATCCCACGTTCATACTAAAAGAAAGTATAAAGGGGGTTCATGTATGCCAGATGAGATGGGCAATGAGGAACAAGAGCCTAAACAGCCAAATCAAGAGCAACAACCGGATCAGAATAGTTTAATTGGAAAACTGCAATCACTCGGTCAAACGAATGTTCCACAAATGGAAGGCTCCAATATCCATTGTTTAACGATTGTCGGCCAAATTGAAGGACATGTTCAGCTTCCGCCAAATAATAAGACGACGAAATATGAGCATTTAATTCCACAGCTTGTAGCTATTGAACAAAATCCGAAAATCGAAGGCTTATTAATCATATTAAATACCGTTGGCGGCGACGTCGAAGCGGGACTGGCTATTTCAGAAATGATTGCGTCTTTATCAAAGCCAACGGTTTCGCTCGTATTAGGAGGCGGCCATTCCATTGGCGTTCCAATTGCAGTGTCTGCTCGCCATTCCTATATCGCTGAAACCGCTACTATGACGATTCATCCAGTCCGTTTAACGGGCCTCGTCATTGGCGTTCCACAAACATTTGAATATTTAGATAAGATGCAAGAACGCGTCATTAACTTTGTAACGAGTCATTCAGGCATTACAGAAGAAAAATTCAAAGAACTTATGTTTTCAAAAGGAAATTTAACGAGAGACATTGGAACAAACGTTATTGGGAAAGATGCGGTCGCTTACGGTCTTATTAACGAAGTAGGAGGAGTAGGCCAAGCGATTGCTAAGCTAAATGAACTGATGGAAGCGTATAAAAAAGAGCGCGATGATGCAAGTGAGGTGGTTCAGTGATTTTATATACGATGATGCCACACGATGTATTGTTTCCTGCTGATCAAACAGAGAGTAAGCAACAACAAGAGCAGTGGTTGACGTATAAAGGGGTCCCAGTGACAGTCGTTCAAACATCACCGGACCACTATCAAATTGTTCGGGTGATGAGTACCGATCCCGCTCATTACTTACTGTCATCATGCTGTCCGGGTACGATTATTTCTTCCTCCCTTTCAGTAAGCAATAGAAAAGAATAGGACATCATGCTATACTAGAAGAAAAGCAGCCTCGTATTTCGTGGCTGCTTTCGTTAGTTTTAAGACGGAGGTGAGGGAATGGCGAAACGAAATAAAAAAAGCGCCAAAAAGAAAGCATCCGCCTGGAAAGAGCAGCTAAGCTTTGAGTTGGCGGGACTGTTGCTTTTAGCATTAACGCTGCTTGCATTAGCAAAGATGGGTAAAGTTGGACTTGCCTTTGTACAATTCTTACGGTTTTTTAGTGGAGAATGGTACGGTGTATTGCTTGTTGGAACGCTAGTTATTGCCATTTATTTAATTTGGAAGCGCGCTACGCCTCCACTTTGGAATCGACGCTTAGCAGGTGTCTATTTATTTTACGGCGCTATGCTCATATTTAGCCATTTGCGTTTATTTTCATTGCTATCAGCAACAGGAAAATGGCAGGAACGTTCTGTGCTTCGCAATACATGGGAGCTATATTGGAACGCGTTGTCCCATCAAGGTACAGGTGATTTAGGAGGCGGAATGATTGGCGCACTTGGATTTGCCACTTTTCATTTTTTATTTGGCACAAAAGGATCTGCCGTCATCTTACTCTTTATCATGATTGTGGCTGTTATATTAGTAACGGGAAAATCACTATCCGGTGTTATTTCTATCATTGCACAAGGATTAAATAAAGGGTTATCCACTACATATGAAAAACTACAAGAGGTAAATAAAGCCCGTAAAGAAGCAAAAAAAGAACCACCTACACCAAAATCAACGACCAGAGCGAAAGAAGAATCTCCTGCTGAACAGGTGATTACGGCACATGATTACGATGAACCGATTATTGAAGATTTTACACGCAATGACATGCAGCAAGAGGAGTCCGCTGTGCAATTAAAGTTTGGTTCAAAGGGTTTTGAAGAAGAGCAAGCGGTCTCACCCGAAGAAATGGTCATCCCGGCGGCAACGTTTCTTGAAGAAGCCGAACATAATGAGAATTATCATTTACCATCTCTTGAGTTATTATTGCGTCCAAAAGCAACAGGACAACATAAAGAACGACAGCATGCTTCAAGTAAAAGCAATGCGAAAAAGCTGGAAAAAACATTCGATAGTTTTGGGGTAAAAGCGCGAGTGTTAAAGGTTCATCTCGGTCCAGCGGTTACGAAGTATGAAGTGTATCCTGATGTTGGGGTAAAGGTGAGTAAAATCGTTAACTTAGCCGATGATATCGCGCTTGCACTTGCCGCTAAAGATATTCGTATTGAAGCACCTATTCCTGGAAAGTCTGCTGTAGGCATTGAGGTACCTAATCAAGAAGTATCGATGGTTACATTGCGAGAAGTGTTAGAATCGAATCAATTTCAAACGCAATCTACCCCTCTTTCCATTGGATTAGGCCGTGATATTTCGGGTGAGCCCATCGTAGCAGAATTATCAAAAATGCCTCACTTACTAGTAGCTGGTGCGACGGGAAGCGGTAAAAGTGTTTGTATTAATGGCATTATTACAAGTATCCTTATGAAAGCAAAGCCTCATGAAGTGAAAATGATGATGATTGATCCTAAAATGGTAGAACTAAACGTTTACAATGGTGTGCCTCATTTATTAGCACCGGTTGTTACGGAACCGAAAAAAGCGGCACAAGCGCTCAAACGGGTTGTTTCAGAAATGGAACGTCGGTATGATTTATTTTCACATAGTGGCACACGAAATATTGAAGGTTATAACGATAGCATTCGCAGGTATAATCAAGAAAACGAAGGGAAGCAGCCTACTCTGCCTTATATTGTCGTTATTGTAGATGAGCTTGCTGACCTTATGATGGTCGCTTCCGGTGATGTAGAGGATGCAATCATACGTTTAGCACAAATGGCACGGGCCGCTGGAATTCATTTAATTATTGCCACCCAACGACCAAGTGTTGATGTTATTACCGGTATAATTAAAGCGAATATCCCTTCTAGAATTGCATTTAGTGTGTCTTCACAAACCGATTCACGAACCATTTTAGATATGGGAGGCGCTGAAAAGCTTCTTGGACGAGGAGATATGTTATTTTTACCATCTGGTTCGTCTAAACCAACCCGCATTCAAGGGGCTTTTTTATCCGATCAGGAAGTCGAAAAAGTAGTGGACTTTGTCATTTCTCAGCAAAAAGCACAATATCAAAAAGAAATGATTCCAACCGATGAGCCTACAGTTATGGCAACTGAGAACGAAGATGAGTTATTTGACGATGCTGTCAAGCTCGTAGTTGACATGCAAACGGCTTCGGTGTCCATGCTGCAACGGCGCTTTCGCGTAGGGTATTCAAGAGCAGCGCGCTTAGTCGATGCCATGGAAGCTAAAGGAATTATCGGACCATACGAAGGCAGTAAGCCACGTGAGGTTCTTATTACTTCATTACCAGATTCTTCGCAAGCATCAAATCATTAACAATCGCCACAGAACTTCAAACACTTCGTTTGAAGTTCTGTGGCTTTATTGTTAGAAAAGCATGTCCTCTTTTCATTCAGCGAGCGTTTGAAAACGTGACAACATGTTAGAAAAATCAAAAAAGTCCTTGATAACAAAGGGTTTTATGAAAAGAAGTAAGACATCAGATGATTTTAAATTTTCGGTTAATTTAACCAATTAAAAAAATATATAAAAATAGTATTTATTTCTCATAAAAAAAATGATATATTTATGTCGATTCTGATAAATCCATAGTACAAAAAGATTACAACGAAAAAACTGGGTATTTAGACTTAGTTTTTGTAGGTTGTTGAGGTGAAGATAAACGTGTCAATTAAGACGGACCATCGTCTCTTATATTTAAAAGTCATAGAAAAATTAAAAGCTGATATTGAAGAAGGTAAGTATGAAGAAGGAGAGAAGCTTCCGTCTGAATTCGAACTGTCGAAACAGCTCGGTATTAGTCGAGCAACGTTGCGTGAAGCGCTTCGCATTCTTGAAGATGAAAACGTACTCATCCGCAAACACGGTGTTGGGACATTTGTTCGGACGCGAGCTCTTTTTTCATCTGGAATTGAAGAATTATTTAGCGTAACGGAAATGATTGAACGAGCTGGAAAAAAAGCAGCCACTGTTTTTATATCGTCTGTTTCTATACCAGCCGTTGATGAGTTAAAGAATAAATTCAATATGGATCATGAAGAAATGCTTCATGTAATCGAACGGGTGAGGACCGCGGATGGGGAACCGGTTGTCTACTGTATCGATCATATACCGGAAGCGCTTATGCCAGAAGGGGTCCAACATAAATACGTTTCACTATTAGAAATGTTAGAAAAAGAGGCTGGCAAGCGCATCATGTATGCCGTAACAAATATTGAACCTTTAGGTTATCATGATCGCATCTCCGAAGTATTGCAATGTCCTGAAGAAGCAGCTTTACTCGTATTAAAACAAGTTCATTACGATCAACACGATGAACCGATTTTATATTCTTGCAATTACTTTAGAGCGGATAAGTTCAATTTCACAGTCGTTCGTAAACGCTTATAGCGTTGACTACTTTTAGGGGGTGATGTGCCGAATTCTTTAGAACTAGCGTCATGACACGATCTGCATAAAAAAATTAGGGGGAACTGAAATTGAAGAAACGTACTGGAGTTATGCTAAGTCTCGCATTGGCAGCAGGAACGCTGTTAACAGCATGTGGTAAGGATGATAAGGCAGCGGATGACAAAAAGTTTAAAGTGGCTATGGTAACCGACACAGGCGGTGTCGACGATAAATCATTCAACCAATCTGCATGGGAAGGTTTACAAAAATTCGGCGCAGATAACAAACTTAAAAGTGGAAGCGATTTCAAATATCTTCAATCAAACTCACCGAGCGATTATGCACCAAACTTAAACAAGCTCGTTCGTGACAAATATGATATTGTATACGGCATTGGCTTTTTAATGGAAAATGACATTAAAAAAGTAGCGGATCAACAACCAAAAGGAAAGCTAGCAATCGTTGATACAGTAGTAGATAAAAAGAACGTTGCAAGTATCGTATTTAAAGAAAACGAAGGAAGCTTCCTAGTTGGCTTAATTGCTGGTATGCAAACAAAATCAAATAAAGTTGGTTTCGTTGGCGGTGTAGAAAGCCCACTGATTAAGAAATTTGAAAACGGTTTTAAAGCGGGTGTCAAAATGGCAAACCCGAAAGCTGAAATCATGATTCAATACGCAGGCGACTTCAATAAAGCAGAAAAAGGATTGGCAATTGCAAACACGTTCTACGGTAAAGGCGCAGACATTATCTATCATGCAGCAGGTGGAACAGGAAAAGGGATCTTTACAGAAGCAAAAAACCGTGCGAAAAACGGCAAAAAAGTATGGGTAATTGGTGTGGACCGCGATCAATTTGAAGAAGGTCAACCACAAGGTGTAACGTTAACATCTATGGTTAAACGTGTAGACATCGCAGTACAACAAGTATCTAAAGATACAAAAGAAGGTCATTTCCCAGGTGGAAAAGTTGTAGAATTTGGTCTTGATAAAGACGCGGTTTCCATCGCGCCACACAAAGAAAACGTATCTAAAGATGCGCTTGCTAAAGTGGACGAGTTCAAGAAAAAAATTAAAGATGGCGAATTAAAAGTTCCAAAAGACGATAAAGAGTATGAAGAATTTTTGAAAACGCTTAAAAAATAATAAAAAATGAATAATGGCTAGTATTGACTGCAATCTTGTCATACAAACAGGGCAAATCTCTTTGTATACAGTAGTAGTAAGGTCAACAGTTAGCAGACTTTTTACGCGGTGGTAATGAGCCTGTAAGCGACCAGCTATGAGTGATTTAGCGGTTTGCCCACACTTTTAGGCTAGTATTGACGTACTAGCCTTTATTTACGCCAAGAAAGGTTAGACTTCCGACTCCCGGACAAGGGAGGGCATGGATACCTTTGACGCTAGCATTTCATAAGGGGTGAAGCATACGTGGAGTATGTCATTGAAATGAGAAACATTCGCAAAGAATTTCCTGGCATTGTCGCAAATGATAATGTGACGCTGCAAGTACAAAAAGGGGAAATTCATGCGCTGCTCGGTGAAAATGGAGCAGGTAAATCGACATTAATGAACGTTTTATTCGGTTTATATCAACCAGAGCAAGGTGAGATTTACATTAAAGGTGAGAAAGTGGATATTACTGATCCTAATATTGCTAACAATCTAGGAATTGGCATGGTTCACCAACACTTTATGCTCGTTGAAAACTTTACCGTTACCGAAAATATTATTTTAGGGCGCGAAATTACGACTGGCGGTAGAATTGACCTAAAAAAAGCAGCAAAAGAAATTCAGAAGTTATCTGATCAATACGGATTGCGTGTAGATCCATATGCGAAAATTGAAAACATTTCTGTTGGTATGCAACAGCGTGTTGAAATTTTAAAAACATTATATCGCGGCGCTGAAATTTTAATATTTGATGAGCCGACAGCGGTGTTAACACCACAAGAAATTCATGAGCTTATGGAAATCTTAAAAAAGTTAGTTGCTGAAGGTAAGTCGATTATTTTAATCACTCATAAATTGAAAGAGATTATGGAAGCATGTGATCGCTGTACCGTTATCCGAAGAGGTCGCGGCATTGGTACTGTTGACGTTGCTAGCTCAAGTCCACGCCATTTAGCGGAAATGATGGTAGGACGAGAAGTTAATTTTAAAGTCGAAAAGCAACCGGCACAACCCAAAGGTGCTGTTTTAGAAATAACGAATCTAGTCGTAGAAGATTCACGAAAAGTTCCAGTCGTTAATGAGTTAAATCTTCAAGTGAAAAGTGGAGAGATTCTAGGAATAGCTGGGGTAGACGGAAATGGACAAACCGAGTTACTTGAAGCGATTACAGGGCTTCACAAAGTAAAAAGCGGCACGGTTACGTTAAACGGCGAAAATATTACGAACCAGAAACCTCGAAAAGTAACGCAATCAGGATTAGGGCACATTCCACAAGATCGCCATAAACATGGACTCGTTCTTGATTTCTCAATTGGTACGAACATGGTATTGCAAACGTACTATCAACAACCGTTTTCTAAACACAAAATTCTTAAATTTCAAACGATTCATAATAAAGCAAAAGCATTAATTGATGAGTTTGATGTGCGAACACCAAGTATTCATACACCGGCACGTGCACTTTCAGGCGGCAATCAGCAGAAGGCGATTATTGCGCGTGAAGTGGACCGCAGTCCAGACTTTTTGATTGCAGCGCAACCGACACGTGGACTGGATGTAGGAGCGATTGAATTTATTCACTCTAAGCTCATTCAAGAGCGTGATAAAGGCAAAGCGGTCTTACTCGTTTCTTTTGAACTAGATGAAATTATGCATGTAAGCGATCGCATTGCCGTTATTTATGAAGGGAAAATCGTTGCCATTGTCGATCCAAAAGAAACAACAGAACAAGAACTTGGTCTATTAATGGCTGGTGGTAAGAAAGATAAAGCGGGTGATAAAGTATGAAAATGATGAAGGGGCGCTTCTTTCCAATACTCGTTCCTGTATTTTCGGTAATTTTAGGGTTGATTATTGGTGCCATTATAATGCTTGTAAGTGGCTATGATCCAATCGCTGCCTACGGTGCACTCGTTACAGGTGTGTTTGGAGATAGCTATAATTTAGGAGAAACCGTACGAACAGCAACACCGCTTATTTTATCGGGGTTAGCGGTTGCCTTTGCTTTTCGAACAGGGCTCTTTAATATCGGGGTAGAAGGACAAGTCCTTGTAGGCTGGCTGGCGTCTGTTTATGTGGGAATCTCATTAGATGCTCCGATGGTTATTCATTTGCCGCTAGCGATCCTTGCAGGAGCCCTGGCTGGTGCGATTTGGGGTGTGATTCCAGGTCTATTAAAGGCCAAGTTTAAAGTCCATGAAGTAATCACGACAATTATGATGAACTATATTGCTCTTTATGGAACAAATGGCATCATTCGTGCGTATTTATTGCAACCTGGTGAGCGAACGAAGGACATTAAATCGTCTGCCTCGTTAGGCTCTGCTTTCTTAGGAGAACTAACGGAAGGATCTCGTATGCACTATGGATTAATCGTTGCTATTATTGTTGCTGTTATCATGTGGTTTATCTTATGGAAAACAACAACAGGCTATGAGCTTCGTGCTGTTGGATTTAACCAACATGCCTCGCAATATGCTGGAATTAATGTTTCGAAAAACATCATCCTTGCAATGGCGATTTCAGGAGCTTTTGCAGGAGTAGCAGGAACGATGGAAGGGTTAGGCACTTTCCAGTACATGTCGATTAACAACGCCTTTACAGGAGTTGGTTTTGACGGAATCGCCGTTTCATTACTTGGAGCGAACGGTTCGATCGGCATTATTGTCGCCGCGTTCTTATTCGGAGGATTGAAACAAGGAGCGCTCGAAATGTCTTCAGCAGCAGGTGTTCCGACTGAACTTGTCGGAATCATCATTGCGTTAATTATCTTCTTTGTTGCATGTAGCTATCTTGTTCACTGGCTGACTAACCGTTTTACTAAAGGGGGTAAACTATAATGGATTTTCTACAAATCCTTGCCCTGATCATTCCTGCTGCAATTGTTTCAGCAGCTCCCATTATTTTAACGTCACTAGGCGGTGTGCTGAGTGAGCGATCGGGAGTTGTTAACATCGGTCTTGAAGGCTTGATGATGTTTGGAGCGTTTATTGGTGCTCTCTTTACGTACTATGGACAGGAATGGGGCTTAGGCGCTGCTTCTCCTTGGATGAGTTTTGTAGCAGCGATTGTTGCTGGCGCGATTTTTGCCATTCCACACGCAATTGCAAGTATTTCGTTAAAAGCTGATCAAGTAGTTAGTGGGGTTGCGCTGAACTTTTTAGCAGCTGGACTTTCTGTCTTCCTAACGAAAAAGATTTTTGACGCGGGTCAAACGCCTGATATTCAAGAGCGTATTAATAAAGGCGATATTCCTTTTTTATCGAAGATTCCTTTATTAGGAGATTGGTTATTTTCTAGTGCTTACGTAACTTCTTTTGTTGCCGTTGCGTTAGCGGTCATTGTCTGGTTTGTTATTTATAAAACACCATTTGGTTTACGCATTCGTTCTGTCGGTGAACATCCAATGGCGGCGGAAACAATGGGGATTAATGTTATAAAAACACGCTATATTTCTGTCATTTTAGGTGGTGCATTTGCTGGGCTTGGTGGTGCTATTTACGTCGCTACGATTTCAGGAAACTTTAGCGCCTCAACGATTTCAGGACAAGGGTTTATGGCGCTAGCAGCGATGATTTTTGGGAAATGGCATCCACTCGGTGCTATGGGAGCGGCCTTGTTCTTTGGTTTAGCACAGAGCTTAAGTATTACCGGAGAACAAATTCCGTATTTAAAAGAAATCCCAAATGCAATTCTTCTCGTTTTGCCATATGTATTAACCATTCTTGCGCTAACTGGTTTTGTAGGGCGTGCAGATGCGCCAAAAGCATCTGGAAAACCATACGAAAAAGGAAAGCGTTAATGCTAAAAAAAGTTGCTCTCGCCCTTTGTCGAGAGCGCTTTTTTTTTATTTCTCGCTTTTTTTTAGCATCGTTTTAGTTTACAGGAAGGAAAAGACATGTTTACTATGGAATGTGGGTACACTAGGATAGATTTTTAATGATGAGGAGGAACACTCATGGCGCTTGTTCAACACCATGTACAATCATTACCAGGCATTACCTTACATACAATTCCGACAAAAAAGTATAAAACCACTTCTATTACTCTTCAGGTCAAACGACCCATCATCGAAGAAGAAGTTACTAAACGTGCGCTATTACCGTATGTATTACAAAGCGGCACAAAACGTTATCCAAGTGCACAGTTGTTACGCGAAGCTCTTGACCAATTGTATGGAGCTACGTTACATGTAGATTTATCAAAAAAAGGTGAATATCAAATTATTAGCTTTCGCATGGAAGTGGCGAACGAAAAGTTTTTAAGTGATCGTACCCCCTTATTAGAGGAAGCATTTGCTTTACTTTCTGAAGTTGTCTTACATCCTGCTCAAGAGAAAGATGCATTCCTTGCCGATGTAGTGTCTAAGGAAAAACGATCGCTTCGTCAACAAATTCAATCCATTTATGATGATAAGATGCGCTATGCTAATAAACGGCTAATAGAATTGATGTTTGAAAATGAACCGTATCGATTTAACGTCTACGGAGACGAGCAAGCATTAGATGAAATAACGCCAGCTTCTTTGTATGCGTATTATCAAAACGTTCTTGCTGAAGATGAATTTGATTTGTATGTAGTTGGTGATCTTGAAGAAGAGGTACTGCAAACGCTAACGAAAAAGCATTTTTCGTTAGCACGTAGAGAGCAACACGTTCAATCAGAAGTTTCTTCGCGAAATGTAGAAAAAGTAAAAGAAATTTTCGAAGAGCAAGAAGTACAACAAGGAAAGCTTCATATTGGTTATCGAACGCATACAACATATAAAGATGATGATTATTTAGCGTTGCAAGTATTCAATGGTATTTTTGGAGGCTTTTCTCATTCAAAACTTTTTATCAATGTACGTGAAAAGGCAAGCTTAGCTTATTACGCGGCCTCTCGTTTTGAAAGTCATAAAGGTATCATTTTTGTTATGTCAGGTATTGAGACAGGTAACTATGCGCAAACGGTTAAAATTATTGGTGAACAGTTAAGCGCCATCGTGACGGGTGATTTTTCTGATCAAGAACTAGCGCAAACAAAAGCGATGATTCGCAATCAAATTCTAGAAACAATTGATGATGCAACGGGTCTTGTAGAAGTCCTGTATCACGAGGTTATTTCCCGTCATAAACGTACGATTGAAGAATGGCTTGATGGGATTGAAGCGGTAACGAAAAAGCAAATTGTTGAAGTGGCGAAGAAAGTTCAGCTGGATACGATTTATTTCTTAAAAGGAAAGGAGGAGAATAAAGTTGAAGCAGCTTCAGTTTGATCAATTAGAAGAAACATTGCATTTTAAAACATTAGCAAATGGGTTGAATGTATATATTTTAGAAAAACCGGAATTTAACAAAACGTATGCAACGTTTACAACAAAGTATGGTTCAGTGGATCAGCAATTTATACCGTTAGGAAAACAGGAAAAAGTAACGGTACCAGACGGGGTCGCTCACTTTTTGGAACATAAATTGTTTGAAAAAGAACATGGCGATGTGTTTCAAGACTTTAGTAAGCAAGGAGCATCTGCCAATGCGTTTACATCCTTTAATCGAACAGCGTATTTGTTCTCCACAACGGATGATGTAAAGAAAAACTTACAAACGCTTATTGATTTTGTGCAAGCTCCGTACTTTACGGAAAAGACTGTAGAAAAAGAAAAAGGGATTATTGCTCAAGAAATTAGAATGTATGATGATAATCCGGATTGGCGTGTGTATTTTGGTTTAATTGCCAATATGTATCATCGTCATCCTGTTAAAATTGATATAGCAGGAACGGTAGCATCCATTACAGACATAACAAAAGATGATTTGTATGAATGCTATCATACGTTTTATCATCCAAGTAATATGTTGCTTTTTATTGTAGGTCCAGTTGACGCGAATGAAATAATGAGCATGGTGGAAGAAAATCAACAAGCCAAGTCTTATAGCGATCAGCCGCCGGTTACGCGCTTTTTTGATGAAGAACCATCGACGCCTGCTAAGAAAAAAGATGTCATTTATATGCCAGTACAAACGCCGAAATGTTATATGGGATATAAGGAAGCACAGCCGAATCGCCAAGGAAAAGCATTGCTACAGCATGAGCTATCGGTTAATGTCCTGCTTGAAATGATGTTTGGCAAAAGCTCAAAAAATTATGAAACACTCTACAGTGAAGGGTTAATTGACCCATCATTTGCTTTTGATTATACAGAAGAAAGCGGTTTTGGCTTCTCGATGATTGGTGGAGATACAACGGATCCAGATCGTTTTGCGGAACAAATAGCAACGATGGTGGAAACATTTAAAAAAGAACCGCTTTCACAACAAGCATTAGATCGTGTGCGAAAAAAGAAAATTGGTGCCTTTTTACGAGCATTAAATTCTCCGGAGTTTATTGCAAATCAGTTTACGCGCTATGCATTTAATGATATGAATTTATTTGATGTTATTCCAACGTTCGAAGGCTTGCGTGTTGAAGGGTTGCAAGAAGTGTTAGCGAGTCACTTCCAAGAAAGCCAATTAACAATTTGCCAAGTGAAGAAAAAACAGTAAGCTAAAAAGCCACCTTCTTACCAAGGTGGCTTTCCATATGGAGAAGGAGAGTATACATATGAAATGGGTATTGGTGACGGGTGCAAGCGGTGGGATTGGGGAAAGTTTATGTAGAACGCTTGCAGCAGCTGGTTATAACCTTGTGATGCATGGGCATACACAAGTAGATGCGCTACAAGAGCTAAAAAAAGAGCTTCTTGCGCTACATGCTATTGAAATGGAAGTTGTTGCCGCGGATTTTTCCTCGCTAAAAGGCGTTAGTGACCTTGTTAACGCTCTTTATATGCCAATAGATGCGATCATTCATAACAGTGGTATTGCGCACTACGGTTTATTGCCAGATATGAGTGATGATGAAGTAAATAAAATCCTTCACGTTAATTTACTCAGTCCCATGTTACTAACGAAACAATTGCTTCCAGCGATGATTAAAAAAAAGGCTGGTACCATTTTGTTTATTTCTTCTATTTGGGGTGAGCGAGGCGCATCATGTGAAGTCGTATATTCAACAACAAAGGGTGGAATCAACACCTTCGTTAAGTCTTTAGCAAAAGAAGTAGGCCCATCAAATATTCGTGTAAACGCTATTGCCCCTGGTGCAGTCGCTACGAAGATGATGGCTGACTTTACAGACGAAGAGCTACAGCAACTTGCCCAAGACATTCCGATGGGGCGCCTAGCACAACCTGATGAAATTTCTTCCATTGCTTTATTTTTACTATCTCAGCATTCTTCCTATATTAATGGTCATATTCTTGATGCAAATGGTGGTTGGTAATTGAAAGAAAGTTAAGCACGGTATGCATAAACAAAGCCTCTTTTTGAAATATTATAGGTGTATCACATTTTAAGGAGGAGATTGCATGTCAGTGTTAGATAACTTCGGGCAATGGAAAGAATTTTTAAATGATCGCTTAGATCATGCTCAAGGTGAAGGAATGGATGAAGCTACTGTTTCTAATTTAGCGACTGAAATCGGCGGTTATTTGGCAACAAACGTTGAACCAAAAAACGCGGAAGAAAAAGTGCTTGCTGATCTTTGGAACGTTGCAAACGACGAAGAAAAGCATGCCATCGCCCATATGATGGTCAAACTTGTTCAATCCCATAAGTAAAAGAGCGAAGAAGGATGGCGAATTATTTTTGCCATCCTTCTATTTTTTCTTTCATAATAAATTGAAATCGGATATTATTAATTAATGAAGCGGTTCAAAAGACGGGTCAATCAAGAAAGGGGAATGACTATGGGGGACCAAGATTGGTATCTTGAGTATGAAATTAATAAAAACCGCCCCGGGCTTTTAGGCGATATTTCTTCTCTTCTTGGTATGCTTGCCATTAATATCGTCACCATCAATGGAGTAGATAATGGAAGGCGCGGCTTGCTTCTTAATGTAGACAAACAAGAGAAAGTCGAGCGACTTCGATCCATCCTTCAATCGATGGATAACATTACTGTTACGAAGTTCCGTAAGCCAAAACTACGGGATATTCTCGCTGTTAGGCATGGCCGATACATACAAAGAGACGCAGATGATAAGAAAACATTTCGATTCGTTCGAGACGAGCTTGGTTTGCTCGTTGATTTTTTAGCGGAACTGTATAAAGTGGAAGGTCATAAACTGATTGGGATTCGTGGGATGCCTCGCGTTGGTAAAACAGAATCAATCGTTGCGTCAAGTGTGTGTGCAAGCAAAAAGTGGGTATTCATTTCTTCTACATTGTTACGACAAACCATTCGTACGCAAATGGCAGAAGATGAATATAGTTCTGATCATGTATATATCATTGATGGAATTGTATCTGTTCGCCGATCCAATGAAAAACATTGGCAATTAATTCGTGAAATTATGCGTCTTCCATCCGCAAAAGTGATTGAACATCCCGATGTTTTTGTGCAACAAACGGAATATACGTTAGATGATTTCGATTACATCATCGAACTGCGCAACGATCCAAATGAAACTATTACATACGAAGTAATCGAAAAAGATGTCGGATTTTCCGCATTTGATTGAGTGAAAAGAGTGGAAGGTGGTTAACGTGACAGAACTAGGGAATTTTTTGCAAGAACAACGAAAAGAACAAGGCTTGTCATTAGATGAGCTCCAAACAAAAACAAAAATTCAAAAGCGATATTTGCAAGCAATTGAAGAAGGGAATTATGGGGTTTTGCCCGGACCTTTTTATGTGCGCGCATTTATTAAACAATATGTAGAAGCGCTTCACTTGTCTTATGATGAGATTGCTGAGCAGTATAAACAAGACATCCCTGAAGCGGAAAAAGAACCGACAGAATTTGTACCGCGAAGTGAACGCGATAAACAAAACGACCAACAAGGCAGTGCAGCACTGGCGCAATGGTTACCGAAGCTCCTTATCATTGCTGGTATTATTGTTATTGGTGTTATTGTTTATTTCTTGTATGTAAAGCTTGGCAGTGATGATGGCAATTCAGCTCCACATAACACAACGAATCATGCGGAAGTCGAACAATCAAAAGATTTCAAAGCGCAAGACAAAAAGAAAGATCAAAAGCAACAAGAGGACAAGCAAGAACAGAAAGACAAGAAGAAAGACACTAGTGGAAAGCTTGTAAAAAAAGGAACTGAAGGTATTGTAACAACGTATGACTTTACGAAAGGTAAAAGCTTAGTAGTTGGGTTTAAAATGACAGGTCCAGTGTATTTAGAAATCACGACAGGGCAGAAAAAAACAGTAAAAACATATAAAAAAGGCGATTCGGTTGAGTTTGACGTCTCAAAAGACAAAGAGGTATCCATTAATATAGGCGCCACCAATAATGCAAAAATGACAATTAATGATCAAGCATTTTCTTATCCGCTGCCTTCCGTCAATAGCGGCATTCACCAACGAATCGTCATTAATAACAACACTGCTGGGAATTAAAGTCGTGATGTGTCATAATTGGAGGAAACAAAATGAATTTGCCTAATAAAATTACCATTTCTCGGATTTTGCTTATTCCTGTATTCATGATTGTATTGTTAGCCCCGTTTCATTGGGGAACGGTTCATATACTCGGCGCCTCTCTGCCGGTTACGCAACTGGTCGCGGCGATTATTTTCATTATTGCCTCCTGTACGGATTGGGTCGATGGGTATTATGCACGCAAGCTAAATCTAGTAACGAATTTCGGGAAATTTTTGGATCCATTGGCGGATAAATTGTTAGTAACAGCAGCCTTCGTAGCGTTGGTTGAAATTGGGTATGCACCAGCGTGGATGGTAATCATTATTTTAAGTCGCGAGTTTGCTGTCACAGGCATCCGCTTAGTGGCTGCAGCAGAAGGTGCGATTATTGCTGCCAGCAATTTAGGAAAAATAAAAACATGGATTCAAATTGTGGCCATCTCAGCGTTACTGTTGAATAACATGCCGTTTGTTTGGATTCAGATCCCGTTTGCCCAAATAGCTTTATGGTTAGCAACAGCTATTACGCTCTATTCAGGGTGGGAATATTTTATTAAAAATAAAGAAGTTATGCTATCATCGAAATGAGCAGAAAAACAGGAGAACCTTTTCTCCTGTTTTTCCTGTTATTAACGTATAAAATTTAGTGGAGGGACCAAAATGAATGCTGAAATTATTGCTGTTGGAAGTGAATTATTACTAGGACAAATCGTAAATAGTAATGCCCAATTTATTTCGAAGGAGTTAGCCACTCTAGGTGTAAATGTTTTTTATCATACGGCAGTGGGCGATAATAGCACGAGATTAACAGCGACGATTAAAACGGCACAGCGTCGCTCGAATGTAATTATTTTTACAGGAGGCCTTGGGCCGACGAAAGATGATTTAACGAAAGAAACCATTGCTTCTTTGTTAGGAAGACCACTAACATATGATGAGGATGCCATGGAACACATTGAAGACTATTTTAAGCGCTCGAAACGACAAATGTCAGAAAATAATCGTAAGCAAGCACTCGTATTAGATGGGTGCCATGTGTTGAAAAATGAGTTTGGCATGGCGCCTGGCATGGCCTTGCAAGTAGAGGGCATTACGTATATTTTATTACCGGGACCGCCAAAAGAAATGGGTCCGATGTTTGTAAACTATGCCATTCCTTATTTAGCAGCGCTTCAACCAGAAGCAGCTCCTATTACGTCAAGAGTGCTCCGTTTCTTCGGCATTGGGGAGTCGTTATTAGAAGCAACGCTCCAAGATATTATTGACGAACAACAAAATCCAACGGTTGCCCCTCTTGCGGGAAATCATGAAGTAACGTTACGATTATCGGCAAAGTTTCATGATCAAAAAGAGGCGTTGCTGGCACTCGATCAGTTGGAACATCGAATTACGGAACGCGTTGGTGAGTTTTTATACGGCTATGATGAGACGACCTTAATGAAGGAAGCAGCTCAGTTATTCGTTCAGAAGGGTTTAACCGTTGCCGCGGCGGAAAGTTTAACAGGAGGCGGCTTTGGAGCTGAGATGACGTCACTTGATGGGAGTTCGGCTTACTTTTTAGGAAGCCTCGTAAGTTATAGCAATGAGATGAAAGAAGCTCTTCTTGATATTCCGTCTTCTCTATTAAAAACAGAAGGCGCTGTGAGTGCAGCGTGTGCGGAGCTTATGGCAGCAAGCGCGCGTACGAAAACAGGTGCAGATATTGGAATTAGTTTTACGGGCGTTGCAGGGCCACAAGAAAGTGAAGGAAAAGAAGTAGGTACGGTTTTTATTGGTCTCTCAACAAATCAAAAAACAACGGTTCATGAAGTGCATATTTCAGGCTCTCGTGAAGCCATTCGAGCACGCACCATTAAGTACGGGTTGTTTTATTTAATGGATATGGTCAAAAAAGGTCAATAAAAAATCGAATAAATGTTCGTAAAAAAGATTGGCAAACGATCAAAAAAGAAGTAGAATAGACGTATGAGATTAAAGATACATCATGTACATCGTGCATATCTATATATTTATTGAGGAGTGATTTCATGAGCGACCGCAAAGCGGCTTTAGAAATGGCCTTGCGCCAAATTGAGAAACAGTTCGGAAAAGGATCGATTATGAAGCTTGGGGAGCAAGCGGAACAACGAGTGTCGACGATTTCAAGTGGATCATTAGCACTTGATATTGCGCTTGGGGTAGGCGGCTATCCGAGAGGACGCATAATTGAAGTATACGGACCAGAATCTTCTGGTAAAACGACGGTCGCTCTTCATGCGATTGCCGAAGTGCAACGTAATGGTGGACAAGCAGCCTTTATCGATGCAGAGCACGCGCTCGATCCTGTATACGCACAAAAGCTAGGCGTTAATATTGATGAACTTCTTTTATCACAACCAGATACAGGCGAACAAGCTTTAGAAATCGCTGAAGCACTTGTTCGTAGTGGAGCGGTTGATATTTTAGTTATTGACTCTGTAGCAGCACTTGTACCAAAAGCCGAAATCGAAGGTGAAATGGGTGATTCGCACGTTGGTTTGCAGGCGCGCTTAATGTCACAAGCTCTTCGTAAACTTTCTGGTGCGATTAATAAATCAAAAACGATCGCAGTCTTTATTAACCAAATTCGTGAAAAAGTTGGTGTTATGTTTGGAAATCCTGAAACAACACCAGGTGGCCGTGCGCTTAAATTCTATTCTTCGGTGCGCTTAGAGGTTCGCCGTGCCGAGACGTTGAAGCAAGGAACAGACATGGTCGGTAATAAAACAAGAATTAAGGTTGTTAAAAATAAAGTAGCGCCGCCATTTAAACAAGCAGAAGTCGATATTATGTACGGTGAAGGAATTTCAAGAGAAGGGGAAATTCTTGATATTGGTTCTGACATTGATATCGTGCAAAAAAGCGGTGCCTGGTATTCGTTCGAAGGGGATCGCCTCGGCCAAGGACGAGAAAATTCTAAGCAATTT
The DNA here is from genome assembly GCF_000269865.1 of Fictibacillus macauensis ZFHKF-1. Lineage (GTDB taxonomy): Bacteria > Bacillota > Bacilli > Bacillales > Fictibacillaceae > Fictibacillus_C > Fictibacillus_C macauensis. The sequence goes on from NZ_AKKV01000027.1 coordinate 179,956, forward strand.
TTAAAGGAAAACGGAGATATTGCTGAAGAAATCGTTTCACAAATTCGTACGTACTATCAACTTGGCGAAGAAATAAATCAAGTTGAAACGTCGGATAAAGCAGAAGAACAAGCACTAGAACTAACGGAATAGTGCTGAAACGACCGTTGATCAAACGGTCGTTTTTTTCTATAAAGAGTAGACGTTTTTAGCTGATCTTGACGGCGTTCAGTAATAGAATGAAACGTAGAAGATGATTTTTGCTAAAATATGGTGTTAAATAACACTTGCCAATTTTTGAAGGAACATTTATGATAGATAATTTGACAACTCTTGACATCATCTGTATTCCTTTATAAAATGAAGATAACCTTTGATTTCTTATGAAATTAAAAGATACCTTACTGAATTAAAAATTGGCATGACTTGTGCACAACACTTTGTTACACGATTGATGCTTATGACCCAGTAAAAAATGCAGATAGCAAGAGGAGGTGGAAACATGGATAACGCAATTTTAATCATCTCCATTTTGCTTTCAGTTGGTGTCGGTGCAGTTGTCGGATATCTTGTCCGCAAGAAGATTGCCGAAGCAAAAATTTCAAGCGCGGAAAGCGCTGCATCTCAAATTATTGAAGATGCAAAGCGAGACGGTGAAGCGAGCAAGAAGGAAGCGCTCCTTGAAGCGAAGGATGATATTCATAAACTTCGTTCGGAAGCTGAGCGTGACATTCGAGAACGCAGAAATGAGCTTCAAAGACAAGAACAACGATTGGTTCAAAAAGAAGAGATTCTTGACAGAAAAAGCGAGACCCTTGATAAAAAAGAGGAATCACTAGAAAAACGTGAGGAGTCTCTCACCAAAAAACAGCGACAAATCGAAGAAATTGAAAGCAAAGTGGAAGAGCTGCTTAAAGAGCAACAAAAGGAACTGGAGCGAATTTCTGGATTCACGCGTGAAGAAGCGAAACTCATCATTATGGGAGAAGTGGAAAATGAAGTTTCCCACGAAATGGCCATTATGGTAAAAGAGATGGAAAATCGCGCGAAAGAAGAAGGAGATAAAAAGGCGAAAGAAATTCTTTCGCTTGCGATCCAACGATGTGCGGCTGACCACGTTGCTGAAACGACTGTTTCTGTCGTTAACTTACCAAACGATGAAATGAAAGGTCGCATTATCGGACGCGAAGGACGTAATATTCGTACGCTTGAAACGTTAACAGGCATTGACTTGATTATTGATGATACGCCGGAAGCGGTAATCTTATCTGGTTTTGATCCAATTCGTCGCGAAATTGCGCGGATGGCTTTGGACAAGCTCGTTCAAGATGGTCGTATTCACCCAGCTCGCATTGAAGAGATGGTAGAGAAATCTCGCCGTGAAGTGGATGAATACATTCGCGAAGTAGGTGAGCAAACAACCTTTGAGGTTGGTGTTCACGGTCTTCACCCGGATCTTATTAAGATTCTCGGTCGTCTGAAATATCGTACAAGCTATGGTCAAAACGTTCTTAAACATTCAATGGAAGTCGCTTATTTATCAGGATTAATGGCCGCTGAAATTGGTGAAGATGTTCATTTAGCGCGTCGTGCCGGATTGCTACATGATATTGGAAAAGCGATTGATCATGAAGTAGAAGGAAGTCACGTAGACATCGGTGTGGAATTAGCAACGAAGTATAAAGAACATCCGGTTGTTATTAACGCGATTGCTTCGCATCATGGTGATACTGAACCAACGTCAATCATTGCTACACTTGTTGCAGCAGCGGATGCGTTGTCAGCAGCACGTCCAGGTGCCCGTCGTGAAACACTTGAAACATACATTCGTCGTCTTGAAAAGCTTGAAGAGATTTCCGAATCGTTTGAAGGTGTGGAAAAATCATTCGCTATTCAAGCAGGTCGCGAGATTCGCATTATGGTGAAACCAGATCTTGTAGACGATGTTGCTTCATACCGACTGGCTCGAGATATTACGAAAAAAATCGAAAATGAACTGGATTACCCAGGACATATTAAAGTAACAGTGATTCGCGAAACGCGAGCTGTTGAGTACGCAAAATAAAGTGGTTTATACCACTTTATTTTGTTTTTATGAGAAGAAATAAAGGAGAACCACATGAAAATATTATTTGTTGGAGACGTTGTAGGCGCTCCAGGCCGTAACATGATCGATACGTATTTGCCAAAACTAAAAAAGAAATATCAGCCACTCGTAACGATTGTAAACGGCGAAAACGCTGCTCATGGTAGAGGGATTACCGGAAAAATCGTCAAAGGTTTTTTTGAAGCAGGCGCGCAAGCGATTACGCTTGGTAACCACGCATGGGATAATCGTGAAGTATTTGAAGTCATTGATACGACACCTCAACTTGTTCGTCCGGCCAATTTCCCAAAAGGAACACCAGGGAACGGCTCGGCTATTTTGAAAATGAATCAGCTAGAAGTTGGGATTATCAACTTACAAGGAAGAACATTTTTGCCACCGCTTGATTGTCCATTTGAAACTGCTGAAAGACTTGTAGAAAAAATGCGGAAACGTACGCCCATTATTTTTGTTGATTTTCATGCAGAAGCAACAAGTGAAAAACAAGCGATGGGTTGGTTTTTAGATGGTAAAGTAACTGCGGTTGTGGGTACACACACACACGTTCAAACGAATGATCGCCGCATTTTACCAAACGGAACCGCTTATTTGACAGATGTTGGCATGACAGGGCCCTATGATGGCATCTTAGGAATGGACCGAGAAGCGGTGATGAAGAAGTTCTTAACGAGCTTACCTGTTAGGTTTGAAGTAGCCTCAGGACGGGAACAGTTAAGTGCTGTACTAATAGAATGTGATCCTGCCACCGGAGTTGCTAAAAACATTTCTACTATATTGATAAATGACGATCAACCATTCTTTGACTAGTGTCCGATTAAGCAGGGGCAAATAAATTTGTAGATTGTGACAGTTATCTTTTCTTTGGTGCAGGAATACGGGCCCTTTTCAATGAATATAGTAGAATGGGTATCAGATCTCTAAGGAGGTACAAAGAAATGGAAATATTAAAAGTTTCAGCAAAATCCAACCCTAATTCTGTAGCTGGTGCACTTGCCGGAGTCCTTCGAGAACGTGGCGGGGCTGAAATACAAGCAATTGGGGCCGGTGCATTGAACCAAGCCGTAAAGGCAGTAGCGATTGCGCGAGGATTTGTAGCGCCGAGTGGAGTTGACCTCATTTGTATTCCTGCTTTTACTGATATTATGATTGATGGAGAAGAACGTACAGCGATTAAACTTATTGTTGAGCCACGCTAATGGACATTAAATGTATAAAAGCCTGTTTGCTCGTAGTGCAGACAGGTTTTTTTACAGTGAGAGGATGGATGGATTCTTCTTTTTTAAAAGATTCCTTCTATTGAACCAGTAGAGCGTTTTCTAGGAATTTGCCATTTCGCTTGATTTTTTAAAGGTTTAGGTCTAGAATTGTAGACGTTTAGTACATATTTTTAAGTAACAGCTTTATAATACAGCATTGTACAGCAGCGCTTAATTTCCTTAGAAATGAGCGCATTTTTATACATGATCTTTTTGGTTTTACACAAAAACCAAAGAAAGCTGTTAGTTGATATAATGAAAGAAGGGGTGGAGTTCATGATAGATCAGCTTTCTTGGAAAGTTGGTGGACAGCAAGGAGAAGGAATTGACAGTACCGGTGAGATTTTTGCGATGGCGTTAAATCGTCTCGGCTATTATTTATATAGTTATCGTCATTTCTCTTCTCGTATTAAAGGTGGTCATACGAACAATAAAATTCGTGTAAGCACACAGCAGACGCGTTCCATCTCAGACGATCTTGATATTCTTGTGGCATTTGATCAAGAGACCATTGATGTAAATATTCATGAATTACGTGCAGGTGGCGTTGTTATTGGTGATGCGAAGTTTCAGCCCGTTGTTCCGGAAGATGCGGATGTTGCTTTGTTTTCTGTACCGTTTACAGAAATCGCTAATGAGTTAGGTACGTCTCTCATGAAAAACATGGTAGCCATTGGTGCTACGAGTGCCGTTTTAAATTTATCGACAGATGCTTACATAGAAGTAGTCGAAGAGATTTTTGCCCGTAAAGGAGCGAAAGTCGTAGAAAAGAATATGGAAGCTATTAAAAAAGGCGCTGAATACTTTAAAGAAGCAGCCGGTGGTGAATTAGAAGGCTTCCAATTAAAAGAAGCAGACGGTCAAAAACGTATGTTTATGATTGGTAATGATGCGATTGCGCTCGGTTTTATTGCTGGAGGCGTTCGCTTTATGGCGGCGTATCCGATTACGCCAGCTTCAGAAATTATGGAGTATCTTATTAAGAAACTACCAAAATTCGGTGGTACAGTCATTCAAACAGAAGATGAGATTGCTGCATGTACGATGGCTATTGGTGCGAACTATGCGGGTGTGCGAACGATTACTTCATCGGCAGGACCAGGTTTATCGCTTATGATGGAAGCAATCGGACTAGCCGGTATGACAGAAACACCATTAGTAGTTGTTGATACACAGCGTGGTGGACCATCAACAGGATTGCCAACCAAGCAAGAGCAATCGGACTTAATGGCGATGATCTATGGTACGCATGGAGAAATTCCAAAGGTTGTAATGGCTCCAAGTACAGCAGAGGAAGCATTTTATGATGCAGTAGAAGCATTAAATATTGCCGAAGAGTATCAATGTCCTGTTATTTTATTAAGCGATCTTCAGTTATCGTTAGGAAAACAATCCGTTGAACCGCTTGATTATAGTAAAGTAGAAATTCGTCGTGGAGCGCTTCAAGAAAATGTTGAACTTCCAGATCACGATGGTTCGTACTTTAAACGCTATGAATTAAATGAAACAGGCATTTCACCGCGCGTCATACCAGGCATGAAAAATGGTATTCATCACGTTACCGGTGTCGAACATGACGAAACAGGTAAGCCTTCTGAAGCAGCAAGCAATCGCCAAGCTCAAATGGATAAGCGCATGAAAAAATTGCAGCAGCTGTCCTTTAATACGCCAATCGTGACGTATACGCCACATGAAGAGGCGGACGTTTTACTCGTCGGCTTTAACTCGACACGTGGTGCTATTGAAGAAGCGATTCCGCGTTTAGAAGCAACGGGTCTTAAAGTTCATCATGCACACATTCGTCTGATTCATCCATTTCCAACCGCTGAAATGGCAGACTTGGTCGCTTCTGCGAAAAAAGTCGTTGTTATTGAAAATAATGCAACGGGTCAATTAGCAAGCATTATTAAAATGAATATTGCGGCGCATGACAAAATGGAAAGTGTGCTTAAATATGACGGAAATCCGTTCTTGCCTTCGGATATTTTTAACAAATGCAAGGAGCTGGTTTAAATGGCGACGTTTAAAGATTTTAGAAACTCAGTAAAACCGAACTGGTGTCCCGGTTGTGGTGATTTCTCCGTACAAGCTTCCATCCAACGGGCAGCAGCAAACGTTGGTTTAGAGCCAGACGATTTAGCCGTTATTTCTGGGATTGGTTGCTCCGGGCGAATTTCCGGTTATATTAAATCGTACGGTTTTCACGGCATTCATGGCCGTGCGCTCCCAATCGCTCAAGGGGTGAAAATGGCAAATCGTGATCTTACGGTGATCGCTTCAGGTGGTGACGGTGATGGTTTTGCCATTGGGATGGGTCATACTGTTCATGCGATTCGCCGTAATATTGATGTAACGTATATCGTTATGGATAATCAGATTTACGGTCTAACAAAAGGGCAAACATCTCCACGTTCATCGACAGGCTTTAAAACGAAAAGTACGCCAGAAGGTTCCATTGAACCAGCGATTAATGTTATGGAATTAGCACTAACAGCTGGTGCTACGTTTGTCGCTCAAAGTTTTTCGAGCGATTTAAAAGAATTAACGTCCATTATAGAGCAGGGCATTCAGCATAAAGGCTTTTCACTCATTAATGTATTTTCACCATGTGTTACGTATAATAAAATCAATACGTATGATTGGTTTAAAGAACATTTAACAAGTCTTGGGACGATCGAAGGGTATGATCCTTCTAATCGTGTTCAAGCGATGCAAACACTCATGGAGCACGATGGTCTTGTTAAAGGGATTATTTATCAAGACACACAAAAGCCGTCGTATCAAGAGTTAGCGCATGGTTATAGCAAAGATGCTTTATCTCAAGCAGATTTAAAAATGGATGAAGACACATTTAGTGAGCTTGTTTCCGAGTTCATGTAATACAGAAAGAGAGCGGCTCAGAAATTGAGTCGCTTTTTTTTGCGGACTTTATGTTTCGTAGAGGAAGGAACATTTCCATTGCGTGAAAAAGTTTGTTATAATATTGAAGTTATGAGTGAATACCTCTAGTTTCGCTGTTTGCAAGGGAGGAAGTACAATGAAAGAGTCAGGAGATGTTCCTGTGAAAGATATGAAAGATCATAAGGACTATGCGTCTTACTTTCAATCAACCTATCAACCACCTTCTTTAAAAGATGCTAAAAAACGTGGTAAAGAAGCGGTTAAAATTTTAAAAGATTATGATTTGGAAGAAGACTTAAAACGAATCGGTGTTGGCAAGAAATTTTATATTCGTACATACGGCTGTCAAATGAACGAGCATGATACAGAAGTGATGGCAGGAATTTTTACAGAAATGGGTTATGAACCGACGACAGACGTTCAAGAGGCGAATGTTATTCTTCTGAATACGTGTGCGATTCGTGAAAATGCAGAAAATAAAGTGTTTGGCGAACTGGGCCATTTAAAGCCGTTAAAATTAGAAAAACCAGATTTACTAATTGGCGTTTGTGGCTGTATGTCGCAAGAAGAGTCTGTTGTTACTAAAATACTGCAAACGTATGATCAAGTTGATATGATTTTTGGTACCCATAACATTCATCGTTTGCCACAAATTATTAAAGAAGCGTACCTTTCAAAGGAAATGGTCGTGGAAGTATGGTCAAAAGAAGGCGATATCGTAGAAAACTTGCCGCGTGTTCGTAAAGGGAACATTCAAGGCTGGGTAAATATTATGTACGGTTGCGATAAGTTTTGTACGTACTGTATCGTTCCTTACACGCGTGGGAAAGAACGCAGTCGTCGTCCCGAAGACATTATCGAAGAAGTACGTCATCTCGCTCGCAATGGCTATCAAGAAGTAACATTACTCGGTCAAAATGTGAATGCGTATGGAAAAGATTTTGAAGATATGGAATATGGTCTTGGCGACTTAATGGATGAAATGCGCAAAATTGATATTCCGCGCGTTCGTTTTACAACGAGTCACCCACGAGATTTTGACGATCATTTAATTGAAGTATTAGCAAAGGGTGGCAACCTTGTTGAACACATTCATTTACCAGTGCAACATGGTAATAGTGAAATTCTAAAGTTAATGGCACGAAAGTATACGCGAGAGCATTATATGGAGCTTGTTGGTAAGATCAAACAAGCCATTCCACATGCGGCGCTAACAACAGACATTATCGTTGGTTTTCCTAATGAAACAGAAGAGCAGTTTGAAGAGACGCTGTCGCTTGTGAAGGAAGTACAATACGATGCCGCCTATACATTTATTTATTCACCGCGTGAAGGCACGCCAGCTGCAAAAATGATTGATAATGTGCCATTAGAAGTGAAAAAAGAACGTTTGCAGCGCTTAAATGCCACACTAAATGAAATTTCTCTTTCCAAAAACGAAGCCTACATCGATTCCGTTGTTGAAGTGCTCGTAGAAGGAGAAAGTAAAAAGAACCCAGACGTGCTCACGGGCCATACATCATCGAATAAAGTCGTCAACTTCAGAGGACCGAAGCATTTGATCGGAACGATTGTAAAAGTACATGTTACAGATGCCAAAACGTGGACATTACGTGGCAATTTACTAGAAGAGACGGCAGGAGTGATCGAAGGATGAAGTATAGTAAAAGCGAAATTCTTGATAAAGCAAAAGAACTTGCACAAATGATTGCAGCAACTGAAGAAGTAGATTTCTTTAAAAAAGCAGAAGCACAAATCAATGGAAATCAGTCAGTAAGTACGCTGATTGCTTCGATTAAATCGTTGCAAAAGCAAGCAGTTAATCTTCAGCATTACGGAAAAGCAGAAGCTCATAAAGAAGTGGAAGCTAAAATTGATGCGATGATGAAAGAAATGGATGAGATTCCCGTTGTGCAACAGTTTAAGCAATCACAAGAAGATGTGAATGATATTTTGCAAATGGTTTCGCATACGATTTCTAACACGGTTACCGATGAAATTATTGAATCAACAGGTGGCGATCAGTTACGTGGAACGACAGGTTCGGCTGAAAACTGTGGCTGTCACTAATAAGGTAGAAAGAAAGTCTTCATATGAACTGTACCCTTAAAAATAGACAGTTTAATA